>NZ_FNGW01000008.1:2677-120974 GCF_900103615.1 Romboutsia lituseburensis DSM 797 | reverse complement strand
CGCGGGTCCATCCTGTACCGCCGGAGCTTTGATACTTCTACCATGCGATAAAAGTATGTTATCCCGTATTAGCATACCTTTCGGTATGTTATCCGTGTGTACAGGGCAGGTTACCCACGCGTTACTCACCCGTCCGCCGCTCTCTTCCGAAGAAGATCGCTCGACTTGCATGTGTTAGGCACGCCGCCAGCGTTCATCCTGAGCCAGGATCAAACTCTCAAATAAAAGTTGTCCATTGCTCAGCTAATCATTATCTGAATATCTGGCTTGGTTGTTTGTGTTTAATTCTATAAAGAATTATGTTTGTTTCTATAAATTAACCTACTGTTTAATTTTCAAAGTTCTTATTTTGTCCTGTTTTTAAGGACAGTTATAACTATATCATCTTTATTTTTTTATGTCAACACTTTTTATCTTTCTTTTTTTATTTTCAATTAGAATTATATAAACTATAAATTCGAAAGACTCTACCTAACTATTGATAGAGCATTCGAATTAAATATAAATTTATTTACTTAGCATTTAATTATTTTTATAAAAGCTCCTTTTTTAGAACGCTCTCGTGCTATTTTATTTTCTTTTTCAATTTTTGTAGAAATACTCGAAGCCCTTACTGTTTTCCCCTCTATAAGTACCATAGGATCTATTAATCTCAGTTTCTGAATTTGATGTATATCATAATTTAATTCATCATATTCTACACATACATCTTTATGTATTTTAGATATCAATTCCAATATTTCTTTATTTTGTATCCTTTTTAACTTATTAAGTAGAACCTCATCATCAGTTTCCAAGTCACTTATATTTATCTCACCTATATCCAAAGCCCTTTGAATTACTTTTGCTAGTACTGCATTAGAATATATATTTAGTGGATGCATAAAGAAGTCTATTACCTCCTTATAATACGTAGATGTAAACCATTCAGCTGCCTCTATATTATTTAAAACAACTTCTCCATTATGAACTATTAAGCTTTCAATAAATTTGTTAATTTCTATTTTAGTTATTCCACCATACTGAAGTATATCCCTTAATGTGTAGTCTATTCTGTCTGCACATAAATCTGGTGATGATTTTTCTAATATTGTCCATCTTTTTTCATCAAATAAAATTTCATTTGGGTTGTAATTATATTTAATTAATATTTCAGGTATTTCTGATTCATTCATTATTTTTTTGTATATTTTCTCATGATAATCTTCAGATTTATTATCTAATACTAAATCTACTAAATGTGAAAATGCAGTATGAGATATATCATGTAATAAAGCTGCTATTTGTTCCTCTATCGATCCACCTAAAATTTTAACAAGTAACATAGTTCCAATAGAGTGTTCATATCTAGTAACATTCCATTTTGGATTTGTTAAATAATTTGCACCGCCTTGGTGAACTCTTTTCAAACGCTGTACTTCTTTAGTATTTATTAAATCTTGTATTATAAGATCAATATCAAATTCACCATATATAGAATCTACTATTTTCATATTACCTCCACTAATTTTATATTTTATATCATAATTAATTATACATTATTGAGCTCTACGCACTTAAATAAAAATGTAATTTTTTACTTTCATAAATGTATTGGCATGACTATGCTTTATAACTTATACATAGTTTTTAAAGTATCATAAATTCCTTAAGCGTAAAAAAGCTGCCTTAAAAATTTTCAAGGCAGCTTTTATCTATTTTATTAATTTATAATCATACTCCTTCACACCGTCAGTTGCATTATAAACATGTTTAAATCCATTATTTGCTAGTAATTTTGCATTTTTTTCACTTTTATTTCCCGTATTACAGTATAAAACTATAGTTTTATCTTTATAATCAGCAATTTCATCCATTCTTTTTTCTATTTCATCATATGGTATATTTATGCTATTTTCTATATATCCAGTCTTATATTCTTCTGATGGTCTAACATCTATTAATAATAAATCATCTTTACTACTTATCATTTCTTCTGTTTGCTTTCCATCTACATTAGTGTAACTTGCCTTCTCTTGAGAAGAACATCCTACTATACTGCTTAATGTTAAAACCATTACTGCTCCAACCAATAGTGATTTTGTTTTCTTAGATATCCTCATCTTGACCTCCTATATTATGCATACTCGATTTTTATTATATCAAAGCTAAAATAATAGTTATTATTGTTTTTTTCTATAATATATATTTTTGTATTCATTAAATCTATAGCTATTTTTCACAAAAATATTTTATATTATGAGAATTAAATTTCAAACTCATATTATCTCCAATTTCTAAACCATCATTAGTACTTGATAACTTTAATGTATAATCATTATATTTGACCTCATAATAAGTCTTATCTCCCACATATCTTTTTTTTGCAATAGTAGCTATATTACAATTATTTTCTTTTGCTTCATCCAAAATTATATCTTCTTTAGATATCATTATTTCTATTTCTTCATAACTCTCATTGTTATTTAAATCTATATTTATATTATCAGCCTTAAATACTCCATTAATTAGTTTGCCTTTTATATAATTTCTTTCACCAAATATGTTTGCAACTTCTTTTGTTTTTGGGCTTTTATATAAATTATAGGGCGTATCAAATTGTTTTATTTCTCCATCTAACATTACAGCTATTCTATCACTCATGATTAATGCTTCTTCTTTATCATGGGTCACTAATACTGTAGTTATATTATATTTCTTTTGAATCTCTAAAACAAATTCTCTCATCTCATTTCTCAAGTTTATATCTAAACTTGAAAAAGGTTCATCTAATAATAATATCTTTGGATTTATAGCTAAAGCTCTAGCTATAGCAACCCTCTGTTTCTGTCCTCCTGATAATTCTGATGGATATTTATATTTTTCACTTGATAATTTTATTGTTTCTAGTAATTCTGATACTCTGGAATCAACATCTTTTTTAGGTATTTTCTTTACTTTTAGTCCAAATGCTATATTCTCATATATATTCATATGAGGAAATAAAAGATATTCTTGAAAAACAATTGCTGCATCTCTTTTTTCTGTTTTTAATTTTAAAACTGATTTATTATCAAACAAGATATCTCCTTCATCTGGATTTAATATGCCTGCTATTAATTTCAATGTCGTACTTTTACCACAACCTGATGGACCTAACAAAGATATCAATTCTCCATTTTTTATATCAATATTTATATTATTTAATACTTTACTTGAGTTGAATGATTTACTCACACTTAAAATTTTAACTTCAGACATTCTATTTCCTCTCTAGTTTAATCTATTAATTTAATTTGAGACTTAAAAAATTTATTAACTATACTTTGCATGATAAATAATACTATTAAGCTTATAGCTATAAATACTAAACTATACAAGGATGATAAAAGTCTATCTCCGCTTTGTATATATGGAAACATAACCATTGGATAAGTTATAATTTTACCTCCACCTATAAGCATCGTTAAAAAATATTGACTAAATGAAATTATAAAACACATACTGAATGCACTCATAATCCCTGGAGCTAAGAGCGGTAGTGTAATTTTTATAAAAATTTCTTTTTTATTTGCTCCTAAAGTTTTTGCCTGTATTTCAAACTTATTGCCTATAATTTTATAAGTATCGCTAAGTATTCTTACGGAATAAGGGATACAGGGAATAATATTTATAATAATTACACCTAATAGTGTATTTGCTATATTTAATTTTAAAAAAGTTATGTGTATTCCCATAGCAACTGAAATCAATGGAATTATTATCGGCGATAGTATCAATAATTCTATTAATTTTTTTCCTTTAAAATTGTATATAGTTAAAGAATACGCTGCCGGTACAGTAATTAAAATGGTAATTAAAGATACCACAATAGCTATAATCAAACTATTTACCATAGTTCTTAAATTTTCTTTATTTAAAATATATTCTATTCCTCTTAACGAATACTCACTTGGTGTTAACTTTGGATATACCCAAGAACTAGTAAATCCCCATATTGCAAGAATTATTATTGGAACAAATATACTTAGCATTGCCAAATATATAACTAATTTTTTTAATTTATTGCTCATAAAAACTCCTATACTTTAAATTTATATAGTTTATTAAATACTTTATTATATAAAATTAATAAAATAATACTTGATAATGATATTATTACATTTATTGCCATCGCAAGCGGTCTTTGGCATAAATCAGAGCTGGAATATATTAAATATGCATATACCGGAAGTGTCTTTGGGGATGATGGCCCAATTAAAAATGGCACTTCAAATGATCCAAATGAAAATGAAAATAATATCAAAAAAGATGATATCATACTAGGCATAGCTGTTGGCAGAACTATACGTTTAAATACTTGTATTTCACTCGCTCCCAAATTTTTAGCTGCTAACTCCATTTTTTCACTTTTAGATTTTAAAATACTATATACTGTTATTATCACATATGGAATACCTTTCCATATGTATGTCATAATAATTCCCAATCCTTTTTTATCTAATACTAATTGCATAAATTGAGATGAATCATTTATTATCCCTAAATTATATAATAATCTAGATATAATTCCACTTTGTGAAAATATAATAATTACAATTACTACAGCTACAATATGTGGAACTATTATAGGTAATTTAAATATTGCTTCTCTAAATTTAGTATGTTTAGTTTTAGATAAAAAATAGGAAACTAAAACTCCTATAAAAACAGATATAGCAGATGATATCAAAGAAACTTTTAATGTAAATAAAAAAGACCTAATAAAAGTTTTATCTCTAAATATTTCCTCATAGTATTTAAATGTCAAATCATTTAATCCAATTTGAGGAAAATATCCCAAACTTTGTCCTACACAAGTGAATATTCCAACTCCCATAACAAAAGCTAGTAGCATCGTTACGGGAGTTATATATATATATGGTTTTATTTTATTTAGCACTTTCTAGAACCTCTTCAGTCCATATTTTCTCTATTATTGGTACTAGTCCAGCCTTTAGCTCTGGAACTGAATTTTCTATTACTATAGAGTTGTCAAACATCTTCTTATCATCATTATTTAACTTACTAATATCTATAATCGATGCATCGCCCCAATTATTTATATTTGATTTTGAAGATTGAGCTTCTAACCCTAATAAGTAATTAATTAAAACTATTGCACCGTCAGGATTTGGACTTGTGTTTGGAATAGTTAAAAAGTGAGTATTTCCTAAGTTTCCTTTATCAAATTTAATTGTTTTTGTTTCTTTATTAAATTCGCCACTTTCTATTCTCTTAGATACACTTGATGGTGCATATGTCATTGTAAAATAAACCTCATTGTCTGAATACATATTATCTAATTGTGATAATGTAGATGGATATGTAGTACCTTTATTCCATAGATATGGCTTTATTTCATTTAAATAATCTATTGCTGGCTTTATAGCTTCTTTAACTTTAGCTTCATCCTCTGGTAGATTTTTTATATTTTCATATCCTACAACATCATAAATTATATTTCTTACAAATGCACTTCCTGTAAAATCAGGTAATGCTGGATATGTAAATTTACCTGGATATTTTTTTATTATTTTTTTTAGTTCATCTGCACTTTTTATACTTTCATTTACATTTTTATTATTTTTTAATATAGTAAACTGAGATTTACCCCAAGGAGCTTCCATCTCAGAAGTATTTGTACCAAAATCAACAGTAATATCATCTGATTTTGTATCTACGTATTTTTCAAAGTTTTCAAGTTTTTTAGTAAATGCTCCTAATAATAAATCATTTTCTTTTGCATTTTTAAAGTTTTCTCCATTTATCCATACTACATCTATGGTTCCATCAGCATTTTTAACTTGTTTTTCAGTTATTAATTGGTTGAGTATACTATCAATATCCATTCCAACCCTTTTAACTGTAATATCATACTTTTCTTTCATTTGAGGTATTACATTTTTGTCAAACCATTTGTTCATTACCTCATCTCCACCATAACCATAAAAACTAACAGTACTTCCTTTTGCCGACTCAATAATTTCATCTTGAGTTTTACTTAAGACGTCTTTTTTGACGACTTCATTAGTTTTTTTCGAACAACCAACTACACTAAATACAACTAAAATAATTGCAATCATTATCGATAATATTTTTTTCATAATTTTCCTCCTAAATATTTTTATATTCAGTATATCATTTTTCCCAAAAAACAAAAGAGATACCTAAGGTATCTCTTTTTATTAATATGAATTATATTCCATCTTCTGAAAATACTACTTTTTTTACTTGTGGCCTTATACTATTCACCCCAGCATCTTTTATAGATTCACTATCCAAATCACATCCTAAAGACACCATCATTGTAGCTTCTACAAGCATTGGCAAATTAGTTCCACAAAGAACTTCTATATTTGAATGTTCTAGAGTTAACTCACTACTTACTTTAAATGGAGTTCCTCCTACTAAGTCTGTAAAAATATATACTTTATCTTCTATACTCTCTACAAATGTTTTCATTTCAGATTTTAAACTCTCTGGAGATTTTTCTTCCGTAAAATCTATAGGTTTTACAAAATCATAATTTCCTACTATTAAATCTAAGCTAGTTTTTAATCCTGATGCAAACTTTCCATGACCAGTTATTATAATCATTTTTATCCCCCTAGAATATACCTATAAATGCACCTGCTATACCTATTACAACTAATACTAATATATTTATTAATGGAGATACATTTTTCTTAACTAATCCATACATACCAAATGTTACAGCAAGAGGTAGTAAACACGGCATTATAGAATCTAATATTTTTTGTAAATCTATAGTACCTGACATGCTTAAGTATTCTGGAGTAACTAATGTTACACTTACATATGAAGCTATTAAAGCGCCTACAACTATCATCCCAAGTACTGTAGCTGCTCTTGTAAATTCCTTAGCATTTTTAGTAAGCTTAGCTATTCCTTCAACACCTACTTTATATGACCAATGCATCAATCCAAATCTCAATCCTAAATGAACAACGTTGAATAATATAAAGAATATAATCGGTCCTAAAATACTACCTTGAAGAGAAAGGTTGGCTCCTATACCAGCTGATATTGGTAATAGGGTAAACCAGAATATTGCATCTCCTATTCCACCTAGAGGACCCATTGCCGCAACTCTTAAAGCACGTATAGTTTGAACATCTGATTTTTTTTGCTCAAGAGATAATACTATTCCCATAACGAAAGTTATTAAAAATGGATGGCAGTTAAAAAACTCTAAATTATGTTTCATTGATGTTGATAAATCTTCTTTATTTTTGTGTATTTTCTTCAATCCTGGAAGTATTGAATATAACCAACCTCCAGCTTGCATTCTTTCATAATTAAATGATGCTTGTAAAAACATAGATCTCCAAGCCATTTGATTTAACGTCTTATTATCAAGGTTTTGACCTTCAGTTTTGTCTATATATTCTTTCTGTCCTCTCATCATAGTTTCAGTATTAGATGCCATCTGTCATACCTCCTCCTGTATTTTTAGTTTTCATACTTATGTGGAAGTCATAAACTGCTGCTGCTATACCTACCATAGCTATAGCTAAAAGTGGTAATTTTCCATATGCTACTAATACAAATCCTAATATCATAAATATTGCATATTCTTTGCTTAACATAACTTTAAGTAACATTGCAAATCCTAGTGCAGGCATCATTTTTCCAGCTGCAGTTAATCCATTCCAAACTTGTATAGGTAATACTTTAGTTAAAGTTTCTCCTATCGTTTGACCTGCTAATAATCCAGCTAAAACTATTAATGCAAATAATACTGCTAATATTCCCATAGCCATATAGTTAACTTTATCTATACCAGCTGGATTACCTTCTTCTGCTGCCTTATCACATAATCCCATTAAAGGTGACATTACTGTAAATAACGCTGTAACAGCATATTGACCAAGTAATGCAAATGGTATTGCTAAAGGTAATGCTGCTGCAGTATCTAGTCCTGATTGAATAGCAAATACTGTAGCCATTATTCCACCTATAACAGCATTTGGTGGTTGAGCCCCTCCAACAGGCATCGCTCCTATCATCATAAGTTCATAAGAACCACCAACTATAAGTCCTGTTTGTAAATCCCCCATTATAGCCCCTACTATCGGTCCAATCACTATAGGTCTATATAAAGACTCCAAGAAATTGAATTGATCCACTGCAGCTATCATTGTTACTATTAGAATAAGACCAATCTGGATAAAACTTAATTCCATAAACATTTACCCCCTTATTTAAATAATTCATCTATATTCTCAGCAGACTCACTAGGAACTCTCCTGATTTCTAGCTCTACCCCTAATTCCTTAAGTTTCTTAAATGCTTTGACATCATCATCATTTACACATACAGCCTTAGATACTTGTCTTTTACCTTCTGCCATATGCATATTTCCTATATTAACTTTTTTTATAGGTACTCCTCCCTGTACTAATTTAAGTACATCTTGAGGATTCTCACATATTATTGCTATGTGTTGAGCATCACTTGCTTTATGTATTATATTTATAGTTTTTTCTATACTAAAATATCTTGTTTGAGCAAAACTCGGCGCTGCCATATCCATAAGTCCCTGTCTAAATTCATTAGTTGCAACTTCATCGTTAGCAACTAATAACAAGTTGGCTCCAACACTTGATGACCACATTGTGGCTACTTGACCATGTATCAATCTGTTATCAATTCTTGTTAGTACTATATTTGGCATAATCTCCACCCCTTATAAATTAAATATGATTACTCGTTCTACAATTTCAGGAAATCGTTCCTTTTTATAATTTAATTGTAGTATCCTTTATCTTTTATGTATTTGTAATTTTGTCTTTTGTATTTGTCTTTTTGTATTTTAACTGTATGTCTCTCTTTATAAGTATCTATATGTTAAATTTACTTTTTATACAACCATAAATTCAAATAAATTTTTACTAATAAAAAAGTCGCTTCCCTCCTATCGCCAACAACTTCGTCCGTTGCTCAAAATGTCATTTTTTACTTTCATAAATGTATTGGCATGACTATGATTTATAATTTATAAACAGTTTTTGAAGTATCGTGAATTACTTAAGCGTAAAAAACACCTATTTAGTTAAAAGTATTCTTGTATTAGACTACTTTAACTAAATAGGTGTTTAATTAAAATTATTTATTCTTAGCAAGCTTCAGTTTCTTCAAACTGGCTATTGTAAAGTTCTGAATAGAACCCATTTGTCTTTAATAACTCTTCATGACTTCCTTGTTCTACTATATCTCCATCTTTCATTACTAATATTAAGTCTGCATTTCTTATTGTTGATAGTCTATGAGCTATTATAAAGCTTGTTCTATCTGCCATAAGATTTTCCATTGCTTGTTGTATTAGTACTTCTGTACGTGTATCTACAGAACTTGTTGCTTCATCAAGTATTAATATCTTAGGATCTGCAAGTATTGCTCTAGCTATTGTTAATAACTGTTTTTGACCTTGAGATATATTATTAGCTTCTTCATTTATTTCCATATTATATCCATCAGCTAATGTTTTTATAAAGTGATGTGCATGAGCTAATTTAGCAGCTTTTACTACATCATCATTGCTAGCTTCTAGTTTACCATATCTGATATTTTCCATGATACTACCATTAAACAACCACGTATCTTGTAATACCATACCAAACATACTTCTTAAATCATCACGAGTGAAATCTTTTAAATCATGACCATCTATTAGTATATTACCACTATTTAATTCATAGAATCTCATAAGTAATTTTACTATAGTTGTTTTACCAGCTCCTGTTGGACCTACTATAGCAACTTTTTGTCCTGGTTTTATATTAACAGAAAAATCATTTATTATTGTATGATCTTCGTTATATCCAAAGTGAACATTTTTAAATTCAACTTCACCTTTTATATTTTCAGTTGAAGCAGGATTTGTTGTATCAACCACTTCCTCTTCTTCTCCTAAAAATTCAAATACTCTTTCAGCTGCAGCTGCTGTTGCTTGCATTACATTAGCTATCTGAGCACTTTGAGCTATAGGCTGAGTAAATGACTTAGTATATTGGATAAATGATAATATATCACCAACTTGTATAGTTTTCTTTATTGTTAGGTATCCACCCATTATGGCAACCATTACATATCCTAAGTTACCTATAAATGCCATTATTGGCATCATCATTCCTGATAAGAATTGAGACTTCCAAGCTGAGTTATATAAAGTATCATTTAGCTCATCAAATTCAGCTATAGCTTTTTCCTCACCATTGAATGCTTTCATTATAGTATGACCACTATAAATCTCTTCTACATGACCATTTGTATGACCTAAATATTCTTGTTGTGATTTAAAGTGTTTTTGTGATTTTTTTACTACTATCATTATAAATACTAAAGACATAGGTATTATCACTAAACTTACTAATGTCATACTTACACTTATCGATAACATCATTATAAGTACACCTATAATAGTTGTTATTGATGTTATCATCTGAGATAATATCTGATTTAAGTTTTGGCTTATTGCATCTACATCATTAGTTACTCTTGATAAAACTTCTCCATGAGTTTTTTTATCAAAATAATTAAGAGGCAATTTATTTATTTTTTCAGATATTTCTTTTCTTAAGTTATAAGATACTTTTTGAGATATATCTGATGTTACAAAAGTTTGTATAAATGAGAATACTGCACTTATAACATATAATACAGCTAACATAGTTAATGTTTTTAATATAGAATCAAAGTCTATTCCATTACCTGTTCCACTAACCTTATTAACTAACCCTTCAAATATTTCTGTTGTTGCATTACCTAATATTTTAGGTCCAACTATATTAAAAGCTGCACTTCCTATTGCAAATATTACAACAAATATCATAGCTATCTTATATGGCTTTAAATGTTGTAATAATTTTTTCATTGTTCCTTTAAAGTCTTTTGCTTTTTCAGTTCCACCCATGCCGTGACCCATAGGGCCACCCATTGGACCTCCTGCTCTTTTTCCTCTTGGATTACTCATGTGCTAACTCCTCCTTTGAAAGCTGAGATAGTGCTATTTGTTTGTATACTTCACAATCCTGTAGAAGTTCCTCATGTTTACCTTTACCTACCATCTTACCTTCATCAAGAACTATAATTTGGTCTGCATTCATTATAGTGCTTATTCTCTGAGCTACAATTAATACTGTTGAGTCCTTAGTTTCAGGCTTTAGATCTCTTCTAAGCTTTGCATCAGTCTTTAAATCTAAAGCAGAGAAACTATCATCAAATATAAATATTCTTGGCTTTTTAGCTAAAGCACGAGCTATTGAAAGTCTTTGTTTTTGACCACCTGACACATTAGTACCACCTTGAGCTATTTCAGTTTCAAATCTATCTGGTTTATCTTGTATAAACTCCATAGCTTGAGCTATTGTTGATGCTTTTTCTATTTCTTCTTTAGTCGCATCTTGTACACCATATCTTATATTGCTATCTATAGTTCCCGAGAATAAAACTCCTTTTTGAGGGACATATCCTATTTTATCTCTAAGTTCATGTTGACTTACTTCTTTTATATTGACTCCATTTACTAATACTTCCCCTGAAGTTGTATCAAAGAAACGAGGTATTAAATTTATAAGTGTAGACTTACCACTACCTGTACTTCCTATAAATGCTGTAGTCTCACCTGGCTTAGCAGTAAAGTTTATGTCACTTATTACATCATCTTCTGCATCTGGATATTTAAATGATACATTTTTGAATTCTACATATCCTTCTTTTGACTCATCAAGTTTTTTAGTATTCTTAGTATCCTTTATACTTATGTCCGTATTTAACACTTCACTTATACGAGTAGCTGATACAGATGCTCTTGGTAATATTACAGATAACATTGATATCATTAAGAATGACATTATTATTTGCATAGCATATTGTATAAATGCCATCATATCCCCAACTTGCATAGATCCAGCATCAACATTATGAGCACCTACCCATACTATTAATATAGTTATGATGTTCATTATTAACATCATCATAGGCATCATCATTGACATTATACGATTAACAAATGTGTTTGTTTTTCTAAGAAGTCCATTTGTTTCATCAAATCTTTCTTCTTCTATTTTTTGTGTACCAAAAGCTCTTATAACTAACATTCCAGTTAAAGATTCACGTGTTACTAAGTTTAATTTATCGACTAACTTTTGAACTTTTTTAAATCTAGGTATTGCTAAAGCAAATAAAACTGATACAAGAGATAATATTGCAACTACTGCAACCCCTATTATCCATGCCATTGATGTGTCAGTATCTAAAACTTTTATTACCCCACCTATACCTAATATAGGAGCATAAAATACCATTCTAACTAGCATTACCATTAAAGTTTGTATTTGCTGTATATCATTAGTACTACGAGTTATCAATGATGCTGTAGAAAACTTATCAAATTCTACATTAGAAAATCCTACAACTTTTCTAAATACATCCTTTCGAAGATTTTTACCCATTCCAGCAGCTATTTTTGCTGCTAAGAATCCAACAGTTACTGTTGCAGCCATACTTATAAGAGCTACTAACAGCATTATTCCTCCTGATTTGAATATATAATTTGTTTGTAATTTTTCTACATCTAAACCAACTTTTTCATATTCTGATTTAACAGAATTTATTGATGCTTGAGTTAACATGCTATCATCTAATTTATTTATGTTTTTATCTATTTCTTTAGTCATTTGATTTAACTGATCTGCAGGCATTTGCTCAAGAACTGTCCATATATCCATATTTTGAGGAATATTTGGAATTGCTCCTTTTTCACTTGCCATTTCAATACCAGCTACTCTCATCATTGATTTACTCATTATTTTATTAAGTTCATCAATAGTTGCTTCATCTTTAGTATTTAATTTATAAATTGGTTGCTTTTTAAGAGCTGGATACTGCTTTACTTCTTTATCATACTCTTCTTTACTCAATTTATTTTTATCTAATAATGTGTAGCTTTCTTCTATTTTTTCTTTATCACTATTATTCATGAACAGTGTATTTTTATTTAATTCACTTTCACGAATCACTTTAGGAACTGCATTTTCTATACCACTTTGCTGAATTCCAACATTTACAATATTTGATGTATAGTCTGGCAATGAAAGATCACATACCGCTTGAACTACTAGTAGCATAACTACTGCCACAATCGAAACTATAAATGGTTTTAAGTACCTAAAAATCTTAAACATTCCTCGTCCTCTGCCTCCATATTACTTAAATTTAAATATAAACTAAAAAAATTATATTTTTTATCTATTGAAAATAATTTTAGTATATAATATTATTAGTTATATTAATTAATAGTTATATTTTTTAACTATTATACTTTTTA
This sequence comes from Romboutsia lituseburensis DSM 797, assembly GCF_900103615.1. Taxonomy (GTDB): domain Bacteria; phylum Bacillota; class Clostridia; order Peptostreptococcales; family Peptostreptococcaceae; genus Romboutsia_F; species Romboutsia_F lituseburensis. The sequence goes on along the minus strand of NZ_FNGW01000008.1, from coordinate 107,602 downwards.
AGTATATATAAGTTTACAAAAAAGTCAATGATTTAAATATGAATTTTATATTAAATTTTTGTAGCCGTATTTGATATAACGTTTACACATTTTTAACAACTTATGTTTACTTATTATATAGTTAAAATTTATACAAATACATTTACATAACAATGATTTTAATGTTAAAATTTTAGTTCATAACAAATTGCTTTAAGTAATTTATAGAGTCATTGTTAAAAATTATATTTAATTATAAAACCTATAGTAGGTACGTTATATATTTAGTCTCTTAAAATGCAACTTAAGTATAATTTAATGTATTATAATAAGAATAATACAATGGAGGTATTTATTAATGAATGATACAAAATTAGAATTAATAGTTCACAATTTCATAACTATTATGCCACTGTTTCAGAAAAAATTAATAAGAAGAAATTGTGGGTTTGCACATGATACATTTAATCATTCTCAATTTCAAGTAATGGCAGTTTTAAAAGATACTGGTAAGCAACCTATATCTGAGGTAGCAAAAAAATTATTAATTTCAACCCCTAATATGACCAAACTTTTAAATAAACTTATAGATGAAGGCATGATAGAAAGATTTCCAGACCAAAAAGATCGAAGAATTATAAATATTGATTTGACAGAAAAAGGACATACTTATTTAGATGCAAAATTTGAAAACGTTAAATTAACTTTAAAAGAAAGATTATCACCTTTACCAGAAGGTCAAAAAGATAAGCTACTTATTTCTTTAGAAAATTTAAGAGAAGTGTTAACAGAAATAAGCTCAGAAGATTAAATCTGAGCTTTTAAATTTAAATTTTGTATTTCTTTTATTTCTTGTAATATTATTAATACACTACTTAGTGTTATTTTTGTTTTTAAATCGTTAATTTCACTTATATATTTTTGTATTGTATCAAATTTATTCTCTAAAGACTCTCCTTGATTTATTATCAATTGATTTACAGATGACAAAATTTGATTTGCATATTTAGGGTTTATCTTTTCTTTAGCTATCCAAGTGTATAACTCATATACATTTGTAACTAATAGTCTTTGTTCATTTATTATTTTCCCACTTATTTCATTTTTTGATATTTGACTATTCATCATAGCTTTATTTTCTATAAATGAAGTTATTATAAATAAGTTTTTGATAGTATTTATCTGTTTATTTCCATTAGCAATATTGTATATTTCTGCTATCATTTCTTTAATTACACTATCATACATTTTTTTTAATTCATTTATAGAATCCTCTAGTCTATAAGGCAGTACAAACTTATTAATTAATATAGCTAAAGCCATACCAATTAAAACGAATAAAATTCTATCTATTGTTAATTCCTGTACATTTCCTACCAAAGCAGCTGATCCTATAGCCGATACCGTAGTACATATCATACTATATTTATATTGAACAGTATAATTAGATATATATCCAGTTAACATTATTATAACTAATCTGCTTGTAGAGTCTTTAAAAATTCCAAATAGCACTAATATAATTACAGATCCTATCAATGTTGCTATAATTCTATCTTTTGTCTTTGATTTAGATACCTCATAAATAGGATTTATCAATGATAACAATGTAAATATTATCCAACGACCTTCTGTAAATTTAAAAAAATCCATTATAAATGCACCAAGAGTTATACCTGTTGCCACCCTGATAGCATAACAAAATCTTATAGATTTAGTTTTTGAAAAAGCTATTTTAAATATGTTGTGCTTGAAATTTTCCGGTTTTTTTCCTATTCTATGTATCTTATTAAAACTAGATTTATCTAGTTTTCTTAGCTCTCCAATACTATCACATAATAAAATTATACTGTCTAGCATTTGTAATGAATATAAATCATCTATACCTTCATTTTCACATTCAGCTAATAAATATTTCATCTTTTTTGATAATTTTTCGTAATTATTATCCTGCAATACAGCTTTAACTTCTTCTAAGAATAATTCTAAATTATTTATAATAAAAGCTACTTCTGATAAATCGTTTATTTTATCTAATAACATATTTATTGATTCTAAAGAAACTGATAGGTTTAATTTTATCCTGGCCTCTTCTGTTAAGTAAAAATCCGATTCTCTTTTATCATATATCATACTTCTAAAAGAATTTAATTGTAAATTTATATCATCTCTTAAAGAACTAATATCTTCATTAGTTTTTAATAATTCAATTTTATTTAGTATGCTATCACATATATTGATTAATATTCTATCTCCACTTTTTTTCATTTTATTTTTATTAGCAATTATTTGAGCAAACATTATAACCAATGCTCCAAATACTAATGATGCTAGCCTAATAGGTATCAAGCTTTGAGGTATTGGATTTGCTAATAAAAATAAATACTGTAACGAAAACGGTAAGTACATTGAATTTTTTAAACTATAACAAAGTAAGTAACTTATAGTAAATAAAGTTATAAAGTTTACTGGTATGCCTATCCACATGTTTGAAGCTGCCAAAACTGATGCTATACCTATAAATAAGTTTAATATTATTAATCTAAATGTATTTTTTAGAGGTGATAAAGTTAGGTCTCTTTGTAAAAGCATTAATGTTGCTGTAATAGTTGTAACACCTACAAGTGTATTTTCATCTCCAAATATAGTTTTGAAAAAAACTACAAATGATACTATGAAAATAAATAACATGGTTTTTGATAAAATTGTTTTTTTGTCCATATGATCATCCCTTTCTGCTAACATTAACATTTTAATGTATATTATTTTTCAACTCCAACAGAACAATTTATCACTGTATAAATTATATACCTTTTATATTTTTTGTGTATTATATATATTTTACATTAGTTTATTATAGATATACTTATTTACACAAAAATAGTGCCTAGTAACTTTTATAATAGGCACTTATTTGTAAATTTATATAATTATTTTTGATCTTCTTCATCTTGATCAGTGGGTGGAATAATATCTGTAGAGTTTTCAATTTGGTTTTTTTTCTTTCCAGGTATATCTAAAGCTGTAGAACGACCAAAGTAATAACCAAGAACCATACTAAATACGGGTATAAACTGTTCTTGAGTAACTTTACCGTCTATACTTAAGTAACAAAAAACTATAGTCAATAAAAGTGCAATTATTTTTCTAACACTTCCAAATATATTGAATAAAAATCCATCTTTATCTATTTTAGAATTCATCTCATTCACCTCTTACAACTAATATATTCAGGTGAATTGATAATGTGATATTATTTAAATACTTATATTAAATATCGATATTTGTGGTATATTCATAAATCTATATGGCATTTTCGTATTTCCAAGCCCTGTATTTACATATAGTTTTATGTCTTTTTCTATATCGTAAAACCCTTTTGTATATTTTTTAGCTATAGGAGGTGTAATTATCGCTCCCATAAAAGGTACTGCTACTTGACCACCATGACTATGCCCAGCTAAAGCTAAATTAACATTTGAATTCTTAAATTCATCTATTAAATCAGGTTCGTGCAGTAATAGCAAATTAAAGTCACTTTTTTTCATATTTTTAATTAATAATTCAGAATCTGGACTCCCAAACATTGCTTCATCTAGTCCTGAAATTGATAAACTTTGATTATTATTTAATGCTATTTCTATCGTTTCATTAACTAAAACTTTAAATCCTGCCTTTTCCATTATGTTTTCGTAATACTTATGACCTCCTCCGCCATAATCATGATTCCCCCATATAGCAAATTTGCCTAAATTAGCACTTATTTTTGAAAGTGCATTAGAAACATCTTCTTTTTCTTCATACTCACTCATCTTATCAATCAAATCCCCAGTAAAAACAACTACATCTGGATTTTGATTATTTATTTTTTCAACTACATCATCTAACTGAGATAATTTATAAAAATCACCTAGCTGGCTATCTGTAAATTGAACTACCTTAATCATTTTAGTACTTTTATCTTTATTTTCATTTATTTCATAGTTTTTAACTGTTAACAACTTTGGTTCTACATACTTTGAATACCCGAACAGAGCTGCTGATAATATTAATATAGAAACTATAAATACTAATACTATTTTTAATATTTTATTTATGATTTTCATTATGTCTTACCTCTCTTTATTTGAGTCTATGAAAATATCTTAAACTATTTTCTTGTCATTTCAGTTACAAAAAAAGTCTAAAGATATATATTAATACCCTTAGACTTTTGTACTATTGATTATACAATTATTCCAAACCATTCGCAAGTTACATATTCTTTAAATTAATATTTCTTAGCTAGTTTATAAGATGAATTATCCATTTTCTCTTTATAAGCATCTTTAATTGATAATGTTTCATGAAAAACGATATTATATAATATTAAGTACTAAAATAATATCATGCAATATTATATTTTTAGTGCTAATTAATCAAAAAAAGCTAGAATTCTAAGTAATCTTAGCATTCTAGCTTTTCATTAATTTAATTCTGATGATATTTCATTAAGAACTGCTTTTGCGTCATTAATAACAAATTTTGGCTCAACTTCGTAATATTCACGATCTATAAATCTTTCTATTTTTTCTATATCTTCTACATCGTAGCTTATTACAAAAAGTACTATTGCAGCTTCATTTATATCTTTTTCTGATAATTCATTTTTTATAGCTGATTTTGCTTGAACTTCATACTTAACATTAAATCCTAATTCTAAAGCTGCTTGTTGTAACGACTTAGCACTTGTTTCATTTTCACATATTGCTACTATATTTTTATTCATAATTATGTACCTCACTTTATTGTTCTATTTATTATATTATTAACTGTTACAGTTATCTACGTCAAGGCACACTTTAAAACTAATACTATCTTTGAGCTGGAATTATCTCTATCCAATAATTATCAGGGTCTGCTATAAAGTATATTCCCATAGATTCATTTTCATAGCATATACATCCCATATCTTTGTGTAATTTATGTGCTGCTTCAAAATCATCAACTCTTAAAGCTAAATGGAATTCATTATCTCCTAAATTATATGGTCTATCCCAATCTCTTAACCAAGTTAATTCTAACTTGTGATTTGTCTCCTCGTCACCTAAAAATACTAATATAAAGCTTCCATCTTCAGCTACTGATCTTTTAGTTTCCTTTAGACCTAACGCCTTTTCATAGAACTCTATACTCTTTTCTAGATTTAATACATTAAAATTATTGTGACAAAATTTAAATTTCATTTTTTCTCCTCCAAATTTATTATAATTAATTTTTATTTCAATAAATATAACTCAGTAAAACTTTTAAATTATTAGTTTAATTAGAAATATTTTAAAGTTATAACTGATTTATATTTACTTGATATTATTACCCACATTAAGTTAATATACAAGGTTTTTCTTCTTTATAGCAATTACTACAAGAAATACACTTAGGATATTTTTTACTACCTTCACTCCACTGATTAATTAAGTCTGGTTCAGATATTAATGGTCTTGCTAGACTAAAATATTCTATATCATGTTCATTTAATAATTCATTCATAACATCCAAACTTCGATTTCCCCCAACTAATATTACAGGTATATCTATTTGTGATGCTAACTGTTTTGCATATTCTTTAAAATAAGACTCTTTTTCTTTACTACCTAATATTTTTTTTCTACCAGCTCCTAGATTATTTTGAGCTACTTTTTTTATAGCACTATTTCCACCACTAACCTCTATAGCATTTATTCCTAATTCTGATAGCTTTTTAGCTACATATAAGCTATCATCTCTTGTAAGTCCACCAGAATCTAATCCATCCTCTGAATTTAGCTTAATAAATATAGGAAATTCTTCCCCAACCTTATTTCTTATTGCCTTATACACTTCAAAAATTATTCTTCCTCTATTTTCTATGCAACCACCATATTCATCAGTTCTTTTATTATAATATGGAGATAAAAATTGGCTTAGTAAATATCCATGTGCTGCATGTATTTGAACACCATCAAATCCTGATTTTTTAACTCTTAGTGCTGCATCTGCAAAAGACTTAACTACATAATCTATTTCTTGTTTTGTCATCTCTTTAGCTTTAGCTCCTGTAGTCTCACAAGTCATATTCGATGGTCCAAATATAATCCTATCATGTATATTAAAACTACTCATAAATCCGCCATATACAATTTGCATTACTATATTGCTTCCTAGTTCATGTACTTTTTCAGTCAATTCTTTATATTCTTCTATAAAAGAATCTTCATAAATTCCCATCATACCTGGATTTGGTTGCTCTTCCTCTGTAATAAAAGCATATCCAGTTATTATAGTTCCTACTCCACCCTTGGCTAAATCTTCATAAACTACCTTTAATCTATCTGTCAAATGTCCCTTATCATCTGCTAAGTTTTCCCATACAGCACTTCTAAAAAATCTATTTTTTAAATTTATGTTTAATATTTTGGTATTATCAAAAAGATTTTTCAAGACATTACACTCCTTATTTTATTATATTTATATATTATAAGTATATATTTAATTTACATATATATACAATACATACTTTTAGGTTTGTTACTTACCTATAGGTAACCTTTAATATATTAAAAAATATGTTTACTTTACATATTTTATATATATTATTAGATGCATATTTATTGTATATATTAATTAATTTAATAATTTTTAAATTATTATAGTATAATAGTTGCTTAGAGTAAAAACTATTTTTAAAATTTAAATAAAGGATGGTATTATGATATCTTATAAAGGAAAAAATCATGTTTGTTTGCTTGATTTAGCTATGGAACTGATAAGAGGAAAATGGAAAGCTGTGATTATCTGCCACTTAAATAAAGGGGAGAAAAGATTTTTAGAGCTTCAAAGAATAACATGCGGTGTCAGTCAAAAAGTTCTTACAGAAAAGCTAAAAGAGCTTGAAGAAGATAAATTAATAACTAAAGTTGTTTATCCTGAAGTACCTCCTAGAGTTGAATATTTCTTAACTGATATGGGTAAAGACTTAGCTATAGTGCTTGAATCTTTAGAAGATTGGTCTAGTAAGTATTTCTCTCATTTAAAATAAAAATGAGAGAAATGCTTTTATTTTCTTTTATTTATATTGGAAACTATTACAGTCATTAAAGGAGCTATAAAACATAATAATGCAAAAGGTGCATAAGCTAAACATGAAACACCTGTAACTAAGCTTACTATTAATCCATTTACATTCCATGGCATAAGAGGCGCTATTATCGTCCCCGTATCTGATATAGTTCTAGCTAATATACTTTTATCTACTCCTATTTCTTCATATTTATTCTTTAATAATCTTGATGGTACAACAATGCCTATCGTCTGATCACAAGTAATAACAGTAAGAAGCCCACTAATTATACCTGTTTTTAAAATTAAATCTTTTTTATTTTTTATTTTATATATTAAATCTTTAGTTAAGTAATTTATAACACCAGTACCTTGCATTATTGCTGCTAAAGCAATTGCACCCATAACTATAATAACTACCGATATCATTGATATAACTCCACCACTATTTAAGGTTTCATTAATAACCGCAGAATTTGAATTTATGCTAAACCCTAAAAATATATACTTAATTAAATCTAATAGTTTCAGATTTTGAAATACAATACTTATTATACTTCCCATAACCACACCGGACATCATGCAATATATTGATTTGATTCCTATGATAGATAATATAACTATTAATACTGGTACTAATATAAAATATGGAGATATGAAAAATTCGTTTTTTATAGACTGCATTAATTCTATTGAACTTTTAGATCCGCTAACATTACTATACTTAGTACCAATTAAATAGTATATTAATGCACAAATTATTATAGTAGGAATAATAGTTTTCAAAGATGATTTAACCATTTCCTTATAGCTAGTTTCTGTAGTTGCTAATGTTAGGTTTAATAAACCTGATATAGGTGATATTTTGTCAGCTAAAAATGCACCAGAAACAATTACTCCAACTAGTAATCCAGTTGGAATTTCAAATCCTTTACCTATTCCTAATATTGCAATTCCAATTGTACTAATTGTGCCAACTGCAGTTCCCATAAAAACTGAGCTTATAGCTATTAATAAAAAACTTGAAAATAATATGTTCATACCATTCATATATTTCAAACCATAAAATATCATAGATGGAACAACACCTGATGATAGCCAAACAGAAACAGTAGCTCCTATTAATAAAATCACTACATATAAGCTTTTACACTCATTAATTTCTTTTAATATCATATGCTTTAGTTCTTTTATTGTAAATCCATTTTTTAATGATATAATAAGTGCAAATAAAACACTTAGTAAAAAAGCATATACTAAAGATATATTTAATAACGCACAAATTACTATTGGTGTTATACACGCAATTAGCATTGTATAAATCTGTTTTTTATTTATTTTACATGTCTCCATAAATTCCCCCATTTACATATGTTTTTATAATATTAATTCTATATTATTATTTATATTCCTATTTAATTGTTGTATTTCTTTTTATTTGTGGATAAGTAGTAGTATTTTCTATTTTAAAATACTACTACAATTAATTTTATATCCACAAATCAACACATATCTAGTGGAAAACATTTTTCATCATTTTTTTTATCCTCTAACCTATCAGGGCTATATTTTTCATTAAAAAAAGAATATAGCTTTAATTATTTAACTATATTCTATACTTTTTATTATTTTTTAATTTTTTAAAATTTTACAATTAACGCTATTATCTTTAATATTTTATTTATTATATCCTTCTATTAGTTCTACTCTGCAACCATTCTTCTATTAAAGAATTTATTTTCAGAATTGTTAACATATTTATCTACTTATTAACATTTTATAGAAATTTTTTTAATTTTTTATTTATAATATGTTAATATCTTTTTTATCCTAATACCACTTTTGACATTTCATTGTTTATAAGTTTTAGTTTATCTATATCATTAATTTCTGGATTGTTTATTATTCCTTTTATATTATTTATAATTAATTTATTTTCAGTATCTCGTTTCTCTCTTAATTCTATTAAACCTTCTATTATACTTTCTCTACTTAAAACTATCATACTTGTCCCCCCTATTTAATTTTTCTTATTATTAGTTTGGACAGCTTATGCATTATTTAAACTAAAAAACCTATATGAAAATTTAATTTTCATATAGGTTTTTATTTTTTAATTATATTTATGACCATTTTCCTGTTTCTAAAAATAATTTAGCTCTTTTGTCTGCATTTAATACTATTGAAGCATCATATTTCATAAATTCAAGCAATTTTATAGCATTTCTAGTTTGTGCCCTTCCTTTATAAAGTTTATAATCAAATTTTATATCTTTGTCGGTTATAATTTCTTCAAAATGATAGTTATCAAAATTATCATTTAATAAATGTGTAAGTTCTATATCATGAGTTGCTGCAAAGCATATACAATTTCTATTTCCTAAATATTTCAATACTTCACAAGAAGATGCCACTCTCTCTACAGTGTTTGTTCCTCTTAAAATTTCATCTACAAAACATAAACAAGGTGTATTATCATTTATATTATCTATTATTCGTTTTAATGATTTTATTTCAACTATATAATAACTTTCATTACTAAATATGTCATCTTTTAATGCCATAGAAGTGCATATATTAAAATATGAAGATTTATAATTCTTTGCACAGCATGTATATATTGTTTGAGCTAATATAGCATTTATTGCTGCTGTTTTTATAAATGTAGATTTCCCTGACGCATTTGATCCGGTTAATAAAATACCATTATAAAAACTTCCACTATTAGTTACTGGATTTAAAATTAATGGATGATATATTTCTATAAATTCTAATGAATTATCTTCTTTTTTATTGCTTTTTATAAGTTGTGGTAATGAATAATATTTTAAGCTATCTCTAAATGATGCCACTCCAATTAATGCATCTATAGTGCCTACGAACTCATATATTAATTTTAAATTTTTACTTTTTTTGATTACAGTATTTTTTACTTTTTCATAAGTTATCAAGTCTGTAAGAAATATCATTTTTGTATATTCACTAAATACATTTACGTCAGCTATTGCGATATTAGCATCTTGTTTTATAGATTTTTTTCTTATTTTTTTAACTTCATCTAAATCACTATCTATGTCATGTAAATTTTTTTCAATATCATCTATTTTTAAACTTTTAATTTTATTTGCTGCCTTTACAACTGATACTATATATGTAAATCCTTCTGTATTATAATGATATTTTTTATTATTTTGACTAATATATATATTGAAAATTATAGATGCTACAAATAAAATTATAAAGTATCTACTAATAAATATTAAACATAAACTTATTATAGGCATTATAGCTAATAATCTATATTTAGATAACTTATTACCTCTAATATCAATTTCATTATATAGGCAATTTGTTGTATATAAATCATCACTACTTCCCAATTTTCCAAGTATATATTGGACTTCTTTTCTTTTATCTTCATTATTTCTAAAATACTCTATAATATTATTTCTCTTATCTAAATCTTGTTGATTATATAAAGGATTTCTAAGTATATCATATAAAACTTCTGATCCAGCAGTACTTTGTGTATTATTAACTTTTTTAAAAATATCATCCATATTAAGGTCATTCCAAGTTATATCATCTATTATATTCTTTTCATTTTTATTTCTAAAATAGCTTGATACACTATTCATATTTATACTAACTTCACTTAAATCAATTTCTTTTCCATAATTTTGGATTATCTTTTTTTTGATATATCTTAATTTATTTATATTATCATAAATAGCTACTGATAATGCTATCAAGAAAATAACCCCAACACCTAATAAAAACATTATTATATCTTTCATCTTTTACTCCCTTATCAGATTTAAACTAATTATTAACTTTATTTAAATTTGATTTTTTTCTTTTAATATTTCTAATTCTTTAATTATATTTTCAAATCTTTTGTTATCTTTAAATAAATCTTCTCTTTCTTTTAATGCTGTAATTAACATGTCGTATATGTCTAATTTTATATCTATACTTTTATCTTCAACTTTGTCATAACACCAATGTTCATTTAAAGAATTATGTTTGTTTAAATTTATATCTCTTATAGCATCTATCATCTCTTCTAAATAATCTAATGCTTTATCTAATCGGCCACGTTTACTCTCTAGATCATATAAGTATATATATGTATCATGATTACTTCTTTGATCTGGTAATAATTTTCTTATGCTATCACTCAATTTTATATATTTTTGAGCCTTTTCAAAATCTATATACTTTTCATCCATATCATCTTTATAATTATAATTTATAGAACTTAAGCTCATAGAAGATACTAGCGCTTCTTTCAATGACTTGTATAAGTTTTCTTGCATTAACTTTTTAGCTTCTTCTACTTTATCTTGTTGCATATATATAAGCGGTAAGATTACATTAGGATCACAAGATGGTTTGTATATTTTTTTTATTACCTCTTCTGCTTTGTTTGGTTGATTATTCATCATATAACCAGAACTAAGACTTACTAATGAAGCTTCTTTCAATTCTATATTTGTAGTATTATTCGATATTTCTTCAAGAATTTTTATATATCTATTTATCATTTCATTTTGTTTTTCTTTTTTATTAACTTTTACCAATACTAGAGTATATATATTAGATAACCTATATTTTAGTTTCCAATTATTCGGATATCTATTTAAATATTTTTCAGTTAACTCTAATCCTTCATCCATTTTATTTTTTACTATAAACATTTCACACTCTTGCCCAATTTTATTTATCTCTTCATCTGTCAAATCTATTCTATAATTCATTAATGTATCTATGGTAACATTAAAAAAATTTGCAAGTAATGGTAATGTTGTTATATCTGGATAAGTTGTACCACTTTCCCATTTTGAAACCGCTGCAACTGATACCCCTATAAAATTTGCTAGCTGTTCCTGTGTTATTTCATTTTCCCTCCTAAGTACCTTTATTACTTTCCCTATTTCTAGTTTATCCATTGCAGTACCTCCTTTATAAATTATAACTCTAGTATAATTTATAGATAATCATTTAACAATGGAGCAATAGTTAACCTAAATTCAAGTTTTTTAACTTCTAGTTAAGTTGTAAAAATCCACTGGATTAATTCACTACATAAGTGCTAGGTTTGATTTGAATAACTATATCATCTGTTTCTTATAACATAATCTTTTTACTTTAAATTTTTCTCATAATATGTAACACATGAAACATAAAAAAGTCGCTTCGCTTAAGCTACTGCGTGTGCGCTACACTTTCTGTATGCAACGACTTTGTCCGTTGCTCAAAATATTTTTTATGCTCAAAACCAGTTTGTTGATATAGCTTACTTTTATGAATTATCCATAGAAAATGAAGTATCATAATATTCTTAAGCATAAAAAATTTAAGCTATCTAAATTAATTAATTATAAGTTTTTCACATAATTGTATTAAATTTTTTTCAAATAATATATCATCTTCTTTTTGTCTTTTTTTAGGACCTCTTGTTTTACCCCCAGATTTCCTTATTTTTTTAGATATATGTCTATTAAATAATAATTGATCTATATTTTCATTAGTATATATTTTTCCATTCTGACTAATTGGATATCCTCCTTTTGCAAGAACCATTGCCGCTAATCCATAATCCTGAGTTACTATAATATCGCCTTTAGCAACTTTATTTACTAATGCGAAATCAACCGAATCTGCTCCTTTAGATAAGACAATTGTTTCTATTCCTGGCTTATTAAATACGTGTGATGTATCACACATTATTAATACATCTATATTAAACACCTTAGCTACTTCTATCGTTATATCTACTACAGGACATCCATCTGCATCTATTAAAATTTTCATAATTTCTCCTTAAAGTATTTTAATACTATTATAACATTAAGCTTTTATAATTCAGTTTACATTACTTATTTTTTTATATTATATTTTATTGTCACAAAGGGCTTTTTTAGCGCTATAATTATTGTGATGGAATAAATTTCAAATAGGTATAGGGGGCTAATTATGAAATTTGAATGTTTTTATTATCCAACGCTAAATGAACATGATGAGATTATAAAATGTAATGAAGATTTAAAAGAATTTAATTTTGGAGATAAGGTACCTACTAAAACGCTTTACTACAACTATGGTGAAAACTTTGCTATCTATCAAAACAGTGAATTTTTTATTGTTGAAGATGGAATATTAACTAAAACTATCCCATCTAGTGAATTAAAATTCCCATTACATATCGTTTTTGGAAAAGGTACTCAGCTTAAAATTTTCTCACCTAAAGACTTATCATCTATAAGATTACTACTAAATGGTGAGTTTGAAAAGGAGAAAGAGCTTGGCCAATTATTTTGCTTATCTTTTATGCTTAACAGACTTATAAAAAATACACAGTACGAAATTATGTCAGACTTAACTAACAGCTCTAGAGATTACAATTATATAAACGAAGAAATTGACTTAAGAACACAAAAACTAATTGATGAATTAAAAGTAGTTGAAAGAAAATTCTATAATTTAACTATTGAACATCCAAATCTAAAAGATTCATATCTAAATTACATGAATTTTAGTAATAAAGAAGATATGCTCGAACTATCAATAAATAAATATTTTAAAGAAGGCACTAATGAATACAAACATTATATTCTAACAAAATCAGTATGGAAATCTAAGCCAATATATCCTAAATTTAAACTAGATAATTTAATAAATTCTTATAACTACAGAGATTAAAATACTTGATTATTCAAATAAAAGGGAGGACTATTATATCCTCTCTTTTTTGCATTAAATTTTAATTTACATATTTTACCTGTTTTTTTTATTATGATTTTCATCTAAATTAATAGTGTCTATTACTTTCATTTTTTAATTTTTTTACTTTTTTTCCCATATTTTTTGTCATTTTTTGTATAAAAAAAACGAACGTATATATTGTGACCAATATATACGTTAAGAAAGAAGGTGCAACTTGGTTTCAGATTCTAATTTATTAAACCTGTTACATAATAATCCTAATGATGGCTTAGAGGCTATGATGGAAAATTATATGGGCCTTGTATATAAAATAGTACACAACCAATTGTCTAGCGTGCTTTCGAGTGAAGATATAGAAGAATGCGTTAGTGATGTATTTTTATATGTTTTTAATTATAAAGACAATATAGATCTACAAAAGGGGTCAATTAAAGCTCTTTTAGCCGTCATAGCTAAAAGAAAATCTATAGATTTATATAGAAAACATAAAAAAACTATAGATTTAAAAGTACCACTTGATTCTATTGGAGAAAATACTTTCGAAGAATTTGACTCAGTATCTGATTCGGTTTCTAATAATGAAAGAAATAAATTTTTAATTGATGCTATTAAGTCTTTAGGGGAACCAGATAGTGAAATAATAATAAGGAAATTTTTCTTTAGAGAAAGTTCTAAAGATATTTCCAAAGTATTAGGTATTAAAGCTAATACCATAGATAAAAAGTCTTCAAGATGTATGAATAAACTAAAAAAAATCTTAAGGGGGGTTTTATAATTGGAAGACAATATACTTAAAATACTTGATGATTTAGATCTTGAAGAGGTTTCACTACTATTAGATCAAGATTTTTCTATGCCAATAGATAACAAAATTAAAAATCGTATTAAGAGTTCTGTAATAACAAAAGCTGGATTTGATTTAATCCCTTCTAAAAAAAGTTATCTTAACAAAATAAAAGATACTATAAAATCAAATCTAGTTCGAAATAAAATAGCATTTGCCTGTAGTTTATCTATTTTATTTTTAGGTTTTGGAACTTATACATATATAAAGTTACCTGTTGCTTATGTATCATTAGATATAAATCCTAGTATAGAGCTTAGTGTAAACAGATTTAATAATGTTGTATCTACTTCAGCATTAAATAAAGACGGTCAAATTTTACTGAACGATATAAACTCAGATGATAAAAGTGTTTATAGCATTGTCAATGGAATTATTGATAGTGCTATAAAAGAGAAATATATTTCTAATAATAAACCTACAGCTATCGCCGTTGCATCTATTTCAAATGATTATGAATTAAGAAATAGTTTAAAAAACGATTTAAAAAACTCTATAAATAATCATTTGTCTAAGAAATCTATAGATGGAACTATTTACTCTTACGATGAAGATTTGTCTAAAAGAGATGCTTCGCAAAAAATGGATATAAGTGTTGGTAAAATGAATTTAATTGAAGAGTTAATATCTTTTGATGAAAGTATCACAGTTGATGATTATAAGAATAAGTCTGTTGTAGATATCGATGATAAAATTTTAGAATTTAAGGATAACACTAAAGACTCTGATAAAACATCTGATGATTCTACAAAAAATATAAATAGTGGTAACTTATCAAAAACTAAAGAAGAAAATATATCTATTAATAATAATTCATTTGTTAATACTAATAGCCGTAATAAACCTACTAATAGTAACAATAATAATACTTCTAGTGGTAATAACTCTAATAATAGCAATGGTGATTCTTCTAAGAATAAACCTAGTGACAATAACAATAACAGTTCTTCTAGTAGTAGTAACTCTAATAATAGCAATGGTGATTCTTCTAAGAATAAACCTAGCGATAATGACAATAGTAGTTCTTCTAGCAGTAATAACTCTAATAATAGCAATGGTGATTCTTCTAGTAATAATAGACCTGGTAATAGTGGGAATGCTCCAGGGCACAATAAGCCTAATTATAATGGTAATCACCATAACCACAATAGACCAAATAATAATAACGGTAATCATTATGGTCATGATAAGAATAATAACGGACACCATCATGATGATGACGATGAACGAGGTAATAATTATCACGAATACAATAAGTACTATGATGATGATAAATATAATAATGACGATTACTAAAATGAAAGTAATATTAAATAAATACAAATGACTAAAATTTAATATGGGGGATTTATAATGAAAATGAAAAGAAAATTATCAATAGGCTCTTTAGGAGCACTTGCACTTACTTTATCTAGTATAGCTCCTGCAAGCGCTCAATCGGTTCAATCACAAACTTTACAAAATCTTAATTTAAGAACAGGTCCTGGTACAAGTTATTCCATAATATTAACAATAAAAAAAGGTACTATTGTTGAAGTAGTTGAATCATCTAAAAATTGGACGCTAGTAAAGTATAACAACTCAATTGGATATGTATCTTCTAATTATTTAAAAAATACATCAATTAATAATAAGCCTTCTGAAAATGAAGATTTACCTAGTAATTCTTTAAAGCTTATGGAATGTACTACCGGTAATCTAAATGTAAGAAAAGGTCCATCTATTTCTGATTCTATAATAGGAAAATTAGACAAAACAGATAGAGTATATATATCATATAATACGTCTAATGGATGGACTAGAATTAAATATGCTAATGGATATGGATACGTTAGTTCTAAATATTTAAAAGATATAAATGAAAATACTAATGTTAATTTAACTATGCAATGTAATGTTGATTCTTTAAACATAAGAAAAGGGCCTGATTCAACTGAACCAGTCTTAGGAAGATTAAAATACAAAGATAAGGTAAACGTTGTAATGAATTTAACCAATGGATGGTCTAAAATCAACTTTAATGGTGGATATGCATATGTAAATACAAAATATATATCTAATACGGTATCTACTCCATCAAGTCCAAAATTTATGAAATGCAATACAGACGTATTAAACATTAGAAGTGAGCCATCTAAATCTGAAAAGATTATAGGTAAATTAAAAAAAGGGGAAAAAGTAGAAGTTGTTTATCATTTAAATTCAGGATGGACTAGAATAAAGTTTAATACTAGTTATGGATATGTTTCTAGTGCTTATCTAATTTAAGTAATATTGATAATTTTTATAAATGTAAATATAAATGTAAATATAAAAAGAGGAACATTAATTAATGTTCCTCTTTTTTAATTTAATGTCTATACCATCAAACTTAGTTAGATAGAATAAACTCTTTATTCGTTATTTTAAAGTTGTCTTTTATTCCATTTGTTATATATACTTTTTTATCTTTTGTAACAAATACTGCATCTACATCCTTTATTCCCTCTACAAATTTTAATCCTTCATCTAGTCCTTTAGTAAATACTAATGTCGACAATGCGTCACAATCTATAGACTCTTTAGATATTATAGATACTCCTGCTATTTCCGTTTCAAATGGATACCCCGTTTTAGGATTTAAAATATGATGATACTTCTTGCCATCTTTTTCTATAAACCTTTCATATATGCCACTTGTCACTATTGATTTATTTGAAATATGTATAGTTCCTACAACCTCTCCCCTATCACTAAATGGATTTTGTATTCCAACATTCCAATCTTCATTATCATTTTTACTACCTACCGCATATATATTTCCACCTAAATTTACTATAGCTCTCGTTACGCCTTCTTTCTTTAATAAACTAGCAACTTCATCTGCTGCATAACCTTTTGCTATACTACCAAGATCCAGTATCATACCTTTTTTATTTAAGTATACTTCTTGAGTTGAATCATTTAATTCTATGTTGTTGTAATCTACAAGCTTAATAACCTCATCAATTTCTTTTTGTGTTGGAACTTTAGCTTCTGGAAGACCTATGCTCCAAAGCTTTACAAGTGGCCCTACTGATATATCATAACCTCCATCAGATAAATGTGAGTATTTAACTGCCCTCTTTATTATTTTATAACTAGTTTCACTTAATTTTATCTTTTTAATCCCTGCATTTTCGTTTAATTTATCTATCTCTGTTCCAGATTTATTTATACTTAATAAAGATTCTATTTGTGATACCTTATCAAAAGATTTTTGCAATATATCCTCACTTCCACCTTCATAAATAGATATAGTCACAGGTGTACCCATAACTATATCTGTTCTTGTTAATGGTTCTTTATCTGATGAACTTGTACACCCTGAAGTTCCAATCATTAATCCTATTACAAGTAAAAATCCTATTATTTTTTTCCCCATATACTTTATCTCTCCTTTTTAACTTTACACACTCATTTAACTAATATATATTTGCATCAATTGTCATATTTAAATTATACACCGAGTTTATAAAAATATCTTGTTTACTTTTAAGTTAAATATTTTATTTTTATTGCTATTTATGGTGTATATAAACTAAAATTCAAGTATATGCAAACTTATTTTTCAAATGTACGTTATAGGAGATATATCAATGAAAACTTTAAAAAAATTAGATATTGTAATAATTATTTTACTTTTTATTTTATCATTTACTCCCAATATTATTTTTTCTAAGACTATATCTAACTCAAATAAACTGGTATATGCTAGCATAAAGATTGATGGTAAGTTATATGATAATATTCCTTTATCTACTAATAAAGGAGAAAAAAAATCAAATATAAAAACTGCCACAGGAAATAATAGCATTTTAATAAGTGATAATATTATTAAAGTTATTTCTGCTGATTGTAAAGATGATCTTTGTGTTAAACAAGGAGAAATCTCTAAGGTAGGAGAAAGCATTATTTGCCTGCCTCATAAATTAATTATTGAAATAAAAGGAGATGAGAAAGATAGTTCTTCTGATATGATACTATCTCATTAGATTATGAAATTAAATAAGACATCTAAAATGATTTATATGGCACTATTAGTTTCTATGGCTTTAATATTATCTTTAATTGAGCGCATGATGCCAATTCCATTTATAACGCCTGGAGCTAAATTGGGCTTAGCAAATTTAATAATAATAATATCAATTTATACTTTGGATGATTATAAGGATGCTTTTATAGTTCTTTTACTAAGAATTTTTTTATCTGCTCTATTAGGTGGAAATATGTCTACTTTACTTTATAGCGCTACTGGAGGTATCTTTAGTTTTATGGCTAGCATTTTAGTAAAAAAAATCGGGGGTAAAAATGTATCAATTATAGGTGTTAGCGCCTCAGCTGCTGTATTTCACAATATAGGACAGTTATTAGCTGCTTCCATTATACTTGAAAATATAAATATGTTTTTATATTTGCCAGTATTATCTACAATAGGAATCGTAACTGGAGTATTTATTGGTTTATCAGCTAATTATTTATTATCTCATTTATCAAAACTTCCTTATTTTAAAGAAAAGTTAAACTTAGACAAAAGTAATTCATCTTTGTGTAATTAAAAGTAAGCAATATAATTTAAATTATATTGCTTACTTTTGATGATTATAATAATATTTTTTTTAATGTATAATCAAAAAAACTATAATCATTATCTAACCTTTTTAACATAATAAAAAATTCATATGAAATAAACTCTAAAATTTTATCTTCACTAAACTTATTAAAAACTTCTATATTTAAATCATTTTTATTTATTTCTATTAAATGTTTTAAAATTTGCGTAAACTTCTGTACTAGCTCACATTCTCTTTCTTTGGCTTTTTCTTTATCATTTGAAGTTAAGATATTTAAATCCTTTATCCAATTATTTTCAAATTTATTTAAATACTGTAATGTATGAAAATATAAAAATTCCGTTTGTTTAAAAAAGCCTTCTTTTGAATTATAAATTTTATCGATTTCACCAAAGCACTCATTCCAAAGATCTTCTATTATATCAAATATTATATCAACCTTAGTAGTGTAATAATTATATATAGTTCCTAGCGATAGTTCACACTGAGAAGCTACTTTTCTCATATTTATACCAGAAATACCTTCCCTATAAGCAATTTCTTTCGATACCTTAAATATAATTTCTTTTGGATTTTCTATTTGCCTAGAAATAACATCACCCTCTAACCTAAAATGTTTTTAAAAGTTGTTTCATATTTCAACTTATTTTTATAAATCCATATAAGTTTATTTTCCGTACATTGCCAACTAAATTTTATTATTTTCTTTAAAATAAACATAAAAAAACATTCTAAAAATAGAATGTTTTCATAATATAATTTATATTAAATTATCATTTTTTAATAATTTTAATAAAGTAGGATCTAAATTAAATTCTTTAATTAAATTATTAACTTCATTTAATGCTTTTTCTCTCTTCTCTTTTGTCACTCCAGACTTAGAAGCTCTTATTAATATATTCTTAGGAGAATGAGATATATCTATAAATTCTAAAAGCTGAGTTTTATATCCTAAATATTCTAATAAGTTTGCTCTCACTGCATCGGTCATAAGAGCTGCAACCCTCTCTTGAACAATACCATACTTAGTTAATAGAGATAAATTATCTGATTTCATTTGGCTATTAAATTCATGTTGACAGCATGGTACAGAAAATATCATTTTTGTATTCCATTTAATTGCATTGTATAAAGCATAATCTGTTGCTGTATCACAAGCATGTAGAGTTATTACCATGTCTACCTTATCTGTAAATTTATATCCATTTATATCACCTAATTCAAATTTTAAATTTTCATAGTTATATCTTTTGGCTATATCATTACATTTCTTAATTACATCTGGTTTTAAATCTAATCCTATCATCTTTACATTTATTTTTTTTATCTCTACAAAGTAATAATAAAGTACAAATGTAAGATATGATTTTCCACATCCAAAATCTAATATAGTAAGCTCTTCTTGATTATTTTTTCTAATTTCATCATCTATTATTTCTATAAATCTATTTATTTGCTTATATTTATCATATTTTGAGTTAACAACTTTTCCTTCTTTTGTAAATACACCTAAATCTATAAGAGGTTGAATTATAGTACCTTCTTTAAGTATATAATTTTTTTCTTTATTATGGCTTTTGTTTGCAAATTTTTTATTGTCCGATTTCTTTTTACCTAAAAATATTTTTCCTTTTTTAGATACCTTTAAATCGAAAGTGTTGTCATTTGACCAAGCTGATAATTGTTTATAGTCATCTTTCATATGTTCAATTATCTTTGTATTTATTAACTCTTTATCTATATTTTCATGAAACACTTGCTTATCAGTATATTTTTCTATTTGATAATACTGTTTTTTATTTTTTTCTTTTAAAATGAAATTTATCTTATTGTATTCTATTTCTTTATTTTTTTTATTACTTATAACTAATCTTATAATTTCGTCATTTGTTATTGTATCAATCGCTTTTATTAATTCATCCATTTATAACACACCTTACCACATCTTATTTTTTATTTACAATTATATATTATATCCTACTATATAGTTGTTTTAAACTTTTTATTAATATACTATCCCAAATTATCATAATAAATATCTTTTTATTTTTACTATATATACAAAAGTAACCATATACCTATTAGCATATGGTTGCTTTTAATTAGATTATTTTGAATAGTATTCAACCACTAAGATATCATCGATCTCTATTGGTACTTCATTTCTTTCAGGTTTTCTTAAAAGAGTCCCAGAAAAATTTTCTACATCCTTATTTAAGTAAGGATATTGGCTAATAGCATTTAGTTGAAAACCTTCCTTAAACATTGTATTCTTGTGTGATTTTTCTCTTAATGAAATAACATCTCCTACAGTTATCTCATATGAAGGTCTATCAACTTTTTTTCCATTGACTAATATATGTCCATGCACAACCATTTGACGAGCTTGTCTTATTGAACTAGCTAATCCTAGTCTGTAAACTAAGTTATCCAGCCTACATTCTAACATTTGAATTAGTACTTCTCCTGTAGAATTTTTAGATTTCATTGCCTTTTTAACATAATTAGCAAATTGCTTTTCTAGTACACCATAGTAAGCTTTTAACCTTTGCTTCTCTAATAATTGTACTCCATAAGGTGAAAGCTTTCTGTCAGCTCTAGATGTGCCTTTTACAGCTCTATCCATTGCTTTAGGATGTCCACATACATTTAATCCTAATCTTCTACATTGTTTAAATCTTGGTCCCATCATTTTTGCCATAATTATCATCTCCTCTAAAATCAGAAAATTTGCCGCGATAATTTTAAGCCTATTTTTAATATATCATATTTTTTTAATATTGTAAATGAATTTCATTATCATTTTGTTTAAAATTAAAAACCACGATATATACCGTGGTCTTCAATTTAAGAAGTATAATTATATTTAGTAAATTAAGAGTGCAATAGTTTAAATATCCACTAACACCACTTATATTTTGGATTACTTTAATTATAGCACAAAAACTATTCTTTGTAAATGATAATAATTATCATAATCACTCATTTATACACTCTTTTCACTAATTTAAATATATATTATAAATAACTAATTCTATTTAATATTTTTATTTTACATGTAAATAAAATTGATTTCTAATACATACTTGTTAGAAAATTCAATCATTTGATAAATTTATGAAAATTAATAGCTATTATGCTATAATTTTTGTATAAATAACTTACATATACGCTTGTAATTTACAACTATGTATATATCATGAAAAATGCCTATATGTGATAAATTCTAATGATGAGGTGGTTTTTATGAGTAAAGAAAAAAGTAAAAATTTTAATTCAAAAATGCTCACACAACTTGGTCTACTAATAGCTTTACAAGTAATTCTTACAAGATTTTTATCTATCCAGACACCTATAGTTAGAATAGGGTTTGGATTTCTACCAATAGCCATTATGGGTATTTTATTTGGTCCTTGGATTGGAGGAATTGGTGCTACTATATCTGATTTGTTAGGATTTGTTTTATTCCCTAGTGGAACATACTTCCCTGGATTTACATTAACTGCGTTCCTTACAGGATTCACTTATGGCGCACTATTATATAATAAATCTAAATCTCCATTAAGAATACTTAGTTCTACTTTAATTGTATGTCTATTACTTAATCTAGTTCTAGACACACTATGGCTTTCTATATTAATGGGCAAAGGATATATGGCTTTATTACCAACTCGTATAATAAAAAGCTTAGTTATGGTACCTGTTCAATTCATATCAATAGCACTTGTATGGGATAAGTTTTTAAATAAAGTTAGAGGATTGATTAGCGTAAAACAATAAAATTTGATTAGATAAAAAGGCTAGTTTATAAATTATAAACTAGCCTTAATTTTTATATAAGCCTATGTGTTTTTAAGGATGAACTAAAAATTATAGCAGTGGCTTTTTTGAATTACCTCTAACATCTATATCTATTATTTCTACTACTTCATCTCCTCTATATCCTACAACATAACTAGTCATATTTGCACAAGAGCAAGAATGGTTTGGTATTATTTCTATTTTATCTCCAACTTTCAGATCTGTATTTCCAACTATTTCTATCTTTCCAACTTCTTCAGAAAGTCCTATTACATTTAAATTTTCATGTCCTTTAACTTTTCCAAATCCAGTTATTAAAGCACTACCATGAGCTCCTTTATCTAAGCCTAAGCACTTACTTCCAACATCAACTATAAATAAATTTTTACTAGGTCTAGATATTATTGTTCCAAGAGCTGTTAAAGAACAGTCTTCTTCTTTACATATATCTAAAGATAATTGTATATTATCATAGAATGGATAATTTCCTGGTCTTAATATATCAAATACTTCATTATCTACTACATCAAAGAATGTTGGTGTACTTCCAGTGGCAACAAACTCTACATCAAATCCATTTTCTATTAATAGTCTCTTTGATTTTGACATAACTTCTATTTCTTGTTTAGATATAGGTGATACTTCCTCTGCTGACATAACACCATATACATGGCCTGGATGAGTACTTATTCCTATTAATTTTAAATTATTAAATTGTTTTAACTCTTTAGCTAAAGAAGCTACGTCTTCTGGCTTAACACCTAATCTATTAAGACCTGAATTTATTAATATAAAATATTCTAATGTAATATTTTGTTTACTTAACTCATCATTCCAAGCCTTAGCTGCATCTACGTTGTCAAAACTAAGTATGATTCTAGCCTTTTTTGTAAGTTCTATTGCTCTTTTTATATTAGCTATATTTGATATTGGATATGGAAAAGTTATACCCTCTACTCCTCCATTAACAAAAGCCTCTGCTTCATCTATTGTCCCAACTAATAACCCTTTTGCTCCGTATTCTATTTGCATTTTAGCTAATTTAGTAGACTTATGAGTTTTTGTCATAGGCCATAGTTGTTTATTATTTTTATTACATAAATCTTGTACTACCTTTAGGTTATTTTCTAAAGCATCTAAATTTAATATAAAGTTAGGTGTAGATAATTCATTTAATTTCATATCTATTCTTCCTTTCTAGATTTAATTATTATTTATTCATCATTTTTACATTTAATGTAATTTAATTTATTATTTATTTATTAACTTATACTTAATTTATAACATTTTAAATTTACTAAGTCAATATTTTTCGTTAACAAATATTTAATTTTAATCGTTTTTATTAAATACAATTAAATTTTAATTAATTTACAATTCTTTATTGCCTTGAAATTTATCTTAGTATTGCTATAATGTAAATGTTAAACAATACTTATTATATCCGGAGGTATCTTAATGCATGACATAAATATTGGTGAAAAAATTTATGAATATAGAAATAAAAAAAATTTATCTATAAAAGAACTATCTGAAATAGTAGGAGTTACATCTTCTCTACTTAGTCAGATAGAGCGTGGTTTATCTAATCCATCTATAAATACTTTAAAAATGATTTCTAAGGGTCTTGATATACCTTTATATAACTTTTTTAAAGAAGATAAATGTAGCGATAATTTAGTTATCAGAAAAGAAAATAGAGTTAAACTTACGTTTCCTGAGAATAACAATTTATCATATGAACTTTTATCACCTAGCTCTAATGGTGTTATTCAAAGTATGCTTTTAGAACTCCCAATAAATGCGTCTACGTCTAATGAACTTATGAATCATGAAGGGGAAGAAGTTGCTGTAATATTAGATGGATGTGTTGATTTACATTTAGATACTGAAATTATTAATCTACAAAGTGGAGATAGTGTAAGAATATTACCTAACATGAATCATAAATGGGTTAATACATCTGAGAAATGTGCTAAAATTATGTTTTCAGTTACACCGCCAAAATTTTAATTTAAGAAAAAAAATAAAGACTGCTTCCGCAACAGTCTTTTTAATTGGGGTTGGAATTTAATATTATCTGCAAGGGGGTAGATAATATATCCTTATTATTTGTTGTTGTTTAGGGAAGAGGAGTTCTGATATCTCCTCTTTTTTATGACTATCAATTATGTCTTTTGTTTGTCGATACTTGCTGTCTATATATAACTGTCTGTGTCCGTTCCTATCGATGACTATTTAAATATATTATATTTCTACAAAATAATCTATATTATAAATTTTATTTTTTATAAAATTTTTTTATTATATGTTTATATTATTTTTCATACATGCAAAAATAATTTTTTTTAAATTTTATTTTTATAATAAATTTTATTTTATAGTAAGTAATCTAATCTATATATATTTGCTATTAACATTTATTATTTATTTCTATGATTATTTTCTATCTTAATCAAAATATAAAATAATATACTAATCTTAAAAATTCAAATTAAAAAAAGTGACTGAATGGTATATATTTAAATTAAATATAATCATCCAGCCAAAAACTATAAAATCAAATCTTATGCTTAGCTAACTATTTGAGCTAAAGTACTACACTATTTTAATAAATACCCAATTATATTAATATTTAACTATAATTTTTTATAATTCTTGTATATAAAATATATAATTGGACCATACTCAAAATATGAACGGAAAAAAGTAAACCTATCTCCCCCAAATAAAAAACTACAGTCCCCTTACACTGTAGTTTTTTTGTTTTTTGTTTTTGTTTTTGTTTTTTCTTTTTTTATTATCATAAGCCATAAAATACTCCCTACTAAAATATTTACTTCACTTATGAGACCTGATGTCTTAGAAACCGAAAAGTTTAATGTCTGAGATGAAATCAAGATAAAATTCCAAGTTGTATGAAAAATTATATTTAACCATATACTTTCTAATTTAATAGCTAATGCAATAAATGAGAATCCTAATAGACTTGAAACTATAATTGTTATAAATACCTGTGCAAATGAATTTCCTAAAAATAAATTTACGATATGAAAAACCGAAAATCCTAAATAACTTATTATCATTGCTTTAATAACTGTTTTATCTGATTTAAAACTCTCTAAATATATGCCTCTAAATATAACTTCTTCTGAAAAACCTACTGATAAAGCACCTAAAAATGTAATAAACAATCCTGCCCATGTAGAAGCACTAAATGATGCAGCATTTTTAAAAGTGTTTATTAAAAATTCCCAAACCATGGGTACTAATATCGCTATGTATGGAAAAAACCATATTGTATTTTTTAATTTTATTCTTCTAAAACCTACGTTTTTCCAGCCATAATGCTTATTAACTATATATACTATACATATTACAGCCATAATTTGTGATATTAGTGATACTAATAATTTTTCAATTTCATCAACTTTGTTTCCAGCAAACCAACTATATAAATATAATCCACTCCCCAAAACAATTACATAAATAATTGTAGTAAAAATTGCTATTTTTTTCTTGTTCATTATAATCACCTAACACTTTAAAGTTGATTTTACGACTCTTTTATAAATATCAGTAACTTAAAATCGCAATTTTTCCAATAAGTATATTTTAAACTCCATTTTAATACTTGTATATAGATATAATTAAATTTTTTAATATTCCAACTTATATTTAATTTTTTGATATAAAAAAACAAAAAAATACTATAAATGCATACATTTATAGTATTTTATCATTATATTATAGTATAAAATAAACCGTGTTCTGTGCAATAGTAATATAGCTTACCATGACCTTGCTTTTTAAATCTAAATTGTAAGTTCCATTCTGGATATTGTTTTACTATAAATGCTCTATCACCTTTGACATATGCCGCAAATGAAATATAGTGTTCCTTTTTCATTTCATGTTCAGATGTTACATATAGTTCATCCTCTACTGGTTCAATATTAAGTATATGCTTTTCATCTGATTTTTTAGCTACTAAAGCATCTAATTTTTTACCACAGCATGTAATTCCAACATCTCCTGTAGATGTAACTAAATTATTACACTGTGGACATACATAAAATTTTAATTTATTCATATTTCCTCCTACTAATTCATTTAAATTTATTTCACCTGATAAAATTCCATCAATACTCACACCTAGTACTTGTGATAATTCTGGAAGTAAAGAAATATCTGGGCATCCTAGACCTCTTTCCCATTTACTTATGGTTTTATCACTAATATTTAATAAGTCTGCAATTTGTTTTTGTGTCATATCCTTTTCTTTTCTAAGTTCTAATATTAATTTACCAATTTTATTACAGTCCATTGTTATCACCTCTTTATATTAATTTAAACTAATTAGTAAAAGTATTCAATAAACGTACCGTAGAGTTTTGTATACTTATTTTAAACAAAATAAAAGAATACTAGTATAAAACTAAGTATTCTTAATAAACTTTATCATATTGTTTTAATTATCGCACCCTGTACAACCTCCATCACAGCTGCAGCCACCTTTAGGCATATTTTCTACACTAATTAAGAAACCATGTCCTGTGTCATCTATAGTAATATCTCCATATTCTTCATACTCAGCCTTATCCATTATAAACTTTAATCCATTTGTTTCATATTCTAAATCAGTATCTTTTTTTTCATCTAAAGCTACCGCGAAAAATGCCCCACTACATCCAAATCCTGCAAAATAAACTCTTATATTTTTAGGTTTATCTTCATTTTCATTTAATATTCCTTTTAACACTTCAATAGCTGTTTGTGGTAATGTTACTTTCATAAATTAAATACCTCCATTATTAAAATAATCTACTTATCTATAACCTTATTCCTTATTGATGCAATAAATCCTTTATTTTTTACTCTGCTCTATTTATGCTGTCTTGCTCAGAAAATCCATTTGGATATCTATTTTTTAGTTTTTGAATATTTCCAGATGCAATATCTTCTAATTTTATATCTAGTATATTACATATATTTCCTAGATACCAAAGCACATCTCCTAATTCAGATTTTACTTTTTCTTCATCTAATTCATGACCATGGAATAGGTGCTTTTTTATCAAATCGCCAAATTCTCCAGCTTCACAAACTAATCCCAATGTATAATTAGCAAGCTCTGTTTCATTAAAACTTCTTGTCCTTTGTATTTGTTCTTGATAACTTTCAAATTTTTCTATATTCATTAGATCACCTCATATTAATTCAATATCTTACAATTTTATTTATTATATCATGAAATTCAAATTAAGATATACTCATTCAATTGAATTGATTAATAATATAATCAAAAAAATACATATATAAACATATGTATTTTTAATTATCCGTATTATCTAAATTTATAACCATTACTTTTTCACCTTTTAAATCTACTTCTCCATTAAAATCAAATCCTATTTTTTTATATAAAGCTATAGCTTTTTTATTTATATCATATACGCTTAAATATATTTTTTTATATCCATATTCATCGTATAATTGTTTTATTAAAAGCTTAATACCATTCTCACCATAGCCTTTGCCTTGATGTTCTTGTGAGATTAAAAATCTGTCTAGCCATACTCGTCCATTTTTACCTTCATCTAAAAATAAAGCATACATAGCAAAACCAACTGCTGTGTCTTTATCATATACTCCAACCGTTCTCCATTTTGAGTCTTCACTTGCTTCATCTAAACATTCTTTTATAGTTTCTATAAAACTCTCTTGTGATTTAGATACTTTTAACTTTAGGATTTCTTCTCTATTACTTTCATCAATGTTTTTTATAGCTAAACTCATACTTTAAGCTTCTCCTAATTTATTTAATTATTCTATACTTCCCTCGTGTTTTAAAAGCCATGATTTTCTATGAAGTCCGCCACCATATCCAGTTAAACTTTTATTAGCTCCAATTACTCGATGACAAGGAACAATTATATTTATAATATTTTTTCCATTAGCACTTCCTACTGCTCTTACTGCTTTTTCATTTCCTATTTTAGTAGCAATATTTTTATATGAAACAGTTTCACCATATGGTATGTCAGTTAAGGCAGTCCATACCTTCTTTTGAAATTCAGTTCCTTTTAGTTTGAACTTTATATCAAAATCCTTTCTAGATCCTGTAAAGTATTCATCTAATTGTTTTATAACCTCTTTCAAAATCTGAGGATGTTCTGAAGATTTTTTTCTTTCATCTACGTATAAAACTGAAATCAACTCATTTTCTGTTGTGCATATCTCTAAAATACCAACTGGTGAATCATAATAATCAAAAAATTTTTTATCCATATCTATCCTCCAAAATAAATTAGTTTATACTCTATACCATTTTGTACATTATATCATATCCATGATATTACTTTTTAATATATCCTATAGAGTTATCTTTATAAACGTATTTTGAGTATAATCAAATTTATATATCTCCGAATATATGTAAAAGATCCCTTAAAATATTAAGGGATCTCTTTTCTAATAGCTTATTTTAACTCTAGCATAAATCTACAACTTGAACTTTATAAACTACTGTTATAATTTGACCTGGTGTCATTGTATTTAAATTAAATCCAGCAGATGGGTTATAGTCTGGATATGATACTCCATTTATAGTTACTGAACCTAATACAAATACTGAATTATGAGGTGTTTGATCTAAAAATACAACATTAGTAGCATCAATGTTACCTGTATTGACTATTGTAACAGTATACGTTAGTTGTTCTCCTATAGTTGCGTATTTTTTATTTACAGACTTAGTTACATTTAAACTACCATATGCAATGTTAGTTGTTACAGTATTTGAATAAGTTGTATCACTATATGGTGGCTGTTTTGGATCTACTACATACTCAAATGTTATAACTGCTTGGTTTGTTACTTGATTAGTTGAAGGAACGGATACAACAGTTACAACAAATGATACTGTTACCACATTACCTATACCTATATCTCCTAAACTAAATCCAACAGTTGGATTATAAGTCGGCTGACTTACATTATTAACTTTTACACTTCCTGGTTTAAATGTTACACCAGTTGATGGTGTATCCTGGAAGAATACTTTACTATCTATAACATTTCCTACGTTAGTTAAAGTAACTGTATAAGTTAATTCATCTCCTATAGTAGCTATTGGCTTATCTACAGACTTAACAACTGTTATTTTACCTAATACTACATTTGTTGTTACTGTATTACTCAATTGATCTTTAGTTATTACAGCTCCACTAGGATCTATCTTATAACTAAACTGAATATTAGAATTATTTGTTACATATGCTGGTGTTGGTAATGAGTTTATCTTTGCATTAAATGCAACAGTAACAGTTTGACCTGGTGCTAAATTAGATAATTCAAATCCAACAGTTGGATCTAATGCTGGATATACTATACCATTTATACTTACAGTTCCTGATATATAAGTTAAAGCAGATTGTAATATATCTGTAAAGAATAAACTAGTTGCATTTACATTACCTGTATTTATTATTGTTGAAGTATACGTTACTGTATCATTAACTTTAGCATACATTTTATCTACTGTTTTTGTGTTTGATAAGCTACCAACATTTATATTAGTAGTTACTGTGTTTGATGTTGCAGTTATCGGATATGTTGAACCTTGAGGGTCTATACGATATAACCCATTTGATACAGCATAGTTTGTTATCTGTGGTGGTGATGGAAGTGTAGCTACTGTAGCTTGGAATTGTACTAAACAAGTATTTCCAGCTATAAGATTATTTGGTAAGTTAAATCCTTGTATTGGGTCATAATTTGGGTAACTTACACCATCTATTATTACAGTTCCTGATTTAAATACTGCACCATTTGATAAGAAGTCTGTAAAGAATAGTTGTGATATAGTTGTATTACCATCATTTTTAATCAAAATACCGTAACTTAAGATATCTTGTAATGTTGCATACATTTTATCTACTGTTTTAGTTGCTGTTAATTTAGGCATTACTATTATAGTTGATACTGTATTTGATTGAGTTGATTTACTATAATATTGACCATTTGGATCTACCTTATAAGAGAATGTTCCTACTGCATAGTTTAATACTGATTGATGAGTTGGAGAATCTATTATATTAACTGTAAACACTACTGTTACATGATCTAATGGATCTATATTTCCTAAACTAAATCCTAAATTTGGATTATAGTCTGGATATGTTGTTCCATTTACTTTTACAGATCCCTCATTAAATGTTACATCAGTTTGTAAACTATCTGTAAATATTACATTATCAGCTCTTACATTTCCATTGTTTGTAACAACAACTGTATAAGTCAATGTATCTCCCATTGTAGCGTATGATTTGTCTACACTCTTATTAAGAGATATTGATCCTACATTAATTTGTGTAGTTACTGTATTTGAATTAACTTGAGCAGGTATATCTGATCCATTTGGATCTATACGATATACAAATGATAGATTTGCAGTATTGCTTACTAGTGATGGTACTGGTAATGAAGTTACTGCAGCATTGAATTTTACAATTACTGTATCTCCAGATACTATATTTCCTAAAGAGAAACTTGAATAAGGATCATAAGTTGGATAATTTACACCATTTATAGTTACTGATCCATTTACAAAAGTCAATCCATTTGGTATAACGTCTCTAAAGTTTACATTTTTAGCAAGTGTATTTCCTGTATTTACAACATTTACTGTATAAGTTAATACATCATCTATTGTAGCATACGCTTTGCTAACTGATTTAGTAGCTGTTAATGAACCTACATTTATTATTGTAGTTACAGTATTAGTTGTACCTTCCTTAACAACTGGTTGATTAGCTGGATCTACATAATACTTATAACTTCCTGTTGCATGGTTATATATAGTGTAATCTGTCGGTAATGTTAAAACTTTTACTGCAAATGTTACTGTAGAATTACCATATCCAGTTATATCATTTAAATTAAATCCTGTATTTGGATCATAATCAACATAAGTTACTCCATTGATTTTTACTGATCCTGCTATAAAACTAGCATTTGATTGTACTATATCTCTAAAGAATACATCAAAACAGTTAGCATTTCCTGAATTTATTATATTTATTGTATAATTTAAAGTATCTCCTATAGTTGCATATGCTTTATCTACTAATTTAGTTGCTGTTAAAATTCCTATTTTTATAATAGTAGTTACAGTATTTGAATTAGTTGTTATAGTTACAGGATTATCTGTTGGAGTTAATTTATAAGTGAAAGTTATATCTGCTGTATTTTCTACTTTTTCGCTTTGAGGTAATGAATCAACATGAATACTAAATGTTATTGTATGATATTGGTTTGGTATTAAGTCGCTTA
The DNA here is from genome assembly GCF_900103615.1 of Romboutsia lituseburensis DSM 797. Classification (GTDB taxonomy): domain Bacteria; phylum Bacillota; class Clostridia; order Peptostreptococcales; family Peptostreptococcaceae; genus Romboutsia_F; species Romboutsia_F lituseburensis. The sequence continues at coordinate 75,244 of NZ_FNGW01000008.1, read as the reverse complement.
AAGCAAATCCTGTATTTGGATTAAATGTTGGCTGTGGTGTTCCGTCAATTGCCACTGTACCTGTGTTGAATGATGTTGATTGTGGTATTAAATCTTTGAAAGTTATATTAGTGGCATTTACTGATCCAGTATTTTTTACTACTACTGTATACGCTATATTATCTCCTACTGTTGCATATAACTTATCTACTGATTTATTAACTGTTAATTCACCTGCTGCAACATATGTTTGAGTTGTATTTGTATTTATAGCTGCAGTTATTATTTCTTGACCTACAGTATAATCATAAGCAATAGTTGCATAGTTGTATATTATATTATCACTTGGTCTGCTTAATATTGTAGCTGCAAAACTTACAGTTGTAGTTGCTCCTGCTATAATATCATCTAAATCAAATCCTGTATTTGGATTATAGCCTTGCATTTGAACTTGATTTATATATACAGAATCTGGTACAAACGATATATGAGAATCTAATATATCTTCAAAGAATACATGTTGTGCAGAAGTATTTCCTTCATTCTTTATAGTAATAGTAAAGTTTAATGTATCTCCTATTTTAGCTAATGTTTTATCTACAGATTTATTAGCAGATACTATAGTGTCATAAACATAAACTGTAGTTGTATTAGATGTTTTAGTTTTAGTTGTAGGGTTTCCATTAGGATCAACATAATATGAATATGTTACATCTGCTTTATTTAGTAATTTATTATCAGTTGGTAATGTGTTAGCTGTTACTTGGAAACTAACTACAGCCTGTTGACCTACAGGTATATCATCTAAACTAAATCCTGTATTAGGATTATAATTTGGTTTATTTATACCATTTACATAAACTGTACCTGTATTAAATGAAGATTCAGATTGAATCGTATCTTTAAATAATAGATTTTTTAAAACTGTATTACCAGTATTATTTATTACAAAACTATAAGTGATTACATTAGTTAATCTAACTACACTTCTATCAGCTGATTTAGTTACTGTTAAATCACCTAAGTTTATATAAGTTGTAACAGTGTTACTTGTCGAACTACCTAATATATATGGGCCATTTGGGTCTATCTTATATTGATAGTTTAAGATAGATGTATTTGTTATATATCCATTGCTTGGTACACTATCTACTGTTACATCAAAAGTAACTGTTACATGTGATCCTGGAGTTATTACTCCTACTGTGAAACCTAAATTAGGATCATAATCTGAGTAAGATGTTCCATCTATTTTGACCGTTCCTGCTACAAATGTTGTATGTTCTGGAACAGTATCTATAAATTGAGTATTTGATATATTTACGTTACCATTATTAGCTATTACTGAAGTATAAGTTAAAGTATCTCCTACAGTTGCATAAGCCTTGTTTACACTCTTTGTATTAGTAACCGCCATTTTGTTTATATTAGTGGTTACTGTATTACTTGTTAGACTACCATCTATATAAGGTGAAGTTGGACTTAATTGATACTTGAAGGTAATATTAGCTGTATTATCAATTTTTGGCGGAACTGGAACACTAGTTACTGTTGCACTAAACATTACAACAACATTTCCACCTGGTAATACATTACTTATAGTAAAGCCTGTATTAGGATTATAGTTTGGATAGCTTGTTCCATCTACTACTACCGAACCTGATACAAATGTAGCTCCATTTTGTATTATATCTTTAAAATTAACATTTGTTAGAGGTATTGTACCTGTATTAGTTGCTGTCACTGTATAATGTAATACATCACCTATTGTAGCATACATTTTATCTACTGATTTTGTTAAGGTAGCTGAATAACTATTGATGACTGTTGTTACTGTGTTACTTGTTGATGTCTTAGTTACTGGCTGTTGAGTAGGATCTACATAGTAGATAAATGATATTGTTGCGTTATTTTTAATAGTGTTAGGAACTGGTAACGAATTTACAGTTACTTTAAACTCTATAGTTACTACCTGGCCCATTTGCATTGTACCTAGCGTAAATCCTGTCTGTGGATTATAATCTGGTTTACTTACTCCATTTACTAATACAGATCCTGGTACAAATGATGCTTCTGATTGTATTATATCAGCAAATAATGTATTAATTGCTGCTGTATTTCCTGTATTCGTAGCTGTAAATGAATAAGTTAAAGTCTCTCCAACTGCTGCATATGATTTATCTGCAGTTTTTACTAAATTTATTTGTGCATATGGGTCATATGTTATTACTGTATTAGAGTATATGGTTTTAGTTATTACTGGGCTATCAGGACTTTGTTTATATGTCATTGTTACTTCTGACGTATTTGGTATATATCCAACTGGTGGATTATCTTTTATTGTAGCTCCAAATACTATAGTTGTTGTCTCTCCAGGTTGCATATCATCTATAGGGAATTGTATATTTGGTGTAAGGTTAGGATAATTTATACCATTTATATATAAGCTACCTTGATAGAACTCTAGATATATGCCTAAAAAATCTACAAACTTCATATTAGTTAAAGGTACTGTTCCTGTATTTTGTATAGTTGTTGTATAAACAAGTGCATCTCCTACTTGTGCATATGTTTTATCTACACTTTTAACTACTGTATATTGAGCTTTATTTATAGTTGTTTGAACTGTATTACTATATATAGTATTTGTCAAAGTACTTCCATTAGGATCTGGCTTATAGCTATATACTAAGTTAGATTTATTGTATATTATATTTGGATTTGGAAGAGTATTAACTTTTGCTTGGAATGTAACTTCTATTATATCTCCATAGCATATAGTTCCCAATGTGAACCCTTGATTTGGGTCATATGATGGATATGAGATACCGTTAATAGCTACTGATCCTGGTACAAATGATGCTTCTGGTTGTATCGTATCTAAAAATACCGTATTTATAGCATTAATATTACCACTATTACTTATTTCTATTTTGTAGTATAACGTATTTCCTATCTCAGCATATTGTTTATCTACACACTTAGTAACATTCATACATACATAGTTTGCAACTGTATCAACCTTATTAGAATCTTTTTCTGATTCTATAACAGTCCCACCTGGTGATATTTGATATTTAAATGGAACTTGAGCTATATTTTCTATCAAGTCAGCAGGGTTAATACTATTGACTAAAACTTTATATTCTACATTTGTAGTTTGTTGAGGACCTATAGGATCTGGTAGTATAAATCCATCAAATGGATTTAAAGTTGGCTTTATAGTTCCATTGATTTTGACACTTCCACTTACAAATGTAGCTCCAGGTATTGGCGGCTCTATTACTTGAATATCTGGTGCTGGCTCATTCCCAATATTAGTTAAGCTTAAAGTGTAAGTTACTGTATCCCCTACATTTGGATAATTATTGTTATTACATCTTTCACCTATTATATCTATATATTGAACTTGTATAACTGTAGAATTACTAAACGTTGTTTTTTCTCTAGAATATCCATATTGATTGAATATATATGAAAATGTTATACAGCTTATATTATTTACTTTTGTTGATGCAGGCAATGAATTAACTTTAAACTTAAATACTATTTGAGTGCTACCTCCAACAGGTAAATCAGGTAAAGAAAATCCTGCTACAGGATCATAATCAAGATAAGCTGTTCCATCTATAACTACAGTTCCAGATACAAATGAAGAACTTGGATCTATTTTATCTTGGAAGAATAAATTCTTAGCGATTTCTGTTCCAATGTTAGTTATGTTTATTGTATAGTCTACAATATCATTTATATTCATTGTAGTTTTTGATGCTGATTTTATTATTTTAAGCTTTCCATCCTGTACTATAACTTCTACAGTGTTAGTTTGACCGTAGTTTGTAATAGTGTCTAATCCTGAAACAAACTGATAATTATAATTTACTGATTGGTACATTAATCCTCCAGATGGTACTGAGTTTACCATTACTGTAAATAATACAGTTACAATACCTTTTGCAGCAATTGTTCCAGTATTTATTCCATTTTGTATATCAGCTGTAGGATTTGATACTCCATTTATCGTAACTGAACCAGGTACAAATGTAGTAGATGAATTTAGTGCTGCTGATGCTATTACATTGTTTGCTGGTACATCTCCATCATTTTTTATATGAATAGCATAAACTAATGGCTCTCCTACTTCTACATTGTACTCATTGTCACCATCTATATCATAAGAATCTAATGTTGCTATTATATTTGGAGCCTTCGCTAAAACTTGAGCTCCTAGAGCTACTAGCTGAACCCCATCACCTGTCTGACCTTCAGTAATTTGACCTGCTAGCAATGTTTGATTTGTAACTAATGTGTTAGATATATCTACATTTGTTATATCCCATTTATTCCTTGCACCTAACTTTTGGGTAGGTACGAATCCATCATTATTATTATTTCCATTAGTACCGTTTATATTTAAAAGACCATTGCTAGAATTTAACGGATCTGCTACATTTATTGCCCCTGAGAAGAAATTATTCCCTGGGTTGTTTGGTGATGTTCCTGGATTAGGATTCGGACTATTTACAACATTACCAATATTACTAAGTTGAGCAAATGATGGACCTGCCATTACAGTTTCTATGCCATCTATAGGACCGCCATTAGCACAAGCCAAAAATACGTTACCTTTTAAGCTTGATTGGTCTGATGAAGTTGTAAATCCTGTTAAAGTCGTTTGTAGTGGTGTATTTGGTGTTGCTACAGATATACCCGAGTTATAAATAACCTTTTGAGGTTTAAATGCATTATTTCTATATATAACTGATAGTGACCATCCAGCTCTTGAATTACTTAGCCCTGTACTAGGTACACTTATAGGAACATTTGATACTGTATAGCTTCCTGATAAAGCAGATTGAATATAGCTTGTTACATCAGCTGCCCTGTATCTATCTATAGTTCCTGATAGTCCAGTATAACTTTCTGAATATTGAGGGGTTATTTGAAAATTTCCTTTTGAAGTGGTAAATGTTATCGGATTGTCTTGTATACTTCTAAGGTCTAAAGCCCCTGATACATTACTGTATACTGTAGAATACCATACAAGTTCAGCATAAAGAATTGTACTATTTGCTAATATATTTAAATTAGCTGTACTACCTGATTCAGTCCAATCTCTAGTCGTTGTTCCATCTATTTTTATAATATCAGAAGTATTCACTGCAGGGGCAGTTGTGCTACCGCATACTACTAAACTGTTTCCGGTAGCTACTAAAATTGCTTTATCAATTGCTGAGAAACGCTGTGTTAGTGCCACGTTATTTCCTCCTATTTATTAAATTTAACAATTCTCGGTCTTTGATTAAAAGGCCTTAATATATAATAGTAAAATATTTTTTTTTGGTTCCTAAATTTTTATTAGTATAAAAAATTTGTCTAATCTAGACGTAACACAATATAAATTATTTTAATATAATGTATCAATAAACTTTTAAGGAGTGATACTATGCCCTCTAGCATATTAACTATGAGCATCGATAAAACTCAGAATATACCTATTATAATAGGAAATACTTCTTCTTTTGATATAAGTATTAAAAATCTAAGTTCTATCCAAAGATTATATAATTTAGGAATTACCTTAACATTACCTGATGGATTAGTACTTTCAACATCTACTATTCCTCAAACATCTAGTGTAACTAATGCAGATAACAGTATTACTTATTCATGGGTAAATCTAAAAGATCTTGCACCTCTGGAAATAAACTTTAAATTTAGTATTACAATAAAGTGCAATACCAAGTTTAAAAATGGAAGCACTATTCCATTTGGATATAATTTTTCTGGAATAAGTGTAGGATGTCAAGTAGACACAATGCCTAGAGGAATTTATGATATAGGAAATGAAGTAATTACACAGCAAATCTCTATGACTTATGTAACGGTTCGATTTACTAGTACTATAACAACTGCTGGTAAAGTTTTAAAAGGCGCTGGGACTTCACTTTCTTTAAATGATTATACTCAGGTGAATACAGCTACTTGTAAATTTTCTAACAACTCAATTTCAACCTCTGCTGTAAATATATCAATATTATTAGAAGATGGTATAAGATACATTGGAAATATTACAGTATCCGGCACGGATGCTTCTAAGTTTACTTCCCCTACTATAAGCACAGTAAATATTAATGGTAAAATTTATACTCAAATTTATTATGGTAATATCAATCTCTCTATAAGTAGTAATACAACATTAACATTTAATTATGCTATATGGAATAAGTATAATAACAATCAAGGTAACTTCATAGTACATGGAACTATTTTAAATATGCTAATTAATATGTCATCAGCTGATCCTTTGATTACATCAAATTCAGACAGTAGTACTAGTTTTGCTGCTATGGATTTAATTATCACTACGTCTACAAGTAAATCTACAATAGATGTTCAAACAAGCTTTACTTACACTTATGTATATAAAGTAGGACAATACTATAATATTCAAGATATAGTAGTTCACTATTTTTTACCCGATGGAATATTTTATATATCTAGCTCCTCTACACCAACTTCAGTTGTAGATGACCCAACGCTTCAAGGCTATTACCTAACTTATAATTTTTCTTTAGCTACTCAAAATTCCACAAAAACAATTACTATAAATGCTAAAGTTGATAGTTATTATAGATACAAAAAAGATAGTCAATCTTTAAATTTACCTGTAGTTGCTTCTGATCCATTTTTAGCTACTACCGATATTTTAGGAACACTTATAGGACCACTAACTCAAGTTACAGATAACGCTAGTGTAAGTTCTAGTATAGGTGTTGGAACTATAACTAAACAATTTATAAAAGGATATTACAAAGATGGAACACCTAAATCAATAAATGCTTTAGCTCCAGGAGATTTGGCTGAATATACACTAACTTACAATGCATCTACATTAAAGGCCATACAAAAACAAGTTTATATAGATGATTTTTTCCCTTTATCAGCAGATCCTATAAATAACTTAAATTATTTATATACAGGTATTACACCTATTAATCCACCACAATTAATTAGTCCTCATGGAGTAGATTTTTACTATGGTGATTTACCAGGACTATCATCAGGCACTATTAACTTCAAGGTTCCTATAGCTCTTCTCGGTTCGTCATCCCAAAATTCAAATTTAATGAAATTAAAAGGGATAAATACCTACGGATATGCTTATAGTAACCGTTCACAAGTAACTATTAATATAGGTACTCCTAACTTATCATTGACAAAATCTGTATCTGGCCCTAATAAAAGCGCAATCCAAGCAAATGAAATTTATACTTATACAGTTACAATAAGTAATTCAAATAACCTTGGTACTGAAACAGATGCTTTTGATTTTACTCTTAATGACACTTTATCCTCTACATGGTTTACACTTGATCAAAATAGTATAAATGTTTCTGGCTCAGGTAGCTATAATACGCCAACTGTTCAGGGTAACAATATAGTTGTTTATATAAATAAGTTATCACCAGGTCAATCTCTAACTTTAACGTATAAAGTAACTATAAGTTCTGTCTTAGCTCCTGGAGTTAGTATAACTACTACTGCTACTAATACTAATCCTTACTCACAAGTGTATAATGCAAGTTCCAGCAACTTTCAATATAGCAATTTAAATAAAAGTGCTTCTGTTACTTTATCATCATTAGCTATAAGTATTACAAAGACAAATTTCCCTGATACGTTTAAAGTAGGATCATCTGTAACCTATACCCTTACTATTACTGTCCCTCAAGGTACAATAGCCTATGGATTATACGGAAAAGATATACTGCCAAGTGGAGGTCAAGTATATTTAGGGCCGACTTACAGAAACGGGTCTCTTATTACTCCTACGGTTTCATCAAATACGATTACCTTCCCTACAGAAGGAACAGTTGATGCTAGATTATCTACTCAAACTATTTCATATGTGATGACAGCTAAAATAAGCAATGCTAATAAAAGTGTCAATGCCACAACATCAACACAGACAAATACGTTCCAATGCTTATACCAGCAGGTTCAAAGTGGAAGTTTTAATACTATTAGTAAAAGTTTAACTATAACCATAAATCACCCTAATCTAGTAATGGCTCTAAGTGCCACAGATAAAACAACATCCACTATATATACACAAACAGCAAATATAAATACTAATTCTATAATGCAGTTTAAATTAACATTCCAAAACAACAGTATAATTAATTTATTAAATGGTACTATAGAAATTCCTATAGATAATAACTTTTTATTTTATTCTATAGATACAATGGTTTTATGTAATGCAACTTATAATATAACTTCTAAAAAAATAATAATCACAGTACCTTTATTAGGTCCATCTGTATCTGGATATATAACTTTCACAGTAATACCTCAATCTAATTTAAGATCTGGAACTTCTATAAACACACAAGCAACAGCTGTTTCATACTATAATGATATTTCTCCTACTAAAGTATATTCAGGTGAAAAAAGTAATATCTTAATATGCATTTTACCTCCTGGTGTTTCTTTATTACCTGATCCATTATATAAAATAAATGAATCAACTTCGTTCTATGTTACACCTCCAGGTAACACTGCTGTAATTCTTGATTATTTTAAAAATACTGGTGGCGGATATGATGATTTTACTTTGATAATACAAAAAGTTGCTATTCCTTATAGCTTATATATTGATGATATTAAAATAACAGATATTCCAGCGAATACACTTTATCAAGCGGACTTATCATCAATGGCAAATTTAGCACCTAATACTTCTAAAGTAATAAAAATTACGGCTACTATTCCTATTGGACAGTCTTTAGGTGTTAGATACGATTTTACAGTTACAGCTAAATCAAAAACTACACCTTATCCTGAAAAAACAGTTTTAAATATAGATCCTAATCCATTTTAACTTGGTTTAAATAAAAAACATCGATTATACACTGTGTAATCGATGTTTTTAATAATATAATAATAAGCTCATACTTAAAAATATATTATTTGAGTTTATTAAGTTTATAGATAGTTCTTCTATATCATATTTTATATATTCCTTACTTTCTAAAGAAATGCCTATTGGAACTATCATGCACGCAGAAAATCCAAATACATCATCAATATATCTAGTACATTCATCAGATATATAATTTATTTCATATGAAAGTTTTCCAATAACCAAAAGCGTACCCAAATTAGAGTTTATTTGGTTTATAAGTTTTGTTTCAATTATTTGTAAATTGTATCTATAATTTTCTATAAAACATATGTCATTACAAGTTTCTATGTTTTCTTCAACTAGTATTTGCTTAAATACTCTTTTTTCACATCTACTTATTACCTTATTGCTCATTTTATTTGCTCTATAAGGAGGTTTCTCTACATTGTATATATAATCATATTCGATTGTAGAGTAATTTTCTATTAAGTTACAAAAACATGTTGGAAGTACTAATACTTTAAATGCTACTTTTATTATTCCTCCACCTTCTAAATTACCTATAAAAAATCCTACTTGTGGGTTCTCACACTCCAATTTTATATTGTTTATAGTTATTGAATTTTCAATAAATCTTGTATTTTGGGGTATGTTATCTTTAAAGAATATATTTTCTATATCTAGATTAGTTATGTTATAAATAAAAATAGTATACGTTAATACATCAAATGGAAATGTTAATTGTTTATTAACACTTTTGATTATTTCTAATGTATCTTTTATAACTTGGGTTGATACAATATTACTAAAAATAGTTTTTCTTATTTCAGGACTTTGTGGTGAAAATCTATATTTATAATCTATTCTGCATTCGTTTATTATTTTCATAAAATCACCTTTTCACCTTTATATAGATATTTAATATTCATCAATATATTGCATCAATAAAGTAATACTCACCAAAATTTTATCACTACATAAACGAGCTATACTTACATCTTCTATTAGATATTTTAAGTTTATTTCGTTTGTACATAAACATTTAGGTATTATAATAAATGTGCTAAATGGAATAGTTACCTCTCTTATAAGTTTATTACAATTATTACATTCATCAGAGTACATTATAATTAAGCTAAGTTTTACATCACCTATAATTATTAGTTTTTTACCAGTTAAATTTTGACCTTCTAGAGATGTGCCTTCTATTGTATTTACTATCTTTGTAGATATTACATTTAACTTAGGACAGGTGTATTCTATTTTATGCATTCTATAAAATAGTTCACTAGGACATGCTGTTTCACATGAGTGATTTTTATAATTTATATTTTTACATATCTCTTTGTTGCAATTTATTGTCTCATAGACATTAAACTGTTTGAAGTATTTTAAAGTATCTATATCTTCTGAACATGTAAAGTTAGGAACTATTTTTTGTAAATTAATTTTCATATTTTAATTCCTCCTATTGTTATCGCAAATATATTTTTAATGATATTTACTATATACTATGAAAAATCTTATTTTGAAGTAACATATTAAATTTTAAATTTATCTATTTATGGATTTTATACTTTAATATAGGGAAATATATTTATATGCTAAATTACAATTAAAATTATAAACTCGGAGGTATATTTTTATGAGTTTAAAGACTCCTATAAATCATAACTTTAATATTACTTGTCCTAAATGTGAACATAGCTGTTTATATGATCTAAGATTAGATGAACTTAAAGAATTAAGTCTTAATAAAAGTTCTTCTGACTTAGAAAATCAATATGAATTTTTATCTTATGTTGTGTGTAAAAACCCTTTGTGTAATTATGATATAGAATTAAAAGGATACATCTATGAATATCCTGAAAATACAATAAAGTCAGCTGAAATAACTTCTACAAAATAAAAAATAAAAACAAGTGAATTATAATTCACTTGTTTTTATTTTTTTTGACATACTCTTAATCTCCCTTTTTATATAGTTTATGTCTATTAATATATCAGACATAAATCATCCCCTCAATTAGGTACTTTTTTGTAACCACTTATAAAACCTATGTCTATAGAACCTTTCAGTCTATCTTATGCATATATAATAATAGTTAGTTTTATATAAAATTAATTAAATACATTAAAAACTGTTTTTATCCTATAAAGGAGAGTGTTTATATTGAAGAATGGTCCTGTTAATTATAGTAAGTTTATAGTTGGTTTTATAGGTTTGTTTTTAGGAATATTAGGATTTTCATTTACTCAACTTTGGTTTATTTTAGGTATGGGATTGGCTCTATTTATAGCATCTATTGTAGCAGGCTAATATTTGTCTTTACATTAACCTCTCTACTAAAAATAATAAGGAGTAAAAAGTAAAATTTTTACTCCTTATTATTTTTATATTTTATATATTATCATCATCTAATTATTATCAATATGTTTTAATATATAATCTCTAAATAACTTTATTATAGGAGATACATATTCACTTTTTAAAAAACTCATATATATTACTCTTTCTTTAATAGGTTCCTTTATGCTTATTTTTGATAATAAATTTGTATTAATAGTTGGGGAATTTGGTACTATAGATATACCTGCTCCGGCAGAAACTAGCCCCTCAACTGCACTTCCTATATTTGCGCCTTTAGGCTCAATTGATATTTTAGGAGTATAACCTAACATGTCTTTATAAGAAAGAATCTTATCTTTACTACTTTCACAAAATGCAATAAATGACTCATTTTCTAGTTCCTTTAATGATATAATTTTTCTATCTGCTAAAACATGATTTTTGGGAACTATGAGTATATATTCTTCTTTTTTTATTGGAATACACTCTATGCTACTATCTAAAATTGCTTCCGTATGGTTATCATAAAAACCAATATCAATTTTTCTATTATTTAAATCATCTATTATTTCCATTATAGATTGTTGGTTAAACTGGAATTTTGTATTAGGATTCTCATTTAGAAAATCACTAATTATAAAATTCATAAAATAAGCTCCTACTCTAGATGTAGATGATATAGATATTTTATCTATATTCTCACTAGCCATCTCATCTAATTCTTTTATTCCCTTTCCAATTTCAAGTAATGCTCTCTCTGCATGAACTAAAAATATTTTTCCATATCTAGTTAATTTAACATTTCTTCCTCTTTTTTCAAATAAAGGAACATTTAATTCTTCTTCTAGCTTTGATATTGATTTACTTAATGCCGGTTGAGTAACTAGTAGTAACTTAGATGCTGTAGTAAAATTTTCAGTTTCAGCTATTACTTTAAAATATTCTAGTTGCTGTAAATTCATTGTATCCTCCTATTTATAAAATAAAACTATAACTAAAAGTTATCGATCTATGATTTTTTTCAATTAGACATCTTTTTTACAAAGGTGCTATAATTACTATCATTCACAATAAATATTTTTACATTTAATTATGAATTTTACTTATTAGTATATCAAATTTATTAAATTACAGAAATAGAAATTAAAATCTAATATATAAATAAAAATAAAAGGAGTATTAGTTATGATGAAAGTTAATAAAGACCTTTGTATAGGTTGTTCTTTATGTGTTAAGGATTGTATTGTAAGAGATATCGAGCTTATAGATGGAAAAGCTAAAATTAATAATGTTGCTTGTTTTAAATGTGGCCACTGTATAGCAATTTGTCCTAAAAATGCAGTATCAACTGATGACTATGATATGGACGAAGTAAAAAACTATAATAGTGATGATTTCTCTATTGATCCTGATAATTTATTAAACTTTATTAAATTTAGAAGAAGTGTAAGACATTTTAAAAAGCAAGATGTAGAAGTTGAAAAACTTACTAAAATTATAGAAGCTGGTAGATTTACTCAAACAGCAACAAATTCACAAGATGTATCTTATGTAGTAGTTAAAGATAACGTGGAAGAGCTTAAAGAAATGTCTTTAGAAAGACTAAGTAACATGGGTAAATACATGCTTGATAACTTAACACCAGAAACAATGAAATATAAAAGATATGCACAGATGTGGGTAAGAATGTATGAAGAGTTCAAATCAAACCCAACTGGTAGAGATAATTTATTCTTTAATGCTCCAGCTGTAATTCTTGTAGTTTCTGATAATCCTATAAATGCTAGTTTAGCTTCTTCAAATATGGAACTTATGACTAATGCATTAGGGCTTGGTACATTCTTCAGTGGATTTTTCACAAAAGCTGCTGAAGGTAACAAAAAAATCATGGAATTCTTAGGCTTAGAAGAAAATCAAAAAATTGTAACTTGTATGGTTGTTGGATATCCTAGCGTTAAATATCAAAGAACTACTCCGAGAAAAGATGCTCAAATTTCTTGGAAATAACAAAAAACTCAAGGCGTTATTAAATATACACCTTGAGTTTTTTTATATAATTATATATTTATAGAGTTTGATATTTCAGTGAATATAACACCTAAACCATGTGCTCCTGCATCTGGATATCCTAAACTTCTATCTCCAACAGTACCCGCTCTTCCCATACGAGCAACTATATCTTCTGTTGATTTAGCACCTTTTACAGCTTCTTTAGCACCCTTTTCAAAAGCAACTTCAAAATTATCATTTTGACTAGCACTACTTGTCCAAGAATCTGCACATGGAACTAATGCATCTATTAGTGTTTTGTCTCCCACTACTGCACCTCTACCAAATGAACGCTCTCCTGTTGCTTGTATTCCATTAACCGAAGCTTGTAACATATTAGCAAAATCTACTATATTTAATTCCATCTTATCTTCAACTGATTTTCCAGCTGCTCTAAATGCTGATCCCCATATTGGACCTGAAGCACCTCCACAATGCTCCATTATAACCATAGAGCATAATTCTAAAAATTTACCAATATTCAGATTTTCAGTTGATAATATTTCTTTCCATTCTCTCTTTAATTGTTTAAATCCTTTAGCAACACTCATACCAAAATCTCCATCTCCAGCATGAGAGTCTAATTCACAAAATGGAACTTCGTTTTTGATTATAACTTCACTCATTTTGTCTACTATGTATATCATATTTTCTAAGCTTAATTTTTCATTGTTTATCTTAGCAAATTTTTCATCAGTTTCAACATTGTATGATACTTGTTCTTCTTTATCATTATTTTCTAATTCTGTGTATTTCACTTCTTCAACAGGTCCATCTACTTTAAATGCTGGAGTATCACTCTTATCATTTAATAATTCTTTAAGCTCATCATCTAGTTTCATAATTGATACAGATGCACCCGCCATATCTATACTTGTCATATAGTTTCCAACAAATATTCTGCATATTTTTATATTTCTTTTTGCTATTTCACTTACCACAGAATTATTTAATAAGTATAACTCTTGTAATGGTGTTGACCCAAATCCATTTATAAGTAATGCAACTTCTTCATTAGATTCTGTGTTTAACTTCATATCATTAACTATAGCTTCCACTATTCTTTTTGAAAGTTCATCTGCTGTAGCTATTTTTTCTCTTTTTATTCCAGGCTCACCATGTATACCTACTCCAAATTCCATTTCATCTTCTGCTATATCAAAAGTTGGTGTTCCCTTTGCAGGAACTGTACATGATGTTAATCCAAATCCTAAACTTCTAACATTATCTATAGCCTTTTGAGCTACTGTTTTTACTTCCTCTAACGACATTCCTCTTTGAGCTGCAGCTCCTGCTATTTTATGTACTAAAACTGTACCAGCTACACCTCTTCTACCTACAGTATATAAACTATCTTCTACTGCTATATCATCATCTACTTTTACATAATCTACTTTAATTCCATCTTCACTAGCTAAATGTGCAGCATTTTTAAAGTTCATCATATCTCCACTATAATTTTTTATTACTAGTAAAGTACCTTTTTCACTAGCTGTAGCTTTAATAGCTTGATAAACTTGTATTTGAGAGGGAGATGCGAATACATCACCACATACTGCTGCATCTAACATTCCGTTACCTATAAATCCAGCATGTGCAGGCTCATGACCACTACCTCCACCACTTATTAAACTAACCTTATTTTTATCTATATTCTTTTTCTTCATTACCTTGTATTTTTTTACAAATTCTAACTCTGGATGTGCCATAGCTATTCCGTTGCACATTTCCATTACTACATTTTCAGCTTTATTAATTATTTTTTTCATACTATTCACCTCTGCTCATCTTGTAGTTCTTTCCTATTTTATCTGCTGTAATTATAGCTGCACATACACCTTCTACTGTTATTGGGAATGGCATAGAATGTACTGATTCTTCTTCTATACATGCTTTTCTACCAACTTCTAAAAGTTCTTCATCAGTTATTTCATCTACACCTATATCAGATAAACATACTGGTAAACCTACTTCTAAGCAGAAATCTAGTACTTCATATAATTCTTCTTCAGGAGCATTTTCTAATATTAATTGAGCTATTGTTCCAAATGCTACTTTTTCTCCATGGAAATATTTATGTGTTCCTTCTAATATTGTTAATCCATCATGAATAGCATGAGCTCCTGCTAATCCCCCACTTTCAAAACCTAATCCTGATAAAAGTATATTTGCTTCTATTATATTTTCTAATGCTGGCGTTACTAAATTACAATCTGAAGCTGCTTTTGCTTTTGCCCCATCATTTATAAGTGTTTCATAACATAATTTAGCAAGTGCTAAAGCTGTATTAGTTCCTTTTGCTGGTGGACATAATCCTTCTCTATAACCACATGGTAATCCTGCATTTACATTTGAGTATGAATTTGAAGTTGCTCTTGCTTCAAAATATGTAGATAAAGCATCTCCCATACCTGAAACTAAGAAACGAGTTGGTGCTTTTGCTATAACTGTTGTATCTATAAGTACAACGCTTGGACTTTGCTTATAATATGCATAGTCATCAAATGATCCATCTTCTGTATATAAAACAGCTGAATGACTTGTTGGTGCATCAGTTGCTGCTATCGTTGGAACTATTATTAAGTTATCTCCTTCTGCAACACATTTTGCTGTATCGATAGCCTTTCCTCCACCAAGACCTATTGTACATGAACATTTATTTTCTTTTGCTAATTGTTGAAGTCTTGCTACTTCTTCTCTCGAACATTCCCCTTTAAATCCACTTTCGACAAATGTTATATCAAATTTTTCTGCAGTCTTATCTAATTTATCTTTTACACGTAAAACATCATCATTATGAGCTATAAGTAATGCCGACTTTCCAAAAGTTTTTACGAAATATCCTAAGTTTAATAATTCATCTTCACCTTGTACATATTTTGTTGGACATATAAACGCTTTTCTCATTTTATTTCCCTCCATGTTTTAGTTAATTGTTTTTATTGTTTTAATTAATTATTTTTCATAGGATTATTATAATATCGTTTTCATAAAATTGCATTAGACTAAAATGTCATAAAATCACAATTTTTAATCGTATTTTTATGACATTTTTTCAGACAATTGTAAATTTCCTACTTTTTGAAATATTTTTCACAATATTATATAAAAAAGTCCCAATAAAATTTTATCAGGACTTATTTATTATTTCTTATAATATTTTCTATAGATGGAAGGTGTAACGCCTTCGTACTTTTTAAACATTTTTATAAAATATCCAGGTTCATTAAAGCCAAGTTCCTCACTTATTTGGGTTACTGGTATGTCAGTTTCCTCTAAAAATTTTTTTGACCACTGTATTTTTAATTTTGACATATATATAGAGAACTTCTCACCCATTTCCTTTACAAATAGTCTACTAAAATAACTTTGGCTTATATGACAAAGATCTGCCATATCTTTTACTGATATATTCTCACTTTTATTACTATAAATATAATCTATCGCAGGTTTTAAAGTTCTACTTATAGAAACATTATTATCATTAAAGGACTTATCCTCTACATAAGAATTTATAATAAAGTTAGACATTTCTTTTTTTATATTTTCGATACTTTTTGTTTTATGACCAGAGAAAATTTCTTTAGTCATTTTATAATCATTTAGATTTATAACATCTTTCATCTCTAAAGCTAAGTTCTTATCAAGTGCTTCTTCAACTAAATAGTTACATAAATCAAAAAGCATATTAGCTATATTTTCTACTTCATCAAAAGATAATACTGGTAAATTATCATATTCTTCTTTTAAATCTTGTAATATCTTTATTTTAATATCTTTATTTGGCTCTGAAACTATTTGCTCTAATGTATTATCTGCATTAATATCTGATAACTTTATTTGTCCTGCCATTATAGCTCCAATATATTTATCATCAACAATTATTGGTATAGCTATATCTACTATATTATAGTGACATAAATATATATACGGTTTATTTATACGTGCTGCCTCTAATCCACCTCTTGAATCGCACTTTTGACAGTACTTTGCCATTTCTTTATCTTTTCTTACTATAGCACAAAATTTTTGGCATTCACTATGCATAGTCATAGGATTACCTTTATAGTCTACAGTAATAATTGCTGTTTTAGTTACCAATGCAATTGAGTCCTGTAGCTTATTCCATTTCTCAAAATCAATTATTTTATCCAACTTCAAATTGTCTTTTCTCAAAATAAGCAACTCCTTAGTAAAATTGTATAATAACGTATTCATGCTTAAAGGAATTATACCATATATTCAAATTAATAAAACAATGGTGATAAAAAATTAAAAGTTTAAAATCAAGAAGATTTTTAAATTTATCTAATGTTAAAATGAAATATAGGAAAAATAAATCATATAAAATTTAATTTTGCATAGGAGAAAACACATTATGAAAAAAGTATATTTTAATCCAGGTTGTGCTCTAAGTATTTACAAACCAGATATGGAAAATCGTATCTTGAAATTTTTAAATGAAAACTATGGAGATGTTAAGCTTCATAAAATCTGCTGTCAACATGATCCTCAGCTTGAACCAGAATCATTAATTATAAATGTATGTGCTGGATGTGATAGAAGATTTAGAAGTTTATATGAGGGTATATCAACAATATCTATATGGGAGATACTAGATGGTTTAGATGGATTTGATTATCCAGATTATAATGGACTAAAGGTTTCTGTTCAAGATGCTTGTCCTATAAGAGAAAAATCAGAAGTTCATAAAGCTGTACGTAGTTTATTAAAAAAAATGAATATAGAAGTTATTGAAACTGAATTTTATGGAACACGATCAATATGTTGTGGAGATAGCCTTTATCCTAATCTTCCATTAGAAACTATACACAAGAAAATGAATGAAAGAGCTAATTCTATGCCTTGTGATGATGTTTGTGTATATTGTGTTTCTTGTATAAAATCAATGCATATTGGAGGTAAAAAACCTAGATATTTAATAGATCTTTTAATGAATGAATCAACTGAACCTCAGGTATATGATACTGTTCAATGGCATGAACAACTACAAGAATATATTGAAGTGCATTAATACTATGACATCTGAAGAAAAATGGAACTGTGTCATTGAAAATGATATAAGTAGTGATGGTAAATTTTTTTATGCAGTAAAAACAACAAAAATTTTCTGTAAACCATCATGTAAATCAAAAACTCCATTAAGAAATAATGTAACTTTTTTCAATACAAAGCAAGAAGCTATAGATGCAGGTTATAGACCTTGTAAAAGGTGTCGCCCTGATCTTTTACAATTTAATCCATCTGAGGATATAGTATATAAAACCAAAAACTTAATAGACATGTATTTTAGCAATACAGATGATCTTGAAAAACAAATACAAACTCTTGGTGTTAATAAAAATCATCTAAACAAGATTTTTTTAAATTATTATGGAAAGACAATAACTCAATACTTACGTTTCGTTAGAGTTGAAAAAGCCAAACTTATGTTACTCGAAGGTTCAAAAATTATTGAAAGTGCATTTGAATGTGGATTTGGAAGTGTATCATCTTTTTATTCAAGCTTTAAAAAAGAAACTGGATATGCACCAAAAACTTTTATAAAAATTATGCAAAACAATAAATAATCTAATAGTATCATTACTTGAAAAAATAAAAAACACATTGATAATTTTATCAATGTGTTTTTTATTTTAATAATATCTATGAATTATATTAATCTTCTAAGGCTAAATAATTAAAAAATTGGTGCTTGATTATTCATTGAATATCCATCATCTCTAACATCACTCATATCTATTGTCTCTTCTTTTATTTCAACTTTACTAAGTTTTTTAACTGCTCCATAAGGCTCATTTAATGAAAGCTTATCTCCTCTTCCAGAAATCACCCATAAAATTTTATACCCTTTAGGCTTTATTTTTAAATTATGTTCTCCCTTACCATCTGTAAAATATACTAATAAATTAAATTTTTTATTATTCGCATATTCTAAAACAGGAGTAAATTTAGTTGCTCCTCTTATGTTGATTCTATCTTTTACATCTTTTACTGACTTTACTTTATATACACGTCTAATTTCATCATCACATTCTATAATCGTAATCTCTTGATTGTAGTTTTTAACTATAGTAAGTACTTCTTTAATTGCTTGTTTAAATTCTTCATCACTAATACTTCCACTTATATCAATAGCAACTGCTATTTGTGCTTTATGACCTCTAAGTTCCCCTCTTAAATCTAGTCTGTTCGGCTGTCTTCTATTTCTTCTTGTTATAGTCTTCTTTTTGTTACTTTCAATAGTTCCCATTAGCCTTTTTAGATACAAGTTCCAAGGCAATTCTCCCTTACTGTTTTTAAGTTGTGATATCAATTTATCTAAGTAAGATGGAATATTCCCCTTCTGAGCACTATCAATAAATTTTTCTGTAAATTGTTTAAGAGTATTTTCATCTATTTCATTAGAATCTTCCCATATGTCATGCGTTTTTTCTGGACTATACTCAGTCTCTATATCTCCATTATTATTGCTATCATCCTCTACACCTTCATCATCTGGTTCCATTAAATCTAATTCTGTTTGAATTTTTTCTAAATAATATTCAAAAGTTTCATATGGCTCCAGCTTTAAAGAGTAATCTAGATTTACTTGTTCTAATGTAGTTGCATATGGTGGCAGATTATTTAAATATTTATTTACTACTATATCCATAGCCATATTAATTGCTAAGGTGCTATATCTACCTTTTATTTCTTTTGCTCTTACTAGATGCATCGAAACTACATGTAAAATTTCATGTTTAATTGTACTTTCCATTTGCCTGATATTAAGATTTAGAAAAATTAGAGGATTAAAATATATAATATATTTTGCTCCTTTAAAGTTTATAGCCGTTGGACTGCTTATATCAAATCTTATATCTCTTGCCATTTGAAATAAAAAATATCCAAAAAAATTATCCTTTTCTTCCATAAGACTTAAATTAACTTTATCTACTAGATGAAAAAATTCATTTTTAAAATCTTGTGGTATCTCTATTTCAAGCTTTTCGCCAGCTCTATTAGCTTTTAGCATAGAATATGAACTTACCACGTCATTAGCTTTATCGTAAAGATATTTTGTTTGTTTTTCAAAATAATTTTCCATAATATTATCCTCTTATTAAGCTATAAGTTTGAAAATATGCTTCTACAAAATCTTCATTCTCTATAGCTAATCTGTAGACTTGAGTATAATTATTTTTAATATCCTTCATAATACCTACCATTAAATCTACAGGATATAGTTTTAAAAATTCGATAAATCTATTTATATAATAATTTGAGTTATTAATATCATTTTTAATATTCGATTCTAAAACCTTTAAAATATTTGTTGCTGATAAATAAAGTCTTGTGTGACCTTCATTTTTTACTTTCTCTATTATAGTATCACTTAATGTTTCACCTAAAAATACATCTTCATAAGATATTAATGGACTGGCATCTGATTCAGCAAAACTTATAAATTCCTCTGCAATAACTTTTCCAACATTACCTTTTAGCACATTTAAAAATATGGATCTTGGTATTGAATCTTTTTGATTTTTATAAACTTTGTAGCTTTTAGAGACTCTTTCATAACTTCTTGGAGTTGCAGATACATCCCCTTCATTTATTTTGTGTAAGTATTCTGGGAAAGTCGATATAAACTCTACAACTTTTTGTTCTATACCTGCACTTATAGCCCAATTTAGCCATTGAGTATAATCCGGCTCCATATTTAACCATACAAATCTATTTTCTTGAGCTGCATCCATATCAACAACTTGATAATCAAAATCTGATCCATATTTGCTTGATGGATTCATTGCCGCTAATATTTTTACATCTTCACTTAGTTTATATCCATTGATTTCCCTGTTTAATATTAAATTCATAAGTTCCTGTTGAACTGTATGTTCACAACGATTTATCTCATCTATAAATAATAAAACTGTGTTTCCTTTAGATATTTCTTCATCGATTTCTTTTAATTTATTATGAACAGCATAAACTGTTGTCTTCTTTTCGATTTTACTACCATTAGAGTTAATGCCTACATAAGATTCTATAGTTGGAAGACCACCTATTTCACCTTCTTTAAGTAAATTTCCATCAACAACAATTAAACTCCAATTATTATCTTTAGCAAGTTTTTTAGCTAAAGCAGTTTTTCCGATTCCACTCTGTCCAACTACTAGTGGTACTTCCCCCGTTGATAATACTAAGTCAACACTCTTTAATGTATCTATAAAATTCATATCATTCTCTCCTATATCATCTTTAGTTTTTCGTCTACCGCTATTTTTTTAGCTTTTTTACTTCCGTACTTATAAATAAACATTACTTTGTCCATTGTTATAGTGTTATTTTTCCTATCTATAGTACTACAATTTAAATAATCTCTAACATATTTTTCTTCTATATCTTCCTTTGATAGTACTTGTTTTAATACATCTTCCAATTCTTCTTTTGTTATCTTTTTAGAAACGTATTTAACAGCTAATATATTTACCTTTAAAAATTCTTCTATTTTAGCTTTATCTAAATCATTTATAAAGCTTATAGCTGCTTCATTCTCTTTAACAGCTTCAAGTTGTGTGCTAAACTTAGGCGATTTTATATATCTTAATGCATCATAGCTTATCTTTATAGCTTGTTGTTGAACACTTTCACATGGTTCTTTTATATATTTTATTGCATCATAGTTATTTGTTACTGCTAATAGTTGTAACTCTTCATTTGGATTTTTCACGTATTGAATAGCCCATCCCGATTTATTTAGAGCTAACTTTATTACCTTATCCGTTGGGTTTTTAATATACTCTAAAATACTCCATCCACCACTTATAGACTTTAACATCATTTCTTCTGTTGGATTTTTTATATATTTAATAGCTCTAGCATTATTTTCTATAGCTAAGTTTTTCATTTCTTCTGTTGGATTATCTATATATTCTAATACAAGTCCATTTTTACTTATAGCCAATAGTTTCATCTCATCAGTTGGATTGTCTATTGTCGATATAATATTAGGATTGTTTTTTATCATTTGAATAATTTTTGTTTCTTCCATAACATGCCTTCCTATTTATCATTGATTTTAATTTTTATTTAATTATTACTTATTATAATTAATATACTTTTTTAACTAATTTAAACATAATAATTATACCAATTCTAATAAAAATAACTAATTTTTATAATATAGGCAAACAAAAAGAGTATAATTCTAAAAATATATACTCTTTTTATTTAAGTAATATGTTTTATAAATTTCAATATAAAAGTAAACTTATACAGAGCTACATATTTTTTCATCTATACTAAATAATATAAGAGAAAAAATTAATATAAAGGCAGCAATCCATATTGATTTGTTTCCTATATATATAGTTGCTCTCCCCCCTACAAAAGCCCCAAATAAAAACGAAAAAATAATTGTGAAATATCGAAGAGACCTTATAGCTGATTCACGATTTTTTTTGGTTATCGCAATATATGCTTCATATGAAGCAGTTCTTAAATTACCAGTAGTCATTGTTGTACTATATGGAGAGTCAACTAATTTACGAAATGTACATATTTGTACTGAAGATACAAATGAAATTACAACATTAACAAAACTATCTGAAATAGTATTAGGTAAAAAGCCTATTATAAAAAGTAATATGATTTCAATAATTAATATTACACGTGCTGAGTCCCTTATTAAAATTAATGGTGACCTTTTTTTTATTATTTCAGTAACTACTACGCCTAATACAAAAGCTAAGATAGGTGGAACATACATTAATGCTTGCGCAAAATCACCTTTGGAAATTTCTATACCCACTAATACAATATTCCCAGTCTGAGCATTTGCAAAAACACCACCTCTTCCTACAAATGTGTATGCATCCAAAAAACCGCCAACAATTGCAAGAAACACCCCTAGATGCACGGATTCGGATGTAACACTGTTTAGGTGTGTTTTTATCTTATATCTCTGCATTACACCTTTAGTATCCAACTTTATAATACTTCCTTTCAATATAATATTATTTTGCCCCTTCATTTTATATACTATTAATATTATATAGCAGTGTTGAATAATTTTCCAATTTAGAACCTTTTCTATAAATTATTTTTTATTGTAAAAAACCAAGTTGAATTTATATTCTACTTGGTCTTTAGTTAATACTATATATTCTATTTTTTATTATTTTCAACTTCATTAAATTGAGAGTTCATAATTATTATATCTACTCTTCTATTAGTTGACTTACCTTCTGCGGTGCTATTATCAACCTTTGGTCTATATTCTCCATATCCTGTTGCAGATAATCGTTCTGGATTTATGCCTGCTTTATCAATTAAAATTTGAGCTACATTACTAGCTCTCATTACCGATAAATCCCAGTTTGATTTAAATATCTCATTATGCATAGGAACAGAATCAGTATGGCCTTCGATTCTTATATAACTATCACTTATGATAGACTGATTTATAATTTTACTTATTGTAATTAGCTTATCAATTTGTTCTGGCCTTATTTCGGCTTTCCCACTATCAAAGAATAAAGAATCTTTAAAACTTAAAACTAATCCTCTTTTTTCTATAGTTGTACTAACACTTGCAGATAAATTATTTTCTTTTAAATATTTATCTAAATTTTCTTTTACTTTTTTTAATTTAGCATCTTCAGATAATCCATTACCTGTTTCTCCGCCCATATTACTGCCAGTATCTGCAATAGCAGTACCATCACCCATAGCTTGATTTAAAGCAGTTGTTAATTTCTCATATTTCTTTTGATCTAAAGTACTCATAGCATACATTATTATAAAGAAAATCATTAATAATGTTATAAAATCTGCATATGAAAGTAGCCAACGTTCATGATTTTGATGCTCTTCTTCTTCCTCATGTTTTTTCCTTTTATGCAACGTCAGCACCCTCCTTATTTAAATTCTCAAGATATCTAGAGTCCAACTTAGCTTGATCTTTTCTATCTAAGAAACTTTTAAGTGTATCTGTTAAATTAGTTGAACTTACTTTTTCTTGTACTAATGATAAAGCTTCGATTATAATTTCTTTTTGCAATTGTTCATCTTTTGCTAAATTTTTAAGCCTAGTTGCTATTGGAAGAAATATTAAGTTTGCGCTACCAAGTCCATAAAGTGTAGCTAAGAAAGCAGCTGATATACTAGCACCTAATGCGTTCATATCTGCCTTAGCTAATCCTCCAAGAACATGTACTAATCCTAGTACAGTACCTACAATCCCCATAGTAGGTGCTGTTCCTCCAGCTGATTCAAACATAGATGCATAAGTTTTATGTCTCTTAAAACTCATTTCTGATTCGATTTCTAACATATTTCGGATATAATCCGGGTGTACTCCATCCACTACTAACTGAAGTCCCTTTTTCATGAATGGATCCATATTTTCATTTTCTTCTATTTCAGATTCAAGACTTAAGAAACCTTCTTTTTTTGCTTTATCTAATACGTGATTAAAATAAACAATTAACTCTACTAAATCTGTTGACTTTCTAGTAAATGCTACACGTAGTACTCTACCTATATTTTTTATCTGCTTCAGAGTAAAAGATGTTCCTAAAGAACCAAAAGTTCCTCCAAAAACAATTACAAAAGAAGTCCATGATATAAGTGCTGCTGCATGACCACCTTCACCTAAGAAACCTACTATTAAAAATACAAAACCTAGTATTAAAAAAATTAAACCAGACATAATCTTTTGTTCCTCCTTATATATTAATTTATCTTAATGCTTTTTTAGATTCTTACATTATATTATCGACCTTTTCATTTATATATTAAGAGATTCTTATGTTATATTTTTTTAATAATAGATATAATATTGTAATTTCAATAAAGTATTTTATACATTTTTAACATATATTTATTTAATTTTAACAACTCTATCAATAAAAAAGGCCCTTATTCAAGGACCCTTTTAATTCATACATATATTAACTTCAACTATATTAAAGCTAAATCTTTTTCAAGTGCTTTAACAGCTTTATCTACTCTCTTAATTGCATCTTGTACCATATATCTTGGGCAAGCTATATTCATTCTAAAGAACTCAGAACCTACATCTCCAAATGATGTTCCATTATTTAAAGCAACTTTTCCTTCCTTAATAAGTGCTTTTGATATCTCTTCGTTGCTTAAATTTAATTCTCTAAAATCAAACCACACTAAATATGTTCCTTCTGGTTTAACTATTTTCACTTTTGGTATATTCTTTTCTACATAGTCTATAACAAAATTAACATTACCTTCTAAGTACTCTACAAGTTCATTTAACCATTCTTCGCCTTTATTAAATGCAGCTTCCATAGCTACTAAACTAAATGGATTATTTCTTTTTATATCTAGAGCTCCAAGTTTAGAATCAAATAAATCTAATTCGTCCTTTCTTGGAAATACTGCAAATGACGCTTGTAAACCAGCTAAGTTAAATGTTTTTGTTGCTGAAAAACAAGTTATTGTAATATTTTCTACTTCTTTAGATAGTGATGCAAATGCTGTAAACTCATGTCCTTTATAAACTAGGTCTCTCCATATTTCATCAGATATAACTCTTACATCATACTTTAAGCATATATCTGCTATCTTTTTTAGTTCTTCTTTTTTCCATACTCTTCCTACTGGATTATGAGGGTTACATAATATAAACCACTTTAAGTTTTCATCCTTAGCTTTATCCTCAAAATCTTTAAAGTCAATTTTCCAATTTCCATTGTCATCTTGTATAAGTTTATTTTCTACTAATGTTTTGTTACTATTTTTAACAGTACCTGCAAAAGGTGGATATACAGGCGTCTGTATCATTATTTTATCTGTATCTTTAGCAAAATTTTTCAATAGTATAGATATAGTTGGTATTACTCCAGGTGAATGTACTATTGATGCAGGTTCTATGTCATAGTTATATCTTTTTTTTGACCAATCTATTGCACTTTGATAATATGAATCTGGTCTTGATACATATCCAAATATTTTTTGATCTAATTTATTTTTCATTTCTTCTAATATTTCTGGAGCTGTTTCAAAATCCATATCAGCTATCCACATTGGAAGTAAATCATCTTTACCAAAGTTTTTTTCCATCTCATTCCACTTAGCTGAGTTATTATTTATTCTATTTACTGTTTTATCAAAATTATACTTCATTTTAATTCCCCCTAATTCTATTGCCTGTATTATTTATAACTATATAAATTTTTACTAACTTACTTTTGATGCTTTTATATATTCTTTTTCTTCTTTTGTTCTTAATAATCCAAATTGGATTGTTATAACTGTTGATAATATCAGAAGAATTGGATAGAACGCATATTGTAACACTTCAATTGGAGATATTCCTGCAAGTCCAGTTGTTATTAACATAGCACCATCATGTGGACAGATTGAAAGTAATGCACAAGCAAATATATCTAATAAACTAGCAAGTCTTTTTGGTGAAATATTAAATTTAAAACCTATTTCTTTAGCTATTGGAGCAGATATTATTATCGCTATTGTGTTATTTACAAGAGACATTGAAAGTAATCCAGCAAGCAGACCAATTCCATATTCTGCTCCTTTTCTGTCTTTTATACTAGATGTTATTTTTTCAATTAGCCAATCTATACCACCATAATGCTTAACAAGTCCTATTAATCCAGAAACTAATATTGCAAGTATAGTAATACTCATCATTTCTTCCATTCCAGTTCCTACTGCTTGAATAAATCCTAAAAAATTTATTGAGTTAGTTGCTAATCCTATAGCTCCACTCATTATAATTCCTATAATCAATACACCCACAACATTGAATCCCATCATAGCAGTTATAAGAACTACAATGTATGGTACGATTTTAATTATGCTATATGATAAATCGCCTTCTATTTGACCAGATCCACCTATAAATGCGTATATTCCCATTGTAATTAATGCTGCTGGAAGTGCTATAAAGAAGTTCATCTTAAACTTATCCTTCATTTCACATCCAACACCTTTGGTTGCAGAAATAGTTGTATCTGATATAATAGATAAATTGTCTCCAAAGTAAGCTCCTCCTATTACAGCGGCACATGCTATTGCCACATTTAAATCTGCTTTTGCGGCAACACCTATAGCTATTGGTGCCATTGCTGCTACAGTCCCCATTGAAGTTCCTATAGATGTAGCTATAAAACTACTCATTGCAAATACACCTGGAATAAGTAGTGCAGGAGGTATGAAAGAAAGTCCCATATTTACAACACTATCAACTCCGCCCATAGAACGCGCTGCACCTTGAAATCCTCCAGCAAGTAAATAAATCAATCCTATAAGCATAACCCCTGAATTACCCGCATTTTTTGAGAAAACTTCTATTTTCTCATCTAACTTCATTGTTCTATTCATAAGTAAAGCAATACCTATACCAATCATAAGTGCTACGTGTCTTGGAAATTGTTTAAATGCATCTTCAGCTCCTGTAAATGTAAAATAAAGTCCACTACCTATGTATAATGCTAAAAATATAATAAGTGGTAAGAATGCAATTGCACCGTATTGTTTTGTTATCTTTTTTTCATTCATGTTTAATCCCCCTTCTGAAATCGTTATCCTATTGATTATAATTTACCTATATTGATTAATGTTGAGACTCATTTTATAACAATATAAGCTTTAATTATTTACCAATATACATAAGCAAATATAATGCCAACTTTATATTTTTCATTTATTTTTTATATAATCTCTAGAATCTACTATCTACGGTTATTTCTTTCATATATTTTTTATCTCTTAATCGATGTAATATAATAAATAGGTTGATTTATAACCTATTTATTATCCATTTGAACCTTTTTTTCAACCATTTCGACCCCTTTTAAGGTTAACTCTGTCCCTTTTCTACCTCTTGATACTACAACTAGTTGCTTTTTTGATAAATATGAGATTATAGTTCTTACTTCTTGTTCTGACAAATGACACTCACTATTTTTAGATAATTCAGAAATATTTTTTCTTCCTAATGAAATATTTTCTTTTTTAGCATTATAAAGTGTTTTTAAGACATACATATACTTTTCTAATTTTTCACTTGGAAGTATCTCCATTAAAAGTGTGTTATCATAATTTCTAGCATAAGAAATTTCATTAAAATTAATTTCCTCCAAAAACGTAGCGGGTAAGTCTTCTATATTTATAAAAGGCTTATCTACATAAGCTAAATATTCTATTACATTTCTTAATTCTCTTATGTTTCCTTCCCATTCATAGTTTATAAATATATTTTTTACCTCATCAGATAATTCAAAGGAAGTCCCTATACTTTTTTTTATTTCATCTGTAATCAATAAAACATCATCTTTTCTATCCCTAAGTGGTGGAATATTAATAGGTAAAGCATTTATTCTATAATATAAATCTTTTCTGAATTTTCCTTGTTCAACCATATCTTTTATATTTTCATTGCTTGCTGCAATTATCTTAACATCTATATTAATAATTTTTTCACTACCAATCCTGATGACTTCTTTTTCTTGCAATACCCTTAATAACTTAACCTGTAAACTTTGACTCATATTTTCTATTTCATCTAGAAATAAAGTTCCTGTATGAGCATATTCAAATAAACCAGCTTTTCCACCTTTCTTTGCACCAGTAAATGCTCCTTCTTCATATCCAAATAATTCACTTTCTAAAAGATTTTCTGGTAATGCGGCACAGTTTATAGCTACAAAAGGCATATCACTTCTAGGCGATGCATTATGTATTGCATGTGCGAATAATTCTTTTCCTGTTCCACTTTCTCCGTATATCAATATAGATGCATTTGATTTAGACATCTTTTCTGCAATTTGTTTTACCTTTTTTAATATAGGGCAATTACCTTTTATATCATCAAATGTATACTTTGCCTTATGTCCTCTATTTAATAATTGAAGTCTTAGCTTTCTTTGCTTGTCCTCTTCGTCTTTAAATCTTTCTATAATAGCGAAGTATCCTTTAAAATTTTCATTTTCTACAATTGAAGTTGTTCTTAAGGAAATTAAAACACCTTTTATAGTTATAAGCTTAACATCATTTGTTAGTAAATTATCCTTATACACATTCAGAGGCATAAATGGTAGCGACTCATCTGTAGTCTTACCTAGAGCATCATCTTTTTTCATATGTAATATATTTTCTGCTGCTTTGTTAAACTCAAATATTCTATTATTAACATCTATACCAATTACTCCAATATCTATTGAATCTAAAACTAAATCAAATTTAAGTTCTATATTCGATACCTTTCTGCTTAATTCATCGATTCCATAATCTCTTTCCGCAAGTTCTTGTATATAAGACTTAAATGGTTTAGTACCCATTATTTCTGATATATCAAGCTTTAAAATCATTTCAACTAAAACTCTCTCTGTAAAAACTCTTCCTCCTAAATCAATAACCTCCTCTACGAAATCAGGAATATATCTACTTTCTCCACATGTTACAGCTATTTTTATATCTTTATATTCATTAATATCTTTCATATTATCGATTGGCCCTAATGGAATAAAATTTATATCATTAATGCCTATACGATTTAATGTTGATATAGCTTCCATAGCCATATTTTTACTTAGATTAACCATTAAAACATTTGAATCTTTTGGTATTTGTTTTACTTTTTTAATGCTATTTTTTTTGAACGTTATACTTGATATTACTACGTTGCTATTTTCTGGTATACAAGACATAGAATACTCAAAAACATTAGATGATGTTGAGCAAACTAAATAAAGATCTGCTTTTATCATATTTTCAAATCCATTTTCATCTAGGCTATAATGAAAAAAGTCTATAGTTTTTGCAAATATAGCTTCTAGATAATCTGAGTAAAATTCATTAGACTTTTTTGAAACACACATTACTGCAACTCTTTTTTTCATAAATGTTCCCCCTTTTAAAATTAACTAATCTTAGTTAGTAATAGCATTAAGTTTAATTATTTTTATAAATTTTATTTACATAAAGTATATTTTCTATTATACTATTATCTAGTGGGAACTTGTACATATGTATAAGTATACGCTAGCCCAAATAAAGGCACCTATCTTTTGATAGGTGCCTTTCCGTATTTTATTTAATTTTATACTGTAATTATCATTTAATCTATTTTAAATTCCGTATTGTTATTGTCTATAAATCCTACCTCTACATCACAAGAAAATATATCTTTTAATAAAGCTGCTAATTCATCTCTTGCTGAAATTACATTATCATAGTTTTTATCTTTAAATCCATCTATCGGGAAAAATATATTCTTACTTTCATTAGTAATCTTTCCTTGCTCACTTTGTCTCCATATCCATCTTCTTGTTCTTACATTATCTCCTGCTGAATAAATTAATTCTCCTTCTTCTAATACTTCTGCTTCTTCACATCCCAATGGAATAAAATTATCACCTTTTTGAGAGAATCTCACTTCAATATCTCCATTTAATGTATCAATATCATGTGCTCCAAGTGGAACCATGTGTGTTAGAGAAACTGAGTTTCCTAAATCTACGATAGGACTTATATTAGGTAGTCCCTTCCCTTTAGATACCCTCGTAAGCATTGCTTCAATAGAACTCATAAATTTATTTGGATTGATTCCTAACTTATTAAATGCATCTCTATAATATAATATTTCATCTAATTCCTTAATTTTAGTATCCTTAAATTTATTTTCACATTCTTGAATTGATTTATTTAAAAATTCTATAATCTTATTTACTTCTACTGTGTTATCAATCCCCTTTGCTACTATAACACCAAAACAAACATTATCAAACTTTTCAAATACTTCCTTTGATACTCTAAACTTCATATATAACCTCCAAAATTTTATAACATATTTTTAATAAAATATATTAAGTACATTTGCTACTTTATTTATTATAAATAATAAACATTCTAGCTACTGGAATGTCAATATCATTTAACCAATATTTGTATTTCCGTTATAAATTCTGAGGTATCTGTAGTTAATCCAGTATCAATTAAAGTTATTTCTACTGAATCTGCTAAAACTTCATAGTTATTTTCATTAATATAATTTAAAAGTTTTTTATAGTATATATCAGCGCTTTCATGTAAACCATTAAATCTTATACATACATATTTACCTTTAGGCAATATTCTTAATATTTCTTTATTATAATTTTTATTCTCTACAAATATAAATGTTGAATCATATTCTTTAAATAATTTATTTTTTAAATTTTCTTTTGATATTGAGACTCCCACTTCTCCTAAAAATATAGATGATTTTTCATTTGCCTTATTTTCTAGTTTTCTAATGGATAGTTCTAAGTCTTTATTTGTATTTACTTTTTCTTTTAAAATAACTATTGTTCTTTCATCAAAATATAATTCCATAATTTTATCTAGTTTATCATAGTCTATCGAATCCTTTATTTTGTTAATTCTATTTTTCACTTTATTCTGTATAAGTTTTAATTCTTCTATCTTTTTTTCAATTATATCTTCTTGGATTTCAAATAAGTTAATAGTGCTATTTATACTTTTATTTTCTAAATGACATTTGATAGTATCTAATGGAATTCTAATATTCTTTAAATATATTATAGTATTTAATTTTTCAAATTGGCTTGACGTATAATATCTATAATTGTTTTTAGGATCTATATAACTAGGTTTAAATAAATCTATTTCGTCATAATATCTTAGTGTCTTTTTATTTATATTAAATAAAGTAGCTATCTCTCCTACTGTAAATAAATCTTTCATATTTATCTTATTAACCATTTCCATCCTTTCTTTAAATATCTATTTTTATTTAATTTTATCATTTTTTTAACTATAGTTTGACTCTAATGATAATTCTTTGTAATTTTGATATAATAACATTAAATAAAACTTAGGAGATTTATAAAATGGATAAAAATTTTACTAATAACAATTCTAGCAAATATGCATGGAATGATGCCATGATTTTAGATAAAGTGCAAGAGATTTTAGACTGTAATAACATAGATGATTTAGATTTTAATGAAGAAACGCTAGAAAATCTAAAAGCAAGACTAAATGAAAATATCTCTTTAGAAGAAATAAATGAGTCTGCATATTTAGTAGCTCAAAATATTGATGAATTAAAAGTTTGCCCTGATGAAGAAATAAAAGATTATATATTAAAATTGAAAAATTATTTAGATAGTACTAATGTAACATTAATTAAAGGAGAATTTAAAGGAATTGAATTTGATGTTCATAGAGATTCCTCTATAGAGGATGTGTTCAAAGAATATTATTCTAAATATGATGATATATATGGAATATCTGAAATGCTATCAGATTTAGGTTTAAAATAACTTTATATAATTGATACACTAATATTTTTAATACCTATATTATTGCTATCATTCTTAAATAAAAAAGTATCCCTTAAAAGTGATACTTTTTTTATATTTATTATTATTTTTATGGTTACCTTTTCCTAATTATAGTTATTAATCATATATCTTCACTTGCATAAAAAAATAATAATTTTG
Source organism: Romboutsia lituseburensis DSM 797 (assembly GCF_900103615.1). Lineage (GTDB taxonomy): Bacteria > Bacillota > Clostridia > Peptostreptococcales > Peptostreptococcaceae > Romboutsia_F > Romboutsia_F lituseburensis. The sequence continues at coordinate 42,435 of NZ_FNGW01000008.1, read as the reverse complement.
CATATATTTTTTTATTTTTTTTTAAAAAAATTTTCACTCAATTATTTTCACTAGTTAAATCAGCTCATATGTGTATTTATCCCGTCTCAAAGTTTTCTTTAATTTTCAGACAATTAACATTTTATGATTCATTTCCGTTAATTTTCATCATTATCGCCTTTACTAAAACAAATTTTTAAGTTATTATATATATTATTGAACTATAAATCGACAAATCGACAAAGAAAGGAGATTAAACATTATGGAATTAAATTTAAACATATATGAAACTATGGCATTAGTTTCAGTCATATTTTATATAGGTAAATATATAAGAAATAAATTTTCTGTATTATCAAAGTATTGTATCCCACCATCAGTTGTAGGTGGATTTATATTTGCAATGATAGTACTTGTACTTAAATTAAATAACATAGCCACAATAAATTTAGATACATCATTACAAGAATTATTCATGACAGCATTTTTTACTAGTATAGGATTTACTGCTAGTTTTAAATTATTAAAGCAAGGTGGTATTAAAGTAGTAACATTCCTTGGACTAGCTATACTTTTAGTCGTACTTCAAAATATAGTTGGTGTAAGTCTTGCATCAGTATTTAACTTAGATCCTTTACTTGGGCTTTGTACTGGCTCAATACCTATGGTTGGAGGTCATGGAACGGCAGGTTCATTTGGACCAATGATTGAAAATATGGGTATTACTGGTGCTACTACAGTTTCATTTGCATCAGCAACATTTGGATTAATTATGGGAAGTTTAATTGGTGGATTAGTAGCAAGATCATTAATAAATAATCATAAATTAAAAACTGTACATGATGAAAACTCAAGTACTCCTATAGATGAGGTTGGAGATTATAATGAAGAAAGCCACAATATATTATGTCATAAAACATTAATGACTGCAGCTGGGCTTTTATTCGTAGCTATGGGACTTGGTTCTATTATATCTGATTTTATACAAAAACTAGGATTAACATTCCCTTCATATATAGGTGCAATGTTAACAGCAGCTATTATAAGAAACATTTACGATCTTATGAATAAGAAAATTTTAGAAAAAGAAATTGAAACTTTAGGTGGATTAAGTTTATCTTTCTTTTTAACTATGGCATTAATGGGACTTAAACTTTGGGAATTATTTGATTTAGCATTACCACTTGTAATTATGTTATTTGCTCAAGTTGCTCTAGTAGGTTTATTCACTTACTTTATAACATTTAGAGTGCTTGGTCGAAACTATGAAGCTGCTGTATTTGCATCTGCTACTTGCGGTTTTGCAATGGGTGCTACTCCGAATGCTATCGCCAATATGGATGAGCTTACAAATAGATACGGATTCGCTCCTACGCCTTACTTCGTAGTTCCAATAGTTGGTTGTTTGTTTATTGACTTCTTTAACTCAACTATTATAACACTTTTCATAAACTTTATACGCTAAAATCGGAACTTGGTGTATACAAAAACCATATAAAAAATAGGTATTAGCAAATTGCTAATACCTATTTTTTATTTAAATATTATAGTTAATTTAAAAATTATATCTATAATTAAAATATTTATTATTTTCTAGTTTGTAAAAACTTAACTAAATTATTTACTGTAGCCATGTCGCTTCTTTCTAAATCTGTAGGTTGAAGTACTATCCCTAATCTATCTTCTATTTCAAGTAAAACCTCTATTATAGCTAATGAATCTAAAAGCTCTGCTTCAAATAAATCTAAGCTTAAATCCTCTTTTATTTCATCACAATCTAAAACATCTTCAAAAATTGATATAACTGCTTCTTGCATTTTAACTCCTCCTTAAATTTAAGCGTAGTGTCCTGAGAAAATTAACAATCCAAAACATGCTATATGGAATGTTACTACAATTTGCACAATCTCAAACCACTTCTCTTTTTTATGTTTTTTATAAAACTTTGATTTCTTTTGATATATATCAGTAAGTACAAGTACGCCCCCTTGATATACACCATAAGCTATATAATACCACGTTAATCCATGCCATGCACCCATTACTAACATTGTTATCATTTGGGCAACATGAGATGCTGTAGCTCTTTTTTTGAATCTTTTCTTTCTCATAGATGCTATTACAAATCTTGAGAAAATATAATCTCCAAACCATCTAGAAAGACTTATATGCCATCTTGTCCAGAATTCTTTCATGTCTTTACTTAAAAATGGTTTGTTAAAGTTATCTGGTGCTTGTATACCAAATATATAACTAGTTCCTACTGCAAATAAACTGTATCCTCCAAAGTCAAAGAATAAGTATAAGCTATAAGTATACATGTAACAAATTACACTCGTAAAGCTTGGTTTTGAAGGTATTCTTGACATTAAGAATATATTTATCATAAATGCTATTACAAATTTATATCCAATCCCCATAAATATCTTTTTAAAACCTGGAATTAAATAATCATTTATATATTCATCTCTAGGTATTTTCTTATCTAGTTCTTTTTCAAATCTTCTTGATCTATCAATAGGACCAGAGCTTAAAGTTGGGAAGAATAATATAAAGTAAAGCATTGTTGAAATTTTTACTTCCTTTATTGCTCCATCATAAATTTCAATTACCATTTGTATAGCTCTAAAGTTTAAGTATGAAATTCCTATAAACCCTATAGCTCCAAATGAAGTAAGTGGCGAAATTTTATTAATTATAATAGGAGACATTGAAGCTAGTAAAAATAGTCTATATATAAGTTTACTATCTGTTTTTTTTCTTACATATTCATACCCTTTTATCACTGCAACTTCCATTACTGTAAATGCTATTAAGAACTTAAGACTAACATTTACACCAACTATTAAAAATATCATGAATATTGTTGCTATCATTCCATAATATTTTATACTCTTTTCTCTTAACCCTAAGATTATAGCTGGAATCATAGTTAATAGTAATATATAAAGGTAAAAATAATCTCCATATTGTGAAAAAGTCATTAATTTTCCTCCATAAGTTTCTTTCTATCTATTTTCCCGTTAGTATTAGTAGGGAACTTCTCTATAGTTTTTATAGTTCTAGGTATCATATATGAAGGTATATATTTACCTAACTCTTTTTTTATCGCAATTCCAATTTTTATATCACTTAATGAACTACTTTCTTTTAACTCTACAATTCCTTTTAAGTAAGCAATTTTTTCATTTTTATAAACAGGTATAACTACTGCATTTTTTACATTTTCAACTTTTCTTAAGTTACTTTCTATATCTTCTATCTCTATTCTAAATCCATTTAATTTTATTTGGAAATCTCTTCTTCCGCAGTAATATATATTTCCATCTAATATATATCCACTATCTCCTGTTCTATAAGCTCTATGTTTAACTCCATCTATCTCATCATAGAAGAATACTTCATCAGTTTTTTCTTTATTATTGAAATAACCTTTAGATACTGAAGGTCCTATTATTATAATTTCACCTTTTTCACCTTCTGAAAGTTCTTTTCCATTTTCATCTAATATCTTTATTTTACAGTTCTCCATAGGATATCCAACTGGAAGACTTTTTTCATCATCTATCATTTCTTGTGATATATCATTTACACTAACTCCAACTGTAGCCTCTGTTGGTCCATATCCATTTACAACTCTTGTATTTGGGAATCTTTCTAATAAAGTTTTAGATAAACTCTTTGGTAAAGTTTCACCTATAAATATCATAGATTCAAGTTTTGGTAACATTTCTTGATTAAAGCTATTTTCTGTTACACAAACTCCCGCAAATGATGGAGTTGAAACCCAAACTGCCATATCTGATTTTCCAAATTGATTAAATAATTCTTTATAATCCGCTAATACTTTCTTTGATAGCGAAAATAACGTAGCTCCATGTACTAGCCCTGGATATATTGATGTAACTGAAAGGTCAAATGAGTATGCAGCTTGATTCATAACTACTTTCTCACTTCCATCAATTTTTAAATATGGACTCATCCAATCAACAAAACTATCTAAGTTGTTTGAACTTATTTGTACACCTTTTGGCTTTCCTGTACTTCCTGATGTAAATAAAATATATGCATTTTCATCTTCTTTTACCCAGTTTTCCTTAGATATTGTCTTACCTTCATACTCTTTTATTATTTCTTTAAGCTTATCTTCATTTACAACATTTAAATCTCCAAATTCAGTCTCTTCGCTAAAGTTGAAGAATACTTTTGGTTTAATTTCTTTAGTAACTTCAAACACTCTATCTATTGGAAAACTTATATCTAATGGAGCATAAGCTCTACCAGATTTTAAAGCTCCTATCATACATGCCATTATCATATTTTCTTTATTACCATATATAACTATAGGAGTATTTTCATCTCCATATATATCTTTTAAGTATAGTGCTATTGCTTCTGAATACTTGTCTAAATCTTTATACGAAAGAGATTCGTCATTGCATTTTAATGCTATTCTATCTGTATTTGAATATTTTTTTATACCTTCAATGATTTTCATATCTATTTCTCCTTATTAAAACTCATTATATATAAATGGCAATTCTTTGAATGATGTAAATGTAAATACTAATATAGCCATAATTATTATTATAGTAATACATATACTCATCATTAAATACTTATTGCTGGTTAAATTCTTTAAATAACTTCTCACAAACATCTACCCAACCTTTCGTTCCAAGATGCATTACATCTCTTAAGTAATATTTTTCAGTTTCTTTTTCTCTAAGGTCTATAACTTCAAAACCATGATCTTTGGCAAGGTTGCCTGCTTTATCATAGAATTCATGTCGTTCTTCTGTTGAAATCCCTGTCATATTATAGAACTTATCCATACCTGGTATTAATACAATTACAGGTTTTATTCCTAAATCATTACATACATCTAAAGTTAACTGGTAATCCTCAAACTCTCTTCCTTCTAGAAGGTTTACATTCTTGTCCCTACCTTCTAATTTGTGTAGGTTATCTCCAAAGTTGTATTTGTAATATCCCTTATCTATACACAACTCGTTGTTACCAACTCTCTTTTTAGCTTCCTTTATAGCTTCTTCTTCTTCTTTTCTCCAATCGATAGGTTCCCCCTTAACTGGAGCTTTTTTAGCATCTAAGCGCACTAGTTTTTTAAATAATGTACCTTTTTCTTTAAGACCTACTATATATTTTCTAAATTCAAAATAAGGCTTAAGTAGCACTTTTTCACTCTTAGCTAAAAATGTATCTGAATTATATAATTTAGCATATACAGCTTCTGATTTGTAATCTTCTGAGTCAGCTAATAATTCACTTGATCTATCAGCAAATTTAATTTTATTTTCACTTGAAATATTTGGATTATTTAAAAAGGCATAAAATTGAGTTGGTGAAAATCTAGTTTGATAATGATGAGGTGTAACTCCCCATCTATCCATAAACCACTGCATTGAAACAAATAAAGTAACCTTCTTATCTTTTATGCTTGGGTCAAAACTTCCTAAAATAGTAGCATCTTGCAAGTTTTGAGAAAATGCTCTACCTATTGTGATAGCTTCATTTTTGCTTCTATTAGTATTAAAATAGTAAGCTGGATGTTGCTTTGTTTGATGACTAAACTCTGATGATCCTAACATCATAATATCTTTATTTTTTAAAAAATGATTGTTAGCAATAATTCCCTTATCTTTTACGTCACTTAAAGCATCATTCATTATTGGCTTTAAATCTTTTTCTTTAAGCATTTGGTCAATTGAAGAATCAAGGAATTTATTTAGTCCAAATAAAAATATACCACCTACTACTAATGGCATAATTAAATAAATTGATTTTTTCATATTTAATCTCCTATAAATATTTATAATAAATTTACGTTAATATCTTAAACATAAACAATTGTATTTTAGCTAGTTGCTATAAAAACTTTATAGTGTTATTAACTTATTTTTTATCACCAATATATCGTAACAGTAAATTCTTAATATATTGTTAAGAATTTCTTAAGATTTAGAAAGAATACGTAATTATTTTTTATTTTTAAGTCACATTTTGTATTATTTTACGTATCTGTTCCATAAAAAGTAATGCTTTACTGTATTTAACATAAAAATAAGAGATAGTTACATAACTATCTCTTTCTATAACCCTCAATATAATTTTTTAATAATTCTTGTTGCTCTTTTTCATCTTCACAAATTGCTATTCTTATCACTAATTCCTCATCCCCATTAGATAAACTTTTATTAGATTATTATGCCTTCAAAATGATCTACTTCATGCTGTATAATCTGTGCAGTAAATCCTGTAAATATTTGTTTATGCTTATTAAAATTCTTATCTAAATATTCTACTTCTATTGTTTCATATCTTGTTGTTTTTCTAGAACCAATTAAAGATAAGCAATACTCTTCAGCCTCGTAAGCTTTCTCTTTTTTTAGTATAACTGGATTTATCATAGGAATTATCATATTACCTATACTAAATACTAATATACGTTTTTTTACTCCTATCATATTAGCTGCTAGCCCTACACAATGTTCTAAATTTGCCTTTAGCGTATCGATTAAATCATTAACAACTTCTATATCATCCTTTGTCGCTAATTCTGATTTTTGTTCTAAAAATAATACATCTTTTACAATTTCTTTTATCATTATAATTCCAACCTTCCTAATTTATTTACATTTCAAGTTACTATATATTTTAAATTTTATCAAAGTATCATCTTTAAGTACAGTAAGTACATTATTGATACATGAATTCCACTATTACTAAAGTACATGAATTCAGATAAGCATTATAAGTCTGGTAAAACTACGCTACCTTAAACTAAACTTAAAAACATATAAAAACCTCTCTTAAATATATACTTATTGTATACTTCAAAAGAGGCTTTTTATTTAATCCCATGCTATGGGTTATCTTTAAATTTTGCTAAAATTTAACCTATTAATTGCCATGAATCATCGCTTCCTGGTACTGTATTTGTCCACCATTTAGCTTTGTATGACTTTCCTTCATACTTAACAGTTTCTCCACCTGTAAATATCATTCCTGGTTCATAATTAATACTTCCATCTTCATTTGGCTTTACTATTTTTTCCCATGCTTGTGATTTATCTGGAGCTTCTCCTTGTGTCCACCACTTAGCTTTATATTCTTGACCTTTATAAGTTACCAATTCTCCGCCATAGTATATTTTAGTAGAATCATAAGTATCACCTTCTACTGATACTGATTCTACAGTTATAGTTCTCTTTGCAGTTGTTGTTAATCCTTTACTATCTGTTACTGAATATGTTAGCTCATACTTTCCAGCTTTACTTGTATCTGCTTTTCCTGATACTTTTATCTTATCAGTTAAGTTTCCATCTTCTTTATCAGTTGCAGTTACTCCTGATAATGCATCGAATATTTCTCCAACTTTTATAGTTTTATTAGCTATTCCAGAAAATACTGGTGCTTTATTTTCTTCTGGATCTGGAGTTGTTGTTTCTTTTCCAAATTGTTTCATTAAATTAGTATGTTCATAAGCATTATTTATTCCTTGGTTATCTTGTGCCTTTGAATCCCTATTTATAGACCACATAGAAACCATTCCTATTTCTTTTTCTATAGCATGATCTACGATTATCTTAGTGTCCTCAGTATCAAATATAGGATGAGCTGATCCTTCAAATCCTACAGATGGAGTCATTCCTACTTTTCTGTAAGCCTGTTCATCTGTTAATTCCCTATTTGCATACTTCTTAAAGTATTCTTTAACTTGCTTCATTGTGTTGTCTACAGCCTGTACTGAACCCACTGCATAATCAGGTACAGATGCTCCGTAGCACATTGTCATTATGTTTACAACTTCAACATCTACCCCTTGAGAAAGATACGCTTCTAATACATCTAATTGTACTGATGTTAATCCACTTGGCATTACTGCTAATGTTAATACTATATCTACACCAGTTTCATCTTGTACTTTCTTTATAGCTTTTGCATTTGCTATATTGTGTTGCTTATTAGTTGCTCCACCTTCTATATCTAAATCAATTCTTGTTAATCCGTATCCTTGTACTATCTCTTTATACGTGTTATATAATGTATTAACATCTTGAGTTACTTCCCATGGCGCAACTCCGTTTAATCCACCTAAAGATATAGTTACATCTCCACCAATTTCTCTTATATCTTTTATAGATTTCTTTATCCCTTGGTATTGAGTGTTATCTGCATGTCTTTCACTTAGAACTTCATGTCCACCCCATCCCCAATTTACTTTACCATTTGATACTCCACCCGTTGATTGAATAAATCCTAAGTTGAAGAACTTAACCCCTGTATCTTGAGATATTTTCTTTAAATTTAATGCTCCATTGTTTGAGAAGTCTCCATTGTTCCATGCAGTCATATCAGCAAATGGTGCATTTACTTGAGATGGCCACTGTATACCTTGACCAACACCGAAATCAGAATCTTCTTGTGGTGGTGTTACTACTGCTTCCTCTACCGTTATAGTTCTATTAGCTACTGTTTCTAATCCTTTGCTATCTGATACTTTGTATGTTAACTCATACTTTCCTACTTTTGTTGTATCTACATTTCCTGATACTTTTATCTTAGATGTTAAATCTCCATCTTCCTTATCAGTTGCAGTTACTCCTGCTAATTCATTAAAACTATCTCCAACTTTTATTGTCTTATTAGATATACCTTTTAGTACTGGTACTTGATTTACTTCTGGACCTTTTTCACCAAATATTGTTTGTCTTGCTATCTCTGGACTATTATCAGACATTCTTTGAACTATATCTATGCTTTCTATTTTAGCATCTCCACTTAATTTGAATGTATAAGTTTGTCCCTGCTCTATATTTTTGCCTTCCCATACAGATTTTAGATCAACAACTGTGTACCCATTTTCATATGTTACAGTTCCTGACATATGGTCTCCTCTGTTTAAAGGCTTATCTGTCTTTATGTATAATTTAGGAGCTTTTATAGTTTCAGCACCTTTTTCAACTTCTTTAAGTACTGCATCACTTTCTTCTGCTCTTTCGTTGTTCTTTATAGTTATTTCGTATCCTTTTCTATCTGCTCCCCACTCTTGTTCATAAGTATTTACTGTAGCAGCTATATCCAAATCTGAGTAAACTATTTCGTGATCTGACAACTCAGAATCTCCGAATAGTCCTTTTTTCATAGTTTTTGTTAATTCATCTCTCTTAGTTGATCCATTAGTTGGCTTATCTTGAGATGACATCCACCCAATCATTCCTCCTAAGTTATTTTCATTAACATATTTAGCCTTTTCTTCTACTGATTTTACATTATCGTATGTAAAGAATTTACCTGTTGACTCATCATAAAGGTATGGGGCTTTAGCTGTATCATCCCAATATTCTTTTAATCCTGGGTATTGAGCTTTTAGCTTATCTAAACCTCTATATGTCCAACATCCTGCAGCACGTCCACTGTCTCCATTTGTTAATGGTGCTTCATTTGGTGCTCCATATGATGGAGTTTGGTCTGCATCTTTTCCTGTTTTTTGTGCTGGTTGATGTAACCCTGGTAACTTTGCATCATCACCTTTAGCTACTTTATCCCATCCTCTTGTATAAAATGCTGCACCTATTACTATCTTTTCAGGCTCTGCACCTTGCTCTATTAAATAATCAACAGACTCATCTATTGATAAATTATCTTCTGATTCATTGTTTATCGGATCGTTAGGATTCGGATATAAAGCGGTTTGATGTCCACTTTTATCGTCCCATGCTCCTCTTAAGTCATAAGTCATTATATTTGCAAAGTCAACTATTTCAAATAATCTATCTATATCTATTTTTTCTTGCTTTTTCTTTGGAGCAGGTAATGCTACTGTTAATTCATAATCTTTTCCATTTTCTACTCCTTTAGCATCTAATGCTTCTCTTAATTCTTCAAGTAATATTGTATAGTTTTCCTTATCTTGCGGAGTAGAATGTGGAGTTCCTTCATCATTTTTATTATCCACTAAATCGCCTTGTCTAACTTCACCTGGGAATTCCCAATCTAAATCTACAAAATCCATGTTAGTATATTCAACAAACTTTATTATATTCTTTATAAAATTTGCTCTAGCTTGTGGATTAGCTGCCATTGGAGAGAAATCTCCTGATTTAGACCATCCACCTACTGATATACCTAGCTTTAAGTTTGGATTTTTAGCTCTTAATTCTTGTAATGCATTTAATATACCTGCATTCGGAGCTCCCCATTGTACACCTGCTTGCCCTACTGGTGCTCCTACTGCTGCATCTTTATCTGTAAATATTAAATTTCCTTGTGCATCAAAATCCATAAATGCAAAGTTTAAATGAGTTAACTCTTCAGCTGGGATATCTTTTGGATAGAAATTTCCTTGACCTCCCCATATTGACCAATCTCCATAATACATTACATTACGTTTTTGAGTGTTTGATTTTACTACTTTTATCTCATTTTCATTCGCACTTACTGTTAATACTCCTGCTAAAGGTGTACCTGTGCTTATTAACATACTTCCTATTATTGCAATTGCTACTGATTTCTTTGTCCTTTTTAATCTTTTAATATGCATACTTCTTTCCTCCTAAATGATTTTTATGCCCCTTAGGAAATACAATCACTCCCTAATTTTTTAGTAAAAAACGCCACTCAAAAGAAGTATCTTTTTTAAACACCAAAATAAACATACCAAAATAAGATATGCTTAATGTGATACAAAAAGTATATTTACCCTTTGGCAACTGGCTGGCATAATTTATAATCTTAGCCCCTATAGCTTTGCGTCATTAGATTTCTCTAATTTTGCCTATATTCTAATTTTTTCCAATTTACACTATAATTTTATAATACTTTGTATATACAAGTCAATATATATGTATACATATTTTTCAATATTCCTTTAAGTAATTTTATAAAAATAAGAAAAGGATATTGTTACAAAACAATATCCTTTTCTTATTTTTCATGATACTCTAACCTCTCACATTTGTTCTCTTAGTTTATTTAACTTTCTTCATCAGCATCAAGTTTTGTATTTTGATCTTTTATAAATAACAATTTACCAGATTTTAATCCCCAGATTTCATCTAAGTATGTGCATACTTTCTTTGAATGAGTTACAATAATAACACATTTATTATGATCATGAGCTAATGATAATAATATTTCCATTATTTTTTCTTCTGTTTCATTATCTAGGTTTCCTGTTGGCTCATCTGCAATTATTATATCTGGATTATGGGCAAGTGCTCTAGCTATACCTACTCTCTGTTGTTCCCCCCCTGATAAATTTAAAATTTTTCTATTTGCTTTTTCAGCGTCAATGCCTACATTTTGCAATAAATCATACACATATTCATCCTTATTCTTTTTATTAATATTACTTATATTCATGGATAATAATATATTTTCTTTAGCAGTAGCATTTAATAATAAATTATATCCTTGAAATATAACCCCTATATCTTTTGCTCTATAAAAATCTCGATCTATATTTTTTAAACTCTTGTTATTATGTAAAACTTCTCCACTTTTGCATGTATCCAGGCCTGATATTAAAGATAGTAAAGTACTTTTTCCGGCTCCTGATTTTCCTATTATTCCATATACTTTCCCTTTTTCAAAACTTACATTTATATCATTAAAAACATCTCTATTTGCTCCTTCATATCTATAACTTACATCTTTTAAACTTAATAAGCTCATATTATTAATTCCTTTCTGTTAGTATTCTTCTTGGTTCATATCTGTTTATATATAAAATTCCTATACCAGCAGATACTACACCAAGTAATAGTGCTATTAATGTAATGCTTAAAATAGATTCCACACTTAAAAATACATCTAATTTTTCTAATGCTGGTGCTGTAGTACTTGCCCCAGCGAAACCAACAGTCATACTAACTGATTCTGCTTGTCTTTGAGCATCTATTTGTCCTTGTAGGAGCATATTTGAAACAGGTTGTGCTGATATACTACCAATAGTTAATCCTATACTTAATGAGATGGCTATCATAGATAACGTCTCAAAAATTAATCCTAATGCAACTTTACCTTTCTTCATACCCATAGCTCTTAAAACACCTATTTCATATTTTCTTTCACGAATAGCCAATATAGATATTAAAACTAATACACTACCACCAAAACCTAATACTAAAGTCATAAATATTTTTGAAACCCCTTTTAACCCTTCTACAGGTTTGACAATACTGTTATAACTACTTGCATCTACAGATAAATCAAATAGTTCACTTAATCCCATTTTATGTGCTTCCTTATTAAAATCTTCTGCTAAATCTGGATCTTTTAAATAATATTTAGCATCCATAGCAACTAAATCTTGGCTAGATTTTTTGTCATACAATTTTAAAGTATCGTATGTTGTAATAATTTCATTACTTCTATTTAACATATGGTGCTTAATTCCATAGTTATTAGATTTTGCACTGTCATAATATATCCCTGATATAGATAAATCTAGTGAATCAAAATTCTCTGGATCTTGAGGATTTTTAATTTTTATCTTATCCCCTACTTTTAGATTATTTAGTTTTGCAAACTCTTCACTTACTATAGCTTCGTTATTTTTTTTAGGCATTTTTCCTTCTGTGATTTTTCTTGTTCCATTTTCAAACTCTTTATTTCCTTCATTATTAAGTCCACCCAAAACATTTAAGTTTGGGCTTTTTTTAAGATTTGATTGACCACCAATAGATATAACATTGCTCATATCTACATCACCACTGCCATCTGGTTGGTCTATTGCTTTTATATCTTCACTGTATCCACTGAATGTTAAGCTAAATATAGTTTTTTTAACATACTTAGACTTAGCGATTTTTTCTTTTATATCATTGGATACTCCCTTATTTACCTCTTCAAATTTACCTTCATTTATTTTTTCTTGTGTCTTTTCCATATTGGGTTGAATAAAAACTTCAGCCCCAAACCTATCTTTATAATCCTTTATTATCTCGTTAGATGTAGTATTAATAATAATAGATATTGCGGTGCACGAAAGTATTGCGGTCATAATAATTCCTAATAGTATATTTCGACCTTTATTCCTTGACAAGTTTTTTAATGCGTTTTTAAAAATATACATACAAATTCTCCTATTCTTTAGATTTTACTATAAGCAAATTATAATAAATCTACTGTTAACTCAAAGTTAACATCATCTATAAAATAAAAAGTAAATATTATTCTTTAAACTCTGAAAAAGATAAATAAAAACAAGACCCTTTATTTATTTCACTATCTACTACTACAATTCCATTACATAAATCACACACATGTGATACTAAGCTTAACCCTATTCCATATCCATCTTTCTTTAAATCATTAATTCTATATTTATTATTAAATATAGAATCTATAAAATTTTTATCCATACCCATTCCATTATCTTCTACCTTAATAATTACACTGTTATATTTACTTCTCACAGACACTACTATTTTTTTGTTTTCACCATACTTTACTGCATTATCCACTAAATTACTTACTGCACGATATATCCATCTCTCTTTTGCTAAAATAGTTGTATTAGACTCTTCATCAAAATCAAATTCAATATTTTTATATGTTTTTTTATACATATCGCAAATACTTGCACATATTAAGGAAACATCTACTTTAACCATTTCTTCATCAGATTTTAAATCACTTAAAGTTAATATATCGTCTATACTATCAGCAATATTATCTAATAATTTAATATATTTTTTATTACCATCTATTTCTAAATTAGTTCTTAATATAGCAATAGCATTTTTTTGTTCATGAGATAAATAAGAATTTAATTTTTTATAGTCCTCTAAATTTTGTTTGAATTTTCCTTTTATATTTTCATAAGCTATTCCAAAGGTTTTGCTTACTGAGTATGGATCAAAATCATCATCAATATCATTTAAATTATTCACTATATTTTCAATTTCTTTATCATGAACTTTATTTAGTACTAACCATAATATCAAAGATGCAAGTATAAAAATAAAGAAAAATATTAATATTATACTTAATATATCTTCAAATCCGGTCTGTAAATAAACCTTTCCGATTTCATCTACATCTACAACTAATTTTGAGTCTAACGCTTGGGACCTTATACTAGTTGTATTTGATTCTTTTATATCCAAGTGGTTGCCTTCATATAGAGCTTTATATAAAAAGTCATATTTTTGTGGCACAGCATTGTTAACAATTATAGCTTTAGCATTTGTTATATTTGTTTTATTTTCTACATTATTAAAAGAACCTTTTATTATATATAGTCCAATACCTAATGCAAGCGATAATATTAACGAATATATTATTATAATTAGTCCACTTTTAAAGTTTACTCTACGCATAAAAAGTATCCTTTCCCTCTAATATTAATTAAAATCTCTTCTCCCTGTACATTTCTTAGCTTATTTTTTAATCTTGATATATGTACCCTTAGTACTGATGAAAATGGATCAAAATTTTCATCATATACATGTTCTACAATTTCCTCGCTAGAAACAACGGCTGGATGTTTATAGCATATGTACTCTAATATATCAAACTCCTTTATTGCAAGGACTACTTCTTTATCATCTATATATACAGTACGATTTATAGGATTAAGTTTTAATTTTCCAATATTTATAATTGGATTTGTTCGTCCATGAAATCGTCTTATTACTGCATGAATTCTAGCTCTAACTTCTAATAATTGAAATGGTTTAGTTATATAATCATCTGCTCCATTATCTAATCCTATAGCTAAGTCGGATACATCGTCTCTTGCTGTTATTATAATTATTGGGATATTTACTGATCTTTTTCGTAAACACTTTAGAACTTCAATTCCATCGATATCTGGAAGATTTAAATCTAAAAGTATAACATCATATTCATTGACACTTGCTTTTTCTTCACCATCTTCACCTGTATTAGAAACATCTACTTTAAAATTCATATTTTCTAATCCTTTTTTCATTGAATTAGCTAATTCTATATTATCTTCTATAACTAATAATCTCATTTTGCTTCTCCTTATAAATCAGTACTTCTAAATTTTTAAATCATTGTATTTTATCATATTTAATGTTTATCCAATGTTAATGACTTATATAATATAAATAATAAAAAAACATATTGATATATCAATATGTTTTTCATTAGATTAAATAATAAGTACAATTTTCAAAAATCATTCTCACTATTATATATTTAAATTTATAATCTAAATTATTTTTTTAAATCTTTTACTGCATTTCTCGTTAATATAAGTTTTTGCTCTACTTCTTCAAGATTATTTTTTGCCATACCTATAAATAGCATATCTATTATAGCTAATTGAGATATTCTTGAACTCATAGCACCTTCTCTTAATGATTTTTCAACAAAAGGAACTTTAAGAGTTATATCTGATAAATTTTCTAGCTCATTATTAATACTTGCTTTAGTTATAGATATTACAGGTATATTGTTTTTATTAGCATTCTCGACACATTTTATAACTTCATTTGTACTTCCTGAATAAGATATAGCTACAGCTACATCCCCTTCTTCCATAAGTACCGATGATGTTATTTGAAGATGAGTGTCAGAATGTATTATACATCTTTTGTTTATTCTGCTTAACTTATAGTAGAAATCAAGTCCTACTAATCCTGATACCCCTACACTATAAATGTATATATTTTTAGCATTTAATAATAATTCAATTGCTTTTTCTAAGTCTTTTTCATTAACTAATTTTACAGTTTTATTCATAACATTATCTATAGAATCTTTTACTCCATAAATAACGTCTTTAGTTTTCAGTTCTTTATCTAAATATTTAAAACTACTACTTTTTTCTTGTTTATTAGAGCTTATAGTTAATCCTAATTTCATTTCATTTAAGCTCGAAAACCCTAGTTTTTTTGAAAATCTTACAACAGTAGCCGCAGAGGTACTAGTTAATTCTCCTATTTCTTTTGCTGACATATTTATTATGCTTTCATCATTACAAAGAAAATATTCAGCTATAAGCTTTTCTCTATCTGTAAAATCACTATAATTTTGTTTTATATATTCTAATACATTCATTTTATCACTTCCCAAACAATCTATAATCAAATATGATTAAATCTTATTAAAGCAAAACTTTTTGCCTTCAACTATATATTTTAATAGATAAAAGTCTTCTTGTAAAACAGATGCTACTACATTTGTTCTTTCATCTTTTTGTTGGTTTGTTAATAATATTTGAAGCTCCCCCATATATCTTAAATATCCTTCATTATCAATAGTTACATCCCCATATTTTTTATCTACAGTATTATAACTTTTTATTTTATTATTTTCCAAAAGTAGCCTACTTTCACTTGCCCTTATAGCATCTCGTGCAGAATCGGTTCTTGATGAATATTTATTTTCTAATAATTTTGTACAAATATCATCATCTGTTTTTAAATTTATTCTAAGCTCTACACAGTCTTTATCTAAAGATGAAAGATCTATTAATTCTTGTTTACTTGGTAAAGAATCCCCTATAAATACGCAATCATTTCCTATTGCAAATAAATGATTAGAAGCTTTTTTCACATCTATATTTCTATGATCTTCTAATGTAGGCAATCCATCTTTCATTGGGCTTCTTTTTCTATTATTTGATTGTACAAAAGCACACACTTTGATACCACGTTCTTTAAGTATCTCATTTTTTCTTACCATGCATTCTTCTGATATACCAGTTTCAACTCTAGGATAAAAATTATGCAATGCATCTATATTTTCATAGTTTGGCGAAAACTCATCTAACGTTTCAAAAAATTCTTTTGTAATTGTAGATGCATTTAATTGTATTTTTATTCCATGTTCATTTTTACTCATTATAGATATTTCTTCTTCAGTGTATCCAAAATCTATTCTTATTGTTTTTACACCCATATTTTTCAAACCTTTTAAATCCATATTTTCCAAGTCTAAAAATTTAAAAGTGTTAGGTGATATGTCACTTATTATATCCATATTATACTCTTTAGCTAATGCAAAAAACTCTCTTACTTCTACTTTTAACACCTCATAATTAGCTTCTGGTATATGAAGTGATGTAAATATTCTTGTAAATCCTAATTTGTGTGCGTCTTTTAATAAATTTATATTTTCTTCCTTTGTGTTATCTAATCCAAAATATACTGAAAATCCATAGCTCATTTTATTATCCTCCATAGCATTATTAGTTTTTAATATATATATAAAGTTAACTGTACATAAAAAGGCTATCTCAAAATCATTTAAGATAGCCTATAGTTTTTATAATTTAATCTACTGGATCATCAAATCCTATTAATTCAGTAAATAAATATCCTGCCGCATAAGATGCTAACACACCTGCTAAGAATACTAACATCTTTCCATCAGCTATTAACAATGCAAGTGGCAATCCTGATACACCCATTGCTACTGCT
Organism: Romboutsia lituseburensis DSM 797; assembly: GCF_900103615.1. GTDB lineage: Bacteria > Bacillota > Clostridia > Peptostreptococcales > Peptostreptococcaceae > Romboutsia_F > Romboutsia_F lituseburensis. Next base: position 25,033 of record NZ_FNGW01000008.1, on the reverse strand, counting down.
CCAACTTTGAAAAATGCCATTACAGCTCCACCTACACCAGCTCCTAAACAAGCTGCCACGAAAGGTTTTCCTAAAGGTAATGTTACTCCATATATTAAAGGTTCTCCTATACCTAAGAAACCTGGTACTAATCCATTTTTAGCTGTTTTCTTTAATCTTTCATTCTTTGTTTTTCTATATACTGCTATTGTTGCACCAACTTGTGCCATACCTGCTGTTGCAAGTATTGGAAGTAATACAGTATATCCTACATTAGCTATTAAATCTGCATGTATTGGTGTTAATGCTTGGTGCATACCTGTCATAACTAATGGTAAGAATAATGCCCCTGATATTGTTCCTGATATTACAGATACTATCATGTTATCAGATGCTACAGTTTGTGCTACTATTACACCTATTGAGTCAGATATAAATCCACCTACTGGTTGAAGTATAAGTAATGCTACTAATGCTGATATAGTTAATGTTAAAAGCGGTGTTACAAACAAATCTAGTACATCTGGTACAACTTTTCTAAGTGATTTTTCAATAAAGCAAGCAAGTAGTACAACTAATATAACTGATATTATACCACCTCTACCAGGTGTTAATTCGTTGCCAAATAAAACAATACCAGAAAGTGCTTGTGATGATAATATTCCACCTAAAACTCCACCCATCATTGGCATTTGAGAACCAAATTCTTTAGCTGCATTTACCCCAACTAATACAGGTAGTATTGCAAATACTCCATTTCCTATTAAACCAATAATTTGTGCTGCTGTTGTTAACTTATATGCATCTCCAAAGTATACTCCAGCTATATTATTTACTGCAAGGACTAAACCACAAGAAACAAATAGTGGTATTAACGGTATAAATATTGAACCTAATTTTTTTAGTGCATTTTTTACCTTTGTATCATTTTTAGCGTTTAATCTTTCTTTTGTCGCTTTTATAGCTTCATCACCTAAAGCTATGCTATTTCCTAATAAAGCTTTTACTTCTGTAGTTACTTTATTTACTTTACCAGGTCCATATATAACTTGAAGTTGACCTTCTGCCTGTACTACACCTAAAACAGATTCTGCTTTTTTTAGTTCATCTACCTTTACTTTTGAGTAATCTTTAAGTTCCAATCTGCAACGAGTCATACAGTTTTGTGCAGAGATTATGTTTTCTTTCCCTCCAACTAATTCTATTAGCTTTTGAGCAATTTGCTTATCTGACATTTTTAATCACCCCTACATAATATTAGTTTTTATCACTTAATGCATTTGCAATGTATCCATCATGCTTTTCTAACTTTTCTTTTGCATCATCTTTATTTAAATTTGATAAAATCATAAATATTGCTAACTTAACATCTGAGTTTGTTTCTTTTAAATATTTATCTGCCTCTTCTATATTTACTCCAGTTGCTTCAGAAACTATTTTTTTAGCTCTTTCAACTAACTTTTCATTTGTTGATTGAACATCTACCATTAGATTTCCATAAACTTTACCAAGTTTTATCATAGTTCCAGTTGATAACATATTTAAAACTAACTTTTGAGCTGTTCCTGATTTTAATCTTGTTGAACCTGTTACAACTTCAGCTCCAACTACTGGAGATATTGCTATATTAGCTTCTTTGGCTACACTCGAATTTGCATTACATGTTATAGAAACTGTTAGTGCCCCTATTTCATTAGCATATTCTAAACCACCTATAACATATGGTGTTCTACCCGATGCAGCTAGACCTACTACTGTATCATTTTCATTTAAGCCTTTTGATTTTAAATCTTCTACTGCTAATTCTTTAGAGTCTTCAGCTCCTTCTTTAGCTCTAAATATTGCTTCTTGCCCACCAGCTATTATACCTTGAACTAATTCTTCTGATACTCCATAAGTTGGGGGACATTCTGATGCATCTAATATTCCAAGTCTTCCTGAAGTCCCTGCTCCTATATAAATTAATCTTCCACCTTTTTTAATTCTTAAAACTATTTCATCTATTGCCTTTGCTATATGAGGAATCTCCTGCTCTACTGCCTCTGCTACTTTTTTATCTTCATCATTCATTTTCTTTACCATTTCTATCGTAGAAACTCTATCTATATCTAATGTGTTTTGGTTTCTACTTTCTGTTGTCAAACTTCCTAAATTTAATCTATCCATGTTATTCCTCCAAAACTTTCTATTTTTAGAATACGTTTTCTTTTTATGTTTTTATAATACCATGTTTAAAATTTTATTTCAATATATTTTTATTTTAAAGAAATATCATTTCATTTAAATTTAAACTTATATCAAAATAGTATTTGTTTTGATTTTATTTTATGACCTTTTAGATAAAATAAAAAATCACCCTGACAGCTATCAGGGTGATTTTAATATTGATTTAATATATTGTGAAACCTAGCTACAAATCATATAGATTATTGTTTATTTTTTATACTAACTATTTTTATGATTACTAAACTTAAAATTATAAAAGCTATACTTCTAATCCATGTTTTTAGTTCAAAATTATAAAATAATAAATTAATTCCTGAAGCTGCAATTAAGGCATAACTAATGGAAAGTGATACCGCATTTTCAATTTTTTTCTTAGATAAAATCATTTGTATACTTAGGATAAACATCCTTATACCTACAAATGCCATAAGTACACCTATAATATCTTGAATTACATAGTAATAATGAAATTCCATATATTCGCTCCTTTATTATATAGCATCTTCTGGTTGTTCAATCATATCAAATTCTTCATCTGTATAGGTTGTCATTGTAAATCCAGTCACACCGTATATAAATGTTACTACTGGAGTTATCCAACTTAAGAAGCAATATGGTATAAACTCAAATGGACTAACACCTAGTGTCTGACTACAGAATATTGCATTAGAATTCCAAGGTATTAATGGTGCTCCAAGTGTTGCTGTATCTTGTATTATTCTAGACAAATTTTCTGGTTTTAACTTAAATTGTTTATATAATGGAGACATTATAGTACCTACAAATACAGAAGTAAACATCATAGAAGAACTAAATGCATTCGCAAGATAACTAGCTACAAATGTAGTTCCAATTAATTTAGTTCTAGATTTTCCTATTTTACTTAGCATAGGCTCTAGTAATACTTCTAAGAACCCAGTCTTTTGTAATATACCTGCTATTACAAATACTACGAATACTAAAAGTACAGTTTCTGCCATACTCATTATACCACCACGATTTAATAATTGATCTGTGTAAGTAAGACCTGTTTCTATAGAAAAACCATTAAGCATATAATCTAATAATTTATCAACACCAGCTCCTTCTTGAACAAATGCTATTACTGCGCCTACTACTGCAGAAGCTAATATAGAAACTATAGATGGTTTTTGTAATAATAATAATATAAATAAGAATATTATTGGAATCACAGCTACAAATCCTATATTAAAATTAGCTTTTAGTACTTCCATTACTTGATTTATTTGATTATAATCTATTGTATTATTAGCATATTTGAATCCCATAACTGTATATAAAATAACACAAATTATATAAGCTGGCGTTGTTGATAAAGTCATATGTTTTATATGAGTTATAACATCTGTCTTACAAACTGCCGCTGATAAATTTGTAGAATCTGAAAGTGGTGAAATCTTATCACCAAAGAATGCACCAGATATTATTGCACCTGCTGTTAATCCAGCTGGAACTCCCATACTAGTACCTATACTCATTAAAGCTATACCAGAAGTTCCCAAAGTACCCCAAGAAGTTCCTGTAGCTATAGAAGTTAAAGAACATACTATTAATGTTGTAACTAAAAAATACTTAGGAGTTATTATTGTAAGTCCACTATAAACTATTGTAGGAATTGTACCTGCTGCTATCCATGCAGCAATCAATACTCCAACAGAAAGTACTATTAAATTAGATTGAAAAGCTCCCTTTCCTACCTCAAATCCTAGATCTTCAATTTCACTATTTGTATAACCTAGTTTCATTGCTGCTGGAACTACTATCAACCATGATAACAAAAACATTACTGTTATTGATGCCTTAAATACAACCATACCAACTGTAGTTAAAGATATAATTGCAATCATTACTAAAGCTGCAAACTTAAATGTAGGTTTTCTTTTTTCTATATTTATACTCATTTCAAATTTCCATCCTTTTTTGATTTTTTATTCAAATCCCCAGATAACGTTATCATTTTAAGCAAATATAAAATCTCTATATCAAGACTAGCCTAATGATAATTAAGCTAGCCCATATTAATTATCTCATTATAGCTTTCTTTATTCTATTTAATCCCTCTTCAACCATCGATCTTGGACAGGCAAGATTTATTCTTTGATATCCTTTTCCACCAATACCAAAAGAATCACCATTATTTAAAGCTACTTTTCCTTTTTCAACTAATGCTTTAGCTACTTCCTCATCACTTAATCCAGTCTCACTAAAGTCTACCCATAATAAATAAGTTCCTTCTGGTTTTCTAACTTTAAGAGATGGTATATTTTCTTTTATATAATTTATAGTAAAATCTATATTTCCTTCTAAGTATTCAAGATACTCTTCTAACCATTCTTCACCTTCGTTATAAGCTGCTTGAGTAGCAACTAAACTAAATGCATTATTTCTTCTTATATCTAATCTTATAAAAGCATCATCTAATATTTTGTAGTGATTTTCATTTGGTAATATAACTTGAGACATTTGAAGCCCTGCTATATTAAATGTTTTTGTTGGCGCCATACAAGTTATACTATTTTGTGCAAACTCTTCACTTATTGAAGCAAATGGAGTATGCTTGTGATTTTTAAGTATTATGTCACTATGTATTTCATCTGATATTACTAATACATTATGTTTCATACATATGTCACCTAATTTTATTAACTCTTCCTTAGTCCACACTCTACCTACTGGATTGTGTGGGTTACAAAGTATAAACATTTTTACATCTTTAATTTTCGATTCTATATCTTCATAATCCATTACATAATTTCCATCTTCTAATTTAACTAATGGGCTTATTACAAGATCTCGTTTATTTTGTTTCACAACACTATTAAACGGGCTGTAAACAGGCTCTTGTATCATTATTTTATCGTTTTCTTTAGTCATTTCTTTTATTAATATACTTATAGTTGGAATTACACCTGGGCTAAATATTAACCACTCTGGTTTAATCTCCCATCCATATCTTCTCTTAGTCCAATTAGCAATCGACTCATTGTAAGATGCTGGTCTAGTTGTATATCCATAAATCCCTTGTTCTAATCTATTTCTAAGTGCATTTATTATGCATGGTGCTGTCTCAAAATCCATATCTGCTACCCACATTGGTAAAAGGTCATTCGTACCATATTTTTTATCCATTTCTGACCACTTAGCTGAAAAATTATTAGTTCTGTCAATTACAGCATCAAAGTTATAACGCATAATTACTATACCTCCAATATTTTTTTAATTTACTGTTATATATAGCAATATCCGTGCCAAGTTTTATTTTTATTTTTTATATTCCCTTTAAAGTGTTGAAATTTTAACAAATTTATATATATTTTAATTTTTATCATTATAATTGTATTTTGCTAAATATTTTGACTTATTAGTTTTTATTATAAAAATAACCAGCAAATTAAAAAACAGGTTTAATAGGTATACAATTCACCCAGTTAAACCTGTTTTTATCTATATTTACTTTTTATATTCTCTTAAAAATAATATTCCTTTTTCAGTGACTATAGATCCTCCACGTCCTGATAAAACTTTTACAAGCTCATGTTCTTGAAGTTCTAGAAGGATACTTCTTATTTGTTGTTCTGTTAAAAATACATGTTCCTCTAATGCATATTCATATATTTTTTTTCGTCCGATTCTTTGTTTAAGGTTATAGGCTTGATTCATTTTATTAAGCACAAAAATATAATCATTTAGAGGTCTCTTAAATTCAAGTTTATCATAACTTTTTTCTTCTTGTAATATTTTTTCACATGGATCTATTTTTTCAAAAGACTCAAGGATATATTCAGGTAAATCAGACACTTCTATTCTTTCTTTGCCTGTATATGAGAAATACTCTGCTAAATTACTTAATTCTCTTATATTACCATCCCAATTATATCTTTTAAATACATCTACAACTTCATCTGAAAGAATAAAGTTAGAGTCTAAATTTTTCTTAAACGATTCAAATATTAAAAATAAATCATCTTCTCTATCTCTTAATGGACTTATTTTTAAAGGAAGTACATTTAGTCTATAGAATAAATCTTTTCTAAATTTACCTTCACACACTAATTTTTTTAAATCTCTATTTGTAGCTGCTACAATTCTTATATCAACATTAATAACTTTATCTGAGCCAACTCGTCTAATTTGTCTTTCTTGTATAACTCTAAGTAGACTAGCTTGTGAATTTAAATCCATTTCTCCAATTTCATCTAAAAATATAGTTCCTTTATTTGCCATCTCAAAAAGTCCAATTTTTCCACCTTTTTTAGCACCTGTAAAAGCACCTTCATCATAACCAAATAGTTCACTTTGTAAAAGTCCTTCTTGGAAAGTACTACAGTTTACTGCAACAAAAGGACCTTTACTTCTACAAGATGCACTATGTATAGATTGAGCAAAAAGTTCTTTTCCTGTACCACTTTCACCAATTATCAATATAGAAGAATTTGATTGAGCCATTTTATAGGCAATTTTTTTACTTTCCATAATAGATTTACTATTTCCAACTATATCATCAAAGTTATATTTACTCACATTTCCAGAATTCATAAGCTGAGCTCTAAGCTTTGCTTGTTTTTTTTCAGATTCGTAAAACTTAGCAAGTTTTATTATAAATCCTCTAAACCCACAAATATCTGTATATCTAATATCTATATTTATATCTATGTTTTTGACCTTAACAACTTTTTGTATATTTGCACTTTGCTTTTTTAATTGTCTAAAATCAAATGATTTTATATAATCTCCAATATATTTTCCAGTCATTTCATTCTCATTAACATCCAATATCTCTCTTGCTACATGACTATAAAACTGAACAATTTTATCTTCACTTATACACACTAAACCTTCATCAATTGATGCTAATAAAAAATCAAATTTATTTTCTAGCTTTGTTTGGCTTAATAAGAGTTTCTCTGTAATGTAACTAGTTGGAACAACTTTATCTATAAATTTATTTAATAAATCTTCTTTTATTAAGTGCTTTAAATCTAGGTTAATTGCTATATCTGCTATACATCCTAAGTCTATTATTCTATACCCAAGATCAATTATTTCACAGTTATGACAATCTATTAAAATTTCTTCTCCTGGTGATAAAACTATAGAATCAGGTAAAATATTATCAGCTCCAGGGTAGCTCGGCGTAAAGTTTTGTATATTAATTCCTAGCTTGTGTATAATAGTTATGGTTTCAAGCGCCATACTTTTAGATAGATTATATACAAATACCTTTTTGTGTTCATCTAGTTTTGATATTTTTTTTACACTGGATTTTTCAAAAGTTAAGTTAGGTATAATTATTTGTGCGTCTCTTGGACAAATTGCTGAGATTTCATCATATTTTAATCTCACTGAAAGAACGATTAGTTTCTCATGTAACAGTTTAAGATTATCTTCTTCAAAAGAATAAAGATTTATCTTTATATTATCGCCTAAAAAGTATTTTATTTGATTTGAATAAATCACTCCTGCATCTTTTTTCAGTGTTATTATAGCTAGTTCTCTTTTTTCCATAGCCACTCCTTGTAAACCATCCGTATATTTATTAAATCCAATTATAACAATAATCTATTCAAAAATCAAAGTATCTATCTGTCTAGATTCCTTTATTAAATTTTCATAATAAAAAAGTCGCTTCGCCCCTGTCGCCAACGACTTCGTCCGTTACTCAAAATGTTTTTTATGCTGAAAACCAATTTGTTGATATAACTTACTTTCATGAGTTATCCATAGAAAATGAAGTATCATAATATCCTTAAGCATAAAATAAGCCACTAAAAAGTGGCTTATAAATATAATCGATATTAAAATTATTTTCCTAATACTTCATTTAAATCTAATGTTTTAGTTCCATTTTCTAATATAAAGCATGGTATCCCTATTCCACCTGCAGCTCTTACGTTTTCGTATATATCTAAACCTTGACGAAGTGCTAAGTATTCTTTTAAATCCGGTAAACTTGCTGATAAATCTTTAAAATCAACTTCTATATCTCTATCTCTTAATTGGCATAATGCATATAATGTGTCTGGACATAAATGGCTTCCTACTACAGTTATTTTCATAATAATTCTCTCCCTTTTTATTTATAATTTTTATATTAATTTTTATTTGTTTATAACAGCTATAGCTTCGATTTCACAAAGTACACCTTTTGGTAATTCCTTAACTGCTACACAGCTACGAGCTGGATTAGATGTAAAGTATTTTGCATATACTTCATTGAACGCTGCAAAATCTCCCATATCAGCTAAGAAACATGTAGTTTTAAATACATTTTCAATCTTAGTTCCAGCTGACTCTAATATAGCTTTAACATTTTTACAACTTTGTTCTGCTTGTAACGATATACCCTCTGGTACAGATCCATCTTCTGGATTTACCGGTATTTGACCTGATGTAAACGCCAAGTTGTCTATTTGATATCCTTGTGAATAAGGGCCTATAGCTCCTGGTGCTTTTGTTGTTTCAAGTATTTTCATTATAAATTCACCCTTTCATATGTTTATATAGATTTTAATAATCTGGTATAACTAAACTCTTAACTTTATATAAAGCAAATATCATGCCAACTTTTTAAAAAATATTATATTTTTTTAAACCACTTATAATACCCATCCTTTTTAGACTTATTAATTATAAAAATTTTATATTTTATATTATTTATAGTTTTATTGGGTTAAATAGTTTAAACTGTTCAATCTTTTCAACCCTATTAAAATTACTGATAAATTAAACATTCTTGTTTATTAGTATTTTTAATAAGGTCTAACAGTTTAACCCATTATTTTTTAACATAAACAAAAAACACATTGATAACTTTATCAATGTGTTTTAATATTTTTAATATCTAATTTAAATAAATTAAACTATATCCATATATTAATTTAATCTTCATATAACTTTTTGTTAAACCATTCATATGCTTCGTCTACTTTATCTTCAAGTCCATTATTCATAGAATATTGGATAATAGAGTCCATGCAGCTAATTACTAATTCACTATCTAAATCACCTGATTTTTTAATCAATTCGATTCCGTTATTATCATTTTTAGTAAGTAAAATTTGACCCATCCTATAAATAGCTATAGCATAGTTTTCATCTTTAGAAATAATATTTTTATAAACCTCTAAAGCTTTATCATATTGTCTAAGCTCTTCAAGTGCAAATCCATAATCCATGTTTATTTCTGCATCATCTATTTCTTTATAATTATTGATTATTTCTAATTGTAATTTATATTCTTTTGTGAATTCTTCCCAGTCATTACACCAAGATTCATACCACTGTTTATTTTTTATATCTACTAGTTTATCTATTTCTTCTTTATAGTTTTCATTTTGATCGTCAAATATAATTTCATAATTAAAATCATCAATTCCTAAAGCTACCATTCTTTCACTAAAACTAGGATGAGTATCATATATTGATGATATACTTTTTTTAATTTGACTTAGCCACTGAGTTTTTCTATCTACAATTTCATTATTAAAATCGTCAAACATAATATTAAAATAATTTTTAGGAGCTTCTGCTAGAGCTCTCAGCTCTACCTTACAATAAGGATTTTTTAAAAATAAGCTCATTATATTAAGCTTAGTATCTGCTTTTGCACAAATCTCAGCACTCGTATATAAGGCTGCTTCTTTATCTGCTGCTAGTTCTTCTGGTTGCGATACCGCTTTTAAATATATTTCTAACTTTTTAATATAAATTTTAGCAAATGGCAATAATAATATGCTTTGAATAATATTTTCATTTTCTTCAACTTTTTCTATTATCATATTCCATCTGATTAGGCATCTACTAATTTTACTACTTATATTAGTATCTTCATTATAAATATGAGCAAGTTCATGAATTATTACAGATTTAAGTTCCTCCTCATTTAATACTTTTAATGTTTGAATTCCTATTTCTAAAATATGTTTTCCGTTAAATCCAAACCCATTTGGAATAAACATTACTCCAGCATTTGGACCTTCCACAATACAAATTTCATCTAATTGAGGTGCATTTGTTAACTTAATTGCATCATCTATAATCCCATATAATATTGGATACTCTTGCTTATTTATAGTTACTTCATTTTCATATTGAAGTTTTATGTACATTGTTTTTAAAACAATAAACAAGCTCCCTAGTAAAGCCATTACCAATACACCAAAATGTGATCTATCATTTTTCAGGCTAAAACTTACAATGCCTATAACTGTAGATATGACTGTAACTGTAATTACTACTATATAAATCTTTTCATAATTACATAATAATTTTATCTTTTTTCTTACTTTTTCAGAGTCATTTTTATATAGCTCTAAAATTTTTTCAAATTGATCGCTGTTGTCAGTACAAAATGGAATATCAATTGAGTCATCGATTATAAACCAGATAATTGCTGTTAAAAGTATCATTGAAAATTCAATAAATCCAAATTTAGTTAGCACTGAAAAAACTTCATTTAAATTTTTAGTCAATGCTGCTACTATTGATATAACTATAGATGTTATACAAGTAAAAAATATAATTCCTAAGGCTGCGTTAAAAAATACGTCTTTTTTGTTTCTCATTATTATGTCTCCATTTACTACTTATTTCTCTAAAACATTGGTAATTATATCATATTTTTTCATAATTATGTACATAAAAAAAGCTTAACAATATTTAATTTACTCATAAAGAATTTATGTAACAATAAGAGGTATTTCAAACATTATATATTAGTGTTATCATACCCCTTATTGTATTTAATCTAGAATGCGCATTCTATAACATTAATATTTCTATATTCTACAGCCATTGGCACGAATCTAATTCTACTACCTTCACAAGCTATTCTAAATCCTTGAATACTTCTACGGTCAGCTCTATCTACTATCATAAAGAAATTAGAAGGATTAAATCCTCTTCTCATTTCTATTCTAACTATTGCCATCCTTCTACAGTTGTTGATAGTAAATTGTCCTCCACCAGGTGATATGAAAGGCGTAGGTGATTGTCCTCCTGCAGGCGCTGCAAAAGGAGCAGCTGATTGTCCTGCACCAGGTGATGCAAAAGGAGTAGATGACTGACCTCCACCAGGCATCATAAAAGGAGGTGGATCGTTATCTTGTTCTGAATTATCAGTGCCATCCTCCTCGTCATATTCATCATACTCATCATCATATTCATAATCTTCATAAGGCATAGAAGGCTCAAGTAAATTGGCAACTTCTATATATTCATTTTGTAAATCCACCTCAGGATATACATTCTGTAAATCTCTAAGATATACAGCCATAAAATTAAAATAATTCTCCCAATATTCTTGCCAGTAATTTTTTTCCATTGCTGATTCCCCTTTTTATGATATAAACTTTATTCTCTATATCATATGTAAATATTAATAATATGTTCTTGTTTATGTGAAGTAAATAATCGTAAATTCGTACAAAGTTTATATATAATTCTAAAAATATATATAATAAAAAACACATTGATGAATTCATCAATGTGTTTTTTAATAACATTACATTTCTGCTTTAGTTACTTTTCGTGGTCTACCTTTTATATGTTTAGTTTGTAGTGCCTTTAATACCATTTCTCCTTTGTTATTTAGTACCTCAACATAAGTAGATACATCAAGTACACTTATAACGCCAATATCCTGCGCAGTCATACCTTCTATGCTACAAAGTGTACCTACTATATCAACAGGTCTCATCTTAGTTTTTTTACCAGCATTTATGTGTAACTTCATGATTTCTTGGCTTAAATTTGCACCTTTATCTTCTTTAACCTTTTGTCTTTGCTCTAACTTTTTATCAAATTCAGGTTTTAAGCTCATAACAAGTCTTTTACTTGGTTTCATTTTCATTGTTAATTCTTTGCCTGTGTATGAATGTATTTCAAATATACGTCTTTCGTCAGATCTCATTACAAAGGTAATAGCTCTACCTTCTTTACCTGCACGACCTGTTCTTCCGATCCTATGAACATAATTTTCTCTTAATACAGGTACATCATAATTTATTACATGAGTTATGTTGTCTATATCTATACCTCTAGCAGCTACATCTGTTGCTATTAAGTATCTAAAGTATCCTTTTTTAAAGCTATTCATTACTTTAATTCTTTCATCTTGTTCCATACCACCATGTATTTTGTCACATGGATATTTAAGTTTTGTTAACTCATTGTACAGAGATTCTACTTTAGCTTGAGTGTTACAGAAAATAACACAACTATCTGGATTTTCTACTGTAGTTACATCTTTTAATAAATTTAGCTTCCCAGTTTCTTCTACTCTATATCCATCTTGTTGTATTCTATCTACTGTTAAAGTTTTTGCTTTAATTTCTATAGTAACATGGTCTTTCATATATTTTTGTGATAGCTCATATATATCTTCTGGCATAGTTGCTGAAAATAACATAGTCACACGCTCAACAGGTAGTGCTGATATTATCTCTTCTACTTGTTCTAAAAATCCCATACTAAGCATTTCATCTGCTTCATCTAATACAAGATATTTTATATTATCTGTTACAAAATTTCCTTCTTTAATATGGTCTATTGTCCTACCAGGTGTTCCAACTACTATATGAGTTTTTTGCTTTAATTCTTTTGCTTGTAGTTCAAAAGATGATTTACCATATAAAGCTGGTACTTTTATCCTTTTAAATCTACCTATGTTAAATACATCTTCCTTAACTTGTATTGCAAGTTCTCTTGTCGGAGTAAGTATTAGTGCTTGTGGTTTGTTTTCTTCCCAATCAACTAGTTCACATAGTGGTATTGCAAATGTTGCTGTTTTTCCACTTCCCGTTTGTGATTTTACTAGTATATCTTTATTTTGTAATGCAACTGGTATTACTTCTTGCTGAACTTTTGTTGGTGATTTATAGTTTAGCATATCAAGAGATTTTAATATTTCATTGCTTAACTTGTAATCTTTAAAATTTGTTTTTATCATTTATGTTGTCTTCCTTTTTTGCTTTGTAGTATTTTTATTATTAGATCTATTACTATTAGGTCTTCTATTCCCTCTATTATTTCTATTGTTTCTTTGAGGTGCTACAGTTATATCCTCTGCACTAGATACAAAACTATGCTTTCCTACAACTTCAATCTTTTTATTTATAAGTTTTTCTATAGCCTTATAAAGGTCTCTTTCTTCCATTGAACAAAATGCTGTTGCTCTACCAGTTCTTCCAGCTCTTCCTGTTCTACCAATTCTATGAACATAAGTCTCTGCAACTTCTGGTAAATCGTAATTTATTACATATGGTAGTTCATCAATATCAATTCCTCTTGCTGCTATATCAGTTGCTACCAATACTCTAATTTTACCTTCTTTAAAACTATTTAATGCTAACTGTCTAGCATTTTGAGATTTGTTACCATGTATTGCAGCTGCACTTATTGATGATTCCATTAAATCTCTAGTTATTTTATTTGCCCCATGCTTTGTTCTTGAAAATACAAGTACAGATTCTTTTGGGTTATTTTTTAATAATTCTATAAGTAAATTAGTTTTTTGTTTTTTACTTACAAAATAAATATTTTGTTCAACCATCTCAGTTGTTGATGATACTGGTGCAACCTCTACCTTAACTGGATTTTTAAATATCGAATCTGCTAGTTTTGATATTTCTTTTGGCATAGTAGCTGAGAAGAATATATTTTGTCTAACCTTTGGCAGATAGCTAATTATTCTTTTTACATCATGTATCATACCCATATCTAACATACTATCCGCTTCATCTAATACAAAATGTTTAACATCATTTAATTTTAAGAATTTTTGATTATATAAATCAAGCATTCTACCAGGAGTTGCTATTAATATATCTACTCCTTCTTTTAATGCTTTAGTTTGAGGATTTTGAGATACTCCTCCAAATATAACTAAACTTTTTATATTTGTATGTCTTGCATAAGCGTTAAAGTTTTCTTGTATTTGTATCGCTAATTCTCTTGTTGGAGCTAGTATAACTGCTTTTATAGTTCTTTTACCTTTTAGCGATTTTTTATCATTATATATTTGTTGTATTATAGGTATTGCAAAAGATGCAGTTTTACCTGTACCTGTCTGTGCACACCCTAGTAAATCTCTACCTTCTAATAATGGTGTTATTGATTTTGCTTGTATTGGTGTAGGATTTGAATATCCTTCTTCTTTTAATGCCTTTTGTATTGGTCTAATTATATCTAAGTCTGTAAATTGCATTTATTTCTCCTTTTTGTTTCCTTTTATATTAATCTAAATTATTTACAAAATAAAAAACACTTTTAATGCCAGTTAATCTCTAAACATAAAAGTGCTTATCTTTTATATTATACACTATATTTTTTTAAATAAGGATATATTTATTATTTGCCACTTAAGTATTTAGTTTTTATTCTCCATATTCTTTGCTATATTTAACCTGTACATTTATATTTTTATGCTTTTCACAAAACTGGCTAATTACATGATAACAACTTGGGCATGGCTCCCATTTACTGTACAATGTAAGATCTCCATGATCTTTAACTAATCCTGATTCTATTTGATTGTGAATTTCTTCAAATATCTTTTTTTCACTATCATTTACTCGATTGTATCCTATACCTAACTTTCCTAACTTATTAACTTTGCTACTTTTAAAATTTGCATCCTCGTCCTTTGGTGCAGTACAAAATTCAACTACATCATTGCTACCACTTATTGCCTTGAATTCTTTATTGTCATATATAGCTATAGCAATGTTTATTGTATCTTGTAGAGTTTTAGTTTGATTTATATTAAATATTTTATCGTCATCTTCATTAACTATCATATATTTATGGATATTTCTTCTTAATCGTTTCATTCTAGGTATATTGTTTTTTATATGATGATGATATTCTATACTACCTAACTTAGCTGGGATATATTCATAGTTCATCTCATCAGGTATCTCTATTGATATTGTTTTAGTTTTAGTATCATGGTTGTACACCTCTGAAGTATTTTTACTTCCTGTACCAATCATCTTTTTTAGAAGCTCAATATCTTTTGTGTAAATATAATCTTTATCTAATTTTTTTTCTAATTTTTCTAATCTATAAATATCTTTTGGGCTTATTCTTTTAGATACGGTATTTTTTATTTTTTCTATATCATTTAACATATGATCAACATTGTCTTGAGTACTTGTAACTCTTTCATACTCAACTCTAGATATGTTTAATTTACTTATTTTTTTTATCTTTTTGCTTAGCTTAATATGCTCATTTTGAAATGATTTTATGTTTGACATATACTCTATAAAATCTTTAACAGTATTTGCTCTATAGGTAATTTCATTATTACCTATAGAGTCATACATAATGTCTATTACTGAATTATCTATATTAAAAGTTTTAGCTATATTTTCTTTAAATTTTGTATCCTCTAAATTAATTTCTTTATATCCTTCTTTTCTTAATGCATCTTTAAAATCATTTATGTTATTAATTTTTAATCTTTGTTTTTTTCTATTATTTGATTTATTACAAATTTCCGTCATAAATACCTCTTGTTCTTTAATTGTATAGATTAGAATTTTAATCCTATTAAAGTTTTTTGTCAAATGTATTTATAGGATATTTGCTTAATTTGTCTTTCTTTCATTCTTAATAGTTATAGCTAAAGTCACCATAAATCCACCCCAAAGAATTGTTGCTCCTAATAAAAAAAATACTATTGATATACTTGTCATTTACACTATCTCCTCGCTACTTATATTATCTACTCTACTATTTTTCCAAGTTTTTTTGCTAATTAATAACCCACCTATAATTCCAAGTGCTATAATAGCCCATCCATACAGTAATAAAGATACTAAATCATAACCTCCATAAGGATTTTTAAACTCATTTATAAGACTTTGAACTAATATTATTGTTAATAAAGTAGGCGTTACATATTTTATAATTACATCCCACCACTTACCTATTTTAAAATAAGATATCTTATTTGTATGTTCTCTTATAACTTTAGGCTTAATTATCCATCCCATAACAAAAGCTTCTAATAGTCCAACTACAACTATTCCATAATTATTTATAAAGTTATCCATAATATCAAGTAAATATAAACCTGCATTACTTGCAAATACTATACTTGTAGTAAATCCTATTAAACACATATATGTAACAACTTTCTTTCGCTCTCCACCAAACTTATCTATTATAGCTGATGATATTGCTTCTACTAAAGAAACTGATGACGTTATACCTGCAAATACTAGAGATGAGAAAAATAAAACACCTAATATATTGCCCCATACCCCCATTATTGTAAATACTTTAGGAAAAGCTATAAATGCTAGCCCAATTCCTCCTGTAACAACTTCTTCCATAGGTACGCCTTGACTTGTAGCCATTACTCCAAGTATTGCAAATACACCTATAGCTGATAAGAATTCAAATCCACAATTTGCAAATGCAGTCATAAATGCACTGTTATTTATATCCGTCTTTTTAGGTAGATAGCTTGAATACGTCATCATTATGCCAGTACCTATACTTAATGAGAAAAATACTTGTCCATATGCAGCTATCCAAACTTGAGGATTTTTTACCTTATCCCAATCTGGTGTAAATAATATATTTAATCCAACACTTGCACCTTCTAAAGTAATACCTCTTAAAACAATTATTATCATTATCACTAATAGAGATGGTAATAATATCTTGCTAGTTTTTTCTATTCCTGATTTAATTCCCTTATAACATATAAACCAATTTATAATCCATATTATCGCAATACCTATTAATATAGGCCAAACTATTGACCCAAAATTAAGAGGTGAATCTGATAATTTTAAGAAATCATTATAAAAAAATGAATTAGAATCTTGACCCCAAGCTTTAGTAAAGCTCATAGTCATATATTTAATTGTCCAACTTAATATCATTGAGTAATAACATAATATAACAGATGAACTAATTATAGGCCACCACCCTATCCATTCAAATTTTTTATTTGCTCTTGCTAGCGAAAGTGGCGTTGAACCCTTAAACTTGTGTCCCATTCCATATTCTAATATTAAAAGTGGTATTCCTGCTGTGAATATTGCACATAGATATGGTATTAAAAATGCACCACCTCCATTTGAATATACTACATAAGGAAATCTCCATATATTACCTAAACCTACTGCTGATCCAATTGCAGCAAGTATAAATCCAATCTTAGTTGCCCATTGTTCTCTGTTTTCTTGCATTTTATTTCCTCCTAAGTTAATTTTATTTAGCATAACTAGCTGGTCAACAGCCTATACAGGTCCATTGCTAAAGTTTTGCTGTAATATAAAATAAAAGCCCCATAGTTATATATAGAGCTTTACACCTAGGATATAATTAAAGCCCCATATTAATCTATGAGGCTTATTTTATCAAAAATAATATAATAATAGCCTCATAATAATTCTATGAGGCTTACTTTATGTAAAATAAAAATTAGCCGTCATAGATACAATCATCTAATGTAGCAATTGCATCTATGACAGTAATAAATATAAATTTATATATCAATAAACACAATTGCTATATTAAGTCGGCTACTAACAAGAGTACTCTATTAAATTGTGATGTTATTGTTGTTTTTGAATTTGTAATTTTCATAATATTTCCTCCATTCTTTAAATTATTATTTATTATAGTTCTACTGTTTATTTTTGTCAATATCTTAAAGTTAATTCTTAAACATATTTATCAACTTATTAAATGCATTTTCATTTCCATTTCCACCAACCTGAGTTATTTCCATAGGATGTTTTTTAGATAATAAACTCTCTTGCTTATTACTTAAGTCATTTCCTACTATAACTACAGGAGATTGTCCTGAAAATGTTAATGTACTTACTGCTAGTGCATCTATTAAATCATCTTGTTTCTTCATTCCATCTTTAACAACAAATATATTATCTAACTTTGTATCTGTATAAAATTTTTCTAGTATAGCTGCATTAGTTTCATTTCTATTTATTCCACCTATTCTTTCTGCGTTTGGAAGTTTATTAGCTATTTCATCTGATATAGCCGCTTTATTTCCAATAACATAAGACTTTTTTATAACATTTTCTTTTATGTATTGATCAAATAATTTAGTTCCTTCATTTGGTGATGCTAATACTATTGGCATATTGTTATCAGCTGCAACTGGTGCAATACTTACTGCATCAGGAATTCCAGTTACTCCATTTACAACTGCTATTTGTGAAACACGGCCTAGTTTTTTAGCTATTTCTAAAGATGTCTCATATCTATCATTTCCACTTATTCTCTCTACATAAAGATCCATCGATTTTAATTCATTTACAACTGAGTCTGATACAGAATTTTCCCCACCTATCACATAAACATCATCTGGTCTAAGCCTTGATATTTCTTTTTTAGTCTCACTGTTTAATTTGTTTTTTTCTGTTAGAAGTATGGGTGAACTTTTATCCCATGCAAAAGGTGCTGCGCTAAGTGCGTCTACCATAGAATTTGAGTTTACTACTATTACATTTCGAGCTCCTATCCACTCTTCGTCCTTAGATTCACCAGATCTATCCTTACTTATTTTTATAGCAGTTTGATATCTGTCTTCTCCAATTAATTTATTTGTATGTACAATGGATTGTGGTTCATTTCCTTCTCTATTTTTTGTACTATAATGTATATATGACCATTTTTCAATTACTTTTTTTATTTTACTTTCATCATAATATATATTAATATATGGTCCTTCTTGCGCCTTTATTGTGTATGTATCTCCTTTTTGCTTTATATCTCCGTCTATATGTAACTCTAATGGAGCAAAATATGGTTCTGATGGATTGTCTGGGTTCCAATCATGATCTCTTGTTAAAAATATTGCATCTTTTTTCGCACCATCTATCTCTAAGGTTCCTTTTATTCTTATATTAGTTTCTTTTTTCCCTCTGCCCTCTCTTTGCATTGTATATATTGCATAGTCTCCTGGATTTGCTATTTTTACATTTTCTAATTCGATATTTCCTGATTGTATAAATATAGGTGCAGTACGATGACCTTTACCATTCATTTCGGTATCTATTATTTTTAATGTTTTTCCTTCATCTCCAATATATTCTATTGTAGTATTTTTCATTGTATTTGAGTCCACAACCATATTTCCATAACCATATATTGATCCATTATTTACTTTTATATGTTTTAATGTAACATCTCCCCAATAAAGAATGCCGCCATTGTTTATTTCACTATTATTTACTACATCTAAGCTTATTTCATGATCTTCTACCCTCATCTGAACTTTATTCAGTTTTAAATTATCTATTTTCGTATCTGTCTCTACATATATACGTGATGATTCTACAAAATAATATTCTCGAGTTTTAACTGTTCTTATTTCGTTACCATTTCCTCTTATTTCTTTTCCATTTCCTCTTATATATATGACATCCGATTCAGGTAAGTCTATATCATTTTTTATATCTATTACTTTCACATTTTCATCTTTGAATGCTGATTCCAATTCTGTTCTATTTGTTACTTCCACTGACTCTGATTTTGTATCATCAGAAATCTGTGGCATGTATTCTTCTATATTTTTTTCTAGTTTAGTTTGATTTGTATTAGGTTCTAATGCATATGATAGCGTTGTAATTTGTGAATTAGCAACTATTACTGCTGCAGATAATATAATACCTATATTTTTATTATGTTTTTTCATGTTGATCTCCCTCTATTTATAATAAATTAAATATAATTAATTTATTGAATCCATATGGATATTATATACAATAAATTTTAATATGCAATGATTATTGTCGTTTTTTGTAAAATTTTATTTTATTTTGTCTTTTAAAAATAAATTTAACTTTATTAACATAAAAAAATACTGACAAGTGTCAGTATTTTTTTGAATTTCAATCTTAAATATTAATCACAGCACTAATAACCATGATTTATTTTAAATTAGAGTTATAAATTTTTTCTAATTAATATTATTTTTTATCCAATTTAGCAACTAATCCATCAATTAATTCTCTTTGTTGTGTATGCTCTTTTCTTTGTTCTGGTGTAATTGATGTATTTACTAATCTTAAGTACTCAGTTTCTATTTCTTTACTGTATTGATTTATTGATTTTTTTATTAAGCTTATTTGATCGTTATCTAGTTTTAAAGTTTTCATTATTTTTAATCTCCCTTAGATTTTAAAATTGTTTATCTAATGTCACTCTATTAATGTATAACTTGCTAACCTAGTTTATATATATATTCTTCTTTTTATATTTGAATACCTTCTTTTTGTGTTTCTATAAGCTCTCTAATAATTCTTCAAACCATCTAACATTTACCAAATGATGAGAACGAGAATTTTCCATCATCTTTCTAAAATAAGTAGGAATAGTATTATCCTCTTCAAGAGATTTTTCTAATAAGAAAATTTTCTTATTAGTTTCTTCTATTTGTATTTCTATCAGCTTTTTCAGATCATCACTTCCATACTCATCAGTAAATAACATTGCTGAATAAAAAGATAAATTCACATACTCAGTTTTAGAGCCATACTTATACACCAATTTTTCAAATTCTTTATTTCCTAGTTCAGTGATAATATAATTATGTGTTTCTCTAGTATTATCTGATTGATCAATTCTTTTAATAAAATTTTTTTCTTCTAGTTTTTGAAGATTATAATAAAATGATCCTTTAGTAAAACTCACTATATATTTATAGTGCCTTTCTTCCATTAATGCTAATAATTCATATCCATAAGAGCCTGGATTTTGTTTTAATAGACCTAAAATTAATAGTGGTATCAAAAAAACATCTCCTTTGTATTTTTCAAATTTATATTAATAGTTATTTCATAATTATAAAATTTAATTATTATTAATTCTAGTAACTTGATATATAAATTCATCATATGACATTTTCCCTAATGCAAAATCCATACTTTGCATATATATCTTTTCTGACTTAGTATGTGTTCTTGAATAATTTAAATCTAATAACTCATCTTCATTAACTAATGGTTTTAATACATGCTGTTTCTTAGAGAAAGCTTCAAAATATCTCAAACCAAATTTTCTTTGAGAAATTGCATCCATATGAATCCCATCAGGATTAGAAGTTAAAGCTTCTGCAGTAACAAAATAACAATTGTCTTGTTCAAAAGCAAACTTCTCTAACTCCTGGTTAATAAGATGGTACTCAGTACAACCTTTACCAAAGCCTTCTTTACCTAAAAAATCACCTAAACCTCCAATAATAACTGGAATGTCAGGAACATTTAATTCTCTTCTAATAGCTTCAATAATTAAAAGTAACTTTTTATAATATATCTTATAATTACCATTGTAACTATCACTTTCACCTTGATGCCATAGTATCCCAGACAACTCACTATCTTGCATAGCAAATTTAGCTTGGCTTATTGCATGCCTAAAAAGCACACTATCTACAGACCACTCATCCAGTGAACTTCCCCCTTCAGCACAAGGTATCAATCCAATAATATTTTCTTGATTTTGACGGCTCCACTCATCTGCAAATGATCCAGCTAAACTTATTCCTGCAACAGGACGGTCATAGTTTATTGGCTCAGTCATGATTTGCCATCTGCCATTACGTAACATTTTTATTCTTTCATTATAAATCGGAGGTACCTCATTAATAAAGCCTCTTCCCGCCATATTTGATTGTCCTAACATTAAAAATGATTTAACCATTTTTTCATCCTCTCTTTCATTTATCATTTAAATATAAATGATAACATTCACTATTAGTCTAATTAGACTAAATATGTTTTTAATATTATAGTCTAATTAGACTAATGTCAAGGATACTTTTTCTAACTATAGAAAAAATATAGTTTAATCAATTGAGGTTAATCTACATACAATCATTACAACTAAAAATAGCCTTAGACAAGTTACTTAATGTCTAAGGCTATAAATTTAATCTATCAAACTTTATTTTATCTCATTTAATTACTTTATCTTAGTAGCTACTCCACTTGAGTTTATTTTCCATCCGTCAATTACAGTATTTTTAGCCATTGCGCCACTGCTATATAAATAATACCACTTTCCTGATATCATTTGCCATCCTGTTGCCATTGCTCCGCTATTTTTTAAATAATACCAAGTTCCATTTACACTTTTCCA
>NZ_FNGW01000008.1:0-2582 GCF_900103615.1 Romboutsia lituseburensis DSM 797 | reverse complement strand
TAGTACCATACTCCATATACATTTTGCCATCCAGTTTTCATTCTATAGTATTCATCAAAATAGTACCATGTACCATATATATTCTGCCAACCTTTTTGCTTTATACCATCTTTATAAAAATACCATATATTATTTTCATATTGCCAACCTTGTTTTCCATCCTTAGGTAATTCTGGAGCTGATCCTATTCTATTTTTAGTATTATAATAAACTGTTCCATATTTATCTGCTGCAAAGTCTAACAGATTATTCTTATCATAGATTTTAGTATACTGTCCAATATGTTTAGCTTTTATTGTATATGTATTTCCTATTTGCTGTAAGTTTCCATTTATATATAACTTAAGAAACTTATATTCCGAAGAATCATTTTTTGAGTAACCATAATCTACTAGTATTGCCTCCGTATCAGTTGTTTCTACTATAATATCTCCTTCTAGAGATATATCTGCCTTGCCTTCTATCTTTAATACATTTCCATTCTTATTTCTTACCTTAACATTTTTTAACGTTATACTTTGAGATCCATTATAGTATATAGATGCTTCATTTTCTTTTAAGTTTAAATTGGTATTATCTATATCTGTATTAGTTATTTTAACATCTCCCCACCATGTATTACCTACTTTAGTGTTAACTAGCTTGCTATTTTCTAAATTTTTTATATCTACTTCACTATTTTCTATCATACTATTTGTTATAGTTTTTACTGTAACCATCTTAGTATTTTTTATAGTACAGTTTTCTATTTTATCGTTGCCAGAAGACCTTTCTATTTGTATATTATCTATAGTGATATTTTTTATATTAATACCTCTAAAGATAGTATCTTCAAACATTGTAGTTAATATAGGTTTATTGATTGTTGACTTACCTATTAATTCTTTACCCCAACCAATTGTATTTATGTACTTATTATTTTCTTTAGATATGGTTATATCATTTAACATTATTATCGTTTGAACTGATGAGTTCTTAAGTGCTAATATTAACTCGTCTTCTGTTGATACACTTACTGTACCTTCACTTGTATTTGGTAATTTTGGTTCTTCTCCTATTCGTTGTTTAGTGTTGTAATATCCAGTTCCAGAACTATCTTTTCCTTTAGAAAGTATATTATTTTTATCATAAATTTTATTATAATGGTCATCCTGTTCTGATTTTATTGTGTATGTATTTCCTATTTGTTGTAAATTGCCATTTACATACAATTTATTATTTTGACCTGTTAATAATATTGCTTCATCTTTATTTGTTTCTAATATTATATTCCCTTCTAAAAATACATCTGTTCCAACACTTAAGTGGTGACCTTCTACCTTTAATGTATGCCCTTCTTTGTTTCTTATTTTAATATTTTTTAAAGTTACCTTTCGACTTGGATCTCCACTTCCAGCACCGAAACAAGGTTTCAGAGTTATTGGTGCTTCTCCCTCTTTTAAGTCTAGATTTGTATTATCTATGTCTACATCAATTAGTTTTGAACCAATTGCTGCTATTATTGTATTAGTTAGCTTGCTATTTTCTAAACTGTTAACATATACTTTACTATTTTCTATGAGACTATTTTTTATACCTGTAGAGCTAATATTAGTATTTTTTATAGTACAACTTTCTATTTCATAATAATTATAAATTTCTACATTGTCTATAGTTATATTTTTTATATTACTTAGATCATTACCTTTAAATTTAACATCTTTAAATGATGTTGTTAGTATAAATTTATCCTTTGTTGATTTTCCTATTATTTCTTTATTCTCACCTGCTATATTTACTTCTCTTGAATTTTCTTTTTTTGATATTGTTATATCATTTATCATTATCACTTGTTTAACTTTTGGGTCTTCTAGCGCTGATATCAGCTCATCCTCTGTTGATACTTCTACTACAAATTTTTTTGTAGCATCTCTTTCAATTTTATAATTATCATTACTTTCTAAAGCATATGTGCTTTTGACTGGTCCAATACATATTCCTAATGATAATATACTTAAAACTAGTACTATGTATTTTTTAAATATTGTCACTTATTATCCCCCCCTATTATTTTGATTTATACTATACTTTAATTCAGTATAAAAATCTTAATCTTAAATATAGCCTTCCTTAAGTATTGTATATCATCCTCCATGTCATTTTATGTCCCATTTTGCGTAGACTTTAATCTTATGCTATTTCTACTTAAATTTTTAGCTGTGGTTTTGTTTGTTACGCTATCCAAAAACCATAGAATTTTTTAATTAATTTCTGAACATATTAAAAACAGTTATATCAGAATGATATAACTGTTTTTAAATTTCAATAGTGGATACGATTCACAGGAATAATACCCATGATTTAATTTTATACATTTGTACACAAATTTTCCCCTAGAGGTGTTTGTGTACAAATAGTGTCCTATTTCTATTTACTCTTCTATTATATATGCACCAACAATCTCGCCATAATAAGCCGTATGGAAATCCTTATTTGCTCCATGATAAGAGCTGTCTACATCTTGCGGATAACAAACTTTCTTATTTTCTTCTGTAATAGCATTTTTATCCTGTTCTTGTTTATAAATAACTCTACACTCAAGA
>NZ_FNGW01000018.1 GCF_900103615.1 Romboutsia lituseburensis DSM 797 | reverse complement strand
AGCATTAATAAGAGGATTACAAAGAAATGAAATAGAAAGAGGACAAGTTATGGCTAAGCCAGGAACAGTTAAGCCTCACACTAAATTCATGGCAGAAGTATACGTTCTTAAAAAAGAAGAAGGTGGAAGACATACTCCATTCTTCGATGGATACAGACCACAATTCTACTTCAGAACAACTGACGTTACAGGAGCTTGTAAATTACCAGACGGAATAGAAATGGTAATGCCAGGAGATAACGTAACTATGCAAGTTGAGTTAATAAACTCAATAGCAATAGAAGAAGGATTAAGATTCGCAATAAGAGAAGGTGGAAGAACAGTAGCATCAGGAGTTGTTGCTTCTATAGTTGAATAATCTTCGATTATATACGATTAATCAATAGATAAAAAGAGGGGGATAACCCCTCTTTTTTTGTATTATGAAAAAAAATACTAAATAGTAATAATATACTAGTTATATTTCGTTGACAATTGCGTTCAAATTTTATATACTAAGTTAGTGCTTTGATAGAGAAACAAGTCGAGTTTGGAACTAAGTTTTACATAAAAAAAATAAATTTTGTAAAATTATAAAAAAAACTTGAAAAAATGTAAATAATGATATAAAATATAATAGTGTGCTTGAGAGATACGAAGTAAAAAAACTAAATCTTAGTTAGGAGCGACCTAATGTCGAATGTAAATTTACAACACACCCGGAGCAGTGTATCGGCATAAGTCGCGCGTAACATATAAGATAAACGTGCGATAAAGGAGGGAAATTACAATGGCTAACAATGAAAAAATAAGAATAAGATTAAAGTCATATGACCACAAATTATTAGATTTTTCAGCTGGGAAAATAGTTGAAACTGCTAAAAAGGCTGGATCACAAGTTTCAGGACCTGTGCCATTACCAACAGAAAAGCAAGTTGTAACTATATTAAGAGCTGTGCATAAGTATAAAGACTCTAGAGAGCAATTTGAAATAAGAACTCACAAGAGATTAATAGACATAGCTAACCCAACACCTAAAACAGTTGACTCTTTAATGAGATTAGACTTACCAGCTGGTGTTGATATAGAAATAAAGTTATAATAGCAACCTAAGATATGATCCTATAAGGTAACTATCTTAGAATGATTATATAAATATGTATAATCCGCTGTAAGAATTATAGGAGGTGCTAATATGAAAGGAATATTAGGAAAAAAATTAGGTATGACTCAAATATTCACTGAAGAAGGTATAGTAATACCTGTAACAGTTGTTGAGGCAGGACCAAACGTTGTAACTCAAATAAAAACAGTTGAGAAAGACGGATACACTGCAGTACAAGTAGGTTTCGGAGATGCTAAAGAGAAATCTTTAAACAAGCCTCAAAAAGGTCACTTAGCTGCTGCTAACGTATTAAAGAAACACTTAAAAGAATTTAGAGTAGATGCTGTAGAAGAATTCACAGTTGGACAAGAAATAAAGGCTGACTTATTCGCTGCAGGTGAAAAAATAGATGTAACTGGAACAAGTAAAGGTAAGGGATTCCAAGGTCCAATAAAAAGACATGGACAATCTAGAGGTCCTGAATCACACGGTTCTAGATACCACAGAAGACCAGGATCAATGGGAGCTTGTTCTTTCCCTGGTAGAGTTTTCAAAAACAAAAAATTAGCTGGACACATGGGTAGCGTTAAAGTTACAGTTCAAAACTTAGAAGTTGTTAAAGTAGACGCTGATAAGAACCTTATATTAGTTAAGGGTGCTATACCAGGACCTAAAGGTTCAGTAGTAACTATAAAGGAAGCAGTTAAGTCTTCTAAATAATGACTAACCTAAGAAAGGAGGAAGCACGATGCCAAAATTAAATGTATTAAATATTAATGGACAAAATGTTGGAGAAATAGAATTAGTAGATTCTATATTCAACGTAGAAGTTAATGAACATGTTTTATATGAGGTTGTTAAAAACCAATTAGCAAACAAGAGACAAGGTACTCAATCTGCTAAAACTAGAGCAGAAGTTAGAGGTGGCGGAAGAAAACCTTGGAAACAAAAAGGAACAGGTAGAGCTAGACAAGGTTCTATAAGAGCTGTACAATGGGTTGGTGGAGGAGTTGCTTTTGCACCTAAGCCAAGAAATTACAGCTACACATTACCTAAAAAGGTAAGAAGATTAGCTATGAAGAGTGCTTTATCTTCAAAAGTACAAAATGGAGAAATAATAGTATTAGATGCTTTAACAATGGAAGCTCCTAAGACTAAAGAATTCGCTCAAATATTAAAGAACATAAACGCTGGAAAGAAAGCTTTAGTAGTAACTGCTGAAAACAATACTAACGTAATAAAATCAGCTGCTAACATAGAAGGTGTTGCAACTGCTACAGTTAACACTATAAACGTTTATGATATATTAAAATACGATTCATTCGTAATAACTACAGACGCTGTTAAAAAAGTGGAGGAGGTGTACGCATAATGATGACTAATCCACATGATATAATAAAGAAGCCAGTTGTAACTGAGCAAAGTATGTTAGAAATGGCTAGCAAGAAATATACTTTCGTTGTGGCTAAAGATGCTAACAAAACTGAAATAAAAAAAGCTGTAGAAGCTATATTCGGAGTTAATGTAGAAAAAGTTAACACATTAAACTACGATGGAAAAGTTAAGAGAATGGGTAGACATGAAGGAAGAACTGCAAGCTTTAAGAAAGCAGTAGTTAAATTAACTGCTGATAGTAAAGAAATAGAATTCTTCCAAGGAATGTAATTATCCTACTAAACGAAGGAGGGAAAACAGATGGCTATAAAAAAGTTTAAACCAACTTCTCCTGCCTTAAGACAAATGACAGTTTTAGTTTCTGATGAAATAACTTGCAACCAACCAGAAAGATCTCTTTTAGTTTCTTTAAAGAAGAACTCTGGTAGAAATGCACACGGAAAAATAACTGTTCGTCACAGAGGTGGAGGAAACAGAAGAAAATATAGAATAATAGATTTCAAAAGAAATAAAGACGGAGTACCTGCTAAGGTTGCTACTGTTGAATACGATCCAAACAGAACTGCTAACATAGCTTTATTACACTATGCAGATGGTGAAAAGAGATATATATTAGCTCCTGTTGGAATGAACGTTGGAGATACAATATTATCTGGACCAACAGCTGATATAAAGCCAGGAAATGCATTAGCATTAAAGGATATGCCAGTAGGTACAGTAATACACAACATAGAATTAAAGCCAGGAAAAGGAGCTCAATTAGTTAGATCTGCTGGAGTTTCTGCTCAATTAATGGCTAAAGAAGGAAAGAAAGCTTTATTAAGATTACCATCAGGAGAAATGAGATTCGTTTCTATAGACTGTAAAGCTACTATAGGACAAGTTGGTAACATAGAACACGGTAACGTTGTTATAGGTAAAGCAGGTAGAAAAAGACATATGGGTATAAGACCTACTGTTAGAGGATCTGTAATGAACCCTTGTGACCATCCACACGGTGGTGGGGAAGGTAGAACTTCAATAGGTAGACCTTCACCAGTTACTCCATGGGGTAAACCAGCTCTTGGATACAAAACTAGAAAGAAAAACAAAGCTTCTGATAAGTTAATAGTATCAAGAAGAACTAAGTAATAGATTTACTTTTCACTCGGAAAGGAGGAATTTAAATGTCAAGATCAACTAAAAAAGGACCTTTCGTCCATGCGAGACTTTTAAAGAAGATAGATGCAATGAACGCTGCTGGAAATAAAGAAGTTATAAAGACTTGGTCAAGAACTTCAACTATATTCCCTCAAATGGTAGAACATACTATAGCTGTTCATGATGGAAGAAGACATGTGCCTGTTTTCATAACAGAAGACATGGTTGGACATAAGTTAGGTGAATTCGTTCCTACAAGAACTTTCAAAGGTCACAAGGACGATGAAAAATCTAATAAGAGAAAATAATAATTTCTGACTAAGGAAGGAGGAATAGCAAATGGAAGCAAAAGCTACTGCTAAATATGTACGTGTATCACCAAGAAAAGCAGGACAAATCTGTAGCCTTGTTAGAGGAAAGAATGTTGATGAAGCATTAGCAATATTAAAGTTCACTCCAAGAGGAGCGGCTTCAATAATAGCTAAAGTTGTTAAATCTGCTAAAGCAAACGCTGAAAACAACCACGAAATGGATGTTGAAAATTTATATATAGAATCAGTTGTTGCGAATCAAGGGCCAACAATGAAGAGATTCATGCCTAGAGCTATGGGACGTGCAACTATGATAAGAAAAAGAACTTCTCATATAGAGGTTGTTCTGAAAGAAAGAAAATAATTTATAGATAGGAGGGAAAATAATGGGTCAAAAAGTTAATGCACACGGGCTGAGAGTCGGTGTTATAAAAGATTGGGACTCTAGATGGTTCGTAAGTGATAAGAAAGAGTTCGGAAACTTATTATTAGAAGACCACAATGTTCGTAAATTCTTAAAGAATAGACTTTACTCTGCAGGAGTTGCGAAAATAGAAATAGAAAGATCAGCAAACAAGATGAAACTAGATTTACACGTTGCTAAGCCAGGTGTAGTTATAGGAAGAGCTGGTGCTGGAATAGATGCTTTAAAAGCTGAATTAGAAAAAATGACTAAGAAGACTGTAATAGTTAACATAGTTGAAGTAAGAAACCCAGATAAAGATGCTCAATTAGTAGCAGAAAATATAGCTTTAGCTATAGAAAGAAGGGTTGCTTTCAGAAGAGCTATGAAGCAAGCTATACAAAGAGCTATGAAGTCAGGTGTTAAAGGGATAAAAGTTTCTGCATCAGGAAGATTAGGTGGAGCAGAAATGGCTAGAACTGAAGGATACAGCGAAGGAAATGTACCTTTACAAACACTAAGATCTGATATAAACTATGGTTTCGCAGAAGCTAACACTACTTACGGGAAAACTGGTATAAAAGTTTGGATATGCAACGGTGAAGTATTACCAACTAGAAACGGTGTAAACCCAAGAGAAGATAGAAGAGATAACAGAAGAAACGATAGAAGAGATAACAAGAGAAACGATAGAAGAGATAACAGAAGAAACGATAGAAGAGGAAATGATAATAGAGGAACTAACAACAGAGGAGCAAGACCTCAAGGACAAAGACCTCAAGGATCAAGACCTCAAAGAACTGAAAACAAAGGAAATTAATATTAATTAGGTTCGAGGAAGGAGGAAATTCTCATGTTAATGCCAAAGAGAGTAAAGCGTCGTAGAGTTCATAGAGGAAGCATGGCTGGTAAAGCTCAAAAAGGTAACAAAGTTACTTACGGTGAGTTCGGTTTAGTTGCTTTAGAAGCCTCTTGGATAACTTCTAACCAAATAGAAGCTGCCAGAATAGCTATGACTAGATCTATAAAAAGAGGGGGAAAAGTTTGGATAAAAATATTCCCTCATAAGCCGGTAACAAGAAAACCAGCTGAAACTCGTATGGGTGCTGGTAAAGGATCTCCAGAATACTGGGTAGCGGTAGTTAAGCCAGGGAGAGTTATGTTCGAATTAGCAGGTGTTTCTGAAGATAAAGCTAGAGAAGCAATGAGACTTGCGATGCACAAATTACCAGTTAAATGTAAATTTGTGAAGCGTGAAGATTTAGAAGTAAAGGGTGGTGAATAGGATGCAAGCTAAAGAATTAAGAGATTTAACAGGCGAAGAGCTAATGAACAAGTTAAATGACTTCAAAAGTGAATTATTTAGCTTAAGATTCCAATTAGCTACTGGTCAATTAGAAAATACAGCTAGAATAAAATTCGTTAAAAAGGATATAGCTAGAGTTAAGACTATCCTTGCTGAAAGAAAGTTAAACGAAACTAGAGCTTAATTTGGGAAAGGAGGCTTTTTAACCATGGAAAGAGGAAGAAGAAAAGTTAGAATAGGCCGTGTTGTAAGCGACAAGATGGATAAAACAATAGTTGTTGCAGTTGAAGATTTCGTACGTCACCCATTATACAATAAGCCAGTAAAAAGAACTAAGAAGTTCAAGGCTCATGATGAACAAAACGTATGTAACATCGGAGACAAAGTTAAAATAATGGAAACTAGACCTTTATCAAAGGATAAGAGATTCAGACTAGTTGAAGTTGTTGAGAAAGTTAAGTAGTTTTTTGGAAAAGGAGGGATTACGATATGGTACAACAAGAGACACGTTTAAGAGTTGCTGATAACTCTGGTGCTAAGGAAATACTATGTATACGTGTACTAGGCGGAAGTAAAAGAAGATATGGTAACATAGGCGACGTAATAGTTGCTACTGTTAAAAGTGCAACACCTGGTGGAGTTGTAAAAAAAGGTAAAGTTGTTAAAGCTGTTATAGTAAGAACTAAGCAAGGCGTAAGACGTAAAGACGGAAGTTATATAGCGTTCGACGATAATGCTGCAGTTATAATAAAAGACGACAAGACTCCAGTAGGAACTCGTATATTCGGGCCTGTTGCTAGAGAGTTAAGAGATAATGATTTCATGAAAATAGTTTCTCTTGCTCCAGAAGTACTATAATTAAGGAGGTGCAATAGGACATGATGCGTGTTAAAAAAGGTGATACTGTTGTTGTTATAGCAGGTAAAGATAAAGGTAAAAAAGGTGCAGTTTTAAAAGTTTTCCCTAAGGCTAATAGAGTATTAGTTGAAGGTGTAAATGTAATAACTAAACACCAAAAGCCAAACGCTATGAACCCACAAGGTGGAATAGTAAACAAAGAAGCTTCAATTCACATATCTAACGTAATGCCACTTGATCCTGAAACAGGAAAAGGAACAAGAGTTAGAGTTGAAATGAAAGATGGAAAAAAAGTTAGAGTATCAGTAAAGAGCGGAAAAGAAATATAATATAGCTTGAAAGGAGGGACCTTAAATGGCTTCTAGATTACAAGAAAAATACATGAAAGAAGTTGCTCCTGCTTTAATGGAGAAATTTGGATACAAAAACGTTATGGAAATACCTAAGTTAGAAAAGATAGTTATAAACATGGGTATAGGTGACGCTAGAGAAAATCCAAAAGGATTAGAAAAGGCTGTTGAAGAGATGGAAATAATATCTGGACAAAAGCCTGTTACAACTAAAGCAAGAAAATCTGTTGCAAACTTCAAATTAAGAGAAGGTATGCCAATAGGTGCTAAAACTACATTAAGAGCTGACAAAATGTTCTACTTCATGGACAAGTTAGTATCTGTATCTTTACCAAGAGTTAGAGACTTCAGAGGAGTTAATCCTAACGCTTTCGATGGTAGAGGAAACTACGCTTTAGGTGTTAAAGAACAATTAATATTCCCTGAAATAGAATACGATAAGGTAGACAAAGTAAGAGGAATGGATATAATATTCGTTACGACTGCAAAGACTGACGAAGAAGCACGTGAATTATTAAAATTATTAGGAATGCCGTTTTCTAAGTAAGCTTAGAAAAGGTCATTTTCTAAGCTAAGACAAAGGAGGGATTCCGAGTGGCTAGAAAAGCAATGGTTGTAAAACAACAAAAGAAGCAAAAGTACGCTACTAGAGAATACACTAGATGTACTATATGTGGTAGACCACATTCAGTTTTAAGAAAATTTGGTATATGCCGTATATGCTTTAGAGAATTAGCTTATAAAGGTCAAATACCTGGTGTTAGAAAAGCAAGCTGGTAAAAACTTGTTTAAAATGGAAGGAGGGTTTCAATATGACAATGACAGATCCAATAGCAGATATGCTAACTCGTATAAGAAATGCTAATGTAGTTAAGCATGAAACTGTTGACGTTCCTGCCTCTAATGTGAAGAAAGAATTAGCTAGAATCTTATTAGAAGAAGGTTTCGTTAGAGGTTACGATGTTATAGAAGATGGAAAGCAAGGAATAATAAGAATACAATTAAAGTACGGACAAGCAGGAGAAAGAGTTATAACAGGATTAAAGAGAATATCTAAGCCTGGTATGAGAGTTTATGCTGCTAAGCAAGAAATACCTAAGGTATTAAACGGATTAGGTATATCAGTAATATCTACTTCAAAAGGAATATTAACTGATAAGCAAGCAAGAAAAGAAAATGTTGGTGGAGAAGTAATCTGCTACGTTTGGTAATATAAGCGAACAATGTAAGGAGGTGCGAGACTATGTCAAGAATAGGTGTTAAGCCAATAACTGTACCAGCAGGTGTAGAAGTTACTATAGCTGAAGGAAACTTAGTTACTGTAAAAGGACCTAAAGGAACTTTAACTAAGCAATTAGATGGTGCAATGAAGATAAATCAAGAAGAAAATACTATAACTGTTGAAAGACCAACAAACAACAAGCAACACAGAGCATTACACGGATTAACTAGAACTTTAATAGATAATATGGTAGTGGGTGTTACTAACGGATTCGAAAAGAAATTAGAATTAGTTGGTGTTGGATACAGAGCTCAAAAGCAAGGAAAAAAATTAGTTATGAACTTAGGATACTCTCATCCAGTAGAGATGGAAGATCCAGAAGGTATAACAGTTGAATCTCCTAACCAAACTGAGTTAATAGTTAAAGGTATCGATAAGCAATTAGTAGGAAACTACGCTGCTAAGATAAGAGACTGGAGAAAGCCAGAGCCATACAAAGGTAAAGGTATAAGATACGCTGGTGAAGTTGTAAGACGTAAAGAAGGTAAAACTGGTAAGAAGTAATAAATACCAAACTTAAATGCTAGAAAGGAGTGAGCCTTGTGATAAAGAAAGCTGATAAAAATGCTAATAGACTTCAAAGACATAAGAGAGTTAGAAGAAAGATAACTGGAACTACTCAAAGACCAAGATTATGTGTATTTAGAAGTGCTAACAATATATACGCTCAAATAATAGATGACACTAACAGAGTTACTGTTGTTTCTGCTTCATCTTTAGATGCAGAAGTAAAAGGAGCTGTTAATCATACAGGAAACAAAGAAGCAGCTAGAAAAGTTGGAGAAATGATCGCTAAGAAAGCTGTAGAAAAAGGAATCACTGAAGTTGTATTCGACAGAGGTGGATACTTATATCACGGTAGAGTTCAAGAATTAGCTGAAGGTGCTAGAGAAGCTGGACTTAAATTCTAATTAAGAAACAAAGGAGGGAAATGCACATGTTACGTCGTAAACTTATAGACGCAAGACAACTTGACTTAAAAGAAAAAGTTGTTGAAGTAAGACGTGTTACTAAAGTTGTAAAAGGTGGTAGAAACTTCAGATTTGCAGCGTTAGTAGTTGTTGGAGATGAAAACGGACACGTTGGTGTAGGTACTGGTAAAGCAATGGAAGTACCAGACGCTATAAAGAAAGCTGTAGAAGATGCTAAAAAGAATCTTATAAACGTACCAATGGTTGGTACAACAATTCCTCACGAAGTACACGGACACTTCGGAGCTGGAAAAATATTAATAATGCCTGCTAAGCAAGGTACAGGGGTTATAGCTGGTGGACCTGCTAGAGCCGTACTTGAATTAGCTGGATTAACAGATGTTAGAGCTAAATCTTTAGGAACTAACAACCCAAGAAACATGGTAAATGCTACAATAGAAGGACTTAACTCTCTTAAGACAGCTGAAGATATAGCTAAATTAAGAGGTAAAAAAGTTGAAGATTTACTAGGGTAAGGAGGTAGTGTAAAATGGCTAAATTACAAATAAAATTAGTTAGAAGTACAATAGGAACTACTCCTAACCAAAAGAAGAACGTAGAAGCGTTAGGATTAAGAAAAAGAGAACAAGTAGTTGTTAAAGAAGATAATGCCCAAACAAGAGGGATGATAAATAAAGTTAAGCATTTAGTAGAAGTTACTGAAATAGCTGAATAATATTTGAAAAACGAGCAATAAGAGGAGGTGCAATCCATGAAGTTACATGAGTTAAAACCTGCTAAAGGTGCAGTAAGAGCTAAGAGAAGATTAGGTAGAGGTACTGCAACTGGACAAGGTAAAACTGCAGGACGTGGACAAAAAGGACAATGGTCTCGTTCAGGTGGTGGAGTTAGAGTTGGATTCGAAGGTGGACAAATGCCACTTGCTAGAAGACTTCCAAAGAGAGGATTCAACAACATATTCAAGAAGGTTTACACAGAAGTTAATGTAGAAGCTTTAAACAGATTTGAAAACGGAACAGAAATAACTGCTGAAGTTTTAAAAGCTGCTAGAGTTATAAGCAAAATAGAAAAAGACGGCGTTAAGATCTTAGGCGAAGGAAACTTAGAAAAAGCTGTAACAGTTAAGGCTGCTAAGTTTACTGCTTCAGCTCAAGAAAAAATAGAAAAAGCTGGAGGAAAGGCAGAATTAGTTTAATCTAATCTGCTAACTCTTAGCCATTATAGGCGGGGTGGTTTAACGTGCTGTCAAAATTAAAACAAGCTTGGAAGCTTAAAGATGTAAGAAGAAAAATATTATATACTTTGATGATGATTGTAGTATTTAGGATAGGTGCAACGATACCTGTTCCTGGAGTCAATACAGATTATATAAGGGCGATGGTAGGCGACAATAGTCTACTTTCCCTATATAATATGTTCACTGGAGGAGCTTTTAGTAACTTCACATTATTTGCTTTAGGAGTAGGGCCGTATATAACAGCATCTATCATAATGCAACTTCTGACTGTCGGTTTTGAAAGTTTGGAAGAACTTCAAAAATCTGGTGAAGAAGGTAAGAAAAAAATCAACAAGTACACTAAGTACGTAGCACTAGCATTAGCATTTGTTCAAGCCATAGCGATTACGCTAGGAGTTGTAAGAGGTGCTTTAAAAACGAATAGTGTATTTTTTATAGTTACAGTTATTTTAACATTAGTATCAGCAAGTATGTTATTAATGTGGATAGGGGACAAAATTACTGAGAAAGGTCTTGGTAACGGAAGTTCTATAATAATATTCATCGGTATTATCTCAAGAATACCAGTAGATATTATATCGACTGCTAACTTAATAAAAGAAGGAAAAGTAGCTATATGGGCAGCTTTAGTGTTAGTAGTTGTAATACTTTTAACAATAACAGCAGTTACATATATACAAGAAGCTACTAGAAAAATCCCAGTCCAATACGCTAAAAGAGTTGTCGGAAGAAAAATGTATGGAGGACAAAGTTCTCATATACCTATGAAAGTTAATCAATCGGGAGTTATACCTATAATTTTCGCTAGTTCACTTTTAGCATTCCCTCAAACAATAGCAATGTTCATGGGTGCAGATGCTCAAACGTTTGTTCAAACTTACTTAAATCCAATGGGATCTCCGGGAGTTTGGATATATAGATCGCTTGAAGTTCTGTTGATAGTATTCTTCTCTTATTTCTATACGACTGTATCATTTAATACAGAAGATATAGCAAATAATATGAAAAATAATGGTGGATTTATACCAGGTATAAGACCAGGAAAACCTACTATAGATTATTTAAATAGAATATTATCAAGATTGACTCTAGCTGGTGCTTTATTCTTAGCAGGTATAGTTATGGTTTCGGCAATAGTTATGTTCTTTATGAAACTTAACATTACATTAGTTGGATCTTCATTACTAATAGTTGTTGGGGTAGCTTTAGAGCTTAAGAGACAGTTAGAATCAAATTTAGTTATGAGAAGCTATCAAGGTTTCTTAAAATAATTTGGAGATGATAATATGAGAATAATATTACTTGGACCTCCTGGTGCTGGTAAAGGTACACAGGCTGCAGGTATAGTAGAAAAATACAACATACCTCATATATCAACAGGAGATATATTCAGAAAGAATATAAAAGAAGGAACAGAGCTTGGAAAGAAAGCTAAGGAATACATAGATCAAGGATTATTAGTTCCAGACGAGTTAACTGTAGGTTTAGTTACAGACAGAGTATCTCAAGATGACTGTAAGAATGGATTTATGTTAGACGGATTCCCAAGAAATGTTGCTCAAGCTGAACACTTGGATGCGTTTCTAAACCAAGTTAATATATCTTTAGACAAGGTAGTTAATATCGAAGTTGATAAGAGTATATTAGTTGGAAGAGCTGTAGGAAGAAGAATATGTAAATCTTGCGGTGCAACGTACCATGTTGAGTTTAATCCTCCTAAAGTAGAAGG
Source organism: Romboutsia lituseburensis DSM 797 (assembly GCF_900103615.1). Lineage (GTDB taxonomy): Bacteria > Bacillota > Clostridia > Peptostreptococcales > Peptostreptococcaceae > Romboutsia_F > Romboutsia_F lituseburensis. The sequence goes on along the minus strand of NZ_FNGW01000018.1, from coordinate 10,287 downwards.
AGTATGTAACGTATGCCAAGGAGAGTTATACCAAAGAGCAGACGATACAGAAGAGACTGTATCTAAGAGAATACAAGTTTATCTTGATGAAACAAAACCATTAGTTGATTATTATAGTACTCAAGGTATAATAGCTAACATAAATGGTCAACAATCAATAGATAAGGTATTTGAAGATATAGTAAATGCTCTAGGAAGTGAAAAATAATGATTACATTGAAATCAAAGAAAGAATTAGAACTAATGAGAGAAGCAGGTAAAATAGTTGCAGAAACTCATGAAATTCTAAAAGCAGCTGTTACTCCGGGAATATCTACTTTAGAGTTAGATAAAATAGCTGAAGAGAATATAAGAAAATATAATGCGATACCATCTTTTAAAGGTTATGGCGGATTCACAGGTTCGATATGCGCTTCTATTAATGAAGAAGTAGTTCATGGAATACCTGGGAAGAAGATTTTAAAAGAAGGAGACATTATAAGTTTAGATGTAGGAGCCTATTATAAAGGATATCATTCAGACTCTGCTAGAACTCATGGAGTAGGAATAATATCTGAAGAAGATAGGAAATTAATAGAAGTAACTAGAGAAAGCTTCTATGAAGGCATAAAATTTGCTAAACTAGGATATAGATTATCTGATATCTCACACGCAATACAAGCACACGTTGAGAAACATGGTTTCTCAGTAGTTAGAGATTTAGTAGGTCATGGAGTTGGAACTGAACTTCATGAAGATCCACAAATACCTAACTATGGACCAGCCGGCAAAGGACCAAGACTTCAAGAAGGAATGGTTTTAGCTATAGAGCCTATGGTTAACGCTGGTAAATATCACGTTAAAACATTAGCTGATGGATGGACCATTGTCACTATAGATGGCAAAAAATCAGCTCATTATGAGCACACAATAGCGATCACTGAAGATGAACCACTGATATTATCAGCGTTATAATCTTTGAAAAAGTGAAAAGTGCTATTAAATAATTACGTATAAGGTCAAGTTGAAAAACCACTTGAAAAACCTAAACTAAGAAAAGTTAAGCACTTATAGAAGATATAATGTTGTTAATAATGAAATTAAGGACAGTATAGAATCTGACAAATGTACAGATATTTTAAGAGCTCAACTTACTAAGTTAGATCAAATGATTTAACTTATTGAAATGGAGGTTTGGTTAATTAATGGCCAAAAAAGATGTTATAGAACTAGAAGGTACAGTTACTGAAAACTTACCTAATGCTATGTTTAAAGTAAAGTTAGAAAATGGACATGAAGTATTATGTCACTTATCTGGAAAGCTAAGAATGAACTTCATAAGAATTCTTGAAGGTGATAAGGTGAATGTAGAACTTTCTCCGTATGATCTTACAAGAGGAAGAATCACTTGGCGTAAGAAGTAGACTATTTTAATATTAGTCTAAGGAGGGATTAACAATGAAAGTAAGACCATCAGTAAAACCAATATGTGAAAAATGTAAAGTAATAAAAAGAAAAGGTAAAGTAATGGTTATCTGTGAAAATCCAAAGCATAAGCAAAAGCAAGGATAATAAATTATTACTAGCAATTTGTTAACATATATAGTATAATATTAAATTGTGATGTTAACGAAACGTATTAAATGCGTAAACAAATCTGATTTCGGATTGAATATTAATTAAGATTTTAACACTAAAAACTAAGTGTAGGAGGTGCGAATTAATGGCAAGAATAGCTGGGGTAGATTTACCTAGAGAAAAAAGAGCGGAAATAGCTTTAACTTATATATATGGTATAGGTAAAGCAACTGCTAACGAAATATTAGCTAAAGCTGAGATAAATCCTGATGTAAGAATAAAAGACTTATCTGAAGAACAAGTTAACGACCTAAGAAAGATAATAGATAGTGATTTCTTAGTTGAAGGTGACTTAAGAAGAGAGATAGCTTTAAATATAAAGAGATTAAGAGATATAAAATGTTACAGAGGTATGAGACATGCTAAAGGTCTTCCACTAAGAGGACAAAGAACTAAGACTAACGCTAGAACTAGAAAAGGTCCTAGAAAAACTGTATCTCGTAAGAAGAAGAAGTAATAAATCATAATTAGATAGGAGGGAAAACAATGGCTAAACCAAAAAAGAAAGTTACACGTGTTAGAAGAAAAGAACGTAAAAACATAGAACGTGGACAAGCACATATACAATCAACTTTCAACAATACAATAATAACTTTAACTGATGTTCATGGAAATGCTATATCTGCTGCATCTTCAGGACAATTAGGATTCAAAGGATCAAGAAAAGCGACTCCATTCGCATCTCAAATGGCTGCTGAAACAGCTGCTAAGGCTGCAATGGAACACGGTTTAAAAACTGTAGAAGTATTCGTAAAAGGACCAGGTTCAGGAAGAGAAGCTGCGATAAGAGCTTTACAAGCTACAGGATTAGAAGTAACTATGATAAAAGACGTTACTCCAATTCCTCACAATGGATGTAGACCACCAAAAAGAAGAAGAGTATAATTATATAATTAGTAAATTAGGAGGTGCAAAGACATGGCAAGATACACAGGTGCATCATGCAGACAATGTCGTAGAGAAGGAATGAAATTATTCCTTAAAGGTGACAGATGTTACACTGATAAATGTGCTATAGTTAAGAGAAACTATGCTCCAGGACAACATGGACAAGGAAGAAAGAAAGTTTCTAACTATGGATTACAATTAAGAGAAAAGCAAAAAGTTAAGAGAATATACGGAGTTTTAGAAACTCAATTCAGAAACTTATACGAGCGTGCTGAAAAGATGGCTGGTATAACAGGGGAAAACTTATTAAGTCTATTAGAAAGAAGATTAGACAACGTTGTTTACAGAATGGGATTAGCTTCATCTAGAAAAGAAGCTAGACAATTAGTAGGACACGGTCACTTCTTATTAAACGGACACAAAGCTGATATAGCTTCTATAACAGTTAAGCCTGGTGATGTTATAACAGTAAAAGAAAGATCAAAATCATCTGCTAAATTCAAAGCTTTAGTAGAAAACAATACAAGAATAGCTCCTAAATGGTTAGAAGCTAACGTAGAAGAAATGACAGTTAAGGTTGTTGCTAATCCATCAAGAGAAGATATAGATCTTGAAATAGCAGAACACTTAATCATAGAGCTTTACTCTAAGTAATAAGCATATTTTAAAATTTATTTTAAGATTTTGTTTACCCTCAGTGGATTAATAAATTTGAAGGAGGGTTTTGTCCATGATAGAAATAGAAAAACCAAAAGTAGATATAATCGAACTTAGCGAAGACTATAGATATGGAAAGTTTGTCATAGAGCCTCTAGAAAGAGGCTATGGCATAACTATAGGTAATGCTTTAAGAAGAATATTATTATCTTCTTTACCAGGTGTTGCAGTTAACTCTATAAAAATAGATGGAGTTCTTCATGAATTCTCTACAGTACCAGGTGTAAAAGAAGACGTTACAGAAATAATATTAGCATTAAAAGAACTTTCAGCTACTATAGATGGTGAAGGAAGTAGAACACTTAAAATAGAAGCTCAAGGTCCATGCACTATCACGGGATCAGACATAATATGTCCTCCTGATGTTGAAATATTAAGCAAGGATTTAAAGATAGCTACGCTAGATGAGAATGCTAAGTTTAATATGGAAATATTTGTAGATAAAGGTAGAGGTTATGTTTCTGCTGAAGAAAACAAAACAGAGCATATGCCTATAGGTGTTTTACCTGTAGACTCAATATATACTCCTGTTGAAAAAGTGAGCTACCATGTAGAAAATACAAGAGTAGGTCAGAAAACAGATTATGACAAATTAGTACTAGACGTTTGGACTAATGGAAGTATAAATCCTCAAGAAGGAATATCTCTTGCAGCCAAAGTTTTAGTTGAACATTTAAATCTATTCATAGACTTAACAGAGCATGTAAGCAATGTTGAGATAATGGTAGAAAAAGAAGAAGATCAAAAAGAAAAAGTTCTTGAAATGACTATAGAAGAATTAGATTTATCAGTTAGATCATACAACTGTTTAAAGAGAGCGGGAATCAATACAGTTGAAGAATTAGCTAATAAGTCTGAGGACGATATGATGAAAGTTAGAAACTTAGGAAAGAAATCTCTAGAAGAGGTTATCCAAAAGTTAGAAGAACTTGGACTAGGTCTTAAACCAAGCGAAGAATAATAGCAAAAAGGAGGGATAGTATGGCTACTTACCGTAAATTAGGACGTGAAACAGCTCACAGAAACCTTATGTTAAGAAACTTAGTAACTGATTTACTAAGAAACGGAAGAATAGAAACTACAGTAACTAGAGCGAAGGAAACTAAGAGAATGGCAGAAAAGATGATAACTCTTGGTAAAAGAGGAGATCTTCATGCTAGAAGACAAGTTTTAGCTTATGTTATGGATGAAACTGTAGTAAACAATTTATTCACTGAAATAGCTCCAAAGTATGCTGAGAGAAACGGTGGATATACTAGAATAATCAAAAAAGGACCAAGAAAAGGCGACGCTGCTGAAATGGCTTTTATAGAATTAGTATAGTATGATAAGGATTAAGCTTTATAGCTTAGTCCTTTTTTTATATTTAAATATAAAGTATATAAAAAAATTTTACTTATATTATAATTAAAATTAATTTACGCTTATATATGTTTAAATGTGTAGAATTTATATATTAATTTGTACCCTAACGAATTATGAAAATTATGAAAAACTATGGTATAATACTATTTAAAATGATTTTTATAGCTATTATATAGAGCTTAGTTGTTAACTAAAATAAGTATATATAGCTTTTATACTATTTACTAAAGGAGTAAATTAATGAAAGATATAATAAAAGTTAATGGAGTTTCTTTTGAATATTTAACAGAAGAAAGTTCGCTTAAAGCGATAGATAACTTAACGTTGGATGTAAAAGAGGGAGAATTTGTAGCTATAATAGGACATAATGGTTCAGGTAAATCTACTTTATCTAAAAATTTGAATGCTATATTGATTCCGAGTGAAGGAAACATCCTTATCGATGGATTAGATACTCGAGAAGAAGATAAACTTTGGGATATAAGACAGACAGCGGGTATGGTTTTCCAGAATCCAGATAATCAAATAGTTGCAACTATTGTTGAAGAGGATGTAGCCTTTGGACCAGAAAATCTAGGAATACCTCCTAAGGAAATTAGAAAAAGGGTAGAGGAATCTCTTAAGAGTGTAGGAATGTATGATTTAAGAGATAGACAACCACATTTATTATCTGGAGGTCAAAAACAAAGAGTTGCGATTGCGGGTATTATTGCAATGAAACCTAAGTGTATAATATTTGATGAAGCTACAGCTATGCTAGATCCATCGGGTAGAAAAGAAGTTATGAAGACAATAAAAAGACTTAATAAAGAAGAAAATATTACAACACTTCATATAACGCACTTTATGGAAGAGGCTGTAGAAGCTGACAGAGTTATAGTTATGGATAAAGGAAGAAAATTACTTGAAGGAACACCTAGAGAAGTATTTAGTAAGATAGACTTATTAAGAAAAATAGGTTTAGATGTTCCTTGCATGACAGAACTTTCAAGTTTATTAAAAGAAGAAGGGCTAAATATAAGCAGTGATATACTGACTGTAGATGAGATGGTGATGAAATTATGTCAATTATAGTAAAGAATTTAACTCATATTTACAATGAAGGTATGCCTTTTGCAAGTAAGGCATTAGATGATATTTCATTTGAGATTAAGGATCAAGATTTTGTGGGGCTAATAGGTCATACAGGGTCTGGGAAGTCTACTTTAATACAACATCTTAATGGAATATTAAAACCTCATGCTGGAAAAATATATATAAATGATTTTGATATAACAGATCCAACTTTAAACTTAACAGATATAAGAAAAAGAGTAGGAGTTGTATTTCAATATCCAGAATATCAACTGTTCGAAGAAACGATAGAAAAAGATATAGCTTTTGGACCCTCTAATTTAGGTTTAGAGGTTGAGGAGATAAACTCAAGGGTTAAAACATCTATGGCAGCCGTTGGGTTAGATTATGAGGCTTTTAAAGATAAGTCTCCATTTGAATTATCAGGGGGACAAAAAAGAAGAGTTGCTATAGCGGGGGTTATAGCCATGAACCCAGAAGTATTAATCTTAGATGAGCCTACAGCTGGTCTAGACCCTGGTGGAAGAGATGAAATATTTGAACTTATAAAAAAACTTCATAAAGAAAAAAATATGACTATAATTTTATCCTCTCATAGTATGGATGATATGGCTAAGCTAGCAAAGACTTTAATAGTAATGAATCATGGTAAAATAGAATTCATGGGTAGTCCTAGAGAAGTTTTCAATTCTAATATATCTAGACTTAAAGAAATTGGATTAGATATACCTCAGGTATTAGAATTGACTATGAAACTAAGAGATAAAGGCTTTGATATAAGGGAAGATGTATTAACTTTAGATGAAGTTAAAGAAGAAATATTAAGAATTATGAGAGGAAGAAAAAAATGTTAAAAGATATTACTATAGGTCAGTACTATCCATCTAACTCTGCTATTCATAAATTAGATGCTAGGGTAAAACTTATAGCTACTTTTGTTTTTATGGTGTCTTTATTCATAATAAATAAGTTTTGGCCATATGCAGTAGTTTTATTAGCGCTAATTTCTGTAGTAAAGTTATCTAATATACCAATGAAGTATATTATAAAGGGGATAAAACCACTTAGATGGATAATATTATTTACTTTTGTTATAAATGTATTCTTTTTACCTGGAGACCCTATTTGGTCATTTGGTTTTTTATCTATAACTAGGCAAGGAATAGAACAGGCTATATTCATGGCAGTTAGATTAGTATTTTTAGTAGTTGGAACATCTATACTTACTTTAACTACATCACCAATAGAACTTACGGATGGAATAGAAAGGCTTTTAAGTCCATTCAGAAAGGTTGGACTACCTGTACATGAATTAGCTATGATGATGACAATAGCTTTAAGATTTATACCTACTCTATTAGATGAAACAGACAAGATAATGAAAGCTCAAATGTCAAGAGGTGCGGATTTTGAAAGTAAAAATCTTATAAGTAGAGCTAAGAATCTAGTTCCACTATTAGTTCCTTTGTTTGTAAGTGCGTTTAGGAGAGCTGATGAGCTTGCTATGGCTATGGAAGCTAGATGCTATAGAGGTGGGTACAATAGAACTAAAATGAAAGAAGCTGTAATTAGTAAAGTAGATTATGTAGCAAGTAGTATACTGGCTATATATTTGGTTATAATTATAGCTACGAGATTTATATAAAGAGGTAAATGATGAGAAATTTAAAAGTTACTATACAATACAATGGCAAGAACTATTGTGGATGGCAAAAACAACCCGATTCTTTAGGTATACAAGGTACAATTGAGAATGCTATTTATGAAATAACTAAAGAAAAGATAAAAATAACAGGTTCTGGTAGAACTGATGCAGGTGTACATGCATTAGGACAGGTTGCTAATTTTAAGTTAGAATCAAAAATACCGACAGAAAAGTTGCCAAATGCATTAAATGCTAAGCTACCTAAAGATATATCAATAATAGATTGTATCGAAGTAGATGAAGAGTTTCATTCTAGGTATAGTGCTAAACGAAAAAGATATAGGTATTTAATTTATAATAGTTCTTATAGAAATCCTATATACAAAGATATGTCATATCATGTAAAATATGATTTAGATTTAAAAAAAATGTGTGAAGAAGCTAAAAGCCTAATTGGAGAGCATGATTTTAAAGGATTTATGAGCTCTGGTTCTTCTGTTAATGATACTATTAGAACTATTTATGACATTACACTACAAAAACAAGATAACTTAATAATTTTAGAAGTAGAAGGTAATGGATTTTTATATAATATGGTAAGAATAATAGTAGGGACGTTAGTTGATATAGGCAGAGGAAGGATAAAAGAAAGCTTAAAAAATATAATTGACTCAAAGGAAAGAGGTATGTGTGGTCATACTGCGCCAGCTCATGGATTATTTCTTAAAAAAGTTGATTATTAGCTTGACACACCAGGGGCCATGTATTAAAATGAATTAGAGTGTGTTAATAAGTCCACTTGCCCCGGACTTGACATAAACGGTAAAATTTTTATATGAAAATAAGTTAAGGAGGGACAACTATGAAAAGTTATATAGCTAAGCCAGCTGATGTACAAAGAAAATGGTACATCGTTGATGCTGAAGGAAAAACATTAGGTCGTTTAGCAACTGAAATAGCGACAGTATTAAGAGGAAAGCACAAGGTTACTTTCACTCCACACGTTGACGGAGGAGATTTCGTTGTTGTTGTGAATGCAGAGAAGGTAGTTTTAACAGGAAAGAAATTAGATCAAAAAATGTACAGATACCACACAGGATATGTAGGTGGATTAAAAGAAATAACTTACAGAGAAATGATGGCTAAGAAGCCTGAGGAAGTAGTTTCTCATGCAGTAAGCGGTATGTTATGTAAGAACAAATTAAGAAGCAGAATGATGACTAGATTAAGAGTATTTGCAGGAGCAAACCATGACCATGCAGCTCAAAATCCAGAAGTTTTAAACTTTAAATAATAATTACGGGTGAAAGGAGGAGTTATCATGGCTAACGTTCAATATTACGGAACTGGAAGAAGAAAGCACTCTGTTGCTAGAGTTAGATTAGTTGCAGGTGAAGGAAATATAGTAGTAAATGGAAGAGAAGTTGGAGAATACTTCAACTACGAAACTTTAATAAGAGATGTTAAGCAACCATTAGTGTTAACTAACAACGAAACTAAGTACGATGTTATAGTAAAGGTTGAAGGTGGAGGATTCACTGGACAAGCTGGAGCTATAAGACATGGTATATCTAGAGCTTTATTAAAAGCTGACGCTGAGTTAAGAGGAGACTTAAAGAAAGAAGGATTCTTAACTAGAGATGCTAGAATGAAGGAAAGAAAGAAATACGGATTAAAGGCAGCAAGAAGAGCTCCACAATTCTCAAAGAGATAATTTTATATGTTTGTACAAAGACTTTGGAATATTCCAAAGTCTTTTTTAATATAAATGTACAGGGTGATATTGTGAGAAAGTACATAAAACATATAATTTTTGGATCTATAGCATTAATATTAGTGGTAGTATCAATATTTGAAATAAAAAATGTATCGGAAGATGTTATGGAGTATATGCCGGTAACTAATAAAACTATAATAATTGATGCTGGACATGGAGGAATAGATCCAGGAACTTTAAATGAAGATAAGACGATAAAAGAAAAAGATATAAATTTAGCTATCGCACAAAAATTAAGAGAATTATTAGAATCTAGCGGGGCTCTTGTAATATTAACAAGAGAAGATGATAGTAGTTTGTATCAAGAAGATGGTAATAAAACAACAAGACAAAAATATAATGAGAATCTTAAAAATAGAAAAAAAATAATAGATGAGTCTAATGCAGATATGTTTGTATCTATACATATGAATGCCTTAACTGGAAATGGTGCATCTAAATATTATGGTGCTCAAACTTTTTATCCTAAAGGAAAAGAAGAGTCAGTACAATTATCAAAATATATACAACAAGAATTAAAGAGAGTTGTTGATAAAACAAATAATAGAGAAATAAAACCAAGAGATGATATATATTTATTAAAAGAAAATAAGATACCCTCAGTATTAATAGAGTGTGGTTTTTTATCTAATGAAAAAGAAGCTAAAATGTTAACTGATGAGAAATATCAAGAAAAGATAGCGTGGTCTATATATGTAGGAGTACAAAAATATTTTAGTGAAAATATGAATAATAATTAAAAAAAAGAGAAAAATAGGTTATGTTAGGATATTTAATATATACTTGATATGACCTATTTTTAATTATTTATTAAAACTTAAAAAAAATTAGAAAAAATTGTTGACTTAGTAAAAAATAGGTGTTATTATTAAATAGTTCTCAACAAGAGGACATAAGAACTTTGAAAATTAAACAGTAGGTTAATTTATAGAAACAAACATAATTCTTTATAGAATTAAACACAAACAACCAAGCCAGATATTCAGATAATGATTAGCTGAGCAATGGACAACTTTTATTTGAGAGTTTGATCCTGGCTCAGGATGAACGCTGGCGGCGTGCCTAACACATGCAAGTCGAGCGATCTTCTTCGGAAGAGAGCGGCGGACGGGTGAGTAACGCGTGGGTAACCTGCCCTGTACACACGGATAACATACCGAAAGGTATGCTAATACGGGATAACATACTTTTATCGCATGGTAGA
>NZ_FNGW01000017.1 GCF_900103615.1 Romboutsia lituseburensis DSM 797 | reverse complement strand
CCGAACACAGAAGTTAAGCTCTTTAGCGCTGATGGTACTTGGGGGGCGACCCCCTGGGAGAGTAAGACGTAGCCACGTAATCTTTTTTTATTTTATAAAAAACATAAAAATTGCAAGTAAAAAGAGCTGTATCTAAAAGATATTAGCTCTTTTTATTTTGGAAAAATAGTCATCATATTATTATATAATTCATAGAATATTAAGTGGAAAAATTTATATAAAAGAATTTTAAAATATTAAGATAGATTATAAAAAATATTTTTTATATAAAAAAATATTTAATTACCTAAAAAACACCTTAATTTAAATGAGGTGATTTTTGAATATATGTATTCTTTTTAATTTGTTTTTACAAATTTATCTTATTTATTAAGAAACTTAACTAAATGTATTTGAAATTAAAGTAAATTAGTCTATAATCTTTAATATTAAAAGAATTAAGGGGGAAGATTGAGATTATGCTTAAAAAATTTAACAAAGTATTAGTTGCAAATAGAGGAGAAATTGCTATAAGAATATTTAGAGCATGCTCTGAGTTAGGTATAAAGAGTGTTGGTATATATAGTAAAGAAGATAAATATGGATTATTTAGAACAAAAGCAGATGAATCTTATTTGATAGGAGAAGATAAGGGTCCTATAGATGCTTACCTAGATATAGATAGTATAATTGATTTAGCTAAACAAAAAAATGTAGATGCTATACATCCAGGATATGGATTTTTATCTGAAAATCCAGAATTCGCTCGTAAATGTGAGGAAAATGGAATAGCATTTATAGGTCCATCAGCCGATATAATGAATATGATGGGAGATAAAATAAATTCTAAACAAATCGCAAAAGAAGTTGGGGTATCAACTATACCTGGTATAGATAAATCTATAAAAACAGCTGAGGAAGCTCAACAAATAGCTAAAGAAATAGGATATCCTATAATGATTAAAGCCTCTAATGGTGGTGGCGGAAGAGGTATGAGAATCGTATATAACGAATCAGATTTAAAAATTGAATTTGAAACTGCACGTAGTGAATCTAAGAAAGCATTTGGGGAAGATATTATATTTATAGAAAAATATATATCAAATCCTAAGCACATAGAAGTACAAATTTTAGGAGATAAAGAAGGAAATATCGTACATTTACATGAAAGAGATTGTTCTGTTCAAAGAAGACATCAAAAAATAATTGAGTATGCGCCAGCTTTTTCTCTAGAGGAGAAGTTAAGAGAAAGCATATGTAATGATGCAATAAAATTAGCAAAACATGTTGGATACGTGAATGCTGGAACGTTAGAATTTCTTGTTGATGAAAATGGAGAATACTATTTTATAGAAATGAATCCTAGAATTCAAGTTGAGCATACTGTAACAGAAATGGTAACAGGTGTAGATATAGTTCAAAGTCAAATTTTAATAGCTCAAGGATATAGATTGGATAGTGAAGAGATAAACATTAAATCTCAAGATGATATAGAAATAAGAGGTTATTCAATACAGTGTAGAATAACAACTGAAGATCCAAAAAATAAATTTATGCCAGATACAGGCAAAATACAAGTATATAGAACCGGATCTGGATTTGGTATAAGACTAGATGGAGGCAATGGTTTCACAGGGGCTAATATAAGTCCTTATTATGATAGCTTATTAGTTAAAACTATATCTTGGGATAGAACATTTAAGGGTGCTATAAACAAGACTATAAGGTCTATTAAAGAGTTTAGAGTAAGAGGTGTTAAAACAAACATAGGATTTTTAGTAAATGTTTTAAATAATCCTATATTTGTAGATGGAAAATGTAGCACTAAATTTATTGATGAAAATCCAAACTTATTTGAAATAAGAGAAAGTAAAGATAGAGGAACGAAGTTACTTCAATTTATAGGTAATGTAGTAGTAAATGAAAATAAATGTGATGAAAAACCAACATTTGATCCTTTATATAAACCTAAGTTAGATAAAGTTACAACAAATATAGAAGGAAGTAGAGACTTATTCAATAAACTAGGAAAAGAGAAATATATAGAAAGTATAAGAAATGAAAAAAAATTACTTTTAACAGATACAACTATGAGAGATGCACATCAATCACTACTTGCTACTAGATTAAGAACTTATGATTTATTAAAAGTGGCAGAGCCTACTAATGAATATATGAAAGATTTATTTTCACTTGAAATGTGGGGCGGTGCAACTTATGATGTTGCTTATAGATTTTTAAATGAATCTCCTTGGCTTAGACTTCAAAAACTAAGAGAGTCTATACCAAATATTATGTTCCAAATGTTATTTAGAGCATCTAATGGTGTCGGATATAAAAACTATCCAGACAATGTTATAGAGGAATTTATAAAAGAATCTGCTCAAAAAGGAATAGATGTATTTAGAATATTTGATTCATTAAACTGGGTTGAAAATATGAAACCATCTATATCAGCTGCACTAGATACTGGAAAAATAGTAGAATCTACTATGTGTTATACAGGTGACATTCTAGATCCAAGTAAATCTAAGTATAACTTAGAGTATTATATAAAAATGGCACAAGAATTAGAAAGTCTAGGTTCAGATATAATATGTATAAAAGATATGGCTGGATTACTAAAACCATATGCAGCATATACATTAATTAAAGAGCTTAAGAAAAATGTTAAGGCTCCAATACATCTGCATACACATGATACAAGTGGAAATGGTATAGCTACGTGTTTAATGGCATCAGAGGCAGGTGTAGATATAGTAGATGGTGCATTAGAAACAATGGCAGGACTTACAAGCCAACCTTCTTTAAATGCTATTATAGAAGCACTTAGAAATACAGATAGAGATACGAATATAGATTTATACGGATATGAAGAGGTAGGAAGTTATTATAGAGACTTGAGAAAAGTTTATTCTAAATTTGAAAGTGGACTTTGTAATCCTTCTGCTGAAATATATAAATATGAGATACCTGGAGGTCAATATACAAACTTAAAACCACAAGCTGAAAGCTTAGGTTTAGGAAATAAATTTGATCAAGTAAAGGAAATGTATAAAGAAGCAAATGATATACTTGGAGATATTATAAAAGTTACACCATCTTCTAAAGTTGTAGGAGATTTAGCTATATTTATGACTAAAAATAAACTTACTAAAGAAAATATAATAGAAGAAGGTGAAAAGCTATCTTTCCCTGATTCAGTATTAGATTATTGTAAGGGGATGATAGGTCAACCAGAAGGTGGAATACCAAAAGAAATCCAAAGAGTTGTATTAAAAGGAGAAACACCTATAAATGTAAGACCTGGAACTCTTATCCCACAAGAAGATTTTGATGCTGTTAAAAAATATTTAGATGATAAATTTAATATGGACACGAATATAAGGAATATATTAAGTTATACACTATATCCAAAAGTGTATGAAGATTATTTAAAACATCTTCAAGCATATAATGATATTTCTAAACTTGAAAGTCATGTGTACTTCTATGGACTAAACAAAGGTGAAGAATGTGAAGTAGAGATAGAAGAAGGTAAAGTATTAACTATAAAATTAATTGATATAGGTGACGTAAAAGAAAATGGAAATAGAACTATAGTATTTGAATTGAATGGAATGATAAGAGAAATAGAAATAAAGGATAATAATTATTCAGGAAACATAAAAGATATTGTGAAAGCAGATATGAATGATCCATTACAAATAGGAGCAAGTATACCTGGAAAAGTAGTTAAAATATTAGTTAATGAAGATGATGAAGTTAAACAAAATCAACCATTAATAATAATAGAAGCTATGAAAATGGAAACTATAATTGTTGCTAAAACTGATGGTATAATTAAGTCTATAAAAGTTAGCCAAGATGAATTAGTCGGGGATAAGCAACTATTAATTAGAATGAAAAAATAAAAAATATAAAGCCCATAAGTTTAAAGACTTATGGGCTTTATATTTAAAAAGTTTTAAAAAGTTTTAAATAGAAATATTTTATGAATAATATATTGAATATATGGAAATATTTCAGTTACAACTTAATATATTTAAAGTTTAATAATCACATTAGATATTATATTTTTATTGTATGTTTCCCGAGAAACATTATAGTGAGTTAATACGTAAGGATTTAATTAAATATAAAAATAAAATAATATAGAAATAATAAATGGAATTATATAACAAAAATTGAATATATATTTATAAATATAAAATATTTATTAAACAAATTCTATATTAAAAATTCTGTATTTAATGAATTATAAAGAGAGGAATAAGCCATTAAATGGAGAATAATTAATTGTACCAAATATTATTTAAATTAATTATTTATTTCCCAAGAAATAATTAGTAATACATTCACGAGAAGCTTATATATCAGGTTTTAAATATTATATAACCTCAAATACTTATGAAAAGCTAATCGCGGGAATTGCATATCAGTAAAATCACATCACCACCTGCAATTACAAAAGAAAAGTTTACAGTCTTATTAGAAGTATTGATCACAGGATTAACTTAAGTAAGTCAATGTAACATTAAATTTTGTATAAATTTTAAAAGGTAGGTGCTTATATGAAGGTCTATGAGAGTAATATGTTAAGAAACATAGCAATACTAGGTCACAGTGGGTGTGGAAAAACAAATCTAATTGATGCAATAGCTTATACATCAAATCTGACAAATAAGATACCTAAAATAAATGACAAAGTTAATATGACATATAGTATGGGGTTGACTCCGGTAGAGTATAACGGATATAAATATAATTTATTAGATACTCCAGGATACTTTGATTTTAGTGGAGATGTTATATCATCTCTTAAGGCAAGTGATGCAGCTATAATAGTAATAGACGCCACAACTGATATTCAAGTTGGTACAGAAAAATCTTTAGAATTGACTAATAATATTCCTAAAATAATGTTTATTAATAAAATAGACAATGAAAAAGCTAGATATAAAGACACTTTAGCGATGTTGAGGGAAACTTATGGAAATAAAGTAGTTCCTATGATTATACCAATATATAAAAATAAACAATTTATCAAATTACATAATGTATTTGAAAATATGGATGATCTAGAAGGTGAATTTAAAGATGAAGCTATAAGTGTAAAAGAAGCTTTAATGGAACTTATAGCAGAAACCGATGATGAGATACTAGATAAATATTTCAATGGTGAGGAATTAACAGCAGAAGAAATTCAAAAAGGTATAACTATAGGTATGCAACAGGGAGATATAATACCTGTAATATGTGGATCAACAATAAATAATATAGGTACTGGTGAGATATTAGAAACAGTATCTAAGTATTTGCAACCTAGATATAATGATTCAAAAAACAAATTTAAAGGGCAAATATTCAAAACTATGGTTGACCCATTTATAGGAAAAATGTCATATTTAAAAGTTACGCAAGGAAAGATTAGCAAGGACACAGAAGTATTTAATATAAATAAATCTGTAAAAGATAAAATATACAACTTATACACAATGAGAAATAATGAACTTTTAGAGGTAGAGAGTGCTGAATGTGGTGATATAGTTATTTTAACTAAAACAAGTTCTCTTCAGACTGGAGATACTATATCTTTAGACAAAGATGGAGATGCATTAGAAGATTTAGGATTACCTAAACCACAAATATACTATGCAGTAGTACCTAAGAATAAAGGTGATGAAGATAAGGTTGCAGTAGCTTTAAATAAGATAGCAGAAGAAGATCCTACAATAGTATGGTATAGAAATTCAGAAACAAAGCAAGCTCTTGTAGGAGGGCAAGGGGAACTACACATAAATACTGCTAAGAATAAAATGAGAGAAAAATTTGGCGTAGATGTAGAACTAGAAGACTTAAAGGTTGCGTATAGAGAGACTATAAAAGGTTGTGCAGATGTTCAAGGTAAACATAAAAAACAATCTGGCGGTAGAGGTCAATACGGTGACGTTAAAATAAAATTTGAAAAAAGTAAAAATGAATTTGAATTTGCAGAAGCATTGTTTGGAGGATCTGTACCTAGACAATATGTACCAGCGGTAGAAAAAGGTTTGAAAGATTCTATGACAAAAGGTATATTAGCTGGTTTTCCAGTTATAAATATAAAAGCGACTTTATATGATGGATCATATCATGATGTTGATTCTTCAGAAATGGCATTTAAGTTAGCTGCTAATCTAGCATTTAAAAAAGGAATGGAAGAAGCTCAACCAGTTTTATTAGAGCCTATTATGAAATTGAAAATAACAGTTCCTGAAAATTATATGGGAGATGTTATGGGGGACATAAATAAAAGAAGAGGTAAAATACTTGGAATGGAGCCTTATGAAAATGGAAAACAAGTTATATACGCTTATGCCCCACAAGCAGAAACATTCAAATATGCTATAGATTTAAGAGCAATGACACAAGGAAGAGGATATTTTGAAATGGAATTAGAATCATACGAGGAAGTTCCGAATCAAATTGCCCAAAAAATAATAGAAGATGTAAATAATAAATAATAGAAATTAATTTAAATATAAAGGCTCTGGATATTTTAAATCTAGAGCCTTATTTATTATAAAGTTTTTGTTGAATGAAAGTTATAAATGAAAGTGTAACTTTAGATAAAAAAATGCATATACATTATATATTAACTAAACATTTTAAAATCTAGAATAACCTAAAATTATTATAAACAGTTTCGAGGAAAGAAGGGAGGAGAATGAATGTATTTTAATAGATTCACTCAAAGAGCTAAAAGAGCAATAGATTTAAGTTTAGAATCAGCACAGAATTTAGGCCATAAGGTTGTAGGAAGCGAACATATATTATTAGGACTTATAAAGGAGCAAGAAGGGATAGCTGCTAAGGTTTTATTAAAACTAGGCATGACTGAGAAAATAATAGAGAAAAGAATAATAGATATAGAAGGTAAGGTTGACTCCAAAGAGGAAGATATTACATTAAGTCCTAGAAGTAAACAAATATTAGAACTTTCAGGAATGTTTGCTAATAAATTAAAAAGTAATTATATAGGTACAGAGCATATTTTGCTAGCTATAGTTCAAGAAGGTGAAGGAATAGGTATTAAAATATTAAATGCTGAGGGTATTGATGAAAGAACAATAGTACAACTAATAATTGATATGATGGGATTAGATGAATACACAGCTAGTAGAGAAAGTGAAATTAAAAGCTCAAGTTCAAGTTCAACTAAACAAAAAGAAGGTTCCACTAAATTATTAGATAAGTATGGAAGAAACCTTACACAGCAAGCCTCTCAAGATAAAATAGACCCGGTTATAGGTAGAGAAAAGGAAATAGAAAGGATAATACAAATCCTAAGTAGGAGAACTAAAAATAACCCAGT
Organism: Romboutsia lituseburensis DSM 797; assembly: GCF_900103615.1. Lineage (GTDB taxonomy): Bacteria > Bacillota > Clostridia > Peptostreptococcales > Peptostreptococcaceae > Romboutsia_F > Romboutsia_F lituseburensis. The sequence goes on along the minus strand of NZ_FNGW01000017.1, from coordinate 16,325 downwards.
TTTAATAGGTGATCCAGGTGTAGGAAAAACATCTGTAGCAGAGGGCTTAGCAATTGATATTTCAAAAGGAAATGTACCTGAAAACTTAAGAGATAAAATATTATATACTTTAGACATGGGTGCAATGTTAGCTGGAGCAAAATATAGAGGTGAGTTTGAAGAGAGAATAAAACAAGTAGTAGAAGAAGTAATAAAACATGGTAATATAATTTTATTTATAGATGAACTACACACTATTATAGGTGCAGGGGCGACAGGAGAATCTACTATTGATGCTTCTAATATATTAAAACCTGTACTTGCAAGAGGAGAAATTCAAGTTGTAGGAGCTACGACTATAGATGAATATAGAAAACATGTAGAGAAAGACCCAGCTTTAGAGAGAAGATTCCAGCCTGTTATGATAAATGAGCCTACTAAAGACGATACAATAAAAATTTTAAAAGGATTAAGACAAAAATATGAAGAACATCATAGAGTTAGAATAGCAGATGAAGCAATAGAAGCAGCGGTAAATTTATCAGTTAGATATATAACAGATAGATTTTTACCTGATAAAGCAATAGATTTAATAGATGAAGCAGCATCGAGGGTAAGATTAAGAAAGTCAGCTCCTCAAATAGAGATAAAAGGATTAGAGGAAGAAATCAAAAGTATAACAAAGAAAAAAGAGGAAGCTGTAAAATTTCAAGATTTTGAAAAGGCAGCTAAAATAAGAGATGAACAAGACCACTTAAAGAAACAGCTAGAGGAAGTAAAACAACAATGGAATGAAATGTCTAAGTATACTGATGAGGTAAATGCAGAGGTTATAGCCGAAGTAGTTGAATTGTGGACGGGAATTCCTGTTAATAAAATAGTAGAAGAAGAATCTGAAAGACTGTTAAACCTAGAAGAAATACTACATCATAGGGTAATAGGTCAAGACCAAGCTGTAAAAGCTATCTCTAGCGCTATCAGAAGGTCAAGAGCAGGTCTTAAAGACCCTAATAGACCTATAGGTTCATTTTTATTCCTAGGACCAACAGGAGTAGGAAAAACTGAATTATCTAAAGCTTTAGCTGAAGTACAATTTGGAGATGAAAATCAAATAATTAGAATTGATATGTCTGAGTATATGGAAAAACATGCGGTATCAAGACTTATAGGGTCACCTCCTGGATATGTTGGTCATGAAGAAGGAGGGCAGTTAACAGAAAAGGTTAGAAGAAACCCTTACTCTGTTGTATTATTTGATGAAATAGAAAAAGCTCATCCAGATGTATTTAATATATTATTGCAGATACTAGATGATGGAAGGTTGACTGATTCTAAGGGTAGAACAGTAGATTTTAAGAATACAATAGTAATAATGACATCTAACGTCGGTGCAACTAAGATAAATAAAGAAAAAGTTTTAGGATTTTCTACAAGCAAAGATAATGAGTCAAAGATGAAAGATAGCTATGAAAAAATGAAAGAAAATATAATGGCAGAACTTAAAAAGAGATTTAGACCAGAATTTTTAAATAGAATAGATGATATAATAGTATTCCACTCTTTAGTAGAATCTCATATAGCTGAGATAGTAAAATTAATGACTAAAGACTTAATTCAGAGATTGAAATCAATGGAAATAGATTTTAAAATGAGCGAAGATGCAATAAAATTAATATCTGAATCAGGTTTTGATTTAGAATATGGAGCGAGACCTCTGAAAAGGGCAATCCAAAAAGAGCTAGAAGATCAATTATCAGAAGCTATATTAAGAGGAGATGTTAAAAAAGGAAGTACAGTCATAGCAGAAACTGTAGATAATAAGATAGTATTTAAATGTAAATAGTAGTAATATATAGGAGGGGGGATTATTCTCCCCTCATTTTAGTGTAAAAATATATTTTTTATTTAAAAATATATTATAAAAAATATTTTAAATTAAATTTTATCAATTTACATAATATATGTTAGATGTGTTAGAATTAAAGAGGACTAAACAAATTAAAGGTGATTTAAATATGGCGAAAATAAAAACAAAATACGTATGTCAAGAATGTGGTTATGAAACATCAAAGTGGCTTGGAAAATGCCCTGAATGTGCGAAATGGAATACTTTTGTAGAAGAAATAGAGCAAAAAGGCTTAAAAAAAGATGTATTTATTATAGATAAATCTTCTTCAAAACCTGTGAGTATAAATTCTATACAAACTAGAGAAGAAGAACGCTTTTCAACATGTATAAATGAGCTAGATAGAGTACTTGGAGGAGGCGTAGTAAAGGGGTCCTTAGTTCTTGTAGGTGGGGATCCTGGGATAGGAAAATCAACATTATTAATACAAGTATCTAGTAATGTTGCAAATTCAGGAAAAAGGGTACTTTATATATCGGGAGAAGAATCTGAATCACAAATAAAAATGAGGGCTCAAAGATTAGGAATTAATTCCGATAATTTATATATATTTGCAGAAAATAATTTAAGTATTATAGAATCTCAATTAGAAAGCATAGATCCACAATTAATAATATTAGATTCTATTCAAACTGTATATAGTCCTGAAATATCATCAGCACCAGGTACTGTAAGCCAAATTAAAGAAGGAACTTCGAAATTTATGAAAATTTCGAAAAAAATGGGTATATCAACCTTTGTAGTTGGACATGTAACAAAAGAAGGTTCTTTAGCTGGACCTAAGCTTCTAGAGCATATGGTTGATACAGTGCTATATTTTGAAGGAGAGAGATATAATACTTATAGATTAGTTAGAGCTGTAAAAAATAGATTTGGATCAACTAATGAATTAGGAGTATTTGAAATGAGGGATTTAGGATTAGTAGAGCTTGAGAATCCATCAAAAATACTAATATCAGAAAAGCCAAAAGATGTAGCAGGATCAGTAATTATATCGACAGTAGAAGGAACTAGACCGATGCTTCTAGAATTACAAGCTTTAGTATCTCCTACAAGTTTTGGTATTCCAAAGAGAACTGCAACAGGTGTAGATTACAATAGAGTATCAATGCTATTAGCGGTACTTGAAAAACGAGTTGGGCTTCAGATACAAAACCAAGATGTATATTTAAATATAGTAGGAGGAATAAAAATTAATGAACCTTCTATAGATTTAGGTATAATCATAGCCGTGGCTTCAAGTTTCAGAAATATAAATGTGGATGAAAAGATAGCAGTTACAGGTGAAGTTGGTTTAACTGGAGAAGTTAGGGCTGTAAGTTATATAGAAAAAAGGATAGCAGAGTGCAAAAAATTAGGTTTCACAAAAATGATAATACCGAGAAGCAATTATGAAGTAGTAAAAGATGTAAAAGGAATAGAAATATGGCCAGTTGATAACTTAAGACAAGCTATAAATATAGTACTAGGGGGTAATAAATAATAATGGAAGATATCCTAAATAACAAAAATGTTTTACATGCATTAAAGATGATATCTCCTGGAAGTCCATTAAGGCAAGGGTTAGAAAATGTACTAAAGGCTAAAACTGGTGGACTAATAGTTATTGCAAATAGCGAAGAAATAATGAAGGTAGTTGATGGAGGATTTAGTATAGATGCAGAGTATTCACCATCATTTCTGTATGAATTGGCAAAAATGGATGGAGCAATAGTGATAAGTGGAGATGTTAAAAGAATCCTATTTGCAAATGCACAACTTATACCTGATTATTCTATACCTACTACAGAGACAGGCACAAGACATAGGACTGCTGAAAGAGTAGCAAAGCAAACAGGGGCTATTGTAATAGCTATTTCTCAAAGGAGAAATATAATAACTGTATATAGAGGAGATCAGAAGTATGTTTTAGAAGAAATATCTAAAATATTTACAAAAGCTAATCAAGCTCTACAAACATTAGAAAAATATAAATCTGTTTTAGATCAAGCAGTAATAAATTTAAATGCTTTAGAATTTAATGATTTAGTAACAATTTATGACGTTGCAATTGTACTTCAAAAAATGGAGTTAGTAATGAGAATTACAAATATAATTGAAAAGTATATAATAGAGCTAGGAAAAGAAGGTACATTAGTAAGTATGCAGTTAGAAGAATTAATGGGAACTACTAAAGTAGATCAGAGACTGATTTTTAAAGATTATAGTAGACAAGATATGGATATTCACGACTTTAAAAAGAAGATAAAAAACTTATCATCAGAAGAGCTAATAGATTTAGTTAATATGGCTAAATTATTAGGATACAGTGGATTTTCAGAAAATATGGATATGGCTATAAGACCTAGAGGATATAGGATACTTAACAAAATACATAGGTTGCCATCAACTATTATAGAAAATTTAGTTAATTATTTTGATAGCTTCCAAGAAATATTAGATGCAACAATTGAAGATTTAGATGATGTTGAAGGTATAGGTGAAATTAGAGCAACATATATTAGAAATGGACTTATAAAGATGAAACAATTGGTATTATTAGATAGACATATATAATATGTTTTACTACTTTGTTCTTGAATATTTTGGGTATTATGGATTATAATAAAAAAATATTAAGTATATAGCCAGGGGGTGAAGAATTGATTCAAAAAATAACAAGATTTGTAATTGGAATACTGGGATTTACACTTGGTGTAACTACATATTCTACATTAATGAAAGAATTTACAGTGCTTAAGTTTGGAGCAGATGCATATGGATTAATCGCATCTGTATCAGTAGGGATAGTAATAGGGCTTATATTCTATGCAATAGAGCCATGGGTTATAAATAAATGCAAAGATTTAGCAAAAATTATGGATAAAGAGATATCTAAATATCCTCAAACAGATATATTATTAGGATCGATAGGTCTTATAGTTGGTTTTGTTATAGCATACTTAGTAAGTGGGCTAATAAGTTCAGTACCAATAATAGGAGGATTTTTATCATTCCTAACATATGGTTTTATGGGTTATTTAGGTATTAGAGTAGCTCTTAAGAGTAAAGATGATTTATTCAATTTAAATAAATTAGGAAAGTTAGCAACTCTAAAAGACAAAGGAACTAAAAAAGAAATTAAAAGTATACCACCTAAAGTACTAGATACTAGTGTAATTATAGATGGTAGAATAGCAGATATATGCAAAACAGGTTTTATAGAGGGAAAACTTGTTATACCTGAGTTTGTATTAGATGAATTAAGACATATAGCGGATTCTTCAGATGATTTAAAGAGAGTTAGAGGAAGAAGAGGGCTAGATATATTAAACATCATAAAAGAAGAATTACAAATAGAAGTTGAAATAACTAAGGCTGATTTTAATGATATAGCTGAAGTTGATATGAAGCTTTTAAAATTAGCTAAAGTATTAAATGGTAAAGTAGTTACTAATGATTACAACCTTAACAAAGTAGCTCAAGTTCAAGGTGTTGAAGTTTTAAATATCAATGAGCTGGCTAATGCTGTTAAACCTGTTGCAATACCAGGGGAGGAAATGGTAGTGCAAGTAGTTAAAGAAGGTAAAGAGCATAGTCAAGGTATCGCATATTTAGATGATGGTACTATGATAGTAGTAGATGGAGGAAGAAAGCATATGGGTGAAACTATTAGAGTACTAGTTACATCTGTATTACAAACTCCAGCAGGTAGAATGATATTTGGAAAACCAAAAAATTAATAAAAAAAGCCTTCACAAATGTGAAGGCTTTTTTAGTATTATAAACTTAACATAGGTGAATATAAACCATATAAATATAAGGACAGTTAATGTAATAAGTATCTAAATTGATTAAAAATATATATACAATGATTTATTAATATGATTTAATTTGAATATAGAATAGTATACATTTAATACATAAGAGGTGAGTATATGAATGGAGTTGTAATAGTAGCTGCTGGTACAGGAAGCAGAATGAAAATGGGAATAAACAAACAATTTATAAAACTTGAAAATAAGGAAATAGTAGCTTATACGATAGAACAATTTAAAAATAATGAAAATATAGATGATATAGTAGTTGTAATTAAGGAAGAAGAAAAAGAATTTTTTGATAGAGAAATAGTAGAGAAATATAAATTTGATAAAATCAAAATTGCATTTGGTGGAAAAGAAAGACAGGACTCTGTTTACAATGGATTAAAATTACTAGATGAAAGATGTAGAGTAGTATTAATACATGATGGAGCAAGACCGTTTGTATCTAATGAGATAATAGCAAAGTCTATAGAAGAAGCTAAAGAATGTAAAGCTGTAGTTGTAGGTGTTCCAGTAAAGGATACTATAAAAGTAGTAGATAATGATAACAATATATCTCAAACACCAGACAGAAATACATTATGGGCTGTTCAGACACCACAAACATTTGATTATAAGATACTATTAAAATCATATGAAGATGCATTTAAAGAAAAATTCTATGGGACTGATGATGCTATGTTAGTTGAGCGTATAGGATATAAAGTTAAAATGATAGAAGGTTCATATAATAACATTAAGATAACAACACAAGAAGATTTAAATATAGGAACACAAATTTTAAAAATGCAAAATAGATAGGAGGATAAATATGAGAGTAGGATTAGGATATGATGTACATAAATTAGTAGAAGGTAGAAAATTAATAATAGGTGGAGTAAATGTTCCACATGAAACTGGGTTATTAGGACATTCAGATGCGGATGTTTTAGTACATGCAGTTATGGATTCTATATTGGGCGCTTTAGCATTAGGGGATATTGGTAAGCACTTCCCAGATACTGATGAAAGATATAAAGGTGCAGATAGTATAAAATTATTGGAATTTGTTTATAATTTAATAAGAGAAAAAGGATATGTAATAGGAAATATAGATTGTACAATAATAGCACAAAGTCCTAAGATGGCACCACATATACCAGATATGAGAGCTAATATTGCAAGAGCTTTAAATACTAATATTGAAAATATAAATGTCAAAGCTACGACAGAAGAAGGACTAGGATTTACAGGTACTAAACAAGGGATATCATCACAAAGTATTTGTTTATTAGTTAAAGTTGACAACTAATATTAAATAATATATTATTATGGAATAAGAATATAAATAGCGAAAATTAGTAAACTTATTTGTTTAAATGTATATATTAAAATAAATAAAACTTAAAGCTATGATGGAGAAATAGTAAAAGATTATATCTTTACAGAGAGGGAACGATAGGTGGAAGTTTCTAAGAAAAAGTCTTTGAACCAATCTTCTAGCATAAAGGCGTTAAAAAGCTTTTACGGTAAGGACCGTTATATCCTATAAAGAGAGCATTAAGCTAATTAGAGTGGTACCGCGGAAATTCAACCTTTCGTCTCTATACAATTTGTATAGAGACGAAAGGTTTTTTTAATTTAAAAAGTAATGAGCTTAAAGCAATTATAAATAAAAATTAGGAGGACAATTATTATGAAAATGTCAAAAATGTTAATGCCAACATTAAGAGAAGTTCCAGCTGATGCAGAAATAACAAGTCATCAGTTAATGCTAAGAGCAGGTATGATAAGAAAAATGGCATCAGGAGTATATAACCAACTGCCAATGGGAATAAGAGTTTTCAAAAAAATAGAAAATATAATAAGAGAAGAATTAGAGAAAAAAGGTTGCCAAGAAATATTATGTTCTGGATTAATACCAGCAGAATTATGGAAAGAGTCTGGTAGATGGGATGTAATGGGAGCTGAAATGATGAGATTAAAGGATAGAAATGAAAGAGATTTCTGTCTTGGGCCAACTCATGAGGAAGTATTCACAGATATAATAAGACAAGAAATAACTTCTTATAAGCAACTTCCATTAAACTTATATCAAATACAAGTTAAATATAGAGATGAAAGAAGACCAAGATTTGGAGTTATGAGAACTAAAACTTTCACTATGAAAGATGCATATAGTTTTGACGTGGATCAAGAAGGATTAGATAAATCATACCAAGATATGTTTGAAGCGTATACAAATATATTTGCAAGATGTGACCTAGATAATAGTCCAGTTCAAGCAGATACAGGAGCAATAGGTGGTTCAGTATCAGCTGAGTTTATGGTTAAATCAGAAGTTGGGGAAGATGAAATAGTATTCTGTAGCAATTGTGATTATGCAGCTAATATGGAAAAAGCAGTAGCTCAATCATCAGAGGCATCAACAGAAGAAATGAAAGAATTAAAAGAAGTACACACTCCGGGCGTACACACTATAGAAGAATTAGAAAACTTCTTTAAGTTATCAGCAGATAAGTTTGCAAAGACTTTAGTATATGTTGCTGACGGAAAAACTGTAGCTGTTGTAGTAAGAGGAGATAGAGAAGTTAATGAAGTTAAAGTAGGAAATGCTATAGGTGGAGTAGTAGAATTTGAACTTGCTAATGAAGCAACTGTGGAAGCTGTAACAAATGCAACAGTTGGATTTGCAGGACCTATTGAAATAAAGGCAGATTATGTATTAATAGACAATGAAGTTGCTAATGCTAGAAACTTAGTTGTTGGAGCTAATAAGAGTGAATACCATATAGAAAATGCTAACTATGGAAGAGATTTTGAAGGTACAGTTGGAGATTTCAGAAATGTTACTGAGTCTGATAAGTGTACTAAGTGTGGAAGTCACTTTGAAATAGCTAGAGGAGTAGAAGTTGGTCATATATTCAAATTAGGAACTAAGTACTCAGAATCTATGGGTGCAAACTTCGTAGATAAAGATGGTAAGTCTAAACCAATAGTAATGGGATGCTACGGAATAGGTGTAGAAAGAACAGCAGCAGCTGTTATAGAACAACATCATGATGAAAATGGTATAATATGGCCATTATCAATAGCTCCATATCATTTAGTAGTTGTACCTGTAAATATAAAGAAAGCAGAACAAATGGAAGCTGCTGAAAAATTATACGCACAGTTACAATCTATGGGTGTAGAAGTATTATTAGATGATAGAGATGAAAGAGCAGGGGTTAAATTCAAAGACAGTGAGTTAATCGGTATACCAATGAGAATAACTGTAGGTAAAGACATAACTGAAGGTAAAGTTGAATTTAAATTAAGAGATCAAGCAGATAAAGAGTTAATATCTTTAGATGAAATAGAAGCTAGAATTAAAGCTGAATTTGAAAAAAATAACGTAAAGTTAGGATAATATAAAATTTAAAATAGTATATATAATCCACTAACTTATTAACATTTTAAGTTTAAATGTGGATATGTATACTATTTTAATTATTTAAAAATTAAACTTATCCACATAAAAAAATAATAAATATATAAGCAAATCGATGTGTTTTTATATCAATTGGATAAAATAACATTACAATATATATATTATTTGATATTATAAATACGTATGATTAATATAGGAGGTAGCAATATGAGCGTAAGAGTAAGATTTGCTCCAAGTCCAACTGGATTTGTACATATAGGTAGTTTAAGAACAGCTTTATACAACTACTTATTTGCAAAAAAAATGGGTGGAGAGTACATATTAAGAGTTGAAGATACAGACCAAACTAGATTAGTAGAAGGTGCAATAGAAAACATGCTTACAGGTATGGCTTGGGGTGGAGTTAACCACACTGAAGGTGTTGTACTAGATGAAAATGGAAACATAACTCAAAAAGGAGAATATGGTCCATATATACAATCTGAAAGACTAGGAATATACAAAGAGTATATACAACAATTATTAGATAATGGACAAGCATACTACTGTTTCTGTACTAAAGAAAGATTAGATGAAGTAAGAGAAAAACAAAAAGAAGCTGGAGAAACTCCAAGATATGATGGTCACTGTAGAGACTTAACTCAAGAAGAAGTTGAAGCTAAAATAGCAGCTGGTGAGCCTCACGTTATAAGATTAAGATTACCAGAAAATCATGTTATAAAGTTTACTGACTTAGTTAGAGGAGAAACTGAATTTAACACTGATGATTTAGATGATCAAGTATTAATAAAAACTGATGGTTTCCCAACTTATCACTTTGCAGTTGTAGTTGACGACCACTTAATGAAAATAACACATGTTATAAGAGGAGAAGAATGGGTTTCTTCAACTCCAAAACACGTTTACTTATATGAAGCATTTGGATGGGAAGCTCCAACATTTGTACATTTACCAAATATACTTAACAGTGAAAAGAAAAAATTAAGTAAAAGACATGGGGATGTTGCAGTAGAAGATTTCAAGAAAAAAGGATACTTACCAGAAGGATTAATAAACTATGTTGCTTTAGTTGGATGGTCTCCAGAGGATAATCAAGAGATATTCACTATGGAAGAATTAGAAAAAGCATTCTCTGTAGAAAGAGTATCTAAGAGTGGTGGAGTATTTGACACTGAAAAGCTAAATTGGGTTAACCAACATTATATAAAGGATGCTGATGATGCTTACTTAACAGACTTAGCAATACCTTTCTTAGTAGAGGCTGGATTTGTAACAGAAGAAGAAGCTACAACTAAGTATGATTTCTTAAAGGGAATGGTATCTGTTCTTAAAGAAAAATTACAATATGTAAAAGAAATAACTGAACATGCTAATATATTCTTTGGAAATGAAGTTAAATTAGAAACTGAAGAATGTAGAGAATTCTTAAACTTAGAACATATACCAACATTAATAGATGCATTACAAACTAAGACAGAAAATGCTGAAGTAGTAGATGAAGCATTCGTTAAGGCTATGTTTAAAGAGATACAAAAAGAACATGGTATAAAAGGTAAAAACTTATTCATGGGTTCTAGAATAATATTAACAGGCCAAATGCATGGACCAGATTTACCAAAAACTATGGAAGTTTTAGGGAAAGAAAATTGCTTAGCTAGAATATCATATGTAAAAAATAATATTTTATAAAAAAAATCCACCAATTAGGTGGATTTTTTTATAAAAATATTAAGTAAAAAAACAACGTAATGAATCGAACTATCTCATTTAACTAAAATATTATTTTACCAAATATAAAAATAGAAGCATAAAAAATGTTAAATTTTAGCATTAAATAATGAATAAAATTTTTATGTAGTTTTTTGATGAAAACATTTGAATAGCTAGGTGGAGGAATTTGAGTTAATAAATGTAATATATTAAAACGTCATAAAATATTGTTTATAAAATTTTTTGTTAAATATATAGAGCGTTTTATTTTTTTATAGGGGGGTAATTATGTATAGTAGTATAGATAAAGTTAAAGAAGAATTGAAAGAACTTTGCAATGAATATATACATATACTAGAACAGTTAAAAGATGATGAAATAATAACTGAAGAGACTTACGATATTTGTAGTTCTAGTAAAGTTTCATTTTTAGAAGAATAATCCAATAATATTTTCAAAATATAAATTATTTAAAATTCTATAGGACATAATAGTAATACTATTAATTGTCAGGATTTTAAATTATAATAATACTATATAACATTTATGGGAAGATATAACAATCAGTGAGGTGATGAGTGTGAAACTATACAATACATTAACAAGAACGAAAGAAGAGTTTGTTCCAATAGAAGAAGGAAAGGTAAAAATGTATGTGTGTGGTCCTACGGTATATAACTATATACATATAGGAAACGCTAGACCATTTATAATATTTGATACTTTAAGAAGATATTTAGAATATAGAGGTTTTGATGTAACATACGTACAAAACTTTACAGATGTAGATGACAAGATAATTAAAAGAGGTCATGAGGAACAAATATCTCCAGAAGAAGTTGCTAGCAAATATATAAATGAGTATTTTGTAGATGCAGATGGACTAGGGATAAAGAGAGCGAATGTTCACCCTAGGGTAACAGATAATATAGAACAAATCATAGCATTTGTTAAGGAATTAGAGGATAAGGGATATGCATATGAAGTAAACGGAGATGTATATTTTGATACTAAAAAGTTTGAAGGATACGGAAAACTTTCTAAACAAAATCAAGATGATTTAGAAGCTGGAGCAAGAATAGAAGTTAATAGCCAAAAGAGACATCCTATGGATTTTGTTCTTTGGAAGTCTAAAAAAGAAGGAGAACCAGGTTGGGATAGTCCTTGGGGAGAAGGAAGACCAGGATGGCATATAGAATGTTCAGTAATGTCTAATAGATACTTAGGTGAAACTATAGACATACATGCAGGTGGTCAAGACTTAGCATTCCCACATCATGAAAATGAAATAGCACAAAGTGAAGCAAGAAGTGGTAAAGTATTCTCTAATTATTGGGTACACAATGGATATATTAATATAAATAATGAGAAGATGAGTAAATCGAAAGGTAATTTCTTTACAGTAAGAGATATATCTGAAAAATATGATTTAGAAATAGTTAGATTCTTTATGTTATCAGCTCATTATAGAAATCCAGTTAACTTTAGTGATGAAATGTTATCTCAAGCTAAAGCAGGACTTGAAAGACTATACAATGCTAAAGAAAAATTAGAATTTACATTAAGTAATCTATCAGAATCAGCAATGACATCACAAGAGCAATCATTAGTGGCAGAGTTAGATGGATACAGAGCTAAATTTATAAATGCTATGGAAGATGATTTAAATACTGCTGATGCAGTAAGTGTAATATTTGAATTATCTAAGTTTATAAACTCAAATGTTAATGAAAAATCATCATTAGAGTTTGCTAAAAAGTGCTTAGATGAATTTAATGAATTAACTAGTGTATTAAACATAGTTAATAAAACAAATGATGATATGGTAGATGAAGAGATAGAAAATTTAATACAACAAAGAGTTGATGCTAAGAAAAATAAAAACTTCCAACTAGCAGATGATATAAGACAACAACTATTAGATAAAGGTATAATCTTAGAAGATACAAGACAAGGTACTAAGTGGAAAAGAGCATAATTATGAAAAGAGAAGAATTAATTACGATATCTCCTTTAGTTTTAGCATATATAGGTGATACTGTATATGAAACTTATATAAGAGAATATTTAATAACGAAAAACATAAATAAAAAAGTGAATGATCTTCATAAATCTGCAGTTAAGTATGTAAAAGCAAAAGCTCAAGCAACAATAATGCATGAAATAGAAGAACAATTAACAGAAGAAGAATTAAGAATTTTTAAGAGAGGTAGAAATCAAAAGTCTCATACATCTCCTAAAAATGCAGATATAATAGATTATAAACATGCAACTGGATTTGAAGCTTTAATTGGTTATTTACATTTAGGTAAAGAAAAAGAACGATTAGAGTATATAATTCAAGAAGGTATTAAAATAATAGAAAAAAATATGTAATCAAAAGAAGCGTCTAATACAATAAAAATATGATATTAGACACTTCTTTTTTATTTAATAACTATTGAATGGAAATTAGAGTTAATAGTAATTTAAATAGTATTACAAAGTATATTTTAATTATTATTATTTGGAATTTTATAATTAAATAAACCTATTTTGTAGAGGAAAAATTTATATAATTTATATTCCAGATAAGGTATAATAGAATCTATAAATTATTAAAAGGGAGGCCGTTAGTGGATGAAAGTAAAAATATTATCTCATACACCAGAGCCAGAGAAAGTTATATCTATGGCTGCGAAACTATGTTATTCAGCTGTTGGAGTTGACGAAATAGAAAAAAATTTAACAGAAGAAAGTGTAAATAAGTTTTTGAATATGCTAGTAAGCATAGGGCATGAATCTCCATTAGAACATGTATCATTTACATTTGCAGTAGAAGGAATTTCTAGAGCATGTTCACATCAAATAGTTAGACATCGTATAGCAAGCTATTCACAACAAAGTCAAAGATATGTTAAGTTAGATCAATTTGAATATATAATTCCTCATGAAATAAATGAAATAGAAGAAGCAAGAGAACTATTCATAGATTCTATGAAAAAAGATCAAGAAGTATATGACAAATTAGTAGATATATTATTTGAAAAACATTATAATAATTTAATAAAAAATGGAAAAAATGAGAAAGAAGCTAAAAGACAAGCTGAAAAGAAAGCAATAGAAGATGCTAGATATGTATTCCCAAATGCATGTGAAACTAAAATGGTATTTACTATGAATATAAGAACTCTATATAATTTCTTAAATCATAGATGCTGTGAAAGAGCTCAATGGGAAATAAGAGACTTATCAATAGAAATGTTAAGACAATTAAGACAGATAGCTCCAATTTTATTTAAAAATATTGGGCCTAACTGTATTCAAGGACCTTGCCCAGAGGGTAATATGGCTTGCGGTAATATTATCCAGGTAAGAGAGAAATTTAAGAATTTGTAGGCGGTGGAAGAATTGGCAATAATAGAAGGTAGAAATCCTGTAATAGAAGCAATAAAAAACAATAGAGAAATAGACAAGATAATGGTAGCAAATTCTGCTAAAGAAGGATCTATAAAAAAAATAATAGGAATGGCTAAGGAAAAAAACTTAATAATTCAATATGTAGATAAAAATAAATTGGATGAAATAAGTACAAGCCATGCTCATCAAGGTGTAATAGCCCAAGTAAGTGAGTATAAATACTGGGAATTAGAAGATTTAATTCAAAGTGTAAAAGAAAAAGGTGAAGACCCATTCTTTATAATCCTAGATGAAATAACTGACCCTCATAATCTTGGGACTATAGTTAGAACAGCAGATGCAGTAGGAGCTCATGGTGTAATTATACCAAAGAGAAGATCTGTGCACATAACACCAGTTGTAGTAAAAGCATCAGCAGGAGCAATAGAATATGTACCAATTTGTAAAGTTACAAATATAGTTAATACTATCAAAAAGTTAAAAGAGGAAGGTTTATGGATAGCTGCGGCAGATATGGATGGAGAAGTATTCTATGAACAAAATCTTACAGGAGCATTAGGCTTAGTAATAGGAAGTGAAGGATTTGGTATATCTAGATTAGTAAAAGAAAACTGTGACTTCACTGTTAAGATGCCTATGATAGGTAATGTAACTTCATTAAATGCATCAGTAGCAGGTGGTATTCTTCTTTACGAAATATTTAAGCAAAGATCAGGTGTAAAATAAATTAATGAGAAGAAATATAAAGAGCTATTTAATCGTTGATGGCTATAATATTATAAATGCCTGGGATGATTTGAAATATATAGCAATAAGTGATTTAGAGGGTGCTAGAGAGAAATTAATAGATCTGATTATAGAATACGCAGAGTTTACAGGAAGAAAAGCAATAATAGTATTTGATGCGTATAATATTAAAAATAGCAAAGAAACTGTTGAAAATAGAAAACATATACAAGTTGTTTATACAAAGGAACATCAAACAGCAGACAGCTATATAGAAAAATTTATAACTTCATTATCTAAATATGATGATGTCAAAGTTGCAACAAATGACTATGCAGAACAGCAAATAGTATTGGGTAAAGGGGCAGCTAGGATATCATCTAGAGAATTGAAGTTAGATCTAGAACATGCAAAGAAGAGTATGAAAGAAAAAAATAGCAGTAATCAGAAAAAGATACAACGTAACTGGTTAGAAGATAGATTAGACAAAGAAACATTGTCGAAACTTGAGAACATTCGTAGAATGCATTGAAACTGCTATATTCATTAGTCTATAATATAGCTATGAAAATGTTTCTATGGGGGGATAACATGTTAGTAGCTAAAGAAAAAGAATATGAGTTGATAGATAATTGTCAACAAGATGAATACAATATAGTATTAAAAGCAAGTAATGGGGATACAATAGCTTTAGAATATATTATTAAAAAATACAAAAACTTTGTTAAAGCTAAGGCAAAGTCATATTTTTTAATAGGAGCTGACAAGGAAGATATAATTCAAGAAGGTATGATAGGTCTTTATAAAGCAATAAGAGATTTTGATGGAAGCAAAACTAATTCATTTAAATGTTTTGCTGAGATATGCATAACTAGACAGATAATAACTGCAATTAAAACTGCAACAAGACAAAAACATATACCTTTAAACTCTTATGTGTCTTTAAATAAACCTATATATGATGAAGAATCTGATAGAACGCTCTTAGACATAATAGCAACAAGTATAGTGACAGATCCAGAAGAGCTTATAATTAGCAAAGAAGAGCTTAAACATATTGAATCTAAGATAAATGAACTGTTAAGTGACTTAGAACAAGAGGTATTAGGACTATACTTAAGTGGCAAGTCATATCAGTACATAGCGGACAGGCTTGAAAGAGATGTAAAATCAATAGATAATGCTCTTCAGAGGGTTAAGAGAAAATTAGAAAAACATCTTGAAAATAGGAATGATTAATAGTAAAATACTTACCATAAGCTTATTATAAGCATATTAATTTATATCATAAAACAGGAGGTATTTCAAAATGGCTAAAGCTAAATTTGAAAGAAATAAACCACACGTTAATATAGGAACAATAGGTCACGTTGACCACGGTAAAACTACA
>NZ_FNGW01000029.1 GCF_900103615.1 Romboutsia lituseburensis DSM 797 | reverse complement strand
CTACCCCATGTATCATAAGTATAAGATACAACTTCATCACCTGAACTATCTATTAGAGATATTATATCTCCTTGAGCATTTCTTACGTAGTAATATTCTACTCCATTTAACTCTATACTTACAAGCTTATTTTCACTATCATAAGTGTAATAGATTTTATCTGTTCCATTAGTTTCAAATGTTACATTACCATCTACTACATGGTACTTTGTTGTAACTCCATTTACTGTCTTTTCTGTTCTTATTCCATCATCGTTATATTTATATTCTATGTCATATAGACTTTTTCCGCTTCTAGATATCTTTGATAGCTGTCTTCCTTCTTCCCATTCAAATTCCCATTGTTCATAAAGTGGATTTTCTCCATCTTTATCTACGTTACCATCTATATCTAGAATTTCACCATCAGTATTAGTAACCCATTTCTCCCATGCTATTGGATTCCCTATTTCATCAATTCCTATACTTCTTGTATTAAATCCTGTAAATTTATCTTTCCAGTTATTATCAATTTGTTTAGATGTAGATGTTACTGTAGGAGTTGTAGATTCTCCTTTATACAGCTCTCTTTTTAGTAAGTTTCCTCCACCATCATAGTAATACTTTATAGTTTTTTCAAGTGCTCCACTACTATTTCTGTGTTCTTCTTTTTTAAGTTCATTTAATTCATTGTAGTAATATTTTATTGTTTTTGAGTTTTCAGTTATAGTTTCTATATTACCGTTTTTATCATATGTGTAGGAAATTTTCTTTCCTCCATTTTCAATAGATGATATCTTGTTTGTTGTTGATCCATCTATTCCATTTACATATGAATACTTAGTGGTGTATGGTATTAGTCCTGTACTTATTGTGTTATTTGATACTCTTCCTATTTTGTCATAGTTATAATTTATATTTTTATTTTTAGGTGTTGTAACACTTGTTGGTCTATCATCTTTGTCATATGCGTAACTTGTTACATATGTGTTGTTGTTTACTTTTTCTGTGACTTTGTTGTGATTGCTATTTGCATCGTAGTTGTATAATATTTCATTTCCATTAGATTCTTTTATTTTTACTAACCTATCTGATAAATCATATATGTATCTGTAGTTTACTTTATTTACTAAGTCCTCATGATATCCTAAGTTTCCACTTGCATCATATGA
>NZ_FNGW01000011.1 GCF_900103615.1 Romboutsia lituseburensis DSM 797 | reverse complement strand
TTTTTTACCTTCCCAGAATTTCCAAGCAGATATTACATCAGAAAGAGGTACATTTAAATTTTTTGCAATAGAATTATTATCAAACTTAGGATTAAAACTGGAATCACAGGCACTTTTATATCCAAGAAGATAAACTTTTACGTATAAGCCGTCCGCCATTGGCATAAATATATCTATAAAGATATTCGCAATAGAAGTTTCACCTAAGTCAATTTCATTAACTTCCTTATAAAACATTTAATCACCTCATTTTAAATTATATCATAATATCAAAAATTTAATTACATGCTACAATAGCCAAAGAAAATTATATCACAAAAACTTGGTACAAATTTATCTTGTAGAAAAAAATTCAAATTATTCATATTAAATAGGAGGGGGATAATTTGGTAATAAACTTCAACAAAAAAGTAAGAAAAATTCTATCGATTGTAGTGGCGTTGACCATATTGATAGGAGGGGGTATATATACCCAAAGAAGCAAAAAAGGTGTACAAACATTTAGTCCTAGTCAAGAAAAAGGCATAAATAGATACAGCATGGATGTAGTATTTGATGATGAAAGTAAACGATTAATGTGCAACCAAAATGTAGAGTATATAAACAATACTGAAAACACATTAGATAAAGTTTATTTCCACATATATCCGAATGCATTCTCCAAAAAAGAATATGCTCCTTTTGAAAAAGAAGAAATGAAACAAGCATATCCTAATGGGTTTAATGAAGGATATATAGATTTAAAAAATGTTTTAAATAATGACAAGAAATTAGAATATAAAATTGAAGGCGACAAGAATGATTTACTAGAGATAAAATTGGCCAAGCAACTAAAACCAGGGGAAAAAATATCTATAGACATGAAATATAATGTAAAAATTCCAAATTCAGAAGGCAGATTTGGATATGGAAAAAATACAGTAAACGTAACCAATTGGTTCCCTATAGCATGTGTAAATGATGATAGAGGATGGAATTTAAAAAGCTATGAAACAGTAGGGGATCCATTTTATAGTGATACAGGAGATTTTTATGTGAAAATATTAATACCTACAAAGTATAAGATGGGTTGCACAGGAAACGTAGTTAATGAGAAAAGAGATAGAGAAAAAGTTCTTTATGAGGTAGAGGCTAAAAAGGTTAGAGACTTCGCTTTTGTATTGAGTACTAAATTTGATATAAACAGAGATTCATACAAAGGAATATCTATAAATACATATAACTTAAATGACAAAATGTCAGAGGATGCAACAGGTATAGCAAAAGACTCAATTAGAATATTTAGTGATTTATTTGGAAAATATCCATATGATACATATTCAGTAGTAGCTAGTGATTTCTTTATAGGTGGAATGGAATATCCAATGCTAGTTATGATAGATCAAAGCCTATATACACAAAAAGATAAATTTTTATTAGAATATGTAATAGCTCATGAAACAGCACATCAATGGTGGTATTCAGTTATAGGCAATGATGAAATAAGTGAGCCGTGGCTAGATGAGGCTCTAACTGAATATTCTACAGTTTTATATTTTGAAGAGAAGTATGGCAAAGACATATATGAAAAACTAATAAAAACAATGGAAATACAAACTAAGCACCATTTAAGTGAAAATATATTTAAGCCTACAACAAAATATAAAAACTCAATTGATTATAGCTTGAATGTGTATACTAAAGGGGCATTAGCTTTTGATGCAGTTAGAAAAGAAGTTGGAGATGATGTATTTTTCTCTACACTAAAAGAATATTTTAATAAATATCAATATCAAAATGTAAATGCAGCTAAGTTTGTAGAGTTATGGAATAGTAAGGGGATAGACATAGATAAAATAATAAGGGAATACAAGTAAATTTTAACTAGAGCATTAAATTTTTATTTAATGCTCTTATTTTTTGGTATAATATAATTTATGACTATGATAAAAACGAGGTGACCGAATGCTAAAATACTGTTCAATAGGAAGCGGAAGTAGTGGGAACTGTCATTATGTTGGATATAAAGATACATCGATATTAGTAGACGCAGGTCTTAGTGGTAAAAGAATAACAACAGGACTTAATGATATAGAAGCAGATATAGATAAAATAAAAGGGATATTTATAACACATGAGCATTCAGACCATATAAAAGGTGCTGGAATAATATCTAGGAAATTTAATATACCTATATTTGCAAATGTCAAAACTTGGTGTTCAATGAAAGATAAATTAGGTGATATTAAAGACCATAATATGAAAGTTTTTGAAAATGATAAGACTTATTCTTTAGGAGATATAATAGTAAGACCATTTTCAATACCTCATGATGCGGCTGATGCAGTTGGATATAATTTTTATGCAGATAATGAAAAAATGTCTATAGCAACAGATATAGGTACAATAACAGAAAATTTAAAAAGACACTTGTATAAGTCAAAATTAGTTATACTAGAGTCAAATTATGACCCAAATATGCTTTTAATGGGATCTTACCCATATAGTTTAAAGAAAAGGGTAATGTCAGAGGAAGGACATTTATCAAATGAAGATGCAGCTAATTTCTGCGTTGAGCTTATAAAAGAAGGAACGGAAAGAATATTATTAGCTCATTTAAGTAAAGAAAATAATTTTCCAGAGTTAGCATATGAAACATCAAAGGGAATACTAACTCAAAATGACATAATAGTTGGACAAGATGTTAAGCTAGATGTTTTATCTAGAGACGAAGTATCACATGTCTATAATATAAAATAGATAGATTTAACTGAACGGATTAAGGAGAAATAATATGAATATTACAGTAATAAGTGTAGGTAAATTAAAAGAAAAATATTTGAAATTAGGAATAGAAGAGTTTTCAAAGAGATTATCTAAGTATTGCAAATTAGATTTAATAGAATTAGATGATGAAAAATGTCCGGAAAATTTAAGCCCTAAGGATATGTTAATTGTTAAGGATAAAGAAGGTAAAAAAATTCTTGGGAAGATAAAAAATAATAGTTATGTGATAGCTCTTGCTATTGATGGTAAAAATCTATCTTCTGAAGAGTTAGCAGATACTATAAGCAAGTTAGCTGTTAGAGGTAACAGTCATATAACTTTCATAATCGGTGGGTCTTTAGGTCTTTCTGATGAAGTTTTAAGCAGGGCTGATTATAAGTTATCTTTCTCTAAAATGACTTTCCCTCATCAGTTAATGAGATTGATTCTTTTGGAACAAGTTTATAGAGCGTTTAGAATAAATAATAATGAACCGTATCACAAGTAAAGGAGCGCAATAGCCTTATCCATTGATATATATTGGTTAAGGCTATTTTTATATGTAAAAATACGGTATCATAAGCAAGGTTATATTTATAAATTATGTTATAATGAATCAGTAATAAATTTAAAGTTAGAAGATGAATTTATAAGGGGTAATTAATCTAGTTAATTTAATGAGAAGATTGAATATTTTTTAGAAATATATTAGATAAATATGATGTGAAAAGGAGTTGGCACTTAAATTGGAATATGTTTGGGTAGAAAAAGATAAAAATATTAAAGATATACTAAATGAAGAGATGAAAGTACATGTAAAGTGGAGTAAAAAAACTGATGAAGACTATTTAGATCTATCTAGGCAGTACATGAACACAAGCTATATTACATTAAAAGATATTATAGAAGGCCAATATAATGATAATATCAAATATGACATGTGGTTTTTACCTGGAATTTATATGATGAGACAGGCTATAGAATTATTGCTTAAGGCAGGATTAGCTGTTAAGGGAGCTACTAAGAGTGAGCTACAGGGAATATTTATTGTTAATAAACATAATGTAAAGGAGTTGTACAATACATTTAAAGATAGATATTGTATTGAAGAGCTAAACAAAGCAGAACAAATGTGGTTAGAAAAGTATTTAGATAGTATAGAGTTAGTAGATTCCAGTTCAGATCTTTTCAGGTATCCATTTAAAGATGAGTTCATGCATCAATATGGAGATAAAGCTTTAGATGTTTGGAAGATGAGTAATAAACTTATATATTGTTATAGCACTTTAAATAAAATGATATTTGGTGAATGGTTTAATGAAGTAGAGCTAGACATTGAAGAAGAGCCACAATTTATACACTTAGCAATGACAGGTATAAATAATTGCTATTTATGGGATTCACCATGGAGTGATGGATTCCATAGGCAGGTAACAGGATATAGTGAGGTTGCAACGTTTTTATTCGAAAGATTTAAAGAATCAAAAGATGGAGGATTATTTTACCCGATAGTTTTCCTAATGAGAAATGCTATTGAGATAGGATTGAAAAGGCTTCTTCACATAAAGATGGAACAAAGTGTTGATGAGAATACAATCAGAAGAAAGAGGAATTCTCACTTGTTATATAAGGACTTATGGAATTCAATCAAACCAATGTTAGTTTATTATTCAGAAGAAGACAATCAGGATAAAGAAACACTAGACTTAGTTGAGACATACATAAAGGCTTTAAATAGTCTAGATAAGAACGGTGATATGTTTAGGTATCCGTGTTCATTTAGCAATGAATATAAGTTTAATGATGAGGAAATAGATGTAGAGAACTTCTATAGTTATCTGTTAGGGCTTTTCCATTTTATTGATAGTTGTGATTCATGGTTAGATAATATCAAGGACTATGAAATGGAAATGAGAAGTTACGTGGAGTGGGAATACTAAACAATGTTTAGTTTTGGATAATTGAAAAATGATATAGTTATATAATAAATTAATTACCTATTTTAATTATCAAGCATGCAATTGATGATGCTTAATTAGTAGCGTAAGTTTACTTATCTAATGGGTTATGAGTATCTTGAAGTAACAGAATACATAAATCTATAATAAACTTAACTTAAGACTTATAGGGAGAAACGTACCATACATGTTTTAAAAAGGTTGATAAATACAAGGATAAAATTTAACAAATTAGCTCTAATCTAAAGTAACCGTGAACTATCTGAAAGAGTTAAAAAACCAAATAAAGAAATAGATACATTAAAACTTAGATTAGATTAACTAAAATAAGATGTAATGTTAGAAGAAGAACCAATATCTTTTGAGTTAGTAAGTCAAGTAATGAAGAAGTTTGGACAAGTATTCAAGGAGAGTAGTACAAGACAACAAAGAAAGCAGTTGTTGAACTTACTTGTGTCTAAGGTAACAATAGATAAATCAAGAGCTATAGATACTATAGAGTTACAGATAAATGAAGATGTAATAAGATACTTAGTGAAGGAAGGGTCGTCTGAAGAAGACGAAGACCCTTCCTTTTCTTATATTTCTATGCTTAATTGTACTTGTTTAAAATTTGTAATATAATTATAGGTGAAATTTAGAGTGGGTAATATACTAGTAGGAGGAATAATGGGAAATATTTTAAAATATAGCAAGATCGAGTTATTATTTAATATGCCTTTGTATGAAAAATTAACTGTAAATATTACAGAAATAGAAAAGGTTTCGAGAGAAGAAGAAGTAACAGACGATATTTTTGATTATGTACAAGATATATATGAGGAAAAATATCCAGTTGAATTCAATGCGCTTATAGAGTTTTTATTATACGAAGATCGTATTTATGGTTATTGTAGCAGATGTAAGAGAGAAAATTCTATGCAGATATTAAAGTTAGATTTAGATGGAAAATTAAAGAATAAAACTTTGTATGGTCAGTTAGCAGATGATTTTGATAACTATGATGAGGAATATGCTATATATGAATTAAAAAATAGGATAAATATTTTGATTAAAGATCATGAGTACTTTACTAAAACTGTATATTGTTCACATGATAAAAATCATAAATTTATATTTATTTATAATTTATACTTAGAAGGTGAGAATTTAATTTTACAAAAGGTAGGACAAAATCCATCAAGTGTTGACTTACATAATAGAGAGTTAGATAAGCGATATTCTAAATATAAAAATTATAAGGTTATTAAGAGTGATTTAAATAAAGCTTTAATTTGTTATCATAATAATTTTTCTATAGGTGGTTTTTTATATTTAAGGAGAGTTTTAGAAAGTATTGTTGAGGATAAGTATATAGATATAAAAGAAAACCTAGATAAAACTAAACAAGAAGAGTTTGAGTCACATAATGTAAAATTTAAAGAGAAGATAGAAATACTAAAAGAGTATCTTCCTAACTACTTAACTGAAAATAAATATATTTACTCAGTTTTAAGCAAAGGGGTACATAGTTTAACAGAAGAAGATTGTAATAAATATTTTAATATAGTTGAGAATAGTATATATATCATTATTGAGGAATTATTGGAATTACAAGAAAAAGAAAATAGAAAAAAAAGAACAGAAAAATTTTTAAATGAAATTAATTCGGAAATAAATAATAATTAGAAAAATACGCTCCGTTGTAGGTGTAACGGAGAACCATATCATAAGTAACGGATAACAGCTTAAATTAAAAATGAACTGCTTATTTAAGTTGTTAAATTTAGTGCGCTGGAATAATAGAAATCTGAGGTTTGATACAAGGATTGAGATGAAAGTCATTAGAAGATGGAGAAGCGAATTACGTTTATCACTTATGAGTTGAGAGAACTAAAGTAGATATTGAATGATATAGATTTATAGGAAAAAGTACCGTTTCGGTACTTCTTTTTTATTTAAGAGATTAAATTATTATGTTTAACTATGGTAAAATTTATATAGAGAATATATTAATACATACACAATGATTTAATACAGTTAATGGTTGTGAGTTGAATAGATATGTTTGAATACTATGTAAAGGAGGATGTAGTTTTGAGTAAAATAAATGCAATTCAACAAGCTATTCTACAATTAGATGGAGGCAAATATCAAAAACTAATGGACGCATATCTTTACAAAAAATTTAAGTATACTAATATTGAACCATTGGGTTCACATACTGGAACTGATAAAGTTACAAAAGGAATTCCAGATTCCTATGTAAAGTTAGAGAATGGTAGATATGTTTTAATTATGTATGGTGCAGTTGAGAGTACATCATATGAAAAAATAGAAAAAGATATAAGGTCATGCTTAGATAAGAAAAAACTTGATATAGATATAAAAGAAATAGAAGAAATTATATGCTGTTATACATCAACAAATATTCATATAGAACAAAAGAAAAAGCTAGAAAATATACTTGAAGGGGTAAAAATAAATTTAGTAGGAATAGGTACAGTTTCTCACGATTTACTAAGCAAATATCCAACTATTGCATCTGAGTTCTTAAATATATCGATAGATACAGAACAAATATTTGATATTGATGAATTTATAAGCAGGTATGACAAAACTAAGGTTAATGCATCAATAAATATGGAACTATTGCATAGAGAACCTGAATTAGAAGATTTAAGCAATAAACTTAAAAATAATAAAGTCCTACTTATTTTTGGTAAATCAGGGATAGGCAAAACTAGACTAGCTCTAGAGTTAGCAAGGTTATATGAAAATAAATACAATGCAACTGCACTGTGTATTAAAAATAATGGTCAAATGTTATATAACGACTTAAAATACTATTTATCAGATTCAGGAGAATATCTACTATTTGTAGATGATGCCAACCAAATTACTCAATTAGAACATATATTAAATTATGCTATAACACCACCTGAAGGTATAAATGTCAAAATTATAATGACAGTAAGAGATTATGCAAGAGATAGAGTAAAGAGTATTATACATAATAAACTAACTTCAGAAGAGGTAGAAATAGATATTTTAAAAGATGAAGCTATAAGAGATATTTTAATTAAAAATTTACATATAAGAAATGATAAATATTTAGACAGAATAGTAGATATATCAAAGGGGAATGCAAGAATTGCAGTCTTAGCAGGAAAGATTTCGAAAAAAAATGGATTAGCGGCAATAAATAACTCTGTAGATATATTTAAGTATTATTATGGGGAGATTATTGAAAAACAATTTCATGATAGAAATAAGATTATAGTTGCATTTATAGTGACTTTATTAGGTCCATTTGAATATAAAAAAAATAGACTAGCTGTAGAAATATTAAAAGATATTGGAATTTATGAAGAAGAATTTTATAAAATATGTTGCGAACTCAATGAAAATGAAATTATTGATTTATACATGGATAAAGCTGTAAAAATAAGTGATCAAAGTATGGGAGATTACTTATTATATTATGTTTTAATTGAAAAGAAGTTTATTAACTTAGATTATATTATAAAGAAGTTATTTAGAACGTATAAATGTAAATTAACATATGTACTAAAGACTATTATGAAACTATTTTATAGTGAAGACAATTTTAAATATATAAAAGAACAAGTGAATAGCGCATGGAGCAGCATTGAAGGAAATATAGAAAAATTTGAATATTTAAAAGCGTTTTATCAATTTAATGAAGAAAAGTCATTGGCATACATAAAAAAGAAAATAGATTTAATGGATGAAGAAAACATATTATTAGATTACTCTAAATTAAAAGAAAGAGAAAATAACAAATTAATTAGTTCAGAAACACTCGGAATTTTAAGAAACTTCAAGTATTCTAATAACTATGAATTAGCACTTGAATTAATAATATATTATTTTAAAAAGCAACCTTCTGAAGCTAGAGATTTTTATATTGTATTATCAGATAGTTTAGGATATGATAAATATTCTTATGACTGGCAGTATGAAAAAGAAATTTTAAATATTGAGTGCTTGTGGAAAAAATCTAATGGGGGATTAGATAAAAATATTACATTATTGCTTCTAAGTATAATAGATAAATATCTTGAATTTGAGACTAGTTGTACTGAAATGTCTACAAATAAATCATTTACTTTTATTACATTTAATTTATGTAAATGTGAAGGTTTAGAAAAATTAAGAAAATTAATGTGGTATGTTTTGGGAAAATTATACAATAAACAAATATATAGGAAAATTATAAATGAAATATTAGTAAATTATAATCCTTACTGTAAAGATGATAAACAAGTTAAATTAATATATGAAATAGATATAAAATATATAATAAAATATATATTTAGAGAAGTAACAGAATTAGAATTTATTCAATGTAAAATATTGAATCAACTTAAAAATATAAATATAAGATTAGGAGTAGAGGTAGATGAAGTATTAAACAGATATAAAAACAATAAAGAATTTTTAATATATAACACTATGGTTGATGATGATTTTAATGTAGATTGGGAAAATAAAGAACAGAGAAAAAAAGAAAGTTTGTATAATATGGTGAAATTTTACACAGAAGATGACTTTATTAAACTATTTAATTTGTGTAATAAAGTATTAAATGAAATGGCAACTAGAGAGTATTGGGAGTTTGAGGAGAGTATAAGCTTTATATTTAATGGAATTAGGGAAAACAAACAACAATATATTTCTGCGGTAAAATCATACTTAAAATGTAATGCACCTTTTAATAGTTCATACGTTAATCAAGTACACAATCTTATTGAAATTGTAGGCTTCGAAGAAACGGAGGAAATTATTTTTAATTATGAGTATAAATTAAAAAATATTTGGATATATGAATATCTAAGTTCTATTCCAACAGAAAGAATATCTATAAAATATGTAAATTTATTAAGAAGTGTTTTTGAAGATGGAATAAAAGAAGAATATCCTCAAGTACCAGATGTTCAATCAATTAAACTATACAAAAACGTTGATGAAAATATAATATATGATTTATCTTTAAAATTATTAACATCAAATATACAACATAAATCATATGCTATAAAAAGTTTTTTAGGTCATAGATTTGAAGATGAAAATATAAATATTATTTTAAAATTATTTTCAAATGATATAACTATATTAGAAAACCTATATGTAGATACCATTGAAAAACATATAGACTATGATGGTAAGTTATTTATTAGTTTAGTTAAAAACAATATGAAGTTTATAGATAGATTTATTATAAAACTAATAGGTATAAATGATAGGAATTATCATAAACAAAAATTTGAACTTTTATGGGAAGAAGAAAATTATAATGAACTAATACAAACATCACTAGATACGATACTTAGCAATGAAGTATATGTAGGGGAATATAAATCTCATATAAAAGAAATATTTAGCAATAATACAAATACTTCAAACACAATTAAATTGAGAAAGATTGAATGGATAAAAAATTATATAACACAATTTTCAAGCGATAAAGAAAATCTTAGTTTGATTTTCGACGTAGTTTCATCGACATTTAAAGAAAGTAGAATAGAATTAATATCATATTTTCTGAATATAAATAAAGATGTAGAAATATTCAAGAAATTACTATTTTTCCATGGAGTAAAGTCTTGGTCAGGAAGTGAGGTTCCGCTTATAGAGGATGAAATTACTTTTTTAGAACAATTAATGAAAAGTATAAATAGTATAGATTATATAGAGCATAAGGCTTATTTAAAAGACTGTATAGCTCATAAAGAAAGATATAAGCAAGACGTATTAGTTAGAGAATATTTAGAAGACCAAGATTTATCATAGATATAAGAAATAGAATTGTGATTAGTTATAGTATTAAAAATTAAAACACGCTCCGTTGGAGGTGTAACGGAGAACCGTATCACAAGTAAGTAAGATTTAAAAGCCTTAGGCATTAACATATATAGCCTAAGGCTATTTTTATAATTAAAACTAGTGTATCATAAGTGATAATGTATTTATATAATATAGGTATTATATTCCTTATAAGTTAGCGGTTACAATTAGCTAAATTATAAGATATAATAAACTTAAAATATTAACATAATAGTATATATCTAGGTTTATGTTAATTATAATAAAAATAATCTGGAGGCAAGATAATGAATAAAAAGGATTTTTCTGATTTAGAAGATCAAATTATGTCTACAGTTAGCAATGCACTTAAAGCAATAGATTTTGCTAATTTGAAAAGGGATATTACTGATAAAACTGAGGATACCTTAAATCAATTTAAATCAAAGTTTAATGGATATAGTGAAAAATATATGATTTTAAATAGAAAATCTAAAAATGATGTATCAGCATATATCAGTAAAAGACCATCTGGAAGTATATCAGGGATACTTTATATATTATTCGGAGTGATTGGAAGTTTAGTTTTTGGGTTTTCAGTGATAACAACTCTAGTATTTAAGATGTTATTTAGTAGTGTTGTTATAATAAGTAGCAATATTATTTTGGGAGTTGTATTTTTATTCTTTGCGGTAAGTTTAGGTATGTTATTAAGGGGGATGACTTTAAGAAAAAGAGTAAAGCGTTTTAAAAAATATGTAAGATTTATTGACGATAATAGTTATTTCTTAATTAGTGACTTAGCAAAATTTGCTAAAGAAAAAGAAAGTTTTGTTATTAAAGATCTAAATAAAATGATTGGATTAGGTATGTTTTTAGAAGGACATATAGATGAAGAAAAAACTTATTTTATGTTAAATAATGAAGTTTATAGTGACTATTTAAATTTAAAAAAACAACAAATAGCTAAAGAAATTGATAATGAAAAATCAAATGAAGAAATATATAATTCAGAAAAAGAAGAAAAAGAATCTATCATCAGAGTAGGAAGAAGTTATATTGAACAAATAAAACAAATAAGAAATGATCTTTATAAAGAAGAGATAGCTATAAAGTTAGATAAATTAGGAAACATTGCAAATCAAATACTTAATCAGATTGAAAAGAATCCTAAAAAGATACAAGAAGTTAATAAATTTATAAATCATTATCTTCCTATTACTATAAAATTAATTAATTCATACAAAGATATAAATAATCAATTAATTAAAGGTGAGAATATAGAAAATGCTAAAATAGAAATTGAAAAGAGTATTGATCTTATTAATACAGCTTTTGAAAATTTATTAGATGATTTATTTGAAGATGTTGTTTTAGATGTTTCTACAGATATTTCTGTTCTTAAAACATTATTTAAACAAGAGGGATTAGTAGAAGAAGATTTTAAAAAGTAAGTTTTAAATAAAAGGGAGGTATTAAAAATGAATGATGAATTCAAAGGAGAATCTATTAATATAAAACCAGAATTAACTTTTCAACCATTCCAAGAGGAAGTAGTTGATATAAAAGTAAAAGAAGAAAAAACAGAAGAAAAAATAATTAATGAAATTCAACTTACAGAAGAAGAACAAAAAATGGTTGATCAATTTGTAGATAAAATACAGATAAATAATTCAAATTCTATTTTACAATATGGAGCAGGTGCTCAAAAGAAAATTTCTGATTTTTCACAATCAGCATTGAATAATGTAAAAACTAAAGATTTAGGTGAAATTGGAGAAATACTATCTAGTGTAGTTCATGAATTAAAGAACTTTGAAGAATCTGAAGAGAAAAAAGGAATTTTAGGTATTTTTAAAAAAGGTAAAGATAAGATTTCCCAAATGAAAATAAAATATGAGGATGTAGATAATAATATAGGAAAAATGTGTAACATTCTTGAAGCACATCAGATACAGCTTTTAAAAGATATTGCTATGCTGGATAAGATGTATGAGATAAATAAAGCATATTTTAAAGAACTGTATATGTATATATTAGCGGGGAAAAAGAAACTTCAAAAACTAGAAAAAGAAGAACTTCCTAAATTACAGGAAAAAGCAAAAAATAGTGGTAATCCTCAGGATGCTCAGGAATTAAATGATTTTGTTGCTCTTTGTAATAGATTTGAAAAGAAAATTCATGATTTAGAATTAACTAAAATGATTTCTTTACAAATGGCTCCTCAAATTCGTTTAATTCAAAATAATGATTCATTGATGTCTGAAAAAATACAATCTACAATTATAAATACTATTCCGCTTTGGAAAAATCAAATGGTTTTATCACTTGGAGTTGCTCATGCTGCTAATGCTGCAAGAGTTCAAAGAGAAGTCACAGATATGACAAATGAACTTTTACGCAAAAACGCAGAAATATTAAAAACTTCAACTATAGAAACTGCAAAAGAGTCTGAAAGAGGAATTGTTGATATTGAAACACTTAGAGCTACAAATGAATCATTAATTTCAACCCTTGATGAAATACTTAATATACAAACAGAAGGACGTCAAAAACGTAGAGAAGCTGAAGCAGAATTAATAAATATTGAAAATCAATTAAAAAATAAACTTTTAGATTTTAAATATTAGTATGTATTTAAATTATATAAAAAAACCGTATCACAGTAAGTGATACGGTTTTTTATTAGAAGAACATCAATTATTGCTTGAAAATTAAGGAATGCAACCATTAGTTAACAAAAATCAACTACACCATAATTGTGAGTTTATCAATAAATAAGTATAATTTAAGTTAAGATGAGGTGATTATAGTGAATTTGGGAGAAAATATAAAAAAATTAAGAAAAGAAAAAAATTTATCACAGGAACAACTTGCTGAAATGTTAAATGTATCTCGTCAAGCTGTATCAAAATGGGAATCAGGCAAAACATATACTGATATAGACAACCTTGTATTATTAAGAGATATATTTAATGTAACTTTAGATGATTTGATAATCAATGAAAATAAAACTAAAAGTGAAGATACAATTGAACCAAGTAAATCATGTACTAATAATTACATAGAGTATGAAAAAGATGAGGAAGATGATGAGCTATCGGTTAATTTAATGATAGGAGGTTTGACAATTGGAATGGCAATTGGGCTTATTACAGATAATTTTATGTGGGGTACAGCTGGAAGTTTTTTAGGCATGGGAATAGGATATATATTAGAATATATAAGAAAAGCAGAACCGTATCACAAGTAAGTGATACGGTTTTTTTATATGATTTTTCATGTTTTATTTATATAGATTTAATCTATTAAAAATATAGTATATATAGAAAAAGTTAGTTTTCTAAAAATTCACAAAAAAATAGTTGACAATCTAACTATATACAGATACTATCATAGTGAAAGAATTAACATTGAAAAATTAAAAATATCAAAATTAATTTTTACATACAATCAATTTTAATCTATGACAAATCTTTAAATCTCAATAATTTTTATCAAAATAAATATAAATATACGGTTTTCAAATTACAACTTATTACTTGTAAAGCTGGTAAAATCAGCATTTACGTTAAATATAAAATTATTTTACTATAAAAATATTTATCTTAAATTTCTAAAAAACACAAAGAAGCTCAAAACAATCTTATGCTTGCTTAATATTAGCGCCCTCTTAAACTTAATGTTATTTAAGTATAAGATTGATATTTTTGCATAATTAAATTAAAAATTTAACAAAACAAGGGGATGGATTTAAATGTTTAAAAGAAATTTAGCTATTTTAACAATAGCAGGGTTGTCATGTGGAATTTTAGCACCAACAGCAAGTTATGCAGATAGTCAAACAAAAGAGGAGTTACCACAAGCATATAATGTTAAAGCAGACCAAGATTTAAATGAGGTACTTAAAAATATGCCTGATGACTACAAGGTAAAAGATAATGCAGATCAATATCAATTAGTTAAAAAAGAAAAAGATGATTTAGGATTTACGCATTATACTTTAAAACCTAAAGCAGAGGGATATTTTGCAGAAGCTGCTGAAGTTAAAATACATACAGATAAAACAGGAAAAGTTGTTTTTGTAAATGGAGACTTAGACCAAGGGAAATTAGAAGTTAAAAATGAAACTAAAATAAATCAAAATAAAGCTATTGAACTAGCTTTTAAATCAATAGAAAAATCACGTGATGAAGTTAAAAACTTATCAGGTAAAGATGCTGTACAGGATGCTAAAATTGTTGTTGATGAAAAAACAAATAGAGCAGTTTACGCTTTAGACTTAGCATATACTTTGCCAGAGGCAGCACACTGGATTATTAAAGTAGATGCAGAAAATGGTAATATAATTGAAAAACAAAATGTTTTAGAAGAAGCTTCACAAGTAACAGGTAGTGGTATAGGTTCAGATGGACAAGTTAAAAGTCCTCTAAAAATGACTGAAGATAATGGTAAGTATGTATTACTAGATACTACTCATAAAGGTAAAATAGGAACTATGGGATTTGAATCTTTCCAAGGTGACAGTATAATTGGAACTCTTGTATCAAATATAAAAAGCTTTTTTGATCAAGATAAATTTAAAGCAGCTGTAGATGCTCACTATTTTACAGATCAAGTTTACCAATATTATAAAGATGTTCATAATAGAGAAAGTTATGATGGACAAGGGTCAGATATAAATTCTTATGTAAATGTTCCTGATCCAGATACAGGAGGCAATTGGAGCAATGCAGCTTGGACTGGTGCAGAGATGATTTATGGGGATGGAGACCAGGTAACAGAAAACTCTTTTACAGCAGCAAATGATGTTATTGCACATGAGATAACACATGGAGTTACATCATCATCAGCGGATTTAGTTTATAAGTACCAACCAGGGGCATTAAATGAATCTTTCTCAGATGTATTTGGATATTTTGTAGATAGTGATGACTGGACAATGGGAGAAGATTTATATAAAACACCTAATACTGCTATAAGAGATTTAAAAGATCCTAAAAAATATGATCAACCAGACAATATGAAAGATTATAAAAATTATAGTATAAAATATGACAATGGTGGAGTTCATATAAATAGTGGTATACCTAACAAAGCAGCATACAATACTATTACTAAATTAGGTAAAGAAAAATCAGAACAAATTTACTATAGAGCTCTTACTAAATACTTAACAAGACAATCAAACTTCTCAGATGCTAGTCGTGCTTTAATTCAATCAGCAAAAGATCTTTATGGTCAAAAAGATGCTGATGCTGTTAAAGCTGCATGGAATGAAGTTGGTGTAAAATAATTTTAGTAGATTAAAAAATTAGATAGCTTATATATACTCCGTTCTATTAACTTAGGACGGAGTTTTTATATTTAAGTATATTAAAAATTCTATAAAAATGGATTAGTAGAGAAATAATAATATTAATTTATTTCCATTTGACTCAACCCTTAGGGTGGAGTTTATAATGAACTCATGGAGGATGAATATGAATAATCAAATTTTAATAAGTGATTTTGTTAAGTTAACGGGAAGTACATTAAAGACAGTCTTGTACTATCATAAAATTGGTGTATTAAAAGAACCAAAAAGATCAGACAGTGGCTATAGACTATATGGTGCAGAGGAACTTGCACAAATGAGAATGATAAAACATTTAAAACACTTAGGATTAGATTTAAGTCAAATAAAAGAAATACTAGGTGATTCAAAAAATAATAAAAGTTTAAGAGATGTACTTAAATCATTACAATCGGAACTTATAATTGAAAAAAATAAAATAGAGGATCAATTATCTAAGATAGAAATATTATTAGAAGAAGAAACTGAAGACCTTGAGAGGACATCATTTGAATCTAAATCATTTAAGATGATTACTGAAATTTTAGATTCAGATCAAGTTAAGAGCTATAAAGAAGACTGTCCTGATTTATTCAATCAACAACGAAATATTTTTGGTGTTATGGATGATTTTAAGTGGGATAAGGATTATCAACAAAATTTTGGAAAATTAGCAGAATACTTTAAAGAAAATCCTAAACAATATAAAATTGCCTTAGAATTTGGTAAACGTCTTGCTAAACTTAAACAAATGTCTGAAGATGATCCTGAAATTGAGAATTTAGCAAGAGAAGGTGCAGAATTTATAAAAAAAGAACCATTTTTAAAAGATATGTTATATGGTCAACATGGATTTGACGACACAAATGAGAATTTATTTAATGATATATCAAATAAATATCTTTCACCAGCTCAAATAAAACATAAGAAACTTATACAAAAGTATCTTAATTATAGACCTTAAAATAATGTACGGGGGAGGAAACAACAATGAAAGCTAATAGTGTATCAAAGAAAAGTTTATTTACAGTTCCAATTATACTTACAGTTATTATGTGGGTTATTTTATTTCTTCCAGCATGGACAATGAAATTTTGGCAAGCGTGGATTCTTTGGTCAGGATTTTCTATAATAACTTTTTCTATTACAGCTTATTTTATAAACAGAAATCCTGAATTTCTAGCGAGAAGAACTAAAGGTAAGGAAAAAAATATTAAGAAAAAATCACCTTTGTTTTTAAAATTATATTATATTGGTTTTATTTTACCTGGTATAGATTTCAGATTTAATTGGTCAAATGAACCGTTATGGCTTGTAATTTTATCAAATATTATTGTTTTTGCATCCTATATATTTATATTTTATGTATTTAAACAAAATAGCTATGCATCGACAACAATACAAGTAGAAGAGGATCAAAATGTAATTTCATCTGGTCTATATTCGATAATTCGTCATCCTATGTATTTAGGAATGATATTAATGTCATTGTTTATTCCACTTGCACTTGGGTCTTATTATTCATTAATACCTATGTTATTGATAATACCAATAACTGTTATGAGAGTAAAAAGTGAAGAAGAAATACTCCTAAGAGAACTTAAGGGGTATAGAGCATATTGCTCAAAAACAAAGTATAGAGTAATACCTTTTATATGGTGATTATAAAAGGTTTATAAATATATAAAAATAGAACCGTATCATAAATGATTTATGCGGTTCTATTTTTATGTAGTATTTTGCTTATGAAATTATGCGTCTATAGAGCGTATAAATATAATTTTACTACGGGCAGTATAAAGATTTATATTCTCTGTTAATATAATGTCAAAATATTCTTTATAACCAAAAAATGTTTTAAACTTTCGAAATATTTTCATATACAAAACCAATTGATATTATTAAATTATAAAAACAACAACAAAAGGAAGGATGAGATATATGAATTATTTTGAAAAGAGTTTAAAAGTGCATGAGGATAAAGTTGGAAAAATTGAAGTTATTAGTAAAATAAAAGTTGAAACAAGAGATGATTTAAGTATAGCGTATACGCCAGGAGTTGCAGAGCCTTGTAGAAAAATTCATGAAGATGAGGAAAACGTATACAAATATACATCTAAAGGAAATTTAGTAGCAGTAGTAACAGATGGTTCAGCAGTTCTTGGATTAGGGGATATAGGACCAAAAGCAGGTCTTCCTGTTATGGAAGGTAAATCGATATTATTTAAGGAATTTGCAGGAGTAGATGCATTTCCGATTTGTATAGATACAAAAGACGTAGATGAAATAGTAAAAACAGTTAAACTTATAGCTCCGGGATTTGGTGGAATAAATATAGAAGATATAGGAGCTCCTAGATGTTTTGAAGTCGAAGAAAGGTTAAAAAAAGAACTTGATATACCAGTATTTCACGATGACCAACATGGAACAGCAATTGTTGTTTTAGCAGGACTTATAAATGCTTTAAAAGTAGTTAAAAAAGAAATAGAAAATATTAAGGTAGTTGTAAACGGCGCAGGTGCAGCAGGTACTGCTATAACAAAATTATTATTATCTTCAGGGGTTAAAAATTTAATAGTTTGCGATAAAGTAGGTATTATTTATAGAGGAATAGAAAATGTTGATAATTCTAAATTAGAATTAGCTGAAATCACAAATCCAGATAATATAAAAGGAAGTTTAGCTGATGCGTTAGTTGACGCTGATGTATTTATTGGGGTATCTGCTCCAGGTATTGTATCGAAAGATATGGTAAAATCTATGAACAAAGATTCTATATTCTTTGCTATGGCAAATCCAACTCCTGAGATTATGCCTGATGAAGCTAAAGAAGCAGGTGCAAGAGTAATAGGAACTGGTCGTTCAGATTTTCCAAATCAAGTTAACAATGTACTAGCTTTCCCTGGTATATTTAGAGGCGCTTTAGATGTTAGAGCAAAAGAGATAAATGAAGAAATGAAAATAGCAGCAGCTTATGCTATAGCTTCTATGATAAAAGATGAAGATTTAAATGAAAATAACGTAATTCCATATGCATTAGATAGAACTGTTGCAAATAATGTAGCTGAAGCTATAAAAAAGGCAGCTATAGAGAGTGGCGTAGCTAGAATATAAATATATCCAAGGGGAGGAAATCAATATGCAAATTCCAATTAAAAAAACGTTAGATCGAATTCCTGGGGGAATGATGGTTGTTCCCCTTTTCTTAGGAGTATTAGTTAATACATTTTTTCCTGAAGTTTTAGAAATTGGTGGTTTTACAACTGCACTGTTTGGACCAAAGGCATCATCAACAATTTTAGCATGTTTTATGTTTTTAATTGGTTCACAAATAAACTTCAAATTAGCACCAAAAGCATTAAAAAAAGGTGCAATTTTAATAACTGGTAAATTTATAGTAGGTGCTGGGATCGGTATACTTGTAGGGAAGATATTTGGACCTGCTGGAGTTTTAGGTTTATCACCATTAGCAATTCTTGCAGCATTAACAAATTGTAATGGTGGTTTATATGCATCTCTTGCTTCACAATATGGAGATGAAACAGATGTAGGTGCTTATGCTTTATTATCTTTAAAGGATGGTCCATTTTTTACATTAGTTGCGCTAGGAGCATCAGGTCTTGCTCAAATTCCTATTATGTCACTTGTAGCAGTAATGATTCCAATAGTAATAGGTATGATTTTAGGTAATATAGATTCTGATATGAGAGCGTTCCTTGGAAGTAGTAAGTTATTATTAATACCATTTTTCTCATTCCCATTAGGTACAGGTATGAATTTAGAAACTATAATAACAGCAGGAGGACCAGGAATACTGTTAGGTGTAATAGCTTCTTTAACTGGAATAGGAGCTTATGTTTTACTTAAGTTATTTAAAGAAGAACCTATAATTGGTCTAGCGACAGGTTCAACTGCCGGGAATGCAGTAGCAACTCCAGCAGCAGTAGCAGCTATAGATCCAACAGTTGTTACTATAGCAACAGTAGCAACAGCGCAAGTAGCAGCAGCATGTGTAGTGTCTGCCATAATTTGTCCGTTTATTGTTTCAGCAGTATTTAAATTTGCTCAAAATAAACAAATGAATAAAACCGGTAGTGAGTTAATATCTTGATAAAACACTTAGGTATATATAATTAAATAGATATTTACTTTCATTAAAAAGGAATACCTTTTCTTTAGAAGTTATGATTTAATAAGTTTTAAAAATTATAACTGAACAAAGAAAGGGTATTTTTATATATTAAATTAATTAAGTTAATTCTTATTGAATATGAAATTTAATACAGAATGTCTTATAGTACCTATATATTCATTAAATAAAATATAAGACAAATAGAATATAAGTACTATATAATAGTAATGGATAATGATTTCCTAATTAAATATTTCTTATCATAAAGTTAGGAC
Source organism: Romboutsia lituseburensis DSM 797 (assembly GCF_900103615.1). Classification (GTDB taxonomy): domain Bacteria; phylum Bacillota; class Clostridia; order Peptostreptococcales; family Peptostreptococcaceae; genus Romboutsia_F; species Romboutsia_F lituseburensis. The sequence goes on along the minus strand of NZ_FNGW01000011.1, from coordinate 71,957 downwards.
TTATTTTCCAAAAGTTGAGGTGAAGTGTATGAAGAAAAAGATGAAATTACAAACTAAGCTTACTATATTAATTATTATAGTAGTATTCATATCTATATCTATAATAACTTTTTTTGTTGCATCTTGGATGAATAAAAATATTGAAAGTACTGCAAAAACTAATGTGATGAACGTAGCTGAAATAGTCGCAAACTCTAAGCCAGTAATAGATGCATTAAATAAAAAAGATCCTAATAAAGAAATTAACCCATATATTAATAAACAACTTAAAAATTTAAGTGAAATTGAATATATAATAGTAGTTGATAATGATGGTGTTAGATATTCACATCCTGATGAACAGAAGATAGGTGAAAAATTTGTAGGAGGAGATGAAAATAGAGTAGTTAAAGAAGGAGATAGATATTTTTCTGAAGCTACAGGGACGCTTGGAAAATCTTTAAGAGCTTTTAGTCCAATTTATGATACAGAAAGTAAAGAAGAAATAGGGTTTGTCTGTGTAGGTACTCTGTTACAGAGTATAGGACAAACTAAGCATACGGCAATATTATATATAATTTTAACTTCATTAGGTGCATTTACTATAGGCGTTATAGGAGCTTTTTTATTAGCGAAAAACATAAAAAATTCTTTATTAGGTCTAGAGCCAGATGAAATAACAAGATTATATAATGAAAAAATGGGGATTTTAGATGCTATGTATGAAGGCTTAATTGCTATTGATGATAGAGGGAAAATTACAATTATAAATGATTCAGCACTAAATATATTGCATTATGGAAATCAAGTTGATAAAAATCAAATTATAGGAAGTAATATAGAAGATTTTTTTCCAACAACGCGATTACTTACAGTATTAGAAACAGGTGAAGGTGAATTTGAAAAAGAGCAGAGAATAAATAATACGGTAATAATGACTAATAGGATTCCTATAAAAGATAAAGATAAAATAGTAGGGGCTATTGCTACGTTTAGAGATAAAACAGAGTTAACAAAATTAGCAGAAGAACTTACAGGAGTAAAAAAAATGGCATGGTCATTAAGAGCTCAAAATCATGAATTTATGAACAAGCTTCATACTATAACAGGATTAATACAGCTTGAAGAATATGATGAAGCTATACAGTTTATATCGGATGTTGCTAAAAGCAGAAATAAAATAAGTGGCATTTTAACTAAAAATATAAAAGATTCATATTTGTCTGCAATACTTTTTTCTAAGTATAATAAAGCTGAAGAAAATCGAGTTAAATTTAAAATTGATGAAAATTCTAGTATCACAAGCCTACCACAGTTTATGACATCTGAAGAAATTGTTTCAATAATAGGTAACCTAATTGAAAATTCATTAGATGCTGTTAGTAATGATGGAGATGGACAGATTTATATAAAAATAGAGCAACAAAGTGAATTTCTTAAAATATATCTTAAAGATAATGGACCAGGGATTAAAAAAGAATATAGAGATAAAATTTATGACCAAGGATTCACTACTAAAGAAGGGGATCGAGGTCATGGCATGAGTATTGTAAAAGAAATAGTAGACCAAGCGAATGGAACCATTAAATTAAAAGTAGATAAAGGTGTTATTTGGGATATTAATATACCTATGTTAAGGAGTGAGTAGTTTGATTAAAGTAATGATTATTGAAGATGATCCTATGGTAAGAGATATTAATTCGAGATTTTTAAAAAGAATAGATGGATTTAAGCTATATAAAGCAGTAGGTAATCTTACCGAGGCAAAACAATTTATTAAAAGTAAGAATCTAGATTTAATATTGTTAGATGTATTTTTACCCAATGAAAATGGAATTGATTTTTTAAAATGGTTAAGAAGTGAGGAAATTAAAACAGATGTAATACTAATTACGGCAGACAAGACAATAGAAAGAGTTCAAGAAGCATTTAGATATGGAGCTGTTGATTATTTAATAAAACCATTCAATTTTGAGAGGTTTAAAGAATCACTTGTTCAGTTTAAAGAAAGATATTATGAATTTAAAAATATAGAAGAGATTGAACAAAGTAAATTAGATAAATTAATATTAAATTCTGAAGTAATTCAAAAAGAAGAGGGACTTGCGAAAGGATTTAATAAATATACTTATAAGTCTCTTTGGGATGAAATCGAAAAAATAAATGGAGAATATTTTACATCTGAAGATATGTCGGAAAGAATAAAAGTAGCTAGAGTTACTGTTAGAAGATACTTAGAGTATATGGAAAAAGAGGGGCATTTAGAAAAAATTGTGGAATATGGAAAAGTAGGAAGACCTCAACATAAGTTTAGAAAATTATAAATTAAAGATAGTAATAAAACATACAATAAGAGATAAAATAAATTAAGCAATATTGAAGTATCTAATTTTTTTACATAATATATGTTTATAGATTTAAAATAGTAATTATATACAAATATAAAAATAAGTATTTAAAATTGTATTAAAGATTAGATAAGATTAATTTTGGGTATCAGAATAATCGAAAAAATAGAAAGGAATCATAATATGAAAAAAATATTAAAATTAATAAGTTTATTCATTTGCATATTAATGATAAGTGTATTTTTTGTAGGATGTAGTAAAAAGTCTTCTGAAAAAATAAACTTTCTTAACTATGGAGAAAATATAGACGAGGAAACTTTAAAAGAGTTTGAAAAGCAATACGGTATAAAAGTTAATGTAGAAACTTTTGATGATATGGAAACGATGTATCAAAAAATTAGTAAGGGCGGAGTGAAATATGATGTTATTTTAGTATCAGATGCTTTAATGCCTAGAATGATTGAAAAAAAACTTGTTAAAGAGTTGAATAAAGATAATATTCCTAATATATCTCAAATGGATGAAGAATACTTAAACTTAGAAATAGATCCAGGAAATAAATATTCAGTTCCTTATATGTTTGGAACAGTAGGACTTATTTATAATAAAGATGTAGTAAAAGAAAAAGTAGATAGTTGGGATATACTATGGGACGAAAAATATAAAGACAAGATATTTATGTTTGATACTTATAGAGATACTATGGGAGCAGCTTTAAAGAAATTAGGATACTCTTTAAATACAACTGATCCAAAAGAAATTAAAGAAGCTAAAGAACTATTATTAAATCAAAGAAAATTAGTAAATCCAATTTACGGAGTTGATAATGGAACAACTATGATTCCAGCTGGTGAATCTGATATAAATATGATTTGGTCTGGAGAAGGATTAAATCTTCAAGATGAATATCCTAATTTAACTTATGTAGTACCAAAAGAGGGCGCAAACTTCTGGATTGATAGCTTATGCATACCTAATAATGCAGAAAATATTGAAGGTGCTGAGAAGTTTATCAACTTTGTAAGTGATAAAGAAAGTGCATTAAGAATAGCTGATGAAATAGGGTATACTACTCCAAATAAAGAAGCTAGAGCAGAACAACCAGAAAATGTAAAAAACAATCCTAATGCATATATGCCTAAAGAAATAATGGATAGATGTGAAATCTATACTGATTTCCCTATGGATGTGAAAAAAATATATGATGAGGCATGGACAGTTATAAAATCAAGCAACTAATTAAAGGAGGAAAGGATAATTAACCTTTCCTCTTTATTTTTATAATTAAAATTTATATCCATATAAAAATACACCAAGATTATTGTTAAATGATTCAAAATAGATATTTTTTTCATTAATACGTTTAAAATTTTGACTATCATAAAAACCATAATTGCATCTAGTGTCAGTATATAAATACAAAGAATCTACATTCATATCTCTCATATAGTTAAATAATTGAGATACTAAAGATTTACCTACTCCAAGACCTCTGGATTCTTGTGAAACAATAAATAGTTGAATACAACCTTGAAACTCATTTTCTTTTCCAGAAATAATTTCTTTATAAGTATCTTTAATCTTAGAAAATTCTTTTAAAGACTGTTTATTTTTTTTACTGCATACCATAAGTTTAGTTCCTGTAGTTAAGAAGTTTAAGCTATTATGAAATTTTCTGATTTTATTTTTATCTTCATTTGCTTTACCTAAGATTATACCTATGACTTTATCATTTTTTATAGCAACTCTGCTGTAAGTACTATCTAAAATGCATCCTTCTAAATATATAGTTAAAACTAAGTCCAATAACTTTTCATCTTTAAGAAAATCATTGAAGCCAAATGCATCACAAATAAGTTTTTTTATTTGCTCATAATCACTTTTAGATAACTCTCTATACATTACTTTTTCCATAATTTAAATCACCCTTCCATATATATAAATTTTTAAATAATATTTTGTTTAAATATCTTATAATGATAGTAATGTCTCCCCTAAAAGGAGAGTCAATAATAATTAATAAAATATAAAGGAAGTGAGTAGTATGAAAAATTTATTTTCTATTGGTGAGGTTTCAAAAATAAAAGAAATCACTATAAAAGCTTTAAGATATTATCACAAAATGGGAATACTTATACCTAAATATATTGATGAAACAACAGGATATAGATACTATTCAATCGAACAATTTATTTACATAGATGTAATCAAGGGATGTAGGGCTTTAGGAACTAGCATATCAGAGCTTCAAGAAATTTTTAAAGAATGTGATACTGAAAAATTATTAAAATTTTTAGATAAGAAAAAGGAAGAAGCTAAAGAAAATATAAAAAAGATGGAAGAGGTAATACAAAATATAGATAAATTAAATGATAGTGTTCAAAATTCTAGAAAAATTTTAAGTAATGGTGAAATAGAGATTAAATATTTTGAAGAACGCTATATAGTCGTAGCACCATGCAAAGAGTCAGGGTGTTTAAAAGAATTACTTTACTACTCTGACTTAGATAAGATAATTAAAGAGAAAGATATACAAATTAAAATAGAAAAGGGCATTATATATAATGTAAGCTCTTTAGAAGAAGTAACACCTATATATGTTTTTAGTGAAATAAAAGAAGGTATAAATATAAATAACTATGAGAATATAAAAATTTTACCAAGAGGTAATTATCTAACATTATCTTATAGTAAAGATAATGAAGATGAGAGGGTTTGGAAAATTATTGAATATGCAAAACGAAATAATCTAAAAGTAAATAGCTTTATAGAAATGGAGTTGTTTAATGATTTCTTCAATATTGATTCTTATAGTTGTCAAATTCAAATGCTTGTTGAAAATAACCATTATTTTAAAGAGTAAATTACAATATCATTAGAGAGGTATATATGAAAAAATTATTGGAAAATTATAAAGATGTTATTCAAAGGTTACCATTTAAAGATAAATATGAAAAAAATGAATTATTAACTGAAGATTTCTTAATTGATAAAAGTAATAATATAGAAATATATTATGCACCTCATAACGAATACTTAAATTCAAAAGCAAAAATATTTATTGTAGGTATTACACCAGGATTTCAACAAATGAGTACTGCTATATCTACTGCAAAAAAAGAATTGGACAAAGGTGAAGATATAGAAACTATTAAATATAAGTGTAAGGTTGCTGGTAGATTTAGTGGAAGTCTAAGAAAAAATATAATTAGTATGCTAGATGAAATAAAATTAAATGAAGCTATGAATGTAGAAAGTTGTAGTGAGTTATTTGAAGAAAAAGATTATCTACTACATACAGTATCGCTTATACCATATCCTGTTTTTGTGAAAAAACAAAACTATTCAGGACATACACCTAAGTTATTAAAAAGTGACTTTTTAATGAAATATATATATGAAGATTTTATACAAGAATTAAAAAGTATAGATAATTTTAGAAATATATTATTAATACCATTAGGGAAAGCAGTTGAAGAAGTTCTAGAGAAGTTAAGTGAAGAAAATATAATTAGTGAAAATCAAATACTTAAGGGATTTCCACATCCATCAGGAGCTAATGTAAATAGATTAGTTCAATTACAACAAAATAAAGAAAGTTTAATTAATCAAATAAGAGAAAATATAAATCCAGAAATTATATTTGAAGATAAATAGAATTTGTTTTATAAAAAGAGCAGTATCAATTATAATTGATACTGCTCTATTATGGTTTTTATATGAGTTTTAAGTAAGTGTAAAAAATTTATAATCTATATTTATTAATATAATTTTAAAATTTTATATAATTAACAATTATTTTTTGAATATACCGAATGGCTTTCCAACTGGTAAAAATTCTCTACCAAAGTGAGTATTTAATACAGCAGCAGCAGAACCATAGAATGATGCTATTGCTATTAATAACTCAGAATATGCTGCAAGTTGATGAGTAGCATGTTCCATTACTCCAAATGTAGTTAATGTTAATCCTAAGAATAAAAAGTCTATAAGTACGAAAATTATAAATAATACCTTGTGAGTTTCCATTGCTCCTATAGTCATAAATAATGTAAATATTAAATATCCTAAGTAAGCGAAACCTAATTGTTTAGGATCAACAGCAGCTGCTAATTCAGGTCCAAATACTCCATTTTGTATTAACCATGTAAACCCAACTGCATACCAGAAGAATGCATATCCACCGAAAGCAGTAGCTCCAAATGTATTGTTATGTTTGAAATCATTTATAGATGCAAATAATTGAGCTGTAGCACCTAAAAATATAGCCCATGGTAAAACTAATGATACTCCTGAAGTTATTCCTAACTTTTGAGTTGAAGCAACTAATGTAATCATTGCTAAGCCGAAAAGTCCTAATGCTGAAGGATCAGCTGTTACAACTTTTACCTTTGTTTCATTTGTCATTGGTAATCCTCCTAAAAGTCTAAATCTTTTGATTGTGTCGTATCCTGTATACAAAATACTCATCTATGATATCATAATATTAATAACAAGTACATAAAAAATTATGAAATTTATAATTGAAATATCAAAATATTAAATTTTTAGTAAAAATTTAGATTTTAATCTGAAAATTTTAATATGAAATTATATAAATAATTGAAAATTAAAAAATAAAAGCTATCTTTTTTTACATATTCCTATGTTATTTATTAAAAATATAGATAAAATATATTAAAAATCTCTAATAATATTTATTAAATGCAGTATTTACTATTCAGTATACAAAAAATAGTATAAGTCGAAATAATGTGAATTTACAACAAATTAAGTAAAACAAAAATATTATTTTCATATTGCCACAAAAATAAAGAATAGAAGATTTTTTATGAAAGAAAATTAAGTTAGGAATAGAACTTTTTATTAATGTAAATATTAAAAATCTAATTTTTATAATTATAATCTAAATTTTATATAATTATAAAAAAATGCAAGATGAAATAATTGAAATTACAAAAGATTGTTATATTTTTAATTATGAAAAAGATTGTTTATATAATTAAAAGACACATATATAGTATAGAACGTTTAAATATAATGTATATACAAACAGGAAAAGGTTTTTTGAATTGTTTGACCATTCAGTATTATCTATTATTTACAATTATATTATTGTTGTATTGCATCAGAAAAATATCAATTTTTTGAAAATTTACTTAGAAAAAAAACTTTCTTGGAAGAAGTTTACAAAATTAAAAAGCAATGATATAGTTATGGCATAGGCAGGAAAATGTTTTACAAATTGGAAAAACTAATTATTTCTTGTCGAAAATTAGTATGGAAAACGTTTTGAATAAAAACTTCTATTTCTAACTAATATAATAAACAATAATAATATATTTTATAGGGGGACAAAACAATGGAAAACATTAAAGAAAAAAGATTTGCTACAAGAGCTATACACGGAGGTCATCATAGAGATCCATTATCAGGAGCTTTAACAACACCTATATATAAAACATCAACATTCGTATTCGATAGTGCTGAACAAGGTGGAAGAAGATTCGCACTTGAAGAAGGTGGATATATATACTCTAGATTAGGAAACCCAACTAACTCTCAATTAGAAGAAAAAGTTGCTATATTAGAAGGAGCAGAAGCTTGTGTATCTACAGCTTCAGGAATAGGTGCAATAACTTCAGCTTTATGGACTGCTTTAAAAGCAGGAGATCATGTAGTTGCAAGTAAAACATTATATGGATGTACATATGCAATGTTTAATCACGGAATGAGTAGATATGGAGTAGAAGTAACTTTCGTTGATGCTTCTAATTTAGATGAAGTTAAGGCTGCTATGAAAGCAAACACTAAAGTTGTTTACTTAGAAACTCCAGCTAACCCAGACTTAAAATTAATAGATATAAAAGCTGTATCTGAAATAGCTCATACAGTAGAAGGATGTATAGTAATGGTAGATAATACTTTCTGTACTCCATATATACAAAGACCAATAGAACATGGTGCAGACGTAGTAGTTCATTCAGCTACTAAGTACTTAAACGGACATGGAGACGTTTTAGCTGGATTCGTTGCAGGTAAATTAGACTTCATAAACCAAGTTAGATTATTTGGTATAAAAGATATGACAGGTTCTGTATTAAGTTCATTTGATGCTTACTTAGTAATAAGAGGTATGAAAACTTTACAAGTAAGAATGGATAGACACTGTAGCAATGCTATGGAAGTTGCTAAATTCTTAGAAGGACATGCAAATGTAGAAAAAGTTAACTACCCAGGATTAGAAAGCTTCCCTCAATATGATTTAGCTAAGAGACAAATGGATCAACCAGGTGGTATGATAGCATTCGAAGTTAAAGGTGGATTAGAAGCTGGTAAGAAGTTACTTAACTCTTTAGAATTATGTACTCTTGCAGTAAGCTTAGGTGACTGTGAAACATTAATACAACATCCTGCTTCAATGACTCACTCTCCATACACTCCAGAAGAGAGAGCTGAAGCTGGAATATCTGAAGGATTAATAAGAATATCTGTTGGTTTAGAAGATGCAGAAGATATAATAGCTGACTTAAAGCAAGGTTTAGATAGATTATAAGAAAAATAAAATTTAATTAATACAATTAATACTGACAGAGAAGATATATCATACCTTCTCTGTTAGTTATACCTTAAATTAAGCATAAAAAGGGGATTAAACATATGCAAAATACAACTCAAAATGAAGTGAAAAAAGGTAGTGCAGTAGCGTTACTTCCTATAGGTGTCTTTTTAGTTTTATTCTTAGGAAGCGGACTTATAACAGGTGACTTTTATAAAATGCCAGCATTAACAGCATTCGTAATAGCTGCAGCAGTAGCGTTTATGATAAATCCAAAGGAATCTCTTGATAAAAAGATGGAAATATTCTGTAAAGGTGCTGGAGATAGTAATATAGTAATAATGCTTGTAATATTCTTATTAGCAGGTGCATTTGGTAGTGTTGCTAAAGCAATGGGTGCAGTTGACTCAACAGTAAATTTAAGCTTAGCAGTTTTACCACCAAGTTTACTTGTACCAGGTTTATTTTTAGTAGTTTGTTTTATATCAACATCTATGGGGACTTCAGTTGGAACAATTTCAGCTTTAACTCCGATAGCTATAGGTGTTTCTCAAAAAACAGGTATAGAATTAGAATTACTAGTTGCTTTAGTAGTTGGAGGTGCTATGGTTGGAGATAACTTATCTATGATATCTGATACAACAATAGCAGCGGCAAGTACTCAAGGATGTCAAATGAAAGATAAAGTAAAGATGAACTTCTTTGTTGTATTACCAGCAGCAGTAATAAGTTTTATAATAATATCTGTTATGACAGCAGGTACAGCAGCTTCAGCTGATGCAGGTTCTTATGAAATAATAAAAGTAGTACCTTATGTAGCAGTATTAGTTGGTGCTCTTGCAGGGGCAAACGTTTTTGTTCTTCTTGCAGGTGGTATTATATTTGCAGGAGCAATAGGTATATTTACAAACTCTATGGATATATGGCAATTTATAGGTGCTATGTCTGAAGGTATGGCAGGTATGCAAGAGTTATGTATATTAGTTCTAGTAGTTGGAGGAGTTATAGGATTAATAAAACACAATGGCGGTATAGACTTTATATTAAACTTTATAACAAGTAAAATAAAGAGTCAAACAGGTGCAAAGTTTGGTATAGCTTTATTAGCAAGTATAATAGATTTATGTACAGCTAATAATACAATAACTATAATAACTGCAGGACCATTAGCTAAAGACATTGGAGAAAAATATAACTTAGACCCTAGAAAAATAGCTAGTATGCTAGATATGTTCGCTTCATGCTGGCAAGGAATGATTCCTTATGGGGCACAAATATTAACAGCTGTAGGTATAGCAGGAGTTTCTTCTGTAGGAATAATAAAATACTTACACTATCCAATATTCTTACTTATATTTGCAATAATCTCAATTACTTTTGATTTTTCAGCATTAAAGAAGAAAAAAGGTAATGTGAAAGAAGAAAGTAAAATAAGCTAAATTTAATATATAAAAAATTGATTAGATTTTATAGAAATAGGTTACCTAAATGGTAGCCTATTTTGTTTTTATGAAGTATATGTCACTATTTATTTTGTTACAATAAATAGGCAATAATTTATAAAATTAATAATATTAAAGAATGAAGCTTGGTATCCGATTATAATTAATAGAGAAATTTTTATACTAGATTAAATATAGAGTACATATAGTAACCAAAATAATAAAAGGGGAGTTAACAAAATGAGTGATGTTAGTCAGATTGTAGCAAATAGTCTTTTAAGTAATATAAATCGTACTAATTCAAGGAATACAAGTAACTCGAGTTATGGTGATTCAAATGCAGCTTCTTTTGATAGAATGCTACAAAGTAGTTTAAATAATTTAATGGGCGGAAGTAGTAATAGTAGCTGTTCGTGTGGTGGTGGAGGTAATAATGATTTAAGTCAATTATTAATGCTAACTACAATGATAAGTGTTTTAAATAGTGTAAAGGTAGATGCATCTCAAGGAAATACTAATAATGTAGGAAATACTACTGATAATGCAAATAGTGGCGTTATTAATAATCCAAATAATAACACTACTAATAATAACACTACTAATAATACAAATACATCGAGTAATGGAAATACTATTAACAATGCAAATACAGTAACTAATGTAAATAATTCATCAGTAACGTCTAGTAAAATGGATAAGGCAATGAAATTATTAGAAGATCAGATAGGTAAGCCTTATGTATGGGGAGCCAATGGACCAAATTCATTTGATTGTTCCGGCTTAGTTAGATATGTATATAAAAATGCGTTAGGAAAAGATATACCAAGAGTGTCGTATGATCAGAGTAAATTTGGACAGGCAGTTGATAAAAAAAATCTTCAACCTGGCGATTTAGTATTCTTTGATACTATGAATAAAGGTAGAGTAAGTCATGTTGGTATGTATATAGGAAATGATGAGTTTATACATGCATCAAATCCTAAAGATGGTGTGAAAAAATCTAAATTATCTTCTTCATATTATCAAAAAGCCTATAGAGGTGCTAGAAGACCTTAATTTAATATGTAAATTTTCAGATATAATATAATCCAGTACTTTTTGGTTATAATAAATTATAATTAGAATTTAAAAAATAATATTTTGGTTGCTAATTTATACAAAAAGGTCTAAATTTGTAAATAAGTAGATAATATGGTATTATATAATACTGAAAATATTTTAAATAACAACAATATTAAAAATAAAGGAAGTGAAAAATTATGGAAAATTTACCAAATTGTCCAAAATGTAACTCGGAATATACTTATGAAGATGGAACACTTTTAGTTTGTCCAGAATGCTCACATGAGTGGACTTTAGAAGGTGGAAATGAAGAAGAATCAACTGTTATAAAAGATGTAAACGGAAATGTATTAAATGATGGAGATGCTGTAACAGTAGTAAAAGACCTTAAAGTAAAAGGGAGTTCATCATCTATAAAGATAGGAACAAAAGTTAAGAGTATACGTTTAGTTCCTGATGCTGCTGATGGACATGATATAGAATGTAAAATAGATGGATTCGGAGCAATGAAATTAAAATCTAGCGTTGTAAAAAAAGCATAGTAAGATAATAATTTTATTATATTAAAAAGCAGTATATTTATATACTGCTTTTTTTATTTAAATTATTTTAAATTTAATTTAGTATCTCCTATTCCTTTAGAGCTAAGTTTGTTTAACATATCTACAGTCATTTTGCTTAAATCATATTTAAAGTTAAATCCCCATTCTTCAATAGCGCAAGTAGGATCTATTGAATTAGGCCAAGATTCAGCAATAGATTGACGAATTGGATCTACATCGTAGCCAAATTTAAAATCAGGTATATGTTTTTTTATTTCAGAGGATATTTCTTCAGGGTCAAAGTTCATAGCTGTTATGTTAAATGCATTTCTATGAATTAATTTTGAACCATCAGCTTCAATTAAGTCTACTATAGCTTGTAGAGCATCAGGCATATACATCATATCCATTTGTGTGCCTTTAGCGATAAATGAGTTATATTTTTTATTTTTTAATGCTTCATAGTATATATCAACAGCATAATCAGTAGTCCCGCCTCCAGGAGGTGTTACATATGAAATTAGTCCAGGAAATCTTACACCTCTAGTATCAACACCAAATTTTTTATAATAATAATCACACAAAAGTTCTCCAGAAACTTTAGTTATACCATACATAGTTCCAGGTCTCTGTATAGTATCTTGAGGTGTTAAATTTTTAGGAGAATTATAACCAAATGCTGCTATAGAGCTAGGAGTAAATAATTTTAAATTTTGTTCTCTACAAATTTCTAATACATTAGTTAAGCCACTCATATTAAGTTTCCATGTGTATTGAGGCTGTTGTTCGCCTACAGCAGAGAGTAATGAAGCTAAATGAACTATTGTATCAACGTTATGTTTTTTAGCTAGTCTTGATAGTGTTTCAGCATCCATAACATTTAACTGTTCAAATACACCATTAGATACTATTTCGCTATTTTCTATCATACGTATATCTGTAGCTATAACATTATCTTTTCCGTATTCAATTCGAAGTTTAGAAGTTAATTCTGAACCTATTTGACCTAACGCACCTGTAATAAGAACTTTTTTCATAAAACTAGCCCCTCCTAAATTTAGATGAATTTATATTATATTCAATTCTTTTCCAACTTTTTCGTAGATAGATAATGCTTGATCTAGCATTTCTTTGGTGTGAGCTGAGGTAGGCATATTTCTAACTCTTCCAGTCCCTTTTGGAACAGTTGGAAATACAATTGATTTGGCATAAACTCCTTCTTCAAGAAGCCTTTTACTGAATAGTTGAGTTTTAGATTCATCGCCTATTATACAAGGGGTGATAGGTGTTTCGCTTTTACCTATATTAAATCCTAAAGATTTTAAACCTTTTTTTAAATAGTTGCCGTTTTCCCATACTTTATTAACTAGATAGCTGCTTTCCATTAATATATTAATAGATTCTACACAAGCAGCAGCAGATCCTGGAGTTAAAGATGTTGAAAATAAGAATGGTCTTCCTCTGACTTTTAGCCAATCTATTAAATCTTTAGAGCCAGCTACATATCCGCCAACTACTCCTATAGCCTTTGATAAGGTGCCTATCTGAAAGTCTATTTTGTCAGATAATCCGAAATGTTTACAGGTTCCAGCTCCATTTCCCATTACGCCAGATCCATGAGCATCATCAACATACGTTATTAAATCAAATTCATTAGCAATTTCAACAATTTCTGGAAGTTTAGCAATATCACCATCCATAGAAAATACACCATCCGTAATAACCATTAACTTAACATATTTTCCGCTATCTTTAGCGATTTTAGCTTGATTTCTTAAGTCATTCATATCAGAATGTTTATATCTTATTATTTTTGCACCAGATAACCTACACCCGTCAATTATAGACGCATGATTAAGTTCATCGGACAATATAGCATCATTTTTATCCATAACAGCAGAAATTGCTCCCATATTACAATTAAATCCTGATTGAAATGCAATAGCGGCTTCAGTACCTTTAAATTTAGCAATAGTAGTTTCTAATAAATCATGGATATCTAAAGTTCCATTTATGGTTCTTACAGCGCCAGCGCCTACGCCATATTTATTTATTGCATTTATTTCAGCTAATTTTAAATTTTCATTTGTAGCTAAGCCAAGGTAATTATTAGAAGATAAATTTATAAGATTTTTATTATTGATGGTTATTATTGGACCGTTGGGACTTTGAAGTGAATTAATTTGATTATAAAGGCCTTTTGATTTTAGCTCATTTAAATTATCTGTCAAGAACCTATTTAAAGAGCTATCTTTCTTTGGAATACTAGATTTCATACAGATTCCTCCTTGTATAAAGAATGTTTAATTCATATAAAATTAATTTTATGAAATGTAAGAAATGGTAACTATTTTATTGATTAAATATATTTAAAATAGTATTATTATGATATATATGTATGTTTTAGGCTAATAAATAATTCTAAAATTAATAAATAAAAAACAAGAAGAGGAATGAAAAAATGACAGAAAACAATTTAATAAAGTTGATAAAAGAGTATCTTATAATAACTATAGGTGTTATCATAGTTTCTTTTGGTGTGCAGTATTTTTATGCTCCAAACCAAATTGCTGGTGGAGGATTAAGTGGAATGGCATTAGTAATAAGTCACTATATACCTAGTTTATCGGTAGGAACTATAATACTTATAGGAAATATAATTTTATTTACTATATCATTTATATTAGTAGGTGGGGATTTTGGATTTAAGACTATATATGCAAGTTTTATGATGTCTGCAGTTATGGATTTTATGGAAAAAGTATTACATACTTATGCTATAACAGAGAATATGATATTAGCAGTAGTACTTGGAACTCTTATATGTGGAACAGGTTTAGCAATTACATTTGCTATAAATGCTTCAACAGGTGGAACGGATATATTAGCTAAGATAATAAATAAATATTCTACAGTTAACATAGGTAAATGCTTATTATTAGTTGATCTGTTTGTTGTTGTATGTGGAGGATTAACTTTTGGATTAGATAAAGGACTTTATTCATTAATGGCAGTTGTAATTAATGGATTATTAATAGATTCAATAATAGCTAAAATAGAAAAAAGAAGAGATAGTAAACAAGAAGAATTAAAACTTCAAAATGCTCAATAAATTTGGTTATAAAAAGATATTACTAATTTTTAATTAGTAGTATCTTTTTTTGTAACTATTTTTAATGGTATAATTAGAATATATAAAGTGAAATATGTAAAATTTCTTTAGTTTGTATAGAAAAATCAAATTTTGTATATAGAAAAAGGGGAGAAAAAGTACAAAATTTGCACAAAAAGATGAAAAAAAGAGAATAGTTGAGAATTATTGGAAATTTTGCATTGTTAAAAATACATAAAAAAATAATTTAATAATAAAAAATTCTTAAAAAATAAAGGTAAAAATATGACGTATTTGAACGAAACATAAATTTTTAAAAAATTTAAAAATTAAAGAATTTATATATTGCCTATTACGTAACGTAACCTTATAGAATTAAATTAGGCAATAACTTGGGGGAGATAAAATGAAAGAAAAACGCTTATATACAACAGGTGAGTTTGCCAAAATGGCAGGGGTGACAATAAGAACTATTAGATACTATGACACTAAAGGAATCTTAAAGCCATCTCATCATAATGATTCAGGACATAGGCTATACTCAGATAAGGATTTTGTAAAGTTAAAAAAAATATTAGCTTTAAAATATCTGGGGCTATCATTAGACGAAGTTATGAGCACAGAGTTAAATTTTGAAAAAGATGATATGATGAATTCACTTAGATTACAGAAAAATATCATTAAAAACAAAATTAACCATATGAAAATAGTGCTAAGTGCCATAGAAACAGCAGAAATAAGTATGCAAAATGAGAATGATTTAAACTGGGATAAAACAGTAGATATAATAGAGATACTAGAAAGTGAGAAAGAACTATTACAACAATATATAGATTCTTCCAACTTAAATGCCAGTGTTAAATTACAAGATAGATTTAGTTCTAATAAACATGGTTGGTATAACTGGGTTTTCAAGAATATAAATCTTAAAAAGAGAAGTAAAGTTTTAGAGATAGGGTGTGGGAATGGCGCTTTATGGGCCAAAAATATAGAGAATTTAAATGAAAAAACAAATGTAACCTTAACTGATGTTTGTGAAGATATGATTAGTGATGCAAAGACTAGTCTAAAAGGATATCACGATAGGTTCAATTTTCAAATAGCAGACCCAAACGACATTCCATTTAAAGATGAGAGCTTTGATATAGTCATAGCGAATCATATATTGTTTTATATGAAAGACTTAGATGTAGTTCTTAAAGAAATTCATAGGGTACTTAAACCAGGAGGACGTTTTTACTGTTCTACAATAGATGGTAATCATATGAAAGAACTTGAAGAATTAATGCTAGGATTTAATAATAATATAAAAATTTCAGAAGAAAGACTTTCTACAAAATTTGGTTTAAGCAATGGAGAAAGTATTCTAAATAAATATTTTAGTGATGTACAACAGTATCTATATGAAGATAAGTTAATAGTTAATGATACTAAAGGTATCCTAGAATATATTTATTCAATACCAGGTAATATTTTAGAAGTAATTGAAAATAAGAAAAAAGAGTTTGAAGTGTATATTGATAAAAATATACAACAAAATGGTGAATTTCATATAACAAATAGCCAAGGTTTATTTGAAAGTATAAAAAGGTAACTTAAACTTAAGTCATGTTATAAGAAATATTTAATGAAGCTTTTAATAAATTTATAATTTATGTTTGAAAATTAAAAATCATAAGCTAGAAAAGTCTTATGATAACGTTTACAATGTTAAATAATAAACAATAAAGCGTGGTTTTTTATGAAAAAAACCATAAAAAGGTATAGTTATATACTTTTTTAAAAATATAGTCTTTTTTATTTAATTTTTAGAAAAACGTTTTTTTCAAATAATAAAAAATAAATTTTTAAAAAAATATATTGATTTTTAGAAAAAAATGGTATAAGATTAAATTGTCAACAAGTTAACACAGCAAAAGACAGTTAACGAGTTAAAATGACAAAAAATTCAACAGATGGAGAGGGAATAACTATGGGAATAAAAGTTACAAGTGAAATAAAGCCACTTAAAAAAGTTCTACTTCATAGACCAGGTGCTGAAATAGAAAACTTAACACCTGAGTATCTTGAAAGATTATTATTTGATGATATTCCATTTTTAGAAGTAGCTCAACAAGAGCATGATGCATTTGCTGAGGTTCTAAGAGAAAATGGGGTTGAAGTTGTTTACTTACATGAATTAGCAGCTGAAGTTATAGCTGATGAAGAAATAAAGGAACAATTCTTAAACCAATTTATAGAAGAAGCTGGAATAACAAGCCCAGAACTTCATAAAAATGTTTATGAATTCTTAAAAAGAATAGATAACAACGATGAATTAATAAGAAAAACTATGGCTGGTATAAACAAAAACGAATTACCTGCTTTAGGTAAGAAAAGTTTATCTGACTTAGCACAAGATGATTATCCATTCGTTGCTGATCCAATGCCAAACTTATACTTCACAAGAGATCCATTTGCAAGTATAGGAGAAGGTGTAAGTTTAAATAAAATGTACTCTGTAACAAGAAACAGAGAAACTATATATGCTGACTATATATTCAAGTATCACAAAGATTTCAAAGGTGAAGTTGAAAGATTCTACGATAGAAACTTTGAATATCATATAGAAGGTGGAGATATATTAAACCTTACTGAAAAAGCTTTAGCTATAGGTATATCTCAAAGAACAGAAGCTCCTGCTATAGAACATATAGCTAAGCAAATATTCTATAAGAGCAACAACAAAGAAATAGAAACTATATTAGCATTCAACATACCAAACAATAGAGCAATGATGCACTTAGATACAGTGTTCACTCAAATAGATGTTGATAAATTCACTATACATCCAGGAATACAAGGTCCTTTACAAGTATTCGAAATAACTAAAGGTGATGTAGAAGGAGAATTAAACATAGTAGAAGTTAATGCTGAATTAGAAACTGTATTAGCTAAACACCTTGGAGTTGAAAAAGTTACATTAATCCAATGTGGTGGAGGAGATAAAGTTATAGCAGATAGAGAGCAATGGAATGATGGTTCAAATACATTATGTATAAAACCAGGTGAAGTTGTTGTTTACTCTAGAAACTACATCACTAACAGATTATTAGAAGAAAATGGTATAAAAATACATGTAATACCATCAAGTGAATTATCAAGAGGACGTGGGGGCCCAAGATGTATGTCAATGCCTCTAGTTAGAGAAGTATAAGAAACAGATTAAATTTAATTAATAAATAGTTAATATTTAATAACGCCTTATAAAACATATATATATAGATAAAAAAAACTTCTTTAAAGGTTCGAAACTAGAGCCTTTAAAGAAGCCAAAAATAGTAAACTTTTAAAATTTTAAAATATATTTTCATTATAACTTATTAGGAGGGTTTTTACAATGGCAGTTAATTTAAGAGGACGTTCATTTTTAAAATTATTAGACTTTTCAAGTGCAGAGATAAGATACTTATTAGATTTATCTAAAAACTTAAAAGACCTAAAAAGAGCTGGTGTAGTAAACAGAACTTTAGAAGGTAAAAACGTTGTTATATTATTCGAAAAAGATTCAACTAGAACTAGATGTTCATTCGAAGTTGGAGCTATGGACTTAGGAATGGGTGTTACTTACCTAGGACCAACTGGTTCTCAAATGGGTAAAAAAGAATCTATAGCAGATACTGCTAGAGTTTTAGGAAGAATGTATGATGGTATAGAATACAGAGGATTCTCTCAAGAAATAGTTGAAGAATTAGCTGCACATGCTGGAGTACCAGTATGGAACGGATTAACAGATGAATTCCATCCAACTCAAATGATAGCTGACTTATTAACTATAGAAGAAAAATTAGGAAGATTAAAAGGTGTAAACTTTGTTTACATGGGAGATGCTAGAAATAACATGGGTAACTCTTTAATGGTTGCTTGTGCTAAGATGGGATTAAACTTCACAGCTTGTGCTCCAAAAGAATTATTCCCAGCTGATGAATTAGTTGCTACTTGTAAAGAAATAGCTGCTGAAAACGGATGTACTATAACATTAACTGAAGATGTTATGGCAGGAACTAAGAATGCTGACGTTATATACACTGACGTTTGGGTATCTATGGGAGAACCAGCTGAAGTTTGGGAAGCTAGAATCAAGCAATTAATGCCATTCCAAGTTAACAAAGCTGTTATGGATAATGCTAATCCAGAAGCTATATTCATGCACTGTTTACCTGCATTCCACGACCTAAAAACTAAGGTAGGAGCAGAAATGGGTGAAAAATTCGGTATAACTGAAATGGAAGTTACTGATGAAGTATTTGAATCTAAACAATCTGTTGTATTTGATGAAGCAGAAAACAGAATGCATACTATAAAAGCTATAATGGCTTCTACTATAGGACAATAATCTTTAGTAGGAAATTAAGTTAAGGAAACTACCACTGTCAGGTGTGTAGACGCTCATTAAATTGATTAGTTAAACATTGAGATGGTGGTTTAGTATAGTAAAAGTTGTATAAGAAATTAAGTAACCCCCATTTTGTTATCGGAAAATATAGATGGGGGTTATATTTATCTAAAATATAATTAATAGTAAGGGAGACATATTATGAAGAGATTAGTTATCGCCTTAGGGGGAAATGCACTAGGAAACAATCCGGAAGAACAATTAGAATTAGTTAAGCAAACAGCAAAAACAATAGTGGATTTATCAGAAGAAGGTTACAACGTAATAGTTGGACATGGAAATGGACCTCAAGTTGGTATGATAAACTTAGCAATGGACTTTGCAGCTAATAATGGAGCAAATACTCCAAGTATGCCATTTGCTGAATGTGGATCAATGAGTCAAGGATATATAGGATACCACTTACAACAATCTATAAAAAATGAATTAAATGCTAGAAAATTAAATAAAAATGTTGCATCTATAGTAACTCAAGTTGTAGTTGATGAAAATGATGATGCTTTCAAAAACTTAACTAAGCCAGTAGGTATGTTCTACACTAAAGAAGAAGCTGATAAAATAGCTGCTGAAAAAGGATTTACATTTGTAGAAGATGCTGGAAGAGGATACAGAAGAGTTGTTGCTTCTCCACAACCACAAAAAATAGTTGAATTAGAAACAGTTAAGCAATTAGTTGACAACGGAAGTATAGTAATCACTGTTGGTGGTGGTGGTATACCAGTAATAGAAAAAGAAGATGGATCATTACACGGTGTAGCTGCTGTTATAGACAAAGATAAATCAAGTGCTAAATTAGCTAAAGACCTTGATGCTGAAATGTTAGTAATATTAACTGCAGTAGATAGAGTTTGTATAAACTTCAACAAACCAAACCAAGAAGCTTTAGCATCTATAAACTTAGAACAAGCTGCTAAATATATAGAAGAAGGACATTTTGCACCAGGTTCTATGTTACCTAAAGTAGAAGCTTGTGTAGATTTCGTAGAATCTTCATCTAACGGAAAAGCTTTAATAACTTCATTAGAAAAAGCTAAAGAAGCTTTACACGGAACTACAGGAACTATAATATGCAAAGAAGATGAAATATGCAACGCATAATAAAATAATAAATAATAAAGGAAATGTTATCTGACAGGATAATATTTCCTTTATTTAGATAAGATGGTATTATAAATTAAAGTAAGAATTATATAAAATTTAATATGTTTTGCATAGTAACGGGGATTTTTAATAGAGTGAGGCTCTTTAAAAATAATAGACAAATTATAACCAAAGGGGGAGACATGTAATGTCAAACGACAAAAAGAAAAAGTTTAAATTCCCATCTGCGTATACAGTATTATTAGCAATAATGATAGCTATCGCACTAATAACTCAAGTTGTACCTGGTGTTAAGAAAGCTCAACTTTCAGATCTAGTTATGGCGCCAGTAACAGGTATGGTTGGGGTAAAAGATGTAGCCTTAGATGCCGAAATTCAAAAGTCTATGGATGAAAATGGAGTAGAAGGTGCTCTTAAAACAATTAATGATGCAGACGGTTCATACATGAGTGTATGGAACGAAGGGCAAGTTAAAGGTGCAATAGACGTTGCTTTATTCGTACTTATAATAGGTGGATTCCTAGGAGTTGTAACAAAAACAGGAGCTTTAGATGCAGGAGTTGGAGCACTTGTTAAGAAACTAAAAGGAAAAGAATTAATGCTTATACCAGTATTAATGTTTTTATTCTCTTTAGGTGGAACATCTTATGGTATGGCTGAAGAGTCTTTAGCGTTTTACGCATTAATAACTGCAACTATGATGGCAGCAGGATTTGACCCATTAGTAGGGGCTGCTACATTATTACTTGGTTGTGGTATAGGATGTTTAGGATCAACAGTAAACCCATTTGCAATAGGAGCTGCAGTATCAGCTGCTGGAGCTGCTGGGGTAACAATAAATCAAGGTACTACTATAGCAATAGGAGCTGCATTATGGTTAATACCTTTAATAATTTCAATAATATATGTTATGAAGTATGCTAAAAAAGTTTATGCAGATAAAAATGCTACAATATTATCTAAGGGTGAATTAGATGCAGCTCATGATGCATTTAGTAATGATTCAGAAGAAATATTAGAGCTAGATGGAAAAAGAAAATTTGTTTTAGTATTATTTGCATTATCTTTTGCAGTTATGATAATGAGTGTTATACCATGGAGTAATTTCGGAGTAACTATATTTGAAAATACTACAGCATGGTTCAATGGTTCTCCATTAGGAGGATGGTGGTTCCCTGAATTAACAATATGGTTCTTCTTAATGTCTGTTTTAATAGGTATAGTTTACAGAATGTCTGAAGAAGATATAGTTGGTTCATTTATAAATGGATGTGCTGATATGGTTGGTGTTGCTTTAGTTGTTGGTATATCAAGAGGGGTATCTTTCATGATGGCAAACTCTGGTCTTGACTTATACATACTAGACAAAGCATCTGGAGTATTAAGTGGAGTATCTGGTATGTTATTTGCTAATATGGCTTATCTTATATACATAGCATTATCATTCTTAATACCATCTACTTCAGGATTAGCATCAGTTTCTATGCCAATATTTGCACCACTAGCTCAAAAGTTAAATATTGCACCAGAAATAATAGTTTCTGCATTCTGTGCAGGTAGTGGTATAGTAAACTTAGTAACTCCAACGTCAGGAGTTGTTATGGGAGGTCTTGCAATTGCAAAAATAGACTATGCTACATGGGTTAAGTTTGTAACTAAATTATTAGCTTTAATATTCGTAGCAACTATAATTATATTAGCTGCTGGGTCTATGGTGTTATAATTTTAAAATAAATATACCTTGTAAAATATTTATAAAACAAAACCATAAGGCTTAAAAATAGCTTTGTGGTTTTGTTTTTATAAAAATAAATTCAATGATAAAGATTTATAGTAAGGATAGGTGAGTCATATGGGATTAGTCAGTTTCTTAAGTTGTTTTTATTTTGCGTTTACAGTATTACTTTTATTTAAAAAGAAATCTATGGGCAAAACCTATATTATATTTGGAGTATTAACATATGTTTTTGTTGTTGGATATTCATCAATACCAAAAATACCGCAGCAAATACAAGGACTTAGTATTTTTGTAGTATTTTCTCTAATGGTATGTATATTTGGTTTAATGTTTGGAATTATGATGAAAGTATTTAATAGAAGTAATAAAACATCTGTTATAGCATCGATTGTTTCATCGAGTATATTAATATTAATATTATTTAATGTAAAAGGATGTTTAACTTATATGTATATACCAGTACTTTTATATATGTTACAAAAGAAAATAAATATAAATATAGACAAGATAGTGTCTATATAATAAAAAAATATATATGTATTTATAAAGGCCTCAAAGAATCTCATTAAGTGACATTTGTAGGTCTATTATTTTGAAAAAATAGTTCAAATAATAATAGAGTTACTAGGAATACTAACATTAATAACGTTAGTTTTAAGGGAGTGTTATACTATGAGAAAAGTAATTGTAGTAGGTGGCGGAATTGGAGGTCTTTGTACTGCTGTTAGATTGTTAAAACAAGGATATGAAGTTACAGTGCTGGAAAAAGAGCCTAGAATAGGTGGAAAAGTAAATGCTAAATTTAAAAATGGAGCAAGATTTGATTTAACTGCATCTATATTGATGACACCTCAAATTTATACAGAAATTTTTGAATATGCTGGTAAAGATTATAGAGATTATTTTGAATTACTAAAAATAGATCCTATATATGGTGTTAATTATGCTAGTGGAGAAAAATATAACTTTTATAGTGATTTAGGTAAAATGGTAAAAACTTTAGAGGGTATAGAATATAAACTACCTATACGATATTTAAACTTTTTAACTAAATCTTTAGAAAAATATTTAGTTAGTAAAAAATATTTTCTAAACGAACCTATGATTGATGCAACAGAAGTATCTAATAAAAAACTTATTAAAGAATTTATGAGTATATCTCCATTTAAAAGCAATAGTAAATATTTAAATAGTGTAATTAGAAATGAGCAAATAATAAATTACATGATATTTCAATCTATGTATATAGGAGTAAATCCTTATAAAAATTCAAATATATATTCATTAATACCTGCAATATCTCATGTTTATGGTTTGTGGTATATAAAAGGAGGATTTTATAAATATATAGAAGCTCTTGAAAAATTAATTTATGATTTAGGTGGTAATATACAAACTAATACTACTGTTGAGAAAATAATGATAATCAACAATAAAGTTAAAGGAGTAATAAGTGAAAAAGGTGATTTTAAATCCGATATAGTTGTTTGCAATGCAGATTATCCTTATGCTATTAATCATCTTTTAAATAATAAGAAAAAGTGTCTTAAAGTAAATAAAGAAGATTATTCATGCTCTGTATTTATAATGTATTTAGGATTAAACAAAAAGTATAATAATCTACAAGTACACAATATATATATAGGTGAAGAATTTAAAGAAAATATACAAATGCCTTTTAAAGGAGAAATGCCAGAACATCCATCATTATATTTATATTATCCGAGTAAAATAGATGACTCTATATCAGGGAAATTTGAAAGTATATTAAATATTATGGTTAGAGTTCCAAATTTACAATATAAAAAAGTAAAATGGGACAAGAAGAACATAAATAAATTTAGAAATATGATACTAAAAGAAATAGAAAAAATAAATGGCTTAGAAGATTTAAAAGAAAATATATTATATGAATCATACTTAACACCAATACAATTAAAGCATAAGTTTAACTCTTATAATGGGACTGCATTTGGGATTAGTCATAAATTAAATCAGACAACTTATTTTAGACCTCATTTAAAAGATGAAGATACTAAAGGATTGTATTTTATAGGTTCATCTACGCATCCTGGCAATGGTGTATCAGTAATAATAGAGGGAACTAAGATTTTAACAAAACTTATACAAGATGATATATATAAATGTAAAATATAAAAAAATTATATTAATTTATGATAATTTTTTATGCTGAAATAAGTAATGTATATAGTTTGAAAATGTGCTAATATTGTATCGGAGGCTATTTTAGAAAGGGGAAATTTATATATGAAATCAATTTTAGTTATGGGTGGAAATGACTTCATAGGTTCTGCGTTAGCCGAATATTTAATAAAATGTGGATATAAAGTAGATATACTTACAAAAGGAAAAAAGGAAGTAAAATTAAAAGGCTTAGGAAAACATTTTCTTTGCGATAGAGATGATATATCTCATCTAAAGAAAATATTAAGCAAAAAATCTTATGAATATATATATGATATGACTGCATATTCAAAGGATGATATAAAAAATTTGATACGATGTATAAATTTAAAAAATCTTAAAAAATATGTAGTTTTATCATCTGGTGCTGTATATAAAGATAGTAGTAAACAAGCTAGAGAAGACAATGAAAAGGGAGAAAATAAAAATTGGGGAAAATATGGTCTTGATAAAAAAGAAGCAGAAGATTATATAATTAACAGTGATATACCATATATAATTATTAGACCTACATATATTTACGGACCCAATAATAATCTTTACAGAGAAATTTATTTTTTCGAAAGAATCTTACAAGAAAAGAAGATACCAGTTCCACATGGAAAGAATGTCAGTACTCAATTTATATATATTGATGATTTAGTAAAAGTTTTAGAAAGTTTAACTCATAATGATAGAGTAAGAGAAGCCTACAATGTAACAAACCCCCAACTTATATCATGGAATGATCTGATACAGACATGTGGAGAAGTAGTAAAAAAATCTCCAATAGTAAAGTTAGTAGATATAAACAATGTTAATTTCGAGGAAAGACAATATTTCCCATTTAGGAATATAGATTATAATTTAGATATAGATAAATTAATAGAGCATGGATTATATATACCAAATGTATTGTTAAAAGAAGGACTTAAAAAAACTTATAAATGGTATTTATCAACGAAACCAAAATTACAAGATAAAAAAATGAGTAAGGTAGATGATATTATAAAAATTAGTTAAAATAAATAGTGTAAATAAAAATGCTCATATATGTTGATATGGGTACAATAGTTATGAATAAAAGTATGGAAAATAATCCATACTTTTTTTATGTGTAAAAAAAATGATTACTTTATAACTTAAGTAAGTTTGCTAATATTATTTATATCAATAAACTTATAAATAAAAAATAAAAAAGTTTTGAAACTTTTAAAGTAAGATAGCCCGTCTATATATATGTGATGAAAAGGAGGCCTTCGAGAAAGATGAACTTACTAAGCTTAGACAAGAAAAAGAAAGAAAAAACTTTTAAAAATTACATCATAGAAAATCAAAATATATTTTATAAAATAGCATACACGTATGTAAAAAATAATGAAGATGCTTTAGATATAGTACAAGAATCTATATGTAAAGGATTATCAAAAATAAAGACTCTTAAAGATGTAGAGCTAATAAAACCATGGTTTTATAAAATTTTAATAAATACAGCTATAGACTATATAAGAAAAAATAAAAAATACATTCAAGAAAAAAGAGAAGTAGTTTCTGATAATTTTGTTGAGCACAATATAGATATAGAAATAGATATTCAGAAGGCCTTAGACAGTTTGTGCGAGGAAGACAAAACCTTAGTAATTCTTAGGTATTTTGAAGATATGAAAATATCAGATATAGCAACAATACTAGACAAAAATGAAAATACTATAAAGACGAGACTTTATAGGGCTTTGAAGCTATTAAAAATTCAGATAAATAATGGATTAGAAGGAGATAATTATGAAAAATAAAAAATTGGATCAATTAAAAGATAACTATAATAATATAGAAATTCCTGAAAATTTAAATCACTTAGTTAATCAATCATTAAATAAGAAAAAGCCGATGAATAGAAAATGGTTAACAAGTGCGGCATCTATAGCTGTACTTGTTGGAGGAATTAATCTAAGCCCAGCATTTGCAAATACATTAGAACAAATACCTGTAGTAGGAAATATAGTTAAAGTTGTAAGATTATCAAATTATAACTTAAATGAAAATGGATTTGATGTATCAATAGATGTGGATAAGGTAGAGGGATTAAAAAACAAAGAATTACAAGAAAATATAAATAAAGAAATGGAAAATAATGCGAAACAATTATATCAAGAATATGTAAAAGAGATAAAAGAATTAAAGAAGGATAATATACCAGGTAGAGAAATGGTTAAATCATGGTCTGAAACTATGACAAACAATGATAAAATATTATCTTTAGTAGTGTATGAGTTTCATGCACAAGGTTCATCTAATACAACAAGGAAATTCTACAATATCAATAAGCAAAATGAAACTGCTCTTACTCTTGAGAATATGTTTGCTGACAAAGATTATGTAAATATAATAAGTAAAAATATAAAAGATCAAATGAAACAACAAATGAAAGAGAATCCTGATAAAGCTTACTGGTTAGATGATAAAGAAATGGGAGATGGAAACTTTGATAAAATAAGAAAAGATCAAGGATTCTATATAAACGATAAAAATGAGTTAGTTATATGTTTTGATAAATATGAAGTAGCTCCAGGATATATGGGATTAGTAGAATTTACTATACCAAATAATGTTTTAGCTCCTAACTTAGGATAAAGTAAAAATATAAATCTATCATAATAATAAAACTTTATAAATCCTTACAATTATAAAAATAAGTGTCTAAATTTAGACACTTATTTAATTTTATCTTTATCCCAAATAAATAATTTTTCAGAGTTATTTAAAGCTCCGAAAAGATTCTTCTTAACTCCAGGCATGTCTTTATTTAGTTTAGATAGAAGTTCTTTAACATCTTGTCTTTTTGTATGACCATTAGCTGGACAAGGATTTTCTATTACAGGATAGTTATATTCTTTTGTAGCTTTTTTAGTCATATATTCTTCAATATAGACCATAGGTCTGATTATAGTTAAATCCTGCTTATCCATATGTGTTTTAGGTGAGAAGCAGTTAACTCTTCCTTCGTAAAACATAGACATTAAAAAGGTTTCTATAGCATCATCTTTATGGTGACCTAATGCTACTTTGTTACATCCTAATTTTTTAGCATTATCATTTAATGCACCACGTCTTAAATTAGCGCATAAAGAACATGGATTTTTTTCTTTTCTAATATCAAAAACAATCTCTTTTATATTAGTTTGAATTTCATAAAATGGAACATCTAAATCTTCACATAACTTATAAAGTGGAGCATTATCAACACCACCAGGATTTAAAGTTATAGCTATTAGCTCAAATTTTTGAGGAGAGAACTTTCTATAATTACTAAGTATATGAAGTAAAGTTAAACTATCTTTACCACCAGAAAGCCCTATAGCTATTTTATCGTTTTCTTGTATCATATCAAAATCCTGTATGGCTTGACGAGCTTTACTAAGAAGTTTTTGCATAGGCATAATTTTTTCCTCCAGAATGTTTAATTAAAAGCTTGTTATATTATTTATATCCTAATTTTCAATATATAAATTATAAAAGAATTAAAATATTATAACAAATAAAATTTATACAGTTTTTCGTGAAACATAAATTGTTTCATAAAATATATAATGTAACTAAATTTTAAAAATTTTACTACTCAAAATATAATCAGATAAATTAATATTAACGAATGCTTATGAATTAATTTTGAAGTATAATTATATCATATGAAAAAATAATTATCATGGAGGGAATAGAATGCAAAAAGTAGAGAGTTTTAAATTAGATCATACTAAGGTTAAAGCACCATATGTTAGAAAATGTTGTGTGTTAGATGGATTAAAAGGGGACAAGGTAAGCAAATTTGATTTAAGATTTTTACAACCAAATGCAGAAACTTTTGGAACAGCAGCTATGCATGGTTTAGAGCATTTATTAGCAACTTATTTAAGAGAAACTTTAGATAATATAATAGATTTATCTCCAATGGGATGTAGAACAGGATTTTATTTAATATTATGGGGTGAAGTAGAGCCTCTAGAAGTAAAAGAAGGATTAGAAAAAGCACTAAAAATGGTATTAGAAGCTACAGAAATGCCAGCTGCAACAGCTATAGAATGTGGTAATTATAAAGACTTGTCATTATTTGGAGCAAAAGAATACGCAAGAGAAGCTTTAGAAAAAGGATTTGCTCTTAATATATATGGTGAATAAAAGTATAAATAGCTGCATAGATAGCTCAATTGATATAAGCAAGGAAGAAGTTTTAAGATATTTAGAATATAAAGGTCAACATATAGATAACAATCTAAATGATTTAATAGATGATTGTATTAAAATGACCAAAGAAAAAATAAACCCTCGATATTATTTGAGGGTTTATCCTATATTAAGAGATAAGGATAATAGTAGTAAATCGATATTTTTAAAAGATTCTAGCTTAAAGTTTGAAAGTAATGATTTATATAAATTATTGTATAAATGTGATGAGTGCATTATTTTAGCAACAACTTTAGGAATAAATATAGAGAAAGAAATAAGAAAATATTCATATACAGATCTAACAAAAAGTATAGTATTAGATGCATGTGCAACTACATCAATAGAAGAACTGTGTGATAGTATAGGAAGAACATTATCTAAAGAGCTTAACAAAGAAGGAAAATATTTAACGATGAGATACAGTCCTGGGTATGGAGATTTATCTATAGAAAGTAATAGGGATATAATAGATACCTTAAATCTTAATAAAAATTTAGGATTAACAATAACATCAAATAGTATCATGATACCTAGAAAATCAGTAATTGCAATAATCGGAATAACGTCAGAAAAGATAAAAAATGAAAATAAAAAATGCACAATGTGCTCAAATTATACAAATTGTAGATACAGAAAAGGGGATGAAGATAATGGATGTAAGGGAATATATAAAGAATAATATACTAATATTTGATGGTGCCATGGGAACTATGTTACAACAAAAGGGTCTGCAAATAGGAGAAAATCCTGAAATATTTGGTTTGAAAAATCCTGAAAAATTAATAGACATACATAAATCTTACTTAGAGGCTGGCTCTAATGTAGTTACAACAAATACTTTTGGTGCCAATGAGTTAAAGTTAGAAAAACTTGGATACACTGTAGAAGAAGTAGTAAATAATGCTGTAAACGTAGCAAAGCTAGCGATAGAAAAAGTTGATAAATCAAATCCTAGATATGTAGCACTAGATATAGGGCCTATTGGAGAAATGTTAGAACCTATGGGTACATTAAGCTTTGATGACGCATATGAAATATTTAAAAGGCAAGCTATACAGGGAGAAAAATCTGGAGCTGACCTTATAATAATAGAGACAATGATGGATTTATATGAGGCAAAAGCAGCCGTATTAGCAGCAAAAGAAAATACAAGCCTTCCTATATTTTGTACGATAACATTTGATGAAAATGGAAGAAGCTTTACAGGATGCTTGCCAGAAAGTATGATAGCTACAATAGAAGGATTGGGTATAGATGCAATTGGTGTTAATTGTTCTCTAGGTCCTAAACAACTTTTACCAATAGTAAAAAAAATAGGAAGTTTAGCTACTGTACCTGTAATAGTTCAAGCTAATGCAGGACTTCCAAATATAATAGATGGACAAGCTATATATGATATAGATGAATCAGAATTCTTTGAAGGAGTACAAAAGTTTATTGAATATGGTGCTTCTATAATAGGGGGTTGTTGCGGTACCAATCCTAAATTTATAAATAAAATAGCTCAAAATTTAAGCCAATTAAAAATAAATAAACAAAATAATAAAATTAAAAGTGTAGTGTGTTCTCCATCTAAATGTATAGAAATTAAAGCACCTACTATAATAGGAGAGCGATTAAACCCAACAGGTAGAGAACTTTTAAAAAATGCACTTAAAAATGGTACATATGACTACATAATAAATTTAGCTATGGAACAAATAAATGCAGGAGCAGAAATATTAAATGTTAATGTAGGTTTACCAGATATAGATGAAGCTACTATAATGCCTAAGACTTTAAAAGAAATTCAATCTGTAATAGATATACCTTTACAAATAGATTCATCAAACATAGAAGCATTAGAAAAAGGACTTAGATACTATAATGGAAAAACTATAGTAAATTCAGTAAATGGAAAAGAAGAATCTTTACAAAAAATACTTCCTATAGTTAATAAGTATGGTGCTTGTATAGTAGGCTTAACTTTAGATGAAAATGGAATACCTAATACTGCACAAGAAAGATTTGAAATAGCTAAAAAAATAGTAGATAGAGCAGAGAATCAAGGTATAAAAAAGGAAGATATTTTTATAGATTGCTTATCATTAACAGTTTCAGCACAACAATCAGAAGCTATGGAAACACTAAAGTGTATAAAGATGGTGAAAGAAGAATTAGGTGTAAAAACTATATTGGGAGTATCTAATATATCATTTGGAGTTCCAAATAGAAAAGCTATAAATAGCGCATATTTGACACTTGCACTAGAATATGGTCTTGATTTACCCATAATAAATCCAAATGAAGAGGGTATTATGGAAGCTATAAACTCATTTAAAGTATTAAAAAATATAGATAAACATTGCCAAAATTATATAGAGAAATATAATGATATAAAAAATATAGAAAATAAAATTAAAAACAATAATGATAAAAAACAATTAAATTTAGATGAAATAGTTGAAAGAGGATTAAAAGATGAAGCTCAAGATGTAACTTTAAAATTATTACAAACACATGATCAAGACTATATATTAAATGAAGTTTTAATTCCTGCGTTAGATAAAGTAGGTAAAAAATATGAAGAGGGAGTTTTATTTCTACCTCAATTAATACAGTCAGCTGAAACAGTAAAAATGTCCTTAAACACAATAAAAGAAGTTTTATCTAAACAAAATAATGATGTTACATCAAAAGGTAAAATAATAGTAGCTACAGTCAAAGGAGATATCCATGACATAGGAAAAAATATAGTTAAAATAATGCTTGAAAATTATGGATATGAAGTTGTAGATTTAGGCAAAGATGTTCCTATTGAGAATGTAGTACAAGAAGCGATTAAAAGAAATATAAAATTAATTGGCTTAAGTGCATTAATGACGACTACAGTTGCAAGTATGAAAGATACTATAGAAGCTCTTAGAAAAGAAAATATAGATGTAAAAGTATTTGTAGGAGGCGCTGTTTTAACAGAAGAATATGCTAAAAATATAGGAGCAGATTACTATTCAAAAGATGCAAAATCTGCAGTAGAAATAGCTAAAATAAATTTACTTTAAAAATGATATTAATTTTTTGTAATATGCTAAAACTAATAACAGTTATAATAAAAATAATGCTAAAAGTAATGAAATATTTTACAAATTTAAACAAAATATCTGTAAAAATATGTATAAAAAACATTAAAATACAAAATATATAGAAAAAACTCATAAGAATGTGATAAAATAGGAAGGTGATTCTTAGGGAGGGTAAACGACGATGATTGAAAAAAGAGAGCCTTATTCATTAGTTTTCGGAGTATCAGTTTTTGATATATGTGGATTTACAGATAGAAATTACAGATGTAATGACTCAAATCCAGGTAAAGTAAAAACTTCTTTTGGAGGCGTTTGTAGAAATATAGCAGAGTGCATGGCTAGAGTAGGTGTAAATACTAAATTTATATCTATTTTAGGAGATGATGAAGCAGGAAACAGAATGGTTGAACATTCTAAAGTAATGAATTATGATATGAGTGAATCTTTAATCATAAGAGGTGGTCACACACCTACATATATGGCTATCTTAGATGAGCAGGGAGAGATGGTATCTGCTGTAGTTGACATGAAAATAATAGACATGTTCACAACAGAGTTTATAGACTCAAAAGCAGATATAATTAAAAACTCAGAATATATGATACTAGATTCAGATAGACCTGATATTGTAGAATATATAATAAAAACATTTAGTGGAGATACTAAATTTATATTAGACCCTGTA
The DNA here is from genome assembly GCF_900103615.1 of Romboutsia lituseburensis DSM 797. GTDB lineage: Bacteria > Bacillota > Clostridia > Peptostreptococcales > Peptostreptococcaceae > Romboutsia_F > Romboutsia_F lituseburensis. The sequence goes on along the minus strand of NZ_FNGW01000011.1, from coordinate 39,487 downwards.
TCAGCGGCTAAAGCAAAAACAGTAAAACACTTAATAAAATATTTCCATACTATAAAGCCAAATAGATATGAAGCTGAAATAATGTGTGGATTCAAAATACACAATGATGAAGATTTAAGAAAAGCTGGAAAATATTTCATAGACTTAGGTATAGAAAATGTGTTTATAACATTAGATGAAGATGGTATATACTATAACAATGGATCAGATGAAGGTAAGATAAAAGCTAATGATGTTAAAGTTGTTAATGTTACTGGAGCTGGAGATTCATTTGTTGCAGGAATAGCAAATGGATATATGAAATCTACTAATATAGTAGATACTGTAAAATATGCGATAGCAATGTCAACAATAACTATATCGACAGAGGAAACTATACATCCAGATATGTCACAAGATCTAGTTCAAAAATATGTTAATGAAATAGATTGGACAGAAGAAAAATATAGCAAATAAAAATTTACTATATTTAAAAAATTATATATAATTAAGTTATAGGTTAATCTACAAATTTTGAGATTAATTGATATAAAATTTATCGTCAACACTAAAAAGACTAATAGAATCTTATTCTATTAGTCTTTTTTATCTTAAGTAAAAAATATTGAGTTTAAATGTATATAATACTTTAAGTATGTACATAATTAAAATATAGGAGATATTTACTCCCCCTAAAATAAATATCTCACAATCTCCCCCAATGAGCATCTATAACGGAAATAGATGCTTCTTTTTTTATGTTCAATAAAAAAAGAAATATATAAGATCTATTCTTATATATTTCTTTTTTGTTATATTTAATTAAAATGCCCAGTTTCCATCTTTGAATATTTGGATTTCTTCTCCATCGTAAGTTTCTCCAACTATATTCATATCATTAGAACCAATCATAAAGTCAACATGAGTTAAACTTTCATTCACACCATGTTTATCTGATTCTCCTTCTTTGATTTGGTCTCCATTTTTAATACAAGTTTTATAAGCAGAACCTAAAGCAAAATGGCAAGATGCATTTTCATCATATAAAGTATTGAAGAATACTATATTAGTATCAGATATAGGTGACTTAAATGGAACTAATGCAACTTCTCCTAAATAGTGAGAACCTTCATCTGTATCTATAAGTTTACCTAATGTCTCAGCACCTTTCTCAGCAGTAAAATCAACTATTTTACCATCTTTGAATGTTAAAGAGAAGTTATCTATAACATTTCCTCCATATACAAGTGGTTTTGTACTATAAACAACACCATTAACATCATATTTATGAGGCATAGTGAAAACTTCCTCTGTTGGTATATTAGGATTAAAGTTTATACCATTAGGATCTTCAGATGCACCACTTAACCAAACATGACCTTCTGGTAATCCCATAGTTATATCTGTTTTAGCAGACTTAAACTTTAATGTTTTAAAATTCTTTTCATTTAAGAAGTTCATTCTTAATTTTAAATCCTCATTGTGTTTTTTCCAAGCTTCAATAGGGTCTTGACCTTCAACTCTTGAACATTTAAATATAGCTTCCCATAATTTATCAATAGCTTCTGAAGTAGATACATTAGGGAAGATTTTTTTAGCCCATGCCTCAGTTGGTATAGATACTATACTCCATTTACACTTATCTGATAGAGTATAAGATCTCCATTCTTTTAAAGCCATAGCTGAAGCTTTTTGGAAATTAGCAACTCTTTGAGGATCAACATCTTTCAATAAGTCTGGATCCTGAGCGTATATAGTTAAGAATGCTCCACCTTCTTTAGCTATATCAACATATTGCTCAGATGTCCATTTAGGGAATTCATTAAATGACTCCTCTGGAGCATTTAAATACTTTAATAAAGTACATTGTTCATCAGACCATTCTATATGTACGTGTTTTGCACCAACATTATAAGCATGAACTAAAACCTTTCTTACGAAAGGAGCACACTCTATAGGTGATCTTACAAGTAAAGTTTGTCCTGGTTGTATGTTTACACCTACTTTTACTGCAAGTTCAGCATATTTATCTAAGTTTCTTTCAAAATCCATAAGGTTACCTCCAAAATTTTAAGGATATTTATTCTAATTATATTTTAGTACATAATGACATTAAACATACTAATAAAAATAAAAATATAGATAAATTTTCCATAAATCATAATCTTATTTTATTAGTAAATACAATAAAATAGCAATTAAAAAATAGAAATTTAACAAAAACTTAAAAATTTAATTTTATAAACTGCAAAAAACTAAACTCATATTGCAAATACTAAAAATGATTAAATTCAAGATTATGTCATTTTAATATTAGGTTGATTAGATATCTAAAAAAATATATAGTTTTTTTACATTAAAATAGTACAAAAAAACTCAAAAAAACTTATAATATAATAGACAGTTTCTTTAGTGACAATAAAATATATTATAGTTTTTATATAGATAGATATAAAAATTTAGGAGGAAGTAGATGGAGTTATATGATGCTATTTTTTATAGAAGAACTATAAAAAATTATTCAAATAAAAATATAAGTGCACCTTTGATGGAAGAAGTTAAAAATATATGTAATGATATAACTTATCTAAACAAAGAGTTAAAAATAAAGGCTAATGTAATAGAAAGAGGTCATTTAATTCATTTCTTGATGGGAAAAAAGTGTAATATAAAAGCACCACATTATATAGTAGTAACATCTAATAAAGGTGAAGATTACTTGCAAAATATAGGTTTTGCAATGGAAAAGGTAGTACTACATTTAACTACTTTAGGTTTGGGAACTAGTTGGTTAGAATGTGATATAAAGAAGGAAGATATAATAGACATTGAACGTGTTGAAAAGTATGAGCTGGATTACGGGAGTTCTATTGATAAAAAAAATGAAGAACCAGAAGAAGAACAGGAAGAAAATACAAATCATAATGATGATGAACAACCATGTATATTAATAGCGTTTGGATATCCTGAAAAACAAGAAGTTTTATTTAAATCTATAGATGGAAGAAAAGATCGTAAGCCTTTAAAGAAGATATCTAAAAAGATGGATAGAAAATGGATTAAAGTGTTAAATGCAGTTAGGGTATCTCCATCCGTTAAAAACATGCAACCATGGATGTTTTATAGTAGCAAGACAGCTATAAATTTATACGAAGAAAAGCCTAAAAAAAACTTAGAAGATATGAATAAAGTAAGTATGGGGATTGCACTAAGGCATTTTGATATGGCATGTGAAAAATATAATATACCAGTGGAATATATAAAATCAAATGCAAAGAAAAAACTTGGAAAAGAGTATTATATAAGTATAATAGAAAAATAAAAAAATATATAAAAACTAGAAATAAATAAAAATATATAAACAATAATCAAAAGAATAGTTGACACATAAAAGAATAAGTGTAATAATTGTAAACAAGATGAAGCTTTAAATTATCCCAGAGAGGATATAAAGTGGATTTTAATTAAAAATAGAATTCCTTCAAACTAGTCCAGAGAGGCTAAAAAGGTTAAGTATTAATATGATTATTTAGACTTGAATTCATAACCTCTAGCTGGCAAAGTTAGAGGTTTTTTAATTGTTAAGTAAAAATTAAAAAAGTAAGTAAACTTTTAAAATATAAATAAAAATAAAATAATAAAGTCTTTTAAACTAGTCCAGAGAGGCTGGGAAAGATATCTCGTAGCTAATTAAACTAATATAGTTATGTATAGATAAAATCCTTATACTCTTTTTGGGTATAAGGATTTTTTTATAGGCTTTATTAAAAAGGAGAGTTCAATATGATAAATGGTAAAGAAAAATTAATAGTTGCAATTGATACTGCTGAATTTGATAAAGCAAAAGAATTAATAGACACATTAGAAGATAGTGTAGATATATTTAAAGTTGGGCTAGAGCAATATGTAGCTACTAGAGGAAAAACAGTAGATTATTTAAAAGAAAAAGGGAAAAAAATATTCTTAGATCTTAAATTCCATGATATACCAAATACTATGGAAAGTGCTGTAAGAGCAGCTGTAAGAGATAATGTATGGTTAATGACTATACATGTATCTGATATGGAAGGTATGAGAAGATGTGCAATAGCTGCAAAGGAAGAAGCAGAAAAATTAAACATAGAAAAACCAATAATAGTAGGAGTAACAGTTTTAACTTCATTAAGTGATAAAGATTTACAGGATATAGGGTGTAACATGAATACTGAAGAATTAGCTATAAAGAGAGCAAAATTAGCTAAAGAAGCAGGAATAGATGGAATAGTTTGCTCAGCACAAGAAGTTCATAAAATAGTTGAAGCATGTGGAACAGACTTTGTAACAGTATGCCCAGGAATAAGACCAGCCTCATCTGAAGCAGGAGACCAAAAAAGAGTAGTAACGCCAAAGGATGCAATAAATAGAGGAGCGCACTACTTAGTAGTTGGAAGACCTATAACTAAAGCTGAAAATCCAAGTAAATCAGCAAAGAGCATAACAGAAGAAATAGAAAATGCTTAGGAGGTAAGGTTAATGAGAGGGAAATTAATATTACAAGACGGAACTATATTTGAAGGAAAGGCCTTTGGATATTTAAAAGACAGCGTAGGGGAGGTAGTATTCAATACCTCTATGACGGGGTATGGGGAAGTATTAACGGATCCTTCATACTATGGTCAAATAGTTACAATGACTTACCCACTTATAGGAAACTATGGAATAAACCTAGAAGATGTAGAGTCAAAAGGTGTTCATGTAAAAGGATTTATAGTTAGAGAAAAAAGTGATAATCCAAATAACTTTAGATGTGAAATGGATTTAGACACATACTTAAATCAAAATAAGATTATAGGATTAGAAGACATAGATACAAGAGCATTAACTAAGATATTAAGAAACAATGGAACTATGAAAGGGATAATAACTTTAGAAGGTGCTTCAGTAGAAGAGGTTCAAGCTAAGTTAGATGCATTCTCGAATACTACAGCAGTAAAAACAGTAACTAGAAAAGAAGTTGAACATATAGCAGGTCAAGGAACTAAAGTAGCGGTTATGGACTTTGGAGTTAAGCAAAACATACTAAGATCATTTATGGATCGTGGATGTGATATAACGATATTCCCTGCAACAAGTAAGTCAGAAGAAATATTATCAATAAACCCAGATTTAATATTCTTATCTAACGGACCTGGAGATCCAGAGGATTTAGAAGATGTTATAGAAAACATAAAAAAATTAGTTGGAAAAAAACCAATAGCTGGAATATGCTTAGGACACCAACTTTTAGCATTAACACTAGGTGGGAAAACAGCTAAACTAAAGTTCGGTCATAGAGGTGGGAATCACCCAGTAAAAGATTTAGAAAAAAACAAAGTTTTTATAACATCTCAAAATCATGGATACTATGTTTCTGAAATGCCAGAAAATATGGTAGTAACGCATGTAAATTTAAATGATAACACTGTGGAAGGTATGAAACATACAGAGTTGCCAATATACAGTGTGCAATATCATCCAGAGGCTTGTCCAGGGCCAAAAGACAACGATTATATATTTGATAGATTCTTAGAATTAGTATAGATTGTGAATTTTGATTAGATAAGGAGATAAAAGTATGCCTAAAATAGATAGTATAAAAAAGACATTAGTATTAGGATCAGGACCTATAATCATAGGGCAAGCAGCAGAGTTTGATTATTCAGGAACGCAGGCTTGCCAAGCTTTAAAAGAAGAAGGAATAGAAGTTGTATTAATAAATAGTAACCCAGCTACTATAATGACTGATAAAGAAGTAGCGGATAAAATATATATAGAACCATTAACAATTGAATTTATAGAAAAAATCATAGAAAAAGAAAAGCCAGATAGTTTATTAGCAGGAATGGGTGGGCAGACAGCTCTTAACTTAGCCGTTGAGCTACATGATGCTAAAATATTAGAAAAGCATGGTGTAAAGATAATAGGTACTTCTGTTGAATCCATAAAAAAAGGTGAAGATAGGGATACATTCAGAGAAGTTATGAAGCAAATAAATCAACCAGTAGTAGTAAGTGATATAGTAAATGACTTAGAAAGTGGCCTTGAATTTGCAGAAAAAATTGGATACCCAGTTGTAGTTAGACCTGCTTATACACTAGGTGGAACTGGTGGTGGTATAGCTGAAACAGTTGAAGAACTTACAGAAATACTTACACAAGGATTACAGTTAAGTCCAGTAAATCAAGTACTACTTGAAAAAAGTATAAAAGGTTGGAAAGAAATCGAATACGAAGTAATAAGAGATGGTAATGGAAACTGCATAACTGTATGTAATATGGAAAATATAGACCCTGTTGGAGTGCATACAGGAGACAGTATAGTTGTAGCACCTAGCCAAACTTTAAGTGATAAAGAATATCAAATGCTTAGAAAAGCATCAATAGATATAATAAATGCAATAGAAGTTGAAGGTGGATGTAATGTACAAATAGCATTAAATCCTCATAGTTTAGAATATGCAATAATAGAAATAAACCCAAGAGTTTCTAGATCATCAGCTCTAGCATCAAAAGCCACTGGTTATCCAATAGCTAAAGTTGCAGCTAAAATAGCGCTAGGATATACATTAGATGAAATTGAAAATGCAGTAACAAAGAAAACTTATGCATGTTTTGAACCTACACTAGATTATGTGGTAGTAAAAATACCAAAGTGGCCATTTGATAAATTTAAGCAAGCTAACAGAAAGTTAGGTACTAAGATGATGGCAACTGGTGAAATAATGAGTATAGGAAGCAACTTTGAATCAGCGATGTTAAAAGGGATTAGATCTCTGGAAATAGGTAAATATTCATTAGTTCATGCTCAATCTGAAGAAAAAAGCTTAGAAGAATTAAAGGCAAGTGTAGTTGTACCAGATGATGAACGATTATTCGATCTAGCTGAAATGATAAGAAGAGGTTATAAAGTAGGAATGATAGAACAAATCACTGGAGTAGATAAGTGGTTTATAAATAAATTTAAGTGGATAGTAGAGCAAGAAGAGAAATTAAGAGGAATGAAAATAGAAGATTTAAATAAAGATTATCTTCTAGAATTAAAGAAAAAAGGATTCTCTGATAAAGGTATAGCAGATTTAATGAAAATAAGTCCTGAAAGATTATGTGAATTAAGAAAGTTATACAACATACAACCAGCATATAAAATGGTTGATACTTGTGGGGGAGAATTTGATGCATTATCTCCATACTACTATTCAACATATGAACAGTATGACGAAGTTGAAGTAAGTGATAGAAAAAAAGTAATAGTTTTAGGTTCAGGTCCAATAAGAATAGGTCAAGGGATTGAATTTGATTATTGTTCAGTACACTGTGTAAAATCGTTAAGAAACATGGGAATCGAGACTATAATAGTTAATAATAATCCAGAAACAGTAAGTACAGACTTTGATACATCAGATAAATTATATTTTGAGCCACTAACAGAAGAAGAGGTATTAAATATAATAGAAAAAGAAAATCCAGACGGAGTGATATTACAGTTTGGAGGTCAAACAGCTATAAAGTTAGCTAAGTTCTTAGATGAAAAGAAAATAAAAATATTAGGAACTAACTTTGCAGATATAGATGCTGCAGAAGACAGAGAAAAATTTGAAGAGTTATTAGAAAAATTAGATATAAATAGGCCAAAAGGAAAAGCTATCTGGTCAATTGAAGAAGGTACTGAAGAAGCTAATAAGCTAGGATATCCAGTACTTGTAAGACCTTCTTATGTACTTGGAGGTCAAGGTATGGAAATAACTTATGACCAAAATAAGCTAGCTAGATATTTAGAAAGTGCATTCCAAAGAGATAAGAAAAATCCTGTACTTATAGATAAGTACTTAACAGGTAGAGAAATAGAAGTAGATGCAATATGTGATGGTAAAGATATATTAATACCAGGAATAATGGAACACTTAGAAAGAGCAGGAGTTCATTCTGGAGATAGTATAACAATGTATCCAAGTCAAAATATATCTGATGAAATAAAAGCTAAGATATTAGATTATACTAAGAAAATAGCACTAGAGTTAAATGTACTTGGAATGGTAAACATACAGTTTATAGAATTTAAAAATGAACTATATGTAATAGAAGTTAATCCAAGAGCAAGTAGAACAGTACCATATATAAGTAAGGTAAGTAATGTACCTATAATAGATTTAGCTACTAAATGTATGCTAGGTAATAAGTTAGCAGACTTAGGGTATGGAATAGGTGTATATAAAGAGCCTAAACTAATATCAGTAAAAGTGCCAGTTTTCTCTATGTCAAAGCTTGCTAAAGTTGATGTAAGCTTAGGACCTGAAATGAAATCAACAGGAGAGGTTTTAGGAGTTGGAGAAACATTAGAAGAAGCATTATACAAAGGATTTTTAGCAGCAGGGAAGACTATGTCAGATAAAAAAGGTGTAGTACTTGCAACTGTAAATAATTATGACAAAGAAGAATTTATAGAAATAGCTAAAGATATGAATGAAATAGGATATACTTTCGTAGCAACTGAAGGAACTGCTAAATCATTAAGAGATAATGGAATAGAGGCAGATGTAGTTAATAGAGTAGAAGAAGCTAGACCTAATATATTGGATGCTATAAGGAATAAACAAGTTGATATAGTAATAAATACACCTACAAAAGGAAATGATTCTACCAGAGATGGATTTAAAATAAGAAGAACCGCTACAGAGTTCTCAACAGAAGTAATGACATCTCTAGACACATTAAAAGCTTTAGTAGAAGTAAAGAAAAAGAAAATAGTAGATGCTGGTTTAGAAGTATATAACATAGCAGAATAATAAAAAAAGTGGATGAAGCTTACATACTTCATCCACTTTTCATTAAATATATATAATTTATTTAGAAAAAACTATCTTCTTGTATATCTATGTTTTCTTCTTGAAGAAACTACATTATCAGGAGAACAATAATATCGTGGATTTATATACTGTGAAAATTTTTCAAAAGATATTTTAAACTTAGGAATTCCAAATTCCTCAGGTGCAATTTCATCTAACTCAAAGTATATAACTATGCCATCATCTGTTAAATAAAATGCTTGATCGCTAGGTATTTCAACAGGCTCATCTTCATAATATAGAGACTTATTTTGATTGATTTTATAATTTATATAGTCGCTTACAAGTTTGATATAGTCAACCCCAGGTTTAAATATATCTTCTAAGTAAATTCTATTTCCTGTTAGTAAATCAAAGTTGTAATTATTTATTTGATTATATCTAGGTCCAAATTCTCCAGGGAATCCCATTAAATTTAATATAGTACTTAAGATATGATTTTTATTAAATGTAATTGCGTAGTTAGTGATAACCCTATAATGTTTCTTTGGTAGTGCATTTTGGGCTGCTGAGCTATTAGCTTCTTTCTCCTCTTCAGCTAATCCATTTTTAAACGTATATACATCTTCTTTTATAGTAGAATTCAGGTTATTAAGAATATTAGGATCTACATTAAAGTAAGTATTTTTAAAACTATATAAAGTAGGATATTGTAAATTGTAAGAGAAATATTCATCTCTTCCTATGTCTTCATTAAACCTTACATGCAATAAGTTATATAGACAACTATTATTTTTTTCAGAATTTCTCATTAAATATACCCCCTAAAAAAATCAATTACAATATAATATGCTAAGCAGATGAGGATTGTTAATGAAAATACGTTTTAGAAATAATAAGCTAAATACTAGTTAAAATAATTGATAATAAGAATATAAAGTGAATAAAATACCGAAAATATAAAGTAATATTATGGTATAATACATAAATTGAGATTAATAATTTAGGAGGACATGAATGTTAATATTAGCAGATAAATGGAAAGACTATGAACTTATAGATATGGGTAACGGAGAAAAATTAGAACGTTGGGGAGATATAGTTTTAAGAAGACCAGATCCTCAAGTTATGTGGCCGATACCAAATGAAAGTGGATTATGGAAAAATCCTCATGGACACTACCACAGAAGTAATAGAGGTGGAGGACAATGGGAGCAAAAAAAGAAATATCCAGAAAAATGGACTATAAGTTACAAGGAATTAAAGTTTAATATAAGTCCTACAGGATTTAAACATACAGGATTATTCCCAGAGCAAGCTGCTAACTGGGATTGGTCAATGGATATGATAAGAAAAGCAGGTAGACCTATAAAAGTACTTAACCTATTTGCATATACTGGTGGAGCTACAGTAGCATGTGCAGCAGCAGGTGCAGAAGTATGTCATGTAGACGCATCTAAAGGTATGGTTACTTGGGCTAAAGAAAACTTAAATACATCAGGTCTTGGAGATAGAAAAGTAAGATTTATAGTAGATGATGTTGTTAAGTTTGTTGAAAGAGAAATAAGAAGAGGAAATAAATATGATGCTATAATAATGGATCCACCTTCTTACGGAAGAGGTCCAAAAGGTGAAGTATGGCAAATAGAAGAAAAATTATATGGATTAGTTGAATTATGTACAAAAGTATTATCAGATGATCCATTATTCTTCTTAATAAACTCATATACAACTGGATTATCTCCAATAATACTTGAACATATATTAGATGCTACAGTGGCTAAAAAGGCTAAAGGTGGAAATATATATGCAGGAGAAATAGGAATACCTACATCTAGAGATGGGAAAGTTCTTCCTTGTGGTATATTTGGTAGATGGGAGTCTAAGTAATGATTAAGGTTATGTATGAAGATAATCATTTGTTAGTAGTAGAAAAACCAGTAAATATATTATCACAAGGTGATGACACTAATGATAAGGATATGGTTAATCTTCTAAAACAATATGTAAAAGAAAAATACAATAAACCAGGAAATGTATATATAGGATTAGTTCATAGATTAGACAGACCGGTAGGTGGAGCTATGGTATTTGCAAAAACATCAAAAGCAGCCTCTAGACTATCTGAGCAAGTAAGAAATAAAACTTTCAAAAAAACATATAGAGCGGTTATACATGGAACAATGCCTAAAGAAAAAGATACTTTAAAAGACTATCTTTATAAAAATAAGAAAACTAATATGGTTAGTGTAGTTAGAAAAGATCATAAAGAAGCTAAAAATGCTGAGTTAAGTTATGAAACTTTAGGAAAAAAAGAAGGTTTTAGTTTAGTGGAAATTGATTTAAAAACTGGTAGATCACATCAAATTAGAGTACAGTTTGCAAGTAGGAAGCATCCTTTATTTGGAGATCAAAGATATGGTCAGCATGTAAATAAAGTAGGTCAACAAATATCATTATGGTCTCATAAGATAGAAATAGAACACCCTACGACTAAAGAAAAAATGGAATTTATATGTGAACCACCACAAGAATATCCGTGGAATTTATTTTAAATAAAAATAAAAAGAGATAAAGATTAACTAATCTTTATCTCTTTTTTACTACGCTATATTTTCAAAACATAATTGAACTGAATTATTTAAAGTTACTATATCTTGAGCATTATTTTCATCTATTTCATAATTTTCATTGAATACAAATCCATTAGTTAAACCATAAGCTGTAAGAGCTAAAGTAAAAGGTACTAACATTACCATTATTAATATAAACATTGTCATAATTAAAACCTCCATTAAGTAAGTTATAAATTTATTATAAATATTTAAGCTTAATCTATTATTATTTTAAACTTAAAAAAACCTTAAAACTTATTTAGTATGAATTTATTATAATATTAAATTTAAAAAAAAGCCTTACATCTATACATATCTTTCATTACGTTTTTGTAAGGTGGATTAAAAATAAAAAACTAATTAAAAATAAAAAAATGACTAAACTATATAGTATAATAACCTAGATAAAAAAATCTAATTTTATTTAAAGAGGAGACAGTATGGAAAGATATAAAGGATTTTACATTGAAAAACCTACTGGAAATAATATTTTTTCTTATGAAGAAAGAGCAAACAAAAAGATTTATGTTCCTGAGCTAATAGAAGCCGATTTGAATGCTGTTGTGGTAGGAGATGAAATAGTATTCAATGAAATCGATGAAGATGTTGAGATAAAGGCTAAAGGGCTTAAAAATATAGTTAAATATAATATTAATAATAAAGATGTTTACATATTTGATAATCACAATCACGCATTTTATTTTTGGCTTAAAAGCTTAAGTAAAAAGAGTTTTAATAAAGGATGTAAGTTAGTACACGTAGATCAACATAAGGATATGAGAGAACCTGAAGATTATGATGTAGACATTTTAGATATGGATGATGTGTTTAGATATACTAATGAAGTTTTAAATGTAGGTAACTTTATAAAACCTGCTCTTAAACATAATATTTTTTCTGAAGCTATTATAATTGATAGCTCTTATGGATTTGATTTGGATATAGATGGGGAATATGTACTAGATATAGATTTAGACATTTTTTCAAAAGATATGGATTATATACCATATGAAACTAAAGTTTCAAAAATAAAAGATCTTATAAAAAATACTAAGGTAATAACTATAGCAAGTAGCCCATTTTTTATAGAGCAAGAGTATGCTATAAAAGTGTTAAAAGAATTATTTAATTATGATATAATAGAGTAGTTATATTAGAAATTATGGTATAATATAAAGTTGAAAACTATAAAACTAAAAGAATTTATACTATAAAGATTATAAAAATTATAAAAAACAAAATTTTAGGAGGACAAAGGTATGAGTTTATACACTGAATGGAGAAACTTAAGTGATAACCACGAAAGCCAAGAATCAGAAATAAAGTTCTGGGAAGATTATTTAAAAGTTGAAGCTGGAATATACAACGAAATTTTAAACAAGAAGCAAGAAGTTATAGAAGGAAAAGTTAGCGATTTAGCAGCTAGCCACAACACATCTGTTGAATACTTCATGGGATTCATAGATGGAATAAGTGAAAGTTTAAAAGAAGAGATAACTTTAGAAACTATAGAAGCTGATAGTACTATAAAGTTAGACATAGATTGGGAAAAATTATACTACAACATGGTAGCTGTAGAAGCTCATTGGTTATATAACTTACAAGGATGGGCTGAAATATTACCAGAAGCTAAGAGAAAAGAATTACAAAAATCTTATAAAACTTCTAAAACAGTAGTTAAAGAAGACAGAGTTGGAAGAAACGATGCTTGCCCATGTGGAAGTGGAAAAAAATATAAGAAGTGTTGTGGAAAGTAAGGTAAATTTATGTTTATTCTAAGATTCATGAACGAAGAAGATGATTTATCAGTTAAGGAATTTACTAACTTAAGTGAGGTAAAAAGCTATATAGCTGAAAACAATCTAGAGAGAACATGGCATCAAATAGAAGAAGTTAAAAAAGTTATACCGAACTTAAAAGAAGACTAATATGAAGGATATTATGATAAAGACTATTTATCATAATATCTTTTTTTATATATTAAAAAATTTTAATACATTTTTACTATATAAATTATTAACTTAAGTGATATTGATTTAATCAACAAATTAACATTCAAAATGTATAATTAATTAAAAAATAAAATTAAAATAATATAATTATTTTAAAATATTACAAGTAAAAATAATTTTGTTGTAAAAAAGTTTTTTTATATAAAGTTTATTTTATAATATAGACATCTATGTAAAATCATAGTATATTGTATACATAGACAACAAGAAATGACACAAAGTGATAAAAACACTAGGATCAGACATAATAACAAAGCAATTAAAAGAGATAGACATAAAAGGAGGAGTTTATTTAATACTCCTCCAAAGAATAACCTTAATATAAAAATACTAACCCCCCTGAATTAGTATTTAGAAAATCCAAACCCCTTTAAAGACTGTATCGGAAGCAGTCTTTTTTTATTATTATAAATAATTTATATAAATAAAATAATTATTTGGTTAATATACAGTGTTATCGATAAATTTAACGTAATCAATGACTTTTTTCGTTAATTAAAAAATAGCTATTATCTAAAATTTAATTAAAGATAATAGCTATTTTGCTGAATTTTAAATTAAGAATAAACTTAATATAATTAATATTATTTATTTATATCAGCTAAGTCTTTAGCTATTTGAGCAGCTATCTTAGCATTGTTATATACTAATTCTATGTTAGACTCTAAGCTTTTACCAGCAGTTATAGTCTTAACTTTGTCTAATAAGAAAGGTGTAACCTTTTTACCTGCTATATTATTTTCTTCAGCTTCTTTTAAAGCAGTTTCTATAGCGTTAGTTATAGTATCGTAGTCCATTTCAAACTCATTTGGAATTGGATTACCTATAACCATACCACCTTTTAAATTTAAGTCCCATTTAGCTTTTAAAGCAGTAGCAACTTCCATAGGAGAGTCAACTCTGTAGTCAACACCGAATCCACTTTTTCTAGTGTAGAATGCAGGGAATTCATCTGTACCAAATCCTATTACTGGCACTCCATTAGTCTCTAAGTATTCTAATGTTAAACCTATATCTAATATAGATTTAGCACCAGCACATATAACAGCAACATCTGTATTAGCTAATTCTTGTAAATCAGCAGATATATCAAATGTTTCTTGAGCACCTCTATGAACACCACCTATACCACCTGTAGCAAATACTTTAACACCAGCTAAGTCAGCTAATATCATCGTAGTAGCAACAGTAGTAGCTCCATTTAATTTCTTAGATATTATGAAAGGTAAATCTCTTCTACTAGCCTTAACAACATCTTTACTCGTTCCTAAGAACTCTATTTCTTCTTCAGTAAGACCAACTTTTAAAACTCCATCTATTATAGCAATGGTAGCTGGAATAGCACCATTTTCTCTTATTATTTTACTAACATTTTTAGCCATCTCTACATTTTTTGGATATGGCATTCCATGAGATATTATAGTTGACTCTAATGCAACTACAGGTTCACCTGCTTCTATAGCTTTTTTAACTTCTGGATGTACTTGTAAATATTTTTCTAACATAAAATCATCTCCTTAAGAATTTTTTCAATATTTTCAACTGACATATTAGGATTAATTGTATTTTCATGAGACAATGCTATAAGTGAGGCTGCAACAGCAAAATTAGTTGCATATTCAATATCAAAATTATTTAAATGACCATAAACAAGAGCTGCTGTAAATGCATCTCCTGCACCTGTAGCATTAATAATATCAATTTTTACTCCATCAATTTTAAAACTAGTTTCTTGCGTAGCGCAGAATACTCCATCTTTTCCAAGCGTAATAAATAATTTTTCAACACCCTGGCTTAGTAATTTTTCAGCGCATAAATTTAAGTCATCAATACTATCAATTTTTATTCCAGATAGTGATTCAGCTTCATACTTGTTTAATTTTATAGTATTAAATTTACCAATGATGTCTTTTAATTTCATACATTTAGCTGTTGATACTGCATCAACAAATATTGGTATGTGTGAATATGTAGAAGTTATATATTCTATAACCTCTTTAGATAAGTTAGTATCTAGAACAATAGCTAAAGAATCATTTATAAATTGATGCTTAGAACTAATATATTCAACATCTATCTTTTCTAATAAATCCATATGAGATATTGCTAACTGCATATCATTAGAATTATTAAGTATAGAAACATATATTGATGTAGGTATTTCATTAGATACATAACAATCATCAGTATCCATTCCATAGCTTTTACATTCTGATAATAATTGATTTCCATATAAATCATTTCCAACAGCAGAGATAAGCTTTGTACCTATTCCTAATCGGCACATATTATCAGCTATGTTTCTCCCAACACCACCTAAAGATATATCAACCTTACCAGGATTAGAGTCAAACATTACAAGAGTGTTATTAGGCATACCTTGTATATCTATATTAGATCCACCTATAACTGTTACATAATTACTCTTGTTTAAAATGTATCCTTTGCCCTTTATATATCCTTTTTTCATAAGATTAGTTATATGTACTGCAATAGAAGAACGAGCTATACATAACCTATCGGCTAATTCTTGTTGAGAAATCATAGGATTTTCTTTTAAAATATCTAAAATTTCTTTTTCTCTCTCAGTCATATTTACCACCTGAAATAAATATTTGTTTATATAAATAAACATTTGTTTATAGATATATTAACATTAACTTATTAATTTTTCAACAAAAAAATGTTTTATATTCTTAAGGAACAAAAAAAACTATAAAACATACTATAAATTAAGATAAAACTTATTAGGGAGGACAGCCATGAAGATAGGAGACGTAGTAGCAAGAAAATCGTATAATAAGGACATTGTTTTTAGAATAGTTGGATTTAGCATAGATGAAAATAATGAAAAAATAGCAATACTAAAAGGGATCGCATTTAGAATAATTGCAGACGCATACTTAGACGATTTAGAAGTAGTAAAACTTCCAGATATTAGAGAAGTATTATTAGATAAAGATGTAGAGAGTTTGTTAAGTCAATCTATGAGAAAAGCAAAAGAGAGACAAAAAAAGATGAATAGAGCAGTTCCTAAATTGCAAGCCAATACTAATATTTACGGAATGCCAGGAAAAGTATTACAAATAGATGGGGATAAAGAATATTTAAAAATATGTTTGGATGTATATACAGAGCTAGGTATTCCAGCGGTAGGAGTAGCTATTCCAGAGGCAAATCAATATAAAGAAGTACGAGCATTATTAGAAAAACACAATCCAGATATACTTGTTATAACAGGTCATGATGCAATGACTTCAAGAAAAGGAAGTATAACAGATCTAAATAATTATAAAAATTCAATGAATTTTATAAAAACTGTAAAGCAAGCACGCAAATGGCAACCAAATTTGGATAATTTAGTTATATTTGCAGGTGCATGCCAATCCAATTATGAGCAAATAATAAAAGCAGGAGCAAATTATGCGAGTTCACCAGGTAGGATAATGATTCATGCTTTAGATCCTGTTTTTGTAGTTGAAAAAATTGCTTGCTCAAGAATAGATACTATAGTTCCTATAGAGGAAGTTATAGAGCAGACAGTTACTGGAATTAAAGGGGTTGGAGGATCTGAGACTAGAGGGAAATTTAGATGGGCAATGCCTAAATCAATGTTATATTAATTAAGGTTGGCTATATTATACAGTATATCTTAAAAAATACTATTGACTTTTGGATAAAAAATATATAAAATAATTAGTTTAAACGTTTGACAAAAGTGTTAAAATATGATATTATGTAAACATACAAACGTTTAAAGAAGGTGATATTATGGCCACTGTTCAAACTTTAGATAATATAAGGGTAAGTTTGGAAAGGTACTTAGGTAAGAAGATATTACTTAAGGCTAACAAGGGAAGAAAGCAGATAGTTACCAAAAAAGGAATTCTAGAGAAAGTTTATCCAAGCGTGTTTGTTGTAAAGTTAGATGATGAAGGTAATGGATACACAAGAGTATCTTATAGTTATTCTGACTTGCTAACATCTAATGTAAAGTTGCAAGTATTTAAAGATCAAAATAAATTACACGTCAGTTAAAATTATGCCTATTAAAAATAGGTGTAATTTTTTTTTTGTTTCCTAAATATAAATATAGTGTGATAGTTTTATTTAATACAGGGGGGACAAATAATATGGAATTAATTAAAGATGTAATTAAGGTCGATAATAGAATAGACTTTGGAAAGTTTCAAACATTTATAGAGACTGAGGCTGTTGTGCCAGACAAAAAATCAGATGTATATGATATAGTTAAAACTGAAGGGTACATATCTATTAAGAAAATAGAAGTTGCAGATGGAAAATTAGTGTGTAGAGGAAGTTTCAACTACAATGTTATATACATAACTGATGATAAGAATACTGTTTCAAGCGTAGATGGAAAAATAGACATAAATGAAGTTATAGAAAAAGATAATATAGTTCAAGATATGGAATATATGTTATACCCAGAAGTTGAACATGTTGATTGTACTATAATGAATGAAAGAAAAATAAGAGTAGGAGCTCTTATGAATATAAGAGGTAGTTTGTTTGATAAACAAAAACTAGATATAGTTAAAGATGTTTCTCAAGTTGAAGGAATACAAAAACATAGAAAAGAAATTAGTTATCAAGACATAATAGGAATAGAGAAATCTGAAAGTGTTATAAGGGACACAATAACTATAAATACTGAAGAAATCCAATCAATAATAAGCTTAAATCCATATGCAAAAATAAAAGAAAGTAGAGTAGCTGATAACAAAGTTATAATAGGTGGAGTATTAGAGGTTAATCCTTTAGCTTGCACATATGATGGAGAATTAGTTGAACTAGACAGAATAGGTATAGATTTCACTCAATTTATAGAAGTTCCAGGGGCTTGTGATGGAATGTCTGAAGAATCATTACTATCTATGGGTGATTTCAATTATATATTTAAACAAAATGGAGAAAGTAATACTGGTTTATTAGAAATTGATTGTACAGTAGCATGCAAGGTTAAAGTTAGTGATGAGGTAACAAGAGAAGTACTTCAAGATGCATATTCTCCACAAAAAATAATAAAATTTGATCATAGAGCAATAGAAGTTAATAAAACATTAAGTAATGGATCAGAAACATTTGTGGTAAGAGACAGCATAAAAAATGCTAATGATGATATACAAATAAAAGATGTAGTAAGTGTTTGCCCAACTATATCTATAGAAAATTCTTATGTAGAAGATGATAAGAGTGTTATACAAGGGATAATAAAGGTAGACATATTATATGTTCCAGTGGAAGGCTTAAGAATAGTTTATAAATTAAGTGAAGAAATACCATTTGAACATGAAACGACAATAGATAATCTAACAGACACTTGCAAAGTATTTAGTACAGCTGCGATAGAAAAGGTAGATGTAGATTTAAATAGAGATGAGATAGATTTAAGTGTAAAAGTTAAGAGATATACAGAAGCTGTAGATAAAAAACCAGAGAGCTTTATAATAAAAGGTGATGATTTAGGTGTTTATGATTTATCTAAAGCTCCAAGTATAATAGTTTATATATGCAAAGAGGGAGATAATCTTTGGAATATAGCTAAGAAATACAATACAACAGAAAATGAGATAGCAGAAATAAATGAGCTAAGAGTAGATGAACCATTAAAACCAGGAAAATGTTTAATATTGGAAAAGAAAGTTGTTTTAGTAGATTAATAATTTAAAAATAAAATAAAATAATAGGGGATTATAATCCCCTATTATTTTATTTTTTGTAGTATAATGTTAATTAGTTAGAAATGCATTATACTATATACAAGGAGGCTACAATGAATTCTATAGAGTTAAAAAGTAGAGCGAAAATAAATTTATCAATAGATGTGCTAGGAAAAAGAGAAGATGGATATCATTTAGTCGAAATGATAATGCAGACAATAGATTTGTATGACATCATAAGAATGATTGAACTAGAAACTGAAGATATAGTTATAAAAAGTAATAGCTCAGATATACCTTTAGATGATAATAATATAGTTTATAAGGCTGTTAATTTATTAAAAAATAAATTTAATATAAAAAAGGGTGTTGAAATATTTATAGAAAAAAATATACCTGTGGCAGCAGGAATGGCTGGTGGAAGTTCTAATGCAGCAGCTGTTTTGGTTGGTCTTAATAAGATATGGGGATTAAATTTATCAGAAATAGAATTACAAGAGATAGGATTAAATTTAGGGGCAGATGTTCCGTACTGCATAGCTGGGAAAACAGCATTAGCAGAAGGTATAGGAGAACAATTAACATATATAAAAGGACTTTCTGAAGATGCTAATATATTAATATGTAAACCTAATTTATTTGTATCTACTAAAAAAGTCTATGAGGGGTTAGATTTAAAAAATATTCAAGAAAGACCGGATAATAAATTTCTAATAAAATCTCTAGAAGATGGAGATATAAAATCTGTAGCAGAAAATATGGTTAATGTTCTTGAAACTGTAACAAGCAAATATCATGAAGAAATAAAAGAAATTGAGGCAGTAATGTTAGAGTGTAATGCTTTAGGATCTATGATGAGTGGAAGTGGACCTACTGTATTTGGATTATTTGAAAATAAAAATGATGCCTTAAATGGAAAAGAAAAGCTATTACAAAAGTACACTCAAGTATATGTAGTAAATAGCAGTGAAAAAGGAGTTGAGATTAGTGGATAATTTAACTAAATTAAATTTAGATGATTATAAGCCATTAAGAGATGTAGTATTTGAAAACTTAAGAGAAGCAATTTTAGAAGGAAAATTAAAACCAGGTCAAAGACTAATGGAAGTTCAATTAGCAGAGCAATTAGGTGTTAGTAGAACTCCAGTTAGAGAAGCTATAAGAAAATTAGAGCTTGAAGGATTAGTTATAATGCTTCCAAGAAAAGGTGCATATGTGGCTAATATGTCACTAAAAGATATATTAGATGTATTAGAGATAAGAGCTAGTTTAGAAGGTCTAGCAGCGTCTTTAGCAGCAGAAAGAATAAGTGAAGACGATCTTAAAAGATTAGAACTTATAGCTAAAGACTTTGAAAAAAGCGCAGACTCTGCGGATGTAGAAGAACTATTAAGAAAAGACGTTGAATTCCATGAATGTATATTCAAAGCGACTAACAATAAAAAATTACATCAATTAATAAACTCATTATGGGAACAGGTATATAGATTTAGAGTAACTTATATATCAGATTATGATTCATCAGTGAGTATAATTTGTGAGCATAAATCTATATTAGATGCTATTAAAAAAGGTGATACTGAGATGGCTAAAAAGTATGCAACAGAGCATATAGAAAAAGCTGAACAGTTTATGATAGAAAAAGCTATGAATAATAAAAATATCTAAGAAAGAAGGGATACCTTCTTTTTTTTACGTTTAAGGAAATTATATTCCCTCAAAACATGTGGATAACCCATCAAATATAGTTAAGTTCATTTAGAAATTTATTGAAATTTTTAAAAATAAATTGTTAAATATATCTTTTAAATTTGTATAAATATTTTAAAAGTGGACATACTCAAAATAGAAATAGTTTGAGGGGGAAAATTTATGAATAAGATAAAAATAAGATTGATTATATTAATATCAACTTTAATAGGAATAATATCATTAATGACAGTAACAATAAGTGGGGAAGCTAAAAAAATAGATATAGCAGTAGAAGATTATAGAGATAAATTAATTAGATTTCATGTGATAGCTAATAGTGATTCAGATGAGGATCAAGAATTAAAACTTAAAGTTAGAGATGCAGTTATAGCATATTTAGAACCTAAATTAGCTAAATCAAAAAGCATACAACAAAGCGAAAAAATAATAAAAAATGAATATAAAGAATTAGAAAAAATAAGTAAAAATATTATTGAAGAAAATGGATATACTTATGAAGTAAAGGTTGGCATTAAATATAGTAAATTTCCAACAAAGCAATACTCTAGTGTAATACTTCCAGCAGGTGAATATAAAGCACTAAAAATAGTTATAGGTAAAGGACAAGGTAAAAATTGGTGGTGTGTTATGTTTCCTCCTTTATGTTTTGTAGATAAACAAAATGGTGTGATTGATAAGGAAACAGATGCAAAGTTAAAATCAGTTTTAACAAAAGAAGAATATGAATTAATCACAAAGAAAACTGATAAGGAAATGAATAAAGTAAAAGTTAAATTTAAAGTAGTAGAAATTCTACAGTCAATATTATAAATCAAAAGGAGTGAATTTAACTATGGAGAGGTGCTATAAAATTATAGTATCACTATTAGTTTTAACTTATCTATTAGTACCAATTAATCAAGTCTTAGCTATGGATGTACCACAAGATGGACAAGATCAAGGTGTACCAGCAGTTCAAGCTAAGTCAACAACGCAACAAAAGAGAGAAGTTATAAGTATAACTAGTGATGAACTATTGCTACTATCCAAGCTTGTAGCTGGCGAAGCGAGAGGAGAAAGCTATGAAGGACAGGTAGCTGTAGCTGCGGTTGTAATAAATAGAGTAAGGGATTCAAGATTTCCAAATAGTATAAGAGATGTAATATATCAGGAAAATGCATTTTCAGTGGTGAATGATGGGTCAATAAATATGCAACCTACGGATAGTGCATATAAAGCAGCTCAAGAAGCTTTATATGGAAATGATCCAACGAACAATGCAATTTATTTTTGGAATCCAGATATAGCTACATGTCAATGGATAAGAACTTTAGACCCATACATGAGAATAGGGAATCATGTATTTGCAAAATAGAAAAATAGAATGCTGTAAATTTGATAAAGGAGCTTTTTGCTCCTTTATTTTTTTTTGAAAATAAACTATAATAATCACTTAGATAACAAAATGCATATAATAGTGGATACTTAATAAATACAAAATTCAGAAAGGTGATCAAAATTATGAAAAAACTTAATGTAGCCTTAATATTTGGTGGGAAATCAGGAGAGCACGAAGTTTCGTTATCATCAACAGCTTCGATATATAAACATATAGATAAAGATAAATATAATGTATTTACAATAGGCATAACAAAAGATGGAAGATGGATGTACTATGAAGGTAATGAAGAAAATATAAAAAATGGAGAATGGGTAAATTTAGCTAATAAAAATGTTGAAATTAACTTAGTTCCTGTAGGAAATAGAGAAGTCGGTCTTGTATTTGAAGATGGAAGAGTAGAAAAGATGGATGTTTTATTCCCTGTTTTACATGGTCCATACGGTGAAGATGGAACAATACAAGGTTTATTTGAAATAAGTCAAATACCATATGTAGGTTGTGGAGTATTAGCTTCAAGCGTAGGTATGGATAAGCTTGTTTGTAAAAAAGTATTTTCTCAAATCGGACTACCACAAGTTGATTATACTTACACAACAAAGTGGTCATTTAATAAAAATGAAGATCAAGAACTAAATAGTATAGAATCAAAATTAAAATATCCTATATTTGTAAAACCAGCTAACTTAGGTTCGAGTGTAGGTATATCGAAAGCTTGTAATAGAGAAGAATTATTAAAAGGTATAAATGAAGCATTACAATTTGATTCGAGAGTAGTATTAGAGCAAGGTGTAAATGCAAGGGAAATAGAAGTTGCAGTACTTGGTAATGATGAGGTTAAAGCATCTATAGCAGGTGAAATAAAGCCAGCTAAAGATTTTTATGATTATGAAGATAAATATATAAATGGAGCTTCTACTTATGACATACCTGCGAACATAAGTGATGAGGACATGGAAAATATAAGACAAATGGCGATAGAAGCATTTAAGGGAATTGATGGAAAAGGACTTTCAAGAGTAGATTTCTTTAAAGATAAAGAGACTGGAGAAATATTTATAAATGAGATAAATACTTTACCAGGATTCACTAATATAAGTATGTATCCTAAGATGTGGGAAGCTACAGGATTAGAATACTCTAATCTTATAGACAGACTTATAGATTTAGCGATAGACGCTAAGAAGTAAAGAAGGTGTTTAAAATGAGTGATAGACCAATTGGTGTTTTTGACTCTGGTTTAGGTGGATTAACAGTACTAAAAGAAATAACAAAAATATTACCTAATGAAAATGTAGTTTATTTTGGAGATACTGCTAGGGTGCCTTATGGACCAAGATCAAAAGAAACTGTAATGAAATATACTTTTCAAGCTATAAATTTCTTAATGTCTAAGAATGTAAAAGCTATAGTAATAGCTTGTAACACTGCGACAGCTAGATGTTTAAAAGAAGCTAATGAAAAATATAATATACCTATAATAGGTGTTATAGAAGCAGGGGCTAGAACAGCTGCTTATTCGACTAAAAATAAAATAGTAGGTGTTATTGGAACAGAAGGTACAGTTCGTTCAAAGGCATACAACACAGAAATAGGAAAATTAGATAAAGATATCAAAATAATTGATAGAGCATGTAATTTATTTGTACCAATAGTAGAAGAAGGTTGGTCAAATAGTGAGATAGCGACTTTAACAGCTAAAAAATATTTACAAGATTTAATAGATCAAGGAATTGATTCTTTAGTATTAGGTTGTACTCACTATCCTTTATTAAAGAGAACTATCGGTGAAGTTGTCGGTGAAGAAATAAAATTAGTAAATCCAGCAAAAGAAACAGCAAAGGATTTAAAAAAGATATTAGAAGATGAAAATTTAGTACGTCTGGCAGAAAATAATAAGCCATATTATGAGTATTATGTATCAGATATACCTGAAAGATTTGCAAATATAGCAGCAGAATTCTTAAAAAGAGAAATTCAAGGCGTTAAGAATGTAGAGATACAAAAATATTAAGATTAAAATAAATATAGAGGAGTATCTCAATGTGATTTTTAATCATTAGGGAGATACTCCTTTTTTTAAAACTATAAGATGTTTTAAAAATATTGTAAAATAGAGTATACTTATTAGGAGGTAGATGATATGAATGCTAATTTAGCGATAACTACTAGACAGTATGATGAAAATGGAAGAGTTGATACTATAAGGTTAAATACAAAAGCAGAGGCATATAATAAAAATAATGATATATATGTGGTTTATAAAGAAGAGGAAGATGGAAATAAAGTAACAACAACAATAAAAATTTGTGATAATGAAGTTAGTATAAAGAAATTTGGTACAACCAATTCTAATATGGTATTTCAAAAAAATGAAAAAACAGAAACTAGATATAGAACTCCACAGGGATTATTTATAATAGAAATAGATACAAAAGAATTAAAAATAGATAAAAATGAAGAAAATTGCATAAAATTAAATATAGATTACGATATTAAAATTATGGATTTATTTAAAGGTAGAAATAAAATAGAAGTTTTAGTGGAAATAAAAGAATAATGTTGTAATACAAAAAACAATGTAGAAATAGCTAATTATATAAATTTTATAAAGGTAGTTAAAGTACTACCTTTTATTTAATTTATTTGGTATTATAATAATTATACTAAACTTTGTATCTTTTAAAAAAAGTTACAAGGGTTTATGGTTTTTTTATAGAAACTATACATAAAAGTTAATAAAAACTAGATGTAAGAGGTATATATATGATTTTTGAAAAAGTACTAGGTACTATAAATAAATATAATTTGATAGAAGATGGAGACAAAATAGTATTAGGACTTTCTGGAGGGCCAGATTCAGTTTGTTTATTACATATACTGTATAGACTTAAAGAAAAAATGAACATAGAGGTATATGCAGCACATCTAAATCATCAAATACGAGGATTAGAAGCACAAAAAGATGCATTGTACATATCACAAATTTGTGAAGATTTAGGAATTACATCTTTTGTTAAAGCTATAAATGTTCCTGAGTATTGTAAAGAACAAGGAGTATCTTTAGAGGAAGGTGCAAGAACTCTTAGATATGAAATGTTTGAGGAAATAAAACAAAAAACTAAATCAAATAAGATTGCCATTGGTCACAACCGTAATGATCAAGCGGAAACTGTTTTGATGAGGATTATGAGAGGAACAGGACTTCAAGGATTAAGAGGAATAGAGTATATAAGAGACAATAAAATAATAAGACCTATTTTGGATATAGAGAGAAGTGAGATAGAAGCATATTGTGAAAAGTATGAACTAAATCCGAGAATAGATAAGACTAATTTAGAGAGTATATACACTAGAAATAAAATAAGGTTAGAATTAATACCTTATATGAAGGATAATTTTAATCCAAATGTAATAGAATCTATAGTAAGAATGACTAACAGTTTAAAAAGTGATAGTGACTATATAGATTTAGAAGCAGAAAGAAGTTTTAAAGAAGTATCTACTCTTAAAGAAGATTCAGTAGAAATCAGTTTACCTAAATATTCTAACTTACATAATGCTATAAAGGTTAGAATATTAAGAAGTGCAATAAAGCATATAATTGGGGATACTAATTTCGTAGATCAAAAACATATAGAGGATATTATTGAATTAGAGTGTGAAAGCAAACTAAACAAGATGTTAAATCTTCCAAGAGGAATTTTTGCATACAGAAGAAAAAATATCATAATATTAACTACAAAAGAAATAGTTAGTGAAGAGATAGATTTTTGCTATAATATACCTAGCAATGGATTTATCAAAATAAAAGAGTTAAACTTAGTTTTAGAAACCCAAAAAATGAGTATAGATAGATATAAAAGTATAAAACTAGATAAAACATCTAAAGGGTTTGATTTTGATAAAATAAAAGGGGGTATCGTTGTAAGAAGCAGAAAGCAAGGTGATAAGATAAAACTTGCTGGAGGAAGTAAAAAAGTTAAAGACTTATTTATAGATTTAAAAATCCCAAGAGAAGACAGATGCAAAGTTCCTGTAATAACAGATGATGAAGGCATCCTGTGTGTAGGTGATTATAAAACTAGTGAAAATTATAAAATTGATTCAGAAACAAAAGAAGTCTTAAAGATTAGCTTTAAGAAACTTTAGAATAAAACAATGTATGAAAGGAGGGCTTCTTTTGAATAAATTTTTCAAGGGAATCGGTTTCTACCTACTAATTTTTATAATCATAGTAGGAATAGTGCAGTTCTCAGGTAAGCCAACAGAGAAAATACAACAATTTGAGTTTTCAAAAATGTATAGAGAGTTATCAGAAGGAAATATATCTAAGCTATATTTCATAAATGATACTGCAGTAGAGGGAACTATAAAAGACACAAATACTAAATTTAGATCATATGTACCAAAAGAAGTAATGGGAGATAAATTTGCTAATGAGGTATTACAACAAGTAAAGGAAGGGAAAGTAACATCATTAGGTGGAGAGCCTAAACCTTCTGCACCGTGGTTTGTAGAAATGCTACCTACATTACTATTAATATTCTTTATGGTAATTCTTTGGTTCGTATTTATGAATCAGTCTCAAGGTGGAGGCGGAAAAGTAATGAACTTTGGTAAATCAAAAGCTAAAGTACATAAAGATGATGAAAAAACTAGAGTTACGTTTAAAGATGTAGCTGGATTAAATGAAGAAAAAGAAGATTTACAGGAAGTCGTCGACTTCTTAAAAAATCCTAAAAAATATATTGATTTAGGTGCAAGAATACCTAAAGGTATACTTATGGTAGGTCCTCCAGGTACAGGTAAAACATATTTATCAAGAGCTGTTGCAGGTGAAGCCGGAGTACCATTTTTCAGTATAAGTGGTTCTGATTTCGTTGAAATGTTTGTTGGGGTAGGAGCATCTAGAGTTAGAGACTTATTCGAACAAGCTAAAAAGAATGCACCTGCTATAATATTCATAGACGAAATTGATGCAGTTGGTAGAAAAAGAGGAGCTGGTCTTGGTGGAGGACACGATGAAAGAGAGCAAACTCTTAATCAATTACTAGTTGAAATGGATGGATTTGGTGTTAACCAAGGAATAATAATAATGGCTGCTACAAATAGACCTGATATACTTGACCCAGCGTTACTTAGACCAGGTAGATTTGACAGACAGGTTGTTGTTGGAGCACCAGATGTTAAAGGTAGAGAAGCTATATTCAAAGTTCACTCTAAGAACAAACCATTAGCTGATGATGTTAATGTTGAAGTCTTAGCAAGAAGAACTCCTGGATTTACTCCTGCTGATATAGAAAACTTAATGAATGAAGCTGCTATATTAACAGCAAGAAAAAGAGAAAAGAAAATACAAATGGAAACTATAGAAGAAGCTATTACAAAGGTTATAGCTGGTGTTGCTAAGAAGTCTAGAGTTATAAGTGAACCAGAAAGAAGACTTACTGCTTATCATGAAGCAGGTCATGCGGTTTGTGCTCATGTACTTGAACATGTTAGTCCTGTTCATCAGGTTACTATAGTACCAAGAGGTAGAGCTGGTGGATTCACTATGCAATTACCTGTAGAAGATAAATTCTATGCTACTAAAAATGAAATGAAAGAAAATATAATAGTATTACTTGGTGGTAGAGTTGCTGAGGAATTAGTTTTAGATGACATATCTACAGGAGCATCTAATGACTTAGAGAGAGTATCTGCTACTGCTAGAGCTATGGTTACTAAGTATGGTATGAGTTCTAAGCTTGGTCCAATGACATTTGGAGATAGCAATGATGAAGTATTCTTAGGAAATAGCTTTGGAAGTAAACAAAACTATTCTGAAGAAGTTGCTTCTGAAATAGATAGGGAAATAAGTGCACTTGTAGATGCTTCGTATAAGAAGACTAAAAAATTATTACAAGATAATATGGATAGATTAGAGTATGTAGCTCAAGCGTTACTAGTTCACGAAACTTTAGACGCTAGTCAATTCCTACAAGCATTTAATAAAGAGTTATCTTTAAAAGTAGAAGAAGATAATAAAGAAACATCTGCATTAACAGCAGAAGAAAATTCTTCTGAAGAAGTTAAAGTTGATTTAGATTTAGCTAAAAAAGAAGTTATAGTAAATCAAGTAGATGAAACTAAACAAGATAATGATGAAAATAAATAGATAAAAAAGTAGAACCTAAAATTAGGTTCTATTTTTTTTATGCTAAATACAAAAAAATAGTAATATTTATAAAAAAAATCGCTATGTATTAAATATAACGAGTAATTAAATTTATATTAGCTCTAAATTTATTATTAGGTAAATGGAGAGGAGAAAAAATGAATACACAACAAGAAACTATTAAAAATTCTTTAGGGAAGTGGGAAGAAACAAAAGTTAAAAAAACACTAAACAGATTTCCAGAAAGAAAGGAACAATTTACATTAGACACAGATGAAGAAGTTAAAAGATTGTACACGCCGTTAGATGTAAATGTAGATTATGAACAAGAACTTGGATACCCAGGTCAATACCCTTTTACTAGAGGTGTACAACCTACTATGTATAGGGGTAAATTGTGGACAATGAGAATGTATGCAGGATTTGCAACAGCAGAAGAGTCTAATGAAAGATATAAATATTTAATAGAACAAGGATCTAAAGGTTTATCTGTTGCATTTGATTTACCTACACAGTTAGGATATGACTCTGATGAAAATATATGTAAAGGAGAAGTAGGTAAAGTAGGAGTTGCTATAGATTCTTTAGGGGATATGGAAGTGTTATTTAAGGATATACCTTTAGATAAAGTATCTACATCAATGACTATAAATGCTCCTTCTTCTGTGCTTTTAGCAATGTATATAGCTGTAGCTAAAAAGCAGGGAGTTTCAGTAGACAAGTTAAGAGGTACAATTCAAAATGATATATTAAAAGAATATGTTGCTAGAGGAACTTATATATTCCCAGTGCAACCATCAATGAGATTAACTACAGATATATTTGAGTATTGCTCAAAAGAATTACCTAACTGGAACACTATAAGTATATCTGGATATCATATAAGAGAAGCAGGGGCTAATGCAATCCAAGAAGTTGCATTTACATTAGCAAATGGTATTGCATACGTAAATGCTGCAATTAATGCAGGGCTAGATGTAGATGATTTTGCACCTAGGTTGTCGTTCTTCTTTGCTTCACACAATAATTTGTTAGAGGAAGTAAGTAAATTTAGAGCTGCAAGAAGATTATGGGCAAAGATAATGAAAGAAAGATTTAATGCTACTAATCCTAAATCATGTATGCTGAAATTCCATACTCAAACAGCAGGTTCAACATTAACTGCTCAGCAGCCAGATAATAATATCATGAGAGTTACTATGCAGGCTTTAGCGGCTGTTTTAGGTGGGACACAATCATTACATACTAATTCTAGAGATGAAGCTCTATCATTACCTACAGAAGACTCTGTAACGATAGCTCTAAGAACTCAACAAATAATAGGTGAAGAAAGTGGTATATGTGAAACAATAGATCCTCTAGCAGGCTCTTATTATGTTGAAAGTCTAACTGATCAAATAGAAAAAGAAGCTATGAAGATTATAGAAAATATAGATTCTATGGGTGGGTCACCAAAAGCTATAGAAAATGGATATATACAAGAAGTAATTATGAAGAGTGCTTATAAATACCAACAAAAAATAGAAAATAAAGAAAAAATAATTGTAGGTGTTAACAAATATACATCACAAGAACAAGAAATAAAAGGACTTCTTAAAGTAGATGAAGTAGCTGAAAAAACACAAATATCAAAATTAAGTAAATTTAAACAATCTAGAGACAACGAAAAAACAACTGCTGCCTTAGAAAAATTAAGAAATGCATGTAATACAAATGATAACATGATGCCATATATAATTGAGGCAGTAGAGTCATATGCTACATTAGGGGAAATATGTAAAGTTATGAGAGAAGAGTTTGGAGAATATGTTCAAGGTGATGTATTTTAGGGGGGAATAGAATAATGAGACCTATAAGAGTATTAGTAGCAAAACCAGGTTTAGATGGACATGACAGAGGGGCTAAAGTAATTGCAAGGGCATTAAGGGATGCTGGAATGGAAGTGATATATTCAGGATTAAGACAGACACCTGAAAATATAGTTCAAATTGCTATACAAGAAGATGTGGATGTAGTCGCTATGAGTATATTATCTGGAGCGCACAATCACTTACTACCTGCTGTAGTAGATTTAATGAAAAAAGAAGAAATATATGATGATATATTAGTATTAGCAGGTGGAATAATACCTGAAGAAGATATACCGAACTTAATAGAAAAGGGTATATCAGTAGTATTTACTCCTGGTACAACAACAGAAGAAACAATAAAATTCATAAAAAATAATTTGAAAAGAAGCCTGTAATTTTAATTTATGGATAAATTAATAAAAAATTTACTTCAGGGGAGTAAGAAAGATTGTGCCAGGGCAATAAGTATAGTAGAAAATAGAAGTAAAGGGTATGAAAGATTGTTAAAAGAAATATTACCGTATACAGGTAATTCATATATAGTTGGTATAACAGGACCTCCTGGTGTAGGAAAATCTACATTTACAAAAGAAGTTGTTAAAGAAATGATTAAAGATGGATATAGCATAGGTATCATAGCTATTGATCCAACAAGTCATTTTACAAAGGGAGCTATATTAGGAGATCGAATAAGAATGACTGAATTAACTTCTAACAATAAAGTGTTTATTAGATCTATGGGGTCTAGAGGTAGCTTAGGTGGAACTACAAACTCTATATTATCTGTAATAAAAGTACTAGAAGCTTATGGATGTGATTATATATTTATAGAAACAGTAGGTGTGGG
Source organism: Romboutsia lituseburensis DSM 797 (assembly GCF_900103615.1). Taxonomy (GTDB): domain Bacteria; phylum Bacillota; class Clostridia; order Peptostreptococcales; family Peptostreptococcaceae; genus Romboutsia_F; species Romboutsia_F lituseburensis. The sequence goes on along the minus strand of NZ_FNGW01000011.1, from coordinate 8,449 downwards.
TCAATCAGAAGTAGATATAGTTAATATATCTGACACTGTTGCTATTGTTTTAATGCCAGGTATGGGAGATGATATACAGGCTATTAAAGCAGGAATAATGGAAATTGCAGACATATTTGTAATAAATAAAGCAGACAAAGATGGTGTATCTAAAACTAAAACAGAAATAGAAAATATGTTAAGTTTTAAAAATGATTGGGAATTTAGACCTAAAGTTAGTTTAGCTATATCAAATAAGGGTGAAGGAATAAATGAAGCTATAGATAATATAAAATCTCATAAATTATTTTTAGAAAATACAAATAAGCTTATGAATAAAAAAGCTATGAGAGATTATAAAGAAATGGATGATTTTGTTCATATAAAATTAGAAGAAATGTTAAATAAAGTATATAAACAAATTAACATACAAGAAAAAATACAACAAACAGAAGGCTCAACGTTAGATATATATACTATGGCTGAAGATGTTATACAGTCATTAAAAAAGTGAAAATAATGGGAGAATTATTATGAATATAAAAAGAGTTGATCATATAGGTATAGCTGTACCTAATTTAGATGATGCTATAAAATTTTATGAAGATATATTAGGAATTAAATGTGAAGGAAAAGAAACTGTAGTTGAACAAAAAGTTAATGTAGCATTTTTACCGGTAGGAGATACAGAAATAGAATTGCTAGAGGGAACAGATGAAAATAGTGCAATTTATAAATATATTCAAAAAAATTCTGGAAGAGGAGGCATACAACATATAGCATTAAATGTGGACAGTATAGAAAGTGCTATCCAAGAATTTAAAGATAAAGGTTATATAATGCTAGATAACACATTTAGATACGGAGCAGGAGGAGCTAAAATAGCATTCTGTCACCCTAAGGGAACATATGGAACGTTAATTGAATTAACTGAGAGATAAAATTAAACCTCACTATATTTTAAATGGATTAAATATAGTGAGGTTTTTTATTTAGTAAACGTAAGGAAATATTTTGAAATTTAGCTATAAAATAATTATTCTTAAGGTATAATTACTTATTAGATGTACAAATTACATTAGATAGAGGTGTAATATGAGAGAAAAAATAATTGAAACTATATTAAATAATCAAGATGAATTTATTTCAGGCGAGGAATTATCCAAGCAATTAGGTATATCTAGAGCTGCAGTATGGAAACATATAAAAGTTTTAAAAGAACAAGGTTATAATATTGAATCTGTTAATAAAAAAGGATATAAACTAGTAAAAAAACCTGATGACCTATTAACATATAATAATATTTGCCATGAGCTAGATACTAATTTTATGGGAAGAAAAATAGAACATTTTGATACTATCTGTTCTACAAATGATTATGCTAAAAGTATAGCTAGTGAATCTTTGGATGGAACTATTATAATAAGTGAAGAGCAAACTAAAGGAAAAGGAAGATTAGGTAGACAGTGGCATTCAAAAATATCAGAAGGTATATGGATGAGTGCTATATTAAAACCTAACATATCACCGTATAAAGCACCATTTATAACATTAATAGCTGGTGCAAGTATAGTTAGTGCATTAAACAAGTTAGGTGTAAATAGTCAGATAAAATGGCCTAATGATATAATTATAAACAATAAAAAAGTAGCAGGAATATTAACTGAATTATCAGCTGAAATTGAAAGAATAAATTATATTGTGTTGGGGATTGGTATAAATGTAAAAACTATGGAGTTTTCCCAGGAAATATCGGAAATTGCCACATCTTTATATAAAGAAAATTATCGAATATCTAGAGTTGATATAGTTAGAAGTATAATAGTGGAATTTGAAAGACTATACTTAGATTATATAAATAAAGGTTTGAAAGAAAGTACTTTAAAAATTTGTAGAGAATATTCAGCTATAATAGGTAAGGAAATATATATACTCCAAGGTGATTCAAAAGAATTAGTTAAATGTATTGATATAAATGATCAAGGTAATTTAGTTATAAAAGACAACTCGGATAAAACAAGAGAAATAATGTCAGGAGAAGTTTCTATAAGGGGAGTTAAAGGTTATGTATAATAACATATTAGACGTAAAAGGTCTAAAAGTAGGTCAAGTAGAAGATTTAGAAGGTCTTACAGGTTGTACAGTTGTAATTTGTGAAGAAGGTGCTGTATGTGGAGTAGATGTAAGAGGTGCAGCACCAGGTACTAGGGAAACTGATTTGTTAGATCCTATAAATATGATTCAAAAAGTGCATGCAGTTGTGTTATCTGGTGGATCTGCATTTGGATTAGAATCTACTTGTGGTGTAAGCAAGTACTTAGAGGAAAAAAACATAGGATTTGATGTAGGAGTAACAAAAGTTCCCATAGTAGTAGGAGCAGTTTTATTTGATTTAGTAGTTGGAGATCCAAAATGTAGACCTAATATAGAGATGGGTTATAAAGCATGTGAATTAGCCAATAATACAGAACTAAAACAAGGTAATTATGGAGCAGGTTGTGGTGCTACGGTAGGTAAAATAAGAGGGCCTCAATATGCTATGAAGGGTGGTATAGGGAGTTACTCAGTAAAATTACCTAATGGACTCGTGGTTTCTGCCCTTATAGCAGTTAATGCTCTAGGAGATGTATATGAAAATGGAAAAATAATAGCTGGTGTATTAGATGATTCTAAAACTAAAGTATTAAATACATATGAAATTATGAAAAATGGTGTTACTAAAGGTGGCTTTAATATAGATAATACTACTATAGGGATAGTAGCTACTAATGCTAAACTTACTAAAGCTGAGTGTAAAAAAGTTTCTCAAGTGGCTCATAATGGATATGCAAAAACTATATTTCCTATACATACACCGCACGATGGTGACACTATATTTACTATGGCAACAGGTGAAATAGAGACAGATATGACTTTATTAAGCTCGATAGCTACAGAAGTTGTAGAGAAGAGTGTAATAAATGCTATAAAAAATGCTAATTCTGTAAAAAATATACCTGCATACAAAGATATAATCTGTGAATAAGAATTGTTGACAATGTCATTTGCTATTGATAAAATTGTTTTTGTTATAGCAGGCAACTACTGTAAATTTAGTGGCTGACTTTAACAAGAAAAATCAAAGCAATTCAAATTCTAAATTAAAAGTCCGGCATCTTTTATGAGCTGGAACGGAGGTGTATCTTTTTATGATGAATTCAAAATCATCAAAAGTTGAGGCGTCAGATATGACGATGGTCCAACCACAAGCTAGAAAGAAACTAAATGTAAGAAGGATGACAGTAATAGCAGTATTATCTTCTATTTCTATTATGTTATCTATGGTACCTGGGATAGGGTATATTCCTATAGGACCTACTAATGCAACTATAATGCATATTCCTGTAATAATAGGAGCTATAGTTGAGGGGCCTGTAGTTGGAATGGCAGTTGGTTTTATATTTGGGTTAACGAGTATGCTTAGAGCATTAACAATGCCTACTATAACTTCGTTTGCATTTATAAATCCATTAGTGTCTATAATTCCGAGAGTATTAATAGGTATTGTGGCCTATTATGTTTATCAATTAGTTGTAAAATTAACTAAGAGTGTATGTTTATCTGGATGGTTATCTGGGTTAATAGGTTCCTTAGTTAATACAATAGGTGTCTTAGGAATGATATACATATTGTATGGAGAAAGATATGCAAAAGCTCTAGGAGAGAGTGCTTCTGCAGCTAAGACCCTTATATTAACAATAGCAACTACAAATGGAATTCCAGAAGCGGTTGTTGGAGGATTTCTTGTATCTGCTGTTGCAGTTGTACTCAAGAAAAGGAAAAAATAGAAGGAAGGTTAAAATATATGCTTTTAGTATTTGACGTTGGAAATACCAATATGGTGTTAGGTATATATAAAAATAATGAGTTAATAAAATATTGGAGAATAAACACTGATAAGGATAAGACATCAGACGAGTATGGTATACTTATAAATAATTTATTCCAATACGAGAATATAGATATGAAGGCTATAGATGATGTTATAATATCTTCTGTAGTTCCGAATGTAATGCATTCACTAGAAAACTTCTGTATAAAATATTGTAATAAACAACCTAAGGTTGTTGGACCTGGTATTAAAACAGGACTTAACATAAAATATGATAATCCAAAGCAAGTTGGAGCAGATAGAATAGTAAATGCTGTTGCAGGGATAGAAAAGTATGGTTATCCACTAATTATAGTTGATTTTGGAACAGCTACTACATTCTGTGCAATATCAGATAAAGGAGAATACTTAGGAGGAACAATAGCTCCAGGTATAAAAATATCTAGTGAAGCTTTATTCCAAAGAGCATCTAAACTTCCTAGAGTTGAACTAGCAAAGCCAGGTTCAACAGTATGTAAAAGTACAGTGTCAGCTATGCAGGCTGGAATAATATATGGATATGTTGGTTTAGTTGACAAAATAATAGATATGATGAAAAAAGAACTAAACTATGATGATATAAAAGTAATTGCTACTGGTGGGTTATCTACGTTAATAGCATCAGAAACAGATAGCATAGATAGTGTAGATAGATTCTTAACATTAGAAGGATTAAAGTTAATACACGATAAAAATAGAGAATAGCAGTAAGGGAATTGGGTTATATACCCAGTTCCTTTTTTGTGATAATAGGTAAACTTATGGATATATATAATAAAAATTAACATTATTAGGAGGACACAAATGATAAAAATAGGTAATCTTGAATTAGACAATAAAGTTTTTTTATCTCCTATGGCAGGAGTTACAGACCTTCCTTTTAGGCTGATATGTAAAGAACAAAATTGCGGTATGCTTTACACTGAAATGATAAATGCTAAAGCATTATGTTATGATGATGAAAATACTAAAAAAATGTTAAAAATAGAAGAAGCAGAACATCCAGTTGCAGTTCAAATATTTGGTTCTGATCCAGACTTTATGGGAAGAGCTGCTGAGATAATGAATGAATATCCAAATGAAATATTAGATATAAATATGGGATGTCCAGCGCCTAAGGTTATAAAAAATGGAGATGGCTCAGCTTTAATGAAAAATCCTAAATTAGCAGAAGAAGTTTTAAAAGCAGTTGTTAAAAATTCTAAAAAACCTGTAACTTTAAAAATAAGAAAAGGATGGGATGATAATAGTATAAATGCTGTTGAAATTGCGAAAATAGCAGAGGCGAGCGGTATAAGTGCGCTAGCTATACACGGTAGAACTAGGGAACAATACTACTCAGGAAAAGCAGATTGGAATATAATTGCAGAAATAAAGAATAATATAGGTATACCAGTTATAGGAAATGGAGATGTTTTTAGTGTAGAGGATGCTAGAAATATGTTAGACAAAACCAATTGTGATGCTATAATGATAGGTAGAGGTGCGCAAGGAAATCCTTGGATATTTAAGAGAATTAATCATTATATGCAAACAGGAGAAATATTACCGGAGCCTGCATTAGAGGAGAAAATAAATACAGCTATAAAACATTTAGATCTTGCAGTTAAAGAACATGGAGAATATATAGCGGTAAGAGAAATGAGAAAACATATAGCTTGGTATTTAAAAGGTCTTAGAAATTCAGCAAGAATAAGGGATGAAATTAATAAGATAGAAAGTCACCAAGAAGTTGTAAATAGGCTTAATGAGTACATGCAAGACTGCTTGACATTAGAATAATAGTAACTTATAATATAGCGCATAAATTAAAACCAAGTATATAAAATTTTAAAATAAAATTGGGAGAAATCCCAAATACATAGTGAAGGAGTTGTAGGGGTTATGGAAGATAAGAAAGAAATACTGTTAACTCAAGAAGGATACGATAAGTTAGAGGAAGAGGTAGAACTTCTAAAAACTGTAAGAAGAAGAGAAGTAGCTGATAGAATAAAAGTAGCTATATCTTTCGGAGATATATCTGAAAACTCTGAGTATGATGAAGCTAAGAACGAGCAAGCTCAAGTAGAAGAAAGAATAATGAAGCTAGAAAATATGATAAGAAAAGCTGTTATCATAGATGAAAGCAAAATAGATAGTAATGTAGTTACAATAGGATCTATCGTTAAAGTAAATGATGTCGAATTCGATGAAGAAGTTGAATACACAATAGTAGGTTCAGCAGAAGCAGATCCATATGAAGGAAGAATATCAAATGAATCTCCAGTAGGAAAAGCTCTTTTAGGAAGAACTATAGGCGATGTTGTAGAAGTACAAGTACCAGATGGAGTAGCACAATTTAAGATATTAGAAATAAGAAGATAATTATTATAATTGGGAGGAAAGAAAATGAATAATGATCAACAAAATGTTAGCAATGATCAATTACAAGAAGACCTTAGTGAAGTTCTTCAAGTAAGAAGAGACAAATTAGCTAAATTACAAGAAATGGGAAGAGATCCTTTTAAAGTTAGTAGATATGATAGAACTAGTAATTCTATGGAAATAAAAGATGATTTCGAAAACTTCGAAGGAAAAATAGTTAAAATAGCAGGACGTATAATGAGCAAGAGAATCCAAGGAAAAGCTGGATTCATCGATATACAAGATCAAGAAGGTAGAATACAATGCTACGTTAGATTAGATAGAATAGGTGAAGAAGAATACGCTGTATTCTCTACATATGATATAGGGGATATAATAGGTGTTGAAGGTGAAGTATTCAAAACTAAAAAAGAAGAGATATCTGTAAAAGCTAATGAAGTTGTATTATTATCTAAATCTCTTCAAATATTACCAGAAAAATATCATGGATTAAAAGATCAAGATTTAAGATATAGACAAAGATATGTTGACTTAATAGTTAACCCAGAAGTAAAAGATGCATTTATGACTAGAACAAAAGCATTAAAAGCTTTAAGATCTTACTTAGATGAAAGAGGATTCTTAGAAGTTGAAACACCAATATTAAACACTATAGCTGGTGGAGCTAATGCTAGACCATTCATGACTCACCACAATACATTAGATATACCTATGTATATGAGAATAGCTAATGAATTATACTTAAAGAGACTTATAGTAGGTGGATTTGATAAAGTATATGAAATGGGAAGAATGTTCAGAAATGAAGGTATGTCTATAAAGCATAATCCTGAATATACTGCTATAGAATTATATCAAGCTTATGCAGATTATACAGATATGATGGAAATAACAGAAAATGTTGTTGCTCATATGGCTGAAGCTGCAACAGGAAGCATGAAAATAAACTACCAAGGAACTGAAATAGACTTTACTCCTCCATGGAGAAGAATGACTATGGAAGACTGTGTAAAAGAATATACAGGTGTAGATTTCTCTACTATAAATACAGATGAAGAAGCTTTAGCTGTTGCTAAGGAAAAAGGAATAGAGTTAACTCCTGGAATGAGAAGAGGAGAGGTTATAAATGCATTCTTCGAAGAATTCGGAGAAGATAAATTAATTCAACCTACTTTCATAACACATCATCCAGTTGAAGTATCACCACTTGCTAAGAGAAATGTAGAGGATCCAAGAAGAACTGATAGATTCGAAGCTTTTGCAAATAAATGGGAGTTAGCTAATGCTTTCTCTGAACTTAATGACCCAATAGATCAAAAAGGAAGATTTATGGATCAATTAAGAAAGAAAGAGTTAGGAGACGATGAAGCTTGTGACATGGATGAAGACTTCATAAATGCTTTAGAAGTAGGTCTACCTCCTACAGGTGGTCTAGGAATAGGTATAGATAGAGTTATGATGTTATTAACTAATGCTCCATCTATAAGAGACGTTATATTATTCCCAACAATGAAACCATTAGGAAAAAATTCAGACGAAGAATAATAGATAAAAGATATCTCTGGAACAGAGATATCTTTTTTTATGTATAAAATAATAAAAAACGAAGAAAATAAGTAGGGAAAATTTTATTATAGTAATTATACGATAAAAACAGTTACCAAATAAAACAAAGATTTTAACAGTAAACTTTAAAAATTACTAAAGAAAACTAGAAGTGTAATAGGATTACTGATAAAAAACATAATAAAAAAAAGTAAATTGCAGATATATAGAATAATTTTTATAAAGGAAAGTATCATTAAAATAAAGAAAGGTATATAAAAATATAAATTGGGGGTATGTAATATGTCACAAGTTATTAATTGGATTTGTTTGATTTGTATTACTTTTCTTATAATGGATATAATGGTATTTTTTTGTAAAGATGTTATGTGTATAATGAAATCTTCTACCAAGAAAAAACGTACAAATATTGCTAAAACTAATGTTAAGGTTAATGAGTATGTTTATGAAACTAAAATAGCAAAATAAAATTTATAAAAAAACAAAAAAAGTTTAAAAAAACTATTGACGATTTAAAAATGAGATGGTATAGTTATACTTGTCCTTAAGAAAAGGGCAAAAACAAAGAAAAACTCGCAAGAGTTAATGATAAGAACTTTGAAAATTAAACAGTAGGTTAATTTATAGAAA
>NZ_FNGW01000010.1 GCF_900103615.1 Romboutsia lituseburensis DSM 797 | reverse complement strand
CCCACTGCTGCCTCCCGTAGGAGTTTGGACCGTGTCTCAGTTCCAATGTGGCCGATCACCCTCTCAGGTCGGCTACTGATCGTCGCCTTGGTAAGCCGTTACCTTACCAACTAGCTAATCAGACGCGGGTCCATCCTGTACCGCCGGAGCTTTGATATTTTTACCATGCGATAAAAGTATGTTATCCCGTATTAGCATACCTTTCGGTATGTTATCCGTGTGTACAGGGCAGGTTACCCACGCGTTACTCACCCGTCCGCCGCTCTCTTCCGAAGAAGATCGCTCGACTTGCATGTGTTAGGCACGCCGCCAGCGTTCATCCTGAGCCAGGATCAAACTCTCAAATAAAAGTTGTCCATTGCTCAGCTAATCATTATCTGAATATCTGGCTTGGTTGTTTGTGTTTAATTCTATAAAGAATTATGTTTGTTTCTATAAATTAACCTACTGTTTAATTTTCAAAGTTCTTACTTGCTCTTATTGAGCACATTTATTATACTAACATTTTTATTATAATAGGTCAATATTTTTATCTAAATTTTTTAAAATTTATTAAATTTTAGCTTCAAATATACTTTACGGTCTATATAAATGACTTTTTATCTATATGCATTATCTATTTTATGAAGACCATATCTCTCTATTATATCTATTAACATATCGGCGTATATAAATTCGCCATTTTGATTTTGTTTGGTGCTGTAACCTGCATCTTCTAATGCTTGAGCTTGATCTTTATAATTTTTAGCTTTAAAAACTCCACATTCTTCATATCTGGGGTTCTCAACTAAAAATTTAGCATGATCCTCTATTGATTTGTTTATATCTTCATACTTTCTAAATTTTGCAGTTATTGTATCATCATAATTTTCGGATGTTATTACTTCTACATAATCTCCATTCCAACTTATATCTGCTTTAATTCCAAATATATTATTACTTTCTGTGGATAGCTTTGATTGACCCCATCCAGATTCTAGTATCGCTTGGGCTATAGTTACGGATGGATATATGCCGTATTTTTTATAACTTTTCCTAGCGCCTTTTTCAATACTTTTTATAAAACTTGTTTTATCTTTATCTAATGCCAATTCTATTTCTTTTTTCTCCTCTAATTCTTTTGTCTCTAAATCTTTTGTAATTAAAAATAGTGCCACTATACTTAATAATACACATGCAGTGATACCTATTTTTTTGCTATATAACTTTAACTTATTTATTATTTTTTTATTTTTTCCTAAGTGCTTTATTCTTTTTTTTCCCATTCGTGCCTCCTAATCTTTAAACTATCTTAATTATATTATCGAGAAAATAAAAAAAGTCTTCTATATTTTATTATTTGAGAAGACTTTCAATACAAACTAATTTATTATTATATAATATAAAAAGAGTAGAAAAAAATCTACTCTTTTTATATTATATATTAAATTTACTTAGATTTTAACTCTATCCAAGCTCTATCATATACCTTTATATCACTACCTAAATCTACGAATGTTTCGCACTTATCTAATAGCTCCTTAGATGGGTAAGCAACAGGGTTTGAAGTAATTTCTTTATCTAATAACTTTAATGCTCCTGTATTTGGAATAGAGTATCCTATATATTCTGCATTAACCTTCGCATTTTCTGGATCTAATAAAAAGTTTATGAACATTTCAGATTCTTTTTTATTTTGAGCCGTTTTAGGAATACACATTGCATCTACCCATTTATTAGTACCTTCTTTAGGTATAGCATAGTCTAAATTGGGATTTTGATCCATTAACGTTACTGCATCACCTGAATATATTATACCCATAGCAACTTCTTCACCTAATAATCTATCTTTTCCTTCATCATTTACATAAGCCATAACTAAATCTTTTTGTTTCATTAGAACTTCTTTAGCTTCATTTATCTCTTTAGGATTTGTTGTGTTTATGCTGTATCCTAACTTTTTAAGACCTATAGCCATAGTATCTCTAACTGAGTCAAACATCATTATATTACCCTTATATTTAGGATTCCATAATATATCCCAACTATCTACAGGTTCTTTTATCATTTTTTTATTATATAGTATCCCGAATGTTCCCCACATATAAGGTACACTATACTCATTAGTTTCATCATATATAGGATTTAAAAATGACTTATCTATATACTTTATATTTGGTATATTATTGAAATCTATTTTTTGAATTAAGTTCTCACTCTTCATTTTTTCAACCATATAGTCTGATGGGAATACTAAATCATAATTCGTGCTACCACTTTTAACCTTTTGATACATCATCTCGTTAGTATCATAAGTTTCATAAAGGACATCTATACCAGTTTCTTTTTCAAATTTACTAATAAGTTCTTCATCTATATAATCTCCGACATTATACACATTAAGTACTTTTCTAGAGTCTGTAGATTTTTTACATCCGGTTGTTAAACTCAATGTAAGAACACCTATAGTCATTAGTGATATAACTTTTTTCATTCTACTCATTATTCACCACTCCTTACTATAGATTGCTTCTTGTTAGATAGTAAAAGTAATCCTAAAACTACTACAAACATTATTGTTGATAAAGCATTTATTTCAGGCTTTATACCTCTTCTAGCCATACCATATATTTCTATTGAAAGGTTACTAACCCCATTTCCTGTGTTAAAGAAACTTATTATAAAGTCATCTACTGACATAGTAAATGCAATCAGAAACCCAGATATTATACCTGGTTTTATTTGAGGTAAAATTACCTTTCTAAGTGCATACATTGGCGTTGCACCTAAATCCATTGCTGCTTCCTCTATATTTTGAGGTAAACTCTTTATTTTTGGTAAAACTGATAAAATCACATACGGTATATTAAACATTATGTGTGATAAAAGCATTGTAGTAAATCCAAATTCTATGTTTATAAAAGCAAATAAACTCATTAATGCTACTGCAGTAACTATATCCGGATTTAATACTGGAAGATAGTTTATATTTAGCATTAACTTTCTTCCTTTAGGTCTCATTTTGTGTATACCTATCGCGCTTATCGTACCTATCATTGTTGCTATTATAGATGAAAGGAATGCTACTATTAAAGTATAGTATAAAGCACTCATTATACTTTCATTATGAATTAATCTTTCATACCATTTAAAAGTGAATCCTCCCCAGCGAGCCATTGATTTAGAATCATTGAAAGAGAATACTACTAATGCAAATATTGGTGCATATAAAAAGATAAACACTAAAAATAAATATATGTTAGATACTGCTTTCTTTAACCTTAAAATAATAACCCACCGCCTTCCTTGTCAGATTCATCTTCAAACTTAGCCATTACAGCCATTGATATTAGGATTACTATCATCATAAATATGGAAACAGCAGATCCGAAGTTCCAATCTCCAACTACTGTAAATTGTTGTTCTATTAAGTCTCCAAGTAACATAAACTTACCTCCACCTAATAGTCTTGATATAGCAAAAGTCGTAACAGCTGGCATAAACACCATTGTTATTCCTGATACTACACCTGGTAAACTAAGTGGGAATATAACTTTAGTAAATACTTGTAAACCATTTGCACCTAAGTCTCTAGCTGCATTTACTAAATCATTATCCATTTTAGATAAAGACGTATATATTGGTAAAACCATAAATGGTAAGAAGTTATAAACCATTCCTAGTAATATAGCAAAATTAGTATATAGTATGCCAACTGGTTCTATTCCAAGGAATCCAAGGAACGAATTTATAAGTCCATTTTTACCAAGTATCGCTACCCACGCATATGTTCTTAGTAAGAAGTTCATCCACATAGGAAGGATAAATAATAATATTAAAGTTCCTCTTTTACTTACATGAGCTTTTGATATTATGTAGGCTACAGGATATCCTACCACAAGACATATTAAAGTTGATATTCCCGCTAACATTATTGATCTAAAAAATACTTTAAAATATATCGGGTCCATTAATTCCTTATAGTTTTGTAGTGAAAAAATATATCCATTATCTGTTTCTTGTGAAAAACTAAAAAATACTACTAGTATTAAAGGGATTACAATAAATATTGCACTCCATATTACATATGGATATGCTAAAAAAGATTTCTTCTTCATTTTAATTACTCTCTTTTCTCATTATATGGATATCTTCTGGATATATATCCATACCTAGTTCTGATCCAACTTCAGCGGTTTTAGTATTGTGAAGTATCCACTTTCTATCATTTTCTTCAAGTTCTATTTCATAGTGAACTCCCTTGAATACGGTAGATGTAACTTTTCCCTTTAACATTCCATCTTCTGGTTTAACCATTTTTATATCTTCAGGCCTGATTACAACCTCTATATTTTCATTTTTATTGAAGCCTTTATCTACACAATCAAAAGTTTTATTACAAAACTCAACCTTGTAGTCATCTAACATTATTCCATCAAATATATTACTTTCACCTATAAATCTTGCTACAAAAGAGTTTTTAGGTTCATTATATATATCTTCTGGTGTACCCATTTGTTGTATCTGACCTTTATTCATTACTATTATAGTATCTGACATACTAAGAGCTTCTTCTTGGTCATGTGTTACAAATATGAAAGTTATTCCTAGTTTTTGTTGCATTCTTTTTAATTCTATTTGCATTTCTTGTCTTAGCTTTAAGTCTAACGCTCCTAAAGGTTCGTCAAGTAAAAGTACCTTAGGTTCATTTACTAGTGCTCTTGCTATAGCAATTCTTTGCTGCTGCCCACCACTTAATGAATCAACTTTTCTATTTTCTTTACCTTCTAATGCCACTAGTTTTAACATTTCTCTGACCTTTTTATCTATTTGATCCTTAGGCATTTTTTTTATTTTTAATCCAAATGCTATATTCTCATATACATTCATATGTGGAAATAAAGCATATTTTTGGAATACTGTATTTACTGGTCTTTGATATGGTGGTATCTCATTTATATCTTTACCTTCAAATAAAACTTTTCCTTCATCTGCATATTCAAATCCTGCTATAATTTTTAAAGTTGTTGTCTTTCCACAACCACTTGGTCCTAGTAATGTTAAAAATTCATTTTTCTTTATATCTAAAGATAAATTATCTAATACTTTTAAATCATCATATTGTTTGCATAAATTTCTTAATTCTATTATGTTTTCTTCCAATTTTATTAACACCTCTTTTCTAGAATGACGGCGGAGTACTTACCCAAATCACTTTTGCAGTTGTTTTTCCTGCATTAGATATATAGTGATTTGCTCTTGGTTTAAAGTAAAAACTTTCGCCTTTTCTTACCTTACTCTTTTTATCACCTATATGAACATATACTGCACCTGCAAGTACATAGCCGAACTCTTCACCTTCATGGGGTTTTTCCTCTTTATATTGCCCACCTGGATATAAAGTTATTATTACAGGCTCCATTTCATTCTTTTGTGAGTTTGGTATCAGCCATTTAAATGTATACTTTAATTCTTCATCCTCTGTTTCAAACATATCATCTTTTGTAAAACAGATTCTTTCATCATCTATTTCATTAAAAAATTCCCTTAAATTTGTACCTAATATTTCAAGTATATCTATAAGGGTAGCAATGGATGGTGATGTTAAGTTATTTTCTAATTGAGATATAAACCCCTTTGAAAGTTCACATCTATTAGCTAACTCTTCCTGGGTCAGTTGTTTTTCGATTCTCATTCGTTTTATTTTTTCACCGATATCCATACTTCCACCTCCTAATTTTTATTTTGTTATTATAACTAAACCTAATGTTTAAAATATCTAAACAACAAAACTTATTATATAAAAGTTTATGTTATAATTCAATAGTTTTTGAATATTTTTTTATTTTTTACTAAAACAGAGAAATCTAGCATTTTAAACACTTTGTCTCATTTATTCTATAAAGAGTGTTTATATTAATATTCATAAAGTTTAGTATCTCTAACTTATATAAATATTTATGTTTTTTTTAGATTTAATAAATTTCGCAATATTTATTTGTGATTGCTTGCTTTTTTTACTTAATAATAAATTCTAGTTCACCTTAAAATATATTAATTTTTTTTAGATATAACTTATAGTTTACATTTTTTCATTAATATATTGGTTTTTGCTTATTTTTATATTTATTTATATTTTTTACAAATATAAAAAGAGCATTATAGGTATATATAAACCCTATAAAATGCTCTTTTGTATTTTAATTAAACTAATTTATAATCTTCAGGATTTAATTTACTTGCAGCTGCTTCATCTAGTATAAGTACTATATCATTGTGGAATTGTAATATAGATGCTGGAACTTCTGGTATTACTTTTCCATAAACAGTATTATATATAGCATCTGCTTTACTGTCTCCACATGCTAGTAACATTATTTTTCTAGCTTTAAATATTGAACCTGTACCCATAGTTATAGCCTTTTTAGGTACATCTTCTATTTTTTCAAAAAATCTTGCATTAGCCTCTATCGTACTCTCTTTTAAGTCCACTAGATGAGTTCCTCTTTCAAAATTTATAGTAGGCTCATTGAATCCAATATGTGCATTGTGCCCTATTCCTAGTACTTGTATATCTACACCACCAGATTCCTTTATTTGCTTATCGTATGTTTCACATTCTAACTCTACGTTTGAAGCCATTCCATTTGGTATGTGTATATTTTCATTTTTTACATTTATATGATTAAATAGATTTACCCTCATAAAATAATCATAACTTTGATCACTTGTTTTAGGTAAATTATAATATTCATCTAAATTAAATGTACTTACTTCTGAAAAATCAATCAGCTTCTCATTATACATTTTTACTAATTCTTTATACATGCCTATAGGAGTACTTCCTGTCGCTAAACCTAATACTGAATTTGGCTTTAATGTAACTTGACTTAATATCATCTGAGCTGCTTTTTTGCTCATCTCATCATAATTTTTACAAACTAATATTCTCATTTTTGTTGACCCCCGTAGATTATTTTTTATAGATTACTTTTCCATCACTTATTGTCATATAACAATTTATATCCTTATCAAATATTGCAATATCTGCGTCTTTACCTATTTCTAAACTTCCTTTTTTATCATCTATATTTAGAGATTTTGCAGGATTTATAGATGCTAATTTTATAACTCTTCTTATATCTAAGTCTGTGTTATTCATAAAATTATATACCATTTTATTTAATGGCATTACACTTCCTGCTAAACTTCCACTTTCTAGCCTTGCTTGATTATCTTTTACTATAACTTTTTGACCACCTAAAGAATATTCTCCTGGTTCTAAACCTCCAGCCTCAATTGAATCCGTTATTAAAATAATTTTATCCTCACCTTTATTCTTCAATATAAATTTGAATAAATCTTTTAATATGTGTATCTCATCTGCTATAACTTCACAAAATACATCTGTAGTTAATGCTGCACCAACAACACCTGGATCTCTATGGTTTAATCCACTCATACCATTAAACATATGAGTTATATTATTAGCGCCTAAGTTAATAGCTCCTTTTGCCTCTTCAAACTTAGCTCTACTATGCCCAATAGATAAAACTATATTTGTATTTCTTCTAATTTTTTTTGTAAATTCAAAATTAGAATCTGTTTCTGGAGCATACGTTATAACTTTAATTACATCTTTGTATTCTTCTATAAGATTGTAGCTAGGAGAAACTATAAATTTAGGATTTTGCGCTCCTTTATAATCTACATTTATAAATGGTCCTTCTAAATGAGCTCCTAAAACTCTTGCCCCTTCTATATCTTTATTCATCAAATATTTTATAGTGTCTAGTGCTTTTTTTATAGATTCTTCATCCATAGTCATAGTTGTCGGTAAAAAAGATGTTACTCCATGTCTAGATATTGATTTAGAAATTGTAAATATTGATTCTTCATCTCCATTCATTACATCTCTTCCCATATTCCCATGTATGTGTATATCTATTAATCCTGGGCAGACATAATTTCCTTTTGCGTCAATTACTTGGCATTCTTGTGGTACTTTATCCGTTATATCTAGTATTGTTTCATCGAAAACTAAAACCTTATTTTCTAAAATTTGATTTTCTAAAACTATTTTTCCATTTATTATACATTTCATATATACCACATCCTATTCACTTAGTATTAATTCATACTGATATTTATCACTTCTAAATATTGAGATTGTATATTCTATAGGCTGATTATCTGCATTGTATGAGTTTCTTTGTATTTTAAGTGCTAAAGTTCCATCTTCTGCATCCAATATATTGCACTCTTCTTCTGACAGCATTATCGGTTCCATGGTTTGCTCTGCTTTTTGTATTTTGTAATTATAATTTTCACTTAACATTTTATAAAGTGAATTATTATCTATCATTTTTTTAGTAAAACCTTTGCATGTATCTTCTGACAAGTATACTGTTTCTAATCCAAAAGGTTCTCCATCCATATACCTTAGTCTTATAACCTTATAAACATTTGTTTCTTCATTATCTATATTTAATTTTTTCTTTATTAATTCACTCGGTACTTCCATTTCAAAAGATAATATATCAGTTCTTATATTTATACCTTTTTCTTTCATTACATCTGTAAATCCTTTTACACTTCTGAATTGGTATTTTCTTTTGTTCTTTGCAACAAAAGTTCCTTTGCCTTGAACTCTATATAATAAACCTTCTGATACTAGACCTACAATTGCTTTATTCACAGTCATACGACTTACATTTTGCATATTACATAGCTCTCGTTCTGGGATTATAGAATCACCTTCTTTTAACTCTCCAGTTTCTATCATCTTTTTTATTATAGAGCTAAGTTGAATATGTAAAGGTGTTGTACTACTTTTATCTACTATTTCCATTTATATCACCGCTTTTTTATATGGTATATACCTTTTTGGTATATACCAATTATAACTTATTTTTGTAGTAATTTTCAATACTTTCATACTAATTTGCACAAAATATTTATGTATTATATTTTTTATTTATATGCTATTATATTAAATTATGAATAATGTTTTATAATTTATTTAAGCATAAAACAAAGGAGATGATAATTTTGATAAAAATAGGTGATTACAATAAACTAGAAGTAAAAAGAAAAACTGATTTCGGTTACTTCCTAGATGGTAAAACAAATAATACAAATGATGATATACTACTTCACAACAGATTACTTAACAAAAATACAATCAATGTAGGTGATACTGTAGATGCATTTATATACATAGACTCTGAAGGTAGAAAAGCAGCTACTCTTGTACCTACAAAGGCTAAGGTAAATGAAATTGCATACTTAAAGGTTGTTGCTCATACTAAAATCGGTAGTTTTATAGATATTGGTCTACAAAAAGATATCTTAGTTCCATTTAAGTCTAAAACATATGATTTAGAAAAAGGATGCAGATACCCTTTCTTTATATACCTAGATAAAACTGGAAGACTTGCTGCTACAACA
The DNA here is from genome assembly GCF_900103615.1 of Romboutsia lituseburensis DSM 797. Lineage (GTDB taxonomy): Bacteria > Bacillota > Clostridia > Peptostreptococcales > Peptostreptococcaceae > Romboutsia_F > Romboutsia_F lituseburensis. The sequence goes on along the minus strand of NZ_FNGW01000010.1, from coordinate 86,532 downwards.
GATATAGATAGCTACCTTACAACTGATCACGAGTATAATGTATCTGATAAAGTTTCAGGTGTAGTTTACGGTTTCCAAACTAATAATTCAGCTATGATTTGTGTAGGTAATAAATATGCTGGTGTTATCCTTCACAATGAATACTTTAGTGAACTAAAAATTGGTGATAATTTAGAAGATTTAACTGTTATAAAGATATATGAAGATGGAAAACTTGGACTTTCTCCTAGATCAGGTAGAAAAGAAGAACTTGATTCTTTAGAAACAAAAATAATGAACTACCTTGAAGGTTCAGATGGATCTATGAGATTTAACGATAAATCAACACCTGAGGAAATTAGCACAGTTTTCAATACAAGTAAGAAAAACTTTAAACGTACTCTTGGAGTATTAATGAAAAAAGGATTAATATCTCAAGACGAAAATGGTACACACATAAAATAATATCTAAAAAATGTTGGTATATAGCCAACATTTTTTTATGCTTGCTAACTTATATATATATGATAAAAGACTAGTTACTATGAGCAACTAGTCTTTATATTAACCATATTATTTTTCTAATCTTTCATATAAATCTATAAACTCTTCAGCTAATTGTTGGAAATTCATAGCATTCATAAGATGATCTTGAGCATGAACTAATATAACACTCATTTCAGTCTTATTTCCACTCGCTTCATTTTGAATTAATTCAGTTTGGAATCTATGAGCTACAACCATTCCTTCTTTAGATTTTTTTATACACTCTCTTGCTGCTTCTATGTTACCTTCTTTAGCTTCTTTTATTGCCTCAAAAGCTAATCCTTTAGCATCGCCTGCATGAGCTATTATATTAAAAGATATTTCTATTATTTTTTCATCCATATGTCAGTGCCTCCCCTGTGTAAACTAACCTCTTGTATATTTATTATACTGTGATAATATCATTTATTGAAATTGTGGTAAATACTCTTTATGAGCTTCCATCATTTCATCTAATATTGTTTTTGCTAAATCATCTGATGGTATTAAAGGATTTGTACTAAGAGCTAAAAGTGCAGCTTCATAATCTCCATAAACTGCTGCCTTAGCAGCTAAAAGTTCAAATGATTTTATTTGTCTTACTAAACCATCAACAGAATCTGGTAAATATCCTATAGATAACGGTTTCGGACCATTTTTAGTTATTATACTACTTACCTCTACAGTTTGATCATCTTTAAAGTTCCTAATTGCTCCATTATTTAAAGTATTTACAACCTGTATATCACCCTTATCATTATATATAGAGCTTATTAGATTACATGCTGCATCACTATAATATGCTCCACCCCTTTTTTCTAACTGCGGTGGTTTTATATCTAAATTTTCATCCTTATATAATTCAAATAATTGATCTTCTAATTCTTTAACTACTTGACCTCTTGCCTTTCCTTTAGCAAATTCTTGTAGTTCATCATCTAACATTTCTTTAGTCTTATAGTAGTATTTATGATAAGGACAAGGTATTACTCCTAAAGCTTTTATAAACTCTGCGTTAAAATCTATTGCTTTTATATTTTGCATAGTTATTTTAGAGTTTGTAAACTTTTCTATCGCTTCTTCTGTAACATCTTCACCATCTAAACATACATTTAAACCATATACCATATGATTAAGACCAGCAAAGTTCATTTGAATTCTTTTGCTATCTACTTCAAATTCTTTTGCTATTCCATTTTTCATGCCTATAGGCACATTACATAATCCTATATAATTTTTAAAATCTGTATATCTAAATACAGTTTCAGTTATTATTCCCGCAGGATTTGTAAAGTTTATAAGCCATGCATTAGGGCATAATTCCTGTATATCCTTAACTATATCTAGTATTACAGGAACAGTTCTTAATGCTTTGAAAAGGCCTCCGGCACCATTAGTTTCTTGACCAATCACACCATGATTTAAAGGTATACTTTCATCTTTTATTCTAGCATCTAAAAGGCCTACTCTTAATTGAGTCGTTACAAAGTCTGCATTCTTTAAAGCTTCTCTTCTATCTAATGTTAGATGTATGTCTATATCTAATCCAGCCTTTTTTATCATTCTTTTAGCAAGATTACCTACTATTTCTAGTTTTTCACGACCTGCTTCTACATCAACTAACCAAAGTTCTGATACAGGAAGTTCTTTATATCTTTTTATAAAACCTTCTACAAGTTCTGGTGTATAACTAGAACCACCACCTATTGTCACTACTTTAAGTCCTTTTTTCATAAATGCTACCATCCAATCTAAATTCTATATTCTTAATTAGCTTTTTGCTCAGCTAATTTCTTTTTTTCCATTCTTCCTTCTGCAGCTACGAATGGTAAGTATACAACAACAGAAATTAATAAGTTAACCGCTGCTAATATTCCTCCCTTTATACTTCCTGTAGCCATTATAGCTCCAAATACTGGTGGAGTTATCCAAGGTATTTTTGCCATTATAACTGGTGGTACTAAGCCTGATGATATAGACATATACGCAACAATTGAACATATAACTGGTGCTAATACAAAAGGTATCATATATATCGGATTTAATACAATTGGCATCCCAAATATCATAGGTTCACTTATGTTAAAGCATGCTGGCGGTCCACCTAAAGCTATCATATCTTTACGTCTTCTACCTGCTATTAATAGTGCTATTACCAACCCAAGTATCATACCTGAACCACCTAAGTATACAAATGCATCTAGGAAAGCTCCTGCAAATACGTGATATCCTTGAGTTGCACCTTGTGCTGCTAACTCAGCATTTTTACCACCTAATTCCATTAAAATTGGTTCTACTGCTGGAAGTGCTATATTTGCACCATGTAATCCAAATATCCATAATACATGTATAAATAATGCAACGAATATTGTTCCTCCTAATGAATCCGCTACTCCTGTTAGAGGTTTTGCTAAATATTGAGATAATAAATCATTTATAAATAATCCGCCAGATAAATTGCTTACTAATACTCCTATAATACCTATTACAAATAGCGCTATTACACCTGGTAATAATTTTGCAAAAGATCTTGATACTGCTGGTGGTACACCATCTGGCATCTTAATTGTTAACCAAGATACTTTAGATAATCTAACATATAATTCCGTAGAAACTATAGCTACTATCATTGCCGTAAATAATGCATTCGTTGAGATATATCCCCAAGGTATGAATCCCCAGCCTACTATAGCTTCAGTTGCACCTTCTGGTGTTATTGATGCTACTTGAGGAGATACTATTAAAAATGCACATAATGCTATAAGACCTGCTTGTAACTCATTTCCTTCATATGATTTCGCTAAGTAATAAGCTACTGATACTACTAAGAATAAAGACATCGCAGCAAGTGATCCCCACCATAAGTTTCCACCTAATGCCGCTATCGATTGCCCTATTGATGTATCCGTTAAAAATGCTTGATATGATTTAACGGGTAAGTTTTTTATAAGTGTTCCAAATGCACCTACCATAGTTACAGGTATCATTGCAACAAATCCATCTCTGATTGCTACTAAGTGTCTCTGCGAGCCTACTTTGGCTGCGATTGGAACTAAATATCTTTCCATGAAAGCCATTAGTTTTTCCATAATATTCCCCCACTCTCCTATTTTTTCAATAAGGTAACCTTTTCCTTACCTCTTTGTATATAATTGTAATCTAAATGTATATACATTTCAATACTTTTTTTATACTTTTCAAAATTTATTTATTATTTTATACATATTAAAAATTGTTGCAAAAATTTAGTTAAAAATATTACTAAATATAATTAAAAGTCGTATTCAAAATGAATACGACTTTTTTATTTTTACTTAGGAACTGCATTTAATGTAAGTGTATACCCATAATGATATGTATGCGAGTACTCAAAAACATCTCCATTTTGTAATTTACATACTTGAGCTATATATAATAAAGCCTCTTTTGATTCTAAATCTAATGCACTTTCAGTTTCATCATCTGATAAAACTGATGTAACTTCTCTTTCAGACATTGCAATTTTATATCCACATTCTCCTTCTATGTATTTATATAAAGAGCCATTACAATGCTCCTTTGTTAAATTTGGGAATAATTTAACAGGCATGTATGTAACCATATAAGATACTTTTTCATCGTTAGCTAATCTTACCCTTTTTATCTCCCAAACGTTATCATTTTCATCTAAGTTTAACTTTTCTTTAAGTATGTCATCAGCTTGGACTATATCTAATGCTATAACTATATTAGAAACCTTATAACCCTTATTCTCCATCTCTTTAGTAAATCCACTTATTGTTGATATATTATCATAAATATTATTTCCTATTACAATACTTCCAACACCACGTCTTCTAGTTATATAACCTCCATTAACTAAATTATTAAGTGCTGATCTAACAGTCATTCTAGTAACATTAAATCGTTCAGTTAATTGTTTTTCTGATGGTATTAAATCTCCCTCTTTTAGTTCTCCGCTTTCAATTAAGTTCATAACATAGTTTTCTATATTCTTATATATGGGTTCCTTCATAACTATCATCCCCTTTCGAATTATTTGTCTATATTTTATTTTAACGTCTCTAGTCATTTTATACTATAGTCAAAAGTATATTACAATTCGTACAAAAATTAAAGACTAGGAAAAATTAATTCTACCTAGTCTAATATTTTATAATTTTATATTCTATTAACTTTTGTTTGTTTTGCTGCTTCTTTTACTGCATTAGCCACATTTTCTACAACATTTTTATTAAATGCATTAGGTATAATATTTTCTGCTGTAATTTCTGAATCTAAAATTGTATTTGCTATTGCATATGCAGCAGCTATTTTCATTTCTTCATTTATTTCTTTTGCTCTTACATCTAAAGCTCCTCTAAATATTCCAGGAAAAGCTAAAACATTATTTACTTGATTTGGAAAATCTGAACGTCCTGTACCAACGACAAGAGCACCACCTAATTTCGCATCTTCTGGCATTATTTCAGGAATAGGATTTGCCATAGCTAATACCATAGAATCTTTAGCCATAGTTTTTACCATATCTGTTGTTAGCATATTAGGTCCTGAAACACCTATAAATATGTCTTTATCTTTTATAACATCTTTTAGTGACCCTTTTTCATTTCTTATATTCGTCACCTCAAGCATATTTCTCTGAGCCCAGTTTAAATCTTCCATATCTTCACTTATTGCACCCTGTAAATTGCAGAATATTATATTTTTCACATTCATACTTAACAGTATTTTTCCTATAGCTATACCAGCTGCTCCTGGACCATTTATCACTATTTCTAAATTTTCTACTCTTTTACCCGATAGTTTAACATAGTTTATTATAGCTGATGCTACTACTATGGCAGTACCATGTTGGTCATCATGGAATACAGGTATATCTAATTCTTTTTTTAATTTTTCTTCTACCTCAAAACATCTAGGAGAGCTTATATCTTCTAAATTTATACCTCCAAATACTGGTTCCATTAATTTAACAGTATTTACGATTTCATCTACTTCATTCGTTTTTAAGCAAATAGGAAAAGCATCTACTCCTGCAAACTCTTTGAATAATATAGCCTTACCTTCCATAACAGGTATTGATGCCTCTGCACCTATGTCACCTAGGCCTAATACCGCACTACCATCACTTACAACTGCTACCATATTTCCTTTAGAAGTATACTTGTAAACATCTTCTTTATTTTTATGTATCTCTCTACAAGGTTGTGCTACTCCTGGCGTATATGCTATAGATAAATCATCTTTATTTTCAACTCTAACTTTACTTTCTAAGCTAATTTTTCCCTTTTTATTTTCATGCATATCAAGTGCTAATTTTGAATAATCTTTATTTTGCATATTCTTCTCTCCCTTTTTCATATATGTTATTACCATAGCTGTCTATAGCTACAATTAATTGCAAATTTTCAACTTCTAATTTTCTAATAGCCTCTGAGTCTAAGTCTTCATATGCTACTATTTCACATGATTTTATAGAATTTGATATATAAGCTCCTGCTCCACCTACAGCAGCAAGATATACTGCATTATAATGCTTAATAGCTTCTATTATCTTTTCATCCCTCTTGCCTTTGCCTATCATAATTTTTAATCCTTGTTCAAGTAAAGGTATAGTTAAATCATCCATTCTATAGCTAGTTGTCGGACCTGCAGATCCAATCACTTGCCCCGGTCTACTAGGCGTAGGACCAACATAATATATCGCTTGGTCTTTTAAGTCAAAGGGTAGTTTTTGACCATTATTTATACATTGTATAATTCTTTTATGAGCTGCATCTCTAGCTGTGTAAATAGTTCCACTTAAAGATACTAAATCTCCACATATAAGATTATTTATTTTTTCTTTATTAAATGGCATTTCTATAGATATCATTAAGCTTCCCCCTTATATAATTACCTTTTTGTGTCTTGATGCATGACAATTTATATTTACTACTACTGGTAAGCCAGCTATATGAGTAGGGAATGTTTCTATATGTACAGCCAATGCTGTAGTATTTCCACCTAACCCTTGCGGACCTATCCCTAAATCATTTATCTTTTTTAATAATTCTATTTCTAATTCAGCTATATTTTCATCTTTATTATGGTTTCCTACATCCCTAAATAACGCTTTCTTAGATATTTGAGCACACTTATCAACAGTACCACCAATTCCAACTCCAACGACTATTGGCGGACAGGGATTAGGTCCAGCATCAGAAACAGCATCTATAATAAATTTCTTTACCCCATCAATTCCATCAGAAGGTTTTAGCATTTTTAATTTACTCATGTTCTCGCTGCCAAATCCTTTAGGCGCGAATTCAATAACTAACTCATCACCTTTAGTTACTTCATAATGGATTATAGCTGGTGTATTATCCTTAGTATTTATCCTACTAATTGGGTCTACCACAGATTTTCTTAAGTAACCTTCTTCATATCCTTGCCTTACGCCTTCATTTATTGCTTCTTCTATTGTATCGCCTTCAATAATTACTTGCTGACCTAGCTTTACAAAAAACACAGCCATACCTGTATCTTGACACAATGGTATATTTTTTTCCCTAGCTATCTTTGTATTATCTATTAATACTTTTAATACATTTTTTCCTAAACTACTTTCCTCTTTTTTTATACCTTCATTAATTGCATTTAATACATCATTTCCTAAATTAATGTTAGCACTGATGCAAATTTCCTTTACTTTTTTTATTATTTCATCTGACTTAATTACCCTCATACGAACATCCCCCATTATTCTTCTTATCAATATTCGTTATATTTAAACTTTAACATTTTTTACTATTTTTAACAAGCACTTATAAAGTAATAATTTATACTCTAAATATTTTATTAAAATTAATCAAAGCATAAAAATAAAAGGAGGATAGGTTCCTCCTTTTATTTTTATAGTATTATTTAACTATATCACTAAATTCGGCATTTATAAGAGATTGTAACTCTTTAGGTGATAGTTCTACTTGATGCCCAATTTTACCAGCACTAACAATTATACTATCTAATGCTATGGCACTCTCATTTATAAATGTTTTATATAACTTCTTCATTCCTATAGGAGAACATCCACCTCTTATATATCCTGTAAACTTATTTATGTCATTAACATTGATCATCTCTATACTTTTTTCATTAGCTACTTTTGCACCTTTCTTCAAATCTAGATGCTCATTTACAGGTATAACATAAACATATATGTTTTTACTAACCCCCATAGCTACCAGTGTTTTATATACTTGATTAACATCTTTTTCTATTTGATGTGCTACTTCGACTCCATCTACATGCTCACCTTTTTTAACATTATATGAATACATATTATAAGCAATTTTATTAGAGTCTAAAATTCTCATTGCATTTGTTTTTACTTTTGACACTACTATATCTCCCTTGTATATTCTTTTAACCATTCTCTTTCTTCATCATTTAAAAATGGTGCTATTTTATTATAAACCTCTTTATGATATTTATTTAAATATTCTTTTTCATCTTTTAATAACAATGTCTTGTCAACTGCATCTAAATCTATTGGTGCAAATGTTACAACTTCAAAATCCATAAACTGTCCATATTCATTTTTTTCTGATTTTCTTACTACTAATTCATTTTCTATTCTTATTCCATGTGAACCTTCTACATATACTCCTGGTTCATTAGTAGTTACCATACCTTCCTCAAGTACACAACTATCATCTCTATCAGGCACAACTCTCCATCTAAATCCGTTTGGAGATTCATGAACATTAAGCACAAATCCTATCCCATGACCTGTACCACACTTATAGTCAATACCCATATCCCATAATGGCCCTCTTGCTAATATATCTAGATTATATCCTCTGCAACCATGTAAAAATTTAGCCTTTGATAATCTAATCATTCCTCTTAAAACATTTGTAAAGTGAGTTTGAGCTTCTTGTGATATAGGTCCTAGTGCAATTGTTCTTGTTATATCTGTTGTTCCATCATAATATTGTCCACCTGAATCTACTAAGAATAAATCTTTTGCTTCTAATGTATAGTCACTTTCTTTTGTTGCGCTATAGTGCATCATAGCTGCATGTTCTTTGTAAGCCGCTATTGTTGAAAAGCTTGGTTCTATAAATTTATCTTGTTCCCTTCTAAATTGCTCTAGCTTTTCAGTTGCACTCATTTCTGTTATTTTCATTTTTTCCACATTAGTTTTTACCCAATACATAAATTTAGTAAATGCAATTCCATCTTTGATATGGCTATTTCTTATATTCTTTAACTCCACTTCATTTTTCATAGCTTTAAATAATATTGTAGGGTTAGTACTTTCTATTTTTTGAACATCTTTAGGTATATTTCTATATATTGCATAACTTACTTTAGCTGGATCTAAAAGCACTTTCTCATCATAATTAAATGATTTTACAAAATCATACACTTCACCATATGGTTTTATATGGACATTTTCTTTATGTAACTCAGATTTAATTTCATCATTTAATTTATTTTCATCTATGAATAAATAAACGTTATCTAAACCTATAACAGCATAAGAAAGAACAACAGGGTTTGATTTTATGTCTCCTCCTCTAATATTAAATATCCATGCAATATCATCTAATGATGTTATTATATGAGCAGTAGCACCTTTTTCTTTCATGGCATCTCTTACTCTGCTTAGTTTTTCAGAAAAACTCGCTCCTGTATATTCAGTACCTAATAAAAATGCTTTTTTACCTGGTAAACTAGTTCTTTCTTTCCATATATGGTCTACTAAATCATCATTATACTCTATAGTTATATTCTTAAAATGTAATTGTTTTTCTAAGTTTTCTCCCTCTTTAGCACCAATAACTTTTCCATCAAATCCTAACTTTGAATCTTTAGGCATTTTTTCAACTAAGTATTTTTCAACTGTTGGTACTCCTTCTTCTCCCATTTTAAATAATTTTATATCACTACCATTTAACTCATTTTCTGCTTGTATAAAATATCGTCCATCAGTCCATAACCCAGCTTCATCTAAAGTTACAACCAAAGTTCCTGCAGATCCTGTAAACCCTGACATAAACTGTCTAGATTTAAAGTATTCACCTACATATTCACTTTGATGATAATCTGCTGATGGTATTATGTATGCATATATTTTTTTTTGCTTCATCAATTCTCTTAATTTTTCTATTCTTGTTTTTATCATAATTTAGCCCTCCTCTAATTCATTTACAATATTATTATAGCCTATTTTTTATCTCATCTATCAAATTAATATAATCTATATACTATTTTCAATCAATTCTTTGTTAAATTTTGATTTATCATTAAAAAAAAGTTTTGATACGGTAGGTGTTTCACCTAATATATTTATATTATCAGATAAATATATAGCTTCTTCAATGTCATGTGTAACAAATATTACAGTTCTTTTTTCCTTTTGTATAATAGTTTTAAAAATATTCATTATTTGCTTTTTGCTTGAAATATCTATAGATTTAAATGGTTCATCCATTATAATTATTTGAGATGGATATACAAATGCTCTTGCAATATTAGCTCTTTGCCTAGTTCCACCACTCAACATTTGAGGATAATATTCTTTATATTCATAAATGCCTACTTCTTTTAAGTATTTTTTACATATATTTTCTCTATCTGATTTTTTATAATTATTTTTTAGTACTAAATTAATGTTATCTTCAATTGTTATCCAGTCTATAAGCCTATCTTCTTGAAATATATAACTTATTTGCATATCTTCTATTTCACTATAAAGTTCAGTATCATTTTTTATTATTTTGCTAAGTATATTTAAAAGAGTACTCTTTCCACAACCTGATTTGCCCAATATACAATTTACTTTATTTTTATATAAAGTTATTTCAAAATCTTTAAATACTACTTTTTCATTATAGGATTTATTTATATTTTTTATAGTTAAACTTATCTCTTCCATATAAAAGTTCTCCTTAGTATAAGCTTTTGTAATATTTCTAGTGCTCCAGATATTATAATTACGATTATCAACCATGCAAATATACCAGGTGTATTGAAATTAACTTTTTCTAATTGTATCATACTCCCAATTCCATAATCTGGCTGTCCATATACTTCTCCTGCTATAACAACCTTTAATCCTAATGACATAGTAGATACTATTATAGTAGCTAATCTAAACTTTATAGACGGTAAATAAATTTTAATAATTTTATCTTTTAAATCTAATTTATAAACATTAGACATCTCTAATAAAGTTTTATCAATTGAACTTAAAGCTCCTAAAATATTTTCATATAATATAGGAAATACAACTAATACACCTACAATATAAGGAGCATTATCCTTATCAAACCATATAAGTGCAAGTACAACCAAAATCATCATAGGTACTGATTGTATAATCATATTTATAGGCCTAAAAAAATTTCTAATAACTCTGCTTATATATCCTGAAACACCTATAAGCATAGCTATAAATAAAGAAATTAAAATACTAACTATAGTTCTTTTTATAGTCATGAATATGTTTATAAAAAATCCAGTTTCTAATATTAAATTATTTAAGGATTTAAAAACCTGGCCTAGTGTTGGTATATAAATTTCATTATTTATAAATAAAGCAATACATTCCCATAAAAATAAGAGGATAGTACATGAAAGTACTACCTCTACAATATTTTTGCCTAATTTATTTTTCAGTAAAGTAAATGCCTTCATCAGGTATCTTTCCTCCTAAAGACTTTTCATCAAAATTCATTAACTTACTATAATAATCTTTATAGTCTTGTTGTGAATTATGTATTTTTATAAATTTTAAATTAGATCTTTCTAATGACTTAGTTATTGTATCTGGTTGAATTGATGCTCCAATTTCCTTAGCATATTCTCCTGCCTTTTCTCCATTTTTATTTGCCCAATCAATACTATTTGATACTTGACCTAAAAATGCATTTATAAACTCTTCATTTTCTTTGACAAAACTTGATTTTACTATTATTGTGGATTGAGGATATCCATTTTCCGATTTATTGATTTCCTTCCAAGTATCATTTAAGCCTTTTATTATTTTTATTTTTGGATTTTTTTCAATCAATGTTGTTAGTGCTGGCTCTGGCACAAATCCTGTAGTTGCTTTCCCTGTTGCCAATAAAGGAACTAGTTCGTTTGTCGTATTTACATAATTAAAATCAATACTTTCTTCACTTATGCCTTTATCTTTAAGTATACTCTTTACTGTTAAATCAGGTGTAAGGCCTTTTCCTGTATTCCAAACATCTTTACCTACTAATTCATCAAAATCATTTATATTTTCTGTAGAAACAAGGTAAAATGATCCACATCCTACTGTTCCTGCAATTTGATAATTAGATGTTTTGTTATAAGCTATAGCAGCCATATTTGATGGAACTATAGCTATATCGGCTTCTTCTTTCATTATAGATGTTGATAGTGTCTCTGGTGTTTTTTCTATTGAATAATTTATATTATAACCTTCTTTTATAATTGTTTTTTCTTTAGCTAATTTCGATATCGCTATAGTAGGTAATCCGTCTGATGTAATAATATTAACATCTTTAGCTACTACTGTATTCTTATTTTCTGTTGATACTTTTTCTACATTAGTACAACCTGTAAAAATCATAGTCCCTAAAACTATAGATAGAATAGTCGGTATAAACTTTTTCATATTTTTATTCCCCCTCTAAATTACTATAATCTAATAATTTCTTTAAATTTAGTGAATTTTCCTTCTTTTTATTTATATTTTTATTTATTAGCAAGCCTCTAATTATAAATATATGAATCCTAAAAGTATTTATTGTATGAATTTAGCTATAAAAACAAAAAAGAAGCTATTTCAAAATTGAAATAGCTTCTTTGTATATGAATTTTAAATAGTATATATCTGGCGTTTTAATTATATAAATGGATTATAGAATCTTGATCCATTTATTTTTACCATTGCTACCGCTACGAATAGCAATAGTATTAATATTGTTATTGCTAAATAATCTTGTTTTTCAAATCTTCTTATATTAAACCATGTACGCTTTTTATTATTTCCAAAAGCTCTTAACTCCATAGCTAGACTTATTTTATCAATTCTCTCTAAACTTGAGAATATTAAAGGCATAAGTATTGCTGCTGAATTCTTAATTCTTTTAATTAGTTTTTCATTTTTTGATAAATCTATACCTCTTGCTTGTTGAGCAAATGCTATATCTTTATAATCTCTTTGTACATCTGGTATATATCTAAGCGCTATAGATACTGTATATGCAGCCTTATAACTTACACCAAGTTTATTTAGAGATGCAGCAAACTCACTTGGATCTGTTGTAAGTATAAACAGTAATGCCATTGGTATTGTTGCAAAGTATTTTAGTACTACATTTAGTTCATAAAATAACTGTTCCTTAGTTAAAGTATAAGGTCCTATAAGGTGAACTAAATCATGTCTAGTTCCATATATATCTACTCCTTGATAAGGTGCAAATAAAAATATCAATAATGTATTTAAAAATAAGAAAAATAGAATAAAATAAAGTACAAATGAAATTTCTTTAAATTCTATTTTAGATAATTTAAACACTATAATACCTATTATAAATAGACCTACTAAAACTCTTGTATCATATGTTATCATTGCTGTTATTGTCCAAAGTAAGAAACAAATTAACTTAGTAGCTCCTGTTAACTTATGAATAGGTGAGTCTTTTTTTATATATGATAACATTTCTGCATTCATATTTATCTTACCCTCCTATCATAATCTATAAATTTATTTACAAATTCAATGCTATTATCTATATTACATTTTTTAGCTAATTCATGAAGTGAAGTTTCTTTTAAATTAGCTTTTTGTATTATTTCATTATTAGTTAAAATATTTGTAGCACTATCATCTGCTATTTTTTCTCCATTTGATAAAACAATTACATTATTAGTATACTCTAGCATAAGATGCATATCATGAGTTACCATTATAACTGTTACACCTTTTTTATTTAAATCTATTAAAAATTCCATTATTTCAGTGTAATGTTTAAAATCTTGTCCAGCTGTTGGTTCATCTAGTATTATTACTTCTGGATTTAGTACTAAGATAGCCGCTATAGTTACTCTTTTCTTTTGACCAAAACTTAGTGCTGATATTGGCCAATTTCTATGACCATATAATCCACAAGTTTTTAAAACATTATGAACTCTTTCTGTTATTTGATTTTCATCTACGCCTCTTATTTTTAATCCAAACGCGACTTCATCAAAAACCTTAGTTTTAGATATCATTTGATTCGGATTTTGCATAACAAATCCTATCTTTTCTGAACGAGATTTTATAGATTCAGTTTCTATATCTTTTCCATCAAATAATATTTTTCCACTAGTTGGTTTATAAAAACCACAAATTAATTTAGATACAGTAGATTTTCCTGCACCATTCCTTCCAACAATACTCACCATATCACCTTTATTAATTTTAAATGATACATCCTTTAGTATTTGCTTTTCTTGTGAATATGAGAAACTGACATCTTGTAATTCTAGTATTGTATCGCATTTTTTTTGCTTTTCAGATATTGTCGTGATTTCAAACCACTCTTTTACTTTAGATTTGCAGTTCTCTATATTTAAAGTTTTTACACTTTTTGGAGACATTTCAGGATTTATATCACATCCAGCATATCTTAATGCTGTTATATATAAAGGTTCTCTAACACCTACAACTCCTAATTTATTACTTGATAAAAGTTCATCGGGTGTAGTATCACAAATAATACATCCATTGTCCATTACAACGATTCTATCAACATCACAATGAAGTACATCTTCTAATCTATGCTCTATTATTACTACTGTTTTATTATCTTGTTTTTGTATATTATCTATAAGCTCCATAGCTCCTTTTCCTGTTGCAGGATCTAAACTTGCTAGTGGCTCATCAAATAATAAAACCTTAACGTCATCAACTGTAACTCCAGCTAAAGTTACTCTTTGCTTTTGACCTCCAGACAATCTATACGGTGATGATTGTAATTCTTCATCTATATCTACTAATCTAGCTGATTTTTCAACCTTTTCTTTCATTTTTTTTTGTTCAACACAATAATTTTCAAGTTTAAAGGCTATATCTTCACCTACTGTAAGACCTATAAATTGACTATCTGGATCCTGTAATACAGTTCCTACTATTTTAGATAATTCAAATATATTTTTTGTTCTTATATCTTGTTCATTAATTTTTAATTCTCCACTCATATCTCCTCTATAATAAAATGGAACTAATCCATTTAAACAATGAGCTAAGGTGCTTTTACCTGATCCAGATGGACCAACTATAAGAACTTTTTCTCCTTCATAGATAGTTAAGTTTATATCTTTTAATGTTGGTTCTGCTTGAACTCTATATTTAAAATTAAAATTTTTGAATTCTATTATCTTTTTTCTCATAAAACCCTCCTTTCATATATTAAATATACACATTTTAAATTACTCTTCTATTCTTAAGCTTCCGCTCTTCATTTTAGTTTTAGAATATGTTAATAAAATTAAAGTTCCTAAAATTCCAATTGTTATCATATTCGAAATTCCACCTATTGCACCTTGCAAATATACTTTATTTGCTGGTTCTGCATATATCACAATATCCAATGTTGGTGCAACTCCAAACCATGCTATTACATTAGCAATTATTTGAGTTATATTAAAAATTATAATTTCTTTTAAAGCAAACTCACCATCATTGACTTTAATTTTTTTATATACCAATCCTATAATTAAGCCTACTATAGCAGATGATATAACCCAGCTAAACCACGGCATACCATAAAATACCAAATCTTTTAATCCATGACCAATAAGTCCAATTAAAAATCCAGCGCAAGGGCCATATAGTATAGCCATTAATGCTAAGTATGCATATGCTGTTTCTATATTAGTATTTGGTATACCACTAGGTATAGAGCCAAATCTACCTAATATCATAAATACAGCAGATCCTATTCCTATTGCAACTATTGTTTTTATTGAAAGTTTATTATTATTCATATTTACACCTCTCTATTTTAGATGTATAGATTACATTTTTTTAATTTATGCACAAATTTTAGTATAAATCTTAAGACGAAAAATGTCAATAATGGTCGACTATATGGTAATTAAAAATAGCAAACAACATCAGCTTGATATTGTTTGCTATTTATTATTTTAAATTATCTTTTTTTCTTTTTTATAGGCTTAGCATTTTTATTACTTTTTGGTTTAAAAGTACTTTTATCCTTATTGGTATTATTACTTCTATTACCTGTTTTACGTCCTGAAGAATTACTTCTCGAATCATTTCCTTTTGAGTTGTTATTCTTTTTCTTTCCTGAAGATACTCTATTTGCGTAAGGTCTAACATCTTTAGGTTTTATTAAGCATCTATGGCCAAGACCTATTAAATCTTCTCTACCTGCTTCAACAAGTGCAGCATGTACTAAGTCATAATTTCTAGGTGCTTTATATTGAAGTAATGCTCTTTGCATAGCTTTTTCATGCTTTGACTTTGGAACATATACAGGTTTCATTGTAAGAGGGTCTAATCCTGTATAGAACATTGTTGTAGATAATGTTCCTGGAGTAGGATAGAAATCCTGTACTTGTTCTGGCTGATAATTTGTATCTCTTAAATATTCAGCTAATTCTATTGCACTATTTAATGTAGAACCTGGATGAGATGACATTAAATAAGGAATTATATATTGTTGCTTTCCTAATTGTTCATTTATAGCAAAGAATTTTTGTCTAAACTTATCATATGTGTTTCCTGCTGGTTTTTGCATATATTGTAAAACTTCTTCAGCCACATGTTCTGGTGCAACTTTTAGTTGACCACTTACATGGTGCTCTATTAGCTCTCTAAGGAATTTATTATCCTTATCTGCCATTATATAATCATATCTAAGTCCTGAACGTACAAATACTTTCTTTATATCAGGAAGCTTTCTTAATTTTCTTAGTAATTGTAAATATTCACTATGATCTACATCTAAATTTTTACATGGTTCTGGATGTAAACATTGTTTGTTTTTACAAGCTCCTAAACCTTCTGTTATTTGTTTTTTACATGCTGCTTTTCTAAAGTTTGCTGTTGGTCCTCCAACATCATGTATATATCCCTTAAAATCAGGTAGAGTAGTTATATACTTAGCTTCCTCTATTATAGAGTTTTGACTTCTACTTTGAACAGCTCTTCCTTGATGGAATGTTATTGCACAGAAAGAACAACTTCCAAAACATCCTCTAGAACTAACAATACTAAATTTAACTTCTTCTATTGCTGGTATACCACCATCTTTTTTATATGTTGGGTGATATGTCTTTTGATAAGGAAGATTATATACTTCATCTAATTGTGCTCTAGTTAAAGGCGTTTCTGGCTTATTTTGAACCACATATTTATCTGCATGCTTTTGAACGATGGCTTTACCTCTAAATGGATCTTGCTCATCATATTGTACTTTAAAAGCTTTTGCATATTTAACTTTATCATCACAAACTTCTTTATATGATGGTATTAAAACATAATCATCGTATATTTCATCTAAAGTATCCGCTACATAGCATGTTCCATTTATATGTCTTATATATTTAGGATCAAATCCATCATTTAGAGCATTTGCAACTTCTACAATTTGCTTTTCACTCATACCATATACTAACATATCTGCACCACTATCTATCAGCATAGATTTTCTTACTTTATCACTCCAATAATCATAATGTGCAAATCTTCTTAAACTAGCTTCTATACCACCTATTATTACTGGTACATTTTTATATGCTTCTCTTATCTTATTACAATATACTATTGTTGCTCTATCAGGTCTAAGACCCATTTTCCCACCTGGAGAATACATATCTTTTTCTCTATGCTTCTTACTTACCGAATAATGGTTGACCATAGAGTCCATATTTCCACCATTAACTAAAAATCCTAATCTAGGTCTTCCTAGCTTCATAAAGTCATCTGTACTTTTCCAGTCAGGTTGTGCTATTATTCCCACCTTATATCCTGCGTTTTCTAAAACTCTTGATATTATAGCAGTTCCAAAACTATGATGGTCAACATATGCGTCTCCTGTTACTAAGACGAAATCTAGTTCTTCCCATCCTCTATCTATCATATCTTGTTTACATATTGGTAAAAACTTATTTTCCATTTTATCACCTGCTTAATCTATTGTTATTTATTATATCCTAACTATTTAAAAGAATAACTTAACTTAATTTTTATAGTAAGATTTAATTATAACACTAATTATATTCTTTTTTCATCACTATTTAAGTATTATACACCTTAATTTATATAAAAAAACAAAAGTTTATAAATACTTACAGAATTTTTAGGCCAAATATATTTTTAATAAAAAAAGTATCTAAAATTAATAGTTACTATTACAATTAGATACTTTACTCATTTTTACATTATATCAATTTTATTACGATACCTTATTATTTGATATTTTGAAGTCGTAGTCCCTTATTTTATATTTACTCCATTCAAACTCTGCAAACATTGCCAATGCGCTTATATTTAATCCTATAGAAATAAGAAGTAATAAATCTAAAATATTAAATATCATATCAAATTTAAATATAGCTAATACTGAACCCATGAACACAAGAATTATATAAATGATATTATTCTTGTATTTGCTATTATCAAGTATATTATTTAAAAGAAAATACCCACCTAATAAGGTTGTCATTCCTGACAATACTATAAATATAAATAATATCATAAATCCAAAATTTCCAGTTACGCTTATAACCGTTTCAAAATAAGATACTAATTTATATACACCTTTAGCCGACAAACTTATTGTTCCTTCATTCATACCATATGATGCTATATATGACGTTACTATAATAGATACTACTACCAATGTCATAGTTAATGTTAAAGATATAAAACCTGCTACTCTAGGGCTAGCCTCTGATTTTGATGCAGCCATAGCTAATGTTCCTAATCCAGGCTCAGCTATTTGTATGACTCTTTGCATACCAAATATAAGGCCTAATGGTATTCCAAATAGTATTGATGTTGGATTTTTAAAACCAACAATCATTCTTTCTATGAATGTTGGAATATAATGAGCTGTTTTTAATGTAAACAATCCAAAGAATACAAAGTAAAATGCTATCGCAACTAGAATCATACCTATCATACTTTTTATAAATATTTTTTCTCTTTTATTAAATATAACGATAGATACTATTCCTATAATTGGAATAACTATATATATATACCTTTGGATTGGTGACAATTCTATATTGCTTACTTTATCAAGGGCTGTAATCATTATTGCATCTATTCCTGTGAATTGAACACCTCCTATTGCAAAAACATAAAGAAATATCAATGAAAGTACATACATTTCTCCTGCATTCTTTGATATAAATTTGCCTATATACTCTCTAGGAGACAAATTTACAATCTTTGCAATCAAAGTCTCACAGTATGAAATTGGTATCAATACAATCGATCCAATTAACGCCCAAATTGCCACAGCTTCTACATATATTTGCCCACTAATTGAAAGTTTGCTAAGAGCACCTAAAAAACCTATTATAGTCCCTGTCCCCACCATTGCTCCTAATGTTACAGATGTTTGAGGTATTATATATTTAAAGTTCAACTTACTTCTTTCAGTTGTAAGATGCCTTATATTGAAAATCACTTGAACACTTACATAAATACCCACTAAGATTAAAAATGGTATAAAAACTGGCCATGCTATATTTGATATTATTCTTAGTAGTTCTTCTATTTCTAGTATAAGATTTTCCATCCCCTATATATCTCCTTTATTCTAGTATATATGCATAAATTAAGCGCTGGCTTATTATTTACCAACGCATAATTTACAATATCAATAACATCTTGTATTTAGTACATATTTATATAATATTTTTAATATTTAATACTTTTTTAAATAGTTTATTTTTATTTGATTTTATCAAAAATATAGCGCAAATATAAATTTGCGCTATATTCATATATTCTTAAATAAATTATGCTTCTTGTAAAACAGCTTCATTTACGAATATAGTATTACCTTCTTTTATAGTTTCTAAGACTTTTATAGTTTCTATTTCATTACTTGCTATCTCAAGTGGGTTTTTGT
Source organism: Romboutsia lituseburensis DSM 797 (assembly GCF_900103615.1). GTDB lineage: Bacteria > Bacillota > Clostridia > Peptostreptococcales > Peptostreptococcaceae > Romboutsia_F > Romboutsia_F lituseburensis. The sequence continues at coordinate 66,880 of NZ_FNGW01000010.1, read as the reverse complement.
CTAATATAACTAAATCTGCATATTTTCCAACTTCTATACTTCCTTTTATATCTTCTTCAAAATATTGATAAGCTCCATTTATAGTTACAGCTCTTAGTGCATCCATAACTGATATTCTTTGATGCTCACCTAATACCCTACCTGATTCTGTAGTTCTATTAACCGCTGTATGCATAGCTATTATTTGATTTGGCATTTTTACAGGCGGGTCTTGATGTAGGGTAAACTTTATACCTTTTTCTAACGCCCATCCTATTGGAGATATATTTTGAGCTCTTTCTGGTCCAAATACTTGATCATGGTGTAAATCACCCCAAAATCTTACGTGATCATTAAAGAATGTAGGTATTGCTCCAACTGCTATAACATCATCTAATTGATCTTGTCTTAACGCTTGGCAATGAACCATAACAGGTCTTAGATCTTCTTTGCTTCCTGTTATTTCTAAGGCTTTTTTGTAGCATCTTAAGAATTGAGCGCAAGCTTCATCTCCATTTACATGTGTATGAACTTGTAAATTTGAATTTATGCAATCAACATAGTATTGAGTTACAACTTCATCAGTTTGTGTTCCATATCCACAGTAGTCTTCTGGTTGCCCCTGTGGCACAACATGATATGGCTTACTTAACCAAGCTGTAAATCCTTGTGGAGAACCATCTAACCAAGTTTTAGCTCCTGCTAATTTATAATGATTATTGTATTCTCTCTTTGGAGTTTCTTCATTTTTCATCAATTTCATCGTTGATGGTTGAGTTGCTAATCCTACTATGTCTATTATTAGTCTACCTGTTTTTGCACAAGTATCTAATATATAGTTATATCCATTAGCCTCTTCAACTGATGCATCTTGAGTTGTAGTAACACCTAATGAAGCATATATTTTTTGAACTCTTTCTACAGCTCTTAATACATCTTCAAATCCAGGAGATATAACAATCTTTTTCTTTTCACTATCTAATATAGCATTTTCTTCTAATACTCCATTTGGCTCTTTCGAGTCAGGAGATACAGTTCTAACAACTCCACCTTCTGGAACTACATAATCATCACCATGATATCCATATAGCTCTAAAGCTTTTGAATTAACACATGCTAAATGACCTGATGCATGTGATACAGTTATTGCAATATCTGTACTAACAGAATCTAAATCAAATTTTGTAGGATGTTGACCATCTTCAAACTTAGTATTATCATATCCAAATCCTATTAACCACTTATCTCCTTGTGGTGGATTTTCTTCTAGCTCTTTTTTTAATCTAGCAACAAGTTCTTCTCTTGATGTTACATCACCTAATGTTACTATCATTAGAGTCTGTGCTGTAGCAACTACATGACCATGTGGATCTATAAATCCAGGTATCATAGTCTTACCCTCAAGGTCTATTCTTTCAGTGTCATTTGCTAATGCAAGTATTTCTTCATTAGTTCCTACAGCTTTTATTAACCCTTCTTCTATTAATACAGCTTGAGCAACTGTATTATTATCATCTACTGTTATTATGTTTCCATTAAAATAAATTGTTTTACTCATTTTGTCTTTCTCCCCTCTTCAGGCAAGTTTTTTATGATTTATATTAAAGCTGCTTAATTAATTAAGCAGCTTTTCATCTAATTTATATTTCTTATAATTAAGCAGCTTTCTTTTCTGAAGCGTTTTTACCTAACTTGTAAGCTTCCCAATGCTTGAATGTAAATACAGCTAATGCAGTTACGTTTACTCCACAAAGAACAAATAATAATAAGTCAACAGCTTCGAATACAACATTAGCTCCAAATACTGCTAAAGTACCAGCAGCTACTATTAATCCTAAGTATATTGCTATATTCTTATTTACTGCATTTTTCTTAAATAACTTTGTCATATAATAATATGATCCAAGTATTGTAGTTAATGCTGATAATACTGTGAATGCTGATAATACTACTAATCCAAACATTCCTGTTACACTTTCAGCAGTTGCAATATACCCACCTAATCTTTGTACTGTTCCTACTGAAGCTCCATTAGCATCTACTAAAGCTAAAGTTCCATGCTGAACACCCCAAGAAGCTATATAAGAAGTAACAACTATAGAAACGAATACTGTAACAGCTGTTGGTAATAAAGATATCATAGCAGCTTCTCTTGGCTGAGTATCTGCTTCTTGAGCAGCCATAGCTAACGCTCCAAGACCTGTTTCTGCAGTTTGTAATACTTTTTGCATACCTAATATTAATCCTAATGGTAATCCTAGCATAGCACTTACTGGGTTAGCCATACCTTCCATCATACTTGAGAAGAATGTTGGAACATAATCAGCAGTTTTCATTACGAACATTCCGAAGAATGCAAAATATCCTATAACTGCTGAACCTATCATGTAAGTCATAGCTCCCATAAATAATTCATGCTTCTTAGATAATACTAATGCAGCAACTACTGCTATTACTGGTACTACTATAAATAAATATCTTTGAACTAATGATAATTCCATATTGAATTTATCCATCGCTATAGATGCAACTACTGAATCTATACCACTGAATTGGAATCCACCAAAACCAAATACAGCTAGTGCAACGAATGCTATTGCATATAACTTTCCTAAACTAGGATGTAATAATGATGATATATACTCTTTCGGAGTTTTATTCATTATTTTAGAATTTAATGTTTCAGCATAAGATACTGGTAACATTATTAAAGAACCTATTAAAGCCCATATAGCCATTGCTTCTATATTAGCTTGTCCTGAAGCCGATAATTTTGATAAAGCACCTAACACCCCTATTATAGCTCCAGTACCTATCATTGCTCCTAACGATATAGATGCCGGTCCTATAACATTTTTAATTTGTAGCTTAGCAGACGATGTAGTTTGCTTTTGTATCATAAATATTGTTCTTACTGCCATTGTTGCACCAACCACGAACATGAATGGTAAGAATATTGGCCATATTGCTTCAGATACTTTTGTTATTATTACTTCTAATTGATGTAGCATCTTTTAATTCTCCTTTTTAATATTTAGATTTTTACACATTTATTTTCTGTATAACGTCTTATAAAATTGATTATTTCTAATTAACTCTATTTTTTTTATTTTTTGCAATAAAAAAAATAGGTTCTCCCTAAAATTCAAACATTAAATTTAATCAATAATAACCTTAGATACGTTTTCTTTTATCATAAATATATATCGTTAAAATAGCCATTTTATTTTAAGAGCTATTTTGTTTTAAATATATAACTTGAATAAATACTAACGTATCTAAAAAGCATTACTGAATCTAATGTTATTTTTAAGCGCCTATTTACAATTACAGATTAGCAATTTTTTATACTTTTAGTCAATGTATAATTTTTAATATATTTTACTTATTTCAATAAATTCAATTTTTTATGAATAATTCAACTTAAATCTTATAGCTTTCATTTGGGTTAAATGTTCCATTTATAATTCTTGCATAAGCTAAAGTTTTAGATATTCTTTCTACTATTTCTTCCTTATCACTAATAACTACATCTTCTCTATCATTCCATAGTACTTTAAATAACTCATCACATAAATTTTTAAATTCATTATCTTTAATAATTATATAATCATTTATATTATTTAAAGGATGTGTTTTAGCTAATTTAATATTTTTAGATAGATATAATGATGGATCTGCAGTATTTTTAAAGTCTTCTACAAAACTACCATCTACTAATTTAATTTCTACATTCTCTGATTTTTCTACTATATCTTGTATATATTTTATATGTCTTTCTCTTTGTTCTAATGTTAATTTTATAGGTATATTAAAGAACTTAAGCTCGCCTGTTGATATATATCTTTTTAATTCTGATTCATACATTAAAACCTTAATTTTAGATATATACGTTACATTTTGTAAAAATATATTTATTTGATTTAACTCATTTAAAATTTTTGGATCATCCCCAAATATACTAGCTCCAACTTCCATAAATAAATCATAAGGCATAAAAAATTCATTCATAGAACCTATTAACCATCTTAAATCTTGCCCCATTATATACTGAATATATATTTTATCTTTGATTAAATCAATTGGAGATTTTCTCTCTGCAATAAGCTTTCCTTGATTTTTTAATATATCTTCTAAGCTATAATACATTTCATCTATTATATGTTTTTCTTTAGACATACTAGTGAATAGACATCTTCTATCTTTTGCAAATATAGCACTATGAAAAATTCTATCTTTGATTACAGCTAATATTGCATTTGAATCTACATCACAATTATATATTTCAAACTTCATATTAGGATAAACTGTCATCATATTTATTATTAATATAGTATTAAACACTATATCTTCATGACTTCCTTCAAACCCCATTAGAAACCTAACTCTTATATCACTATCTTTTGATAGTTTATTTAGGCCTTCCTTCATATCAGCTATAGCCATCTTTTCATCATTATTTAACTTATACAAGTTTGCTGAAATTATTAAATCAAACTTATTAGATTTAGTTGCAAATATCCCAAAATCTTTATTTAAATATTGCTTTCTAAGCCTTGGATTTATGTGCATTATACTATTATATGAATCTTCAGATCTTGTACTTTTATAAACATTTAAAGAACCTTTTCCCGCAGTTGTTAAATATGATTCTCTTAAACTTCGCTCTATATACTGAGTTAATACATCCTTGTCACTTACATCTATATCAATTTCAAAATAGTCTATAAGCTCTTGCTTTGATGTAGGTGTAAGAGATTTAACTATAAATTCAGCTGTTGTCTTACATATTATTGATATATTCTTTTGTGTCGGTAAATTTTTAGCATTAATCCATTTACTTATATATGATACATCGTAGCCTAACTCTCTAGCTAACGTACTCTTTTTTTGATTTGATAAATATAATAATTTCTCTAATAACTGCCCAAAAACTATACTTTTCATGTTGCCATTATCCTCCCTGACTTTTATCATTTTGCCTTAAAAATAGTCAATTATTATTTACTATTTACATATAATTCCTATTGTATTCTTTAATTGCTTTTTATTTTAAAGATATCCTAATCTAAGTATAAACTAAATCCGTTTTGAAATTTTATTGAATTCATTGAATTATATTGATTCCATATTTCAATACAATTCAGCATGATTCATTGTGAATCGCTTAGATTTCATACCATTCTATGATATCATAAAATCACACAACGTATTCCTTTAATTTGTACAAAGCCTATTTACAAAAAAAATAAAGGAGAAATCATAAAAATTATGAGTACTTTAAATGAAAACAAGAAAAAATTTGCCACTGGTTGGTTAATAGTTGTTGCATGTATGCTTATACAAGCTATACCATTTGGTGTTGCAGCAAACATTCAACCTCAATTTGTAAGTTATGTTGTTGAGGAAAAGGGATTCACTTTAGCAGGATTCTCATTAATATTTACATTAGGTACAGTAGTATCTGCCATAGCTTCACCATTTATAGGTATGATGTTCAATAAAATAAACGTTAAAATGATGTATTTATTAGGATGTATACTTTCTGGTGGAGGATTCTTAGCATTCTCTATGTGTCAAGAATTATGGCAATTTTACCTTGTTGCAGGTGTAGTTCAAGTTGGTACAGCAGCTATATCTTCAATAGGGGTTCCACTTTTAATAAATGGGTGGTTTGATGAATTATCTAAAGGTAAAGCAATGGGATTAGCTTTTGCAGGGGGATCTATAGGTAATATATTCTTGCAACAAATGACTGCATTTTCACTAGCTACTAATGGAGCTTCTAAATCTTACTTAATGTTTGGAGTTTTATCATTAGTAATAGGTATACCAGTTACATTATTCTTCTTAAGAATGCCTAAAAATGAAAATGAAATAGTTAAAGGTAAGAAAAAAGAAAGCGGAAAAGAAAACACTGAAAAATCAGTTTCAGTTGACTGGGGATATACTTTTAAAGAAGCTAAAAATCTTAAATTCTTCTGGTTATTTGGATTTGGTTTATTCTTCCTAGGTATGTACGTATCTGCTCTAGCAGTACAATATCCAGCATACTTAAAGTTACATTTAAAAATAGATCCTATGATAGTTGGTATGGTTGGTTCTATATTTGCATTATGTTCACTTGGAGGAAACTTATTCGGAGGTATAATATTCGATAAGTTAGGTATAACTAAAGGTTTATTTGTTGCATTTGTATTAGCTGGGTCTTCATGCTTAGCATTAATGTTTGCAGGTCAAATGCCTATGTTAGCTCAAGTATTTGCGGCTTTAAAAGGTTTATCAGTATTTGCTTATATGATGGGACCTTCTCTACTTGCAGGTTCGTTCTTTGGTAAAAAAGAATTCGGTGCTATTCTTGGAGTAGTTCAAATATTTTTTGCTGTAGGATTCGCTGCTGGTTCATCTGTGTTCGGATTATTAGTTGATAAAATGGGATACGGTGTTGCTTGGACTGCTATATTAGTGTTTATATTTATATGTTATGGATCATTAATATTAGCTTCTATAGGTATGTCTAAGTTAAATAAAGAAAGAATAGATAAATTACAAAAAGAAGCTTTAAAAGAAGCTGCTTAAAATGTATTAATTTAAATAATTGTTATGTTAAGTTTAGTTAAAGTCAATGTGTAATATCCTTAAAAATATAATATCTAAGTCTAAAAAAGCTACTGTAATTATAAAATTACAGTAGCTTTTAATGTTCAATTATTTTTAATTTAAATTCTATTTAGTATTATCTTTTTTATTTAATACTTCAAATAACCATATTCCCGTTGATTCACAGATGTAACCTAAAATTCCACCTAAAATCAAAGCTAAAGCTACTGCTTTCCAATTACCACTAGCTGCAAATGTTGACACTGATCCTATGAAAGTTCCAGGAATAAAATCTAAAAATTTAATTTTAGCTTGTATACACATTATAAATGTTATTACTGCAGTTGTAATAGCTCCTATATGCTCAATTTCAATATACTGACATATTTTTATACTTATCATAGCCCAAAAAACACCACTTAAATTTGTTAAGATAGCCTTTTTAAAACCTTTTGATTTTCCTCCTGCTGCGAAAAATGACGTGCAACCTGCAAATCCAGCCCATGCAATTAAGCCTAAGCTAGAGCTTAAAGCACTCCATATTCCACAAAAAATAGCAGTTGTTAAAGAAAGTGCAAATAAACTGTCCATATTGCCCCCTAAGAATTTATATTTTTATGCTATAACAATATAAAACGTTATCATAGTTTTGTCAAGATTTATAATACATATTAAAATATATAAATTTTAGGTATTAACATTTATAATTCTATATACTCAGGTATTTCTTCATTATCTAAAAACCATTCATCTTCATCCAAATTTTCATTAGTTATTTTATCTACCGGCATCTTCATATATTTCCCTGTAGCTGTTACTGCAACCTCTCCATTAGGTAAGATTATTTCTCCGCTACCTTCAAATAGTTTTCTATTTTCTTTAGTTATACGACCTACTATCTTTATAGTTGTATCAGTTGGTACAGGTTTTTTGTATTTTAAATCTAAACTTACTGTAACTCCCCATATAGTTTCATCATTTATACTAATTGCTCTTCCTATTGTTTCATCTAACAAAGCTGCAGACATTCCTCCATGAACTCTACCAGGATAGCTTTGATGCCAATCTTTTGTATCACAAACTGCTACTAACTCATTGTTTTCTAACTCATAAAATGATGCTTTCATGCCTAATTCATTATTTACTCCACAGACTATACATCTACTACTGCTTTTTTGTTTTTTTATAACTTTATGTTTCATTTTACACCATCCTAATAATATATCTATATTTATTAATTTCATATCAAGATCTACTTACTAACTAAAAAATAAAAGCATAGATTTTCTCTACGCTTTCAAGAGAGCTTTTAAAGCTCTCTTTTTATAAATCAAATAACTTTATTATCTCTTCATCATTATAGTTTATAACTAATTCATTAGGGAAGTTATTTTCTTCTATCGCTTTTTTAGAATACGTAAAATCACCTATATCATAAGATATATGAGAATCTGTTCCCATTATTACTTTTACTTCTTGTTTCTTACATTCATCTAATAGCTTAGCTACATTTTCCCATGCTCCTTGTCTAAATGTAGTTGGTTTTAGAGATGAATTATTTATCTCCATTAAAATATTATTTTGTTTAGCTTTTTCAACTACACGTTTGTAATCTACTACGTATCTACTATCATCTAAATGTCCTATTATTTTAACTTTTGGATGATCCATTACCTTAAGAATTGCATTTGTATTTTCCTCTTTAGTTCCAAACTGTATGCATGGTGGATGTAAACTTGCTATCATGTAATCGATATGAGTAAGCATATCATCAGGAACATCTGTATTTCCTTCAAAATCAACGATATTTGCTTCAATTCCTCTAAGTATTTTTAAACCATCGACTTCTTTAGGTATGCAATAAAGGCTATGGAAATAAAATGGATGTGGTCCACCTGGCATTTGAGGTGCATGGTCAGATAGCCCTAAGTATTTTAATCCAGACTTTATAGCTGCTTGAATGTTTTCTTGAACTGTACTATACGCATGTCCACTTACAATGGTATGAGTATGTAAATCTATTAATGCTTTCATTTATTGTCCTCCTAAAATTTCAAACTCAATTAAGCCATACTGATAAATCAATATGGCTTATTTTTTATTACTTTTCTAATCCTTTAAATTTTTCTTTAAATAATTCACCAAGAGTTCCTAATGAATCTTCAGTTTCTAAAAATTCGCTTATATCTTCTTCTGGCTCTCTTGTAGCTTCTTTTATAGATACAACCATTCTTCTATTTCTTGGTTTAAATTCTATTACCATAACATTAACTTCATCACCAACATTTACAACATTAGTAACTCTTGTTACTCTCTCTTCACTTAATTCTGATATAGGTAAGAATGCTTCAACACCTTCTCTTACCTTAACAAAAGCACCTTTTTCTATAGTTCTAACTATAGTTCCAGTTATTATGTCGTCTAACTCGACATCTTGTTTTACTAATTCCCAAGGGTCATTGTTTATATCCTTTAGTGCTAAAGCAAATTTCTTATGTTCAGCATCTATATCAAGTACATAAACTTGAACTTCTTGTCCTTCTTGTAACATATCCTCTACAGATTCAACTCTTTCCCAAGATAGGTTATTTATATGAAGTAATCCTTCTATTCCTCCGATATCAACAAATGCTCCGTAAGACATTAACTTAGTAACCTTACCATCTCTTCTTTGTCCAACTTCTAAAGAATTAAATAATTCTTCCTTTTCTGCTTTAACTTTAGCTATACGAGCTTCCTTCTCTGCTTTTGCCTTTATTCTTGCAGCTTCTTTTTCTTCTTGTATACGAACTCTTCTTTCTTCTCTTTCTTTATCTAAACGTTCTTGTAATACATCTCTATGAGTAGCTACTAATCTATTTTTCTTAGGATCCATTTCTTTTATGTATACTTCTAAGTTATGTCCTACATAAGCTTTTGTATCTGTAACAAACTTAGTATCTAATTGTGATATTGGTATAAATAGAGTTTGTGTTTTATATGTAGCAAACACTCCTCTTTCTATATTTTTTTCTACGTTAACAGTTATTATTCTATGTTCTTGGTAAGCCTTTTCTAAGTCAGCAAAGTCAGATTTTTCGTCTAACTTAAGCTTAGATAAATGTATTACTCCATCCTTATGGTAAACTTTAGTTATAACTGCCGTTATTTCATCTCCTACATTATATACTTCATTAGCGTATTTGCCTTTTGGAAGGTTTAGTTCTTTTATAGATATAACTCCGTCAAATCCATAATTTAACTCTAAAGTTATATCATCATGAGCTATTTTAGTTATTTTTCCTGTTATAGTTTGTCCAACTTTAACACTGTTAAACTCTTGTTCTTGTTGCTCTAATAATTCTTTCATCGATAGATTCTCTGTCATAGTTATCAATCCTTTCATTATATAAATATCATATATAAGTATTATACCATTAATATTTTAAATACTTACATTTTTCTTACAATACAAAAACACTTATTTTAGTAAAGTTTCCACTTATTTTATTATACTAAATTACTAGGAAAAGTTATCATATTTTTTAAATTTATTTTACTTTATAATAATTTTTTATAAAATAACTTTAACTTTATCTTTTAATTTTATGCTATCTGGCTTTATATGACAGTCATATGCTAATACATTTACATCTTTATTTCTAGCGTTTATAAGAGCGTCTCCTAACTCTTTATGCATTTTTTTATTTGGCATAAAATAAGTTACATCACTCATTTGAACTACAAATATTATATAACATAGATATCCTTCACTTCGAGCTTCAATTAATTCATTTATATGTTTAACTCCTCTTTCTGTTTTTGCATCCGGAAACATTACTATATTATCTTCTTCTAATGTCACTCCTTTTATCTCTATAAAAACTTTTTTATTTTCAGTTTCAACATATATATCAAACCTTGAATTACCATAAGTTTTTTCTGGCTTAATAAATGTTATTTCTTCATCTAAACCTGGTAATATTAATTTTTTACTCATCAAAGCTTCATATACAACTTTATTCGGTATCTGTGAGTCCATATTTATTAACCTTTGTCCTTTTTCTACTGCAATTAATGAGTACTTAGTTTTTCTATTTGGATTATCACTTTCTTCTAAATAAACTGTACAATTTGGAGTTAATAGTTCTTTACATCTACCAGTATTTTTAACATGAACTTTTTCAATACATCCATCTATATAACAATAAGCTATAAACCTATTTGGTCTTTCTATAAATTTAGATTTAATTACTTTTTTATAATCCATTAATTTGTTCTCTCCTTTAGTATTTTAATTTTTTATATGTAAAAAACCCTTATGAATATTATTTATATCCATAAGGGCAACTATCTAACTATATTAATGCGTATTTATTATATCTTCTTTCAGAATTTTATCATCAGAATTTTCAATAACAGATAATGTCTTTTTATAAAATACCATAAAGCATACTATTGTTGTAAGTGCAGCTAATATATCTGCTACTGGTTCTGCTAAGAATACTCCCAATAATTGATTTTCTATAAACATTGGTAGTATAAATATTAATGGCACTAGTAATATTATCTTTCTTAATAATGCTAGAACTAAAGATATTTTTGCTTGACCTAGTGCTAGGAATGTTTGTTGGCAGGCAACTTGAATTCCAAATATAAATATTCCAGCAAAATATATTTTTATACTCCATGTAGTTATTTCCATTAAAGCAGGATCATTGTTAAATATACTTACAAATACTTGCGGAGCTAACATAAGAGCTGCCCACATTGCTATTGTATATAATGAACATAGTCCTAAACATAACTTGAATGTTTGTTTTACTCTATCTATTTGCTTAGCTCCATAGTTATAGCTAATTATAGGTTGAGCACCTTGTGTTAATCCCATATTTGGAAGTAATATAATTTGCATTATACTACTCATTATAGTCATTGCACCTACTGCTAAATCTCCACCATACTTTTGTAATTGGCTATTTAGAGATACTAAAACTAAACTCTCCGTTGCTTGCATTATAAATGGTGCTATCCCTAGAGCTAAAATTGGTAATACTATTTTAGATTCTAATTTCAAATATTTTTTTCTTATTTTTAATACACTTTTCTTTCCAAATAAAAATCGTAATACCCATATAGCTGAAACAGCCTGAGCTGTTATTGTTGCAAGAGCTGCTCCTTTAACACCCATATCTAATCCAAATATAAGTATAGGATCTAGTACGATATTTATTATAGCTCCTATACTTACAGTCATCATTCCTACTTTTGCAAATCCTTGTGTATTTATATAAGGATTCATACCTAAAGCAATTTGAACAAATATAGTACCTATAAGATATACACCTAAATAATCTAATGCATAACCTATAGTTGCATCACTTGCTCCAAATGCCCATAATATAGGTTCTTTAAATACTAAAAATCCTACAGTTAATAATACTGCTAATATTATTAAAACAGAAAAGCTATTACTCATTATTTGTTCTGCACCATCGTTGTCCTGTTCACCCATTTTTATAGCAGCTAACGGAGCTCCCCCCATACCTACTAATGCACTAAATGCAGATATAATTAAAATTATAGGAAAAGCTACACCAACACCTGCCATAGCCATGTCTCCACCCTGCATTCGCCCTATAAATATTCTATCAACTATGTTGTATAAGACATTTACCAGCTGTGCAATTATAGCAGGAGCAGCTAATTTAAAAAGAAGTTTTCCTACACTTTCTTTACCTAAATCAGTACTTGAATTGCTCATTTTATTTCCTCCAATAAATTTTTATTTTAAATTTTATATTTACATGCAGCTAATCATATTTAAATATTTTTCACTATTATACTATATACCCAGATTTATTTTCAAGTTAATTCATTTTAATTTAAAATATTTTTTTAAAATTAATATATTCATAATTAGTATAATGATAGCTATTATAGCAAATAAAAAAGTCGCTTCGCTCCTGTTGCTAACGACTTCGTCAGTTGCTCAAAATATTTTTTATGCTCAAAACTAATTTATTAATATAACTTACTTTCATGGGTTATCCACAGAAAATGAAGTATCACAATATCCTTAAGCATAAAAAATAACTTTAATCAATATTGATTAAAGTTATTTTAATTGGAGCTGGTGATAGGAATCGAACCTACAACCTGCTGATTACAAGTCAGCTGCTCTACCGTTGAGCCACACCAGCATATATATTTGGAGGCGACACCCAGATTCGAACTGGGGATCAAGGAGTTGCAGTCCACTGCCTTACCACTTGGCTATGTCGCCTTATTGATTACACTAATAATTATATTAATTTTTGTTAAAATTTTCAACTCTTTTTATTCGTCATATTTTGACTTTTTATGTTATAAGAAACTGCGCTTAAAACGCAGTTTCTTATTTTATTTTATCCTAAAAACATTTTCAAATCATCTTCAACGTTAGTTATTCCACCTATACCAAAGTTTTCAACTAATACTTTTGCTACATTTGGTGATAAAAATGCTGGTAAAGTAGGCCCTAAATGTATATTCTTAACGCCTAAATATAGTAATGATAATAACACTATTACAGCTTTTTGTTCATACCAAGCTATATTGAATGCTATTGGTAATTCATTTATATCTTGTAATTCAAATACTTCTTTTAATTTAAGTGCAATTAGAGCTAGTGAATATGAATCATTACATTGACCTGCATCTAGTACTCTTGGTATACCATTTATATCGCCTAAGTTTAATTTATTATATTTATATTTTGCACATCCTGCTGTAAGTATTACTGTATCATTTGGTAGTGCCTTTGCAAAGTCAGTATAATAATTTCTTGATTTAGCTCTTCCGTCACATCCTGCCATTACAAAGAATTTTTTTATTGCTCCTGTTTTTACTGCTTCTACAACTTGATCTGCAAGTGCAAATACTTGGTTATGTGCAAATCCTCCTATTATTTCTCCTGTTTCTATCTCTATAGGAGGTTGGCATTTTTTAGCTTGTTCTATTATAGCTGAGAAATCTTTATTGTCTTCTGATTCTCCTTTTATATGAGTACAACCAACAAATCCAGTTGCACCAGTAGTATACAATCTATCTTTATAGCTATCTTTTGGTGGTACTATACAGTTTGTAGTCATTAATATTGGTCCATTAAAACTTTCAAATTCTTCTTTTTGCTTCCACCAAGCATTCCCATAATTTCCTGCAAAATGAGAATACTTTTTAAATGCTGGATAGTAATGTGCTGGTAACATTTCTGAATGTGTATAAACATCTATACCTGTACCCTCTGTTTGTTTTAATAATAATTCTAAATCTTTTAAATCATGTCCTGATACTAATATCCCTGGATTATTTCTAACACCTATATTAACTTTTGTTATTTCTGGATTTCCATAAGTACTTGTGTTAGCAGAATCTAATAAAGCCATTCCATCTACTCCAACTTTTCCAGTTTCTAAAGTTAAGGCTATTAATTCATCTACAGTCAAACTATCATTTAGCATTTTTGATAATGTACTTTGCATAAATATATTTATTGATTCATCATCATAACCTAGTGCATTAGCATGTTTCATATACGCAGATAGCCCTTTTATACCATATATTATAAGCTCTCTTAAACTTCTTATATCTTCATCTTTAGTAGCTAATACGCCTACTTTTGTTGATTTTTCATCCATATCTTCATTTGAATTAGCATTATATAATGCAGCTTCAGATAAATTAGATTTATTATCTAATAATGATAATAATTGTTCCTTGATATTTAAGGTTTCTTTTACTCTTTCATAGAATATCGCATCATCAAAATTAGCATTTGTTATTGTAGTAAATAAATTTATTGTTACTATATGATTAACCTCTGAAGATACTTGTTTCCCCTCTTCTCTTAATCTCGTAGTTACTTCTGATAATCCTTTAGTTGTATATATTAATAAATCTTGCATTCTAGCTAAATCTGGTGATTTTCCACATACTCCAAATTTTGTACAGCCTGTACACCCTGCTGTTTCTTGACATTGAAAACAAAACATCTTATCTTTCATTTTGATTCCTCCATTTATAATGTGTATTTTATATACTCATTATATGTTATAATTAGTATATACTTCGGTAACATAGGTTACATTATTATATAATAAAGAAAGTTTGGTGAAATTTATGGTTATGAGTAAAGATGATATACTAAGGTTTTTCGAAGAATCTCCATACACTGTTATAAATTACTCTAAAAATGATGTTATAGCACTTGAGGGAACTCCTTGTACTAAAGTTGGGCTAGTTTTAGATGGAGAAGTTGATATTAAGCGTATCTTAAGTAGCAATAATGTTATCCATTTATCTTCTTTTACTAGAGGTGAATTTTTTGGAGAAGTAATAGCATTTTCTGATACAAATAAATATCCAGCTACAGTTTTAGCATCTAAACCAAGTAAAGTTATGTTTATTAGCAAAAATGATTTTATAAGTTTTTGCTCTCATAATCCTGAATTCTTGTCGATGTTTTTAAATGATTTAACTAATAAAATTATTAACTTAAACAATTCTATTACAGGACTTTCATTGACTAGTATACGTCAAAAAATCGCTAATTATTTAGTAGTAGAATCTAAAAATCAAGAAAGTATTTTTATTAAACTTAATATGACAAAACAAAAATTATCTGAGAAGTTAGGTGTACCAAGACCTTCTCTATCTAGGGAATTAATAAAAATGAAAGATGATGGCCTTATTGACTATGCTCAAGATGTAATTAAAATTATTGATATCAATGAATTAAAATCTATTTTAATGCAATAAACATAAATAAAAAAGTTAGATTTAAATAAATCTAACTTTTTTATTTATCAACTATTTATTATAGTTACTAATTCTTTAAGTTTTTTTTCATCTATCTTTTTAAATGAATCTTTATCAATTCTTACAGCTGTACCAAAATGGAAATCACAATAGGATGTATTTTCTTTAACTTTTTCTATATTATCAAAATTTAGTCCTCCACCTAGCAACACTTTTATATCTTTAGATTCATTAATCATTTTATTTATAGTATCTAAATTATTCATGATATTTCCTTTTCCTCCAGATGTAAGAACATTTGTTATTTTACTATAACAGTTTAATATTTTTATACTTTCTACAGGATTAGTTTCATCTATTGCTTTATGAAAAGTTATATCTAATGAGTTATCATTTTCTATTAATCTCTTTAAATTAACTTCATCTATTTTATTTTTATTGTCCAATAACCCTAACACAATACCATTTGCACCTATACTATTAACAATTTCTATATCCTTTAACATTATATTAATATCTTCTTCGCTATACACAAAGCTATTTGCATGATGTCTAATCATAACATTTACAGGTATATTAACACTATTTACTACTTTTTCTATAAGGCCAAAACTAGGAGTAAGACCACCTTCTGTAAGTGCACTTACCAGTTCTATTCTGTCTGCTCCACAACCCTCTATCATTTTAGCATCTTCAACTGTCATTCCTATAATTTCTAGCATATGTCCCCCCTATTATGTTCTTTTGTAATTAATATTATATTAATATATATAATACTATAAATAGGCCTAATTTTATATTCTATTTTACTTACTTCTATTTTCATAAAATGGCTCTAAATGTACAATAACTTGAACATTTTTATTTAAAGTGTTTTTTATTCTATCTTCAATTTCATGTGTTAAATAATGAGAGTGCTCTATACTAATATAAGGATCTATTAATAAGTGCATATCAATGTGTATATCATTTCCACATCCTCTATTTCTAATCTTATGGACGCCTTTTACTTCTTCGAAAGTTTTAACTATATTTTCTATCTCATTTTCATCTATTATAGCCTGATCTACTAATACAGCTGTTGATGACTTAAATATTTCATAAGCTGAATATATTATAAACCCAGAAACTATTAATGATGCTATTGGATCAATAATAGATGGTAATCCTAATTTGACTCCTATTAAAGTACACAATACACCTATAGATACAAATATATCACTTCTTGTATGCATTGAATCTGATATTAGTATATAACTATTTAATTTTTTTCCTATTCTATTTTCATAAGTAGTTACAAATATATTTATACATAATGTTATAATTAGTGCTATTAAACTTTCTGTAGTTATTGTAGGATGAATAGGATTTGAAATTCTTGATATAGATGTTAATATTATTTTCCCAGCTATTATAAGTAGCATGCCCCCAATAAACATACTTGCAATAACCTCATATTTTGTATGCCCGTATGGATGTTCCTTATCTTTCGGTTTCGATGCAATACCAATTCCAACAATACCAACTATGTTTGACGCTCCATCTGATAGAGAGTGAAATCCATCAGCAGTCATACTTGCACTTTTTATTGTAGTACCAACTATAATTTTAAGTATTGCAACAAAAAAATTTGCAAATAGTATTATCCATAATACTTGTTTTATTTTTTTAAAATTATTATTTTGCATATAAATCCCCCTAAATTAGTTATCCAAGTATTGATATATACTTATACTTGAAACTCTTTTAATTTTAATAATGACTTTCATTAATCTTCTAATTAAAAAATCCATGAAATATATTTCATGGATTTTTATGCTATTTATTTTTATATTAAATTCTAATACTTTTAATTGCTTGTTTTATTCTCTATATTCTCTATATATTCAAAAATCGTTATATTTGTGCACACTTCTTTTATATCATTTAAATTTGAAACTGTTACTCCTAATAATCTAATCTGTTTATTATTACTTTTTATATTCTTCAATAAATTATATATATTAGTTCTAATATCTTCATGTAATGATATTTCATGTTCTAGACTTACACTCCTTGTTATCTGGGTGAAATCATCATATTTTATTTTTAATGTTACTGTTTTGCCAGCTTTAGCTGAATGCCTAAGTCTATTAGCTACATCTTGGCATATCTCATCTAGAATATCTACAACTTCTTCATCTTCAATATTTAAATTTATACTTAATGTACTTTCTGATCCTACAGATTTTCTTTCTCTATGAGGTTGTACTGGTCTATAGTCTATTCCCCTTGCAAATTGATAAAATGTATATCCTCTATTTTTAAAAATTTTCTCTAATTGTTGTAATTCTAACATCCTTAAATCATACCCATTATTTATACCTAAGTTTCTTAATTGTCTTTCTGTGACTTTCCCCACTCCAAAAAATTTATTTATTGGCAAGCTATCTAAAAATTGCTGCTTATTTTTTTTGGTTATAACAGTCAACCCACTGGGTTTTTGATAATCTGATGCTAATTTAGCTAAAAATTTATTATATGAAACTCCAGCAGATGCTGTTAATCCAACCTCTTCATATATCTCTTCTTTTATCCTTTTGGCAATATCTGTAGCATATTTAATATTCATCTTGTTAATAGTTACATCTAAATATGCTTCATCCAACGATAAAGGTTCTACTAAATCGGTATATCTATAAAAAACTTCTCTTATCTGATTAGATACTTTATGATATATATCAAATCTGGGTCTTACAAAAATAGCATATGGACACCTTTTATATGCTGTTTTTGATGGCATGGCTGAGTGTATTCCATATTTTCTAGCTTCATACGAGCATGTAGCTACAACTCCTCTACCGTCTGGATTGCCTCCAACTATCACTGGTTTTCCATTTAAACTAGGATTATCTCTTTGTTCTACAGATGCATAAAATGCATCCATATCTATATGTATTATTTTTCTATTATCATCCAATATAATCACCTATAATAACTTAATTTTTAATACTTTTATCTTTAAATTTATAATTATAACTCTATTTCTTATGCATTTGTAAGTTTATTTTATTCTTTTTTAAAAAATAACTTGCAAATTTGTAAAAAAACATTTAAAATAGTTATTCCAAGGAACTAACTTATTTTAGTAACTTGATGACCGTATATTTATATTTATTTTAGATTGTTCAATTTTATATAATAAAGACCATACTACCTAAAGGGTAATATGGTCTTATATTTTCTTTATTATAATTAAATTATTTTTTAGTTTGCATAGTAAAGATTTTGTGATGGATATTCAGGATCACTAGTTACATCTATTCCAAGTTCTCTAAATGTTTGTTCATCATTTTTACTTAATATTGTTGTTGAATGTGCTTGAGCTCCTTTTAATAAAGGTAATTTATCAAGTACAGCTTGTGCAGTTGGATTTGTAACAGCACATATACTTAATGCAGTTAACACTTCTTCACAACTCAATTCAGGACTTCTACTTCCTAATGTTTTAGTTTTTAAATTTACAATTGGTTCTAATATAGATGGAGCTATTAAATGTAATTCATCATCTATTTTAGCTAAATATTTTATAGCGTTTAATGTAGCTGCTGCAGTTGCATTCATTAAATCAGACCCTTTACCTGTAAGTATAGTTCCATCAGTTAATTCTATAGCAACAACTGGACATACATCGTTCTTTTGAGCAGTTTCTTTTAATTTATTGCTGTAATTTCTAGCAGGCATAACCACAGTTCTATCTTCTGGTTTTAAGTTAAGACCTTCCATTATTACTTTTATTCTTTCATAAGCACCTTTGTCTACTTGTCCTTTTTTATATTCACAAGCAGTTTTAAAGTATCTTCTTATTATTTCTTGTCTTGATGCTTCTGCTACAACTTCATCATCTATTATACCGTATCCAACTCTATTAACACCCATATCTGTAGGAGATTGATATATAGATTCTTTTCCTGTTATTTTCTCTATTATCTTTTTAAGAACTGGGAATAACTCTAAATCTCTATTGTAGTTAACTGACATCTCACCGTATTTTTCAAGGTGGAATGAATCTATCATATTTACATCTTTTAAGTCTACTGTCGCAGCTTCATAAGCTATGTTTAAAGGATGTTTTAATGGTACGTTCCATACTGGGAATGTTTCGAATTTTGAGTATCCAACAACATTTCCTCTTTTATTTTCATGGTATAATTGGCTTAAACAAGTTCCTAATTTACCACTGTTTGGTCCTGGTGCTGTTACAACAACTATTGGCTTAGTAGTTTCTATATATGGATTTGCTCCGTATCCTTCATCACTAACGATTGTATCTACATCAGTAGGATATCCCTTTGTTGGTGCGTGCTTGTATACTTTTATACCTCTACGCTCTAATTTATTTATGAATACTGTAGTTGCAGGTTGTCCTTCAAATCTTGTTATAACAACACTGTTTACATCTAATTCGTACTTTCTTAAATCATCGATAAGTCTTAGAACTTCCATATCATAAGTTATACCAAAATCGCCTCTGATTTTATTTCTTTCAATGTCTCCTGCATAAACACATATAACTACTTCAACTTTTTCCTTTATGTTTTGAAGTACTTTTATCTTTGCATTTTCATCAAATCCTGGTAATACTCTTTTTGCATGTAAGTCTCCCATTAACTTACCACCGAATTCTAAATAAAGCTTATCAAAGTTATTAACTCTTTCTAATATATACTTTGATTGCTCTTCTAAATATTTCTTGTGATCGAATCCTATTTTCATATTGCCACCTCACTAATTATTTAATTTTTGATAACCGTATATTTATATTTATTTTATATTTATATAAAGTGATATTGATTAACATTCTATCGATGTTTTTTCATTTTTTCACTTTAAGTTTATATTATACATTCCAAATATAAATATTTCAAGATTATTTTTGAAGGTTTAAGTTATACTTAGTTTGTTCTTTTGTTAAATTTTATATAAGTTAATAACATGTGTTTTTAATATAAAATAAAAAGGAACTATCTTATTAAAGATAGTCCCTTTTATAGTTTTAGATAATTCAGATGTTTTACTAAAGAATTAGCATCCACATCCTCCATCAAATACATCTCCTGCTCCACAAACTATTAATAATAGTATTAAGAAAGGTATCCAAGCACATATATCTATGTCTACCCAGCAATCAGAAAAAGCTAAGAATATAAAGAATAATACTACTATCCAGATTCCTCCGAATCCGCCTTCACCAAATAATCTGTCTAACATTTTATTACCCCCTGTTGATATATAAAATTTGTGGAGTATTCACTCCTAACATATACTATGAGATCTTATTTGTTTTTGACAGTAATTTATTTGGTCATAATTTACTATTAATCTACAGATTTCAACACTTCTACCATTTCTACATTTTTAATTTGTAATACATTGTAAAATTAACTATTAATCCAAGTATTATAGTTAATATAGCTTTTAATATCTATAGCTATATTTTCTTATCATAGCTCACAAATTATATTTTTTAATCATAATATAATTTGTGATAAAGTTAGGCTATTTGTATCTATTATATAGGAGGAGATATACTTGGATTTTATAAATGTAAAAAACTTTTTTTTAAATGATGGTTTAAAGTTTTTCAATTTAGCTACCTCATACTACTATGGAATTAACGTAGAAAAAAATCTGGTAAAAGCTTATGATCTATACTTAAGATCTGCTTCATTAGGTATATGTGAAGCTCAAAATATGGTTGGAATTATGAATTTTAATGGAGAAGGTATACCTCAAAATACAGAAAATAGTATCAAATATTTTGAAAAAGCAGCAAGTCAAGGTAATACTACTTCTATGTTTAATTTATCTATGATATATTTATCAGATGAAGATAAAAGAGATTATGATAAAGCCCAAGAATACCTTATAAAATTAGCTGAATTAGGTTACATTTTAGCTAATGATGTACTTGGTTATATGTATTTTGAAGGTATTGCAGATGAAAAAAGCTATGATAAAGCTTTAAGTTATTGGGATAAATCTATTGAAAATCAAGATATTAATAATACATCTAATGAAACTATTAATAATTTAATTTCTTCTGATTTAAAAAAGGAAGGATTAAGTACAAATAATAATATAAATTCACTAAATAGTTTAGATAACTTAGAATATACTATCGGAACTATCGATAATTTCGAAGAACTACCTATACCTAAAGATAAAAATTATAACGTTGATCAAATTTCTAAACAAGAAACTGGCCCTGACTTTGAAAAAATGAATTTAGCGGATAATTATTTTTATGGAACTAATGTTGATATAGATTATTTAAAAGCATTTGATATTTATAACGAACTAGCTGAGTTAGGTAATATAAATGCTCAAATAAAGGTTGCTAATATGTACAAAGATGGATTAGGTGTTAATCAAGATTATTATAAATCAATTGAATGGTATTCTAGAGCAATAGGTTCTCAAATTTAAAGGTTAAAAACTCATATATAAATTTATATAAATTTATATATGAGTTTTTTTTATACTTCCATTATTATAGGGAATACACTAGGATTCCTTTTTGTTTTGTGATATAAAAAGTGCTCAACTGATTTTCTTACGCTATTTTTTAATACTTGCCATTCTAAAATTTCTTTTTCTAAGCATCTTTCTATTTCTTCTTTAGATATTTCCTTAACTTTATTAATTATATCTTCAGCTTCTCTAGCATATATAAATCCTCTAGTTATTACATCAGGACCTGCCACTATACTATAATTTTCTTTGTTTATAGCAACTACTATAGTTACCATTCCATCCTTTGCTAAGTCCCTTCTATCTCTTAAAACTATATTACCTACATCTCCTACACCAATTCCATCTACAAATAAAACTCCAGTATGAACAGTTTTAGACGTATTTACACCATCTTCAGATATTTCTAATACTTGTCCTGTTTCTAATGTAAATACACTTTCAGGCTTCATACCTAATTTTATAGCTAAATCTCTATGATGCTTTAGGTGTCTATACTCTCCATGTACAGGCATAAAATATTTTGGCTTTACTAAACTATGTATAAGCTTTAGTTCCTCTTGATATGCATGACCTGATACATGAATTTCTTCTAAGTCTTCATAAATAACGTCTACACCTTTTCTAAATAACTGATTTATAACTCTAGATACTAATTTATCATTTCCAGGTATAGGAGATGCTGAAATTATAAATAAGTCTCCTGGTTGTATAGAAATTAAGCGATGTGAACCATATGCAATTCTTGATAACCCTGCCATTGGTTCTCCTTGACTTCCTGTAGTTATTATGGTTACTTCTTCACTAGGATATTTATTTACATCCTTTATATCAATTATATACTCATCGGGTACATGCAAATATCCTAAATTCATAGCAACTTCAGATATATTCTCCATACTCCTACCACTAAAAGCTATTTTTCTATTGTAAGCAATAGATGCATCTGCAATCTGCTGCATTCTATGAATATTAGATGCAAAAGTAGCTACTATAATTCTTCCTTGTGCACCAGAAAAAATTCTTTTAAGTGTTTCTCCTATACTTTTTTCTGATATAGAATGTCCTTGTCTTTCTACATTAGTACTATCAGCCATTAAAAGTAGCACACCTTTTTTACCTAATGCAGCCATTCTATTAAGATTTGTCATTCTTCCATCTATTGGGGTATAGTCTATTTTAAAGTCTCCAGTATGAAGAATTATACCCATAGGTGTGTATATGGCTAATGCACATGAATCTGCAATACTATGAGTAACTCCTATAAACTCTATTTTTAAATTTTCTAATTTAATAGTTTGACCTGTCCTAACAGGCTTTAATTTAGACTCTCTAAGTATATTGTGTTCTTTTAACTTATTCTCTACTAGCCCTAATGTTAGCCTAGTTCCATATACAGGCATGTTAATTTGCTTTAATATATATGGAATAGCTCCTATATGATCCTCATGACCATGAGTTAAAAACATTCCTTTTATTTTATTTTTATTTTCTAATAAATACCTAATATCAGGTATAACTAAATCTACACCATACATATCTTCATCTGGAAATGAAATTCCACCATCTATTACTATTATTTCATCTTTATATTCTATTGCAGTTATATTTTTCCCAATTTCTCCAAGACCACCTAAGGGAATTACTTTTAAACTTTCTTTATCCATTAAATTTACTCCTTTATATTCTTTTCTTTATATAAAATATAATTGTTAACTAATTTAGCTTTTATTTATTATTTTCTCTTTAATTCATATATTAAATTCATATTTGTAAAAAACTTTTATTTATATATTTTTATAAAAAAAGACTGGTTAGATAATTTTTTATCTAACCAGTCTTTTTTTATTTGTATTATTTTACCATTTCTTTGTATTCTTTTTCAGTCTTAGGAGCTTTTAACTCTCCTTTTTCAAATTTCTTAGCTTCTGCATTTACATAATCTAATATTTCTTGAGGAACTAAATTTTTAGTTGTTTCTGGTATTCCTACAGCGCCTTCTTGCAGACCGTATATAACATTTGTTCCTAATTGTAACTTACCATCTACTAATTCTTTAACTATATCAAATACACCAACATCTACTCTTTTTATTGCTGATGTTAAAACATTTTTTGGAGCTAAATCACTTTGATCTCTATCAACACCTATTGCATATTTTCCATTTTCTTTAGCTGCTTCTATTGCACCTGTACCAACATCTCCACCAGCTGTAAATATTACATCGGCTCCTTTTGAGTACATTTGATTAGCTATAGCCTTTCCTTTAGCTTGATCTGTAAATGAGTTTGCATATTGAACTTGTATATCCATCTTAGGGTTTACAGCTTTAGCTCCTGCCATATATCCGTATTGGAATGCTTCTATAACAGGTAACTCCATACCACCTATAAATCCTATATTGTTAGTTTTAGTCATTTTACCAGCTACTAATCCAGTTAAGTATGCTGATTCTTGAGAGTTAAATTGCACTGTTTTAACATTTTCAGGTATTTTATCATATGTTTCATCTATTAAAGCAAATTTTTGTTCTGGATATAAATCTGCTCCTTCTTGTATCGATGGAGCTAATTTCATACCAACTCCTAATATTAAATCTACGCCTTCATCTACTAATGTTTCTATATTAGCTGCATAATCTGAATCTTGCTTTGATTCTAAGTACTTAACTTTTACACCTAATTCTTTTTCAGCTTTTTGAAGCCCTTCCCATGCTGATTGATTGAATGATTGGTCATTAACCCCAGCCACATCTGTTATCATAGCTATTGTCATTGGCTCATCTGTCTTAGCACCTTCTGTTTCTGTTTTTTTGCTTGAACATCCTACTAATAAAGATGCTGATAAAACTGTTGTTGTAGCTAATGCTATTAATTTTTTGAACTTCATTTTAAAACCTCCATGTATTATTACTAAAAATTCTTAAAAAAAATCCTTTTATCAGCATGATAAAAGGATAGTTATTTTTATATTAATTTAACCATAAATATATCTTTTTAGTCTCTCTGGACTAAATTAAAGCCGATTCTGTTTAAATTTATTTAATTTTTATTTATTATTACATTTTTATACAATTTTGTCAATGTTAAATATTTTTTAAATATAAATTATGTTTATCATTAAAATAATAAACATTAGCAATATGCATAACTGTGCCTATTACTAAACAATTTTCATCAATATTAAAATTAGGTGTGTGAAGTGGATATATTATATTTTTATCTTCATTTCTACATCCTATATGAAAAAATACGCCCTTACAATTTTCTGTATAAAAAGAAAAATCTTCACCTCCTAATGATGGATGCTCTTTCATAATAAATTTATCTTTTCCTAGTATTTTTGATGTATTTTCAATTACTATATCAACCATATCTTTATCATTTATAACTGCTGGAAATCCATCCGATTCTATACTAAGTTCTCCACTACACCCAAAAGCTTCTGAGATTTTTTCTATTAAATTTCTTATTCTTATTATTAGAAAATCTCTAGTTTTTTTATCTAAGGTTCTTAAGATACCTCTCATTGTTATAGTATCACAAATTATATTTTGAGCTTCTCCACCTTGTATTTTTCCTATTGTTAAAACAGCACTATTAAAAGGTGAGATATTTCTACTAATAACGCTTTGTAGAGCAGTAATTATATGAGATGATGCTAACAATGCATCTATTCCATTTTCAGGATACGCTCCATGTGCTTTTTTTCCTTTTATACTTATTTTTAATGAATCTGTATTGGCATTTAAAGCACCATATTTAGTTTCTACATAGCCTACGTCTAAATGTGGCATAACATGCAATCCAAACATATAATCTACCTTAGGATTTTCTAAACACTTGTCTCTTACTAAGAATCTTGCACCACCTAATGTTTCCTCTGCTGGTTGAAATAAAAATTTTATATTTACATTTAAATTTTTTCTATCTTCATATAAAACTTTAATTGCTCCTAACAGCATAGTTATATGCGCATCATGCCCGCAGGCATGCATTACTCCATTATTTATAGATTTATATGAATGATTTGCTTCTTCTTGTATAGGTAAAGCATCCATATCTGCACGTATTCCTATAGTTAGCTTATTCATAGGATTTATTATATAAGCCATAACTCCTGTATGATCGCTAAATTCTTTATATTCGATTCCTATTTCATCTAGGTATTTTAATATTTTTTCTTTAGTTTTATACTCTTTTAACGATAATTCTGGTGTTTTGTGAAAATCTCTTCTTACATTAAAAAGCCACTTTTTTATGTCTTCACAATTTCTAAGTATATTTTCTTTATTCATTAACTTAACCCCTTTATATACTATTAAACTTTTAACCTTATATAGTACTGTGTTAAATATTTATGCTGTATATGTTTTTATATTACAACTCTTAATTTTAGTCTTAATAAAAATAAGCTATATAAAGAATATAGCCTATTTTTTACCTATTCAATTTTGAAAAAATTATATGGATCTTCTCTATTTAATATATCAATAAAAACTTTAACTATATCAGGATCAAATTGAGTTCCTGAATTTTTTTCCAATTCATTTATTGCATCTTTCTTACTTATTGCCTTTTTGTAAATTCTATCATTTGTCATTGCATCATATGAATCTACTACAGATACAATTCTTGATAAAAGAGGTATCTCTTGGCCTTTTAATCCAAGTGGATATCCATTTCCATCCCAACGTTCATGGTGCGTTAAAACACCTCTAGCTACATGAATTAACTCACTTGATGATTGCACAATTCTAAAACCTTTTTCAGTATGACTTTTCATTATTTCATATTCTTCATTAGTTAATTTACCTGGTTTTAATAGTATTTCTTCACTAATACCGATTTTACCGATATCGTGCAATTTAGCAACTAATATTAGTTCATCTAATTCTGCCATAGTTAATCTAAGTTTTTTTCCTATCTTTAATGCATTTTTTACAAGTCTTTCTGTATGTTCTTCAGTCTCTACACTCTTAGTTTCTAATCCTACTTTTAAGGAATTCATTATGGCACTACGTATACTTTTTTCTTGAAGTAACTTTTGTCTGTATACTTTATCTTCAGCTTCCTTGAATGTTTGATGTATATCTTTATTTATATTATCTGTAGTTGATGCTCCTAGGGATATGCTAATATTTATAAAATCTTGTTTCTTATTCTTACACTTATTAAGTATATCTTTAATTATTATTTCACAATACTTTTCATCGGCATGTGGTACTAGTACTACAAACTCATCTCCACCTATTCTGCATACATAACCTTTATCTTTACAACTTTCTTTTATTATATTTGCTATATTTTTAAGCAGCTTATCTCCTTCTAAATGCCCTACACTATCATTTATAAGTTTTAATCCATTTGCATCTCCCATTATTACACCTATAGGAAAATTTTCTTCTTTAAATAGTTCAATTGCCTTTTCTTCAAAAAAAGCTCTATTATGTGTACCGGTAAGAATATCTGTATAACTTAAATATTTTAACTTATTGTTGAACTCTTTTTTAGCAGTTATATCTCTAGAAATACCAACAACACCCATAACATCATTATTTTCATCTAAAGCAGGAAGCTTTGCAACTTCTCTATATTGTTTTGATCCATTTTCTAGAGTAAATGCAACTTCATTGTATATACTTTCTTTATTTTTTATTATATATATATCATCACTGATAAATTTTTGAGCTAATTTCTTGTCCTCATTTATTTCTAAGTCTGTTTTCCCAATTATATTTTTTATTCCTTTTTGTCTATAAAATGATTTACATCCCTCATTACAATAAACATACTTGTGGTTTATATCTTTGTAGAAAATAACTCCTGGTAATGTATCTATTATTGTATTTATTATATTTCTTTGTTCTTTAATCTCTTTGTCTTTTACTTTTATATCATTTATATTTCCAATAAATCCGCCGATTGCAATAGTATTACCTTCATTATTCAATATAGGAAATATAGTACATTCCCTATATTCTCCATTTAAATATCCTTCTTGAGTTCTAGCTTTTTTATTTTTTACTACCCAGTTTAAATGACTATTATATTTTTCAACTAACTCCCTATCAAATATATCTTCATTTTTTTTATCTATAAAATCACTTATGTCCTTTTTGTATATACTTACATATTCCTGTGTTACAAATTTAAATTTTCCATCTAAGCCTTTTATCCAAATAGGAAATGGAATATTTTTTAAAAATAACTTAAATATATTTTCCATAAAACTGTCCCCTTGTGTTTAATGATATTTTCTAGCTTTATTTATAATAATACATTTCCACTTTATACTCAAATAATATGTATATACAATTTAATTTTATTACTAATGTATTATGTATTTTTGAATTTTCTAAAAGGATTCTATTTTCTGAAAATAGAATCATATAATTAAGTAAGACTTATTTTAGTTATATATTTTAAAAAGGTGGGTGTTAAGTATGTTTGAAATGGTTAAATTTCCGTATAACAACAGAGCTGTTGCTAGATTAGATTCTAATAATGTAGTCCATAATCACCTGTATCATAATTGTCCTATTGGAAAAGTTGATGAAAATAATATAATTTATAATATTAGTAACGAGCCTATTGGAAGAGTTGATGAAAATGGCGTAGTATATTCACATCATATTAACAACACTTCTATTGGTAAGGTTTTAGAAAATGGTTTTATAGAAAAAGAAGGCTGTCTAATAGGCAGAATTGATACTAATAATTCTTTAGTAGCTGGAGGTGCATATTTACTATTAGTTCACGAAAATAGATAAATTTATTGTATTAAAAAAGGATAGTTTAAACTATCCTTTTTTTATATAATCATAATTATTTTAAATTTATATCATTTACTATTTTAAATTCATTATATTTGTCTTGGATTATCTCATATCTATATGAAAAAGTTCCTGCAATTAAGACAGAAGCTGCTACTATGATGGCTACTCTTTTCTTCTTTAATAATTCTTTACGATTCTTCATCTTTCTAAATTCATTCATGCTAATTACTTTATTCATATTATCCCCTCCAAGCAAACCTTTTCTTCTTATTAATATTTTACTATATTAACAAGAAAAAAATCTCATTTTTTGTCAAAGTGTTTATAATTTTAATTATATTAATAATCATAAATATTTTTTTGAACAAAAATAAAGTATCCATTAATGAATACTTTATTTTTGCTTTTTATTATTTTAAAAATTCATTTACAAATTCAATCATCATCGTTTTAAATATCCCACTATAATCTACTATTTGAGCTACTTGATTGTTATTTTCAGTATGGCTATTAAAGTTAGCTATTTTAAAAGTTAGAATACCATCTACATCTTCTACTAAGTATCCTATATCTATTGATTTAGATATATCTAAATCTCCCATATCTATATCTAAATCATCTATTATTTTTTTATTTGCACATAATATGCCTTGTGAGTATGAGCTCATATCTGTTGCAAACACTATATACTTAGCACTAGTATCTTTGTCATCTGATTTTATAAAAAGTCTATCAGTCAAGCTACTTTTTATCATTTTTATAGGTATTAAACTTTCATCAATTGCCTCATCTAAATTTTTCTTAGTAGTTTTTATAAAGCTTTCCATATCAAATTTATCAGACTCTATTTTTAATATGTTTAATGTATCTAAATTTTCTTTAGGTATATAATTTACTACATTTTCAAAAACATGATAGACATCTTTTACTTCATATCCCTTTTTAATAAAAGATTCTTTTATTTTATATTCTTTATCAAATTCTTCTATCAATTTAGGTAATTCTTCTTTAGTACTAGCATCTTTTATATTAGTTACAAATGGTATTACTTTACTTGGTTTCATCAAAAACATTTCTAAAGGTTTAATTATTTCATTCGCTTCTTTTATATCACTTTCTTCAAATGCTTTTTCTATTCCATCTTCTAAAAATGCTACTTCTACTTCCATTTCATATTCATCTTCATTTATTATATTGCTTCCAACTGGATACATAACGATTAATTTACTTTTGTCAAATACATATCCAAATGAATAATCTAGTTCTAATTGCTTGTTCATACATTTCTCCTTAGTTAATTATGTAAATAATTTTAGTTTATAAATATATATGCATATCCATATTATATACGTTTCATTATCACATTAATACCATTAGTTATATTTATTTTTATTCGATTGATAAATATTGATAGTATTATTACGGCTCCAAACAATCCTGATAATGGATATATAACTTTTACTAGCATTGCAAATGGCAACCTACCACATACAATCCCAATTACTGTACATAACACTGCTATTTTTATAAATCCAGATGATTTTTCAGGTGCAAAACTACTACAAACACTCCATAATAACGGAACTGCGGTTGTATAAATTCCAGCTATTAACATAATAGAAAACATCATTCCAACTATAGGACCTATTTTATCTGCCATATATAAAGTTGGAATTTCTGTAATATATATATTTTGTATATCTGACATTATACCTAAATTAAGTGCCATAGCAGCCATCATAAATATTACGCCACCAATTACTCCACCCCATATACAGTTTTTTTTATTCTTAGCAGTTGCTCCAACACCCACTAAAAATGGAGTTGCTATCACCAAGTTTAATCCACTATATATGATTCCAGTTAACCACCAATTATCAATAGCTTTGGTTACATTTACAGTAGAGATGATTTGATTTATATTAAAAAATGTCTCATAATTTCTAGCTATAGTTACAATTCCAACGCCAACTGAAACAATAGCTATCATAGGACCTATATTTCCAAGTATATCTATTACCTTATTTATTCCAAGCAGTATAGAAACTAAGGCAAGTATAGCCAATATAAGTGATCCTAAATCTTTATTTATTCCATAGTATTGATTCATTGAAGCTCCTGCTCCTGATACCATAACTACAAAACTACAAAGAAAAAATACTGGCATAAAAATTTTAAAAAATTTGCCAATATAGTTTCCACATAAATATGTAAATATGTCATTGCTAGATTTTAGCCTTACTGTCTTTCCTATTTCAAGCAATGCTGCACCACAGTAAGCTAGTACAATCATACAAATTAAATTAGACACAACGCTAATCATTCCATGAGCTGAAAAAAACTGCATTATTTCTTGACCTGTTGCAAATCCAGATCCAATACATACTGATATATATGTACCTGCAAACTTCATAATTTCTTTTAAATTACTACTCTTACCCATAAATTTCCTCCTTTCTTGTTCAAGCCCTTACTATGTATATGCCTATTTTATTTTATTTATAATTTATTTCATCATAAAAAATTTGATTTTTCCTAT
The DNA here is from genome assembly GCF_900103615.1 of Romboutsia lituseburensis DSM 797. Classification (GTDB taxonomy): domain Bacteria; phylum Bacillota; class Clostridia; order Peptostreptococcales; family Peptostreptococcaceae; genus Romboutsia_F; species Romboutsia_F lituseburensis. The sequence continues at coordinate 35,693 of NZ_FNGW01000010.1, read as the reverse complement.
TTTATCAATCACTCTCCCAGTTATTTAAATCAAAATTTTCATATCATCTGCAATTTTTGATTTGATATAATCTTCGAAACAAATAAAAAAAGAGCATCTTTAATTAAAGATACTCTTTTTTATTTAATCTATTTTTATTTTTTTATATATTGAATTTAAATAAATTTAAATCCATTGTATTCTAAAACTTTACATGCATTATATACATCATATTCTTTTATTAAAAAGTAATTCTTATCTTCTACTTGCATTTCAAATACATTTATATTGTAATCTTCAAGAACTTTACTTATTTTAGATACTATTCCAACTAAATATAGATTTATTGGTTTTAATATTTCCATCAATCTCCAATCACCATCTACATTTACATCTTTCGGAATACTTTTATTTAAACATATTATACTTAAATTTTCTTTGAATTTAGTTATATAATAAAAACTACTTGTGTCTACACATATCGGTGAACTTATGTTATTACTTAAATTGCATACTGCATAATTTTCTTTAAATAATTTTAAATCCATAAAAATACCTCCGTGTATAGTAATATTTTTAAGCTACTTTTTTATCAAGAACACTGTTATATGCCTCTAAATTTAAATCTTTCTCACTATTTGCTACAACTAATGTACAAACATTATCTCCCATTACATTGACAGTAGTTCTAAACATATCTATAATTCTTTCTACACCCATTATTAGTCCTATACCTTCTAATGGTAACCCTACTGATTGTAATACCATAGATAACATTATCATCCCAACTCCTGGAACTCCAGCTGTCCCTATAGATGCTAGAGTAGCTGTTAGAACTATAGTCATCATATCATTCATACCTAAATCTATTCCATATATTTGTGCTATAAAAAGTGCTGCTACGCCTTGCATTATAGCTGTTCCATCCATGTTTATAGTTGCTCCCATAGGTATTGTAAATGATCTAGTTGATTTACCTACACCCAATTCTTCCATTATTTCTAAACTAACCGGTACAGATGCATTACTTGATGCTGTTGAAAAAGTAACAGCTGCTACTTGTGTGAATTTCTTTAAGAATGGTTTTATGTTTTGTTTTGTAAATAATTTAAATGCTCCTCCGTATACAACGCATACGTGTATCAATAAACCTATAAGCACTACTGCAACATATTTTAATAATGCAAATACAGCATCTGTTCCAACTGTTGCAAAAGTATCTGCAACTAATGCGAATACTCCATATGGTGCGAAAAGCATTATTATGTTTACCATTTTCATACATACTTCATTTGCACTTTCAAATAAAACTTTTAAAGGTTCTGCTTTCTCTCCAACTACATTTATAGCTATTCCTATAAGCATTGCAAAGAATATAACTTGTAGCATTTCTCCATTTGCAAGTGATTGAATCGGATTGCTTGGTATAATATTTAAAATTATTTCAACTATTGATTTCGATTCACCTATTGCTACATCTCCAGATACCATATGACTCATGTCTAATCCTATCCCTGGCTTTAATACATTACCTAATATAAGAGATATTATTATTGCTAATGCAGTAGTTGATAGATAAAACGCCATAGTTTTCCCACCAATTCTACCTAATTTTTTTACATCTCCCATAGATGCTGAACCACATATTAAAGAGATAAATACTAAAGGAACTACCATCATCTTTATAGCACTAGTAAATCCAGTTCCTAATACTTTAAATATTCCACCTAATATTAATGTATCTTTCATATACCCTGATGGTATTTGTTTTAATATTAATCCTACTATAAATCCTAACAATAAACCTAGTAAGATTTTGTTAGTTAATGTCATTTTTTTCTTCATGATCATTCTCTTCCTTTCGAACATTTTTGTTGTTTATATCTTAATTATACACTATTTTTTTATTTTATGCATTAAAAAATAAAGTTATCCAACTTTTATACAGCTTTATTTTTTATTTATTTAAGTTTGTTACTTTTAATACTTAAATAAATAAGTATTTTTAGTTTTGACCCAATTTATTTAATTCGTTTTTATTAAAATTCATTAATTTACATAGTTAGGTGTTTTTACTATTCATTTTCTAATTATTTTAAAGTGTATTTTATTTATAGCTTAATAAATTTAAGTATACATAACATTGATTATACTTATATAAACAAAACATACGTAACTTTATAATTAATAAAATTCCAATAAAAAAATATAGCAATAATTTGTAAACATTTTCACAAATTATTGCTATATTTATAATTTCAATATATTAATTTAAAATGGTAACTCATCTTCTGCAAGATCTAAACTTGATTCAGCTTTATTGAATATAGATGTAGCATCATAATATTGTTCTTGGTTAGATTCAGTTGATGTATTTTTTGAAAAGCTTAAAAACTTTACCATATCTGCTCTAACTTTAGTAGAGTATCTATTTTCTCCATTAGAATTTTGATATCTATCTACCCTTATTTGCCCTTTTATACAAGCCATGCTACCTTTATTTAAATATCTTGAGCAAGTTTCAGCTTGTCTACCCCACACCTCTATCTCTATAAAATCTGCTTTTTTCTCTTTATCTGGATTTGTATAATTTCTGTCTACTGCAAGATTAAATTTAGTCAATGCTGTTGATTCATTACCTATATATTGTATTTCAGGGTCTCTAGTTAGTCTTCCAACTAAAATAACATTATTCATGTAAATATCCTCCAATATAATATTAAGCTTTTCTATATCTTTACCATTCAACTACTATTTAATACATATTTTTCCAACCGATTATTATTTACTTATTCTAAGTTTATTGACATGACTACATTTTGTAACCTATACACAGTTTTTAAAGTATCATAATATCCTTAAGCATAAAAAATAGACATAGAAAAAATCCCTATGTCTATAAAAATGGTCTATCCAATTAAGTTCTTTAAATTAAATACTTTTAAAGTTTTTGCTTTTATATTAATTTCAAAATTTTTATCATCTTTAAATATGTCTTCTATATATTTCTTTAAGTTACTTTCTATATCTATTTCTTCAATAGTATTATCATCTAAATGTAGTTTTATATCATTCTCATTTTCACTTCTATTTACTACAATTAGCAGCTTTTCCTCTTCTGTCTTTCTTATAAAAGCAAATACATCCGCATTTTTCGTGTCTATAAATGAAGTTTCTCCATATATTAATGCTTTGTACTTCTTTCTTATTGTAGTTAAATTCCTGTAATATTCAATCATATCTTCATCTTCTTTCTTCCACGGATATGTTCTTCTATTATCAGGGTCTGTATTACCGCAAATGCCTGCTTCATCGCCATAATATATGTATGGTATGCCTTCAAAAGTCATCTGAATTCCTACTGCTAATTTAACTAATTCTTTATCCTCATCTAATTCTGTTTTTATTCTTTTTACATCGTGACTGCCTATTAAATTTAAATTAGACTTAAAAGCTTCACTTGGGTAATTTTCTTTTATTTGCATAAATCTATTTAACAGATCAATTGATTTAATATCATTTTTTAAGAAAGATACTATATTAGTTCTAAATGGATATCCCATAACAGAATCTAATTGTTCTCCTAAAAGATATTCTCTTCTTTGATTATAACTTATTTTATTAGATGCATCTTCCCATACTTCACCTATTAAAATATTATCATCTGATAAATCCTTCAGCTCTTTTTTAAATTCTTTTATAAATTGTTCAGGTAATTCATCTGCTACATCTAATCGCCAACCTTTAACTCCCATTGTAGTCCATTTTTTTAGGACACTATCATCATTTTTTATTATATAGTCTATATAAGTTGGATCTAATTCATTTACATTTGGTAAAGATTTAACGCCCCACCAACAATCATAATCCTCTGGATAATTATTAAATTTGTACCACGAATTATATTTTGATTCTTCTGATTGATATGCACCTAAATCACTGTATCTATTATATTTGTTAAAGTATATACTATCAGATCCTGTATGGCTAAATACACCATCAAGAATTATATGTATACCTTTTTTGCTAGCTTTATCTAACAACTCTCTAAATATTTCTTCATCACCAAACATAGCATCAATTTTTTTATAGTCCCCTGTATCGTATTTATGATTACTCGATGCTTCAAATATAGGACTTAGATATATTATGCTAACACCTAATTTCTTTAAATAACCCAGTTTATCGATTATTCCTTTTAAATTCCCTCCGTAAAAATCCCATCTAACTATATTTCCTTCATTATCCTTTATATACATTGGATCATCATCCCAATTGGCATATATGAAGCTATTTTTTTTAGGATTACTTACTTTTTTAGTTCTATTACCATTATTGAATCGATCTACAAATATATGATATAAAATACCTTCCTTATACCATTTTGGTACTTCATAGTCTTTATAAACTGTGATTTGATATTTATTTAGATCTTCATATAAATATTCACATGACTCTCCATTTTCCATATTCTTACCATAATATTTAGTTTGAACTACTCCATCTAACTCAACATCTACCTCAAAGTAATAAAAATAAACACCAACTTCATTGAATCCATTAAATTCGCCTTGATAATACTTTTTATTTTCTCTTATCAGACTTGTTTTTACTATTTCTACATTTTCCTTCATAATTACCCAGGAAATATTACTTATTTCATAATCGTCACTTACCCTAACTGATATCCTCATATCTTGGTTTAATGATAAGGCTCCAAAAGGAGCCTTATCTTCCCAAGAGTTATAGTTTATTACGTTCCCCATTAATCTCACATCCTTTAAACCAAATATCTCTTGCATAATCAGATATTGTTCTATCTGATGAAAATATCCCTGAATTAGCTATATTAATTAAGGATATTTTATTCCATTGTTCTTTATTTTTATATAACTTATTAATTTTGTACTGAGCTTCAGTGTAATTTTCTAAATCTCTAAGTACAAAGTACTCATCATTATAGGTTATTAATGAATCATATATAGCTCTACCTTCATTGTCCATATTAGGAATAAATCCATTAATAAGATCATCTACTACTCTCTTTATATATCGATTAGAATTATATAAATCCAATGCAGAATATCCACCATATTTGTTATAATGTAATACTTGATGTGCTTTCAATCCAAATATTACAATATTATCATCTCCAACTTGCTCGTGTATTTCTACATTTGCTCCATCTAAAGTAGCTATCGTTATAGCTCCATTCATCATAAATTTCATATTTCCAGTTCCTGATGCTTCTTTAGTTGTTGTCGATATCTGTTCACTTACTTCAGTTGCAGGTATTATCTTCTCAGCTAGAGAAACTCCATAATTTTCTACAAATACGACTTTTATTTTATTTTTTATTCTTTCATCATTATTAATTTTATTAGCTACAGAATTTATTAATTTAATTATACATTTAGCTAGATAATATCCTGGAGCTGCTTTCGCACCAAATATAAATGTTCTTGGTTCCATATTAAAATTAGGATTTTCTAATAATTCATGATATAAATGAAGTATGTGAAGTACATTCAATAGTTGCCTTTTATATGCATGCAACCTTTTGATCTGAACATCATATATAGAATTCGGATTAATATCTATTTCATATTCCTTTTTTATAAAATCAGCAAAATTTTTCTTATTATTTAATTTTATTTCTGCTAGTTTTTCTAATACTTCTTTGTTTTCTTTATATATTTCTAGCTTTTTTAGATGATTGGTATCTTTCTCCCACTCTTCACCTATTAATTCAGTAATATAATCGCTAAGCTCTTCATTACAACTAATAAGCCATCTTCTATGTGCAATTCCATTAGTTTTATTATTAAATTTTTGAGGTTCATCTAAATAAAAATCATTTAGAACTTCATTTTTTAGTATTTCAGTATGAAGGTATGCCACTCCATTTACACTATGACTCCCAACTATGGATAAATTAGCCATACTAATATTATTCTCGTTGATAATGCTCATTCTTTTTATTCGCTCATAGTCACTATATTTATCTGTTAGATCATTTAGATATCTTCTATTTATTTCTTCTATTATCATATATATTCTAGGTAATAATTTTTTCATCATATCTACTGGCCATTTTTCCATAGCTTCTGCCATTATTGTGTGATTTGTATAAGATATTGTATTTTTTGTAATTTCCCAAGCTTCTTCCCAAGATAAGCCTTCTTCATCTAATAGGATTCTCATAAGCTCTGGTATACATAATGTTGGATGTGTGTCATTTATATGAATCGCTACATTCTTTGATAAGTCAATTATTTTAAGTTTGTTTTTCTTATACTTTCTAATTATGTCTTGTATTCCTGCACTCACTAAAAAATATTCTTGTTTTAATCTTAATAATCTACCTGCATAATTTGAATCATTAGGATATAAAACTTGAGATATCTCTTCAGTATAGTATTTATATTTTAGTGCATCTTCATAGCTTCCTGAATGATTTTTTGCATTTGCTGTTATAGGACCAAAGTCTCTATTTACAATTTCACTTTTAAATAGCCTTAATGTATTTATATAATCATTCTTGTATCCGATTATAGGTATATCATATGGCATAGCCATGACAGGAATATAGTTTTTGTGTATCACTTTAAGTCTATCATTATCATTAACTAAATAAACATCTCCTTCAAATTTAACTACAGTTGCCTTATTTGGTCTAACAGTTTCCCATATATATGAACCTTGAGTAAGCCAGTTATCAGGTACTTCTACCTGATAACCATTTACAAACTTTTGCTCAAATAAACCATATTTATATCTAAGTCCATACCCATGACCACTTATATTAAGAGATGCCATAGAATCTAGAAAACATGCAGCTAATCTACCTAATCCTCCATTACCTAAAGCGGGGTCGCATTCCTCTTCTATTAAGTTTTCTAACTTTATTCCCATTTCTTTCAATCCATCTCTTATTGTATCTTCTATATCTAGATTTAATAGGTTCGACTTTAATTGCCTTCCCATTAAGAATTCTATACTAAAATAGTAAATTTCTTTTTCACAACCTAATCTGGTTCCAATCCATCTTTTAGATATAATATCTTTAATTACACTACATAAAACATTTAATAACTGTTCATTGGTAGCTCCCTCTATAGATTGTGCATATAGACTATACATTTTACTTTCAAAGTATTGTTTGAACTTTTTTTTACTTATTGTGATCATTAAATCGCTCCTTTAACTTAGCATTTCATGATACGTCTTTATATATTCCATAGCTGATTTTTTCCAACTGCTATCTGTATTCATAGCATTTATTACTAAACGTCTCCATTTATCTTTATCTTTGTAAAGTTCCATTGCTCTTTGAATACAATAAAGCATTTCATGAGCATTATAATTTTTGAAACTAAATCCATTTCCTTCTCCAGTAAATTTATTATATGGATTAACAGTATCTTTAAGTCCACCAGTTTCTCTAACTATAGGAAGAGTTCCATATCTCATAGCTAACATTTGTCCTATACCACATGGCTCAAATAAAGATGGCATTAAAAACATATCACTACTTGCATATATTTGTTGTGCAAGAGCACTATCAAAGGTAATATTTGCAGAAACTTTATTAGGATAAATAGATGCATAATAATTAAACATAGATTGATATTGATGCTCTCCTGTTCCTAATATAACCATTTGAATATTTTCTCTCATTATTTCAGGCATAATATAAGATATTAAATCAAGTCCTTTTTGTGATACTAATCTTGATACAATGCCTACTAACGGTATATCTGGGTTTACTTCTAAACCTAGCATTTTTTGAAGATGAAGTTTATTCTCTATTTTTTTGTCTATAGTATCTATATCATAATTTATAAATATGTCCTTATCTGTTTTTGGATTATTCAAGTCGTAATCAATTCCATTTAAAATTCCTTTTAATTTATATGAATTAGCCCTTAATAATCCATCTAAACTTTCACCATAAAATTCAGTTTGTATTTCACTTGTATAAGTAGGGCTAACTGTAGTAACTTTGTCACTATATACTATCCCCGACTTCATAAAGCTTACACCACCATAATATTCTACATCACCATTTTCTAAATATTTATATGGTAGATCTAAAACATCACCTAATACATTATTTGAAAATACACCTTGATATTGTAAATTATGGATTGTATAAACAGTTTTTATATCCTTATATTTTTCTAACCCATTGTATTTTTCCTTTAATATCAATGGTATCATTCCAGTATGCCAATCATTCATGTTGATTATCTCTGGATAAAAATCAAGTATCGCTAAAGCTTCTAATACAGCATTACTAAAGAAAGTATATCTTTCAACATCATCACCATATCCATAAAGATATGCAATCTCACCTTCCCTTTTAAAGTAGTACTCATTGTCTATAAAATAAAATTTAACTCCATCTAATTCCATTTCTAGTAGTCCACAATATTGATTTCTCCATCCAACTTTTACATTAAATACGGCTATTTCTCTTAACTTTTCTTTTAAGTAATTTGGCATAGTCGAGTATTTAGGCAATATAACCCTAACATCAACACCTTCTTTTTTTAATTCTTTAGGTAATGCATAGGCTACATCGCCTAATCCTCCAGTCTTAGCAAATGGCCAACACTCTGATGTTACATAAAGTACTTTCACTAAAAATTTCCCCCTCTAATTAAATACTTATATTTTTTTCTACAACTATAGGATAGTTTTCATCTCCTCTTAATTCTTTTCCTTTTGCTAAGTTTATATTTTTATCAAATATTACATTTTCTAAATTACACTCTTCCCCTATAAATGAATTTTGCATAATTATACAGTTTTCAATATTAGTGCCTTTCTTAATATGAACTTTTCTAAATATAATACTGTTTTTAACATTACCTTCTATAACACATCCACTTGCTATAAACGAATTTTCTACATTTGCATCTTCCGTATATATAGTTGGAGACTCATTTTTTTCTTTAGTAAGTATTTTTCTCTCCGAATAAAGTAATTCTCTAGCAATATTAATATCTAATAATTCTTTACTTATTTCAAAATAAGATTGGATAGACTTTATACATTTTAAGTATCCATCATACTTATATGCTCCTACTTGTTTATACTTAACAGCTTCAATTAAAAAGTCTTCTAAGTATTGGTAATCTCCTGTGTTTGTTAAATTGTATATAGCATCTATAAAATCAGTTCTTTTCATTATATACATTTCCATATATATATTTGCGTTGTTGAATGCACCTATATTGCTCCCCATATTTATAACTTTACTATCTTCATCTAAATTTAGTGTTAAATTACCTTTAAAATCATTATTTGCATTATCTACATTCTTATATATCATAGTTATATAGTTATTTGATTTCTTATGATACTTTAATGCTTCTGTATAATCCATATTGCATACCATATAACTAGGAGATACTAATATATATTCTTCTTCACTTTTCTTTATATAGTCTATGTTGCATAATATATTGTATATATCACCTTTTCTATAAGGATATATATTTTGAGATTCTGTATTTTCTGGACTAAATATTGATAATCCACCTTTTTTTCTACTTAAATCCCAATCCTTACCACTATCTATATGATCAGTTAAAGATCTATATTTTTCTTTAGCGAATATACCAATATTTGTTATACCAGAGTTAACCATATTTGAAAGAGCAAAATCTATAACTCTATATCTTCCTCCTATAGGAGTAGATGCTATCGGTCTTCCATAATTTAATTTACTTATATTTGGATTGCCCTTTTTAGTTAAGTTTATAAGTCCCATACACTCATTTCTCATTATTACATCCCCCCCTGTAATACTAACTCAGCTTTTACAATCTCATATTCTGATACTACATTTATTTCATTATTCTCGTTCTTTATAATTGCATTATCCTCTATTACTGCTCCTTCACCTATCATTGCTTTTTCTATAATTACATTTTTTCCTATCTTTACATTAGGCATTATAACCGAATCTTTTATTTCACTGCTTTCTCCAACCTCTACACCATGAGATAGTACAGAATTCTCAACTTTTCCTAGTATTATGCAGCCATCTGCAACTAATGAATTGGTAGTTTTAGCATCTTTACCAACATATTGAGGTGGCATAGCCATAGTATTTGTATATATCTTCCATTTAGGATCTTGTAAATCTAAAACATCTCTTGATTTTATAAGATCCATATTAGCTTCCCATAGGCTTTGTATAGTACCTACGTCTCTCCAATATCCTTTAAATGGGTATGCATACATCCCCACATTATCTTCTAACATTTTAGGTATTAAATCTTTACCAAAATCATCATAATTTAAATTTTCTTTTTGAGATTCTAAAAAATAGCTTTTTAACATTTCCCAATCGAATATATAAACACCCATAGACGCTAAGTTACTCTTAGGACTCTTTGGCTTTTCATCAAATTCATATATACTTCCATCTGTATTAGTATTCATTATTCCAAATCTAGATGCTTCATCCCATGGAACTTCTATTACAGCAATTGTTGCTTTAGCATTTTTTTCTTTGTGATATTCTAGCATTTTGCTGTAGTCCATTTTATATATATGGTCACCTGATAATATAAGTACATATTTAGGATTATAACTATCTATAAAGTTCATATTTTGGTTTATAGCATGTGCTGTACCCTTATACCAGTTACCTTCTTTTTCATTCATATAAGGTTGTAATATATATACTCCTCCATTTATTCTATCTAAATCCCAATGGCTCCCCATACCTATATGAGAATTTAGTATCAATGGTCTGTATTGCGTTAGGACACCTACTGTGTCTACTCCAGAATTTGAGCAATTGCTCAATACAAAGTCTATTATTCTATATTTACCACCAAATGACACTGCTGGTTTAGCTATCCTCTTTGTAAAAACTCCTAATCTTGAACCTTGACCCCCTGCCAAAATCATTGATAACATTTCCTTTTTCACTAGATATCCCCCTTAAATCTTAGTTAATTTATATTTTTATAATTTTTTTGTTTGTATCTTTACTTTTCTTAGTTTTATTTTTCTTATTATTTATACTAGATACAATTTCATTGTTTCCACCAATTAATATCTTCTCTGTTTTCTTAATTTCAATTTTATTTATTTTTTCTAAATTATACTTACCTTTTATAAATGTTGCGCCTAATGGAGGTACTTTTATTTTTATATGGTATTCTTTATTATGCCATTTTTCTTTTTGAGCAACTAGTTCTGCATTTTTCATAGTTTGATCCGAACCACCATAATTCTTATCATCAGTATTAAATACTTCTTCATATACTCCAGGATAAGGAACTCCTATTTTATAATCATAATGTACTAATGGTGTAAAGTTTATAACCGCTATTATAAAATCTTCTGTTTTCTTTCCTTTTCTCATTAAAACGATTACACTTTGCTCATTATTGTGAGGATCTATAAAATCAAACCCTTCATAACTATTATCAATTTCATATAACGCTTTTTCATTTTTATATAAACAATTAAGATCTTTTACATAATTTTTTATAGCCATATGAGGCTCTCTTTCTAATAACTCCCATTCTAATCCATATGCATATCTCCACTCTAATCCTTGTCCAAACTCACTACCCATAAACAATAATTTTTTACCTGGATGTACCATGTAATAAGCATATAAAGTTCTTAGATTAGCAAATTTTTGCCAAGGATCACCTGGCATTTTGTCTAGTAACGATTTTTTACCATGTACAACTTCATCATGAGATAATGGCAAAATATAATTTTCTGAGAATGCATACATAAAAGAAAATGTTATAAGTTCATGGTGATATTTTTTATATATCGGATCCATTTCCATATATTTCAAAGTATCATTCATCCATCCCATATTCCATTTGTATGTAAATCCTAAAGCCCCTGTATATGTTGGCCCTGTTACCATTGGCCATGCAGTTGATTCCTCTGCTATTATTAACGGATTTTTTACATTTTCATAAATTACTTCATTAAACTTTTTAATAAACTCTATAGCTTCTAAGTTTTCTCTACCACCATATTTATTAGGTTTCCATTCACCTATATCATAATCAAGATACAACATACTCGATACTGCATCAACTCTTATACCATCGATATGAAATTCATTAAACCAATAAATAGCATTAGAAATTAAAAAACTATTTACTTCTGGTTTTCCTAAATCAAAGTGAGAAGTTCCCCACCCTATATTTTCTGATTTTAATGGATCTTTATATTCAAATTGAGGTGAACCATCAAACTTGTATAAGCCATGGTTATCTTTACAGAAGTGACTATATGCAAAATCTACTATTACACCAATATTATTTTCATGACACTTATCTACAAATGCTTTAAATTCATTTGGTTTACCATGTCTACTTGTGCTGCTATAATAGCCTACTGTCTGATACCCCCAAGATTCATCAAGCGGATGTTCGGTTATCGGTAAAATTTCTATGTGCGTATATCCCATTTCTTTAACGTAATCAATCATTTCATACAATTCTTCGTATGAAAAAAAGCCTCCATCCCACTTTCTTTTCCATGAACCTAAATGAGCTTCATATATATTTAATGGCATCTGATTAGGATTTGATTTTTGTTTTTTTAACTGCCAATTTTTATCTTTCCACTTATAGCTTTCTAGATTATATACTATAGATGCTGTATTTGGCCTTAGCTCTGAAAAAAATGCATATGGATCTGATTTTAAACGACTTACGTTATCACATCCTACTACATTATATTTATAAGAATCGCCTTCTTTTACTTCACTTAATGATATATTCCATACACCGCTATTGCCTATATTAGTCATAGGGTGAGAGTTATTATTCCAATTATTAAAATCCCCTACTAAATACACTTCTTTCGCATTAGGTGCCCACACATTAAAAGAAAACATATTTTTTTCTTTATTTATATGACACCCCATAAATTTATAGCTATCATATGATTCTCCAGATTTAAATTGCTCGATACTTTTTACTAGAGAATCATAATAAGTCATCTTCTTCTGATTCATACTATAAATTGCTCTCCCCCTCTCATTAATCCCCTGTATAGTATTTAATTATATATCAATATGTGTTATTATTCACAATCAATTTTTAGCAAAATTCAGTCAATTCACATCTTTTTTCAGCATATTTTTATGTTTTAATACAAATTTATATAAAATAAGCTATAAAATTTTGTATTAACTAAAATTCTCCTTATAAAGACAATTAAGTTTTGAAAACGTTAACCCATTTTTGGATAACTTTTACTTTGTTTCGCTTTCTAATTGTTATTTTTTTAACTTTCTTTAATGGTATCTTTATTACTAAAATAAAAAAAGACTACTTATAAACATTTATAATCTTTATAAGTAGTCTTTATATTAATATCTATTTATCATCGCTTAATACTTCTTTTATTCCTTTAAAAGTTCCTAATAAATTTACAGTTTCTGATGGTAAAACTAATTTAGTTGCATTTCCTTGAGCAACTTTTTCTAAAGCTTCCATTGATTTTAAAGCTAACATATTTTCATCAACTTCTGATTCTTTCATAGCTAAGAATACTTCTCTAAGACCTTTAGCTGTAGCTTGTTGCACTCTTAATATAACTTCTGCTTCTCCTTCGGCTTTAGCTATTGCTATCTGTCTTATAGCTTCGGCCTCACCTTGTGATTTAAGTATAGAAGATTCTTTTTGTCCTTCAGCTTCACGAATCATAGCTTCTTTTTTAGCCTCAGCTCTTAATATTGCAGATTGTTTTTCACCTTCTGCTTGTAATATAGATGATGACTTATTACCTTCTGCTTGAAGTATAGATTCTCTTCTTTCCCTTTCAGCTCTCATTTGCTTTTCCATAGCTACTTGAATATCATGAGGAGGCATTATATTCTTTAACTCAACTCTATTTACTTTTATACCCCATTTGTCTGTAGCTTCATCTAATATTGATCTCATCTTAGTATTTATTACATCTCTAGATGTTAATGTTTCATCTAAGTCAAGTTCCCCAATTAAGTTTCTTAATGTTGTTGCTGTTAAATTTTCTATAGCTGTGATAGGATCTGCTATTTCAAATACATATCTTACAGGATCAGTTACTCTATAATAAACAACTGTATCTATTTGCATAGTTACATTATCTTTAGTTATAACTGGTTGAGGTGGAAAATCAACTACATTTTCTCTCAAGTCTATAACATAACTCATTTGATCAATAAATGGTACTAAAAAATGAACTCCAGTATCAGCTACCTTTCTAAATTTTCCAAGCCTCATTATTATACCTACTTTAGATTGTTTAATTACTTTTACACAAGATAATCCTATTATCACTGCTACTATTATAATCACTATTGGCAGCGCTAATCCTATAATTGATGATAATTCCATATTTTCTCCCCCTAATTTTTATTTTTTACTTACTATTAATTTTACACCTTCTATTTTTAATATTTCTACTTCTGTATTTTCTAATATTGCTTCATTATTTGCAGATATAGCACTCCATTCTTCATTTTCAACTACAACTATTCCAGTTTCATTTGGAAGAATGTCTTTTCTTACAACACCGCTTTTCTTTACTATAGCTTGTAAATTTGTATCATATTGATGATTTTCATCTTTCTTTACTATAATTTTTGTTGCTACTATAAGTAATGTTACTGATATTATTCCAAATAATATTACTTGGATTAAAATACTTTTAATAAAAGTACTTAAGAATATTAATATCAAGGCACCTATACTAAACCAAATTAACGTTAAACTCGGTGTCATAGCTTCTGCTATTCCAAATATAATAGCTACTATTAGCCACAATAGCTTCATATAAATCCCCCTTTCCAATTATTGCTTATTTTCATTATACTATAAGGTTTTTTATATTAGTATTTTTGTAAACATTTGTTACTATAAAGACATATTTTTGTAACTATTAAAAAAACTATTTCAATTAAATTTATTGTATATAATTAATATTAAAATACAATTTAATTTATTGAAATAGTTTTTAGTTACTTATCTTCTTCATACAATATTGAAGTTAATTTAGGATCTAATAATAACTCATCAAAATAACTATGTGCAGAAGTGTAACCAATTCCATATCTATGCTCTTGGTTATTTTTTAATTGATACTCTTTACATGCATTTTTTACTTGATTATATTCTTTATCGTTAGTTACTACATAAGTAGCTTTTTTATTTGAATCTACCTTTTCAGCATATTTAGGTTTTAAGAAATACATTACATCCTTTAATTTACCTTCTTCATATAGTTTATGTATGACCTTTCCATTTTGTCTGTGCATAGGATGATTATCTAACTTGTAACAATGTGATATATGTGTTACATTTCCCAATTGTTTTTCAAAATTTAATGCTACTGTTTGCATAAGATCAAAATGAGTACCTTCATGGTTATCTATATCAGCTAGTATTATTATATTTTTTTCTTTTATACCCATGTGATTTAATGCTGCTTTGAATTCTACATTTCTTAACTCTTCTTTTTCTTTTCTAGTTAAATCTTTATATTTATAGTTATTAAAAACATTTACGCCAGATCCATCTGATACTAATACAACATATACATTATCTTTTCCACACTGTTTAATAGCTTCAATTATTGCACTCCCACCCCATAAAATTTCATCATCTTGATGTTGCGGATAAAACACAACATGATCTTTAAAATTTCTTTGATTCTCTCCTTTATTTAAATCTTCTTTAGTTGATCCTTTAATTAATACACATATTAATCCACACATCATTAATACAAAAATGATTCCATAGATTAATTTGTTTTTTTTAATCATATATGTCCACTTCCTTATTTAAAGATTTAATAACTTGGGATTTAAAAAGATTGTGTATATTTATATAAGTATTAGCATTTTATGAATTAGTTACATTTATTATTATTTATCAAATATATAAAATTTATTAGAAACATAAAATTTAATAAAAAGTCACTTCATTATTGTCGCCAACTCCCTAAAAAACGGCTTCATTTCTAAATTCTAGTATTTAGTATATAAAAAAAGCACTTAATATTAATAAGTGCTTTTCATAATTACTTGTTTTTATGATCTATTATAGTCTTAGTTGTATCTACATCTTTAGCTATACATCTTTGGCTATTAATTCTTTCTGATACTAACATTTCTGCTACTATACCTTTTAACTCTTTTATTAAAGTGTTTATATCTGTTTTGTTTACTTCTTCCTTTTTATTGTCATGCTCTATTATAGTCTTAGTTGTGTCTACATCTTTAGCTATACATTTTTGACTATTTATTCTTTCTGATACTAACATTGTGTTTACTAACTGCTTAGCTTCTTCTGCTAATTTGTTTATTTCTTCTTTAGTAAACTCAGTTTTATTGTCGTTGTGATCTACTATAGTTTTAGTTGTATCTATGTCTTTTGCTATACATCTTTGACTATTTATTCTTTCTGATAC
This sequence comes from Romboutsia lituseburensis DSM 797, assembly GCF_900103615.1. Taxonomy (GTDB): domain Bacteria; phylum Bacillota; class Clostridia; order Peptostreptococcales; family Peptostreptococcaceae; genus Romboutsia_F; species Romboutsia_F lituseburensis. Next base: position 19,253 of record NZ_FNGW01000010.1, on the reverse strand, counting down.
TAACATTTCATTAGCCATTCCTTTTAAGTCTTGAGTTAATTTGCCTATTTCCACTCCAATTTTATTTAAATCTTCTTGGCTAAACTCTTCACTTTCATTTTTGTGGTCAATTATAGTTTTAGTTGTATCTACATCTTTTGCTATACATCTTTGACTATTCATTCTTTCTGATACTAGCATTACATTTAATAAACCAGATAGTTCATCCTTTAAATTTTCTAAAACTACACTTACTTTTTTCATATGTATCACCTCGTTGTTAAATTTTATGTCAATTCATTATATATTACCCTAGAAAAATTTGTAAACAATTTATTTATATATATTTAAATATATGGGCTATATGCTATATTTATAGTGTTATTTTCATTATTTATTGTTATGTTAGCATCTACTTCATAAACATCTTTTATTAATTCCTTTGTCAGTATTTCATTAGGTTTTCCGTATGCTACAATTTCACCATCTTTTAATACATAAATTTTATCACAATACATAGCTGCTATATTTAGGTCATGTATTGCTGCTATTACCTCTATATTTAATTGTTTAACTATATTCATTAATTGTAGCTGATACTTTATGTCTAAATGATTAGTTGGTTCATCTAATATTAAACAATCTGTTTGTTGAGCCAATGCTCTAGCTAATATAATTCTTTGTTGTTCTCCTCCTGATAAAGTTGTAAAGCTTCTCTTTTTAAAGTCTTTCATATTAACTTTTTCTAATGCTTCATCTACAATTTTATAATCTTTTATACTATCTCTTTCCATCATTTTTTTATGAGGTGCTCTACCCATTAGTACTATATCTTCAACACTAAAATCGAAGTTATAGTGATTATGTTGTGATACTACACTAATTTTTTTAGCAGTTTCTCTCACCGTTAATTTATTTATATCTATTTTATCTAAATTAATAATCCCACTTGTAGGTTTTAAGTTCCTATATATACATTTTAGAAAAGTTGACTTTCCACTTCCATTAGGTCCTATTATTCCGATAAATTCTTTTTTATTTACATCTATATCTATACCCTTTAATATATGCTTATTACCAATTTTAACACAAATTTTTTCAGTTTTTATATTCATTAGTTTTTGCCTCCAAATCCATACGTCTTTTTAACCATTAACCAAATAAAACAAGGTGCTCCTATCATGGATATTAATATTCCTATAGGTATCTCTGTTCCTTTTATAATAGTTCTAGACAGTACGTCTGCCCATATTAAGAATATAGCTCCTAATATAGCTCCTATTGGTATTATCTTTTTATGATCTGTTCCGAAAATCATTCTAACAATGTGTGGTATTACCAAACCAACAAATCCAATCATACCAGATGCATATACTAATGTACCTATCATTAAAGAGGTTACTATTAAATATAAATGTCTATATTTATGTAAATCTGTTCCCAATGTTACTGAAACTTCATCTCCTAATAACATTAAATTTAAAGTTCTATATTGTGTTATAAAAAATACTGTTCCTAATAAAATAGTTGGTAGTATAAACTGTATTTCACTCCAATTCGCTCCTGCTAAACTTCCCATTAACCAAAACGTTATGCTTTGCATTCCCTCAGCATTATTTGCAAAATATACAATAAAACTAGAAAATGCACTACAAACAGAACTTAAAGCCATTCCAGCTAAAAGGAGCTTTATTGAGTTTGACCTTCCACCTATATTAGATATTAATAATACAAGCATAGATACAATAAATGCACCTATAAATCCACAAACACCTATTGCATTTGTTCCAAATATACTACCTATTCCAAACATAACTGCAACTGTTGCACCTAAAGACGCTCCCGATGATACACCTAATATATATGGGTCTGCCAATGGATTTTTAACTATAGCTTGCATTACTATTCCTACAACGGATAGTCCAATTCCTACCCCTATAGCTAAAATAATTCTTGGTAATCTAATCAACCATACAACATCATTTACAGCTGAATCTATAACTATATTTAAATTAAATAATTTATTAAATATAATTTCATAAACTTCTTTTATACTTATATCTACAGATCCTATAGTAACAGATACTCCTATAGATAAAAATAAAACTGCTATTAGTACTAATGACGTAATAATATAAATTGGCATTGATTGTATTATTCTTTTTTTCTCACATGGTATATGTATCTCTTTCTCCATCTCTAATCTCCTAGTCACTAAATTATTGCATTACATATAGATTAGTATAAGGATACTCCACAAAGTTTTTCGTATATTTTTCATTTAATATTATTTAATATCACCCTTTGTACCGAAGAGTATCGATATTTTTAATATTATAAAAGTATCCTGACTTATAGATCTTCACTTTAACTTGCCTTCCCAGAATATATCCAGTGGCTTTTATAGTTTTAGCTCCCTAATTACAGTAGCGGCACTGTGTGGAAATTTCATCCATCTTCCTTTTTAATATTATCCATATAGTAATTTCATTACTCAAGTATAATTATATTGTAAATATGGATATATAGCCATATTTATACATAATTTTATAAATTCTTTTTATATTATATATAAATAGATAAATTTTTAAATTTATAGTCATAAAAAATAGTGATTATAAATTATCATCAGCATTATAATCACTATTTTTCTATACTATATTTAATTTATTATCAAATAATTGAATCTCTCTTTTAGCTAGATACACATAGTGGTCTTTATATACCTCTATCCATTCAGGTTTTTCTTTAGAATAATCATGCATTGTATGACTATATTTAATTTTTTGTCTTGCTTTTACCCTTTTAGGATCTGGTATTGGTATAGATGATAATAATGATTTTGTATACGGATGTATAGGATTATTATACAACTCATCTGCCGTAGCTAACTCTACTAATTTTCCATTATACATTACACCTATTCTATCACTTATATGCTTAATCATAGATAAATCATGGGCTATAAATAAACAAGTTAAATCAGCTTCTTTTTTTAATTTTTTAAATAAATTTACGATCTGAGCTTGAATAGAAACATCAAGAGATGCAATTGGTTCATCTGCTATTATAAATTCTGGATCTATACAAATTGCCCTAGCTATTTGTATTCTTTGCCTTTGACCTCCTGAAAATTCACTTGGATATTTATTTATAATATTTTCATCTAATCCTACTAAACTTAAAACTTTTTTTACTTTTTCATATCTCTCTTCTTTGTTTTTATAAATTTTTTGTATTTTTAATGGCTCTGCTATTATATCTCCTATTTTCATTCTTGGATTTAAAGCTGATGCAGAATCTTGAAATATTAGTTGCATATTTTTATTTATAAAAGATCTTTCTTTTTTATATACTTTTCTATCAGTTATACATTTATTTCTATAAACTATATTTCCATTAGTCGGCTTATAAATATTCATTATACATCTTCCTATAGTAGATTTTCCTGAGCCTGATTCTCCTACTAATCCAAAAATTTCACCTTTATAAATATCAAACGATATATCATCAACAGCTTTTATTATATTGTTTTTATCTAGTTTAAAATATTGTTTTAAATTTTTTATCTGTAGGATTTTTTCTTTATTCATTGATAACCCTCTTTTCTGATTTTATAAATCTACTTTTATTAAGTTTAGATGCTTTTTCATGAAGTAACCAAGTTGATGCACTATGATTTTCACTTATTTTAAACATAGGTGGTTCTTCAAAATAATCAATTTTTAAAGCATTATCATTTCTACAAGCAAATGCATCTCCTTTAGGAGGGTTTATCAAATCTGGAGGCATACCAGGTATGTTATATAAAAAATCTACGTTATTTTCGATATCAGGCAATGAATTTAAAAGTCCTAATGTATAAGGATGTTTTGCATTATAAAATATATCTTCAGTTGTTCCTATCTCAACTATCTTTCCTGCATACATAACAGCTACTCTATCTGCAATTTCAGCTACTACACCTAAATCATGTGTTATAAACACAATAGATATACCTGTTTTTTCTTGTAAATTTTTAATTAATTGAATTATTTGAGATTGAATAGTAACATCTAGTGCAGTAGTTGGTTCATCTGCTATAAGTATCTTTGGGTTACATGCCAGTGCTATAGCTATTACTATCCTTTGCCTCATTCCTCCTGAAAAATGATGTGGATATTGATTGTATCTACTGATAGCATTATCTATGCCTACTAATTCAATTAACTCTATCGCCTTCTTTTTTGCTTCTTTTTTGTTTATTTTATTATGTATTAGTACAGATTCTTTAATTTGTTTACCTATTGAAATTGTTGGATTCAGCGATGTCATTGGGTCTTGAAATATCATACTTATCTCTTTCCCCCTAACTTTATTCATTTCTTTTTGAGTTTTGTCAACCAAATTTTGATTATTTAAAAGTATCTCTCCCCTTTTTATAAAACCATTTTTCGGTAAAATACTCATTATACTTTTACATAAAACTGATTTTCCACATCCTGATTCTCCTACTATTGCTAAAGTTTCTCCTTTTTTAAGCCTTAAATCTATGTTCCTTACTGCTTTAACTTCTCCATCTTCTGTGTCAAAACTAACTTCTAAATTTTTTATCTCTAAGATATCTTTCATAATAATCTACCCCTATACTATTTAAAGCTTAAGGAGTCTATAACTCCTTAAGCTATTTAAAATAATTATTCTATTGTCCAATCAGCTATATTCCAGAATATACCTACTCCATGATGTCCTAAAGTAGTTTCAGGAGTTATACCTTTTACATTATTTTTTCCAACATATATAGCGTCTATATATGTTATAAATGTATATGGCATATCTTTAACCATTTCTTCTTGGAATTCTTTATAGTATTTCATTCTTTCATCATTGTTATCTGTTTCTCTTGCTTTTTGAAGTAATTCATCAATTTTTTTATTAGAATACATATTAAAATTAGAACCTTTATCTGTTCCAAATACTTTATATGTATGATCATCTGGATCAAATGGACTACCCCATCCAATTAAATAACTATCTTGATTTTCCCAATCAATTTCAGACTTAACCGATACCTTAGCATCAACACCAACTTGTTTTAATTGTTGTGAACATATCTTAGCCATATCTATTCTTACTTGATCACCTTCACCACAAACTATTTCAAAAGATAGCTTTGTTCTATTTTTCTCATATATACTTTGTGAATTTAATTTCCATCCATTTTTTTCTAGTTCTTGCTTAGTTTTCTCTGGATTATAATCAAATTTTTCTATATCTGGATTGTTGTATGGTCCAGCTTGTAGTGGAGAATATGCAATTTGGCCATGTCCAAGTAATACACTCTCTAGTATTGCTTTTCTATCTATTGCATAACTTAATGCATTTGGTAGTTCTTTATTTTCTTTAAATAAAGGTGCATTAAAGTTATACATTATACCTCTATAATCTGAAGTCTTCATTATATTTACATTGAAATCTTTATTTCCTTCAAATATAGCCATGTCTTTAGGTGTAACTTGAGCTAAATCTAACTCTCCAGATTTAAGTTGCATTGCCTTAGCTTTTGCATCTACTACTATCTTAAATACAACCTTATCTAATCCAGGTTCTTTTTCAAAATAGTCTTCATTTTTAACCAAAGTTATACTCTGACCTTTATCCCATTTATCTAATTTGAAAGGTCCTGTACCTATTGGACTTTGATTATATGGATCTGTTGTTATATCTTTACCTTCTAATAAATGCTTTGGTAGCATTCCAATTGTTAAATAATCAAGCATCGCTACATTTGGAGCTTTTAAAGTTATTTTTACAGTTGATTTGTCTACAACTTTTATATTAGTTATATCTTCATAATTTGATGCTATTTCAGAAGCATTCTCTGGATTCATTATTGTTTCTAATGTAAATTTAACATCATCTGCTGTGAAATTCTTGCCATCATGCCATTTTACATCTTCTCTTAACTTAAAAGTATATGTATTAGTATCTTTATCAAACTCCCAACTTTCAGCTAAGCAAGGAACTACTTTATTATTTTTATCATGGGCAGTAAGGCCATTAAATATTAATGAGTTTATTTCTCCATGTTCATATAATGCTGGATTTATACTTGTATAATCTCCACTCCCATAAACTAAAACTTTTTCATCTGACGACTTAACTTTACTATCAGATTGTTTTGTTGAATCTTCTTTAGATGCTGAACATCCTGCCATTAAACTTAAAATCATTACTAAGCTCATAATTTTCAGCTTTTTCAGTTTCATAATTATCCCCCTCGTTTATAGTCTTAATAATTTATTTCAAATACTAGCTCTAGTATTTGCTATATTTTTTATATATTACTCAGCTTTTTATTATTTAGTTTTCTTATATAATTTCCTATATTAGTTATACAAACTAACGTTGTTACTAAAAATATCCCTGGTATTAATATTACCCACCATTGATTGGTCAATAATGATTGCTCTGACAAGGATAACATACTTCCCCATGATATAATTTCTAACGGTAGTCCTATTCCTAAAAAACTAAGAGTAGATTCAGTTCCTATTGCTGTTCCTATATTCGTTACTACCATAAACATTATTGATGATATAAAGTTTGGAACTAAATGTTGATATATTATATACATATAGCTGCCTCCCATAGTTCTTGCTGCTAATATATATTCGCTATTCCTAATTTGCCTCACTTCGCTCCTTACAACTTTAGCTATATTCATCCAACTAGTAATTCCTATTACTATTGAAATAGATATAGGTGTAGACTTTCCTAGTATAGCTTGAACAAATATTATTACTAATATAGATGGTATACTTAAAATAATTTCTGTAAGCCTCATCATAATATCATCAATTAATTCTGATGCTATTCCACTTATACTTCCATATACTATTCCTATAAATGTTGAGATTATAGTCGATAATATTCCTATAAATAAAGATATTTTTCCACCATACCATATCATTGAAAATATATCTCTTCCCATAGAATCTGTTCCAAAATAAAATTCTTTATTTGGAGATAAGCTTGAATTTATTAAATCCATATACTTTGGATCATGATTCATTACTTGCTTATTAAAGCAGCAACATAAAATTATTAGTATTAAGATTCCAACGGATATATATGGCATATTTTTATTTTTTTTATTTTTTATTTCTACATTTTCTTGTTTAAGATAATTTGCACCTACCACTTCAAAGTCACTATATTGCAATCTCACTATTTTCACCTCTATTATGTTTCATTCTAGGATCTATTTTATTGTTAATAACCTGAGCAACCATATTTGAAGTTACTACTAAAGCTCCAGTTAATAAACTTAATATTAAAAGCATATTGTAATCATGGTATTTTGCACTCTCAAAACAAAGAGATCCTAAACCTGGATATGAAAATACTTGTTCTACAATATAGGTTCCTCCTAATATATGAGGTACTGAGATTGCCATTATGCTTATATATGTAGGCATTATATTTCTTAGACAATGTTTATATATTATTGCTTTATTATGCATTCCTTTAGCTTTACAAAGTAAAACATAATCCTCTCTAATTTCATCTAATAATTTATTTCTTATCATATATGTGTAATACCATAAGTGACTTAATATCAAAACGGTTATAGGTAAAATTAAATGTACTATTCTATTAGCTATATCACTTTCTTTGCCCATAGAATACGCTCCACTAGTTGGTAAAATTCCTAAATTAATACTAAAAATTAATATTAATACTAACGATACCCAAAATGACGGGATACAATTAGTTATAGTACCAAATTTGCATATAACTTTATCTATTAACTTATCCTCATGTAATGCACAAAATATACCCAATATCAATGCTAATACAAAAGTTAATACATATCCTAATCCACCTAAAATTAAAGTATTTATATATACATCTTTTATTACTGTTGTAACTGGTTGCTTATATTTAAATGAAATTCCAAAATCACCCTTTAAACAGTTAGATACCCATTTCCCATATTGAATATATATAGGTTCATTTAAGCCTAGTTTGTCTAATGCATTCTCTCTTTCATGTATACTCATTCTTTCAACAGTCTCTCCGTAATAGGATTTTAATGGATCCCCAGGAGCTAATCTTGATATACAAAATACAACTATAGATAATAAAAGCATTACACCTATAAACTGAATTATTTTTTTTAATATATTTATCCCCAAAGTAACACCCCTTATAAAAAAATTCGCTTCGATTATGTTGCCAACGACTTAATCCATTGCTCAAAAGTACATTTTTTATTCTAATCATAATGTATGATGTTGATCAATTTCAGTAATTATTTAAAGATTATGAAGTATCATAATTTGTTTAAACGTAAAAAAGCCATAAAAGTATACACTTATTGTGTAAAACCTTCATGGCTCTAATTTCAGAATTATTCAACTTTTCTTTACAGGATAATTTTAGCACTACTTATTTTAAAAGTAAACAAATTTTTTATCTAAATTTGACTTTAATTGTTTGATTAAAACATATCTTTTATTTATTATTTAATATAATTTTGTATATCCAAAAATAGTTTGCACAGAAACTATTGACTTTTAATATACTTTATATTATATTAGTTCGCATAGGAACTATTTTATTTTAGGAGATGATACTGTGAATTCGAATTGCGATGCATTTAGAATTGCTATGTTGTTGAAAGAACTTTACTCTAAAACAATGTACTCTATTGAAGATAATTTTAAGGAAAATGGATTAACGCATCAACAAGTTATAGTTATTAAATTAATTGCTCACAATAGAGAAATGACTATTTCAGATTTGTGTGATCAAATGTCTTTAGCTAAAGGTACTGTATCAGGCATAGTAAGTAGATTAGAGCAAAATGGATTTGTTGAAAAATTTAAAAAAGAAAATGATAAAAGAAATACTTATCTAAAATTCACTAAAAAAGGATTTGAATTTGCAATTAACTTTAAAGAAAAAATGCAACATAGCTTTGATGATATATTCAAGGATTGCAGTGAAGAGGAATTAAATAACTTAGTTGAAAATTTAAGAAATATTTTATCGAAAATTAAGGAGTGATATTTATGGATTCAAAATTAATAATGGCAATAGTATTTATTACATCAGCTCTAGTACTTTATACAATCGGTGTATTTAGTGAAAGAAAAGCTAATACTTTAAATAAAACACATGTTATTATCTTCTGGTGTGGTTTAATATGTGATACACTTGGTACCCTAACTATGGGTCAAATAGCTAAATCATCTGCTTCTATTGTTACATCTAGTTTTACTCAAAATTTACATGGTATTACAGGATTTTTAGCAATAGTATTAATGCTATTTCATGCTTTATGGGCAACATATGTTTTATTAAAAGGAAATGAAGATAAAAAGAAATTCTTCCATAAATTTAGTATAGTAGTTTGGGCTATATGGCTTATACCATATTTTATAGGTATGTTTATAGGTATGATGGCCTAAAAAATTCGCTTCACTTATAACTCCAACTATTCGTACGTTGTTTATACGTGAAAACTAAAAAAATAGTGTATTTAAGTTTTTAAATACACTATTTTTTATTTATAATATAATGATAAATTTACATCCTTTATCTACTTTACTTTCAACATATATCTCTCCATTATGAAGATCTATTATATGTTTTGTTATTGTTAATCCTAGACCGCTTCCACCCTTTACTTCAGCATGTGCGTCAACTATTTGATTAAATCTATCAAATATTAAATCATGATATTTAGGATCAATTCCAACGCCAGTATCTGAAACAGATATCATAACTCTATCATTTACTTCTTTTATACTTACTTCTATTTTTCCTCCACTTGGAGTAAACTTTGCTGCATTACTAACTAAGTTAACTATACATCTTTCTATTTCATATGCATCACACATAATCATTTTTTCTTCTATCTCTGGATCAATAATTAACTCAATTCCTTTACTTTCTATATAATCTTTTAAAGATAATGTGGCTTCTTCTACAATATAAACTATATCATTTTCCTGTAGATTTATTTTATATTTACCGTGGTCAATTTTTGTAGTATCAATTAAGTTATTTATTAATGTAAGTAATCTTTTTGTATTTCTCCTCATAACTGCCATATATTGAGATAACTTTTCTTGTTCTATTCCATTTCCTGTTTTATTAAACTCCGTTATCAGTTGCTCAGTAGTATAAATTACATTTAAAGGTGTTCTTAATTCATGAGATAAATTTATAAAGTAATTATTTTTATTTCGCTCTAATTCTATTACTTTTTGTAATAATTCATTGCTTATTTCCATCTCTTGGCTTAATTCTTCTGTCTTTTTAGCAACTAACATATCTAAATATTTCATTCTGTTTATATAAGAATAAATAATTATGATAATTATTAATAGATATAATATAAAAGCTATACCGCTTTTATAAAACGGAGGCTTTATAGTAAATGAAATAGAATTCTCTTTTGTTTCATTACCATTATGGCTTCTAGCTTTTATTTTTAAAGTATATTTACCAGGAGCTAGATTATTATAGTTTATATCGTTTGAATCTATCTTTCTCCATTCATCATTTGCCCCTTCTAAAAGATAGTAATATTGAACATTTTCTACATTACTATAATCTGGCAAAAACACATCTACATTGAGGAAGTTTTCATAATGTTTAAATTCCATTCCATCTATATTATTATAATGATTCCCACTAACCTCAAAATCATTAAATTGAACATTTGGAGTATATTCTTTTTCTTGTATTTGTGATGGATTAAAAATATTTAATCCATTTATTCCACCAAAAAACATTTCTCCTTTGCTATTTTTTATCGCTGCATTTCCATTAAATTCATTCCCTTGAAATCCTTCTGTTATTCCAAAATTTTTAAACTTTTTATTTTTATAATCAAATTTTGATATTCCTTTATTAGTACTAATCCAAAGATTATTTTTTTCATCTGGTAGTATTCCATAAATTATATTATTTGGCAATCCATTATAAGTTGTATATCTAGTAAATACTTCAGTATTTTTATCTAATTTATTTAAGCCATAACTAGTACCTATCCATAGATTTCCTGATTTATCTTCAGTTATACTTCTAACTGTGTCTGAACTTATAGTTCTTTTATCATTATCTTTGCTTTTGTATTTTTTAATTATATTTCTATGTGGGTCTATCTTTATTAATCCTCCATTAACAAAACATCCTATCCAATAAACGCCATCTTTATCTTCATATATAACTTTAGCATGCAATTTATCTATTCCAAATTTATTTAAATCCCCTGTTATATCATGTATTTCATCAGTAGCAGTATTTAATATACTGACACCATCATTTGTTCCTATCCAGAGGTATCCTTTACTATCTAATAACAATGATCTTATATTATCTTCACATATACCATCTTTTTTATTATAAACAGTGATAGTTTTTTTATCTTTATCTACTTTATTTACTCCATTATTTGTTGCTATATAAACTATATTATCTTTTCCAGTTATATCATTTATACAATCATCACTAAAAGCATTACTTGTAGTTTTTTTATTTATATGTAAAATTTTATCATCTTTTCTATCTATAATATTTACGCCATTTGAATTTGTACCTACCCATACTAAACCATCTTTATCTTCATATATACCATGAACTGCATTTTCACTTAATGAATTAGGATCTAAAGGATTATTTTTATAATGTTTTATATTATTATCTGGATCAAATATACTAATTCCTGAATATGTTCCCACCCATATAAGACCACTTTTATCTTGAATTATAGTAAATACTTCATCTCCTATTAAACTGTTTTTATCATAAATCTTACTATCATAACTTTTAAAAGTCCCTTTTCCCTTTTCTAGTTTAGCCAAGCCTTTATCGGTAGCTACCCATATATCATTATTATTATCTTTAAATATATCTCTTATATAATTGCCTGGTATAGAATTCTCATCATTAGGATTGTTTTTATAAATAGATATTTCTTTAGTATTTATATTAATTTTATTTAAACCTTGATTATAAGTTCCTACCCATATATACCCTTCATCGTCACAATAAAGACCGTATAAATTATTTTCACTTAAAGTATTTTTTTTTCCAGGTTCGCTATAAAATTTTTCTACTTTATTATTTTTCAAATCTATTTTGTTTAAACCATTCTTAGTAGCTGCCCATATATAACCATTTTTATCCTGTACTAAAGAACGTATATATTGACTAGTTAGATCGTTATCTTTTGATAATATTTTTTTAAATGTATCATGTTCCTTATCATACATATCTAATCCATTAGATGTTCCTATAATTACCTCATTATTATTAGTAATTAATATATCCCCAATATTATTGTGCGATAAATTCCCTCTTTTTTTATCAGAAAAATAGTTCTTTATCTCTTCATTTTTTGTATTTATTTTACTTAATCCATTAGCAGTCCCTACCCATATGTTCCCATTTTTATCTTCTTGCAAATCAACTATATAGTTATTCGCTATACTTTTTCCTAATTTATCATCATGCCTATATACTTTAAATTCGTATCCATTATATTTATTTAATCCATCATTTGTCCCTATCCAAATGTATCCTTTTTTATCTTGGATTATAGTTTCAACAGTTGACTGTGATAATCCGTCCTCATTTCTTATATTTCTAAAATTTATTTCAGAAGCATTTGAGTTAATTATATTTTTATTTAATAATCCAGCTAATATAATAACTATACTTAAAAATCTCAATATTTTTACTTTTTTCATCCTTTTCCCCTTAATTTTAACAATAAATTTATATAGTTAATTAAGATTATACTATACTATATATTATTTTTCCATATTAAGGCAAATTAAAAAAAAGCGCCTATATAAGCGCTTTTTACTATATTCCAACTACTTGTGTAACTCCTTTTACCTCTTTTACTAATAAATTTTCTATTATCATCTTTAGTGTCATTGATGCACCAGGACATCCACTACAAGCACCTTGTAACCTAACCAATACTACACCCTTTTCATTAACATCTATTAATTCAACATCACCTCCATCTTTTTGTAATATCGGTCTTACTCTTTCTAAAACTTTTGCTACTTCTTCTTTCATGCTAATTTCCCCCTGTTATAACCTCTCTGTATTAATATTAATATTTATATAAATAATTCTATAATTTTGTATATTTTCCTTTTAAATATAGATATTCCTTAAATTTTTTAAATATTATTACTTTTTTGGTAATTTATTTACATTGTTCCTTAATTTAGTTATAATTATATTGTATACAATGAAAACGTTATTAATTTAACATTAAAGGGGGTAGCTATATGGTACGAAAATTTCGTTTTTTTTCATACTTATTTATATATATACTCTTTGTAAGTTTATATAGTTTAAATTTTAAAGGTGACCTAACTCTGGTTAATATTAAACTATGCTTAACGTATTCTATATTACCAGCATTAGTAGGTGGAACAGTTACTAGTAAGTTTTTGAAATAATTTATACAAATTAATTTTATTATATAATATATGTTTTAATTAAACACATAAAAATCTCCTCTATAAGTTATATGAGGAGATTTTTTATGCGTTTAAATTTTATCTACGTATTAAAGCTATCGCTTTATTTTTAGATAAATCTATTAGCTCTTTAGCTTCTTTTATATTAAAAACTACTGTAAGTGCAGTATATACTAGCATCCCAATCATAGTACTTACAGCACAACTTACAGCTATTAGCTCTCTTGTTTCATCAATTATATTTATTCCTATTTGCATAATATATCCATATGAAATATGAATTACATATCCCATTATTAATGATGATATAACTACTTTAACAAAAGTTATAATTGTACTTTTTAATCCTAATTTTCCTATTTTTTTTCTAAGGGATACAAGCATTAACAATGTAGCTATAACAGCAGATAAAGAACCTGCTAAAGCAAGACCACCTATTTGCATATATTTTACTAATACTATAGATAAAATTACATTAACTATTACTGATATGCTTGCATTTCTTACCGGTGTTTTTGTATCCTGTAATGAATAAAAGGCTTTTGATAAAATATCTCTTAACCCATAAGCTACAATTCCTATAGAATAATAAAACAATGCTGTTGATGTTAAATAAGTCGCTCTCGAATCAAAAGATCCTTTTTCAAATAACATTTTTATTATAGGAGTTGATAGTACCATTGTAATTACCATAACAGGCACCATAGTTATAATTATAATATTTAAAGATTTTGAAAGATTGTATTTAAAAGCTTTAAATTTATTTTCACTTGCAAGCTTTGATAACACTGGATATAAAACTGTTGATAAAGATATAACGAGTATACCTACTGCAAACATGTTTAATTTATTAGCATAGTTCAAGGCCGTTATCGTACCTGATTCTAATGTTGATGCCAAAGTTCTATTAACAACAGTGTTTATTTGATTAACATATGAACCTAAAAATACAGGTACTATTAAATACAGTATTTTTTTTATATTTTCATCTTTTAAATCTATAATAAATTTATGCTTATATCCTTTCTTTTTTAAAAATGGAATTTGAAATACTAACTGAGCTATGTAAGCAAATAATGTTCCATATACCATCATATAAGAATTAGTCATTGAGCCTAAAAATATTGCTAATATAGCAAATATATTAAATGGAATAGTAACTAATCCAGATATATATGCATCACCAGATGCTATTAAAAACGATGATATTAAACCATTGGCTGCTATGAAAATCATAGAAAATAATAATATCTTAGAGTAAGAAATTGTAAGATCTAATACTTCTCCTTTAAATCCCATAGCAAATATTTTTACTATATATGGTGTAAATATCAGTCCTATAATTATAAATATAATGCTTAATCCTGTAATTATATTTAATATATTGCTCGTAAATTTATTCACTTCTTCTTGACCCATTTTATCTTTAATGCTGAAATACATAGGTATAAATGTTGTACCTAATGATGCACTTATTCCATCAAATAATACCACCGGTATGTTTAATGCAGTAAGATATGCATCCGTCACATTTCCAGCTCCAAATATCTGTCCTAGTACTATATCTCTTAAAAATCCAGTTACTTTTGATGTTAGTATTATTATCATAAGGATAAAGGCTGTTTTTTTCGTTGTTTTAGACATAATGTATCCTCGATTCTAATTTCTATATTATATATTCTTCCCTTTGTAAATTATTTTAATAATATCTCAATTAAAGTATTATAACTAATATTATAACTATTTACTATGTATAATAAAAATTTTTAACATTTTGGCCTATACTAATATGTTTATATGTATAATTTTTTATTAAAACTCTTTGATCTGATATATTTTAAAACACTACTTTTAACTACATTATTATCACTATAAAATAATTTATTATATTTCACACATTACAAAAAGAGTACATACAAATATGTTGTATGTACTCTTTCTTTTATATATTAAATATCAATTTTAATCTATTTTATTTTCTGCAAGTCTTTGATATGATTTATATCTTTCTTTTGCATTTTGTTCTGTCATATTAAATAGTTCCTCTGCTACATCTGGGAATTGTTTAGCTATTGCTGCGTATCTAACTTGACCCATTATAAAATCTCTAAAGCTTGCTGTTGGTTCTTTAGAATCTAAGCTAAATGGATTTTTTCCGCCTTCTTTTAACATAGGATTAAATCTATATAAGTGCCAGTATCCACAAGCAACAGCTTGTGATTCATTTGCAACACTTCTTCCCATACCTTCTTTTAATCCATGACTTATACAAGGAGCATAAGCTATTATTAAAGAAGGACCAGGATAATTTTCAGCCTCCATTACTGCTTTTAATAATTGATTTTTATCTGCACCCATAGAAACTTGAGCTACATACACATTTCCATAACTCATTGCCATCATACCTAAGTCTTTTTTCTTAGATCTCTTACCAGCTGCTGCAAATTTAGCCATAGCTGCTATTGGAGTAGATTTAGATGCCTGTCCTCCTGTATTGGAATATATTTCTGTATCAAATACTAGTACATTTACATCTTCACCTGAAGCAAGTACGTGGTCAAGTCCACCATATCCTATATCATAAGCCCAACCATCTCCACCTAATATCCATTGAGATCTCTTAACTAAATAATCTTTTCTTTCTTTTATCTCATTAATAAGTTCTTGAGCTCTACCTGTAAATGATTTATTTTCTATAATTTCTAATACTTTTTTAGCCGCATCTTTAGATGTTTCTCCATCTTCCATATTACTTATCCAGTTTTCAAGTGACTCTTTAGATTCTGGACAATCAATTATTGATATTAATTCATTTATTGAATCTCTTAGCTTAGCTCTTATTTGTTTAACACCTAAATACATACCATATCCAAATTCTGCGTTATCTTCAAATAATGAGTTTGCCCATGATGGACCTTTTCCTTCATGATTTATAGTATATGGAGTTGTAGGTGCTGATCCACCCCAAATAGAAGAACATCCTGTAGCATTAGCTATCATCATTCTTTCTCCAAATAACTGTGTTACTAATTTAATATATGCAGTTTCTCCACACCCTGCACAAGCTCCTGAGAACTCTATTAATGGAGTTTTAAATTGTGAGTCTTTAACTGTTTTTCCTGCCACTAAATCACCTTTATATGATACTTTAGAAACAGCATATTCCCAATTTGGTATTTCAACATCTGTTTGAGTTCCTAAAGGCTCCATAACTAATGCTTTTTCCTTAGCAGGACATATATCTGCACAGTTTCCGCATCCAGTACAGTCCATAGTATCTACTTGCATTCTGTACTGTAATCCTTCAAATCCTTTACCTATAGCTTTCTTTGTTTTAAATCCTTCAGGCGCATTATTTACCTCTTCTTCTGTTAATAAAAACGGTCTTATAGTTGCATGAGGGCATATATATGCACATTGGTTACATTGAATACAATTATCTATAATCCATTCAGGAACATTTATAGCTATACCACGTTTTTCATATGCTGCTGTACCAGCTGGGAATGTTCCATCTTCTATTCCATTAAATGCACTAACTGGTAAACTATCTCCATCTTGAGCATTTATTGGTCTTAATATATTTTTTATAAATTCTGGTTCTCTATCATTAACCTCTACATTATCAGCAACATTTGCCCATGAAGCAGGTACATTTATCTTAACTAGTGCATTTTTACCTTGTTCAACTGCTTCATAGTTCATATTAACAATTTTTTCACCTTTTTTACCATAAGCCTTACTTATAGATGATTTTAAATACTCTGTCGCTTCTTCTTCTGGTATTATATTAGCTAATTTAAAGAATGCAGATTGCATTATCATATTAATTCTATTTCCAAGGCCTATATCTTGAGCAATTTTAGTGGCATTAACTGTATAGAAGTTTATATTATTTTTAGCTATAAAGTTTTTCATTTTAGCTGGTAAATGTTCCTCTAATTCTTTATCACTCCAAATTGTATTTAATACAAATGTACCACCATTTTTAAGTCCTTTTAATAGATCGTACTGATTCACATATGATTGGTTATGACATGCTATATAGTCAGCATTGTCTATTAAATATGTTGATCTAATAGGTGCATCACCAAATCTTAAGTGAGACATTGTGATTCCACCAGATTTTTTAGAGTCATATGCAAAATATGCTTGTGCATATTTTTTAGTATTCTCACCTATTATTTTTATAGCTTGCTTATTAGCTCCAACTGTACCATCTGAACCTAATCCCCAGAACTTACAGTTTATAGTTCCTTTATGATCTAATTTTAAATCATTTGTAGATTCTAATGATGTATTTGTAACATCATCAACTATACCTACCGTAAATTGATCTTTAGGATTTGAACTTGATAAATTATCAAGTATTGTCTTTATATCAGATGGTGTAACATCTTTTGATCCCAGTCCATATCTACCACCAATTATTAATGGTTTCTTTTCTTCATTATAATAAACTGAACGTACATCTAGATATAAAGGTTCACCTGGTGCTCCAGGTTCTTTAGTTCTATCTAGTACACATATTTTTTCTACACTATTTGGCACTACATCTAAGAAATGTTTCATAGAGAATGGTCTATATAAATGTACCTTTACCAAACCATATTTAGCACCTTTTGAGTTTAATTCATCTATTGTTTCTTCTATTGTTTCTGTTACAGATCCTATGGCTACCAGTATTTCTTTAGCATCTTCTGGTCCATAATAATTAAATAATCCATAATTTCTACCAGTAAGATTGCTCATTTGCTTCATATAATCTTCAACTATTGGTATTATTGCGTCATAGTATTTATTGCTTGCTTCTCTTGTTTGGAAATATATATCTGGATTTTGAGCTGTACCACGAGTCACTGGATGCTCTGGTGATAATGCTCTATTTCTAAATTCTTTTAATGCTTCATTATCTATTAGTTTAGCGTAATCTTCATATTCAAGAACTTCTATTTTTTGTATTTCATGTGATGTTCTAAATCCATCAAAGAAATGTATAAACGGAAGTCTTCCTTTTATAGCTGCTAAGTGAGCTACTGGAGCTAAATCAGCTACTTCTTGTACAGATCCAGATGCTAACATTACACATCCTGTTTGACGTGCAGCCATAACATCTTGATGATCTCCAAATATAGATAAGGCTTGTGCTGCTAATGCACGTGCACTTACATGGAATACTCCAGGAAGTAGTTCTCCTGCTACCTTATACATATTAGGAATCATTAATAATAAACCTTGTGATGCTGTAAATGTTGTTGTTAGAGCACCCGCTTGAAGTGATCCATGGAATGCACCTGCAGCTCCTGCCTCAGATTGCATTTCTACTACATTTACTCTTTGATTGAAAATATTTTTTAGACCTTGAGCTGCCCATTCATCAACTGACTCCGCCATATTTGATGATGGTGTTATTGGGAATATTGCTGCAACATCAGTAAATGCATAAGCAACATGTGCTGCTGCAGTATTTCCATCAATAGTTTTAATTATTTTTGCCATAATGCTTCTCCTTCTATGTAAATAATATAAGTTTACCTACTTATCATTTTTTCCATAAAGGTCATTTAATACTCGCATTTTATAAAATTTATTTTTTATTCAAATATAGCTGTATAAATAAAATTGGACTTATTTTCATAAAAAAAACAACTAGAAATTATCTAGCTGTTTTTAATAAAATAAAAAAGATTACGTGGCTACGTCTTACTCTCCCAGGGGGTCGCCCCCCAAGTACCATCAGCGCTAAAGAGCTTAACTTCTGTGTTCGGAATG
>NZ_FNGW01000002.1 GCF_900103615.1 Romboutsia lituseburensis DSM 797 | reverse complement strand
GATGCAAACGCAGACGCAGATGGATCAGCAGATGTAGATGCAAATGCAGACGTAGACGCGAGTGCAGATGCAAGTAATAATAACCAATCAAAATCATGCAATAAAATAGGTCCAATCAATGTTAATACTCCGATAAATATCTATATAACTTGTGGATGCTGTGGCAAGAAAGAAAGACATGTAGTAGACGCAATAGTTGAGGAAGGGAAGATAGAATCAGAAGATTAAATAGTCAAATTAATTTATTAAAAACTATAGATAATAAGGAGCATATGGATATGAATAATTTGGATGGAAATAAATTACAAAATGAAAATAAACATTCAGATGACAGTAAACATGTAAAAGTTACTAAACCAGATAAAAATGAAGATCTAAAAGATGGTAAACCATCAAAAGATCATAAACATTTTCATGATAGTAAACACGTAAAGGTTACTAAACCAGATAAGAATGAAGATTCAAAAGATGGTAAACCATCAAACGATCATAAACATTCACATGATAGTAAACACATAAAAGTTACTAAACCAGATAAGAATGAAGGTTCAAAAGATGGTAAACCATCAAAAGATCATAAACATTTGCATGATAGTAAACACGTAAAAGTTACTAAACCAGATAAAAGTGAAGATTTAAAGGATAGTAAACCATCAAAAGATCATAAACATTTGCATGATAGTAAACACGTAAAAGTTACCAAACCAGATAAGAATGGAGAGTTAAAAGATAGTGAACCATCAAAAGATCATAAACATTCACATGATAGCAAGCATAGTCATGATCATAAATCATCAAATGATAATAATTAATTGATAAATGACACGCTATATATTATAAAGATATATAGCGTGTTTTATTTTGTACAAAAATAGGGCTAGGAAAACGATAAGTAAAAATGTATAATAAATAAAAGTATACATTTTTATAAAAAGTATATACATATTAAATGGGAGATGATTTTATGACAAAGCTAGTAATAAATGCAGATGATTTTGGATATACAGAGGGGGTAAATTTAGGAATAATATCAGCTTATAAAAATGGAATAGTGAGTTCATGCACAATAATGGCTAATATGCCTGGATTTGAACAAGCTATAGAGCTATTATCAGATAATCCAGGGTTAAGATGTGGTGTTCATATGACATTAACATGTTATAAGCCAATTATAAAATCTCATAAAACAATAATAGATAATAATGGTGATTTTTATAGAAGAGCAACTAAAGAAATTTTACAGACTATTGATATAAATGAAGTATACAACGAGTTTTGTGCTCAAATAGATAAGGTTATAAATAGCGGAATAAAAATAACTCACCTAGATAGTCATCATCATGTACATGGGTTAATAGAGCTACAGCCAGTAATTGACAAGATAGTTAATAAATATAAACTTCCAATAAGAGGTGCATTTGAATATAAAACAAAAATTAAAGATATAGTACCGGTAATAGATAGTTTTTATGCAGATAATGTAGACTATGACTATTTTAAAAAAAACATAGATGAAATAAAAAAGCACAAAATATGTGATTTAATGTGTCATCCATCTTTTGTAGATGAGTTTTTATTAAATTCAACTTCATATGCATTACAAAGAACTAAAGAACATAGCATTTTAACCTATAAAAATATTAGAGATTTTTTAGAATTGAATGGGATTGAGATAGCTACGTATGAAGATTTTAAATGGTTATAAAATTTAATATATAAATTAAAGATAAATGTATAGACAATTAAAAAAATATAGTGTATTATAAAAATATAAACATTAATAACGTTTTCAAAGTTGTAAATAAATGAAATTTTATATATAAATATTAGGAGGAAATAGTTATGATAAAAATAATGTTAGCTTGTTCAGCAGGTATGTCAACATCTTTACTAGTAACTAAAATGGAAAAGGCTGCTCAAGAAAAGGGAATAGAAGCAAAAATATGGGCTATAAGCGAAGCTAATATAGATAAAGAATTAGGTAACTTTGATGTTTTATTATTAGGACCACAAGTTAGATTTATGTTAGAAAAAGCTAAAAAGATAGTTGATGGAAAAGCTCCAGTTGAAGTTATAAATATGGCTCATTATGGTATGTGTAATGGAGAAGCAGTATTACAAAGAGCTATGGAATTAGCAGGGAAATAACATCTTAATTGATAAGAAAAGGATATCTCACAAGAGGTATCCTTTTTATTTAATAAGAGAATAATTTACAATATTGGAAAAAATAATAATAAAATACAAAAAATAACAATTATAAATACCTAATATTAGTAAAAAATATAGATATATATATAATTACTAATAGGAGGTATCGTTATGAGCGATATAAATGCAAAAATGGCTTTAAAACAAATGAGAATGGAAATTGCTGCTGATTATGGAATGGATTATGAATATGCATTTGATATAATTGAAAATGCACATAGTAATGGAGCTTTAGCTCATCATTTTAAAAAGTTAGAAGCAAAAAGAAATGCTTTTTCAAGTAAAACTAGTCAATCAGAATAAAAAAAGTATTTGGTGATAAAATAAGTTTAAAATAATGTTAAGAGGTGACAACTATGAAAAGATTGGCTAGTATAGTGGTAGCTATGTCACTTGCTATAATGCCTATGAGTAAGGCATATGGTAATGATAAAGACAAAAATGCGCCAATGAATATCTCTTCAAAATCAGCAATACTAATGGATGTTAGTAGTGGGCAAATATTATATGAAAAAAATGCACATGATAAGCTTCCTCCAGCTAGTGTAACTAAGGTAATGACAATGCTATTATGTATGGAGGCATTAGATGCTGGGAAGATAAAGCTAAATGATAATGTTCAAATAAGTGATACGGCAGCTAGTATGGGAGGCAGCCAAATATTTTTAGAACCTGGAGAAACACAAGATGTTAATACATTATTAAAAGGTATAGCAGTAGCATCAGCTAATGACGCATGTGTAGCGATGGCAGAGCATGTTGCAGGAAGTGTAGAATCTTTCGTAGAGCTTATGAACAAAAAGGCACAAGAATTAGGTATGAAAGATACTCATTTTTCTAACACAAATGGTTTACCTATTGCAGATCATTATACCTCAGCTCATGACATAGCTTTAATGTCTAGAGAGTTATTAAAACATGAATCTATAAATAAGTATTTAACAACTTGGATGGACAAAGTTGTTGTTGGGAAAAAACAAGTAACAGTTGGTCTTGCAAATACTAATAAAATGATTAAGCATTATCAAGGAGCGACGGGAGTTAAAACAGGATTTACTCAAGAAGCAAAGTATTGCTTATCTGCATCTGCTAAAAGAGGAGAAACACATTTAGTAGCAGCGACACTTGGAGCAGAAACATCTCCAGAAAGATTTAAAGATGCATCGAACTTATTAAATTATGGATTTGCAAATTATGAAAGTCTGAAATTATGTTCAAAAGATGATAATATGTCAACTTTAACTTTAGATAAAGCGGAAGATAATAAAGTAAACTTAGTTGCTAAAGAAGATTTAACAGTTTTAATAAAAAAAGGTGGAAATAGAGATTTTACTAAAAAGGTAAAAGTGAATGAAAATCCTACGATACCTATTAAAAAAGGTACAGCTCTTGGACAAGTTGAAGTATATCAAGGTGATAAGCTAGTTGGAAAAGTTGATTTGGTAAATACTAAAGATATAAATAAAGCTAGTTACTTACAAATGTTACAAAGGGTAATAGACAATATGATATAATAAAAAAGAAGTCGCATGACTTCTTTTTTAATTGAAAAAATTTTAAATTTAAATAATCAAAATACTATATAAATACTTTGATTATAATTTTATATATTGGTATAATAGTATTAAAATTGTAATTTAGGAGAGAGAAAAGAAATATGAATTTTGCAACGATTTTAAGCGATATATTAATAAGAATAGTAGCTATAGCTGTTGCTATATCAGTTCATGAATTTGGACATGCATATTCAGCACATTTGCTAGGTGATGATACAGCAAAAATGTATGGTAGAATGACTTTAGATCCAGCTAAGCATATAGATCCTCTTGGGATTTTAATGATGCTTATATTTAGAATAGGTTGGGCTAAACCAGTTCCTGTAAATTCGAGTAATTTTAAAAATTATAAAGTTGGAAATGTGATAGTATCTTTAGCAGGAGCTATAGGAAATATACTTGCAGCTATAGTTTGTGTAATAATAATGAAACATGTTAATATGGAAGCTGTTAGAGATATAGCGTCAGTTACAATGATGTATAACATATCATTTGCTGCATTTAATTTGCTTCCTATACCACCACTTGATGGATGGGGTGTTATATCACCATTTATACCATATAAGTACAATGAATTTATTTACAAGTTTGAGAGTATGAGCTACCCAATATTATTAGTTTTAATATTTACAAATTTATACTCTATAATAATATCTCCAATATTTAACTTTATATGGGGAATAGTACAAATGTTTTATAAAATAATGTAGCTAAGAGGTTGAAGATGAAATATAATATACAATTGCAAGTATACGAAGGTCCTCTAGACTTACTATATGACTTGATTTCTAAGCATAAAATAGATATTAAAGATATATCTATAATAGATATAACTAAACAATATTTAAATTATTTAGAGATGTTAGAAAAAATGGATTTAGAAATAACAAGTGAGTTTATAATAATGGCATCTAAGCTTTTAGAAATAAAGTCTAAATACTTATTATATAAACAAAAAGAAGACGAAGAAGAGCAAGATCCAAGATTAGAACTTATGGAGCAGTTAGAGGAGTATAAGAAGTTTAAGGTGGCGGCTGAAAATCTAAAAGACAATGTAAACTATATAAATGAATTATATTATAGGACTAAAGAAGAAATAGTAATAGATGAAAAAATAGATTTAGAGTCAATATCAATAGAAGCTATAAAAAATATACTTCCTCGTATATTGAAAGTAAAAAAGCAAGAAGATGAAATAAGCGATGATAAATTAAAAAAAATAGTTAGGGCTAAAATTATTTCGGTTGAAGAAAAGATAAGTTATATAAGGAATATAATAAATGAAGAAGATGAAGTTAGATTTACAAAAATAATAGAGACTAGTGATAAAAATGAAGTTATAGCTACCTTTTTATCAATTTTAGAACTAATAAAAGGTAAAGAAATAGTAGTAGAACAAGATATATTCTTTGATGATATATTAATAAAGAAAAACACGGAGAGGTAAGTATGAGACGTGAAGATATAAAAAATATTATAGAAGCTGTTATGTTTGCATATTCAGAACCAATAACAATAGAAGAATTAAATAATATTATAAATGAAGAACTTTCACGAAAAGAAATAGAAATAATGTTAAATTCGTTAATTGATGAATATAAAGAAAATAACAGAGGAATACAAATAATACGATTAGAAAATAAGTACCAAATGACTACTAATAAAGATTACTCAGAATTTATAAAGAAGGTACTAGAGCCTAAGAAAAAGAAGAGTTTAAGTCAAGCTACATTAGAGACACTTACAATTATAGCTTATAAGCAACCAATAACTAAAGTTGAAATAGAAGAAATAAGAGGCGTAA
This sequence comes from Romboutsia lituseburensis DSM 797, assembly GCF_900103615.1. Classification (GTDB taxonomy): domain Bacteria; phylum Bacillota; class Clostridia; order Peptostreptococcales; family Peptostreptococcaceae; genus Romboutsia_F; species Romboutsia_F lituseburensis. Next base: position 567,358 of record NZ_FNGW01000002.1, on the reverse strand, counting down.
AGTGCGACAGAGTTGTTCAAGTACTTTTAGAGAATGAACTTATAAAAGAAGCTGGAAGGCTTGAGAAAATAGGTAAACCTATAATATATAAGACTACGGATGAGTTTTTAAAATTGCTTAGTATAGAAACACTAGAAGATTTACCTCCATTAGAGGAAAATCAAGAACTTAAAACTGAAGATAAATAGATTAAATGTGCTTAATTGTAAGATTGAATCTTATAATTAAGCACATTTTTTATGTACAAGAAAATTATGAGCATATTTAATTATAAAAAAGTACTTTAAATGTAGTTATATTAAAAAGCTTATACTAACTAAAATATATAACCATTAATTAATTCCTAAAAAGGAAAAATATTTTAAGAATAAGTATATATAGTTATTTTTTAGAAGATAATAGTACTATGAGATATAATGAGATATTTTTAATTACTATTTTAATTTTAATAATTTTTACATCTATGTTGATATTTAAATTTATAAAATCATCAATAAACATAATTATTATAGGTGAGGTAAATAATAATAATATAAATATAAATTTAAATATTAAGTATATGTTTAACTTAATAAATATTAAAATACCTATTTACCCATTAAATAAAGTAAAAGTAAAAAAAGATAAAAATAAAAGTAAAAAAAACATAAAGCATCAAAATATTAAGATAGATAAAAAATCTATAGAAGTAAACGATATAAAAAATATAATTAATTTAATATTTAAAGTAAAAGTAGAAGAAATATATAGTTATATTAGTTTTGGAAATGAAAATGTTATTTTTACAAGTTTTATATATGTATTTATAAATACTATCTATGGAAATGTTATAAATATATTTAGTCCTAATAAAATTTACTTAAATATTACACCTGACTTTACAAAAAATTATATAAAAGGAAATGTAAAAATACATATAAAACCAACTATTAAGGATATTATAAATATATCTATAGCTATGATTAAAATTTATAAAAAAGTTAAAGTAAATAAAAGAATAAAAAAGGATGGTGGAAAAATTGAGATCAACAGGGTCAATACAAAGTCTTATGGAAAAAACATTTGAAACCATAAAAGGTTCAATTGATGCAAATACAATAATAGGGGATCCTATAAGAACAGAAACAACAGTAGTAGTGCCCATATCAAAAGTTACTATAGGCTTTGGTATAGGTGGCGGAGAGTATTCTAAAGGATACGATGATGATAGAAAAGGTATAGATGAAAAATTAGACACAAATTTTGCAGGGGGTAGTGCGGGTGCTATCTCAATACAACCAGTAGCATTTGTAGTAGTTGAAAATGGAGAAACTAGACTTATGAGTTTAGATAATAGTATGAATATGGTAGATAATATACTGACGATAACACCAAAGGTAATTGAAAAAATTCAAAATTTATCTAAGGAAGATGAAAAACAAAAAAGGAAAAAATAATAGATGTCTACAGGTTATAGTTCATACCCTGTAGATAGTTTTTTTTGAAAAATGAAATTATAAATTTACTTCCTGATGGATAATCTGTATAATATACTTAAAAACTTACGTATTTAGCTTTTTAGTATTTAACTTTTAAAATCAAACTATTTTAATAGATAATAGTACGTATATGTAGTATAATATAAAATAACATTAAAGTAGATAGCGAATTAATACAAAAGTATAAGACTTAGATTTTGAGGTGATGTTATGGATAACAGAAAAATTTCTGCTATAATGATGGAAAATATGACTTATTTTACACATTTAATAAAGGTAGTAAATGATGAAAGAAATACAATAGAAAAGGTTTTAACAGAAAGACAGTTTTATGCTTTAGTCAGTATAAGAAAACACAAAAAGATAGAACTTAAAAATTTAAGTAAGGATCTATATGTTTCAACATCAAGCCTATGTATCCTATTAAACAAATTAGTAGATCAAGGTTATGTATATAGAGAAGAAGACTCAAAGGATAGAAGAAACACTTTCTACTGCATAACAGAAAAAGGTAATGAAATTGTACAAGAAGAAATAGAAAAGTTTTTAGGGATTGTAAGCAATAAAGTAGACAAATTAACTGAAGAACAAAAAGAAAATTTATTTAAATGTATGACAGAAGCTAAGCCAATTATAAAAGCATTATTTTAATTAAAAAAAGCTATATATTATATAAAACAGATATAATATATAGCTTTTTTATCATAAATTCATTATGTTAATGTAAGGAAAAATAAAATTTTACAATTTACTAAATTGTGCTATAATTTAAAGTAGCCTAAGATTTTTATTTTCTTCTTACACTAAATGAAAATAGAAATTTTTATGCTCGCTAGTAATAGCGAGCTTTTTTTATGGTTAAAAATTTATTGATAAAAATTATAATTTCAAATTTAATCAATATAAGACTAACTTTATATTGATTGATTGTCACCTTTTAACTTTAAAATTAAAGTTATCTCTATCAAAAACTAAGATAGGTATATAAATAATAGTAGTAAGGAATATAAAACTTATTATACTAAAATAATTAATGTTTGAAAAACTATAGTAATAGCTAGCATTTGTAAATTTATTTAATACAAATATAGATGTAAAGTAAATAAAACATATTATCAAATTATCTTTTATAGCACTTTTGCTTATCTTAAATTTTCTTACTTCAACCATATATACATTTGCATAAATTAATATGGCTTTAGAAAAAATGAATAAAAAATGAAGTATATTAGGAAATCTATAAGGTATGTTTTGGAAAAATATGATTTCTCCTATAGAACAAACCAAACTCCATGAAAAAAATACATTAAATAATTGATATTGTTTAAAAAATAAAATAGCTATACATATATAAGCACAAAATCTACTTGCACTTATAGGTAGTGATGTTAGTACATTATATCCACCCATAGAAACAATTGAAACTTGTTCGAAAACTATTTCTAGGATTATTAGTCCACATATTATTTTTTCAACAATATAGCTATACGGAAGTAAATTTTTAGTTAGCCTAGGACAAATATACATAAAAATAGAAAAAACTAAAAGTATAATTAGATGTTCTTTAGAAAAAATAAATACATTTTCCATAATACTCTCCCCTGAAAATTAAAAAATTTTTGTATGTAATATTTCATAAGCATGAATATAGTACAAAATTAAAAAGTAACCTTTTTATATATTATAGTATATTTGAATCAAAGAAAAATAGAATAAGTAAAAATATATAAAGTAAAAAAGCTAGTGTAACAAAATAGAGTTTAAATAATAAATTAATAATATATGCTTTAAGACATTTGAAAAAATCATTTTAAGGAAGTGGATAAGTTGAAAAAAGCCAATAATCAATTATGTGCTGATGCAGGGAGCAAGTATTGTCCATGTCATCTTGCATATTCAGGGGACTGTATAAAATGTCCAATTACACGAGGAGAAAAAGTCTGTGATTGTCTATGGCAAGGGGTATGTATTTATAATGAATTACAACATAATAAAAATGTTCCTGTATGTGAACGAAAAGAAACTCTTTGTAAAATCAATGAAGTAAATGAATTGGGTAACGAAACTTTTTTGATAAAAATAAATGTACCAAAGTCTATGTTGATAGATTTATGTAGTCCTGGAGCCTTTGTACTAATAAAGAGTAAAGACAGAAGTAGTGATATATTCAATACTCCAATATCGGTTATGGATGTAGATTTTGAGAACTCAATTCTAGAAGTGGTAATCAAACCTAGAGGAATTAAAACAAAGAATATAATAAACTTTGAGGAAGTTTGGGTAAAAGGTCCGTATTTTAATGGTATATTTGGAATAAAACAAATTAAAAGTGCATATCAAAAAAATACACTTGTAATACTAAATGGACTATCACAGGTGAATTCTATTAATGTAGTTAAAAGATTACTAGAAAATAAAAATAATGTAGTAGTGTTTATTAACAATCAAGCTACGATACTAGACGTCATAATTGAAAAACTTAAAGAGTTAGGTGTAAATATCCAAAGTACTGACTTAAATGAAGATAGAGATTTTTTAATAGACTATATAAGAAGAAATAATGTAGAGTTTGTATATAGTGGAGGTGCAGATTTATTCAATAAATATATAATGGATATTGTAGACTCAGTTGACCCAAATATAGATTTAGCCATTTCAAATAGTAACCTAATATGCTGTGGAGAAGGAATTTGTGGGGCATGTACAATAGAAGTAAATGGTAAAAGAATTAAATCATGCAAAGCACAAATTGATAGTAGAGCTTTTTTAAATTCTAAGAATTTATAGGGGGAATAGATATGCCAAAAGTGGTTGTAATTGGCGGTGGATGGGCAGGATGTGCATCCGCCATATCTGCTAGAAAAGCAGGTGCTGATGTTATTATACTTGAAAAGACAGATTTGTTATTAGGACTAGGAAACGTTGGGGGGATAATGAGAAATAACGGTAGGTTTACAGCTTGTGAAGAAGCGATAGCATTAGGTGCTAGTGAGTTATTTGAATTAACAGATAAATATTCTACTCATGAAAATATAGATTTTCCAGGGCATGAACATGCAACAATTTATAACGTAACAAAAATAGAGAAACCTGTTAGAGATAAAATAATAGGAATGGGAATAGAAGTTAAATTTTTCAGTAGAGTTGTAGATGTTGATATAGAAGATAATAAAATAAAGGCTGTTATACTTGAAAGCGGAGAAACTATAGAAGGAGATTCTTTCGTAGAAACAACTGGATCTACAGGTCCTATGGGTAACTGTGCTAAATATGGAAATGGATGTGCTATGTGTATTCTAAGATGTCCTTCATTTGGAGGTAGGGTAAGTATAAGTTCTAGATGTGGTATTGAAGATATGTTAGGAAGAAGAGGAAATGGGGATCCTGGTGCTTTTAGTGGTTCTATGAAGTTGTTAAAAGAATCATTAAGTGAAGACATTCAAAAAGAATTAAATGAAACTGGTCGTGCTGTTATACCTTTGCCTGAAGAGTTTATAAATGAAGAAAAATTAGATATTAAAGTCTGTCAACAATACGCACTGCCAGCTTTTGCTAATAATTTAGTTTTAATTGATACAGGTCATGCAAAATTAATGAGCCCATTTTATAACTTAGAAAAATTAAGAATGATACCAGGGTTTGAAAAAGCGATAATTGTAGATCCATATGCAGGTGGTAAAGGTAATTCAATAAGGTATCTATCTGTAGCTCCTAGAGATAATTACATGAGAGTTAAGGGGCTTAGTAATCTATTTGTAGCTGGTGAAAAATCAGGATTCTATGTAGGGCATACAGAAGCTATTTGTACAGGAAGTTTAGCTGGACACAATGCAGCTAGAAATAGTATAGGTATGTATTTATTACAACTACCTACAAATCTTTTAATAGGAGATTTTATAGCTCATTCTAATAGCGAAATGCATAAACCAGAAGGTGATACTTTAAGATTTACTTTTGCAGGAAGTATATATTTCAATAGAATGAAAGAATTAGGTTTTTATACTATAGATAAAAAAATTATATCAGATAGAGTTAAAAAAGCTAGCTTAGAAGGTATCTATAATAAACCAATAATTAAATAATTAAAAAGGTTAGGCATTAGCCTAACCTTTTTATGTTACAAAACAATATTTCAAATTGACCTTGTCAATATATTATGCTATTATGAATATCTGTAAAATATTAACAATATTAGTTTTGGAGGGGACAGAAGATGGCATATCAATGGTCTAGTGATTTAGAAACAGGTAACATGCAAATTGATACAGAACATAAGGCACTTATAAAAGCAATAAATGATTTATTAGATGCTTGTAATGGTGGAAAAGGAAGAGCAGAAGTAGAGAAAACAGTAAACTTTTTATCATCTTACACAAAAACTCATTTTGCTCATGAAGAAGTATTACAACAAAAATATAAGTATCCTGATTATAATAATCACAAAAAATACCATGAAGGGTTTATAGCAGCTGTTGACAGTATACGTGAAAAACTTTTAGCAAATGGGCCAAGTATTGCTTTAGTTGGGGAAGTAAACCTTAAAGTAGGAGATTGGTTAATTAGACATATAAAAAGAGAAGATGTTAAAGTTGCATCTCATATAAAAAATAGTACTAAATAATAAATAAGAGTATAATATATTTGCTAGATTGAGTTAACTTATATGTAAAGTAGTTACATAAACAATTTAATAAAATAATAGATAAAGTAAGCCACTATAAAATAAATTTATGAATTTTATAGTGGTTTTTTTTATATTATCTTAGTGAAGTTAAATTTTAAAAGTTTATCAATTGTGCTAATGGAAAAAATAGTTATTATAGAAGTTCAAAAATAAAAATGAATATTAGTCATATCAAGGAGGAAAACGTTAAATTGAGTCGAATATAAAAATAAAAATTAAAAAGGAGTGTATATATATGAACATTAACGAAGCAAACTATAGAATGTTTGAAATATATGCTAGAGAATATAAAAAAAATATAAAGGAAAACAATGAAGATCAAATTTTAAATATAGAATATAAGATGAATGAAATAAGTGAGGAACTTACAAAGTATACAAAGGAGTTTTGTAAACTAGACATAGAATTTTACCAAAATAGTAAGGAATTACCGGATCCAATAAAATACTTTATGGATAATGGCGAAATTTTAGAACCGTATGAATATATAAATAATACTTGTTGGGAAGGATTTTGGAAAAAATGTAGTGGAAAAGATTTGGAATATTTTATGTCTTATCTAGAATATCCAATAATTTATCCTAAGCATGAAAACTATTTAGACAATGATAGAAATTTAATTAAGGTATTTAAAAAAGAAACTGGATTCTCAAAGATTCCATATGGAATAAAATGTGCACAGGTTATTAATGAAAAATATTTTAGGTAGAAATATTGTATAAAGTTTTTCTCAATCTTACCGTAATATGTTAATTATAATGTTTATTTATATACGAAGGTTTAATAAGTATATAAACACTCGGATAATTTTTATGAAGTAAAACATCAATTAAATACTTATGCGGATAAGAGGGGGAGTAAGATGAATAAAAAAATTGCCCTAGCGACATTGGCTATAATACCGATGGCATTAAATAATGTATATGCATCAGGACAAACAGGTATAGTTACAACAAGTTCATTAAATGTTAGAAGTGGAGCAGGTACTAATAATTCAGTTCTATTTACTGTTAAAAAAAATGATAAGGTTTATATAAATGAAATATCTAATGGATGGTATAAAATAAAAAATAGTTTGGGACAGCAAGGATGGGCATCATCTACATATATAAAAATTCAAAATGAAAGTAGTTCTAATAGCTCAAATCAATCAAGTAATAATACTTCATCAAAAAAAATGAAGATAAACACAGATAATTTAAATGTTAGAAATGGAGCAGGTACTAGTTATAGAATAATAATGAAACTTAAAAAAGGAACGGTAGTAGAATTATTATCTCAAAGTAACGGATGGGCAAAAATAAAATACGATGGAAGGCTAGGATATGTCTCTATAAAGTATTTAAGTGAAAATCAATCTCAAGGATCGAGTAGTACTAATACAACAACTAAAGAAGTAAATACAGATAGTTTGAATGTTAGAAGTGGACCAAATACAAGTTATTCTATAGTTGGAAAGCTAAAAAAGGGTGAAAAAGTAAAAGTTATCTCAGAAAGTAATGATTGGTCAAAAATAGATTATAAGGGGAATGTATCATATACTTCAAGTAGATACTTAAGTAATGTGTCTTCACAACCTACAGATCCTACTCCAACACCTAAGCCAGAGGAAAAACCAGAAGCTATAAAAGAAAATAAGATTGTAAATACAAGTTCACTAAATGTTAGAAGTGGACCAGGTACAAATTACTCTAAGGTTGGGACTTTATCAAAAGGTGAAAAAGTAGGTATAATGTCAGAAAGTAATGGTTGGTCAAAAATAGATTTTAAAGGCAAAATAGCGTATACATCAACTCAATATTTAAGTAGTGAGAATACGCAAATACCACCAACACAACCAGATACAAATCCTGGAACAAATCCAGGTGGAGATTCATCTACAAATATAGATGGTTCAACAATAAACAATAAAGCTTTAAATTATACTTTAGAAGATCATATACTAGCTCAACTAGAAAGATCAAGTGTGGGAGCAAATGTCATCGATTCATCTAAACCTAGAAGTAGCCAAGTTATGACTACATTTATGATGAGAGAAGCAAGAGGATTTATACCTGCAGACAGAAGTGACTTAGAATATTTCCTAAATCCTGATAATTTTAAAAATAGCTCTAAAGGTATAATGCAATTTTTAAGATTAGATACTTACAAAGGAGGAATATCTGCAAGTGAACTAAATTCATACTTAAATTCATTATCACCAGCCTCATCTGGTACTAATGTATTCTATAATCAAGGACAAGCATTCATAAATGCAGCACAAAAATACAATATAGACCTTGTATATCTTGTTTCACATGCAATGTGGGAGAGTGGTTATGGAAAATCAACTCTTGCGCAAGGTCAAACTATAACATCATATAAAGGCCAGCCATTATCTAAACCTGTTACAGTTTATAATTTCTTTGGTATCGGGGCAATAGATAAAAGTGCAAATGTATCAGGGGCAGAAGCAGCATATTCTAATGGTTGGACTAGTATAGAAGCAACTATAGATGGATCGGCAGCATGGATAGCTCAAAATTACATAAAAAGTTCTAAGTACAATCAAAATACTATATATAAAATGAAATTTAACTATGATTATACATGGCATCAGTATGCAACAGATGTAAACTGGGCAAATGGGATATCAGGAATAATGACTAAATTAATTGGAATGTATGATACAAAAAGTAATTTAATATATGAAATTCCAAATTATAAAAAATAATAAAAAAGCTAACATATCTAATGTTAGCTTTTTTATTTGAGTAGAGTAAATATTTTAAAGTATTATTAATGATAAATAGAGTATTTCATTTATTAAGTTAAGAGAAAGATAATATATTATAGTATTAATAAAATGTATAGAAATAATTGATATATACAACTAATGCTATAGAATATAACTATTTGAATATTTATACCTAATACTGTAAAATATGCTCTGAATTGAGACGTTTTATAAAAAAAGGGGAGAAATCTATGAAATATATAATAAATAAAGATGAAATGACTCCAAAAGAAAGAATGAAAGCTTTTGGAGAAGGAAAAGCAATTGATAGAATACCATGTTCACCTTTTCTTGGGGAAAGCGTTGCGCCTACATTTGGTCATACAATATATGATTATAATCATTCTATAGATACGCTTGTAGATGTAGCTGTAAAAAGTTTTGAAACATTTAGACCAGATAGTATAGGTTTTGGACCAGGCCTTCAAGGTATACCAGAAGCTATGGGAAGTGAAGTTATGTTTCCATTAAATAACACACCTTATATTAACAGACCTGCAATAAATGATTATAGTGAAATAGGAAAATTAAGCCCTATAGATCCTTATAAAGATGGTAGAATACATTATTTTTTAGAAGCACTTAAAATAACTAAAGATAAGTTAGATAATGAAGTCGGCGTAGGAACATCAGTAGGAGGACCTTTCACAGTAGCTTCATTTTTAAGAGGAACAGATAAGTTTTTAAGAGATTTAACTAAAAATAAAGAAATGGCCCATCAACTTTTAGAAATTTCAACTCAGAGCGTTTTAAATTACATAGATGCAGCTTGTGATATAGGTTTAACTCCAGGAATTGCAGAGCCAAATGCATCTTGTACAATGATAAGTTCAAAAAACTTTGAAGAATTTGCTAAACCATATTTAAAAAGATGTATGGATAGGATTATAGAAAGAACAGGAGGAGGATCAACTCTTCATATATGTGGAAAAACAAAAAAAGTATGGGGGCATATGGTAGACATAGGTATATCTAATTTAAGCTTAGATAATGTTGATGATATAGGTGAGTTAAAAGAAGCATATGGACATAAAGTATGTGTAATCGGAAATGTAGACCCTGTTGAAACTATGTTAAGAGGTAGTATAGAAGATGTATATAAAGAAGCAAGAGAATGTATAGTTAAGGCACATGATAGCCAAAAGGGATTTGTATTAAGTACAGGTTGTGATGTTCCAATAGGAACGGATCCTAAAAATATAATAGCTCTTATGGATGCAGCAAGAATATTTGGATCAAGTAAAGTAAATATAAATGAATTATAAGGGGAGATATAAATGTCAAATTTAAAAGAAGAACTATTAAAGAAACTAGCAAGTTGTGTTGTAGAAATGGAAGACGAAGAAGTAATAGATATAGCAAATGAATATATAGCAAATGAATTTGAAGCATATGAAGGAATATCAAAAGGATTAGCAGCAGGCATGGAAGAAGCAGGTAAGCTATATGAAGAAGAAGAGTATTATATACCAGAGCTTCTATTATGTTCAGACGCTATGTATGAAGGCATTAATATACTAAAACCACATCTAAAAAAAGATTCAACAAAAGAGTCATATAAAGCCGTAGTTGGAGTTGTAGAAGGAGATACTCACGATATAGGAAAAAACTTATTTAAGATAATGCTAGAGACATCTGGATTTGAAGTATATGATTTAGGTAGAGATGTTCCTTGTGAAGAATTTATAAATAAAGCCAAAGAACTAGATGCTGATTTAATTGGATTATCAACACTTATGACAACAACTATGGATAATATGCAAAAAATAATAAATATGTTAAAAGAAGAAGATATAAGAGATGAATTTGTAGTTATGGTAGGTGGCGGACCTATATCTCAAAGTTTTGCAAATAAAATAGGTGCAGATGGATATGCACACGAGGCGTCGAAGGCATCTAAGCTTGCAAAAGAATTAATAAATAAGAAAAAAGCCACTGTAAAAGAGGTGGTATAATGACTGAAAAAGAAAGACTATATAAAGTTTTAAAAGGTGAAAAAGTAGATAGAAAACCATGCATATGCCCTGGTGGAATGATGAATATGATAGTAGAAGATATTATGGACATTGAAAATGTATTTTGGCCAATGGCTCATAGTGATTCACAAATGATGGCAAATTTAACACTAGGAATGTATAAAAATGGAGGATTTGAAAATTTTGGAGTTCCATTTTGTATGACTGTAGAAGCGGAATGCATGGGGGCTGATGTATATATGGGGACTAAAGTTACTGAGCCTAGAGTTGTAAAATACCCAATAGAATCTGTTTCAAATTGGAGAGAATTAAAAAAAATTGATGTAAATACGGCAAGAGCAAAAACAGTAATAGATGCTATAAAAATTTTAAAAGAAAAAAATAAGGATATTCCAATTGTAGCCAACTTAACAGGTCCAGTAAGTTTAGCATCTTCCCTTATGGAACCTATGACATATTACAAAGAGCTAAGAAAGAAAAAAAATGAAGCTCATGAATTTATGGAATTTGTAACAGACAATCTTATAGAATTTGGTAAAGCACAATTACAAGCTGGAGCAGATGTTTTAACAATATCAGATCCAAGTGGTACAGGAGAAATATTAGGAGCTAAAACATTTAACGAATTTGCAACTCCATATTTAAATAAAATAATAGATAACTTAAAGCCTTATGCAAAAGGTGGGACTATTATACATATATGTGGAAAATTAAAAAGTATATATAATGAATTAAACGATTTACATAGTGATGCAATAAGCTTTGACTCTATAACAAATGCAAAACAAGTTGTTGAAAATGTACATGGAAAAATTATAATGGGTAATGTGAGCACATTTGCAATTGAAAATGGGACTGAGGAAAGTTTAAAAAATATTTCTAATCAATGCTTAAATAGTGGGGTAGATATATTATCTCCAGCTTGTGGAATAGGGGTAAGAAGTAAACTAAATAATATAAAAGTTTTAGTAGAATGTGCAAAACAATACAGTAATTAAAAAGAGGTACATATGAGCTATTTACATATAAACAATAAACAATACAAATTTACACAAGGAAAAAGTCTTTTAAGTATAATACAAGAAAATAATTTAGGAATGGAAAGTCCCTGTGGAGGAAAAGGAACTTGTGGCAAATGCAAAATAAAAATAATAGATGGAAATATAAATGATTTGACGCAAGAAGAATTAAGATTTTTAAATGAAGAAGAAATAAGAAATAATATAAGATTAGGATGTTTAGTATATCCAAAAGAGGATTTAAAAGTAGAATTTATAAGTAATGAAGTACAAAAACATAAAATATTGACAGAAGGATATATGCCTGATTTTAAAAAATCGCCAGTTCTTACAAAAAAGGTATATAAATTAAACAAACCTACGTTAGAAAATAATCTATCGTTAGAAGATATTTTAAATTCTGAAGGTATAAAAATAAATAATAATTATCAAGCTTTAATAGCTTTACCAAGTATTTTTGAAAATGATGAATGTAGCGTTGTATATTTAGATGATAAATTAATAGGAATAGAATGTAGAGATACTAGTGAGCATTTATACTCAATAGCTTTAGATATAGGAACAACAACAGTAGTTGCATCTCTTATAGATTTAAATAGACAATGTGAAATTGATTGCGAAAGTGATATAAATCCTCAAAAAGAATATGGATTAGATGTTTTATCAAGAATAAACTTTTGCAAGATAAATAAAAATGGGCTTGATATATTAAATAAGGTATTAATAGATTGTATAAATGATTTAATAAATAAACTATGTAAAAAAAATAATATAAACAAAGAAAATATATATGAATTAGCTGTAGCAGCAAATACAACAATGATGCATACACTTATTAAAATTAACCCAGAATCAATAGGAAGAGCACCATATTCACCTGTATTTTTAAGCGGTAAGAGTATAAATGCAAATGATTTAGGAATAAATATATCTTCATTTGGTAAAGTTTATTTATTACCTGGTGTATCAAGTTACATTGGTGCTGATATTGTAGCAGGGGTTTGTGTTTGTGACTTGCAAAAAACAGATAAGAATATTTTATTTATAGATATAGGTACAAATGGGGAGATAGTTTTATCAAAAAAATCAAATTTAACATCATGTTCATGTGCGGCAGGACCAGCATTAGAAGGAATGAATATAAGCTGTGGAATGAGGGCAGGAGATGGAGCTATTGAAAATATAAAAATTGGTGAGTTAATAGAGAAAAAAGTAATAGGAAATAAACAACCAAAAGGGATATGTGGTAGTGGAATAATAGATGCTATAAGTGAGATGGCTAGGCTAAAAATTATAGGGAAAACAGGAAGAATACAAAAAAGAGAATCTATTGAAAGTGATGATACTTTAAAACATCTGAGTGAAAATATAGTAGATGAAAATAAAAAGAGAAAATTTATATTAGATATTAACAATCCAATATTAGCAATAACTCAAGAAGATATAAGACAAGTACAATTAGCTAAGGGTGCTATATTATCTGGATTTTATGCTTTATTGAAAACTATGGATATAGATATAAAAAGTTTAGATGAAGTTATTATTGCAGGTCAATTTGGTAAGCATCTTAGTGTTGATAGCTTAGTTGGAGTAGGTATTATACCTAAAGAGCTTAAAGATAAAATTAAGTACATAGGAAACTCTTCAAAAACAGGAGCTATAATGACATTGCTTTCTAAGGATATAAGATATGAGATGGAGAAAATCGCAAGGGATATAAGCTATTGTGAGTTATCAACAGAAGAAGGATATGAAAGGCTTTTTACAGATTGTTTAAAGTTTTAAAGGTGAAGTAAATGATAAATTTAGATATAATTTCAGGTTTTTTAGGATCGGGAAAGACAACGCTAATTAAAAAATATTTAGAAGCTTATAAAAATGAAAAAATAGTTGTTATAGAAAATGAATTTGGGAAAATCGGTATAGATAAGGATATTATAAAAAAAGATGGACTTGAAATAATCGAACTTCAAAATGGATGCATATGCTGTAGCATGAAACTAAATTTTAAAGATACTATTTTAAAGGTAGTTAATGATTTTAATCCTGAAAGGATAATTGTAGAGCCAACAGGAGTAGCAATGTTAAGTGAAATAGTATCTATTATTAGCAATGAAGAAATTAAAGCAAAGTGTAAAATAAGTTCTTTGATAACTGTATTAGATGCTATAAATTATTTTGATTATATAGATAGCTTTGGAGAATTTTTTGAGGACCAACTTTTAAATGCGAATTTAATATTACTTAGCAAAACCAAAAATTTAAATCAAAATGAAATAAATAATATTATAGATTCTTTAAAACAATTAGATAAAAACTTAAATATATTAATTAAAGATTGGGATAAAATCTCAATAAAAAACCTTAAAAGTGAATGTAATCTAAATACTTTAAAATACAAAAACAAAGAAGATAAATATAAAAATATTGATTTAAGTATGAATGAAATAAGTACTGTATCTTTTTCTGATTTTAAAATTAAAGACGTAGAGAAACTGAAGGAGATATTTGATAATTTTAAAAATAGAGAATATGGTGAAATAATAAGATCAAAAGGTTTTTTAAAAACTTCATCGGGAAAGGTTTTTGAATTTAATTATGTTAATGGAATCCTAGATATTTGTAATAGCGATATAGATACAAACTCAAAAATATGTATTATAGGAAAAAAACTAGAAAAAGAAAAACTCAAAAAACTTTTAAGTAAAGTACGAATTCGTGGATGCTATAAAGTATGGAGCTAACTCAGTGGGTTAATTAAATTGAATTTTAAACAAGGGTGAACTTATTATAAATATTAGCAAAATGAATTTTTATTAGGAGAAAGCTATGAAGAATATATTTAAATGCAATCAAAATGATAATGAAAACATACCCATGGAGATTATAGATAATACACATTTGAAATTTCCAGATTTACATACAAATTCAAAAGATATAGCTTACGTATCACAAAATTTAAAGTTATATAAAAATGATAGTATATGTAAGGTTCCATTTTGTACTACTGTTGAAGCGGAAGCAATGGGTGCTAATATAAAGTTGGGAGATGAAAAAAACTGCCCTAGAATAAGCAATTATGCATATAAAGATATAAATGAATTATTAGACATAGAAGACATAAACTTAGAAAGAGGAAGAATTAAAGAAGTTTTAGATTCTATTTCTATTTTAAAAAATAAAGGAGAAATAGTAGTATTGAATGTATGCGGCCCTTTTACAATTTTATCTTTATTAATAGATTCTAAATATATTTATAAAGCTTTAAGAAAAGATAAATCTACTGTAGAAAATATTCTTAATAAAATAGAAAATAATATAGTTAAATATGTGAAAAAGGCAATAGAAAATAAAGTAGATATAATTTCTTATAGTGACCCAATGTCATCGATTGAAATAGTAGGTCCTAAAGTATATAAAGAAATAGTAGGAAATACAACAATAAGGACTCTAGAGAAACTAGATAACTCTATAGAGAGTAGTGTAATACATCTTTGTGGGAAGGTCTCTACAAGCTTGCAAAGCTATAAAAACTTAGAAGTTGAAGAGATTAGTTATAATTTAGATTTAAGATATGGAGAGGCTATATATAATTTATTAGAAACTAAAAATAAAAATAATATTTTTATTGGTCATAATTGTATGAAAAAAACTCCTTATATATTAGAAGAGTCTATAATTTATAAAATTAAAATTAACTAAAAAAAGTGTCTCACAATGATTTTAATCATTAATTGAGACACTTTTTTTAGCGGATTTAAGCTGAATACTGTCTACGTTTAAAGAAAATATCCAGATGGTGCTCCTTAACAATATTTTTAAGATTTCCAAAATTATAAGTAGCTAATGCATATTCTTTCATTTTATTAAACAAAAACTCTTCCTTAGGGTTTTCAAAATCAACTATAGTTTTAGCAATATCCCATGCTTTAGATTCTCTATTTATTAAATTTTTTTTAAGATCAATTACACAAGACTCTAATTCTATAGGTATATTTCCTTTGTGAAAGTCATTTGTATCTATATCAATATTATATTCGACTAGTTTATCAATAAGATTGGATAAAATTACAGTATATTCTTCTTTTGACTTATAGATATCTGGATCAAGTATATGACCAACTTCATGAGAAATAACAAATTTAGCTATAGATGATATAGAAGAAGGACTTATAATTATGCAATTTTCATTAGAGTTCACAAATGTAAAAAAATTATAGCAAAATGATAAAAAACCAGATCTAGAAGATAAAACAAATTTTATCCTAGGTAATGCACATATTGGCACGTTGCTATATTTAGAGTAATAAAGAAAAACTCTTTTATCTATATTAAGATTAGATACAGATTTTTTTAAAAGTTTTTTTTCTCCTAAATCTTTATAATAAAATGCTATTTTTCTATATCTATTTGAATCAAAAGAAGTCATGCTAACACCGCCTTACATTATAGTCTTTTAATATATTATTAAAAAAAACGTAATTTGTAGCTAATCCAATTAAAAATACATTAAAATAAATGTATTAGAGGGTAAAATATATTACTTTCATTTGAATACTAAAAATAATATTGGTAAAAAAATAATATATGGGTTAAAATTAAATTTTATTAATTAGGCTATACATATATGATATAATATTTATCATTCTTATTATTTTAAAATATCTATCTAATAAAAAATAGAAATATTAAATTAATAAGAAATTTTTTACGTGTAATAATTTAAAAAAATTAATATAAAACAATAATAAATAAAAAGTTATGTATGTTTCAAATGATATATTTAGTGTATAAAATCCAAGGAAGGAGGAATTTATGGAAAGTGTAAAAGAATATCTTGATAAATTAGAAATAAATAATAATGTACTTTCAAAACAGTTAAAGGAAGTATATATAAGTAAAGTTACTTATTTTAAAGAAGATAAAATTGTATATTTTTATCTAACGTCAAAAAGTATAGTATCATATGAATTACTCGATGTATTTAGAGATGAGCTAAAAGAAAGACTAGATTATTTTAGAGATATAAAGATAAAAATAAGATATACAGGTTTAGATAGAAAGAAAAATAAAGATATATTAAAAGTATATTGGACAAATGTTATATATATACTTAAACAGCTATGTCCGTCTATTGCAGGATGGTATAAACAAGTTGAATATTTATGCATAGATGATTTATTAAAAATAAAACTTCCAAAAGGACTATTTTACGAAAGACTTATGAAACAAAACTTAATACATGTTTTAAAAACAGTATTAAGTGAAGAACTAGGTATGGATATAAATATTGAAATAGAAAGAGCTGTAGATGAAGAAGTAAACATAGAGAAAATAATTAGAAAATCGGAAAAAATAGTAGAAGATAGAATTAAAGAACTAGAAATAAGTTCGAAACAAGAAGATATAGAGGATGAAGAAGCTGCGTACGTTATAAAAGATGAAGATGAAGAATTAATATACGGTGAAAATGTAAATGCAATGCTTGAAAAAATAAATTCATTGAGCACTACATCAGGAACTGTTTGTATAATGGGAGAAGTATTTGACATTGAAGCTAAAGAGCTTAGAAATGGTAAAATATTAATGATAGCTTCTGTAACGGATTATACAAGTTCAATAAGTTGTAAGCTTTTCTTAAATGACATGAATAAAGATAGTGTCCTTGATCATGTTAAAAAAGGGTCATATTTAAAAATTAAAGGGGATGTAATATACGACACTTATCAAAGAGAGCTTACAATGACTATAAGTGGTATAAGAGAAGAAGTTAAAGTAGAAAGACAAGATACATCAGATGAAAAAAGAGTAGAACTTCATGCTCATACTCAAATGTCTTCGATGGATGCTATATGCCCTACAAAAAAATTAGTAGAAAGAGCGGCTAAATGGGGACATAAAGCAATTGCAATAACTGACCATGGTGTAGTTCAAGCATTCCCAGAGGCTATGGGAGCAGGAAAAGCAAATAATATAAAAGTATTATATGGAGTTGAAGGCTACTTAGTAGAGGATTCTGCTGAAATTATAGAGGATCCAAATGAAAAGCCACTTTCACAAAGCTTTATAGTATTTGATATAGAAACAACTGGTTTTTCGAATACAAATGATAAAATAACAGAAATCGGAGCTGTTAAAATAGAAGATTTTAAAGTTGTTGATAAATTCAGTGAACTTATAAATCCTCAAAGAGATATATCATATAAGATTCAAGAATTAACAGGTATAACTAATGATATGGTAAAGGACAAGCCAACTATAGAAGAAGTCTTACCTAAATTTTTAGAGTTTATAGGAGATAGTGTGCTAGTTGCCCATAATGCAGACTTTGATATGAGTTTTATAAAAGAAAAATGCAAACAACAAAACTTAGAATTTACCAACAAAAGTGTAGATACATTAACTCTAGCAAGAGTATTACTTCCTGATTTAAAAAGACACAGATTAAATGTTGTAGCAAAAGCTCTAGGTGTTCCACTTTTAAATCACCATAGAGCTGTAGATGATGCTCAAGCTACTGCACTTATATTTATCAAATTCTTAGATATGTTAGTTAAACAAGGTGCTAATACATTAGAAGAGGTAAATGAAGTTTTAGGTAAAATTGATTATACTAAGCTTGGAACAAATCATATAACATTAATTGCTCAAAATTATACTGGTCTTAAAAATCTATATAAAATAGTATCAGATGCTCATGTTAATCATTTTTATAGAGCACCTAGAATTCTTAGAAGCTTTTTAGAAGAGCATAGAGAAGGAATACTAATAGGTTCAGCTTGTGAAGCAGGGCAAGTGTTTAAAGCAGTTAAAAAAAATGTAAGTGATGAAGAAATGGCTAAAATAATAGATTTATATGATTATATAGAAGTAATGCCAATAGACAATAATAGATTTATGCTTGATAAAGGTGAAGTTGAAGATGAAGACGAACTAAGAGAGCTAAATCGCAAAATGGTAGAAGTGGCTAAGAAGTTTGGAAAAATACCAGTGGCAACAGGAGATGTTCATTTTTTAGATAAGCATGAAGCAGTGCTTAGAAAAATACTCAAGTACTCACAAGGATTTAAAGTTGATGATGAAGAAACTTATCTTCATTTTAGAACAACAAATGAAATGATGGATGAATTTATGTATTTAGGAGCTGAAACAGCTTATGAAATAGTAATATCAAATACTAATAAAATTGCTGATATGGTAGAAGACATAAAGCCTATACCTGATGGAACATTCCCTCCAGAAATAGAAGGATCAGATGTAGAGCTTAGAGAAATGTGCTATGCAAAAGCAAAAAGAATATATGGAGATCCTATACCTGAGGTTGTTGAAAAAAGGCTAGAAAGAGAGTTAAATTCAATCATAGGTAATGGATATGCCGTAATGTATATTATATCTCAAAAACTAGTTACGAAGTCTTTAAGAGATGGATATCTAGTTGGTTCTAGAGGTTCAGTTGGTTCATCATTTGCAGCAACTATGAGTGATATAACAGAAGTTAATCCTCTTCCAGCTCATTACATTTGTGAGGATGAAAACTGTAAATACTCATATTTCTTTGAGATCGGTGAGTATGGTTCTGGAGTGGATTTACCAGATAAGGATTGTCCTAAATGTGGTAAACCTCTAAAAAAAGATGGACATGATATACCGTTTGAAGTTTTCTTAGGATTTGAAGGGGATAAAGAGCCAGATATAGACCTTAACTTCTCTGGTGATTACCAACCAGTAATACACAAATATACAGAAGATTTATTCGGTGAAGGATATGTTTATAGAGCGGGAACAATAGGTACAGTTGCTGAAAAAACAGCATTTGGGTATGCAAGAAAATATGTAGAAGAAAATAATATACATGTTCCAAGTGCAGAGGTACTTAGACTTTCAAATGGATGTACAGGAGTTAAAAGAACATCAGGACAGCATCCAGGAGGAGTTATGGTTGTTCCTCATTATAAAGATGTATATGACTTTACCCCAATACAGTATCCAGCAAATGATACTAGTTGTGGAGTTATAACAACACACTTTGATTACCACTCAATAAGTGGACGTATACTAAAACTTGATATACTAGGGCACGATGCTCCGACCATGATAAGGATGTTAGAAGATTTAACCGGAATAATAGCAACAGATATTCCACTAGATGACCCAGAAACAATGTCACTGTTTACATCAACAGATGCATTAGGGGTAACACCAGAAGATATAAATTGTCCAATAGGATCACTTGCTATACCAGAGTTTGGAACTAAATTCGTTAGACAAATGTTACTTGATACAAAGCCTACAACATTTGCAGCTTTAGTTAGAATATCTGGACTATCTCATGGTACCGATGTTTGGTTAAATAATGCCCAAGATTTAGTTGTTGCTGAAGTAGTTGGAATAGACGATGTTATATCAACACGTGATGATATAATGAACTACCTTATATTCAAAGGACTAAAGCCTAAAAATGCCTTCACTATAATGGAAAATGTAAGAAAAGGTAGAGGTTTAAAGCCAGAGCATATAGAAGAAATGCACGAAAATGATGTTCCAGAATGGTATATAGGTTCATGTCAAAAGATAAAGTACATGTTCCCTAAAGCCCATGCCGTAGCTTATGTTATGATGTCATTTAGACTAGCATATTGTAAAGTTCATTATCCAGAAGCATTTTATGCAACTTACTTTACAACTAAAGCAGAGGATTTTGATGCTGATTTAATAGTAAAAGGTCTACCTGCTATAAAATCTAAAATACAAGAAATAGAAGCTCTTGGAAATGATGCAACTGCAAAAGAAAAAAATATGCTAACAGTACTTGAAGTAGCTCTAGAGATGTATGCAAGAGATATAAAAATACTTCCTGTTGATATATATAAATCAGATGCTACAAAATTCCAAGTTGCAGGAGAAAAACTGCTTTTACCTCCAATGATAGCACTACAAGGGGTAGGAGAAAATGCTGCAATTAATATCCAAAAAGAAAGAGAAAATGGAGAGTTTATTTCTAAAGAGGAATTAAGAAAGAGAACTAAGATATCTAAAACAGTTGTAGAAACTTTAACTATTCATGGATCACTTGAGAATATGAGTGATGAAAATCAATTATCATTACTTTAATTAATTATTAAAATTAATAAATATAAAAGGTCACGATAAAGTGAATTATTTTTCACTTTATCGTGACCTTTTTATTAATAAAAAAGTATTTAGCACATGTATTGTAGCATTATACATATTAGATTAAGTAAATTAAATTTTAAAATCTTTTAGTTCTATAAAATCTATAAAGAAAATCTTTTTCTAATGATTTACTAAGTGTAGCACTTTCTTGAAAGTTAATAAATTTAATCTCTAAAGACGATTTGCTAATAGGAATAACTTTATGTATAAGCTTTAAATTTACAATATAGCTTTTGTGGCTACCAAAAAAATTAGGAGGAAGCCTTTTTTCTAGGTCTTCAAAGTTTTCATAAAATTTAATAACATCATGATCTCTGGTGTACAAATTAACAGCTCTAGAATTTTTTTCAAACATAACTATATCATCAAAATTAATCATATGAACTTGTTTTCTAACTTTATAAATAAATAACGTATCTTCAATAAAATTCTTTTTAGCTAATTTATGAGAGTTAATATGATCAATAGCAATATTTAAAGAATCTAAAATTTTCTCTTTAGTAAAAGGCTTAACAATAAAATCCACAGGATGAACTTTAAAGCTTTCCAAACTATAATCTGCAAATCCAGTTACAAAAATAATATGAACATCCTTATCAATACAACTAATTTCTTTAGCGCATTCAATTCCATTTTTATATGGCATATCAATATCTATAATCAATAAATCGATTTTATCATTTTTAATAAATTCAATAGCTTCTAAACCATTATTAACTTTTTTTACATAGTCAACAAAACCACAATCTTTAATAGTTTTTTCTATATCATCTCTTACGATTTTATCATCATCACAAACTAAAACTTTTATCATAAATATTTTCTCCCTATAAAATTATATGACCCCACGTCGGATTTGTTTACCTGGGGTAGATTATTAACAATACTTAGGTATTAAAATTGTAAATTCAGTTATAAACTCATCACTACTTGCAAATATATGATATCCATATTTGTCTAATATATTTTTAACTAGATAAAGACCGTAACCCCTATTTTCACCGTCCTTAGTAGAAAAACCTTCATTAAATATATCTTCAGTATTATATATCTTAGGTCCATTATTTTTTATAGATATAACATATTGAAATTCATCTTCATAAACAAATAGCTTTATATACTTATTATCTTTATTAATAATAGATAATGAATCAATAGCATTATCTATTATATTAAGTAATACAGAACTCATTTCATTAGGCTCAATAATTAAGTTATCTATGAAATCTTGTATATAAACATCAAAAGAAATATTTTTTAGAAGGCATTCTTCATACTTTAAAGATGCAATTGCATCTAAGTAAGAAACTTTACCATATCTAGAATTTTTAGATCTAAAACTATTAGATATATTAGTTATATAGCTTTTAGCATCATCATTAAATCCATTATTAAGTAAAGAATACACAACTTGTAAATGTTTTAAATAGTCATGCTTTTGACTTCTAAGCTTGCCTATTATATTATCCTTATGCTCAATTTTACTGTTTTGATTTTTAATTTTAGTTTTATTACAATCATTATTATCTATTAACCTAATAACCTTATATCCTATATAAAAACAAATAAATCCAAATAAAAAAGATAAAAATATTTTAAATAATCCACTAAATAATAAATTAGAATTAAGTTTAATTAGACAAAAAACTAAAAAACTTCTTATAAGTAATGCTAGTAGAATTGATAAAAATATTGTTAATAGACCTTTCTTTGAAAGTGATAGTTTCTTGTAAAACATAAATTTATCAAGATAAAAATTAAGTCCTATAAATATAATCAAAATATATATAGGAAATACAATAATACTTTCCATAATTCACCCCTAACGATTTTATACACCGATTATAACATTTATAAAAAAATATGTAAAAAGTGGAAATTTGCAAATAAGCTATAAAAATGTGAAATTTAAGTTATAAATTTATGCAAATAAGCATTAAAAACTTGAAAAAGTGCAATTTGATACATTTTTTAAATGAATATATAATTAAGTTATTCAAAAGGAAGGAAGTGGGAATATGAAAAATGACTTAAGTATTGTATTTAAATATATAAAAAGTTATAAAGCAAGGTCATTAGCAATAATACTAAGTATAGTGCTGGGAACAGCTCTTATAGTAGGTGTAGGGACCCTATCTAGAAGTGCTCAACAAGCAGATGTAGACAGAATGAAAAGAGAATGTGGAAATTATCATGTAAGATTTAAAGACATAAATAAAGAGCAACTAGATATAGTAAAGCAAGGAAATGATATAAAAGATATTAGTATGACATCTAATTATGCATCAACTGATTTAGGTGAAAAATTGCCTATAAATATACAACGTGCAAGTGAAAATTACTTAAAAAAAGACTCTAAACTTTTAAAAGGAAGATATCCAAAAGGCAAAAATGAAGTTGTAGTAGAAAAATGGATTTTAAATTGCTTAGGATTAGATCCTAATATAAATCAGGAAATAACTTTTAAATTATATGAAAAAGAAAAACCAGAAACATTTAAAGTAGTAGGAATACTTAGTGATAGGTATAGTGCAAAAAGCGTTGGAATATGCGAAATGTTTACGAGTTTAGATGAATCAAGTAGTAATAAATTTGACACATATGTAGAGTTTAATGAAAAGACTGATATATTAAAAAATATAAATAATATATCTAAAGAAGCGAAATTTAGTAAAGAAGATAATATTAGAGTAAACAAAGAGCTTGTATCTTCTATTACGACAAATGGAGTATTAGATCAAGAAAGTAAAAACACAGCAATAGTTGTAAGTTTATTTGCAGGTTTTGTAATGTACAGCATATATAGTATATCAATATATCAAAGAATAAGAGAATATGGAGTACTAAAGGCTTTAGGAAGCACTAATTTTAAAATATTCAAATTTATGATATATGAATTAGTAATGCTTAGTTTTATAAGTTTGCCTATAGGAATATTAATTGGTATGGGTGGAGCACAGATTTTTAATAAATTATCAGGAAATGTAAAGTTTGAGATTAAAGGAGTTGCTACTCCATTTGTAATACCTATTAAGGTCATAATTTTAGCAACAGGTTGTATACTTCTGGTTAGTTTTATTATAAGTATATTAACTTATATAAAGATAGCAAGAGTATCTACAATAGATGCAATAAGAAAAAACTTAAATAATAATAAAAAAGTACAGAAAAATAATTTTATAGCAAATAAGCTAAGTAAATATATACCTGTAACGAAAAGTGTTTCTATGAGAAATATATTTAGAGATAAAGGTGGGCTAATAATAATTATTTTATCTATGAGTATAGGTGGATTAATGATTGTTAGAGATAATTATACAGACAAAGAATATCAAAAAAGAATGGAAAGGTTTGAATTAAATTATTACAATAATGGTGATTTTATTTTAACGTCAAAGGGTTCTTATAATTCAAATAGTGCTATAAGTAAAGAACAAATAAATGAAATAAAATCAATAGATGGGATTAAAGAAGTTAAAACTGCAAGTATTTTACAAACAAGAATGGATATACCAAAAGAAAAATTTAATGACTTAAATTATTATAAAGAAAAAGAAGAAAATGCTAAAAGGGTAGGAAAAGGGCATGAAATTTTAGAAAACAAAGAAAAAAATACATATACAATTCAACAACAGATAAAAGGTTATAATGATGAAATGATAAAGTCATTAGATAATTATGTTGTAAGTGGAAAAATAGATATAAATAAAATGAAAAATAACAATGAAGTTGTATTATATATTCCTCATACATTTAGTGAAGGAAGCTATAGTACTACAATTATAGATGGAGGTAAGCCAGCAGTAGATATAAAAGTAGGTGATACCGTTAAAGTAAAGTATCCAAAAGGTAAAATGAAAACTAGAGATGATGAGTCGAATTATTGGTTTATGAAAGATGGAGACAACTATGATTATGAATATTGCGAATTTAAAGTTGGGGCAATAGTAGACTATCCATTTGCAGATAACTGTCTATATTCATGGCAAAGTGGTATAGATATTATAACAAGCAATGAATATATGGAAAAAATTACAGGAATAAATACATATGACTTAGTTTATGCGAATATTAAAGATGGTGCAAATTATGAAGATATTAATAAAAAATTAGGAAAGATAGGTAGTAAAACTGCTGGAACAACAACAAAATGTATGATAAAAGAAAAAGAAATTGATAAGCAATCAGATAAGAAAGAAAATGTGTATCGATATGGTATTATAGCTATTATATTTACCATAAGTATGTTTAATATAATTAACAATGTTAGCTATAATATAACATCAAGAACTAGTGAATTCGGAATGCTACGAGCAGTAGGTATATCAAATGAAGACTTTAGAAAAATGATAATATATGAAGGTTTATTATATGGTGTACTTTCTAGTGTAGCAGTAATAGTGATTGGAATACTGATGCAAATTAGAATATATAATACTTGGGGATTTGAATATGTAGGGTTAGAATTTGAAATTGCTTATATGGATTATATATTAATAAGTATTGCAAATATATTAATAGGATTGTTTGCAACATACATACCAGCAAGAAAAATAAAAGAAAGCAATATAGTAGAATCTATAAATATAGTGGAATAGGGTGAATATTATGGTAATACTTGAAACAATAAATTTAGGGAAAATATATGGAAAAAAAGAAACAGCAGTACATGCATTAAAAGATGCAAACTTAAAAATAAATAAAGGTGAATTTGTAGCAATTGTAGGTCCAAGTGGAAGTGGTAAAAGTACATTCCTACATTTAGTAGGTGGTCTAGAACGTCCAAGTAATGGAACAATAAAAGTAGATGGAAAAGACATTTGTTGCTTAAGTGATAAAGAACTAGCAAAGTATAGAAGACAAAAAGTAGGATTTGTCTTCCAACAATATAATTTAATACCTGTACTTAATGTCAAAGAAAATGTTGAGTTACCATTAAAATTAGATAATCAAAAAGTAGAGGAAGACTATATAGAGGATCTTATGAATTTGTTGGGAATAGGAGATAGAAAAACACATTTACCAAGTCAATTGTCAGGAGGACAACAACAAAGGGTAGCTATAGCTCGTGCATTATCAGCAAAGCCAAGCATAATACTTGCGGATGAACCAACAGGTAACCTAGATACAAAAACAACAGAAGAAGTAATGAACTTACTTAAAGCTTCTATAAAAAAATACAACCAAACATTAATTATGATTACACACAATCAAAGTATAGCTCAAAAAGCAGATAGAGTAATATCTATAGTAGATGGTAAGTTAGATTGTTTGGAAAATATAAGTGTATAATATTGAAATTTATTAAGCATATAAAGAAAAAATATAACATACGATGATTTAATCATCGTATGTTATATTTTTATATTTCCATAAAAAGGAGTGCATTATTTTCATGAAATATAAAACTTTTTAAAAAAATAAGCCGTCTATACATATAGAACAATAAATAATAAGGAGAGGTTTATGAAATTAAAAGGATATATACTAACTTTAATATGTACAACAGCACTATTAACGGGATGTACAAATAAAACAGATGAGGTAATAATAAAGGATTCAGAAAAAAAACAAATGGAATCTATGCAATCAAATTATAGCAAGAACTATAATTTAATATACTCTAATTTAATCGATGAAAAAACTAAAGATGAATTTATAGATAAATTATATAAATCGGGTATAAATAATAAATATATTGAACAATTCGAAAGCCAATTAGACTTTTATAATAAAGTTATGGAAGGCATGGATGGATTAGAGGGAAAGTTTAAATCAACAGATAAGCCGCAAGCTGAATACGATGAGGTATATGCTATACATGAGTGGGAGAAGAAAGAATACCTTTATCAAGATTTTAACTGTAGATTAACAGCGTTTGAACTGTATAGAGATTACATAAATGCAAATGGAAAACATATAGATGAACCAATAAATTTAATGTTTGATTTAGATAGCATAAAAAATAATCCATTAGCTCAATTTAGCAAAGAGGATACTAATAAATTTATAAGTTTATATGATGTTATAAAAACCAAAGATACAACTGATCAAAATGTACATATTAACGAAATAAAAAAGGAATGGAAAAAAAGAGATATAACATTTAAGGATAATAAAAACGTATCCATGATTAATGCTTATCTTCATGATTATGATGAAAAAGAATTATTTATAGGTCATTCTGGGATTTTGATAGATGATAATGGTGAATTATTATTTTTAGAAAAGTATTCGTTTTTAGTTCCATATCAAGTATCTAAATTTAACAATAAAAAAGAGTTGTACTCTTACTTAATGGATAGATTAGATGTAGATAAAACCGGTAATGGATCAAAACCTATAATAATGGAAAATGGAAATATTTTAAAATTTGAATAATAAGTAAATATAATATAATAAAAAGCTTCCTAATTCAAATATGCATAGGAAGCTTTTTACATTCTTATAAACCTAAGTCGCTTAAAAGTTTGACTGGAATTTGAACTTGAGTAACATACTCATCTTCTATAGATGTTTCATAAACATCTATTTTATATATCTCAATAGGGTCTCCTAAAATGGTATATTTATTAATTTCAATAAATTTATAAAGCATATCAAATACTTTAGAATACTGCTTATAATCTCCTTTGTAGGTATATGTAACATAATATCCTTCATCTAAAATAAAGTTATAGTTAGGTGAATTATCATCAAGTAAACAAAATGTATGCTTGTAACTATTGTATATATCTTTAGAGATGCTATTAGAATCAAATACAGCACCAAAGTTACTGTTGCCCAATATATAAAATTTATTATCAAATTTTTCACTTAACCTTTGAATTAAATAATCAACATTTTCATCAAAAGAAACATTAGACTCTACAGTAAGTGCTTTTCTCTTATTCATATATAAAAGTTCTATTCTATTAAAAGTAGTATGTTTCACACAACTATCAATTGAATGCAATCTTTTTTGCAAAGATTTTTTATGAGAATTTAAATCATCAACTTTTTTTTCGATAAGCTCAATTTCTTCTTTAAGCATATTTTTAGTGTTCTCTATGTTTCTATTTTGTAAGTATTCTTTTATTCTTTGCATTGAAAATCCCAATGTTCTAAGTTCTCGAATAAGATTTAAATTGCAAATATCTTTAATAGTATACATTCTATAAGAATTTGTATCTCTAGTGGGATTCAAAAGCCCCAACTTCTCATAATACTTTATAGAATCTCTACCTATTTTATAGATTTTAGAAAGCTCTCCTGTTTTATAATATTTTCTTTTCAAATAATCACCTCAAAGATTAAAAAAATTTATTGACTTGTGTATTATACCACAGTTTATAGTCTTCTAGAATGAAAGGAGAGATATACATGGAAAATACAAAAGATTTAAAAACTCAATTTAAGAAATATGTAGTACCTTCTGTTACAGCTATGTGGGTATTTTCATTATATTCTATGGTAGATGGAATATTTGTAAGCAAAGGAGTAGGTAGTGACGCCTTAGCAGCAGTAAATATATCAACACCATACATAAATACAATTTTTGCACTTTCAATTTTATTCTCTACGGGAGCTACTACTATAGTATCTATGACTCTAGGGAATGGAGATAATAAAAAAGCTAATGAGTATTTTACATTAAACACAGTAACAGTATCTATTTTATCAGCAATTATAATAATATTTAGTTTATTTAACTTAGATAAGCTAGCGGTGTTTTTAGGCGCTACAAATTCAACAATAGATTATGTAAAAGAATATTTAGGGACAATAATATTATTTGTTGGATTTTATATAGTTTCGTATTCCTTAGAGGTTTTGATAAAGAGTGATGGTTATCCTCATCTTGCAACTATAGGTGTTTTAATTTCTGCAATAACAAATATAGTATTAGATTATATATTTGTCATTCAATTAAATTATGGTGTTCAAGGGGCTGCATTTGCAACTGGAATTGCTAGAGTACTATCATTTTCATTTTTCTTTATACATTTTTTAAGGAAAAAAGGAAAATTGCAATTTGTTAAATTTAAATTTGATTTCAAAATATTAAAAAGGATTATATCAATAGGAATACCGGATTTTACAACAGAGGTAAGTCTAGCTATAGTAGTTTTAATATTTAATCAAAGTATATTAAGAGTGATAGGTGAAGATGCTTTAGTAAGTTATAGTGTTGTTTGTTATATTAATATATTAGTACTAACAACTATGATGGGCATATCGCAAGGAATTCAGCCTATCTGTAGTTATTATTATGGCAAAAAAGACAATAAATCAGTTTTAGCAATACTTAATATGGGATTAAAGTCAGCAAAAATATCTTCTATAGTAGCATTTTTAATAGTAGTTATTTTTGCAAAGCCAATAGTTTTGATGTTTATAAGTAATTCAGATAAAGAACTATTTACATACACTGTAAATAATTTAAGGATATTCTCATTTGCATTTTTAGTAATGGGATACAATGTAGTAACAGCAGGCTTTTGTGTATCAATAGACAAACCTATCTATGCAGGGGCAGTATCATTAGGAAGAGGTATGGTTGTTATAATAGCAACACTAGGACTTATGGTGATTTTATTTGGTGGAATAGGTATATGGATATCTACGTTTATATCAGAAGTTATAGTTATGGTGTATGCAAGAAAAATATTATTAAAATGTAAAAATGATATAGAAAACAGAAAAGAAGATATGGAATTAATTGAAGCTTAATGTGCTCAATTAAAAACAAAAAAAATGAGGTAGATAGTACCTCATTTTTTTTGTTTTTAAAATTTATTATAAGAAGAAATAAACTTATTATACATATAATTTAAATAAAAAGTAATAAAAAGTTGAAAAAAGTATAAAAAAATAATAAAATGTAGAATGGTAAAAAATAGATAAATTAATTAATTAATAATATAAAGAGAGTGGGGATAGATATCAAGAAATTTAAAGTAGTATTTTTTTTTATAATATGTACCCTGATTTTGTGCTATTTTAATCAAAATACAAAAGATTATAACGTAGTAAATGATATAGAAAAAAATTATAAAAATAATGAAAAATTAGATGAAAAATTAAATAATAAAATAAAGATTGAATTAGAAAAAGACGCTTTAGATAATTCAGAAAAATACTTTATTTTAGGGTACTTACAAAAAGAAGAAAAAGAAGATGAAAAGGCTAAAGAATACTTTGAATTATCAAAAAATAGTATAAATAAGAACACACATGATTTTGTTAAAATATATTCAAATAAGTTTTTAGCAGACTATATGGTCAAAAACAATAATTTTAAAAAAGCTATAGAATATGCAGTAGAAGCATTTAATAATATAAATCCAGTAAATTATAATGAAAGTTATAAAATTATATGGGAAATATTTGAAGTAATTGACGATGAAGAAGAAGGAAGAGATATAGCTATACAAAATATAAAAAAAGTTATACATACTAGACTTCTATCAGTGGATTCTCAAATATATCTATATAGATCTTTACATAATTTATATATGCTCAACAGAGATTATACTGAGGGGATTAAGACGAGTTTAAAAATTATAAAATTAAGTGAAAAGACAAATAACACTTATTACATGTTAAAATCAGTAGTTGATTTATCATATATAGCAAGAGAGTTAGGGGGATATGATACAGCAATTAATATATTAAATTCTATTGAATCAGATTTAGTAGATGATAAAGATTTAAGAATAGATCTAGAGGTATATAGATTATTGAATTTAGCTCAATGTGAAAATATAACGATGAAGTATGATAGTGCACAAAAACATTTAAATAAGATATCTGAATACCAGAAGTTTATAACTACACCCAAAAATAAATCAATAGAATGTTTGAAAAATATAACTATTGCAGATTTATATTCTAGTCAAGGTAAGTCTGAATTAGCTCAAAAACATATAAATATAGCTAAGAAAACATTAGATGAAGCTGGCGAAACATATTATGGATTAAAATCATACTATTATATAGTATTGGGTCAAATAGAATTAGCTAATGGCAAAAATAAAAAAAGCATATATTATCTAAATGAATCAAAAAAACATCTAGAAATTAATCCAGATACTGAAATGTATACGAGAGCTTCTTATGGTTTAGTAAAAGCATATAAGGAAATTGGAGATACTGAAAATGTAGAAAAACAGCTTTTAAATTTATTAGAACTTCAAGAAGAAAAAAATGAGTTGATATCACAAAAATATTATAAATATGTAGGGTATAAAGAAGATTTTGAAAAAGTACAAAAAGATAAAAAAATTATAAAAATAGTAAATTTTTTTGCGTGTATAATGATATCGGGTATGATGTATTTCTTATTAAAACTAATAGTTATACCGAATATATTAACGGAGAAAATAAAACGTAAAATAAAATTGTATTTTAAAAATAATAATTACAAATTGAATTATCAGCCTATTGTAAATCCTAATAATAATGCTATCGTAGGATTTGAAGCATTAATTAGACTTAATGTAAATGGAAAGTTAATAATGCCAAATATAATTATAAGTGAATTAGAACAGTGTAATATGATGGGGGATTTATCTATATGGATATTAAAAAAGATAATAAAAGACTATTGTCAGATGAAAACAATAGATTATTTAGAAAAAGATTTTTATGTATCTATGAATGTATCATTAAAAGAAATAGAAAATGAAGTTATATGTGAAAAATTCAAAAAAATATTGAAGGAATCCAACATAGGTAAAGATGTAATCTGTTTAGAAATAACAGAGAACGTATGTGGTGAAGATTATAAAAAAGTATATAAAAATATTAGAGAACTTATAGATAGTGGATTTAAAATTGCAATAGATGATTTCGGTGTTGATTATTCCAATTTATCATTTTTAGAAAAATTTGATTTTAATGTAATTAAGTTAGATAAATACTTTATAGATAATATCGAAAATTCAATAATAGTACAGCGCTTAATAGATGCTATATATCACTTATCAATAAAAAGAAATATAACTGTAGTAATGGAAGGTGTAGAAGATTTAGATCAGGTAGAACTTATAAAAGAAATATCAGACCATAAATTTTATATACAGGGATATTATTATAGTAAACCAATAGAAATAGATAAATTAAAAGAAATAAAATTAACTCATTAGAAAACTAATGAGTTTTTTTATTAAATAAATTCACATATAATTGTGACTTTGTCACAGATATTAAATAAAAAAAACTATACAATGAATAAACAATAACAAGTAGGAGGGATTAAATGTTAAAGAAAAAAGCAATTGTAGATAAGAATTATTGTGTAGCCTGTGGTGCATGCGCAAAAGTTTGTCCATTAGGTATTATAAATATAGAACAAGGTGTATTTGCAAAAGTTAATCTAGATAAATGTGTAGGGTGTAGTAAGTGTGCGAAAACTTGTCCTGCATCAGTTATAGAAATACAAAAGATCGAGGTGAACTAAAATGAAAAAGAAAAAAACTTGGAAAGATTATATGTGGATTGTTAGTGCGTTGTATTTAACACTAGGAATATTTAATATATTATTTGCTTGGTTAGGGCTGTTATGTTTTTCAATACCATTATTAATATCGATATTTGGGGGAGGAAAAACATATTGTAATGTATATTGCGGTAGAGGTCAGATGCTAGATTTAATGGGGAATAAATTAAAGATGTCAAGACAAAAAAGCATACCACATTTCTTGAAAACGAAAGCTTTTAGATATGGATTTTTAATATTTTTCATGGTTATGTTTGGAAATATGATTTTTAGTACTTATTTAGTATTTGAAGGAACTAAAAATATGAAAGAAGTTGTAACTATTTTATGGACGTTTAAAATGCCTTGGAATTGGGTAAATACATCAATAGTTCAACCGTGGATAGCTCAATTTGCCTTTGGATTTTATAGTGTAATGCTTACATCTACAATATTAGGTGTAATTACAATGATATTATACAAGCCAAAATCATGGTGTGTATATTGTCCTATGGGAACAATGACTCAAATGATTTCTAAAGCAAAATATAAACCAGAATAATATATATATAAACTTTAAAAAATGTAATAAAACTAAGTAATAATCAAAAAATTTGCAACTGAAAGTAATATATGGTATTATAGTATATAAAATAGTATATTTTGCAGAAACTAAGAGTGAGACATGAACGTGCTCACTCTTTTGTTTTAAATTAAACTGACAATTGAATAAGGAGGGAAACCAATGAAAAAGAGTATAGAAGCTACAATTGAAGAAATGGTAGCTAAGATAACAGATCCTCGTGGATTTGAGATAGTTGACGTTGAATATGTTAAAGAAGCTGGAGAATACTACTTAAGAATATTTTTAGATAAAGAAGGTGGAATATCTCTAAATGACTGTGAAGCAGTAAGTAGAGAATTAAGTGAAGTTCTTGATGTTAAAGATCCTATAAAAGATAATTATTTCTTAGAAGTATCTTCACCAGGGCTTGATAGACCACTTAAAAAAGATAAAGATTTTGTAAGATACCAAGGAAGAGATGTTGAAATAAAATTATATAAACCAATGAACGGATCTAAGCAATTTGAGGGTGGGTTAGTTGGATTAACAGAAGAAAATAATATAAAAGTTATAATAGATGGAAATGAAGTTGAGTTTAGCAAAAAAGAAGTAGCACTTGTTAGACTAGCAATAAAGTTCTAGTTGAAAGAACATTAGGGAGGAAAAATAAAATGAACCACGAATTTATGGAAGCTTTAGACGAACTTGAAAAAGACAGAGGAATAGATAAAGAAACTCTTATAGATACTATAGAACAAGCGCTTTTAACTGCATATAAGAAAAACTTCGGTGCAGCTCAAAATGTTAGAGTTGAATTTGATAAAGATGGAGGAGACATAAAAGTATTCTCTCAAAGAGTAGTAGTTGATGAGTCTGATTTATATGATACTTTCTTAGAAATAGAGCTTAAAGATGCTTTAGAAATAAGCCCTAACTATGAATTAGGAGATATAATAGAACATGAAGTAACTCCTAAAGACTTCGGAAGAATAGCAGCTCAAACTGCAAAGCAAGTTGTAGTTCAAAGAATAAGAGAAGCTGAAAGAGAAATAGTATATACTGAATTTATGGACAAAGAAAATGAAATAGTTACAGGAGAAGTAGCTAGAGTAAATAAAAATGTTGTTCACGTAAATCTTGGAAGAATAGAAGCTGTTATGACTCAAGTTGAGCAAATACCAGGAGAGCATTACAAAGCAGGACAAAAAATAAAGGTTTATATACTAGAAGTGAAGAAAACTAATAAGGGACCTCAAATAGTAGTATCAAGAAGCCATCCAGGATTAGTTAAGAGATTATTTGAATTTGAAGTACCTGAAATATTTGAAGGAATAGTTCAAATAAAATCTATAGCAAGAGAAGCTGGATCAAGAACTAAAATGGCTGTTAAGTCTATAGATGAAAAGATTGATCCAATCGGAGCTTGCGTAGGTCCAAAAGGATCTAGAGTTAAAAATATAGTTGATGAACTAGGTGACGAAAAAATTGATATAATAAAGTATAGTGATGATCCAGCTGAATTTATATGTGCAGCTTTAAGCCCATCAAAGGTTGTTAAAGTTGATGTAAATGAAGAAGAAAAGTCAGCTTTAGTAGTAGTTCCTGACTACCAATTATCACTAGCAATAGGTAAAGAAGGTCAAAATGCTAGACTTGCAGCTAAACTTACTAACTGGAAGATAGATATAAAAAGTGAATCTCAAGCTGGGATTGAAGCTTCATCAAATGAAGATGATCAAATAGATGCATAAATGATAAGGAGGGGTGTTCTTTGCAAAAACAAAAAAAGATTCCTCAAAGAAAATGTATAGCTTGTCAAGAGAGAGACTCTAAAAAAGGCTTAATTAGAATAGTCAAAAATAAGGAGGGTCAAATATTTTTAGACCCTGCTGGGAAAGCAAATGGTAGAGGCGCATATATATGTAAGGACTGTGAATGTTTAAAAAAAGCTATAAAAACAAAAGCTTTGAATAAGGCATTTAAATTAGAAGTACCTAATGAGGTATATGAAAATCTACTTGAGGAGCTAAAGGCATATGAAGACTAATGAAAATAAGATATACTCTCTTTTAGGGCTTGCAACTAGAGCGGGTAAAGTAGTGTCAGGTGATGATTCAACACTACTTGAACTAAAAAGAGGAAAAGTAAAATTAGTTATAGTAGCTGATGACGCATCAGATAATACTAAAAAATTATTTAAAGATAAATCATCTTATAGAAGTATACCTTATGTATATTTCTCAACTAAGTTACAATTAGGATTGGCAATAGGAAAGGCTCCAAGAGCAGCACTAGGAGTAAAAGATGAGAATTTTGCCAAAACGTTAATGGAATTAATGGAAACAACAAAAATATAATAGGGGGTGATCTTGTGTCAAAAACAAGAGTATACCAAATAGCGAAAGAATTAGGAATGTCCAATGAGGATGTACTAGTTAAATTAAAAGAATTAGAGATAAACGTAGTTGATGAAAATTCTGAAATAGAAGAAGATGAATTAGAATTAGCTATGGATATATTAAAAGATGAAGTAGCAGCAACTAATGGACCAACTATAAAAATAGATGGAAAATTAACTGTTCAAGAATTAGCTAATAAATTAGATAAATCTGCATCTGAAATAATAATGAAGCTTATGAAAATGGGAACAATGGCATCAATAAACCAAGAAATAAGCTTAGAAATAGGATCGCTTGTAGCTAGTGAATACGGATTTGAATTAGTTCAAGGTGGATCTGATGAAGAAGAGTTAGAAGCAATAGAAGAATTACTTGAAATAGAAGAAGATAGAGAAGAAGATTTAGTAAAAAGACCACCAGTTGTTACTGTTATGGGACACGTTGACCACGGTAAAACATCTTTACTAGATGCTATAAGATCAACAAATGTAACTTCAAGTGAAGCTGGAGGAATAACTCAACATATAGGTGCTTCTGAAGTTATGGTAAATGGAGAAAAAGTAGTATTCTTAGATACTCCAGGACATGAAGCTTTCACATCTATGAGAGCTAGAGGTGCACAAGTTACAGATATGGCAATATTAGTTGTTGCTGCTGATGATGGTATAATGCCTCAAACAGTAGAAGCAATAAACCATGCTAAAGCTGCAAATGTACCTTTAATAGTAGCTATAAACAAAATAGATAAGCCAGGAGCAAACCCTGATAGAGTTAAGCAAGAATTATCAGAGCAAGGATTATTAGTTGAAGACTGGGGTGGAGATGTTATATGTGTTCCAGTATCAGCTTTAAAAAGAGAAGGTATAGATACATTACTTGAAATGGTACTTTTAGTTGCTGAAGTGGAAGAGTTAAAAGCTAATCCAAAGAAAAGAGCTGTTGGTACTGTAATAGAAGCTGAATTAGACAAAGGTAGAGGTCCAGTTGCTACTATACTTGTTCAAGGTGGAACATTAAATGTTGGAGATCCAATAGTTTGTGGTCTTGCAAGTGGTAAAGTAAGAGCTATGATAAACTCTAAAGGTAAAAGAGTAAAGGCTGCTACTCCATCTACTGCAGTAGAAATATTAGGATTATCAGAAGTTCCACAAGGTGGAGATCAGTTTGTTGCTGTTGCAACTGACAAAATAGCTAGAAATGTAGCTGAAAAGAGACAACAAATGGCTAGAGAAGAAATGCTAAAATCTAACCAAAGAATGAGTTTAGATGACTTCTTCTCTCAAATGGGAGATGCAGAAGTTAAGGAACTTAACATAGTTATAAAAGCTGATGTTCAAGGTTCTGTTCAAGCAGTTAAGCAATCTCTTGAAAAATTATCAAATGAAGAAGTTGCTGTTAGAGTAATACATGGTGGAGTTGGAGCAGTAACAGAATCAGATGTTATGCTTGCTGCTGCGTCTAATGCTATAATAATAGGATTTAGCGTAAGACCAGTTCCAGGTGCTGAAATGTTAGCTCAAAAGGAATCTGTAGACGTAAGAACATACACTATAATATACAAAGCTATAGAAGATGTTCAAGCTGCTATGACAGGTATGTTAGATCCTGAATATAGAGATGAAGATACAGGTAAAGCTGAAGTTAGAGAAACATTTAAATTATCTGGTGTTGGAACAATAGCAGGATGTTATGTAACTAATGGTAAGATATTCAGAGGATCAAAAGTAAGAGTAGTTAGAGATGGAATAATAATCCATGAAGGTGAACTAGCAGCTCTTAAGAGATTCAAAGATGATGTTAAAGAAGTTAACTATGGATATGAATGTGGTATGAGTTTCGTTAATTATAACGACATAAAAGAAGGCGATATAATAGAAGCTTATATAACTAAAGAAGTAGAAAGAAAATTAAAATAGATATAAAAGAGGTCGATACTAATGGCATCATATAGTAGAACTAAAAGAATTGCAGAAGAGATAAGAAAAGTTATAAGTACAATGCTTATAAGTGGAATAAAAGACCCTAGGATAAATTCTATGGTTAGTGTAACTGATGTTGAAGTTACAAGTGATTTAAGTTATGCATATGTATATGTAAGTATACTAGGTGGAGACGAAGAATCTACATTACAAGGACTAAGAAGTGCAGTAAGCTATATAAGAAGAGAAGTAAGTAAAAACGTAAAGTTAAGACATACTCCTCAAATAATATTCAAGGTTGATGATTCTATAAAAAACGGAATGTATATGGATGATTTAATCAGAAAAGTAAATAATGGAGCTACTGCATCTACAATAGATGAAGAAGAAGAGTTTGATGAAGAATAATATTGATAATATTATAGAATTTTTACATGGAAGTAACGACTTTGTCGTTACTTCTCATGTTAGTCCTGATGGAGATAATATAGGTTCTACACTTGGTATGTATTATAGCTTAAAAAAGTTAGGGAAAAACGTTTACTACGTTTTAGATGATAGCGCTCCTTTAAATCTAAATTTTTTAGTTGATGGAGTGAAAATATTAAAATCTAGTGAATTTGAACAAAAAGATTACAGTATAATAGCACTTGACTGTGGAGACAAAAGCAGAATATGTTTATCAGATGATATTAGAGATAGTGCAAAAACGATAATCTGTATAGATCATCATGCAAGCAATGATGCTTATGGTGATTTAAATTATATAGATGCAAATGCATCATCAACATGTGAGTTAGTATATAATCTTCTTGTTGAATTTAAAAATATTAAAGGTTTAGATTTAATAGATGAAAATATAGCTACAGCACTTTATACTGGGTTAGTAACTGACACAGGCAACTTTGCTTATTCAAGTACTCATCCAAGTAGTTTTGAAATGGCGAAAGAATTATTATTAAAAGGTGCTAAAAGAGATATGATAATACAACAAGTATTCCAAAGTAATCCTTATAATTACTATAAGTTGTTAGGAGAAGCTTTAAATACTTTAGATATTATAGATGGCAAAGTTGCAAGTATAAGTATAACAAAAGAAATGTTAAAAAATAATACTATAAGCTTTAATGATGTGGATGGAATTACATCATACACTAGAGATATCCAGGGTGTAGAAGTAGGTATTTTACTTAAAGAAAAGAAAGAAAATGAAGTCAAGGTAAGTTTAAGATCGAAAAATTATGTGGATGTAAGCCAAATAGCACAAAGTTTTAATGGTGGAGGACATGTAAGAGCAGCAGGATGTACTATCTATGATAGTGTAGAAAATGCTAAGAAAAAGGTCTTAGAAGCTGTATTAAAGACAATCTAAGGTGGATAATATGAACAAAATTGTAAATATAATAAAACCTACAGGTATGACGTCTCATGATGTTGTAAGTGCTGTAAGAAGAATATTAAATACTAAAAAGGTTGGACATACAGGTACCCTTGACCCAGATGCGTCAGGGGTACTACCTATATGTATAGGAAAAGCGACCAAAGTAAGTGAACTTATACTTAATAAAGATAAAGGGTATATTTGTGAATTAACTCTAGGAATAACAACAGATACTTATGATTCTTCTGGTGAAATAATAGAAATGGTTGATAATGTAGATTTTACTAAAGAAGAAATAGAAAATGCATTTGATACTCAAAGAGGACATATAGATCAACTACCTCCAATTTACTCAGCGCTTAAAGTAAATGGAAAGAGGATGTGTGATTTAGTAAGAAGCGGAAGAGCAGATGAGATAAATTTAAAAACTAGACCTGTTAATATAAAAGAACTTGATATATTAAGTATAAAAGAAAACAAAATAATGTTTTATGTTAAATGTTCAAAGGGAACTTATGTAAGAAGTATTTGTTTTGATATAGGTAAAGAGTTAGGTTGTGGAGGACATATGTCATTTTTACTTAGAACATCGTCAGGTAAATTTGACTTAGACAACGGTATAACAATAGAAGAATTAGAAGAATATAAAAATAATAACACGTTAGATAAGTATCTATATGATATTGACTATGTATTATCTAATTTTAAACACATTGTTATTCATCCTAATGCTGAAAAGTACTATATAAATGGTGGAATTATAGATGAAAGAAGATTCCTAGAAAAAACATTTGATAAAAATGATGAATTTGTAAGAGTGTACAATGAACAAAAAGAATTTATAGGAGTAGGTAAACTATCAAAAAAAGACAACACGATAAGTGTTAAAAGTGATAAACTATTTATAGTATAAGAAATTTAATATTTTCTATTTGTTTAGTTAATAGTGTTATATAAAATATAAGGTAATTAATAAACAAGTGAATTTTAATTTAAATGGGGATATCATTATGAATACTATAAAATCTATAAATGAAATAAATAATAAAAATAAAAGTGTTATAACTATAGGGAACTTCGATGGTCTTCATAAAGGTCATCAGGTTCTTATAAAAGAAACTGTAGACTATGCTAAGAAGAACAACATTCAAAGTATAGTATTTACATTTGAAAACCATCCGGGCAATTATTTTATACCAAATTCCGTAAAAAATATTATAAGTGAAAAGCAAAAGTTAGCTATACTTAAAAATATGGGCGTGGATATGGTTATAAGTATACCTTTTGATGATTATATGACTAAAATTACACCTAATGAATTTGTAAGAAATATTTTAGTTAATAAACTTAATATAGAGAAACTTATAATAGGGCATGACTTCACATTTGCAAGAAATAAAGAAGGAAACATTGATTCATTGCAGCTATTATCACATAAATACAAATTTAAGCTACAGGTAGTAAGTCCTATAAGAATAAATGGAATAAGAGTAAGTAGTACGAAAATTCGAGGTTTAATATTAGAAGGTAGTTTGGATAAAGTAAGACAATATCTAGGATATAATTATCAATTAGAAGGTAGAGTAATTCATTCAAAGAAACTAGGAAGAACAATAGGATTTCCCACTGCAAACCTAGAAAGTGATAATAATATGGTTATTCCTAAAAATGGAATATATGCAACTAAAGTATATGTTGAAGATAAAGTTTACTTTGGTGCAACAAATGTAGGTTATAATCCTACTGTAAATGGTAAAAGTTTATCAATAGAAACTAACATTTTAGAGTTTGATGAAGATATATACGGTAAAAATATAAAAGTTGAATTTTTAGAAAGAATAAGGGATGAAAAGAAGTTCTCATCTCTAGAAGAATTAAAAAATCAGCTAGGAAAAGATACTAATTATGTTTTTGAAAAGTATATTTGCAAAACTGAAAAATGTATGATAAAATAATTCAAGTAACCATTACTCGGCATTTAATTACTCCAATTAGTGCTTAGTGATAGGCGATTTTAAATTTATGGAGGTAAATCACAATGATGATGAACAAAGAACAAATAATAAAAGAATACGGAAGAAAAGAAGGAGATACAGGTTCTCCAGAAGTACAAATAGCTTTATTAACAGCTAGAATAAATGAGTTAAATGATCACTTAAAAACTCACAAAAAAGACCACCACTCAAGAAGAGGATTATTAAAAATGGTTGGTAGAAGAAGAAACTTATTAGCTTACTTAAAAGATAGAGACTTAGAAGGATACAGAGCGTTAATAGCTAAGTTAGGATTAAGAAAATAATAATTTACTTTATGATATAAAAGAGAAGGTATATACCTTCTCTTTTTTGTACAAGTATACCTATATCAATAATAAAAAAGAGCTGATTTTTAATTAGCTCTTTTTTTATTGAAGAAAATTAAATAGTTAATACTGTAAAAATGTATCCGTACAATTTTGAAATAAATTAAAATTGTACCATAATATAGGAAAGTAATATACAATATTTATGAAAAGGTATGCAAGGAGGTAAAAGGAATGAATAATAAAATAGTTTATACACCAGGACCAACAGATGTAAGAGAAAATGTAAGACTAGCTAGAGCTACTAAAACTACAAATCCTGATATAGATAAGGATTTTGTAAATTTTTATAAAAATACATGTGACAAAATAGGAAAAATAATAAATACAAAAAATGATATTTATATATTGAGTGGAGAAGGCATATTAGGTCTTGAAGCAGCGTGTGCATCTTTGACAGAGGCAGGGGACCGCGTGTTAGTCATAGATAATGGAATATTTGGAGAGGGATTTAAAGATTTTGTTAGCATGTATGGAGGAGAGGCTGTCCTTTTTAGTCAGGATTATAAAAAGGATATTGATATAAAAAGTTTAGAAGAATTTTTAGAAAATGATCATAACTTTAAATATGCCACTGTCGTGCATTGTGATACTCCTACAGGGGTACTTAATGATTTAAGTAAAATATGCCCATTATTAAAGAAATACGGAATATTAACAGTTGTAGATTCAGTTGCAGCAATGGTTGGAGAAGAACTTAAAGTAGACGAATGGATGATAGATATAGTTTTAGGAGGATCTCAAAAAGCCATATCTGCTCCTGCGGGATTAACTATAGTGTCTATTAGTAAAGATGCTAAAAATATTATAAAAAATAGAAAGTCTAAAATAATTGGATTTTATTGTAATTTAAGTATATGGGAAAATTATTATGAGAAAAAGAGTTTTCCTTATACAATGCCAATAAGCGATATTATTGGTTTGGACAAGGCTATAGATAATGTTTTAGAAGAAGGCATACAAAGTGTATTAGCTAGACATGATAAAATAGCGTACGCAACAAGAAATGCAATAAAAGACTATGGATTAGGGCTATTCTTAGAAAATGGTTATTCAAACACTGTAACTGCAGTAAAGATACCTGAAAATATAGGTGCATTAAATTTATCAAATTATATGCTAGAAAACTATAATACTTTAGTTGCAACATCATTATCACAATACAAAGATAAGCTACTTAGAATTGGACATATGGGGGAAAATGCTAGAATAGATAAGATATTAAATATATTAAACACAATAGATATAAGTTTAAGAAAAATGGGATTTAATGGTAAGTATAACTTAGTGGATAGATTTAACAAGTACTACAAATAAAAAATAGGGGGGAGTTTTTATGGAGGTAACAAGCAAAAGTAATCAAAAAAATACAACTAGGGATTTAGTTGAAACAGCATTACTTATTGCATTAGTATTTATAGCTACTAGATTTATAAATATAAGATTACCAATAGCATCAAGTGGCGGGCTTGTTCATTTAGGAAATACAATGCTTTTTATAGCAGCCATAGTTTTTGGCAAAAAAAAGGTGCTATTGCAGGTGCTTTTGGTATGGCTTTATTTGATTTATTATCAGAATGGGCAATATGGGCACCGTTTACATTTGTTGTAAGGGGAATTATGGGATATATAATAGGTCGTATAGCTTGGTCTAATGGCAAAGACGGAAATAATATTATAACTAATATAATAGCAATAGTATTATCTGGTATATGGATGATATTTGGATATTATATTACAGAAATAATATTGTATGGAAATCACATTAAAGCAATGGCATCTATACCTGGAAACATAACTCAAATAATTATAGGTATGATTATAGGTATTCCTGTAGCTCAGATTTTGAAAAAACATATAAAAATAAATATTAAATAAAATTTTAAGATAAGCATGTTTTTAAATTATTTTTTAGAAACATGCTTTTTATAATACTAAAAAACACACATATAATTTAATAAAATTATTATTTTAAGTTTTAGGACAAGGTTTTATGCTAAAAAAATACTGTGGTAAATTTTGCATCAAATTTAAATTTGATATAAAATATACTTTATAGAAATTTAAATCTATGAATAGTACTGTTTCTATGAAAATGATATAAGATGGATATAAGCTGTGATTATATTTTAGCGATTAAGATAATAATTCAAAATATAAAAGGTGATTTTGGTATATGTAGAGAAATAAAAAGGGTGGAAAATCAGAAATAAATAAAGCAAAATATGAGGAGGAATATGTAATGAAGATAAAATTAATTTGTGACAGTCTATGTGATGTACCCGAGGAATTAGTAAAGAAGCATAATATAGAAATTATACCATTAACTATAATAATAAATGAAAATGAATATAAAGATGGTGTCAATATAAGTAATGAAGAATTTTACAAAATGATGAAAGAAGGAAAGGATGTACCAAAAACATCACAAGCAACATACATGGAATTTAAAGAAGCCTTCGATAAATATGCAAAAGATTATGAAATAGTTTGTATAACAGGATCATCAAAATCATCAGGTACATATCAAAGTGCGGTTATGGCTAAAAATGATACAGAAGGAAAGATAGAAGTATTTGATACATTAACTTTATCATTAGGAAGTGCTCAGTACATAATTAAAGCATGTGAATTATTAGATACGGGAATAGATAGTAAAGGAATGATAAAAGAGTTAGAAAATATAAGAGAAAGTGTAAATTTATTCTTTGTGGTTAATACATTAGAGTATTTAAAAAGAAGTGGTAGAGTATCAGTGACAACAGCTACTATAGGTAATATGCTAAATTTAAAACCAATATTTGGTGTTAAGGATGGAAACATATCTTTATTAGATAAAGTAAGAGGTAAAAAACATGCTGTTCATACTATAATAGATTTAATAAAAGAGAAATATGAAACATTAGAAGATAAAAATATAATAATTGGATACGGATCAAATGAAAAAGATTTTAATGAATTAAAGAAAGAAGTAGAGGAAAATATAAAAGCAAAATCTATATATATGACAAGAGGAGGAGCTTGTATTTGTTCTCATACAGGTCCAGAAATTTTAGCGATAAGTTGTTCAAACTAGATATGATTAATTTTGATGTAATAAGTAAATAATAAATTAAATACAAGAAGTATTATTATCCTATAGTATGTTAAAAATAATCAATCAAAGCCAGTGTATTACTTTTATGTTGTTAATTTATACTATTTTTGATAATATAGTACATAGGATGATAAAAGCGGTTTTAAAAAGAGGAGGCAAGCATTAATGTTTGAACATAAAATATTTAAAATGGATTTAGCAGGAAGAGAACTTTCTGTTGAAATAGGAAAAATAGCAGAACTTGCTAGTGGTAGTGCTATA
Source organism: Romboutsia lituseburensis DSM 797 (assembly GCF_900103615.1). Lineage (GTDB taxonomy): Bacteria > Bacillota > Clostridia > Peptostreptococcales > Peptostreptococcaceae > Romboutsia_F > Romboutsia_F lituseburensis. The sequence continues at coordinate 522,806 of NZ_FNGW01000002.1, read as the reverse complement.
CTTAGATATGGTGATACTATGGTAATGGTAAATACATCTAAATCAGCAAAGCCAAGAGATGGAATAGATTTCTTCCCTCTAAGTGTTGATTATGAAGAAAAATTATATTCAGTTGGTAAGATTCCAGGTGGTTTCTTAAAAAGAGAAGGGAAGCCTTCTGAAAAGGCAGTTCTTACTTCTAGACTTATAGATAGACCAATAAGACCTCTATTCCCAAAAGGGTTTAGAAATGATGTACAAGTAGTAGCTACAGTTTTATCAGTAGATCAAGATTGTACTCCTGATATAGTAGCTATGATAGGTTCATCAATAGCTTTATCAATATCTGAAATACCATTTAATGGGCCAACTGGATCTGTTTTAATAGGTTTAGTGGACGGAGCTTTTGTAGTAAACCCTACAGCAGAAGAAAGAGAAAAAAGTACTATGCATCTTGTAGTATCAGGAACTAAAGATGCAATAATGATGGTTGAAGCTGGTGGAGAAGAAATACCAGATAACTTAATGCTTGAAGCTATACTATTTGCACATGAGCAAATCAAAAAAGTAGTGGCTTTCATAGAAGAAATAGTAGCTGCAGTTGGAAAAGAAAAAATGGAATTCGAACTACATAAAATTGATGAAGAAGTAGAAAAAGCAGTTCGTGAGTTTGCTACTGCAGATATGAAAGAAGCCGTAAAAACAGTAGAAAAACTTGAAAGAATGGAAAAAATGGATGCAGTAAAAGAAGCTACTTTTACTCATTTTGAAGATATATTAGAAGAGTTCGGTATGGATGTAGAAGAAACTTTACATGCAATAATTAAAGAGGAAGTTAGAAAACTTATAGTTCATGAAAATGTAAGACCGGATAACAGAGGTTTAGAAGAGATAAGACCAATATGGTGTGATCATGGATTTATACCTAGAACTCATGGTTCGGGATTATTTACAAGAGGTCAAACTCAAGTTATGTCAATAACAACTCTTGGTGCATTAGGTGAAGCTCAAATATTAGACGGATTAGACGAAGAAGAAACTAAAAGATATATGCATAACTACAATTTCCCAGCATACAGTGTTGGTGAAGCTAGACCATCAAGAGGGCCAGGAAGAAGAGAAATAGGACATGGAGCACTTGCTGAAAGAGCTTTAATACCAGTACTTCCATCAAAAGATGAATTCCCTTATGCAATAAGAGTAGTTTCTGAAGTACTAAGTTCAAATGGTTCTACATCTCAAGGTAGTGTATGTGGATCAACATTATCTTTATTAGATGCGGGTGTACCTATAAAAGATATGGTTGCAGGTATAGCAATGGGTCTTATAAAGCATGATGATAAGGTAGCAGTACTTTCAGATATACAAGGGATGGAAGACCATTTAGGAGATATGGACTTTAAAGTTGCAGGAACAGAAAATGGTATAACTGCTATACAAATGGATATTAAAATAGCTGGTATAGATGAAGAAGTTCTAAGAAATGCTTTAACTCAAGCTAAAGCGGGTAGAATACACATACTTAATGAAATGAGAAAAACAATAGCTAAACCAAATCCAGAATTATCTAGATATGCACCTAAGATAATAACTATGAACATCAATCCAGATAAGATAAGAGATGTAATAGGACCTGGTGGAAAAGTTATAACTAAGATAATAGATGAAACAGGCGTTAAAATAGATATAGAACAAACAGGAGAAGTATTCATAGGTGGAGTTGATCCAGATATGATAAAACTTGCTCAAAAAATGATAAATGATATAGTTGCAGAAGCTGAAGTTGGACATACTTATACTGGTAAAGTAACTAGAATAATGAACTTCGGAGCCTTCGTTGAAGTACTTCCAGGAAAAGAAGGATTACTTCATATATCTCATATAGCTCACGAAAGAGTAGCTAAGGTTGAAGATGTTTTAAACATAGGGGATGAAGTTGAAGTTAAGGTAACAGAAATAGATGAAAAAGGAAGAGTAAATTTATCTAGAAAAGTTCTTTTACCAAAGCCAGAAAAAGCAGAAAAAAAAGAAGAAAAATAATAAGAAGTTAAATAAAAAAGAAGTCTATTACGGGCTTCTTTTTTATTTAGCGAAAATTTATATTAAGTGTTAAATATATAATGTTTTAAGGTTATCTAAGTTTTTAAATGTCATAAATACATACACAAGCTAATAGTATATATAGAGAATGAAATTGTACAGGTTACATAAATGTATAAATAGTTTTAGGAGGAATTCATAATGATAATGATGGTAGTTAACAAAAAAAAACTTAAAAAAATCATTATATCACTAGCAATAATATTGCTTGTAATATTAGGAATTGTATTTATGATTAAAAAAGGTAACAGCACTACGACATTTAACAGATTTGATTCTACTGAGTCTCCATATTACCAAGGAACAAAGGTAGAAAGTGGATACGTTGCACTAACTTGCAACGTAGACCTTGGATGGGAAAGTGAATATGTAGAAAAAATATTAGAAGTTTTACAAAAAGAAGATGTTAAAATAACTTTTAATGTTACAGGAAGATGGGCAGAAAAAAATCAAGATTTACTCCTTAAAATTAAGGGACAAGGTCATGAAATTGGAAATCATGGACATAGACATTTAGATTATGCAAAATTATCGTACGAAGAAAATTTAGAACAAATAAAGACATCAAAAAAAATAATAGAAGATGTTATAAAAGAAGAAACAAAATTTTTCCAAGCACCATCGGGTTCTTTTGGTGAAGGTACTATGAAGGCTGCTAAAGAATTAGGATATACTTGTATAAAATGGGATGTAGACACTATAGATTGGAAATATAGAGAAGAGCCAGACGTTATTGTAGATAGAGTTAAGAAAAAAGATATTCAAGATAATAGTATAGTACTTATGCATCCTACAAAGGCAACTACAGAATGCATCGATGATATTATTCAAATAGTAAGAGATAAAGGACTAAAACCAGGTAAGTTAAGTGATATATTTTAAATTGAAATAGTAGTAGTTGAATAAATAAAGTGTGTAACTTATAATTTAATACATGTAGGTGATATATTTACAGAATTAAATTGTGGACTATGATACAAATTAAATATAATTTACTAAAAAAATACTAAATTATATAGATTGAAAATAGATGTAAATAGAGCATATATTAAATAAAGACAAAAATATGGAGGATGTTATGTATAAAACGCATGTATTAAAAAATGGACTTACAATAATAGGGGAAGAAATACCGTATTTAAAATCTATATCACTAGGTGTATGGGTAAATGCTGGTTCAAGAATAGAAGAAGAAAAGGTGAGTGGGGTATCTCATTTTATAGAGCATATGTTATTTAAAGGAACTAAAAATAGAACATCTAAACAAATAGCTAGTGAGATAGATAATTTAGGTGGACAAATAAATGCATTCACAAGCAAGGAGTGCACATGCTATTATGTTAAATTATTGGATTCTCATATTGATATAGGAATAGATGTATTAAGCGATATGATTTTAAATCCGTTATTTGATAAAGACGATATAGATAAAGAAAGACTAGTAATATTAGAAGAATTAAAAATGTATGAAGATTCACCAGAAGATTTAGCGTATGATTTATTGACTGAGAATATATATGCCGGTGACGGTCTGGGAATGAATATAATAGGTACTAAAAAATCATTATATGATATAAATCAAAAAGAGATATTAGAGTATTTTGGAAAATATTATATACCAAATAATTCAGTTATAGCTATATCAGGGAATTTCAAATTCGAAGAAATGGTAAAAAAAATAGAAGATAAATTTAGTTTATGGGAAGGCAAAGAAGTAAATGTACAGGTAAATCAAGCTGAGTTTAAAAACTGTTTTATAACTAAGAATAAAGATACAGAACAAGTTAATCTTGCTATGAGCTTAGAAGCTATTCCTGTAGAAAACACTAAGGAAGTTTATGCATTAGCCATAATAAATACTGTTTTTGGAGGAAGTGTAAGTTCTAGGTTGTTTCAAAAAATAAGAGAAGAAGAAAGTTTAGTATACTCGATATATTCATCTCAAAGTTTGTATAGAAAGTGTGGAGAACTAGGTATATTTGCTAGTATGAGTAACGAAAATCTAGAGGATGTATATAATTTAGTTATAGAGGAAATTAAAGACATAAGAGAAAACTATCTTACTGAAAAAGAAATACAAGAAACAAAAGAGCAATTAAAAGGTAGTTATATATTAGGTCTAGAAAGTACTAGTAGCAGGATGATGTCTATTGGAAAATCTATGCTTTTAAGTAAAAAGGTAAAAGACACTAATGAAATATTAAAGCTTATAGATGAGGTAGATGAAGAAACAATAAAAGTAGTTATTGATAAGATATTTAATATAGACAAACTAGGGGTTTGCATAGTAGGAAAAGATGTAGAAAGTATAAAATTATAATAGAGAAACTATTGGGGGGATAAAAATGAATTTATCTGAAATCGCAGGTAAAGAAATAGTTAACCTAGTTACAGGAGAAAGATTAGGGGTAATTGGAGAATGTGACCTTATATTAGATGAAACTACAGGAGATATACTAGCGTTATTAATACCTAAAGAAAGAGGATTCTTTGGATTAAGAAAAGATAAGTCTGTTTTAGAGGTACCATGGAGAAATGTAAGAAAGATAGGTAATGACATGATAATAATTGAATATGACGGAATTTATTAGGGGGGTAGTATGGAAATCTTAGTTCAAAAATTTGGTGGGACATCAGTTGAATCATATGAGAAAATGAATGAGGTTTGTAAGATAATTAAAAGCTATAAAGAATCAAAAGAAAGTTTAGGTTTGGTTGTAGTAGTATCTGCTATGGGTAGACAAGGAGCTCCATATGCAACAGACACTTTAATAAGCTTATGCGATAAAATAAATAATGAACCTTCAAAAAGAGAACTAGATATAATAATGAGCTGTGGAGAAATGATATCAGGAACTATATTAGTAAATATGCTTAAATCTAGAAAAATTGATTCCGTATTTTTAACAGGAAATCAAGCTGGTATAACAACAACTGATAATTTCTCCAATGCTAAAATAACAGATATAAATCCTCAAAGGATATTTAAAGAATTAGAGACAGGTAAAGTTGTTGTAATAGCTGGATTCCAAGGTGCTACTGAATCTGGAGAAATAACAACTCTAGGTAGAGGTGGAAGTGATACATCTGCAGTAGCAATAGGAAAAGCTTTAGGGTGTGATGTTGTTGAAATATATACTGATGTGGATGGAATAATGACAGCAGATCCAAGAGTGGAACCAGAAGCTAAAGTTTTAAAATGTATAGACTATGAAGAAGTTTTTCAAATGGCTGATAAAGGTGCAAAAGTAATACACCCAAGAGCTGTTCAGTTGGCTAAAAGCGCAAATATAACATTATGTATAAAAAATACATTAAATCCAAGTTGTGAAGGAACTAAAATTTGTTTAGATTGTATATCAGAAATTGTAGAATATGAAAAGGAAAATAGCCTAATGACTGCTGTAGCACATAAGGATAAAGTAGCGCAAATAAAAGTTAAATCTGATGAAGAAACTTTTAGTAAGATATTAAATCAAATAGAAAATAAAAATATAAGTATAGATATGATAAATTTTTTCATAGAGGAAAAATCATTTGTTGTGGAAGAGGATTCTATAGAAGATCTAGAAGAAATATTAAAAAAATATAGTATAGAGTATAAAATAAATAAAGATTGTGCTAAAGTGACATTAATAGGTGCAAAAATAAGTGGAACACCTGGTGTTATGGCAAAAGTAGTAAGAGCGCTATCAAAATCAAAAATACAATTACTTCAAACATCAGATTCTAGTATGACAATTTCATGCTTAGTTAAAAAGGAAGACATGTCAAATACTGTACACGCAATTCATAATGAATTTTATCTAAAATAAATAAAAATTCCAAATAACTATAATATCAGTAATACTTTTATGCTTTCAATGTTAATAATTAATAAAATTAAATTATTTTACCTAAATTTTGGATAAATGAATTTTTTAAGCTGATTTGGTAAAAATAAATTGAAAGTAAATTTTGAGAGGAGTATTACATATGAGATATTACGATAACGATATTAATTATAATAATCACATAGAATTTGAAGGCAAAGAAAAGAAACAAACTTTAATAAAAAGTGAAAGTGATGAATCACCTAAAAATGAAACTCCAGAAATTCAAGATGTAAAGCAAATGGGAGTTCCAGAAATGCCTCAGAAATCATCTAAAGAAATACAATGTATAACTATTATTGGTGAAATAGAGGGACACTTTATTGGAAATCCTCAAAAAAAGGCTACTAAATATGAACATATAATACCAATGCTTTATTCAATAGAAGAAAATCCAGAAATAAAAGGAGTGCTAATAGTATTAAATACAGTGGGTGGAGATGTAGAAGCAGGCCTTGCTATGGCAGAATTAATAAATAGCACATCTAAAAAAGTAGTTACACTTGTATTAGGTGGAAGTCATAGTATAGGTGTACCTCTTGCAACAGCTGGAGATTATTCGTTTATAGCTCCAACAGCAACAATGATAGTTCATCCTATTAGAACAAATGGTTTAGTTATAGGTGTTAATGAAACTTTTGAGTATTTTAAAAAAATGCAAGAAAGAATTGTTCAATTTATAATAAGAACATCAGACATTGAAAGAGGAGAACTAGAAAAAATTATGCACTCAAAAGATGAATTAGTAAGTGATGTTGGTAGTGTTTTAATAGGTAAAGAAGCCGTTGAATGTGGATTAATAAATGAAGTTGGTGGATTAAAAGATGCCATTGCTAAATTAAAAGAATTAATAAAAGAATCAGATGAAAATAGCCAGAACTTCAAAGATAACAAATAAGATTTGTTTAAATAATATATTCTATGATATAATTAAAAAATACAGTAAAAAGTGTTAGTGTTAAGGCATTAACACTTTTTGCTGTGATTGGGTTAACTAAATAAAAAAAGTAAGAGGTGAGATGGGTGGCGAAAAAGAAAAAGAGTAAGAAAAAAGATAAAAAATCTAGTTTTAATGCAGAATATCATAACTTAGTAACCATATTTATAGGTATATTTTTATTATATAGTTTAAATTCAAGCTCTATGGGATTCATAGGCGGTATGATGCAATCACTATTTAAAGGCTTATTTGGAGCACTTTCTATAGTTATCCCATTTATAGTTATAATAACAGGTATACTTGGATTTTTTGAAGGTAACGAATATATATATAGATTAAAAAATACTAAGGTTTATTATGTAGGAATTTTATTTATATTTATATTCTATGGATTATTAAATGCTAGAAGTCTACCAGTAGATAGTCCCTTAAGTGGAGAAATGTTAAAACCTGTAATGGAAATGGGTGTAAATGGTGAAGGACCTGGACTAATATCTACAACTATAACTTATTATATAAGTAAAATGTTTGGTATAACAGGTGGTTGGATGATAAGTATATTTGCGCTTATTATAGTAGGTATGTTTATATTTAATATATCTGTTAAAGATTTAATATTAAATATAAAAGCTAAAACAACGGGAGTTAAAAATGGGAACATAAGTTTAAAAGATGCTGTTTCTAATGTGAAAAAATCTGCTTTAGATATGATGACGGATGAAGTTGATGAAGATACTATGATTGAAAAAGAAGGTTTCTTCAAGTCAATGAAAAAGAAAAAAGGAAAAGAAAAAGAAGAGCCTGCTATGGATATGGAAGATTCAGTAGATGATAAAACTATAAAGATAGTTGGATTTAACAAGGCAGAAGATGAATATCTAGAAATATTAGAAGGAACTCAGAGTATGCCTGAACTTGAAGTTATAAAAGAGCTTCAAAGCTTTAACAATACAACTTGTGAAGATGTAAAAGAACAACCAATAAAAACATCTAAAACATATGATGCAGATAAAACTCAAATGATAGATATAAAGCCAGAGGCTAACTATGAAAATTATAAAATGCCAACAGCTGATCTATTGAATAAAATGGAAAAAAAGACTGACGAGAATGGTAAGAAAAAAGTATTAAAAAATGCATCTTTATTAGAAAAGACATTATCAGACTTTGGAGTAGAGGCTAAAGTTAATCAAGTTACAGTAGGACCTACAATAACTAGGTATGAAATACAACCAAGTCCTGGTGTTAAAGTTAGCAAAATAGTTAACTTAACAGATGATATAGCACTAAGTTTAGCTGCTAAAAGTATAAGGATGGAGGCTCCGATACCTGGTAAAAGTGCAATAGGAATAGAAGTTCCAAATGAAAATGCTCAAATGGTATCGGTAAGAGAAGTATTAGAAAGTGAAGAGTTTAAAAAATTTGAGTCTCCGCTTGCAATGGCTCTTGGTAAAGATATAAGTGGAAAAGTTGTAATAAGTGATATTTCAAAAATGCCACATATGCTTATTGCAGGATCAACAGGATCAGGGAAAAGTGTTTGTGTAAATACATTAATAAGTTCAATATTATATAAAGCGAAACCTGATGAAGTAAAATTATTATTAATAGACCCTAAGGTAGTTGAACTTGCTAACTACAATGGAATACCTCATTTATTAATACCTGTAGTTACAGATCCTAAAAAAGCAGCAAGTGCACTTAATTGGGCAGTCGTAGAAATGAATAGAAGATATAAACTATTTGCAGATACGCAAGTAAAAGATATAACAAGCTATAATGAAAAAGCAGAAGAAAAATTACCTAAAATAGTAATAATAATAGATGAGCTTGCAGATTTAATGATGGCAAGTGCAAATGATGTTGAAGATTATATTTGTAGATTAGCACAAATGGCAAGAGCTGCTGGAATGCATTTAATAGTAGCAACTCAAAGACCATCTGTTGATGTTATAACAGGGGTTATAAAAGCTAACATACCATCAAGAATCGCATTTGCAGTTTCATCTCAAACAGATTCTAGAACTATACTTGATATGGGTGGAGCTGAGAAATTACTTGGTAAGGGGGATATGTTATTCTACCCATTAGGTGCAGCGAAACCAGTAAGACTTCAAGGTGCATTTATCTCAGAGGGAGAATCGGAAAGAGTAATAGACTTTGTAAAGAGCCAAGTTAAAGAAGAAGTAAAATATGAAGAAGAAATAATGGAAACTATTTCTAAGGCTACAATAGCTAAGTCTAGTGATGAAGATGAATTACTAAGTGAGGCTATAGAGTTTGTAGTTGAAAGTGGACAAGGGTCAGCGTCGATGCTACAAAGAAAATTCAAAATAGGATTTAATAGGGCTGCAAGATTAATAGATTCTATGGAAGAAAGAGGAATAGTTGGTCAAAGTGAAGGAAGTAAACCTAGAAAGGTTTTAATTAGCAAACAAGACTTACAAAATTTAGAAGGTGAATAAAATTGAAGACAATTAAAGTTGAAGAGGCACTTAAACTTGAAAATGCAATATTTATAGATGTAAGAACAGAATCAGAATATAATGAGGATAATATACTAAATTCTTTTAGTATGCCTTTATTTAAGGATAATGAGCATAATGAAGTCGGAACTATATATAAAATGCAAGGAAAGCATGAAGCTATAGAAATCGGGTTTGATTATGTATCATATAAATTAAAAGATATATACCGTGAAACTAATCGTCTAGCAAAGGAATATGATAATATAGTTGTATATTGCGCTAGAGGTGGAATGAGAAGTGGTTCGGTAGTTAACTTATTAGACTCATTAGGTGTTAATGTATACAAACTTGAAGGTGGATATAAGGCTTATAGAAATTTTGTGCTAGACTACCTAAAAGATGTAATGGAATATAAACACTTTATAGTGGTTCATGGACTTACAGGCGCAGGAAAGACTGATTTATTGAAAATGTTAGAGGAAAAGGAAGTAGATATGATAGACTTAGAAGGTAAGGCTAAAAATAGTGGTTCTACTTTTGGGTTTATAACATTTGATAAAAAGCCTCCATCACAGAAAAAATTTGAAAGTAAAATTTTTGAAAAGTTATATTTTTCAAAAACAGATTATATATTTATAGAAAGTGAAAGTAAAAGAGTTGGACATGTTTGTGTACCAAATGAAATTTATGAAGGCATAATAAGAGATGGATATCACATACTTCTAAATTGTAGTTTAGAAAATAGAGTAAAGAGACTTTGCAGAGATTATATATATGATAGAGACAAAGAACATATAGAAGTGTTAAAAAATTGTATAGATAAATTTAGAAAAAGACTAGGACATAAAAAAGTTGATGAGTATATAAATTTATTAGAAGAAGGAAAATATGAAGAGTTAGTCGAAAAGTACTTATTAGAGTACTATGATCCTTTATATATGCATTCGGTAGAAAAATATACTTACAATAAAGTTATAAATTTTGACAATATGGATAAAGCTTTAGATGAAGTAATTAATTTCCATAAGGCAGCAGCGGAAGGAGCAATAAAATGTTAAAGATAGCACTAGAATCACTAGGGTGTTCAAAAAACTTAGTAGATGCAGAAATAATGATGGGTATATTAAATAGAAAAGGTTATAAGTTAGTTGGAGATTTTTCAGATGCTGATATAATAATAGTAAATACATGTGGGTTTATTGAATCAGCAAAACAAGAGTCAATAGATACTATACTTGATTTAGCACAATATAAAACAACTGGAAATCTTAAAATTCTTATAGTAACAGGATGCCTAGCCCAAAGATATGCTGAAGAATTAAAAAATGAAATACCAGAAATAGATGCTATAGTAGGAACAGGAAGTTATCAAAATATAGATGATATAATCAATGGACTAAAAGAAGAAAAGCAAATAGTAAGTCTAAATGATATAGAATTTGCTTTTAATGAAGAACTTCCAAGATATATATCTACTCCAAGTCATATGGCTTATTTAAAAATAGGAGAAGGTTGTGACAATCATTGTACTTACTGTATAATACCTAAATTAAGAGGGAAATACAGAAGTAGAAAGATGGAAGATATAGTTAAAGAAGCTAAAGAGTTAGCATCTAGAGGTGTTAAAGAAGTTGTAGTTATAGCTCAAGATACAACTAAGTACGGTTGTGATATATATGGTAAAGAGATGCTACCAGAACTTTTAGAGGAACTTGCAAAAATAGAAGGATTCAAATGGATAAGAATAATGTATTCATACCCAGAGTCAATAACAGAGGAATTAGTTAAAGTTATAAAAAAATACGATAATATCTGTAATTACTTTGATATGCCTATACAACATGCAAGTAATAAAATACTTAAGTTAATGAATAGAAGAACAACTAAAGAAGATATACTATCTAAGATTGAAATGATAAGAACACATATACCTAATGCGACAATAAGAACTACTATAATAGTTGGATTCCCTGGAGAAACGGAAGAGGACTTTAAAGAAGTTATAGACTTTGCCCAAAAAGTAAAGTTTGACAGATTAGGAGCATTTGCATACTCAAGAGAAGAAGATACAGCTGCTGATAAACTACCGAATCACTTAGAAGAAGATATTAAGGTTGAAAGAAGAGATGCTTTAATGTTAGTTCAGCAAGAAATATCTCAAGAATTAAATGCAGCTAAGGTTGGAAATGTATATGAGGTGTTAATAGAAGAACAAGTAGAGGATAAAGTATATATAGGAAGAACGCAAGGGGATGCAGAGGAAATTGACAGTATAGTTTATGTAAAGTCTAAAGATCAACTTAATACAGGTGACTTTGTAAAGGTAAAAATCAACAATGCATTAGAGTATGATTTGATGGGAGATGTAATTGATGAACTTGCCTAATAAATTAACTTTATTTAGGATATTTTTAATACCAGTATTTATAATAACTATGTTACTTAATATACCAAACAAGTTTTTAATAGCATGTATAATATTTATTATTGCATCTATAACAGATGCTATGGATGGGCATATAGCTAGAAAATATAATTTAGTAACTGATTTTGGAAAGTTTATGGATCCGTTAGCAGATAAATTATTAGTTATATCAGCATTAACATGTATGATAGAAATGGGACTTGTAGCTAGTTGGATGGTAATAATAATAGTAGCAAGAGAATTAACTGTAAGTATTCTAAGAGCCATTGCCGCAGCTGATGGAAAAGTAATTGCAGCAAGTGGTGGTGGAAAGTTAAAAACAATAACTCAAATGATTGCTATAATAGTACTATTATTAGGAGCTAACTTTAATAATAAATTGTTAGTGACTATAGGTGATATATCTATATTAATAGCTACTCTTTTAACTTTATACTCAGGATGGGAATATTTATATAAAAATAAAGAATTATTTATGGATAGTAAATAGTAAAAAGCAGCGAGGCACTTAGTGTTATCGCTGTTTTTATTTTTTTGAGATATTATATTAAATTAAATATTTATAAAATTATTTAAAAAGTGTTAAGTTAAAATAATAAGGGTAAATATAATAATAAAATGTATAAAAGTACCTATAAAGGTTTATAAATAAAATGGGTGTGGTAATTTTATTATTATAAAATTTTTAAGAATTGACGTAAGTTTAAATTTGATATATAATCAATATAGAAAGTTACAGAACAAATGTTTGAATTTTATATAGATGAAGGGATGGATAAATATGAGTATAGACCAAGATAAATTAAAAGCACTTAACCAAGCGTTAGGTAATATAGAAAAAGAATTTGGTAAAGGTTCGGTAATGAAATTAGGAGAAGCTACATCTATGGCAATAGATATTATTCCAACAGGTTCAATTGGTTTAGATATAGCAGTTGGAATAGGTGGTTTACCTAAAGGAAGAATAATAGAAGTTTATGGGCCTGAATCTTCAGGGAAAACAACAGTTGCTCTACATACTGTTGCAGAAGCTCAAAAACAAGGTGGAATAGCGGCATTTATAGATGCAGAACATGCACTTGATCCAGTATATGCAAAGGCTCTAGGTGTAGATATAGATAATTTAATAATATCTCAACCAGATACAGGAGAACAAGCTCTTGAAATAGCAGAAGCACTTATAAGAAGTGGGGCTATAGATATAATAGTAGTTGACTCAGTTGCAGCACTTGTTCCAAGAGCTGAAATAGAAGGAGATATGGGAGATTCTCATGTTGGTCTACAAGCAAGACTTATGTCACAAGCTTTAAGAAAATTAACGGGTTCTATTAAAAAATCAAATTGTGTTGCTATATTTATAAACCAATTAAGAGAAAAAGTAGGTATTATGTTCGGTAACCCAGAAACAACTACTGGTGGTCGTGCACTTAAGTTCTATTCATCAGTTAGACTTGATGTTAGAAGAATTGATTCTATTAAGCAAGGGGATAAAGTTATCGGTAATAGAACTAGAGTAAAGGTAGTAAAAAATAAGGTGGCTCCACCATTTAAACAAGCAGAGTTTGATATAATGTATGGAGAAGGTATATCTAAAGTTGGGGATTTATTAGATATAGCGGCAGATGCGGATATAGTAAAAAAATCTGGAGCATGGTATAGCTATAATGATACTAAGCTTGGACAAGGTAGAGAAAATGTTAAAAAGTTCTTAACAGATAATCCAGATTTAATAACTGAAATTGATGAAAAAGTAAGAGCGCATTACAAATTAGATGAAAATAAAGAGAATACGCCACAAGAAGAAGATACATTAGAAAATTTAGAATAATAAAAGCAATACACACCTCCTATTAACTTGACATGAGTTAGAAAAAATTATAAAATTAAATAAAGATAAAATATCTAAATTTGATTTTATAGCAAAGTATTTTTAGAAATAGAAAAATAAAGGTATTTTGTTGATATTGCAATATATATTATGAATATTTAATGAAATTATATATCATATATGTACTTGTAATTATAAAAATGATAAAAAAGGTTTAGAAATGACATTTTGGGATTATTAACAAAGGAGGTGGATGTCATAGAGATCATAATGACTTTAATAGGTGCAGCCGTAGGTATTATAGCTGGATATTTTGTAAGAAAGAACATATCTGAAGCGAAAATTGGCCAAGCTGAGAACTTAGCCAAAGAAATAATAGATAAGGCACATAGAGACTCAGAAACTGTTCAAAAAGAAAAGTTATTAGAAGCTAAAGAAGAAATCCATAAATGGAGAACAGAAGCTGAAAGAGAAAACAAAGAAAGACGAAATGACTTACAAAAATTTGAAAAAAGAATGATACAAAAAGAAGAAGTACTAGACAGAAAGCTACAAAACTTAGAGTCAAAAGAAACGAGCTTAAGTGATAAATTAAAAAATGTAGCCAAAAAAGAAGATGAAGTAGAAGAAATAAAGGTTAGACAACTAGAAAAGTTAGAAAATATTTCGGGAATAACTTCAGACAAAGCAAAGGAAATCATTTTAACTAATGCAGAAAGAGAAGTAAGACGTGAGATGTCTATAATGATAAAAGAAATAGAATCTCAGGCTAAAGAGGAATCAGAAAAAAGATCAAGAGAAATTATAGGGTATGCTATTCAAAAGTGTGCAGCAGATCATGTTGCAGAAACTACTGTTACAGTTGTAAATTTACCTAATGATGAAATGAAGGGTAGAATTATAGGTAGAGAAGGTAGAAATATAAGAACCTTAGAAACATTAACAGGAATAGATCTTATAATAGATGATACTCCAGAAGCAGTAATTTTATCAGGATTTGATCCTATAAGAAGAGAAGTGGCAAGAATAGCTCTTGAAAAATTAATAGCAGATGGTAGAATACATCCAGCTAGAATAGAAGAAATGGTTGAAAAAGCTAAAAAAGAAGTAGATAACATAATAAAAGAATTTGGGGAACAAGCTGCATTTGAAACAGGTGTTCATGGATTACATCCAGAGTTAATTAGATTACTAGGTAGACTGAACTATAGAACAAGTTATGGACAAAATGTTCTTAAACATTCTATAGAAGTTGCTCATATTGCAGGTATAATGGCAGCAGAAATAGGAGCAGATGTTAAATTAGCTAAAAGAGCTGGTTTATTACATGATATAGGTAAGTCAGTAGACCATGAAATGGAAGGTACTCATGTTGAAATAGGTATGGATTTACTAAAGAGATACAAAGAATCTAAAGAAGTAATACATGCTATGAGTACACACCATGGAGACTATGAGCCACAAACAATAGAAGCTGTTTTAGTAACTGCGGCAGATGCTATATCAGCAGCAAGACCAGGGGCTAGACGTGAGACTTTAGAGGCATATATAAGAAGATTAGAGAAATTAGAAGAAATAGCTAATTCATATGAGGGAGTAGAAAAATCGTTTGCTATACAAGCAGGTAGAGAAGTTAGAATAATGGTAAAACCTGAAAATGTAAGCGATGAAGACATACATTTATTAGCTCGTGACATGACTAAGAAAATAGAAGATGAATTAGAATATCCAGGTCAAATAAAAGTAAGTATAATAAGAGAAACTAGAGCAATTGAATACGCTAAATAAAAAGAGAGGTTTAAAACCTCTCTTTTTTTTACGCTTAAGGAATTTGTGATACTTTAAAAACTGTGGATAAGTCATGAAGTATATTTATGTTAACATCTTTGTGAAAGTAAAAAATGACATTTTTAAGCAACAGATGAAGTCGTTGGCGACAGAGCGAAGCGACTTTTTTATTTGATTTATATTTTGTGTTTGTATTTACTCCATATATTATATATTCTTAGGAAAAAATTGAATAATAAAAATTGTTAATATGAAAAAAATATATATAAATATACAGCACATGGAGTGACATAAAATATGAGAAAGCCAAAGGTTATGATAAGTAAATGCCTAAATTCAGAAAAATGTAGATATGATGGACAAGGTTTTGATGATAAGGTAATAAGATCTATTAGAGAATATATAGATATAGAAACAGTATGTCCAGAAGTTGAAATTGGGCTAGCGACACCTAGAGATCCTATTAGAATTGAGAAACATGAAAACGACTTAAAGCTAATACAACATAATTCAAATATTGATTATAGTAATGAAATGTATGAGTTTGCAGAAGAATTTATAAAAAAAGTAGATGATTTAGATGGATTTATATTAAAGAGTAAATCACCGTCTTGTGGAATAAAAGATGTTAAAATTTATCCAAAAGGCCAAAAGTGTAGTATAAGTAAGAATGGAAATGGATTTTTTGCACAAAAACTAATAGAAAAAGACTTTAAAATTCTGATAGAAAATGAAGGACGACTAAAAAATTATATATTAAGAGAAGAATTTTTAACTAAAATTTTTACACTCAATAGACTAAAAGATTGTAATGATATAAAAAAATTCCATGAAAATAATAAAATGCTACTTAAATCATATGACTCAAATAGTGTTGAAGTTTTAGAAAATCTAATTAATAATGAAAAAACACACGATTTATATATAAATAAAGTTAAAGAAATTTTGAATAATAAAAGAAGTAAAACAAATAAGGCAGATATAATAAAAGATGTATTTAATAGATATAAAAATAAATTAAATAAAGAAGAATTAAGTTATAATGATGAATTAGTTGATTTATATATAAATGAAAAAATTCCTTTTTCATCTTTGCTTGTTGCTATAAAAATTTATGCTTTAAGATTTAATGATGCTGAACTTATTAAACAAACTTTTTTTAATCCGTATCCTCAAAAGTTAGTTAATATAATGGATTCAGGAAAAGGGCGAGAATTATAATAAAATAATTAGAAATATAAGACGGTAAAATGGCAATAATAAAAGTAAAATAATAAAAGAGGTGAAAGAATGTTAAATCAACTAGCTAAAAATCAATATGTTAAAATAGTAAAAAATGATACAAATAACAAAGAAGTTGAATATGGAGTAGTTCTTAATGAACATAATAAGCAATATGAGATAATGAGTATTGGCTTTGAAAATAAAAATGGTCATTTTTTAGAATATCCTATAGAAGTTCCTGATTTAGTTCAAACATACGCAATCAATGATGCTATGTTTGATGAAGTTAAAGAAAATGAAGTAAGAAGAAAAATGAATATATGGATGGAAAAAAATTATAAAAAATAATATTATAGATGGGGGGAGTGCTATGCTCTCCCTTTTGGATTATAAAAATTGAAAAGTTAGGTCGAAAATAAAGAAAAATAAATATATAAAACAACCAAATATAGTAAAATTAAGGCTGAAATGATATAATTAATATTAAAAGAGGGGGAATGTCAGGTGAATCAATATATAAAGATTAACTCAGAATTAGATGCCTTAAAGATAAAAGAAATTGAAAAAATCTTTTATAGTGAAATAGAAAATGAAGTTAATTTAATACCAAAAGTTACTCCTTTTAAAGGGATAAATACAGATTTAGTATATATAAAGGATAATAAGTTGATTTTTGTAAAGTTTATGGATACTACAGAAGATTTGTTTTTTATACTAGATGAAGAATTATTAGAAGTAATGAATGAGGAAAATGATTTACTAAAGTTAAAGATGAAACAATTAGATAAAAACATAATTTATAATTATATATTTATAATGCCTTATGTTGAAATAGATAATTGTTATGAATTTGAAGAATTTGTAAATAATCATATTGTAGATAAAAATAAATTAAAAAAAATTATGGAAAATAAAGAATTACTAAATGATTATTTAAATGAAGCTAACAACGAAATTGATTTAAATTTATTTTTATTAGATATATGCCCAGAATATTATTTATTAAATGATAAATCGCATTTTAATAAAAACTTTAAGAAAATTTCTTTTTATAATGATGAATATAAGTATAGCGCTACAATGCTAGATAATAAACAAATGGTAGACAGTATTTCTATAAAATATGGAAATACTTTATTTAAAGGTGGTTCAGGGACAGGAAAAACAACAGTAATGCTTTCTAGAGCCATTAAACTTGCGAGGGTATATCCTCATCATAAGTTTTTAATACTAACAGATTCTAAACAAATATGCAATGAATTGAAAGAAAAGGTAGGATTATTATATAAAAATAACACTAATTTAGAAATATATACTTACAGTTCATTTATATTTAAACTAGCTAAAAAATATAATCTTGTAATTGATTATAGTATGCTTAAAAAGGATTATGATAAAGCATTTAATAATATAGTTAAGCAAGCTAAAAATATAATAAAAAATAAGAATATGTTTAAAGGAATATTTATTGATGAAGTAGAAAGCTTCAAAAGTGAAGAAGTTGAGTTTATAAAAGAGTTTTTATACAAAACAAAATATATATTTAATGTGTTTTCTTGTGAATCCTTAAATATTAGTAGTGATTTAAATATATTTAAAGATAATCTTGAAAATATAGAATTTGATGATATTGTATATTTAGATAAAAACTATAAGCAAAGTAAAGGTCTTGTACAATTTACTAATAATTTTGCCCAAAATGCTAACTCATATGTCAAATCATTAAGAGAAAATAAAACAAATAATGAATTTTATACAACAAAACCTTTAAGAAAAGAAAGTACAGATGTTAATATTATTAAAGTAAGTGATTTAGAAGAACAAATTAGTTCTATTATTTGGGAAATAGAATACTTAGTAAATAAAAAGGGATTAAGTTATTCAGAAATAGGAATAATTTATCCTTATAATAAAAAAAGATTAAAAAGTGGAAAAACCATATACTTCCAATATATGTTAAAAAAAGCGTTGGAAGAGGCTGAAATACCTTTTATATATGCAGAAGAAAGTTTAACTAATATAAGCAAAAAAATAGGAATTACATTATCAAATATATATACTATAAAAAATCTTGAATATAAGGCTTTAATATTCTGTGAGTTAGAAATGTTATATAATCATACAATTAATGATAAAGGTCAAGATTATCAAATAAATGATTTTGTAGGTGATTTAAACAAAGTTTATTTAGCAATAACTAGGGCCTGTGATTATCTAAGTATTATTACTACTTTTAATGAAAAATCTAGTGATATAATAAAACTACTTATAGAATCTAAGTAAATATTTTAAAAAAATATTTCCCTGATATAAAACATATTAAAAGACATAAAAAGGGAGTGTATCTATAATTATAAAAATTAGTAGAAACACTCCTTTTGATATCTATTATTTAATATTTAAGAAATTGGAATTATTTTAAAAGGTAGAAGTAAGCTAGAACTATTATACCTAATATTATTCTATAATATCCAAATACTTTAAAGTCATGTTTTTTAATATAATCCATTAAAAGTTTTATAACGAATACTGAAACTATAAAAGCAACGATCGAACCAGTAGCTAATACAGCCCATTCTAAACCACTAAATGCAAAACCTGCTTTGGCAAGTTTTAATCCACTAGCTCCAAGCATAGTTGGTATAGCTAAAAAGAATGAAAACTCTGCAGCTACATATCTAGATGCTCCAAGTAATAATGCACCTATTATAGTAGATCCAGATCTAGAAGTACCAGGAATTAATGCTAAACATTGGAATAATCCTATTCCTATAGCTAATTTATATGTAACTTGAGAAAAATCATTAATTTTAGGTCTTTTATTTCTGTTTTCGATAGCTATCATTATTATACCGTAAACAATAAGTGCTATTGCTACAGTTGTAGGGTTAAAGAATGCTGCCTCAATTGCATCATCATATAAGAAACCAAGTATAGCAGATGGTATTACAGCAACTACAACTTTCATCCATAAATCTATAGTTTCTCTTCTTTGAAAGCTAGTTTTAGATCCATCAAATGGATTTAGCTTTTTAAAGAATATTGTAAGAACAGCAAGTATAGAACCAAACTGAATTACAACTAAGAAAGTACTAACAAATTGAGCACTTAAATTTAGTTTTAAAAATTCATCAACTAATATCATATGGCCAGTACTACTTACAGGTAGCCATTCAGTTATACCTTGAACGATACCTAGAATAATGGCTTTAAAAATTTCGATCAAAATAATTACCTCCAATACAAATCATAATAGACGTAATAAACGTCAACTTAGAGTATAACAAGAATCTTATTTAGATGTCAACTAAGACTAAGTTAAATGTTAAATAATCTTATTAGAGTAAATAAAAATAAAAAAATATAAGAAAGGAATTAATATGAATAAAACAATCGGATTAGATGAATATGAATATGAAGTTTTTAAAGCTTTTTCAAAAAAGCTTAACCCAGCAACAAAACATGACTATTTATCAAAAGTTATTGCTTTCAAGGAATATATAGAGGACAAAGATTTATTATATGCAGATAAAGAAGACTGTACTAAGTTTATGGAATATATAAAAGATAATTATGCAAAATCTACATCAGAAAAAATCTATAGTTATTTACATAGTTTTTATAATTATTTAAAAAAAGAAGAATACATAGAAATTAATCCATTTAGATATGTAGAAAAACCAGAAGTGACAAGAATAAAAACTAAAGATGATGTACTTAGTATTCAAGAAATAAATCAACTTATAGAGTCTTTATATAAGTTAAACATAAGGGATAGGGCAATTATAGTTTTTTTGGTAACAACGGGATGTTTACTAAATGAACTTGTTAATTTGAAATGGAAAGACCTTATAGTAGATGACAAAAACAATTATTACTGTAAATTAGGCAAAAACAGAAAAGAAAGAATAGTAAAATTACATCCATATTGTTTTAAATTATTAGAAGATTACAGAAATTACTCTGGATTATCAGAAGTTATAATTCCTACAGAAGAGTTTGTTTTTACAACTCAAAAAAGTAATTCTATAACTGATAGAAATGTAAGACTTATAGTAAAAAAGGCTTTAGATATTGCAGGACTATCTCAATATTCAGCTAAGGATTTTAGGCATTCTTTTGCGGCTATTTCTTTAAGATTAGGTGCTGATGAAATTGATATAAAAAAGCAATTAGGATGGAGTGACAAATATTACGCTATTAGATATAAATATGTTTTAAATTTTGTTGATAGTGAAAGTATAGATTATATGATTAATAAAGATAATATTAGTATAAACAAAAAGTAGATTGTGAACGTAACTTAAAAAAAACTTGTTATAGTTCGTAAAATTTTATATAATTATCATATAACAAGACACAAGGAAGGTGCAAACAATTATGGATAATAAATATACTACATACACAAATCCTTTAACGGATAGATATTGCAGCAAAGATATGAGCTATATATTCTCTCCTCAATTTAAATTCTCAACATGGAGAAAATTATGGGTAGCTTTAGCTGAAGGCGAAAAAGAATTAGGTATAAATATAAGTGATGAACAAATAGAAGAATTAAGAGCTAATATAGAAAATATAAACTTCGATGAAGCTAGAAAAATAGAAAAAGAAGTAAGACATGATGTAATGAGTCATGTAAAAGCTTATGGTCTACAATGTGATAAAGCAAAAGGAATAATACATTTAGGTGCAACATCAGCTTATGTTGGTGATAACACAGATGTAATCCAAATGAATGAGGCTTTAAAACTTATAAGAATAAAATTAGTTAATTTAATAAATAATTTAAAAGAATTTGCTTTAAAGTATAAAGATATGCCTACACTTGGATTTACACATTTCCAAGCTGCTCAGCTTACTACAGTAGGGAAAAGAGCAACTTTATGGGCTCAAGACTTAATACTTGATTTAGAAGATATAAATTATAGAATAGACAATATGAAATTAAGAGGAGTTAAAGGTACAACTGGAACTCAAGCTAGTTTCTTAAGTTTATTTGAAGGGAACCATGAAAAAGTAAAAGAATTAGATAAGTTAGTTTGTTCAAAAATGGGATACAAATCTTCTTATGCGGTAAGTGGACAAACATATACTAGAAAATTAGATGCTCAAGTAATAAGTGTATTATCAGGAATAGCACAAAGTATGCATAAAATGACTAATGATATAAGACTTTTACAAAGTTTAAAGGAAATAGAAGAACCTTTTGAAAAAAATCAAATAGGTTCATCAGCTATGGCATACAAGAGAAATCCAATGAGAAGTGAAAGAATATCTTCATTATCAAAATATATAATAGCTGAATCATTAAGTCCAGCACTAGTTCAAGCTACTCAATGGTTAGAAAGAAGCTTAGATGACTCTGCAAATAAAAGATTATCTATACCTCAAGCATTTATGGCAGCAGATGCTATAATAGAAATAGGATTAAATGTAACTGATGGATTAGTTGTATATGAAAATATGATAAATAAACATATAAATGAAGAGCTTCCTTTTATGGCTACAGAGACTATACTTATGGAAGCTGTAAAAAGAGGCGGAGATAGACAAGATTTACATGAGATAATAAGAGAATATTCTATGAAAGCTGCTTATAGAGTTAAGCATGAAGGAAAAGAGAATAATCTAATAGATCTTATAATAAAAGATGATTCATTTAAAATGAGCAAAGAAGAAATATTATCTATAATGGATCCTAAAAACTTCGTAGGTAGAGCTCCTGAACAAGTTGTAGAATTTGTTGAAGAAACTTTAGAGCCAGCTATAAGTGAGTTTAAAGAAAACATCGGATTAAAAATAGATTTACATGTATAAAATATAAAAAAGTACCTTATTAAATAAGGTGCTTTTTTTATATTTAAATAAAGATCTAAAGTTTTTACAGATAAGGAATTTATAACCATGGTTAAATTCCTTCTTATTGCAAAAAGTAATAATATATTTAAATAAGGAGGAATTAGCATGGCAGGAAACACAAATACAGCTAAAAAATTAACATTAGTGCCATTAATACTGATGATATTTACTTCGGTATTTGGATTTGCTAATATGCCAAGAGGATTTTATTTAATGGGATACGCAGCGATTCCTTGGTATATATTAAGTGCACTTGTATTTTTTATTCCATATGCATTTATGATGGCAGAATATGGAGCAGCATATAGAAATGAAACAGGTGGTATGTATTCATGGATGGAAAAATCTGTTGGAGGTAAATTTGCCTTTGTAGGAACATTCATGTGGTATGCATCTTATATAATATGGATGGTAAATGTTGCATCCTCTATATGGATACCACTTTCTAATTTTATATTTGGAGAAGATAGAACAGCAACATGGTCATTATTAGGATTAGGATCAACTCAAACATTAGGAATATTAGGTGCTTTATGGATATTATTAGTTACATTTATAGCTAGTAAAGGTGTAGAAAAAATAACTAAAATAACATCAGTTGGTGGGACTGCAATATTAGCACTAAATTTTGTATTACTTATAGGTGGTATATTTGTACTTATATCAAATGGTGGACAGTTTGCGGAACCAATTGTAGATGTTGCTAAATCATTTACTAAATCACCTAATCCAGCATACCAGACATCATTAACAGTACTTTCATTCTTAGTATTTGCTATATTTGCATTTGGTGGACTGGAAGTTTTAGGTGGATTAGTTGACCAAACTGAAAATGCAGAAACAACATTTCCAAAAGGTCTTACTATAGCAGCTATAGTAATATCAGTTGGATATGCAGTAGGCATATTTGCTTGTGGTATGTTTACAAACTGGAATCAAGTTTTAGCTTCAGAAAATGTACACATGGGTAATGTTGCATATGTCGTTATACAAAATCTAGGCTATCAAATAGGACAATCTTTAAATTTATCTCAAGCTGTATCCATAACAATGGGAGCTTGGTTTGCTAGATTTGTTGGGTTATCAATGTTCCTTGCTTTAACTGGAGCATTCTTTACGTTAGCATATTCTCCGCTGAAAACATTAATACAAGGTTCTCCAAAGGAAGTTTGGCCAGGTAAACTTGGAGAAATAACAGATGGAATGCCTTTATTTGCAATGAAAGTACAAGCAATAATAGTTATCGCTATGATACTTGCTATCTCCTTTGGTGGAGGAGCAGCAGCAGAATTTTTCAGCATACTAGTACTTATGACTAATGTTGCTATGACTTTACCATATATGTTCTTATCATCTGCGTTTCCTTTATTTAAGAAAAAACAATTAGAAGGAAAAGTAGATAAACCATTTATGGTCTATAAATCATATGGTGCAGCCTTAACATCAGCTATAGTTGTTACAGTATTTGTAGGATTTGCAAATGTATTTACAATAATAGAACCAGCTATGGGAGGGTCAATTTTTAAAACCGTAATGATGATATTAGGTCCTTTAGTATTTGGAATAATTGCATTTATATTATATACAGTATATGAAAATAAATATAATAAAAATAAAAAATAGCTAAAATAATAAAATAAGATTCAAAAATAATAATTATTTTTGAATCTTATTTTTTGTAGTTTGTTAAATAAAAGTTAAAAAATACTTTAAAAAGATTTTAATTTAATTAAAAAAATAAAAAAGGTAAAAATTTACTTTAAATATAGACAAAAAATAATCAAATTTAAAGTTTTATTATTAAAAGTATTGTACTAATAATCGTTTTAATGTAAACTAATAATAAATAAAAATAAACATCTGGGGTGATAAAATGAAGTGTATAGTGTCTGATACGATAGGATTTTTATCTAAGACATTTCCGAAAATATATTCAAGTCTATATCTAGAATATTTAAAGCAATATGCAGCTACTTATGATGTTAATAAAACTCAATTAAGAGCATTAATGTTTATAAGAAATTATGGTGCAATAAGTATGACTGATTTATGTGCAAAGTTAAACATAGAAAAGGGTAGTTTAACTAGCATGGTGGATGATCTTACTAAAAAGGGATACGTTATTAGAACAAAAGATTTATCGGATAGGAGAAAGTACTTAATAAGTATAACTGAAAAAGGAACAATTCTTGCTTCTGACTTTATGGGGAAACTTAGCGATAGATTAGAGGAAAAGCTTTTTAAATTGAATGAAGAAGACCAAAAAAGGTATATGGAAGCGATAAGTACATTACAGTATATATTAAATAAAGAAGAGTTTAATTAAAAAGCAACCTTATTTTAAGGTTGCTTTTTTATATTTAGATATAAATTTAAGCTTCAACAGTAGATTTTTGAATATTTTTATTTAATTCAACGTATTTTTCAAGACCTTCTTTTAGTATTGTAGCTGCTTTATGCAAGTCTGATTCATTTAGGATGTAAGCAAGTCTAACTTCATCACGTCCAAGACCTTCTGTAGCATAGAAACCTTCAGCAGGACAGACCATAACTGTTTCACCATCTTTGTTAAATTCTCTTAGCATCCAAATTACAAAGTCTTCTGCATTATCTACAGGCAATTTTGCAACTATATAAAATGCTCCAGTTGGTTTTTCACAAACAACCCCATCAACTTTCATCAATTCATTATATAAAACATCTCTTCTATGTTTATACTCTTCATTAACTTCTTTAAAATAAGATGCAGGCGTTTTGTATAATTCAACAGAACCTAATTGTTCTAATGTTGCAACACAAAGTCTTCCTTGGCACAATTTAAGAATTTCTGCTATAAGTTCTTTATTTTTTGATGCAATAGATCCTATTCTAGCTCCACAGGCACTATATCTTTTAGATACACTATCTATTATGACAACTCTATCTTCAACTTCCTTAACATTACCAAAACTTGTATAATCTAATCCATCATATACAAATTCTCTATAAACTTCATCAGCTATTATCCATAGATTGTTTTCTATAGCAATTTCAGCTATCATATTTATTTCGTCCTTTGTATAAACTGCGCCTGTTGGGTTACCTGGATTAGATAATAAGATTCCTTTAGTCTTAGAGTTGATTTTAGAACAAATTTTTTCTTTACTTGGCAAATGGAATCCGTCTTCTGCTTTAGTTGTTATTGGATTTACACTTACATTTACACATTGACCAAAACCATTGTAGTTAGTATAGAATGGTTCAGGAACTAACAAGTTGTCCCCTGGGTCACAAGTTGCCATCATAGTAAATAATAAAGCTTCGCTACCACCATTAGTTATAAGAAGTTCATCTTTTTCATAGTGCATGTCATAAGTAGCATAATAGTCTTGAAGTGCTGATATTAGTTCTGGAATACCATTTGATACAGCGTACTCTAAAACAGTACTATCAAAATTTTTAACTGCGTCGAAGAATCCTTTAGGAGTTTTAATATCTGGTTGACCTATATTTAAATGATAAACTTTAATTCCTCTAGATTTAGCTTCAAGAGCATAAGGAACTAACTTTCTTATTGGAGAAGCCTGCATAGCAGTTACTCTCTCTGAATATTTCATTTAAATTACCCCCTATTTTTTAATAATAATCAGACTATATATATTTTATAAACTATAGGTTTTTAAAATATAATACGTATCAATAATACTTTTTGTTTTAATGTAAAAATATTTTGAAAATTAAAAAGCTTATCGGATATCTAAATATTTTTTATATTCAAGATTATATTAACATAAGTATTCTCAAAAATCATTACAAACTAATAAGATATTAGTATAATAAAAACTATTAAATTAGACAAAAAATAATAAAATTTATTAATAAATATAAAATAAATACAATAATATATATATTTGATAAGAATTACATTATAATAAGTAAAAGAGTAAAGTATATTAATACAAGATAGTATATTTTAAAAGATATAAACAAGAGGTGTTAACTATGCAAGAATTAAGAATAGATGAAGTAAACAATGATCTAGTCATAGTTGCAAATAATAGATCAAAAAGGCCTATGGATAAAATTAAAAATCAAACTGAAGAAGAAATACAAGTTGAATATGATTTAAACTGTCCTTTTTGTAGAGGTAATGAAAGTTATGCAACTATAGAACGATACAAAATTGAAGATAACAGTGGATGGCTAACGAGATCGGTAGATAATAAATTTCCTATAGTAGATGAATTATCAGACGAGATATATGGAGTTCATGAAGTTATAATAGATACCTATAGACATAATGGAACATTTTATAATATGAGTGAATTAGAATTTCAAGATTTATTTAAAACCTATAAAAATAGATATAAAGAATTTATGAAAAGTGAAAGCGTACAATATGTAAATATATTTAAAAATTTTTTAAGAAAATCTGGAGCATCATTAACACATCCACATTCTCAAATTATATCACTATCTCTAGTACCTCCAGAAATAAATAAAGAAGAAGAGGTAGCTAGTAAATATTTTAAAGAAAATAAAACGTATTTATATGATGATATTATTAAAAAAGAAATAGAATATAAAAAAAGAGTTATTAATGATAATAGATATTTTTTAACAATAGTACCTTATGCTAGCAAATATAGTGGAGAAGTAAGAATTATCTTTAAAGAAAAAATAAAATTTGAACAAATTAGTGATGATCATATAAAAGAATTATCAAAGGTATTTAATAGACTGTTTAAAAATTTATACAAAGTAAATGGATATGATCCTTTTAATTTATGTATACATACCCATTCTAAAAAATTAGAAAATAAGGATGAATTTAATGTTCATATGCATATAATTCCTAGAAAATATAGCTTTGGAGGATTTGAATTAGGTACAGGGATGTATGTTTCATCAACAAATCCAGAAGAATTAGCAAATAAATTAAACTTTGAACTAGATTAGTAGAATTAAAATATAGATGATAGTAACAATATATGTTTGGGTAATATAACAAATATATAGTTACAGATTAGAATTATAGGAGGTAAAAATGAAATTTATATCGTGGAATGTCAATGGAATAAGAGCTTGTGTTACAAAAGGATTTTTAGACTACTTTAAAGAAGTAGATGCAGATATATTTTGTTTACAAGAAACAAAGCTTCAAGAAGGTCAAATTGATTTAGACTTAGATGGATATTATCAATATTGGAATTATGCACAAAAGAAGGGATACTCAGGAACAGCAATTTTTACAAAGGAAAAACCTTTAAGTGTATTGTATGGAATGAATATTGAAGAACATGATACTGAAGGTAGAGTAATAACATTAGAATTTGAAGATTTTTATTTTATAACTGTTTATACTCCTAATTCACAAAGCGAATTAAAGAGATTAGACTATAGGATGAAATGGGAAGAAGATTTTAAATCATATTTAAAAGATTTAGAAAAAAGTAAGCCAGTAGTAGTATGTGGGGATTTAAATGTTGCTCACCAAGAAATAGATTTAAAAAATCCAAAAACAAATAGAAAAAATGCTGGTTTTACAGATGAGGAAAGAAGTAAATTTACGCAGCTTATGAACGAAGGGTTTATAGATACTTATAGATATTTTAATCCAAATAAAGAAGGTGTATATTCTTGGTGGTCATATAGATTTAATGCAAGAAAAAATAATTCTGGATGGAGAATTGATTATTTTATAGTATCAGAAAGTATGAAAGAGAGATTAGTAAGTGCAGATATACATTGCAGTGTATTAGGATCAGATCATTGCCCAGTAGAACTTGTTATAAAATAAATAAAAAATAATAATAATTTCATATACTCCTTAATATAATTTAATATACATGAATATAGGAAGTTCAATTTTCATGTTAAAAATTAAGTATTAAATCATAAGAAAAATACTTTATAATAAGGGGGATTTATATGAAAATATTAACTTTAAAACAAAAACTAGAAAAAGGAAAATCTTTAGGTGGAGAAGTTATATATATAAAAGACGATAGTGCTTTATATGGAATAGATTGTGTGTATGAAGATCAAGAGACTAAAAGCGTAACATTATTAAGATCTAAAGAAGAATCTATAAAAGTTAATGACTTTTTACAGATACTAGAAAAACTGTATGCTAGTATAGGTGATACAGAAATATTTGTTGGGAAGAATGAATATATTAGAGATGAACAAAGACAAATAAAAAGTGTAGAATTTGCACAATATGAATTATTAAAAATGTTATTTATAAATATTGAATAAAAAAAAGATAGGTTTTTACCTATCTTTTTTTATATTTTGTGGGAGTAATTAAAAATTGATTAGTTTTTCCCATTTTATATGCAAGGTCAATAATTTTTTCTTCTTCTGTACTTAAATCTCTATTTAAGATCTTTCTAAATTCTTGAAATAATTTATCATAATCAACTACTTTTTTTGAGTATCTTTCAACAGTTGATGGTTTTACTGTTGTATAAATATAAACATCTGGTACAATACTTGGATTTTGGATTCTCATAAATACCTGTGCAGTATAATATGCATCGTTTAAGGCATCATGATAAGATTTATCTTGATTTAGGCCTAATATTTGAATCGCATTTTGAAGACCAATACTTTTACCTGCTGGATTTTCGAAGTAATTAGATGCGTAATGTTGTATATTTATATATGATTTAGGTAGAGATTTTGAAGGTAAGTCATAATAAGTTATATTTCTATATAATTCCTTTAAGTCTCCAGTACCCCATACACATAGTATAGGATTTTTACCAGATATAAATTTTTTGAAATCTTTATAAACTTTAGCAAAAGAAGGTGCATCTACAACGTTTTTTAAGGTAATACCTGTCATCTTACCAACAAAAGGATGTATATTTTTATATATTTCTGGTCTTACATAACTATTAAAAGTATCAATTATATTAAAATTACTATCTAATTTTATTGCTCCTATTTGAATTATCTCAAAAGGACATCTCTCATTAGAGACTGTTTTATTAAGAGTTTTATCGAATCCTTGATTGAATTCTAAATCGAAAACTATATATTCCATAATATTTATCTCCTAAATTATCTTATATCATAAACACTTTAAAAAGTATTAAATTTACTATTTTATAAAATACTTCTTATTTTAGTATACCCTATATTTAAAAAAATGTTAAACGATTGTGAGTAAGTAAAAAAAAATAAAAAATATTGCGAACTTTTAAACTCTCGGATATAATAAGTATAAATAAAATCACGAACAAAAAATGATTTCTTATATATAATATAAATATAAGAAAGGACAAGTTCCTTTTTTTAGAAATTTTTAATATTATATAAAATTATAGAAGCTGAAGGGGGGAAAGATTGTATGGAAAATTTATTATATACAATTGAAAAAGAAAATCATAATGAAAAAGAGATTAAATCGATTTTAAATGAAAATAAAAATATTAAATTTGTATCCTTAATGGGTGTAGATCTAGGCGGAAATGCAACTGATGAAAAAATTCCAGTAGAATTATTTTTAGATGATATAAGTGGTTTTTTAGAATCAGCTATTCAAACAGACGGATCAAGTGTTGAATTATATAATATAGCTACATTGAATAATGCAAAAGTAGATTTAATGCCAGATGTAAATTGCAAATGGTATATAGATTATAATTTTGAACATATCGATGAAAAAACAAATCTTCCAATTGGGACATTAAGAATACCTGCTTTTTTAATTCATGAAAATAAAAAGGTATGTTCTAGAGGAATACTAAGAAAATCAGAGAAATTTTTCAAAAAATCAATATTAGAAGTTTTTGAAGAGTATCCACATATGATACAAAATATAGGAATAGAAAATGTATCAGATATAGAAGAGATAATATTAACAGCTGCTACTGAATTAGAGTTTTGGGTAAATACTCCTGAAGATAAAGCAGACCTAGAAAAATTATATGTATCTCAAAGTTTAAAAGAACAATATTGGAAAAGAACACACGGAATAATAAGAACTTGCCTAGAAAAAACACTGATAAAATTACAACAATTAGGTATAGAGCCTGAAATGGCGCATAAAGAAGTTGGGGGAATAAATAGCTCTATAAGTATAGATGGAAAAACAAACCATGCTATGGAACAATTAGAGATATCGTGGAAGTTTTCTAATCCACTTCAAGCAGCAGATAATGAACTAATGGTAAGAGAAGTAATAGATGATGTATTTACATCTAATGGGTTAGAAGTAACTTTTAAAGCAAAACCAATATACGGAGTTGCAGGAAGTGGAGAACATACACATGTAGGTGTAAGTGCTAAGTTAAAAAATGGGAAAATAATAAATTTATTCTCACCAAGAGATATGAAAGAAGATTATGTAAGCGAAATAGGATATGGTGCTCTTATGGGAATGCTTAATAATTATGAAATATTAAATCCTATAGTAACAGCAACAAATGACGGTTTCAATAGACTTGTTCCTGGATTTGAAGCCCCTGTTTGTATTGTAACATCTTTAGGTCATAGTTATGAAGTTCCATCAAGAAATAGGTCAGTACTTGTAGGATTAGTAAGAGATATAAAAAATCCTAAAACTGTAAGATTTGAATTAAGATCACCTAATCCATTATCTAACACATACTTAGTTATTGCAGGGTGTTATCAAACTATGTTAGATGGTATAAAAGCAGCAGCAAAAAGTAAATTATCAACAAAGGAACTTGAAAAAGAAATATGTAAAGAGGTTGGTCAAGAAAGTTTTTATCTAGAAAAAGATAGAGCATATAGAGATGAAAATGATGTATTTGAACATTATACATTAGAAGAAAGAAATCAAAGATTCTCAGTTCCACCTGCAACTGTATATGAAAATATGAAAAACTTAGAAGTATATGAATCTAAATTAACTTGTTTAAAAGAAGGAAATGTATTTTCAAATGCTATAATAGAATCTTTTAAAATGGGAGCTTTAGATAAGTGGACAAAAGAATTAAAAGATAGAATAATCCAAGCACATATGGATACTATAAGAAGTTGTGTTAAGCTTCATAATAAAGAGAATATGGATGCATTAGATGAGGTAGCTTGGAATGCTATTTCAGATATAAAGTTTAATGTTATGAAAGATACATTAACTAGAAAGTCATTATTCACGAATATAAAAGAAGCTATTGAAAATAAGGATTATGAGACGGTCTCAAATCTTCAATTACAATTAAAGAGAGAAATGGAAAAAATACAAAATTTATACGTTCAATATAGAAAGAATATATATTAAAATAATGTAAATAAAAAGAAGAGCTATTTAGCTCTTCTTTTTATTTACATTATAAAATGGACAATTAAACTTCCTACTAGAAGATAGGAAAAAATATTAAAGTAGTAATTTGATTGATTTGATTTTGAAGGGAAAAATGTTAATTTTGTAATTAATATTAGTACAAATAAAACAACATAACCAGAGTTCAGTATATTTGCAAAGTTAAAGAAACAGCAAACATGTATTATTGAAAATAGTATTATAAGTATTAAAAACGTTAAATTATATTTAGAGAATAATGGCAATAACTTATTGATATATTTTTTTAGTGAATCATTATTTGATGCTGAGTAAAAATCTCTTAAAATATACATAAGAGCGTAAAGGAAAATAAACAGTGAGGATATGTAACCTGATAAAATACCTATATTTTTAATCATTTTAAATCCTCCTTTTATATAATATAAATAGTTAATAATATATAATATTTTACTTCAACTAATTATGTGAATAATTTTAAAAGCAAAAAAATATAAATAGCAACAAAAAATAAGAATTAAAGAATAAAAAATAAGTTAATTAATTAAAATAATTTTAAAATATAATGATTGTCGTAAAAACATGATAAATGTGAAAAATAGAAAAATAGAAAATATTGAAAATTTACAGAAAACAATTTACAATTAAAATGAAAATGTTTTCTTAAAGAGGGTATATATCAAGAAAGCTAGAATAAGGGGGATTATCATGAATAAAAGAAGAATTTTAGCATTATCTATGGCAGCAATGATGTTGTTTTCAGCAGTAGGGTGTAGCTCATCAGGAGGAGATGGGTCAAATGAAGGAGGAACAGGTGATCTTCCTAAAATAGGAGCAACAATATATAAATATGATGACAATTTTATGTCAGCAGTTCGTAGAGAGTTAGAAGGAAATGCTAAAGATAAAGCAGATCTAATAATAAATGACTCTCAAAATGATCAAGCTAAACAGTTAGAACAAATAGACACAATGATAGCTAAAGGAGTAAAAGTATTAGCTATTAACCTGGTAGATCCAAAAGCGGCTACAACAGTTATAGAAAAAGCGAAAGCTGCAGAGTTACCAGTAATATTCTTTAATAAAGAACCGGATCAAGCTGCTATGGATAGTTATGATAAAGCTTGGTATGTAGGTACAGTATCAAAAGAATCAGGAGTTATACAAGGAGAAGTTATAGCTAAAGAATGGGAAAAAAATAAAGAAAAATGGGATAAAAATGGAGATGGAAAAATTCAATATGTAATGTTAAAAGGAGAACCTGGACATCCAGATGCAGAAGCGAGAAGTGAATATTCTATAAAAACGTTAAATGAAAAAGGGATAAAAACTGAAGAATTGGCTATAGATACTGCAATGTGGGATGCAGCTAAGGCTACTGAGAAAATGGATGCATGGTTAGCTAAATTTGGAGAAAAAATAGAGTTTGTAATTTGTAATAATGATGGTATGGCATCAGGTGCTGTTGCCTCTTTAGAGAAAGAAGGATACTTCTCAGGAGATAAGTTTATGCCAGTAGTAGGAGTTGATGCAATACCAGAAATAGTAACACTTATAGAAAGTGGAAAAGTTGTAGGGACTGTATTAAATGATGCAGTAGGACAAGGTAAGGCAGTTATAGATTTATCTATAAATGCATCAGAAGGGAAAGATGTTTTAGAAGGTACTGAATGGAAGCTAGATGGAAAGGCAGTACGTGTTCCTTATGTAGGTATAACTAAAGATAACATAGATGATGCAAAGTAATTAGAATTATAGAATTTAATAGTCAAAGTTTAAAAAGCATACTGGATTAACAGGATATTTTGTTAGTCCAGTATACTTATAAAATATTTATTAGCTTAAATAAGTCAAAAGGGGGAGCAACTTTTGGAAAATATAAATAATGAATTTGTATTAGAGATGTTGAATATATCAAAAGAATTTCCAGGAGTAAAAGCTTTATCAGAGGTAAACTTAAAAGTAAAGCCAGGAACAGTTCATGCATTAATGGGGGAAAATGGAGCTGGAAAATCAACTCTGATGAAATGTTTATTTGGAATTTACCAAAAAAATTCAGGTAAAATATTTTTAGATAGTAAGGAAGTTAATTTTCAAAATACAAGACAAGCTTTAGACAATGGAGTATCGATGGTTCATCAAGAACTTAATCAAGTTAGACAAAGAAATATATTAGATAATATATGGCTAGGAAGGTATCCAAAGAAAGGGTTATTTATAGATGAGCAAAAAATGTATGAAGATACGGTTAAGATATTTAAAGATTTAGATATAACTGTAGATCCTAGACAGAAGGTAGGGTCTTTATCTGTATCACAAATGCAAATGGTGGAAATCGCTAAGGCCGTTTCTTATGATTCCAAGGTTATAGTAATGGATGAAACAACTTCATCTCTTACAGAAAAAGAAGTTGAACATTTATTTAGGATTATTAATAAATTAAGAAAAAATAATGTTGCTATAATTTATATATCTCATAAGATGGAAGAAATATTAAAAATATCAGACTATGTAACAGTTATGAGAGATGGGCAGCTAATAGGCACAAAAAAATCTAGTGACATAACAATCGATAATATCATAAGTATGATGGTAGGAAGAGATATGTCCAATAGATTCCCTCCAAAACAAAATCATCCCGGTGAAATAATATTAGAAGTAGAAGGATTAACTGAAAATATAAAGTTTGGCTTAAAAGATGTAAGCTTTAGCCTGAAAAAAGGTGAAATATTAGGTATAGCAGGACTTGTTGGATCTAAAAGAACAGAAATTGTAGAAGCTTTATTCGGAATGAGAAAAATAGATTCTGGAAAAGTTAAACTGCATAATAAAGAGATTATTAATAAAAATCCAAGGAGTGCTATGGAAAATGGATTTGCTTTAGTTACAGAAGAAAGAAGAAGTACAGGAATATTTCCACAATTAAGCATTGAGTTTAACTCTACAATATCAAATATGAATTCATACAGATCGAATTTATTATTTTTATCAAATAAAAAAATGGGAAATGATACTAAGTGGGTAATAGAATCTATGAAAGTAAAAACTCCATCAACAAAGACGCCTATCGGTAGTTTATCAGGAGGAAATCAGCAGAAGGTAATAATAGGAAGATGGCTTTTAACAAATCCAGAAGTACTTATGCTAGATGAGCCTACAAGAGGTATAGATGTTGGAGCAAAATATGAAATTTATCAATTGATAAATGAGCTAGCAAGTAAAGAAAAAGGTATAATAATGATTTCATCAGAAATGCCAGAACTAATAGGCGTAACAGATAGAATTTTAGTAATGAGCAACGGAAAAGTTGCAGGGATAGTTGATTCTAAAAATACTACACAAGAAGAGATAATGAAATTATCAGCAAAGTTTTTAGAGGGGGATAGTTATGAAATCACAAGTTAAAGAAAGTTTAAATAATAAAACTTCTATGAAGGAGTTTTTTACTAATAATGCAATTCAATTAGTTTTAGTTGCACTACTAGTAGTTATAATTTTTATAGAACCGCAGTTTCTTTCAATAAATAATCTTAGAAATATATTAGCACAATCATCTATACGTGTAATAATAGCACTAGGTGTAGGTGGTATAATAGTAACACAAGGTACAGACCTTTCTGCAGGAAGAATAATCGGTTTAGCGGCAGTGATATCAGCATCTTTGTTACAAGCAACTGATTATGCGTATAGAATGTATCCTGATCTTCAAAGATTACCTATAGTTATACCTATTTTATTAACTATGGGACTTTGTGGACTTATGGGAGTTATGAATGGATGGGCAGTAGCAAAGCTTAAAACACCGCCGTTTATAGCGACAATGGGGACTATGCTTATTGCATATGGTTTAACATCTTTGTATTTTGATAGGCCACCATATGGAGCACAGCCTATAGCAGGATTAGATCCTGTATTTACGAAGTTAGCTCAAGGTAATATAGGAACTGGTAATTTTAGAGTTCCATATCTTATAATTTACGCTGTTATGATTTCTATAGTAATGTGGTTTGTATGGAATAAAACAAAGCTTGGTAAAAATATGTTTGCAATAGGTGGAAATCCTGAAGCAGCGGAAGTGTCAGGAGTAAATGTAGCTAGAAATATTATCATAATATATTTAATAGCAGGAGCGCTGTATGGTTTAGCAGGATCACTAGAAGCAGCAAGGGTTGGTAGTGCAACTAATAATACAGGTTTTATGTATGAAATGGATGCTATAGCTGCATGTGTTGTTGGAGGAGTATCTTTTGCAGGAGGGGTCGGAAGTATAGGTGGAATTATAACGGGGGTGTTAATATTCCAGGTTATAAATTATGGTTTAGCATTTATAGGTGTTAGTACATATTTACAATTTATAGTGAAAGGTATAATAATAATAGCAGCAGTTGCATTAGATACAAGAAAATATACTAAAAAATCATAATATATATTAAAAGAATCCTAAATAAATTAGGATTCTTTTTGTG
Source organism: Romboutsia lituseburensis DSM 797 (assembly GCF_900103615.1). Taxonomy (GTDB): domain Bacteria; phylum Bacillota; class Clostridia; order Peptostreptococcales; family Peptostreptococcaceae; genus Romboutsia_F; species Romboutsia_F lituseburensis. The sequence continues at coordinate 486,595 of NZ_FNGW01000002.1, read as the reverse complement.
CTAATAAGGAGAAAAAATGAAATATAGTAATAAATTATCAAAAATAAGTCAATATTAATAGATGGTGACAAAAGGAGTGGTAAAAAACATGAAAAATGGTATAAAAATAGTGATAGCATTTATAATATTATCACTAAGTTTTCTTCTTAATGAAGATAAAATATATGCTTATACAGAAAATACAGATGTAGATTCGCTAATTCAAAATAAAGAATATCAAAAAGATTTAAAAAATAAAATTAGTAACCTTGAAGGTCAAATTAATGAAAAAAGAAAGTATATAGAAGAGGGACAGTCTCTAAGTTCAGATGATACAGAAGTTGTAAGTATAAGCTTTGTAGATCAAGAAATTTTAGCAAATGAAGATAAAGTTGAAAATGAAATTGAATCTATAGAACAGGAAAAATCAAATTTAGAAAAACAACTTGAAGAGAGTATAATTGAGGAAGCTTATTTAGAAAAAACAATCGAAGAAAATAAAAAAGCTTATTTAGCTAAAAATAATTTAGATTTTATATCAGGAATATGGCCAGTACCATTATATACTGATATAAGTTCTCCTTTTGGAGAAAGAATACATCCAATAACGGGTGAAAAAAATTTTCATAGAGGTATTGATATACCAGCTCCACAAAATACGGATATAATATCAACTGATGATGGAGTCGTAATTTTTTCAGGTATACAAAATGGATATGGAAATGTAGTTAAAATAAAACATTTTGATGGAAAGAAAAGCGTTTATGCACATAATACATCTAATTTAGTTAAAGAAGGAGATATAGTAAAGCAAGGTCAAGTGATAGCTAAGGTTGGTACAACAGGGAATTCAACTGGAAACCATTTACACTTTGAAACAATAGTAGATGATGAAAATATTAATCCGATAAATGCAGTAGATAGATAAATATGAATATTGAAAAAATTTACATTCTTATTAAAAAGAAGGGTCATATACCCTTCTTTTTAGCATAAAATTAATTATAAAAAAGGATTAATATAAATAGTAGAGAATTTATAAATTATAATGTTTGAATATTTAGAAAATTCACAAAGGAGGTTTTTATGAGAAATAAATTTATTGCAGATATATTTGTATACGTTGTTTCTCCAGTAGTTGTATGTAATGTAGTAAATAATCAAAAATACGATTATATAATAGTAGCGTTATTATTTGCTATGTTTTTTTATAGCTTTGTGACTAAAAAAAGAGAATATCGAATAAATATAACTGGATTAGTTTTTTCATTTATATATATAGGGTGGTATTTGTTAAAGCAAGATGTATCTGTTGCATTTGATGAATATATATATGACACATATTTTTATTTAATAGCATCTATAACTTTAATTGGGCTTAGATTTTTAAATGTTAATATGGTTAATCAACTATATAATGATATATTAAGGGCTAAGGGAAAAACTAAAGTATATATATGGAATAAGCTTAAGAAAAGCACAGTAGCTCAAGAGCTAGAAAGGACATTACAAATTATAATAATACATTTTATGTCAGTTGGATTTATAAAAGTTTACTCTATAGCTACCTATGGTATCAATGGATATAAAACAACATTAGATTTAGAATTTTTAGCAACTTTACTTTTTATAATTGCTGAAGGTTATATGGTTTCTAGAATCATGAATTTGGATTCAGACTTAAAAAGAAAGAAAAAAAGTAATAAGTTTAATATAATAACCATAAAACAAATTAAACCTAATAGTGATGATAAAATAATTTATTTAAATAAATATAAAAAAACTAATAAATAACAAGAGTTAACTCTTGTTATTTATTAGTTTTAGTATATAATCTGAAGCTTTATCATACTCAATAGCATTTTTGAAATTAACCATATTTTCTTTCATAAAACTTAAAATAGAATTAAAATCTCCTGAAGAGATTTTTATAAATACATTTTTTAAGTCATTCTCATCTGTATATATAAATCCTATGCCTTTATCTATTATAAACTTAGCATTTTCTATTTCTTGACCTACTTTAGGAACTTTTACAATAACTGGAGTTAATGAGTGAATTGCTTCAAATAATGTAGCACCTCCAGGTTTAGTTATCATAAGGTCATACTTTTTAACTAAGTTGTGCATATCATTGACATATCCTAAAACTTTTATATTAGATAAAGGTTTTTTTTCTGTAAGATAATTATATAATTTTTTATTTTTACCAGTGACAATTGTAACGCTTATTTTATCTTTATACGAATTCAAATACTCGTCAATCCAATACATAAAGCTTTCATCAACATCGAATAACCCTCTACCGCCACCAAGCATCAATATATTATATTTATTAGGAGTATTTGACTTTTTATCAGAATAGAACTTTTTATTTATAGGCACACCCGTCGCCTTTATGCAATTAGGAGAAATACCTTTTTGAACAAATCTATTTTTTATTTCACAAGATGGAACAAAATACATATCTGTTTGTGGATATATCCATTCAAGGCTATCTACAACGTCTGTAATTACAGTTAGTGTAGGTATATTAATGTCAGGGTACTTAACTTTGAAATTATATACACAAGCTGCAGCTAATGGGAATGTAGATACAATTAAACTAGGTTTAGTTTCTAGGATATACTCTGCTAGTTTAGGTGTATATAGTTTATGTGCTATGTCGTGTTTAGAATCGAATGATTTTTTTAAATAGTAATAATAATTATATAAACCTGGTGTATATTTAGTATTATTTTCATACAACTTAATCATAGGTTTATTTAATCTCGGAAGACTAGCATTTATAAAATTTTGAATTATAACATTTAAACTAGGATCCGCATCTATAAGATAATCCTTAATAGCATTTGCAGCGCTTATATGGCCAGCACCAAATTGAGCTGTAAGTATTAAGATCGTCTTGGGTTTATCTATATCCATTAATTATTCACCTCTATTAATTTAACTTTATAATTATAGTATTATACAGCTATAACAAAATTTAATCAACAACAATAAAAGTTGAGTAATATAAGAAGGAAATAACTAATATAAAGGTGAAAATATTATATGAGGTGGAGGTATGGAAGGTGTAAATAAAAACTGTGATGATGGAAAAGTATTAATTGAATTTGCCAATATTTTGAAGCTTATAATATATTCTATAATAGGTATAGTTGTATTTTTTATTCCTATAAAAATAAACGGACATTATTGGACTATCATATATCATATTTCTTATAAATTACAAACTCAAGCAAATAGTTTTTTAGAGTTATGTGTGATAGTTTATGTAAGTTTATCATGTATAAAATCAATATTCATAAGTAAAAAAAATGGAACTAATGAAATATTAAACTATATACGATTATTTAGTTTAATAATAATTTTAAGTATTTTTTATGGCAAAAATGAAATTATATTATTAAATGATAATGTATCTTTGTTAATCTATGAGTTAGTTATAAACATATCTACGGTATTTCCAATAAGTGCAATATTTATAACTTTTTTATTAGATTATGGATTATTAGACGTTGTAGAGTCGTATTGTCATGTATTTATGAAAAAAAACTTTAATTTAAGTGGAAAAACAATTATAAATATTTTATTATATCTATCAACAGATTGTTTTTGTGGTATGTTTATGACTAGTAAACTTTATAATGAAGGAAAAATAAGACTGAATGAAGCTTGTAATCTTGTATTAAATTTTTCTATACTTTCAATTCCTATGATTTTATATGTTTCGAAAGAGTTAAATATAAAGTGTAGAGACTTAACTATTATGGTTATTTTTTTAGTATTAATATTAAATATTTTAATGAGCAGATTATACCCAATTAAAAAAAAGAAAAAATCATACTTAACAAAAACTAGCTACAAAGAAACAATACACAAGAGTGATAAATTAGAAAAAGCGATTAAGAAATATTTGAAAAATAAATCTAAAACAAACATATTCAAATCAATGTTAAACAATTTGGAAGAATCAATATCGATACTTATGAAATTAATACCAAATTTAGTATTAGTGTTGTATTTAGGTCAAATTATAATAAATAGTAATTTAATATCAGAAACAGTACAAGTCATATTTTCTCCAATTCTACAATTACTAAAAATACCAAATAAATCAGATTTAAGCATATTCATTATAAATATATTTTATAATAATATTATAGCAATAGACAATGTTAACTTGCATGTACAATATTCAACTAGACTTTTGATAGCTATAATAGCAGTATTAAATTGTACTTGTATAAGTAGTAATTATATATATATAAATAATACAAATATAAAACTAAACAAAAAAGAATTTTTAGTATCTTATATACAAAGAATAGTTTTGATAATATTTATTTATTCATTAATGTACTATTTTTATAGAGGATACATAATGTAAGTATATGTAATTAAATAGAGTATAAAAGGAGAGGTTAAAATGCATAATAAAAATTTAATAAAAAAGTACTTAGAAGAACTATTAAATATTCCAAGTCCTACGGGATATACAGGTAATATTTGTGAGTATATAAAAAGTGAACTTAAAGAACTTAAAGTAGATTATAAAACATCTAATAAAGGTATAATTGTAGCTACAATAGATGGAATAAATCAAGATGAAGAAACAACTTTTTCTTCTCATATAGACACATTAGGTGCTATGGTAAAAGAAATTAAATCAAATGGAAGGTTATCAGTTTCTCAAATTGGAGGATATATGATGAATAGCATAGAAGGCGAAAATTGTATAATTCATACTAGAAATGAAAAATGTTATGAGGGAACACTTCAAACAATAAGGCCTTCAATTCATATACACGGAAATGATGCTAGAGAGCTACCAAGAGATTGTAAAAATTATGAAGTAATAATTGATGAAGAAGTCTTTTCAAAGGATGATATATTAAAGCTAGGTATAGATATTGGAGACATAATATCATTTGATACTAGAACTAGAATAACTAAATCTGATTTTATCAAATCAAGATATTTAGATGATAAAGCATCTGTAGCAGCTATATTATATGCGATTAAATATATAAAATTAAATAATATAAAACCTAAAAACACTATAAACTTTTTATTTAGCAATTATGAAGAAGTTGGTCATGGGTCTTCTGCTTTTATACCTAAAAATACTACTGAATTTATTGCTGTAGATATGGGATGTCCAGGAGAAGGGCAAAATTCTACTGAATATGATGTATGTATATGCACTAAAGATTCTAATGGACCTTATGATTATGATTTAGTAAATAGGCTTATCAGTACTTGCAAGTCTAGATCAATTAATTATAAATTAGATATATATCCAAATTATGGGTCTGATGCTACTGCGGCATTAAAGTCAGGTATGGATGCTAAATTTGCGCTTATAGGTCCTGGTGTATTTTCATCACATGGGTATGAAAGGACTCACATAAAATCAATTATAGAAACTATAAATCTTATAATAGCATATATTTCTTAAGTTTTATAAAGCATCTTAAATCATAAACAGTTTAAGATGCTTTATATTTGCTTAAAAAGGATAAATATATAGATAAAAATCAAAAATACTATTGTGTGAAACAAAGTACTGTGTTAAGATTTATGTATAAGAATATATAACATAGTACTGTGTAAAACAAAGTATTGTGTTTAATAGAAAGGAGGAGTAATGTGAATACTCAATTTAGAAAAGGTGTTTTAGAAATTTGTGTATTAGCACTTATATCTAAAAAAGACATGTATGGATATGAAATAGTTCAAAACATATCTAAAGTTATAGATGTTAATGAAGGTACGATTTATCCAATACTTAGAAGGTTAACAAAGGAAGAATACTTTGAAACATATATTTTAGAATCTAGTGAAGGACCAGCGAGAAAGTATTATAAATTAACTGAACTTGGAAATGAAAATTTACAGAAACTACTTATAGAGTGGAAGGAATTTGTAAAAGCAGTAAATATATTAATTGATAATAAAGAAGGAGGTAATAATTTTGAATAAAATAGAATTTTTAGAAATTTTAAAAGACTATCTAAAAAAGGATTTTTCAGAAAATGAAATAAATGACATACTAAGAGATTATGAAGAATACTTTGTAGATGGATTAATAGAAGGAAAAAGTGATATGGAGATAATAGAAGCACTAGGATCTCCAAAGGCTATAGCAAATGAACTAATATCACAGATAAAAAAAGATGGCAAAGGCGAATCTAGCTCTAACGATAGATTAAATGACAAACTTAACTTATTAAAACTAAGAATAAGAGAAAAATACAATCAGACAAAAGATTATATTAGTGAAAAATTAACGCCTAATATAAATAATGAAAACCATGAAAAGAATAGAAAATGGATACAAGTTATATTAACTATATTATCAATTATTTTGATTATACCTTCTATAGCGATATTAATAACTTTAGCCGGAATAGGTATAACACTTTCTGGATTTTTAATAGCTTATATTGCAACTATACCATTAGCTGTAAACTTTTTAAAAGGAACAACTGAAACTATATTACTTTACACATTTATGTCAATGGCATTTATAGGTGGACAAATTCTTGCATGGCAAATATACATTTTTTTAATATCTTTATGTATTAAAATAATAAAAAATTATAGACATTGGATAAAGACAAGAAATATATATATAAATGCTAGCAAAAAAAAGGAAGAGTATGATAAAAAAGAATTAGAAGAAGATTACTATGAAAATTTAGATACAGATAATGTAAAGGAGGAAGGCGATGAAAGGTATGAATAAGAAAATAACTATATTTGCTATTGTGTTAATAGTAGTAGGTATTATAGGATCTATCAGCTTTGGAATTGCATCTGTTCCTTATTTTGTAAATATGGCATCACAGATAGAGCAAGATTTAAATAAAGAGAGTGTAGTATTTAATAAAGAAATAGATGTTAACAAATTAAATATAAGTACTAATGAAGCTAATGTAATAATAAAAAAACATGACAAAGAAGGCATAATAATTACTAAAAAAGGGTCAAATAAAGAGGACTCATATGATGTAAGTAATAATGAAAATGAACTTTTAATTACTCAAAATAAAAAAAATGATAAAAATTATGGTGAATTTAAGGATATAAATGATATTGCTGATTTAATGATAGAAGAACTTTACTCATATAATACAAATACAATCACTATATATGTACCTAAGGAAATGGACGTAAATGTGACAACAGAAAATGGGGCTTTAATAGTAGAAGATGATATTTTATTGAGTACATTAAATTTTAAGACAATTACAGGAAATATATCATTACCTAAGAAGATAAAGAATTTAAATGATTTAAATATTAGATCTAAAAATTATATACAGATGTCTGTATCAGAACTATTAGGGATAAAGAATGTAAATATTATAGCAAATTCAGTAAATATATATTCAGATGAGCAAGATATATTCATAGATGATATAGAAAATTATATACCGCAAAATGTGGAAATAAATCAATCAGCTAATGAATATGGAGATATTGCAATAAGAGTAGATACACCTGTAGCTAAAAATTTAGTTGTTAATGCCAAACAATCAAGTACAGAGTTAGACTTGCCTATAGATAAATACAATGTAAATTTAGATTTAAAATCAATAGAAAGTATAGACTTTAGTGAGCTGATAGAAAGACATAAAATTGACAATAATAATATAGATAAATTACAGAATTCAAGAGAATTAAATATTAATTTAAATGATAATTTAAAAAACAATGAAAAAGAATATAAAATTCAAGTTAAATCTAATTATATAAGTATAAAATAATAAAAAATATTAAAATTTTAAAAATAAAGTAGAAAAATCGTGAAATAGCTAAAAATATATAGTATACTGTGATATAATATTAAATAATAATAAAAAGAAGAGGTATACTTATGAAAAAAATAGCGATAACTTTATTTTTAATTGCTACTACTTTATTAGCTACGTCGTGCGCAAATTATAAACAAAGTTCTAATATAATAGATGAGAAGCCATCTTCAATAATAGTTAATAGTGATAAAAAAGCATTAAATATAAGTGAAAATAGGATTAAAAGTAGCGAAACAATTAAAAAAAATACTGTGATTGAAATGCCTATAAGTGTTATGGCAAAGGATACAACTACTACTAAATATGTAAAAGTAGATGTTAATAGCTCTTTAGAAGAAAAATTAAATATTATAATAAATAGTATTTCTCAAGAATGTTTTAATGGATTACCTATGAATGTAAAAGTATTTGGTAAAAATACAGCTAAAATTAATTTAGTAGAGTACAAAGATTCTCAAAAAAGTAGGGTATCTTGGAAAGACGATTATTTAAATGATTCAACAAAAGAGTACACTATAAATACTATAGTTAAGAATATAATTCAAGATAATTATAATGGAGATTGGATAGAAAAGGTTCAGTTGTATTATAACGATGAATTAATACAAATAGACTAAAACAGCATTAGATATAATTTATATCTAATGCTGTTTTTTATTATTTAGTTTTTAATTTGTATCGTGTAAATCACTAGAATTACTAGTTATATAAGTTGCTATAGATAGTACACCGATACCTGCTAATAGTTTTAATTGTTGCTTTGCTAAAAATTTACATGTTGGGATCGTAACCTTTCTTACTTTAGGGCTAATGATAGTTGCAGCTGCTAAAGTGGATCCCACTAATAAACCTTTTGTTAATAAAGGGTTAGATTGAGTAAATGTCTTTAAATCGTCTCCTAAGTTGCAACAATCATCTTCGAAGTAATAAAGTTCCTCTTCATTAGTGTTGTTAAATTCATTAAAAGTCATAAAATCACTCCTATCAAGAAATTGCTACATTTTAATTTGCAATTCTTGTAAATATGATGTGCAAATAGCATAAAAAATATTATAAAAAAGGTAAAATATATTTTTATCATAAATTAAAAAAAAATTTTAATATACTAAATAAAATAGTAATTCTTTATATCAAAATACTTCAACTATAAAGAATTAGTAACCACATTGAAAGACAATCATATAATTATATTAGACAACATAAGTTTTTCTTATGGGGGTAAATTTACAGCAAAGGGGTTTGACGTTTTATGAGAAAAAGAAAAAAACAACAATGTTCTACAGTAAACTATGAAGAATGTAACATATGTAATACATGTAATGAACCAGTCAATACATGCAAACCAGCTAATACATGTAAACCATGTAAACCATGCAAGCCAAGTAATACATGTAAACCATGTAAAAAACCAATTAAACAATATGTAGAGTGTCCTTGTGAGGACTATGAAATAACTTGCGTAGATAAATGTGTTAAATTAGCTAAACAAGCAGAAGATTTATTTGAAAGAGCTTTAGAATGTGAATGTAAAGCTCAAGAAGCATATGAACAAGCTAAAGAATGTGAAAAATCATCTAAAGTTTTATGTGCTAAAGCTCAAAATTTAATACAAAATGCTAATTGTGATGAAAAAGAAGCAAAAGCAGCTGAATGTAAAGCAAAAGAATTAATGGAAAAGGCTGAAAAACTTTGTGAACGAGCTAAATGTTTATATAAAGAAGCTGAAAAGGTAGAAAAAGAAGCTGAATGCAATTGTGAAAAAGCTAAATGTTTATATGAAAAAGCTCAAGAACATAACGATAAAGCTAAATGTTTATATAATCAAGCTTTAAAATGTGATGAAAAGGCATTAGAATGTTATAAATCAGCAGGGGAAAAAATAAAAGAATATGAGCATAAATCTAAAAAATGTGAAGATATGATTAAAAAATGTAGTGATAAATTAGATTTATGTGAAACTAAACCTAAATGTGAAATGGAAATAGACTGTGAATGTAAAATAGAAAAATGTGGATGCCAAGCTCCAAAGAAAAAAGAATGCGGATGCAAAATAGAAAAATGTGAATGCCAAGCTCCAAAGAAAAAAGAATGTGGATGTAAAATAGAAAAATGTGAATGCCAAGCTCCAAAGAAAAAAGAATGCGGATGTAAAATAGAAAAATGTGAATGCCAAGCTCCGAAGAAAAAAGAATGCGGATGTAAAGTTAAACACAACAATTATTGCAATCCATGCTATGAAAAAGAAGAAATAATATATGTAGAAGATGAAGATATATGTATGAATAATGGATGTGCAACATATGTAAGCCCTATGTATGATATGTGCAATATGCAATATATAGGTGGATTTTCTCAAGAATATCCAAGTTTAGATATGCCTTATATGAATGCATATGTAAATCAATATCAAGATATGAATGATATGTGGATGAATTACTATATGATGATGCAAAATATGATGCAAAATATGATGATTCAACCTAGAGACTTTGACTAAAAATATAATATGTAAATAAAAAAGAGTGCCTATTTAGGCATTCTTTTTTATTTGTCAATTAATAGATTACTTTAAGAGTTCTTTTTCTATACTTTTATAAAGTTTTTCCATCATATTATTAAAATCTCTTGTAGCTTGCATATAATTAGCAACTATAGGAAGATTAAAAAAACTATGGTAATCACGATTTAATTGACTTATTTTTTTTGATGCATCTTCCATTCTATAATTTGAATAAATGTTATTTTTTTTATTAATATAACTATCTAGTTGTTTTTTTAGATTTCTATTTCTCTCTAATTCTAATTTACACTTATTCATATTTTTAAATTCATCAGTAGCTTTTACATATTGAGCAAACTCTTTTGATCTTTGATTTATATCCATGTAAATTCCCCCTTTTATTAAATCTATATATTATATTCTATAAATAAAATTTTAATTATAGAATAAATAAAGGTAATTAGAATTTGTAATAATAAAAAATATTAAATTAGTAACAAAAGGTATAAAAATTTAATAGTATATAAGGTATGATATTTGACATATAAGAAATTGACAACGTGGAATTGGGATACCTTTTTAGGTATCCCTTTTTAATTAAAGTGTTGTTAGCATATGTAAGTAATTCTCAAACATTACTCCATCATTTCGATTTGTATCAAATTGAGATGTATAGTTAACAGTTTCTGAGATAAATTTAGTAGCTTCTTTAGTAGCATCTTCTAGAGAAAAGTCTCTCATTAAAAGACCTGAAACGATAGATGTAAATATATCGCCAGTTCCACTATAAGATTTATTATTATATTTTATAGATGTCACAAAGTGTTTATTTAAATCTTTATCATATGCTAAGTTAATAATATTATCCTCTGATATTATCCCTGTTATAATAACTTTTTGAGGACCTAAAGTACATATTTTTTTAGCTATATCTAGAATTTCTAATTCTGAAAAAGTATCTTTCTTATATTCATAATTAGTTAAAAGGCATGCTTCTGTTAAATTTGGGGTTACTAAATTTGCATGTTTAACTAAGTTTTTAATTTTTTTGCACATATCATCATCAAAAACTGGATAAAGTTTTCCTTCATCACCCATAACTGGGTCAACAATAACAAATGAATTTTTATTTTCACAAATAAATTTACACACAATATCCACTTGTTCTTTAGAACCCAAAAATCCACTATATATACAATCAAAGTTTGCATTTAGATTTTTCCAAACATGATAATAATCATTCATATGATTAGTAAAATCTAAAAATGTATATTCTGGATACCCTGTCTGGCTAGACAATATAGCGGTAGGAAAGGGACAACATTGAACCTTTAATGCTGAAATTATGGGAAGTGCAACTGTTAAAGAACACCTTCCAATACCAGATAAATCATTAATTGCAGCTATTTTTTTCAAAATAATTACACCTCCAAAAACTTAAAATAATAGCACTAAGATAATAAACTACATAATTATATTACTACTATTATTTTAAAAAACCTAGTAAATAAAATAAAAATTTAAATGTATGATAACAATTTTAACTTAAATTAAATAAATAAAATTATTTACTTATGATTTGGACATAATAATAAAAAATAATTTAAAAATAATGACAGATGTACTCTTTGCTAGGAGGTGTAACTTTGAAAAAAATCATAATAAGAAATAAGTACATCAGATGTTTGATTATTTCACTTAGTTTAACTTTATCAATAGGCTTGTATGTATATATTAATCAAAATAAATATAATATACCTGAGAAACTAATACAAACAAGTAATATAAATGATGAAGAAGTAAATAATCAGTATAAGTTACTTCTTGAAAATCTATTTGATTATAGAAACAAAGCTTTACTGGAAAAAGATGAAAATATACTCAAAAACCTTTATGAAACAAATAAAAAATTTGGTTTGTGGGCATATGAACATGAAGCTAAAAAAATGAAATATCTTGAAAATTGGTCAAGCAAACAAGGAGTCAAGTTTAATGACATTAAAACGAAAGTTAAAGTAAAAAAAGTAAAAGAAAAAGAAGATGATTTGTATGGAATTATATGTACAGTATCTACTGAATATAAATATTCATATGAGAATCAAAAAGATATAATAAATATGTTTAGGATAGGAACATATCATTACTTAAATGTTAAGATAAAAGATAATCAATGTATTATTACTAAAGAATGGTATACCGATCCTTTTGCAGATTCATTAAATCTTGAAAATATAAAATCGGAAGATATAAGAAATTATATTTTAAGTCAAGATCCTAAAAAATTAGACTTAAGTCAAGAGCAATTAAAAGGTATTGAATATGCCCATAAATACTGTGGAGCAGCGGCTGACGAAGAATATGGTTTAAAATTTAATTCTAATTATAGAGATTATAATCCTGAAGGAGGAGATTGCGCTAATTTTGCATCTCAAATAATGTTTGAAAGTGGAAGATTCAAGAAAAATGATACTTGGAACTATTCGGATAATGCAGGGACTAAAGCTTGGGTAAATGCTCAAGCATTTAAGAACTACATATTATATAGTGGAAGAGGTAGCTTAATATCTAAAGGATCTTATCAAGACGTATATAAAAGTGCGTATAACTTAAAGCCAGGTGACTTTGTAGCCTATGAAAAAGGCGGACGAATAACTCATGTATCTACTGTAACTGGTATAGACTCAAAAGGTTATCCGTTAGTAACTTGTCACAACACAGATAGATTATTGGTACCATGGGATTTAGGTTGGAGTGATAAAGAAATAAGATTTCATATAATACAAGTACATTATTAACAAAAATTAAAATAAACTTAACTATAGCATGTATATTTTTAGAAAAAATATCATATATGTGTGTATAAAACTAATAATAATTGACAAATATATCTATATATGATAAAATAGTAATAAGATTACATTAATTGTAATTAAATAATTTTGTGTTTTTTTTAGGAGGATTTATTAATGAAAACTGGTGTAGTTAAGTGGTTTAACAACGAAAAAGGATTTGGATTTATATCTGTAGAAGGTGAAGGAGATGTTTTCGTACATTTCTCAGCAATAACTGGTGAAGGATACAAGTCTTTAGAAGAAGGACAAAGCGTTCAATTTGAAGTAGTTGAAGGAGCTAAAGGTCCTCAAGCTGCTAATGTAGCTAAATTATAATCTAAAGTTCATATATATTAGTAATTCTAGTAATATGTGAAACACAGCCGCTTTTTAAGCGGCTTTTTTAATACAATTACATAAATTAATTATATTAAGAAATATATAAGGGTAAGAATTAAATTCTTACCCTTTGATTAGTCCAATGCCTTCTTTAATCTTAAATCCTTTTTCTTTTATTAAAAAGTTAAGTAACTCATTTGAATTATATTTAAAGAATTTATTTATGCAATACTCAAGATCATCCTCTAATTTATCAAATTCATTATATATATGGAAAGTAGCGCTAAACTTACTCATTTCATCTCTTAACTTATCTAAATCAACTAAGTCTTGAGCATAAGAAAAATCTAAAGAACCATTTAATATCATATTTTTCACAGTTAAAGCTAAGTTATCAAGGCTATTAAATTGTATTACAATCTTAGAATTTTCATTATATTCATTTAAATTTTTCTTGAATTTAGGCTTAAGTATTTCTAGATGACTTTCAACAAATGAAGAAAAATCATTTTGATTAAATTTTATTTCAAGATCTTCTAATAAAAAATTGTTCATATGTGATTCCCAAAGTTGTATAGCAAATTTATTACTGTTTAAATTTTTTAACGGATTACCTAAATAATCATAAACTCTTGGGAATGAATAGTTATGGCTCTTTGCAATTTCACATCTAAAGAAATATCCATCCTTATCTTTAGGAATTAGGTTTAATATAAAATCGTAAAGTTCACTTCCAAAGTATATTTTAGTATTTTGAATTATTTCTTTATAATCAGAAATACTATCTATATTGCTATTCAAATCTTTATTTTTAGATATAATTTCAAATAATTTATATTCGTACACACTGTTTAATATATTTTCTAATTCTAACTTATAATTAAAATTCATAGTAATACCTCCGTAGATAAAGTTAAAAATGTATTACTATCTTTATACCCATAAAATATATTTTGAAATAAAAAAATATGAGATAAACGGATATTTGAATTTAAAATAATAGCTAATTATGTTAAAATTATAAAGGAGATAAAAATAAAAAAATATATTTAAAATTATATTTTTTAAACAAAAGAGTATTTGGAGGTGTAGTAAAGTGAACATATTATTTTTTCTGACACCTAAGAGTGAGGTTGCATATATATATGAAGACTACACTATGAGGCAAGCTTTAGAAAAGATGGAATATCACAGATATTCAGCTATTCCTATAATTGATAACGAAGGAAAATATGTGGGAACGATAACAGAAGGAGATTTATTGTGGACATTAAAGAATGATTTTTCATTAGATTTAAGAGCCGTAGAAGAAGTTCCTATAATGAATATAAAAAGACGAATGGATAATGCTCCAGTATCAGTTAATGCAAATATAGAAGACTTAATTTCAAAGTCAATGAATCAAAATTTTGTTCCGGTTATTGATGACCAGAAAACGTTTATAGGAATAATTAAAAGAAGAGATATAATTGAATATTGCTACAATAAATTAAAAGCCTAGCGAATGCTAGGCTTTTATATATTAGTCATTGTATTTAACATTAGTTCCATACTTAGATTTTAAGTCGTTTAATTTATTTGAATAAATTTCACTTTGTTTTTGGTACATTAAAGTTCTTTCTATTTCATTTTGAACTTCTTCATATTTAGATTCTCCACCTGGTTGGATATCTTCTAATTTTATTAAGTGATATCCGAATTGAGTTTGAACAGGTCCTCTTACTTCACCTTTTTGCATATTAAATACTTCTTCTTCAAACTCAGGTACCATTTGTCCTCTAGGGAATGAACCTAAGTTTCCGCCAGCGTCTTTAGATGGGCAAGTAGAATGTTCAGCTGCTGCATCTTCGAAAGAAACTTCACCAGCGTTTATTTTATTAAGTAATTCATTAGCTTTATCTTCAGTTTCTACTAATATATGTTTAGCAGAAGCAGTTTCTGATTTATTAAATTTGCTTTTATTAGCTTCGAAGAAAGCTGTTTTTTCTTCTTCAGTTAATGTTATGTTAGATAAAACTTTGTTTATAGCATATTGCTTTAACATATTTTCTTCAACTTTTTTCATTTCACTTTTGAAATCATCGTTGTTATGTAAGTTATTTTCTCTAGCCTCTATATAGAATAATTCTTGATTTACTAAATCTTCTAATAGTTGTTTTTTTCCTTCTTCAGTGTTAAAATGCATAGCTTGATATGGATCTAAGCTTTGTAATGCACTTTCAAGATCGTAGTTAGTTATTTCTTTTTCGCCAACAGTAGCTAAAATTTTTCTTTCCATAATATTTAACTCCTTTATAATTAAATTTAATTACTAATATTATCCTCAAAATAAATAATATCAGAAAAAAAGCTATATGTCTAACATTTCCAACAATAAGATTAAATATGTATTAATAAGAAAAAGTTATAGTAATTAATAATATAGCTGATAAAATTCCAACCACACCTTCATTCATTTTATATTTGAAATTTTTTAGGCATGAAATATAAAAATAAATAGCTATAAATATAAGTTTTAACGATAATAAAAGTATACTTTTAGAAAAAATTAGATAACTACATAAAAATAAAATAAATGCAATTAAAGTACTTATTCTATATAAGACAGTTATTTTCTCAAAAAGTTTAAAGTTATAAATAATTATAGCTATATAAATTATAGATAATATAGAAAATAATCCAAACATAAATATAACTGTTTCAAATTTAGGTATAGAAACTACATTATACCAGACTATAGGCCAAAATAGTAAAACTAAAAATTTAAAAAATTTATCAATAAAAGTTTCTCTAGTCATATTAGATATATCCTTTCTATTTAATAAAATGTATTTATAAGTAAATTAAAACATATAAATATTACAAATACTATAATTATTAACTATATATTATAAAAATATATGAAAGATTATAAAAAAAATTAATATATATTATATAAGATAATTAATTTTAAATCAAAATCAATAAATATTAATTTAAGGGGGAATTATTGATGTATAGATATTATACCAAAGGAGTATGCTCAAAATCTATAATAATGGACATAGATGAAAATATACTAAAGGATGTTGTATTTGAAGGTGGATGTAGTGGTAATACAATAGGAATAAAGCATTTAGTTGAAGGAAAGGATATAGATGAAATAATAGAATTATTAGAGGACATACCATGTAAAAATAGAGGTACATCTTGTCCTGATCAGCTAGCTAAAGCATTAAGAATATATAAGGAATATGCGTATAATAAATAAAAACTTAAATTTATAATCAAAAAATGCTATCTCATATAAGAGATAGCATTTTTTATTACTTAGTAGCAACTAATATCGCTATTTTTGCATCAGGGTTGTAACTTATTTGAACCATTTGGTTTTTCTTAACGTTCATAAGATCTTCACCACCATGATGTATTTCTAATTTAATAGGCATTTTACCTTGTTTTATGATAGCAATATATTCATTTTTACCTTTTTTCTCTAAGCTAATTAAATTACCAACATAAGGTTTAAAGTTTTGATATTTATCTCCTGCTTTTTTAACGTAGAAATAAGTACCTACAGCGATTAATAAGTTAATACCAAGTATAGCCCATGAATTTAATCCAGCTGCTATACCACCTATTAATACAACAACCATTAAAATAATAGGCAGAATCGCTTTCTTCATAAGAAGTTTCCCCATTATTTCATTAGCCTTTTTTTCAGGGCCAGTCATTGTTTTTGATCTAGCAAAAGATTCTGCGAATTTGTCTTTTAAGCCCATATTAATCCTCCTAGTTTTAATAAATATTTAGTTATAATAACGATGTCATGCTTGAAACTAAAGATTTACCTATTTATATTATGTACAAGTTTGCTATTAAAATTTATATTCAAGCAAAGCAAAATATATTCATTATTTTATCATAAAATTATGAAAAAGAAAATAAATGTACTGATAAAAAGTTAATTATTATTATTATAGGTGAAATTGATAAAATTAGAACAGATTTATAAAATAATTAAACACTAAAATAATAATTATAAGATCTATTTGATAATGCAAAAAAATAAATTTTTATATAATATAAATACTTAACCTTAGTGTTAAAGTGAGTAATAAACTTAATTTAGATATAATTGTAAAATATAATCAAAGTAAAAAGCAACTAAATATTTAGTAAAATATAAAACAAAGTGATATTTTAATATAAAATGTTGCTTTTGTTTTATTTTAATGCATTTATGATAAAATAAGTGTATATTAATTAAGTTTAAATAAGGAGAAATTTTATGGAAAAAAAATATATAATAGCTCTAGACCAAGGAACTACAAGTTCTAGAGCTATATTATTTGATAAACAAGGTAAAATTATAAAAACAGCACAAAAGGAGTTCACTCAAATTTACCCTAAAGCTGGTTGGGTAGAACATAATCCTATGGAAATATGGGGATCTCAAAGTGGAGTAATGAGAGAAGTTATAGAAACTACAGGAATAACACCAGAAGAGATTGCTTCAATTGGGATAACTAATCAAAGAGAGACTACAGTGGTTTGGGATAAATTTACAGGGAAGCCAATATATAATGCAATAGTATGGCAGTGTAGAAGAACATCTGAAATATGTGATGAATTGAAAAATAAGGGTTTAGAAAATAAAATAAAGAAAAAAACTGGATTGTTAATAGATGCTTATTTTTCTGCAACTAAAGTAAAATGGATATTAGATAATGTAGATGGTGCTAGAGAAAAAGCTGAAAATGGAGAACTTTTATTTGGAACTATAGATACATGGCTTATATGGAATTTAACCAGAGGAAAAGTACACGCAACAGACTATTCAAATGCATCTAGAACGATGATGTATAATATAAAAGAATTAAAATGGGATGAAGAAATAATAAAAGAACTAGATATACCGATGAATATGTTACCTAATGTATATCCATCAAGTTATATATATGGTCATACTGATGAGATGATGCTAGCTGGAGCGCAGATACCTATATCTGGATGTGCTGGAGATCAACAAGCGGCACTATTTGGTCAAACTTGCTTTGAAGAAGGAACTGCAAAAAATACATATGGTACAGGTTGCTTTTTACTTATGAATACAGGTGAAAATATAGTTGAATCAAAACAAGGATTGCTTACAACTATAGCATGGGGAGTAGACAATAAAGTAGAATATGCTTTAGAAGGAAGTATTTTTATGGCCGGAGCTTCTATACAATGGTTAAGAGATGAACTTAGAATGATAAAACACGCTAAAGATAGTGAAACTTATGCAAACAAAGTTGAAGATACAAATGGAGTATATGTAGTTCCTGCATTTACAGGACTAGGTGCACCATATTGGGATATGTATGCAAGGGGGACTATATTAGGTCTTACCAGAGGAGCTCAAAAAGAGCATATTATAAGGGCTACTTTAGAATCCATAGCATATCAAACAAAAGATGTATTAGAAGCAATGCAACAAGACTCTCAAATGACTCTTAAATTTTTAAAGGTTGATGGAGGGGCAAGCAGCAATAACTTTTTAATGCAATTTCAATCTGATATGTTAAATGTAAATATAGATAGACCTAAAGTTGTTGAGACTACAGCTTTAGGAGCAGCTTATTTGGCAGGATTAGCAGTAGGATTCTTTGAAGATAAAGAGGAAATTAAATCTAAGTGGAATGTAGACAAAGAATTTAATCCCACAATAGATGAAGAAAAAAGAAGTAAATTATATAAAGGTTGGAAAAAATCTGTAAGTAGAGCTCTTATGTGGGCAAAAGAAGATGATATTTAAAAAATAAATAAGGAATAAAATAGAGATGTCAAACAATGATATCTTTATTTTATTCCTTATAATTAAAAATTTACTCTTTTATAGCAGCAACAACGCTCATTTCAACTAATAAACATTCTCTAGCCATTTTAGCTTCTACACAAGCTCTAGCAGGAGCAAATCCTTTTTCAACCCATGAGTCCCATACAAAGTTCATATCAGCAAAATCTTTCATATCCTTTATATATATTGTTACAGATAACATATGATTTTTATCAGAACCGTACTTATTTAATAAATCTTCTATTTTAGCTAGTACACCAGCAGTTTGCTCTTTTATATCTCCCTCAGCATGAACTTGACCACATAAGTAAAGTGTATTATTATGAACAACAGCTCTACTCATTCTCTCATTTGTTTCAAATCTTTTTATTTCCATAATAAAAACCTCCTATAAATTTCGACAATATAAATTATAATATATATAACTTTAATAATCTATAGAGATTTACAAATGTGTAAAATTGTATTTTATTATTTTAGAGTTTCTGACATATTCTATACATAAAAAAAGATTAATTTATTATATATTAAGTAGGCAAATAAATTTTTACATGGAGGTAATTATGGAAAAGCTAAGACCTACATGGGTTGAAATTAATATAGATAATTTAATTTATAATATAAAAAGTATTAAAAAATTTATAGGATCAAATGTAAAACTAGGAGCGGTAATAAAAGCAAATGCATATGGGCATGGGAGTATTGAAATAGCTAAGTATATAGATGAGTTAGATATAGATTATTTATGTGTAGCTTCATTACAGGAAGCTAGAGAACTAAGAAAAAATAATATAAAAAAGCCAATATTAGTTATGGGATATGTTCCTGTTAATAATATAGAAACTGCTATTAAATATGATATAACAATTACTGTACTTGACTATAATTATTTTAATCAATTAAAAATAAATTTAAATAAATTAAATAAAAAATGTAAAGTACATATAAAAATAGATACAGGATTTAATAGATTAGGATTTAAGGTGAATGGAAATTTACAAATGGATACAATTGTATTTAATCAATTGTTAGAAATAATAAATAGTAGAGAAGTTGATGTTGAAGGAATCTTTTCGCATTTATCTTTAACTAATGAATCAATGGATCAAATACAGTTTGATAGATTTTTAAATACATTAAAAAATATACCTAACAAAAATATAATAGCGCATATATGTGATAGCATAGGAATGTGTAAATATAAAAACTATCACATGAATATGGTAAGAGTTGGATCTTGTTTATACGGATACAATTCAAGATCTAGTGAATTAAAATTAAAAAAAGTCATGACATTTAAATCAAAAATAATACAAGTTAAATTACTTAAAAAAGGAGAAAGTGTAAGTTACGATAGCACATTTATAGCCCCAAAGGATATGAAAATAGGAATTGTAGCATGTGGATATGCAGATGGGATTCCAAGAGAATTATCAAACAAAGGTTATGTTATGATAGGTAGTAAAAAATGTAGCATAATTGGAATGATTTGTATGGATCAAACAGTTATAGACTTAGATAATATAGATGAATCTATGTATGGAGATGATGTGATTTTTTATGGAGAAAGAGGACCAAATTTATCAGAAGTTTGTTGCATTGCAAAAACTAATAAAAATGAAATTCTAACTAGAGTATCAAAGAGAGTAATAAAAGTATATATAAATAAAGAGGGTACAATTAAGGTTGTAGATGAACTAAATTAAATAATACAATCATTGTTGAGGGGGAGTATCATGAATATACCTAAGCCTTTAAAAGTAGGAGACACGATAGGTCTAATTGCACCATCAGGACCTCTTAGAAAAGGAAATATAGAACAAATAAAAAGTGCTATTGAATCATATGGATACAATGTAAAAATAGGTGAAAGTTGTTATTTACAGCATAAAGGATATTTAGCAGGGGATGATGAAACACGAGCTAAAGATGTTGAAAAAATGTTTTTAGATAATAGTATAGATGCAATAATGTGTTTAAGAGGTGGATATGGAACTAGTAGAATACTTGATAAGATAGACTATAAAGTAGTACATCAAAATCCTAAGGTATTCATAGGATTTTCAGATATTACAGGTCTTCATATTGTATTTAATCAAATATGCAATTTATCGACCTATCATGGGATAATGGCTTATACTGCGCCTAAATGGGATGATTTTACTTATGCTTCATTTATAAATGCTATTAATTTTGATCAGGAATTAACAATACACAACCCAACAAAAGAAAAGATATATACTATATTTGAGGGAAAGGCAGAAGGAAAATTAACTGGAGGTAATTTATCACTTATAACATCAACCTTAGGAACAAAATATGAGATAAATACAAAAAATAAAATTTTATTTATAGAGGAGATTGGAGAATATATATATAGAATTGATAGAATGTTAATGCATTTATATCATGCAGGAAAATTAAATGATTGTAGTGGTATAATATATGGTGATTTTAATGATTGTAGAAAGTTTAATGAAGACGATAATGAAATTATTGATTTACTTAAAGAAATGTCGGAGAAAGTAAATAAGCCAGCTATATACAATTTACAAGCAGGACATTGTATGCCGATGCTAACGTTACCACTAGGAGCAAATTGTTATATGGATGCAACTAATCGTAGCGTTAAATTTATGAGATAAATTAATATATATATATGTTATAATCATATACAAGAATAACTTTTAGTAGGAGGAATAAACATGTCTGATGATAGAGTAATCGATTTTAATGATTTAAAAAATAAAGTCAAAGATTCTGATGTAGATAAATTTGAACAATATATATATAACTTGTATTTCTCGGTTATGGATGGTAGTTTAACTATGGCTGATTTTTCAAAAAAAATATTTGAATACATGAATGAAAATAATATTTCACAAGAAAAATTTATGAATATACAAAAGAAATTTATGGAAAGATATGGTATGGATTCTGAAGAAGTAGAAAAACATTTAAAAAACTTTGGAATAGATCCATCTACATCAGGATTTGGTGCTATGGATTTCAATAATATGACAAATGAAAACTTAGAATCTATAAGAAAAAGTGCTGGATTTTATGAGAAATATGGTCATAAAATTCAACCTAAAAGCTGTATAACAACTTATGTAAAAAATGATGTTAATGATATTGAGGTAATAATAGACCAAGAAAAGGTTATGCTTTATAGTGATAAAAAAATAAATCTGATGGATGCAGAATTAAATGAGCTTCTATTAGGATATAAAAATATGTTTAATAAAAAAATTAGAGTTTTATTATGTGAAAATTATACTGAATATGACTATTAATAAGTAATAAAAAGCTTTTAGTTTCTTTAACTAAAAGCTTTTTTATATTTATTAATACTTTATATTTTTTACAACTTTTATTCCATTTTGCATTAAACTATTAAAAAACACAATATTTAAAAGTTCAGCTGAGTGTATGTTAGGAATATCATATGTATCTACTAAATTTACAGGTATTATTATATTTTTATTCATATTATGTTGATTAAAATAAGATTTTAAAGTTATTGCTAATTGATATATACATATATCAGTACAATCACCAACAATAATTATATTTTCAGTACTTTCGAATTTAATATCATCTAAAACAAAAAAACCATTTGTAGAGTTTTTAGGTAATATTTTAATGTTTCCTATTTCTTTTAATTCATCTACAATTTCACTTTCAAAATCACTTATTAAACAGTGAGATGGGTAGTTTGAAAGTTCTAATGAATTTTCATCATGACAGTCTGTAAAAGCAATTATATTTTTGACTTTTCCAGAAATATATTTAGTAAAGTTTGTTATCGGGTTAATAAGAGCTTCAACTCGAGGAGAATACAATGCTCCAGATTTAGCAAATCCATTATTAATATCAACTATAAATAGCTCCGTTTTTGATAAATTAATATCATCTAAATTCTCTACAGGAAGATTCTCTAAATTATCTTTTAATATCTTTAAATCATTTAATAAATGTTCCATGGCGCACCCCCGTTTATAATATAGCTAAATTTTACAAATTAAATATTATAAAGTCAAGGTGGCAAATATATGTACAAATAAAAATACTACTCTTAATATTTAAGAGTAGTATTTTGCAGAGGAATAAAGTTATCCGCATAGGTCGAATACTGCCCTCTTATTAATATACTATGCGTTTTAATATAAAATGATACAAAATATTTGGAAAATTTATGATAATAATATCTTAGCAATAATAGTTATTATAGGTAATGCAATTAAAGTACGCATTAAAAATATTAAAAATAAATCTTTTAAATTTAAAGGAATATCAGATTTTAATATAACTGCACCTGTTTCAGTTAAATATATTAATTGAGTTATAGATAAAACTCCTATTATAAACTGTGTAACTTGGCTTATTCCTTCTCCAGAGATCATTATAGAAGGTAAAAACATATCAGTAAATCCAACTAATACAGCAGGTGCTGCAGCTTGTGCATCTGGTATTTTTAAAAACTCAAGTACATAAACGATAGGCAATGAAACAATGTTAAAGAATGGAGTAAACTCTGCTACTATAAGGGCTAAAGTTCCCCAGGCCATGACTAGAGGTAATAATCCTAAATACATATCTATTACAGTTTTACATCCATTTGTCAAAATTGTTGTGAATGATGGAGCGACTTCAGCTCTATCTAAAGCTTTAGTAAATCCAAACTTAATTACGCTTTCACCTTCAGGTACTAACTCCTCTTTTAAATGTTCTATATTATTAAAAGTAGTATTTTTAAATCCTTTAAGCGGGAATATGCGAGGCATAATTAGAGCACAGGCTAATGATGCTAAACAAACAGTACCATAAAATGGAACAAATAAAGGCATAAACCCTAATTGATCTGCTATAACAGTGGAAAATG
Source organism: Romboutsia lituseburensis DSM 797 (assembly GCF_900103615.1). Lineage (GTDB taxonomy): Bacteria > Bacillota > Clostridia > Peptostreptococcales > Peptostreptococcaceae > Romboutsia_F > Romboutsia_F lituseburensis. Next base: position 462,414 of record NZ_FNGW01000002.1, on the reverse strand, counting down.
GTAAAGATACTAAAGAGAAACAAACTGATATAATAGCAGCTTCTTTTGCAGTATAAAATCCTTGTTTATATTGAGTGTTAGTAATCATTATTCCTAAAGTACCATCACCTAACCATGATGAAATTGCATCAACAGCAGAACGACCAGGAACTTTAAATAATTTATACATAGACTTAGAAATCATAGTACCGAACAAATCCATAAGTCCAAAGTCTACAACCAATGGTAAAAGGAAACCTGATACTAAAAATATTGCAAGTAAACTAGGCAAAAGTCCTAACATTGTTTGTCCTGTTATTTCAGATTTTATAACTTCAGGTCCAAATCCAAATACTGCCATAGATATAAATATGGCACCAAGTATTCTACAAGTTAGCCAAAATGGAGAAACGTTTAATACACTGTTTAAAAATTCGTTTTTGATGTTTATAAATTTGCTTAAGACAGATAATATAGCAGATGTTACTATAACGAATAATGCAATATTAATCATATTGTCTCCAATTAATATTTTAATAAGTTCTGCTAAAAAACCAATACCTATGTTTATAGGGGACAATCCCTCTAATGGTATCATTGCTCCATAGGGTATGGGAATTATAAATAATAATAATCCGAAAAATGATGGTATTAAAAATTTAAATAATCTAGAGTTACTAGACGGGGTAGCAGTTGAAATATTTTTTTCCATAATTGTAATCCTCCAAATAATAAATTTTCTTAGATTGATAATAATTAATTTTTACCGGTAAATTTAATAGTTTTATCAATGTGGCAAAATATAAGAATAACTGAAATTAAAAAAGTCCCTTGGCTATAAAGCCAAGAGACGAAATTTCCGCGTTACCACTCTCGTTGATAAGATTGATTATATCCTTTTATCTTATCCTCTCAAACCTCTTAAGGCGAGGGACCTATTACCATACTTAATTTCAGGTAATATTCTCAAAAGCTCTCTTCAGATAAATTTCAATATCAAGCTTCCACCATCCTTGACTCTCTATAAAATTCATTTAACCTACTCTCTTTATCACTGAATTTAAAATGTTAACTTTTATATAATGGTAAAATAAATAAATTAAAAAGTCAATAAAATTGTTAAAAAAATTTTACAAACTTATTGGGATTTTGAAAAATCAGCTTAGTCATATATATTAAAATGCTCTAGATAATTAAAGTAACATTAACTGAAATAAAAAATAAAATAGAGTAAGACATAAAATATTTACTTGTGAGGGGGGAAGTCTTGCTATGGCTATAAATGAGATATTTAGAGAAATGTTTGATAATCAAAAAAGAGAAAAAGAAATAGAACATCAAAAGGAAATAATAAAAAAGACATTAGAAAGCCAGGGAAGTATGTTGAGTGATTTTGAGATTGGTATGGATTTATTAGAGGATGAAAATTATGAGGAAGCATTTATTTTATTAGATAAGTGTGCTCAAAAAGACAATTCACAAGCACAGTATGAAGTTGGACGATTATTAAAAGAAGGTTTAGGAGTAGAGAAAGATGTAGAAAAATCTAAAAAATATTTACTAGAATCTTATAAACATGGTTTTAAAAAATCTGGATTATTGTTAAGAGAAATGCGATATCAAGAACAAGGACAGTTAGATAAAAAAATAAATACAGACTTTAATACAAAACATAGTGAGCTTGGATTTAAAATAGATATGCCAATAGATTGGATAGAATTAGATTCAAAGAATAAGGCCTGTTTTGATGCAATAGCAATTGATAACTTTAATGGGGATGTAATTTTTAATATAAAGATGCAAGTTTTTTTAATAGAGATACCAGATAATATGACAGGGTGTGTGTCACTTGATAGAGTAGCAAATAATATGGGATGTATAGAGTCTGTTGATTTTAATAATGGAAATTGTAATGGAAAGTTAATATGTGGAGAAGGCATAGATGGAACGTGTAATTATATATTCATATCTAAGGGAAAAAGAGGAGTATATGATGTAAGAGTTATCGTGGATAAATATCTTGAACCTATATATGAAGATATAATAGACCATATTATATATAGTTTTGATATAATAGAAAAATTATAAAAATATAATTTAAAATTGTATTACTAAAAGACTCTATTTATTGAATTAGGAAAAGGTTTTAAAAAACTGATTGTATGATTACAATTAGTATTGAGTATTATTATTCATTTATTTATAATTAGTTGTAGAAAGACTTATTATAAGTGAGGTAATATTATGAATAATAAAACAAAAAAAATTGTATTAAATGGACTAATGATAGCTTTAGTTTGTATAGCAACAATGACTATTCAAATACTTACTCCTGGTACGAGTGGATATGTTAACATAGGAGATAGTGTGATTTTTATTTCATCAATTTTGTTTGGGCCTATTTCAGGAATGGTAGCAGGTGGTATAGGATCAGCAATGGCAGATATTTTAGGTGGATATTCACATTGGGCTCTATTTACACTTATTATAAAAGGGTTTGAAGGTTATCTTGTTGGAATAATTATGAAAAATAGTAACAATATGATTAGAACTATTTTAGCAACTGTAGTTGGAACTTTGATAATGGTAGTAGGCTATTTTTTAGCAGGTATAATACTGAAAGGCAGTGTTATAATTTCAGCAGGATCTATACCATCAAATTTAGTTCAAGGAATAATTAGTATGATATTAGCTATTCCACTTTCATATTCTCTAAATAAAGTAAAATATGTAAAAACACTTAAAGTAAATTTTTAAAAATTTGATTTATATATATAAAGCAACTATGAAAAATATTAATCATAGTTGCTTTTATATATTTACTAAAGGTTAATTTTTAGAATTAGCTATCTCTTCAGCTAAGTTATTTAAATATTCCCATCTTTCATACTTGTATTCAAGTTCAGATTCAGCCTTAGCTTTACTATCTAGAATTTCTTGAAGCTTAGTAAAATCAGTAGCATATTTAGAAGTACTAGCATCAAGTTCTTCTATTTTGATTTCAAGCTTTTCAATATCTTTATCGATAGTTTCAAATTCTCTTTGCTCGTTGTAAGTAAATTTAAGTTTTTTATCATTTTTAGGCTTTTCTTTTTTAGGAGTAGGAGTTGCTGATTTTTCTTTTTTATCTTCTTCAAATTCTATTCCTTGTATTTCTCTATATATTTGATAATCACTGTAATTACCTGTATAAATATTTATATTTCCAATACCTTCATATGCAAAGATTTTATTGCAAATTCTATCTAAGAAATATCTATCATGAGAAACAGTTATGACAACTCCTCTAAACTCATCTAAATAATCCTCTAATCTATTAAGTGTTTCTATATCTAAATCATTAGTAGGTTCATCAAGTAAAAGAACATTAGGCGCAGTCATAAGTGTTCTAAGTAGATGAAGTCTACGTCTTTCACCACCAGATAAGTTACCTATATGAGTATATTGCATAGTGGAATTAAATAAGAATCTTTCACACATTTGAGATGCTGATATTTTAGTTCCATCAGCAGTTTCAATATAATCACTTGCTTCTTTTACGTAATCTATAGCTCTCATTTCATTATGCATATGTGAATCATCTTGGTTAAAACATCCTATTTTAACAGTTTCACCAGTTTCAATATGACCACTATCTGGTGAAATTGAACCATTCAATATATTTATAAGAGTAGACTTACCCATACCATTTTTACCAATGATTCCTATTCTATCAGTACGAGCTAAAGTATAATCTAAGTCTTTTATAAGAACTTTATCACCAAATGATTTAGATATATTATGTATTTCTATAATTTTATTACCTAATCTAGTAGAACCAACAGATATATCCATTTTCTCATCAGTGGCAAAAGTCTCTTGGCTAGTTAATTCATCAAAACGTTGGAGCCTTGCCTTCTGTTTTGTCGTACGGGCTTTGGCACCTCTTCTTACCCAAGCAAGTTCTGTTCTCATAAGATTTTGGCGCTTTTCCTCCATACTTGCCTCAAGAGCTAATCTTTCCATTTTCTTTTCTAAAAATACTGAGTAATTTCCATCGTAGCTAAATAATCTACCTTTATCTAATTCAATTATTCGATTAGAAACTCTATCTAAGAAGTATCTATCATGAGTTATCATAAGTAGAGAACCCCGTCTATTATTAAGATATTCCTCTAAGTAATCTATGGTATCATTATCTAAATGGTTAGTAGGTTCATCTAAAATCAATAATTCACAAGGAGTTATAAGAGCAGAAGCAAGAGAGACTCTTTTTCTTTGTCCACCAGATAACTCTTTAATTTTTTGATTAAAGTTAGTTAAACCAAGTTTTGTTAAAACCATTTTAGCTTCACTTTCTAAATCCCAAAGATTAAGTGCATCAATTTTTTCTTGAAGTGAAATAAGTTTATTATTTAAATTATCATTAAAATCTTTAGTTAAACAATCTAAAGTTTCTTGATATTCAAGTAAAAGCTTCATTTCAGGAGAAGTACCTTTAAAAACTTGCTGCAAGACTGTAAAATCTTCATCATAATCAGGATTTTGAGGTAAGTACTCAATTCTAACTCTATTAGCTTTGATTATATTTCCGCTGTCACATGTTTCAGCACCAGCTATAATTTTAAGTAGAGTAGATTTTCCTGTACCATTAACTCCTATTATTCCTATTTTTTCACCTTCGTTAATACCAAGTGAAATATTTTCTAGAAGTGTTTTTTCAGAGTAACTTTTACATATATTTTCTAACGTCATTAAATTCATAATATCACCTATATTTAGTCTAAATTTTTTTCAAAGTGTTGGTAATCTGGATTTTTCCAGTATCCTCCCCAACTCCAACCTCTTTTAATGAAGGCATTGTATAAGTCATCACCTTCTACTATCATGCCCATTTGCATGACAGATCTATCTGCAAATGAACTACCTTCTTTTGGGCTAACTGTATCTCCAATTACATGGGGATTTTGAAGTGGATTTATATCAATAGCAAGTCCTTTACCGTGATTGGATATTTTATTTGTATTTGCAATAGTTCTATAGCAAAAAGAAGAACTATTATTATTAGACATTGATAAAGTATCAACTGCCTTATATTCATCAATAAGTTTTATTTTATCAATAGGATATTTTTTTTCAAATACTTCTTTAAATATATCAATAACTTCAGCTGCAATTCTTTTGTCTACAATCATTTCACCTATTTGTATATTTCCATAAAAGTCATAGTGACTAAGTTTTAAATAACTAAGTTTTTCAAAGCTTATTGGTTCGTTTTGGGGCATTGAATATCCTATCATACTTTTTTTGATTTCATCAGAAATAGGTGAAAATGAAAAAATAGGTTCAAAATCTTTATTTGAATTAGTTTCTTTGCTATCATCTTTAGATTTTTCGTACGAATTATCCTTAACTATATTACAAGACTGATTTATAACATCAGTATTTTTTATATTTTTAAAAAAGAGCAATCCAAGAAAAATAAAAATTATTATTGAAAAGTAAAAACATTTTTTTATAATAATCACTCCTTTTAAAGTGGATTTGAAAAAATATATATTGATATAATAATACTTAAATTATGAAATATATAAATAAAAACTATATATATTATAACTCATAAAAATAAGAAATAGCTAAATTTATTTAGCTATTTCTTTAATTATATTACCTATTGTTTTTATTCCGGATTCTATTTCTTCAAATGTTAATCTAGAAAACCCTAATCTAATGGTATCATTATGACTATTATTTACATAAAATATATCTCCAGGCATAAATATTACACCATTTTCATGACATTTTAAAAGTAAACTTCTAGAGTCTATATTTTTTAATTTTATAAAAATATGAAGACCTCCATCGCCTAAAACATATTCATTAGGAATATATTTATTCACACATTCATAAGCGAACGTAAATTTATCACCATAAAATTTTCTGATTTTTTTTACATATTTCTCAAATCCACCATTACTTAAATAATCATATAATATACCTTGATCCAAAAATGAAACATGTATATTTTTACAACGTTTTACACTTTCAAGTTTAGATATAACTTGTTTATCACATAAAATCCATCCAATTCTTAAACCTGGGAAAAGTATCTTTGAAAAACTTCCTATGTAGATAACACCATTACTCCCGTTATCTAAAGAGGCTATAGGGAAGATATGAGAACTTGAGTATAGCAGCTCTTCATTAAAACCATCCTCGATTATAGCTATATTATGCTTTTTCATTATGTTATAAAACTTATATCTATTTTCAGGACTCATAACAATTCCAGTGGGATTATGATAAGAAGGTGTTATATAAGCAAACTTTATTTTTTTATCTTTTAGATTATTTAAATTTTCTTCAAGCATATCAAAATCAAGACCATTATTATTTATATCTATACCTATAATATTAAGTCCTAAAGATTTAAATATTTTGATAGCTGTATTATGTGTTGGATTTTCACAAATTATATAATCACCTTTTTTTATGAAGGATGATAATAATAAGTCTAGTCCTTCAGTGAAACCATTAGTTATTAAAATATCTTTATTAGCTGTATCTACGCCTTTTGCATTCATATACTTTAATAAATAATCAATTAATGGTTTATACCCTTGTGCATATCCGTAGTTAAGTATCTTATGACCTTCAATAGATAGTCTATTTAAAAATGATTTTTTTAATTCTTCAATATCAAATAGCTCCCCATTTGGAGATATACTTTTAAATGATATAAGATCTTTTCTCCAAGGAATTTCATTTTTTACGATATCCATTTTATTTGCAGTTTTAGAATAATCATTTTCTAAGCAATCCCAGTTTATATTCCAAATACTGTCTGGTAGATTTTTCTTTGACTTAGCAAATGTACCTTTGCCAGAGATTGAATATATAATTCCTTCTGATTTTAGCTCTTCATAGGCTAAAACAACTGAATTTCTACTTACATTTAAAAGCTGGCTAAGCTCCCTTGTAGAAGGGAGCTTGCTATTGTTAGGTATAAGTCCTTTGTCAATCATGGAACTTATATGATCTTTTATTTGTATATAAATCGCTTCATTATCATTTAATTTTAAATTTGAGAACAACAACTCATCACCTCTAAAAAAATTTAATTTAGAGAGTATTCAATTATTTTATCTAATAACTCACTAAATTCTATTCCCTTAGCTTTAGCACTTTGTGGAATTAAACTTGTTTGTGTCATTCCAGGAAGTGTATTAAGTTCAAGCACATAAGGAACACCATTACTTATTATAATATCAACTCTAACATATGCTTTGCAATTAAAAACATCCCAACAAGTTTTTGAAATAGCATTTATTTTATTTTGTAAATCTTCTTCAAGATAAACAACTTCTTCAATTGCACCATTTGCGCTATACTTAGATTCGTAATCGAAGAATTCTGAGTTTGATTTTATAGATAAAGTAGGGAATACCTCACCATTTAGCACAAATGATGTATATTCTCCACCTGGAATATATTTTTCAATCATAACAGAAGTATCTACTTCAAGGCCACATTTAACTGCATTCAAGACTTCATCTTTAGAATGAATAAAAAATGTTGCAACACTAGAACCACCACAATTAGGTTTTATAAATACAGGATAACCAATTTCATCTATTTTATCATAATTTATTTCTTCGATAGACTTTACAAGTAGCCAAGGTGCTGTAGGAAGATTAGAGTCTCTAAGTATCTTTTTAGTCATATTTTTATCCATACATAGGGCACTAGTAAGAGGACCACATCCTGAATAAGGTATATCCATAGTTTCTAAAATTGACTGAATGCATCCATCTTCTCCAAATTTTCCGTGAAGAGCTAAAAATGCAAAATCTATATCACTAGATAACTTAGTGAATATATCCATTTTATCATCTAAGATTATTTTTACTACCTCATATTTATTTTTATCAAGATTATTATAAACGCCAAGTCCAGAGTTTAATGAAACTTCTCTTTCAGAAGATATTCCACCCATTATAACAGCTATTTTCATTTATTTCACTCCTAAGTATTTAAAATTTATATTAAAAGTATATGATTTATTTGCAATAGTTGAAAGTACCACTATCAACTAAGTTTTAGATATTAGTGGTCTTAATAAATTAAAATGATAAAAATTAGAAATTTATTACATTAAATTAAGATAAATAGTTTAAAATTATATACAGAAGGGGTGATTAATATGAAAGCTGAAATAATAAGTGTAGGCACAGAAATACTTTTAGGCGATATAGTAAATACAAATGCTCAATATTTGGCAGAAGAATTAGCTAATATAGGCATAGATGTATATTATCAAATAACAGTAGGAGATAATGAAGAGAGGCTATATGATACATTTAATGAATGTTTAACTAGAAGTGATATAGTAATAGCTACTGGAGGATTAGGTCCAACTGATGATGATATAACTAAAGAAGTTGCATGTAAATGCTTTGGACAAGAATTAAAATTACATGAACCGTCATTAAAGAAAATTGAAGATTATTTTAAAAAAATTAATATGAGTTTAAGTGAAAATAATAAAAAACAAGCATATTTTCCAAAAGAATCTATAATACTTGAAAATAATTATGGAACAGCACCTGGAGCTATACTAAAAAAAGACAATAAGATAATTATAGTACTTCCTGGACCGCCAAGAGAAATGAAGCCAATGTTTGAAGAAAAGGTTAAGCCATATCTTAAAAACAATAGTAATAGTGTATTAGTATCAAAAGTTCTTAGAACTTTTGGGATTGGTGAATCCCTATTGGAAGAAAGTATAATAGACATAATAAAAGAACAAAACAATCCAACTATAGCACCTTATGCAAAAGATTCAGAAGCTATACTTAGGATAACAGCTAAGGCATCTACGCAAAAAGAGGCTGAAGCATTAATAAATCCAGTAGTTGAAAAAATAAGAAGTAGAGTTGGAAATTATATATATGGAGAAGATGACACATCGTTAGAAGAAGAAGTTGCTAAAATGTTAGTTGAAAAGAACTTAACAATATCAGTTGCAGAGTCTTGTACAGGTGGATTAGTAAGTTCATCTTTAATAAATTATCCAGGAATTTCTTCTGCGTTTATGGAAGGTTGTGTAACGTATTCTAATGAAGCTAAAATGAAAAGACTTGGCGTTAAAAAAGAAACATTAGACAAATACGGAGCAGTAAGTGAACAAACAGCAAAAGAAATGGCTGAAGGTATTGCTAAACAATTTAGTACTAATATAGGCTTATCAACAACAGGTATAGCAGGACCTGAAGGTGGAAGTGTAGAAAAGCCAGTAGGTCTTGTCTATATTGGAATTTATATAAATGGAAAAACTTTTGTAAAAAGATTTATATTTAATGGAAATAGACAAATGGTAAGATTAAGATCTACTAAAAATATACTGAATGAATTAAGAATTAAATTAATAGATGTTAACTAAAAAATGACATTTTAAGCAACGGACGAAGTCGTTGGCGACATGAAGTGTAGCGCCCACGCAGTGGCTTAAGCGAAGCGAATTTTTTATAGGAGGCAATTAAATGATAAAGCATATATTTTGCGATTTAGATGGCACTTTATACCACAATGGAATAAATAAAGCAGATGCAGATGCAATAAATAGTATAGAAAAAAACGGTGTGGTGTTTAATGTTGCAACTGGTAGAATTTTTAAGCAAGCAGTAAAAATGACAGAGGAGCGTTTAAAGTTAAATGGATATTATATATGTGAAAATGGTTCATTTATACATAATAGCAACTATGATATGATTTATAAAGGAACTATAGATGATGAACTCGTAAAAAAAGTTATAGCTCGTTTTGAATCAAGTAATGCATATCTTTACTTTAAGCATGATGGGAAAATAGTTTTATTAGAAAATTTAGAAACTGTAAAATCATATACTAGTGATTATGTTATAGATAAAGATTTTATAAATAGAGATAAATTTGAAAATTTAGTAGGAAATATAGGTGTTATCTCTCAAGATATTGAAGAACTAAATAGAATTGAATTGTATTTAAAAAGTGAGTTTGGAGAAGTTTTAGACATATATTTCTCTGGCGAAAATACATTAAATATAGTTCCTAAAGGTGTATCAAAGAGAAATTCAATAAAGCATGTATGCAATATATTAGGCATAGATGAAGATGAAATAGCTACAATCGGAGATTCACCAAATGATATAAATATGCTAGAGGGTATTAAGTATAGTTTTGCAATGGAAAATGCAAGAGATAGTGTAAAAGAAAAAGCCAACTACATTGTAGAAAGTGTAGAAAAAGCAATCGAAGTAATACAAAAAATAAACGGTGTTGAGTAAACTCAACACCTAAATACAAATAAGCAACTTGTTTGATTCTAAAGAATTTTTTATTATATTTTCTAATATATAATTTACGACACTATTACATACAACAGATGAAAATAACAAATCATTTTTATGGTCAAGTTCATTAACATATTGATTATATAAATCAAAAAAGAAATCTTCAACAGAACTATGCGTTATTATATCTCCTTTAAATCTAGATAAGTTAGTTTCCTTAGCTACTAATGTAAGTTCTTTTTCATAAGTCATATGTTTTTTCATACTATGTTTAAATTCCCAGCGTTGGCTATGAGGAACACAAAAAAAGTCACAAAGGAAATGACAAATGACACCTAATTCTTGATTAAATTTGCTTAAAGAAAATTTTTTAGAAAGTGAATCTATACTTAATTTACATAAATACTTTATTTTTTTTATTATCATATCAAATGATTCAGCATGGTAGTGCTTCATAAATAAATATTTAGATGAAACATCAGGCTTTATATTTCCGTAAATAAAATTCTTTTCATTAACAAGAAAAGCTTTATTTTTATCTATATTTTCAAGTATTGAGTTTGAAATTAAATAATGAGAACTCATTAACATATTTTACACCTCGTAGGATAAATTTAAAAATCAAATATATAAATAAAAGAATACGTTATCTTAAATTAAATCTATTTAAATATTAGCAAGAAAATAATATATTGACAATATGTAAATAATGTTAAAATATAAATAGAAAGAATATTGGAGGTATTAAATATGAAAAAAGTATTAGTAATGTTAGCAGATGGATTTGAAGAAATAGAGGCTATAGCTGTTGTAGATATATTGAGAAGAGCTAATGTAGTTTGTGATATGTGCTCTATAAATAAAGAATATGTAAAAGGTACACATAATATATTGATAAAATCAGATTGTTGTATAGATGATATAAATGCAAATGAATATGATGCAATAGTACTACCAGGTGGATTACCAGGAGCAACTAATTTAAATGATGAAAGAGTAAAAGGATTTGTAAATGAATTAAATAATGAAGGAAAAATAGTAGCGGCTATATGTGCAGCACCAGAAACATTAGAATCATTCGGTATATTAAAAGGTAAAAAATGCACTTCATATCCTGGGTTTATAAAAGATAGAAATGATATAACTTATATAGAAGATGTTATTGTTAAAGATGAAAATATAATAACTAGTAGAGGTCCTGCTACATCAATGATATTTGGATTAGAAATATTAAAATCATTAGGGTATGAAAAAGAAGCAGAAGAATTAAAAGAAGGTATGATGATTAACTTTTACAATAAAGTAGTAAAATAATAAAAAGCTGTTTTAAAATAAATTTATTTTAAAACAGCTTTTTTACGTACATTTAAGGTAATAAAAGAATACATTTTATTAATAAATTAAATAATATAAGACGATAATATAAGAGTAACTATAATTGTAATAAGGAGGATAAAATGCATTATAAACAAAAATATATAGAATCAATAGAAAATCTAAATTCAGATTTAAAAGGATTAAGTAATGAAGAGATTAAAAAGAGGCTAGATCAGAACGGGTATAATGAATTAAAAGAAACAAAAAAAGTTCCTACATGGAAACTTTTTTTAGAAAGTTTTAAAGATCCTTTAATTATAATACTTTTGATTGCAGCAATAGTTCAAATATTTTTAGGCGAAGTTGTAGAATCAATAATAATACTTATAGTGATAATATTAAACTCAGTACTTGGAGTTACACAAACTAAAAAAGCAGAAGGATCTTTAGAAAGTCTTAAAAAGCTATCCGCGCCACAAGCTAAAGTGCTTAGAAATAATCATAAATTAAGTATACCAGCAAGAGAATTAGTAGTAGGTGATATAGTACTTTTAGAAGCAGGAGACTATATACCTGCAGATGGAAGAATTATAGAAGCACAAACACTAAAGATTGTAGAAGGAATGCTGACAGGTGAGTCAGAACCCGTTTTAAAGCACAATGAAAAGATTGATGAAGATGTAGGTATTGGTGATCAAAGAAATATGGTCTTTAGTGGATCTTTAGTTGTATATGGTAGAGGAAGTTTTGTAGTTACATCTACAGGTATGAATACAGAGATGGGGAAAGTTGCAGGTTTATTAGAAACAGCAGAAAATAAGCAAACACCATTACAAGAAAAGTTAGACGAATTTGGGAAAAAACTAGGGATTGCAATTGTAGGTATTGCAGTACTTATATTTATAATACAGGTAGTAAGAGGATTTATGGGTGGCGCAGAAGTAGATAGAAGTAAAGTTATAATAGATTCATTTATGTTTGCTATCGCTGTAGCTGTAGCCGCTATCCCAGAAGCTTTATCATCTATAGTTACGATTGTTTTATCGGTCGGAACAAATGCAATGGCAAAAAAACAAGCTATAGTTAGAAAACTTCCAGCAGTAGAAACTTTAGGTTCAACAAGTGTTATTTGTACTGACAAAACAGGAACTTTAACTCAAAATAAAATGACAGTAGTTGATTTTTATATGTATGAAACATCTAAAGATGATATGGATCCTAGTAATATAAATTATTCTTATCACTCCAAAACTCTTACAATAGCCTCTGCAATATGTAATGACTCTAATATAAATAATGAAGGCAAAGAAATAGGAGATCCTACTGAAGTTGCATTAATAAAATTTGCAAATAGACAAAATTTAGATTATAAAAAACTTAGAGAAAAATACGATAGATTAAGTGAAATTCCGTTTGACAGTGATAGAAAACTTATGTCTACTGTAAATGTAATACATGGTGATTCATATATGTTTACAAAAGGAGCTCCCGATGTTGTTTTTAGTAGATGTAAATATGCACTAGTAGATGGAGATACAGTTGAAGTAAATGATACTATATTAAATGCATACAAATCTATGAATGAAGAGTTTTCAAATAGAGCTTTGAGAGTATTAGCTTTTGCTATAAAAGACGTTGAAGATGAGAATTTTGTACCTGCATTAGAAGATGAAGTTGATATGACTTTAGTTGGTCTTATGGCAATGATAGACCCTCCAAGAGAAGAAGTATTTGATGCAGTTAAAGAAGCTAAAAGTGCAGGGATAAAAACAGTAATGATAACAGGTGACCATAAAACTACAGCAGCAGCTATAGCTAAAGATATTGGTATAATGGAAAAAGATGATATTGCTTTAACAGGTCAAGAACTAGATTCCTTAACTGAAAAAGAACTAGATGAAAAACTTGAACATATTTCTGTATATGCAAGAGTATCTCCTGAAAATAAAATACGTATAGTAAAAGCATGGCAAAATAAAGGTAAAATAACAGCTATGACAGGTGATGGTGTTAATGATGCACCAGCTTTAAAACAAGCTAATATAGGTATAGGTATGGGAAGTGGGACAGATGTAGCAAAAGATGCTTCAGCTATGATATTAGTCGATGATAATTTTGCAACCATAGTAAATGCAGTTGAAGTTGGTAGAACAGTTTATAAAAATATAAAAAAATCTATAACTTATTTATTTGCAGGTAACTTTGCAGGTATACTAGCTATACTATTTGCAGTTTTTGCAAATTGGGCTAATCCTTTTACAACATTACAATTGTTATTTATAAACTTAATAACAGATTCATTACCAGCAATTGCTTTAGGGTTTGAAAATCCTGAAAAAAATATAATGTCTAAAAAGCCTAGAGATCCAAATGAAAGTATATTAGCTGGTGGAACAATACAGGCTGTAGCTTTTAGAGGTGTGACTATAGCAATACTTGTAATATTAGCTCAATATATAGGTATGAAAATATCTCCAGAAGTAGGAACAGCAATGGCATTTTCAACTATTACATTAGCTAGAATTTTACAGACATTGCCTGCTAGATCAAATGAATATACATTAATTGAATTAGGTGTATTTTCTAATATGTATGTAATATATGCAGTATTAACTTGTCTTTTGATTTACAGTTTAACATTGCTTCCATTTTTAAGAGATATATTCTCTATACCATATAATTTTGGAGTAACTCAATTAGGAATATGCTTTGGATTAGCAATGGTATCTACAGTAATAATGGAAATCGCAAAGATAAGACATAAAAATAATAAATAAATTTCTTGGGAAATGAGTAAAAAAGCTGATTAAAAGAAAATAAATTTTCTTTTAATCAGCTTTTTATAATACTAATAAACTATAAAGAATTTATTGATATATAATATATTTATTATTTGTTAAACTTACAACCTTGATAGGAATCACGTCGTTTTAACTCATCATCTATAGCATTTAAAACTTCCCATTTTTTTAAGCTCCATAAAGGCCCAACAAGTTCATCTCTTTTTCCATCTCCAGTCAGTCTATGAACTATCATAGTTTCTGGTAAAATCTCAAGCTGATCACAAACTAGTTTTATATACTCATCTTGTTCCATTAAAGTCATCATATTATTATTTAACATTTTTTCCATTGGAGTATCTTTAATGACATGTAGAAGATGAATTTTTATTCCATCAACACCCATATTAGCTACGGCCTTAGCTGTCTCCATCATCATATTATAATCTTCTCCAGGAAGGCCATTTATAATATGAACGACAACTTTTATGTTTTTAGCTTTTAATTTTTCCACGCCTTCAATAAAAGATTTATAATCATGACCTCTATTTATAAGTTTTGAAGTTTTGTCATGAATAGTTTGAAGACCTAGTTCTACCCATAAGTTAGTTTTCTCATTAAGTTCACCTAGATACTCAACTACATCATCAGGTAAGCAGTCAGGTCGTGTTGATATAGAAAGACCTATTACATTATCAAGACCTAGTATTGTCTCATATTTTTCCTTTAATATATTTAAAGGCGCATAAGTATTAGTATATGCTTGAAAATATCCTATATATTTGGCATTTTGCCATTTTTTGTGCATCATTTGAGTTATATCATCAAACTGCTTAATTAAATTGTCATTAGGATTTCCGGCAAAGTCTCCAGAACCTTCTTTACTACAGTAAGTACATCCTCCAAAGCTAACTTTTCCATCTATATTAGGGCATGTAAAACCAGCATTTATAGAAACCTTAAATACTTTTTCACCAAACGTATTTCTAAGATAGTAATTCCATGTATGATATCTTTTATTATCAAAAGCATATTTGAATTTTGTCAATTATATCACCTTTTTCCGTTAGTATTGTACATATTAATTTATATTACCATAAAAAAAATATATATACAAACGATATATATTTATAAGAATAATACCCAAATTTTAATAAAATAAGCTTCAAATAAATCGTTTTGTTTTACAATACTGTTACTTATTTTGCTGAATAAATTACAAAAGTTACTAATAAGATATATAAATTAAAGTTATTCAAGGGGGGATTATCATGGACAATGAAAAAGATGATATGAAAAAAACAGATGAAGATAAAGATAAAGAAGCTCATGAAGAGATAAATACAAAAATCGAACTTGAATTAGAAAAAACAGAAAATAATATAGTAGATGAAGAAATTGTAGAAAATCAAATTAAAGATGAAACTAATTTAAATAAAGATACTAAGGAAAATTTATTAAAGAAAATAAATGAAAAAAGAAATCTATGTATAGGTATTTTAGTTTTGTTAGTTATAATTTTTTCTGTAATTATAAAAGCCACTGTATCTAAATACGATAATGTGGTATATCCTGGTGCCTACATATACAAAGTAAATATTTCGAATTTAAATAAGGATCAACTTTTAAAAAAACTAGTTGAAATTAAGTCTGAAATAGGAGATAGAGAAATACAGATAATGGCTAAAGATAAAACATATAAATTAAAAATAAATAAATTGGCTAAAGATTATAATGAAAGTGAGTTAGCACAAAAAATTTTAAATGAATACAATAACAAAAATATAATACAAAAATTTATTGCAATAATATCTAAAAAAGAAAAATTATATGCATTTAATATAGACATAAATGATAAATTTTTAGGTGAAGAAATTAATACTATATCTACTAAAATCAATCTAAAAAGTGAAGAACCTAAAGTTATAATAGATAATGAAAATATAACAATTAAAGATGGGAAAAAAGGATTTAAATTAGATGAAAAAACATTAATAAAAGATATAGTAATGAGTTTAAATAGCGCTGATGTATATAAAAACAATATATCTATAAAAGGAAAGTATATTGATGACAATCCAATGATAGATACAAAAGAATTATCACAAGTTAATCATAAGATTTCTACTTACACAACAACATACTCTCCAGGTGGAGGAAGAGGTAGCAATGTAGCTACAGCAGCTAAAAAAATAGACGATATACTTTTAATGCCTGGAGATGAATTTTCATATGAAGATGTAGTAGGTCCTGTAACGCAAGATAATGGATATACGTATGCACCTGTAATTAGCAATGGAGAATTAATACAAGGAATAGGTGGAGGTGTATGTCAGGTTTCATCTACATTATATAATACTCAGTTAAAAGCAGGAATACTTCCTACCGAAAGAAGAAATCATTCAAAGCCAGTAAGTTATGTACCAAGAGGTTTAGATGCAACTTTGGCTACTGGAAGCATTGACTATAAATTTAAAAATACTCATAAATATCCTATAGTAATAAATACGCATACAGGAGGAGGAAGACTTACAATAGAGTTTTGGTCAAATGAAAAAGCTTTAGAAGGTATAGATTATAAACCTGTAGGTTACGTAAGTGGAAATGTAGCTAACACATATCTTTATGGATATAATAAAGATGGCAAAAAGATTTATGAAAAGCATATAGATACAAGTGTTTATAGATAAAATAAAAGATGTGTTGATATTAATATCAACACATCTTTTATTTTATCTTGTTGCCTATTACCAATAAATTACCACCAATAAGTATTATAATTAACGATAATATTGATACTATAAAATTAGATAAGAAAAATGGAGAAAATACTAACGTAAGTCCAAATATTAAAACTATCACATTCCATATTGTAAATCTATAGTACGGATTATTTTTTCCTCTAAGTAATTTAATTAATTGTGAATACGCAATATATAAACCTAAAACTAAAGAAATAAAACCTTGGATTTTATTTGGGAAAATTATTAATAAAATAGATCCTCCTAATAAGAAAAATTGAATTCGATTATATGGTGCAATTTCCGCTTTAGATGCATACCTTTTTAATTCATTTAAATTTTTTAAGTTTAAATATGCTAGAAATAGTAGGGCAATAGCTAAAGTCCATGAAACTATTTTAATTCCAAAACCTTTATATAAAAAAGATACTACGCCTAAAACAAGAAGCAATATACCAATTATTCTAAATTTAGATGAATTTTCTTTTTTATAAAAATTATCAAAATTAAGATTAAAAATTTGAAACATTTTTTCACCTCATATTCTTAAATAAATTTAAAGTAATTATAGCAAAAAAATTAAATTGATTAAATACTTTAAATTCAAAATGATTTAATTATACTTAAATAAGTTTGTACCTAAAGGTTATTAATATGAATTTAAAATCATAATATTAATTATAAGTTATAAAAAGGAGGACAATTTTATGACCAATTTAGGAGCTGTTTTATTTGCAGTTTTAGCGGGTAGTTCTACCGCACTAGAGGCTTTTATAAATGGAGAGTTGGGTAAGAATACTACAGCATTAATTGCTACATTTATTAGTTTAGTAGTAGGAGCAGTATTTTTTTTAATAAGCATTTTAGTAACAGGTGATTTAAAAACATTAGTAAATATAAATGAAATAAATCCTAAGCTACTTCTAGGAGGTATTTTAGGAGGTCTTGTAATTTATTTTACTGTTAGAGCTATTCCTAATTTAGGCGTTTCAAATACATTAACCTTAATAGTTGTATCTCAAATGCTACTAAGCTTTTTTATAGATAGTTATGTTTTAGGACAAGGAACTATGCATTTATATAATTATATAGGAGCAGCACTTTTAGTTATAGGAACATTTTTTATATTAAATTAAGTACATATATTAAATAAAAATGAGGCTTAATATAAAATTAAGCCTCATTTTTATTATTTACTTATCTCTTGCCAGGCTATAACTACAAAATCTTTACCAGTCTCATTTTTTAACTCAGTTTCAGCTTTTTTTATAGCATTTTCTTCTTTTTCAGTTAAATGAGCGATTTCAAAATTTGATTGTAATTCCATAAAATCCTCCTTAAAAATAAGTTTAATATATTTTGTGCAAATAGAAAAAATATATTATGATAATAAAATTACATCAATGGAAATAAAAAAATATTGTACATTAGTATAATACCAAGGTATATAATTATAATAAGTATAAATAACAACATTTATACAAATTTAGCTAGGAGTGATATTTTGCGGTCAAAAAAACAAATCTTAAAAAGTATAGTATTAATAATTCTAGGATCAACTATACTGTCATTTGGAAGTTATAATTTTAATTATCAAAATAGTGTTACGGAAGGTGGAGTTTTAGGATTAATACTTTTAATAAAAAATGTATTTGATATATCTCCATCAATAACAAGTTTAATGATAGATTTATCATTATTTGCATTAGGATCTAAATTTTTTGGAAAGAAATTTTTACTTTATTCAATGCTTTCAACTGCTAGCTTTTCAACAACTTATAAAATTTGGGAAAGTATAGGTTTTTTAGTTCCAAGTTTTCAACATAATATGTTAATTGCGAGTATATTAGCAGGGATAGGTGTAGGGATAGGTGTAGGATTAGTAGTTAGAGGAGGAGGAGCTGCAGGCGGAGATGATGTAATAGCACTTTTAGGCGCTAAGTTTACAAAGTTTAAAGTAAATCATATATACTTATTTACAGACGCGGTAGTTTTAGTTATGTCATTAGTTTATCTAGACATTAAACAAGTATTTTTCTCTATTATAGCAGTTACTATTAGTGGATACTTGATAAGTATACTTTATAATGAAAATGATGAAAATGAAGACAATGATAAAGAGGATGAATATAAAGAGGAATCACTAATGATATAAACACTAACATAGCTATGAGATAAACTTTGATATTCTCATAGCTTTATACATATTTCTAAGAGGAGAGTAAAAATATGAAAGATTATTATAAAATAGGGGAAATTTCTAAAATTTATGGAATAGGAAGAGATTCATTAATGTATTATGAAGAAATAGGAATTTTAAAACCCTTTAGAGATAATAATGGATATAGGATGTACAAAATATCAGATATATGGAGATTGAATTTAATAAAAGAATTAAGAAGTTTGAATTTTCCTATGAAAAAAATTAAAGAATATTTAGATGATAGAAGCATAGAGAGTACTAATAAAATATTAAATGAAGAAATAGATTTGATTGAAAATAAGATAAAAGAGTTAATTAGTCATAAACAAAATATAAATAAAAGAATTAATTCAATTCACGATGCTAGAAATAATTCTAATTTTAATAATATAGAATTAAAATACATAGAAGAAAGAAAAGCTATAAAGCTAAATGCAGATATAAAAAAAGATGAAGAAGTTGATTTTTTAATTCAAAAACTACAAAAAGAATATGAAACTAGATTCAATATTTTAGGAAATAATAATATTGGTGCAATATTTTCTTTAGAGAAAATAAATAAAGGAATCTATAATGAATTTAAGTCAGTATTTTGTTTATTAGAAAATGAAGAAGAAGTTTTTAATATAATAGTAGAAGAAGGCCATTATGTTACTTTGACATATAGAGGTGCTTATAAAAATAATCAAAAACATTTAAACACTATGTTTAAATATATAAATAATAATAATTATAAAATTTTAGGAGATCCTATTGAAATTTACAAAATAGATATACATGAAACAGGTATTGTAGATGAATTTATAACAGAGATACAGATACCTGTAAAAATATAAAATATGTCGAAAAATATAAAAAATAGTAACAAAATCAATTAATTTATCATAATAATCAATATAGGTACTAATAATTTGATACCTATATTGATTATTATATGTCGAGGCTTAAATTTTATTGTTCGGGAATAAAAATAGCTATCTAATAAATATTAGATAGCTATTTTGTTTATTCAATCCATATAGGTGCAGTAACTGATATTTTATTATTTTTTTGAATTATTTTTATATAATAAAATTTATTTGGAAGAGCTTTTAGATTAAAGTCTAATTTAGCTAAGTTTGAGTTAAAGCACCTTTCTTTTATAATTTCACCTTTATTACTAATAACTTGTATTTTTTCAATATTATCTTCTATATCAGTATCAATAGCACTTATACAAAATCTAAGTTTTGAGGATTTATTTATTGTAGAGCCCATAGGTAAATCATTTATAGTATAATCTATCTTTAGATTCTTATCTTGTGTAGCATAAACTCTCATATTTTTTAGTGCATCATACAATGAATCTTTAGTTAAATCAGTTGCTAGTATAACTGTTCTAAATTCGTTAGCAATACCAAAATCAACTCTATGATTATCTTGATTACATGTAGGTGCTAAATGCCATCCGTTATCTAGCGCCAATTGATACATGTCTAATGAAATTATATTTTTATTCATATCTTTATTATAACCATTTCCTACCTCAATCAATGAAATAACAGAATCACCATAAGGGGAATATTTTAAATTATTAAATGTACCAAATTTCTTACAGGGATGATTGAACTGTCCTATCAAATCCTCTTGATTATAAATTAATTTATAAAAATTTTCTAATGTCATATCAGGATTTTCAGCGCATGTAAATCCATTAGAATTAAAAATATTAATATGACCTATAGGATTATCTACATTATAAGGATAAGTCATTTCAAATCCATTTAAAGATACAAAATTTCCGTTAGAATTAAACTTATCTCTACACTCCAAAAGTTCGTTCCACTTTTTAGATTTAGATCCATCATTAATATCACATTCTAAACTATTATCTAATAAGTTTGAATGCTCAGTTATAGCGAAAAAATTTAAATTAGCTTTATCGCGAGCTAAATAGTAAGCATCGCTATAAGACCCATGGCCATCACTTGCACTAGTATGAGAGTGAAGTAATCCTCTATAGTGATTATAAATAGGAGTACCTACAACAAAATACCATTCAAAACAGCCTTTATTTTTATTAGCTGATAAGTCAGATAGCTCTAGTTTAACTATTTGAGTTCCTCTTATAAATTTTGTATTAGGAGTATATGAAATTTCTTTTTCAGATATATTTGCTTCTTTAGTAACATCCTTATAATTAACAAATAATTTGACAGTAGATAAATCTACATTGCTTTTGTCAAAAAATCCAATCTTTATAGTAGGTTTTGATACTATATATTCTTGGCATTTTGATGGAAATGTATATTCTATAGATGGAGGATCACCATCTTCTGCCATAGACTCTATAGATTTTTCTTTAATTCTTATCATATCTGTATAGTTAAAGAAAATATTATATAAAACGATTCCTATCAATAGGGTGCTTAAAATAGTAATAAATCTTTTAAATGACATTTGAATCAGTCCTTTTACTAAAATATAATATTTAGCTTATGTATTTTTTTAATATACATACATGAAAACAGAGGCTATATTAATATAATTTATTAAAAGGGAAATTTCATCATAGGAGGGAATAATGAAAATAGAGGCTATAGAAGTGAGTAAAAACAAAAAAGACGCTTTAAGATATATTTTACGTAAGATACCATTAATGAGTAGAGTAGCCCAATTTAACACTGTAGTCACAGATTTACATTTAGAATATATAGAAATAAAAGTTTTATGCTATGAAATTATAAGTAAAGAAAAAACCAATAAGATGTTTAGACATGAAACTAAAACAAATTATATTACAATGCTAGTAAATACATACAATGGATACTCAGAATCAGTAGAAAAAGTTCCTACAACAACAAGAAGATATGTAACTAAAAGCAATATAAAAAAATCTAAAATTGGAGAAGAATATATTGTTGAAGGTGTAAAAAATGAAATATTAAATTTTTTAGGCCAAAATAATAACTCACTAGATAAAATAAGCTTGCAAAACATAAATATAAAAGAAATTAAAAGTATATATAAACCATACTGGGTAGCTAATTTTAGAGGAAGGAGTATTTTAGTTGATGCATGAGATATGAAGAAAAATAAGGGATATTAAAATATCCCTTATTTTTTATTTTTTTGTAGTATTATCTTTTTTAACTAAATGATCTAGTGTCTCTAGTTTGTATCCTTCTTTCTCCCAATGAGTTAATACTTCATCTAATATCTCTGTGTTTGTTTTTGAGTTTGGATGAAGTAAAACTATTGCTCCTGGATGCGTTCTTGAGTATATTTTTTCTTTTGCATATTCATGAGTAGGCTGTTTATCATTGTACCAATCTACATATGCAAAGCTCCAAAAAATTGAACTATATCCTAAATCTTGAGTATATTTCAATGATTTTTCACTAAATTTACCCATAGGAGGTCTAAAATATTTAGGCATTTCTTTTCCTGTTACCTCTTTGTAAGCTTCTTCAACACTTACTATTTCAGATTTGAATTTTTCAAAGTCAGTTATTTGAGCCATAGAAGGATGATTCTTAGAATGATTACATACAAGATGACCTTCTTTTTCCATTCTCTTTATTAGATCTGGATTATTTCTTATATAGCTTTCGACAACGAAAAATTGCGCTTTTGCATTGTGTTTTTTTAAGGTATTAAGAATACTTTCTGTAGTACCATTTTCATATCCGGCATCAAATGATAAGTATAGTACTTTTTCATCTGGATCTCCAACATAATATGAGTTGTACTTTTTAAAAAAGCTAGCTTCTTTTATAGGGTCTGGTTGTTTTCCATCATTTCTAGGATTAAAGTACCAGCTATACTCTTGTGTACTTAAACCGTCATTTAATATTTGAGTTTTTGACTTATTAATCATATGAAAATTAGTTCCAACTAAAATACCAACTGCAAGAACGAAAAACCCTATAATGAAATAAGTTCTTGAATTTTTACCATTCATAACATCACCTCAAGTAAGTTGTATAAATTAAAATAAATAATACTATCATATCTATATTTTCTATAAATAAGATTAAAATATACTATATAAATTCATTTATACAATTTAATTAAGTTTTTACTTTTAGGGTAAAATTATCATATAATAGTGTAGACATAAAAGGTATAAGAATGGATAATACATACTCGGAGAAAGGGTAAGAACATGAAAATTTTAATAGATATTATACATAAAACATTTAAAAGTATTTTAAATGATGTAGTATATTTAGATATAGAAACTACTGGAAATAACTATAAAACCAATGAAATCCTAGAAATAGGGGCGATAAAAATGTCAAATGGCCAAATAAGCACATTTAATAGCCTGATAAAAAATAAATATGAAATTCCTATAGAATTATATTCTTTTAGTAAAAATATTGATTTTGAGAGCTTAAAAGAGGCTTATGATATAAATGTAGTAGATTCACAGTTAAAAGAATTTGTAAAAGATTATCCTATAATTATTCATGATAATAAAAATCAAAAGAAATTTATAAAGCACTATTTAAAATCTGTAGATAATAAGATTCTTAACTCTGTGGAATTAGTTGCAATACTAGAACCATATCATAGTGATTTTAGTATAGATTATTTGAAAAAACAAATAACGACAGATAGAAGCAGTGAAAAAAATAGAGCTTTATATGATTCATGGGATATTGCTAAAGTAGTAAATTCATTGATTCTTAGATTAAAAAGTAAAGAAGAATCATCTTTAGAGCCACTAACATTTAGAATAAATTCATATTTACATAAGTTTGGCTTGAAAAAATGGGACTGGAGTGAATTTATAGATAACTCTATTAATGATTTTGAAGATTTTAAAAATGATATAATTTTACACAAAAATCAAAACTGTAAAACTGATAATAATAAAAAAGAACAAAAAATAATAAGAAAAATATTTGAACATGATAGACTTTATGAAGAATTATTAAAAGAGCAGAGTATATGGGCAAGTAAAGAAGGATTTATATATGAATATAGGCCAGGCCAATACGAATTAACCAAAACTATAAGAGAAACTATTAAAGGTAACTCAGGTAGTGCTAAAGTAGCTTGTATAGAAGCTCCTACAGGGATAGGTAAGAGTGTTGGTTATTTAGTACCTGCAGTTATAGAAGCTAGAATAAATAAAAAAAGAATGATAATATCAACTGATACAAAGGAGTTACAAATTCAGTTAATAAATAAAGATATACCAAATGTTCTAAATTCATTAGGTCTAACCAATAAAATAAAATATGGATACATAAAAGGGAAAAATAATTATATTTGTGTAGAAAAGCTAGAGCATTATAAAAATGATTATTTAAGCTCAAATCCAACATTTGATGAAGTTATGTCTATATTAATACTAGAACAGTTAACTAAAGATGGAATGTATGGAGATATAGAGGAAATAAATACCTGGATAATTACTAATTTTTCATATATTAATAACCATTTAATATATGTTAGTTGTGACCCTAATTTGTGTAGGCCTAAAAAATGTTACAAGGAGTGTTTGTATAAAAAAAGAGTAGAAGAACTAAAAGAAGAAGATATAACAGTTATTAATCATTCATTATTAGCAAAATGGCCATATAAAGAAGAGAAGCCGTTAGAAAATATCATAGTAGATGAAGGTCATAATCTAGTAGAAAAAGGATATGATTTTTTTTCAAGTACAGTTGAGTATAAATCATTTATGTATTTTTTAAGAGAAATTTATCCATATGAAAACATGGCTAATAGTAAATTTATTCATGATAATAGTGGTAAAAATAGAAAAATAAAACCATTTGATAAATTTTATCATCATGTACATTTTGATAGAAAGATAAAAGATAAAATAAGTAGAAATATTAACATTATAGTAGATGAGATAAATTCTATATTAAACTTTGGATTGAACTCAGAATATAATAATATAAGTAGCTATAATCTAAATTGGGAATTAAATTTACAAGAACATGAAGTAGCTGGAAAAAATAGGATTAATGATCAAATTATTCAAATAACATACAGTGATTATAGTAAAAAAATTAAGTTGAGTTGTGAGGCAATAATAAGAAATTTAGTATCAATACTTGTCATAATTGATAGAAACTTAGATGATGATAGCATAGATAAAGAATCTGATGTATATACTTTTGGAAAAGCAAAAGTTAAAGAATTAGAAGATATAAAAAATACTTTTGAGATATTTATGGAATATAGCGAAGATGATGATTATGCTAGAATTGTAGAAGTATCAAAAGAATTTACAAACTTTGAAATAAGAGTAGTTCCATTAAAACTAGCTCAGCTATTTGAAGAAAATATATTAAGTCAAGTTGATAGCGCTATATTTTTATCTGCAACATTAACAGTTGAAAATAATATGAATTATTTTAAAGATACACTAGGGATAAATAGAGTAAACAATGTTGAAAAAATTATAAGCCCTCTGTATAACTATAGGAATCGAGTTTTAACAATAGGTGTTAGTGATTTAAGTCTTTATAATAATATAAGTTTTCCTAGTGAAATAAGTGATGTATTAAGCAATATTTGCAAAGTTACTAAAGGGCATACATTATCATTATTCAATAGTAAAGATAGATTAGAAAAGACTTATGATAATCTTAAAGATAAACTTCATAATAATAACATTGAAATTTATATGAATAAAAAAGGAATAAGAAATTTAAAAGATATGAATCGAAATTGTGTAGTATTAGGATCAAAGGGGTGTTTTGAAGGAGTAGATATACCTGGTGATGGATTAACATGTGTTACCCTTGATAAAATTCCAAATTTAAATCCTAAAGATCCTCTATATTCAACTATAATGAAAAAATATAAACTACCTTACCATAAGATTAACTACCCTCAGATGACAATAAAAATAAAACAGGCTATGGGCAGATTATTAAGAAGTAAGTATGATTATGGTTGCTTTATAATATTTAATCCAGGTAATAATACTCATACATTAAAAAAATTAGAAAAAGATCTTCATGAATCAAAAATTAATATGGTTAGAAAAAGCGATATTAATAGATATTTATATAATCATTTTCAAGTTTGTAGGCAAAGCGTAATAAATGATGCATTAAATGATATTATTAATTTATTTAAATTAAATGAAATGAATAATCAACATGCTATAGACTTTATAAACTCTCAAATGAAAAATAGATATTTGAATGCATATGCAAGTAGACTAAATGAGAATGATTTGAAATTGAAATATTTTAACAAATCATATTTAATTCCAAAAGAAAAATTACAAGACAATTGAATTAAATAAAAGTTTGATTTCAAAATATAAAAAGTTTGAATTTTAAACTTAAATCCAAAGTTTATAAACTTAGCTTAATATTAAAATAGAGCTAAGTTTTTTTATTTGCTATCAAAAGAAAACTTTATAATATAAAATGATTATAAATAAAAACATAAAAAACAAAAATGAATATTTTAAATTAAATTATTTATTTTTTTAAATTTATAGAAAATTTAATTAATTTATATTGACATATATTTATATACATATATAATTAAAATATGTTAAAAAAATTTTACATAAGTATTAAATAAAAGGGGGAGCAAAATGGAACAAAGGAAAAGTTATAAAGAAAAACAAAAAAATAAAAATTTATTTGCTAAATGTTTAGATGGAATAGAAATGATAGGTAACAAATTACCTCATCCAGTAACATTATTTGGCTTATTTTGTATAGGAATTATGATAATATCTGCTATAGCTCAGGCTATGGGATTACAATCAACAGGAGAACTAATAAATAGAGCAACAAATGAATTAGAACTTCAAACGATAAAGGCTGTAAGTTTATTGTCGAGAGACGGTATAGTTTATATGTTAGAAAATGCTGTATCTAACTTTGTAAACTTTGCTCCATTGGGGATGGTTTTAGTTGGAATGCTAGGTATAGGAGTTGCAGAAGGTAGTGGATATATATCTGCATTACTTAAAAAGACAGTTGCAATAACTCCTGCTAAGTTAGTTACACCTATGGTAGTATTCTTAGGGGTTATGTCAAATATAGCTAGTGATGCAGGGTATGTTGTATTAGTTCCATTAGGTGCACTTATATTTATGTCTTTTGGGAGACATCCACTTGCAGGATTAGCAGCTGGGTTTGCAGGAGTTTCAGGTGGGTTTAGCGCAAACTTAATAATGGGAACAATAGATCCAATGTTAGGGGGGATATCAACAGAAGCGGCTAGAATGATAGATCCAACTTATACAGTTCAACCGACAGCTAATATATTCTTTATGATGGCATCTACATTCCTTATAATGTTTTTAGGATGGTTTATAACGGATAAAATAGTTGAACCAAGATTAGGTTCTTATGACAATAATTCTAAGATGTCTAAAGAAGATGATAACTTAAGAAACCTAAATGATAAAGAAAAGAAAGCTTTAAAAATGGCTAATGCTACGTTAATAGGATTAATATTATTAATTGCAATATGCGTAATACCTGAAAATGGGATACTTAGAAATGCAGAAACTAAGAGTATAATAGATCACTCTCCACTAATGAATGGATTTGTACCTTTAATGGCAATATGCTTCTTTATACCAGCAGTTGTTTATGGAAAAGTTGCAGGTGTATTCAAAAACGAAAAAGATGTTTGTGCTCAATTAGGAAGTGCAATGAGTTCTATGGGAGGATATATAGCATTATCTTTTGTAGCAGCTCAGTTTATAAGTTATTTTTCATATACAAATTTAGGTACTATTTTAGCAATAGAAGGTGCTAATTTATTACAATCTATAGGGTTAAACACTATAACACTTATGATTGCATTTGTACTATTCACAGGATTTATAAATTTATTTATGGGTTCAGCTTCAGCTAAGTGGGCTATAATGGCTCCAGTATTTTTACCAATGTTTATGAAATTAGGAATATCACCTGAATTAACTCAGGTTGCATATAGAATAGGAGATTCGACTACAAATATAATATCTCCTCTAATGAGTTATTTTGCAATGATAGTTGTATTTGCTCAAAGACATGATAAAAAGGCTGGTATAGGTACTATAATATCAACGATGATACCTTATACAGTATTTTTCTTAATAGGATGGATAATATTACTAGGAATATGGATGGCTTTAGGATTGCCATTAGGTCCTGATGCATTTATGCATTATTCAATGTAATAAAAAAGGTGATTTTCTTTAGAGAAAGTCACCTTTTTTTATTATTTTATTACTTAGTAAAAGTTTTATCCATAAGACCAAGTATAAAATTATTATCAACTATTTCTATGGATTGTATTTTATCATCTTTAGTATAAACAATTACTGCAGAATCAGCATCTTCATTAATATCTTTGCTGTCAGATTTATTTGTAGTACTAATATTATTATTTACAGGATTTACTGTATCTAGTTTAACATCACTGTTTGAAGCGTATTTAGGATGATTATGTTCCTTAGAAGGATAAACTTCATGAGGAACTAAAGGATAAAAATATAATTTATCTGTACTATTTGTTGTAGAGGCTATAAAATTAGCTGATTTAACATAATATGAATTTTCAAAATCCTTTATAGTTTTTCCTATTAAATTTTCCTTAGCATAATCTAAAACAAAATCTGTTTTACATATTACACCTTTTCCTTTATAAAATTCTACTTTGTATTCAGCGTTTTTAAATTTATCTTTATTAAACTTTTCAGATGTTCTTAAGTTATATCCTCCAGTTACTGAATCTTTAACAACACCATTTTCATAATAAACGTGTACATAATCGTCAGATTTTTTATTATTTTTATATGTTGATAATATAGTGACACTGTCACGGAGATCATCCATAGTTAAATTTTCTATGTTTTTGCCTTTTAAATCCTCAGTATTAATATAAAATGTAGATGAGTAAGGTGTTCCAAATGACTTTTCAATGTCTTTAAATTTAGAATCAATTAATTTATCCATATCATTAGAAGTTTGCTCTATTGCTTTATTAGTATTATTAGTTTCAGATTGCTTATTGCTCATAGAACATCCTACAGATAATATAGATATTAATGTAAATGCAAGTAAAGTTAATTTTTTCATTAAAATTCTCCTTTCATATGTAATGTTTTTATTAGTATTAAAAATGTAGTTGAAAATTATTCATACCATAAAGTATATATTTTGAATAAGATAGAATATTTTACAAAATATATATAATATATTTAATTAAATGAGGATGTACAGAAAGGATGTTTTTATGAGTTATATATTGCTTATAATAGGTTTTTTATTGTTGATAAAAGGGGCAGATACTTTTGTAGTAGGATCATCATCTATAGCTAAAATATTTAATGTTCCTACTTTAATAATAGGATTAACTATAGTAGCTTTTGGAACAAGTGCTCCTGAAGCTGCTGTTAGCGTTACAGCAGCATTAAAAGGAAACAATGATATGGCTATAGCAAATGTAGTAGGATCTAATATATTTAATATATTAGCGGTTGTTGGTATTGCAGCTTTTATAAATCCTATAAAAGTTCAAAAAAGCACTATAATAAAAGAATTTCCTTTTGCAATTCTAGCTTCTGTAGTTTTATTGATATTGGCTCATGATATTAAATTTCAAGGATATAATGAAAATTTACTAACTAGAGCAGATGGACTAATGTTATTATCATTATTTGGAATATTTATGTATTATTTAATAGAAATGGCTTTAACATCAAAAGAAGATATGAATGTAGAACAAGCAAAAGAAAATATATCAATGGGGAAAAGTATTTTAATGAGTGCTTTAGGTATAATAGGAATATTAATAGGAGGACAATTAGTAGTAAACAGTGCTAGTAGCATAGCTATTGCCTGGGGAATGAGTGAAAATCTAGTTGGGCTTACAATAGTTGCAGTTGGAACATCATTACCAGAGTTTGTTACTAGTATAATAGCAGCTAGAAAAGGTGAGAGTGATATAGCTATAGGAAACGTAGTGGGATCTAATTTATTTAATATTTTATTCGTTTTAGGTTTATCCGCTACAATAAGTAATATATCAGTTCATCCAGTTGTATTTATAGATATGCTGATAATGATAATAGTAACTATACTAGCATATGCATTAGCAGCAACAAGAAAAAGTATCAACAAATTTGAAGGTGCAATTTTAGCAATACTTTATATTGTATATATGGTTTTTGTAATAATAAGACAATAATTTAAATATTAAATAAAAAATGGCTATCTAATTTAGATAGCCATTTTTTAAGCTGCTTTTTGATCAATTAAAGATTTTTTTTCATTATCAGAAAGTTTTGCTATTGTTATACCTGTTGCACCATAGAATAAAGAAATTAAAGGACAAATTAAGTTAAAGAATGCAAATGGTAAAAATGCAAATGATCCGACTCCTAAAGTTGCTGACATATATGCTCCACATGTATTCCAAGGAATAAGAGGTGAAGTTATTGTAGCACTATCTTCTAATGCTCTAGATAAGTTTTTAGGATCAAGTCCTTGTTTTATAAAAGCATCTTTATACATACTTCCTGGTATTACTATTGCTAAATATTGATCTGCAACTGCTAAGTTAGTTCCTATACAAGTAAATATTGTTGCAGCTATTAAGCCGAAAGTTCCTTTAGCAACTTTCAATATAGCTCTAGCTAATGCCTCTAGCATACCTGTTTTCTCTAATATACCACCTACAGTTAAAGCACAAAGCATTAATGAAACAGTTCCAAGCATACTATCTAATCCACCTCGAGTAAGAAGTTGATCAACGAAATCCATACCAGTTGATGATACATAACCACCTTTAGCAACTACAAATACATCAGCTATAGATGCACCTTGGAAAACTACAGAAACTATAGCTCCTAATAAAACACCTGCTATAAGGCCAGGTATAGCTGGAACTTTAAATATAACCATTACTATAACTGCAACTGGTACTAAAAGTAATAATGGTGACAATGTATTATAATTGTTTATTAAAGCATTTTGAATTTGTGATATTTGAGTAGTATCAATTTGGCTACCTGCATATTTAAAACCTATTATTCCATAAAGAATAAGAGATATTAAAAGTGCTGGAATAGTTGTATATAACATATGATTAATATGTTCGAATAAAGTAGTTCCAGCCATTGCTGGAGCTAAGTTAGTTGTATCTGATAATGGTGACATTTTGTCTCCGAAATAAGCACCTGATATAATAGCACCGGCTATTATAGTATTAGGTATACCTAATGCACTTCCTATACCTAAAAGAGCGATACCTATAGTCCCTGCTGTAGTCCATGAAGAACCAGTAGAAATTGAAACTATTGCACAGATTAATGTTGTTGCAACTAAAAATATAGAAGGTGATAGTATATTAAGTCCCCAATATATCATAGCAGGAACAACACCACCAAGTATCCAAGTTCCAATTAGCATTCCTACAACTAAAAGGATTAGAATAGCTTGCATAGTAGTATTTATAGTTAATAAAATTCCTTCCTCTAATTCTTTCCAAGTAAATCCTAATTTGAATACAGCTATAGTAGCTGTAAATATAGCTCCAGCTACTAGTGGAACATGGGCAGAAATCTCATATTCTTTTAAAAATACCAAACATGTAACTAAAACTGTAACTAAAAAACCTACACATAAAATTGCGTCAAATAATGTTGCCTGCTTTTTACTTCTTGATGTCATAATAAATCCTCCAATAATTTATGACGAATATAACATAAAGGAGAAATTTTGAGATTAAAAAAAGTCTAGGATGAAGTTATCCTAGACTTAAGAATTCAATCAAAAAATTGAATAAAAACTTAATCTAAAGATAGTACTCCACATATTCATGTGACAGTGTCATATATATTTTACATGACCCCAACATATAAGATTAAAGCATTACTTATATATTTCGGCACAGTTACCTTTTATCTTGCTTCTACGTGCTTACCTCCACAAAATTACTAATTAACAATGCGACCTCTACCATTAGGTTATATCCGATTATTTTATTTGTTTAGAAAATTATATCATGAAAACTTAAAATAATAAAGCAGGAAATAATATACAACATAGAAAATATAAAAAATTTAGACAATTCTAATATAAATAAAACTTGTTAAAATCAATGTGTTTAGGATAAAATAGTGGTTATAAAAAAAATTGTAAAAATATGAGGAAGTGAGAATTTGGCAAAGAAAAAGTATTATGCAGTGAGAAAAGGTAAAAAAAATGGAATATATAATACCTGGGATAAATGTAAAGAGCAAGTAAGTGGTTTTTCAGGAGCTGAGTATAAAAGTTTTACATCTTTAGAAGAAGCTAACATATATATGGGAAACACTATATCAATTAATGAGCAAGAAGATGGTGAGTATTTAGAAGCATATGTAGATGGAAGTTATGAGCATTGCTTAAGGGCCTATGGCTCTGGTGTAGTTTTAATTAAAGATGGTATAGTTATAAAGACTTGCAGTGAAAAAGGAAATACCCCATCTCTTGTTGAAATGAGAAATGTTGCTGGTGAAATCGAAGCAGCAAAGATAGCTATGGAATATTGCATACATAATGATATAAAAAAATTAAAATTATACTTTGACTATGAGGGCATAGAAAAGTGGTGCAGTGGAGCATGGAAGGCAAATAAAGAAGGAACTCAAAATTATAAAAGATTTTATGATACTATAAAAAAAGATTTAAACGTTGAGTTTGTAAAGGTTAAAGCTCACAGTGGTGATAAATATAATGAGCAAGCTGATAAACTAGCAAAACAAGCATTAGGTATTTAAAAAAGTAGAGGTTATATAGCCTCTACTTTTTATTTATTTTATTAATATTAAAAAGGTCCAAACATTTTTTCTAATTCTTCCTTAAATAAAACTGGGTTGTTTATACTATTATACATAGCTCTAGCTAAAATATTTGCTTGGTCATAAGTCGATGTCCACGCGAATAATCCTCCTAAGCAATTTTTTAAAACATATTGACCTTTTAAATATATTGATAGTTCATTATCATAAGCCATAGCGAATAGTCCGTCTTTAGTTAAGTAAGGCACTTGAGCTTGATTATCAAAGTTATATATATAACCATTTTTATTTATATAATTTTCTCTTAAATCATCAAAAGATCGTGTTATTTTAGCACCCAATCTACCATAAAAAGGAAGACCTAACAATATTTTAGATTTAGGCATACCAGCATTTTCTAAATTTTTAATCCATTTATCTACACTATATCCAGGCAATGAAAGGCTTGATTCATAAAGATTTGATTGATGTCTTTGACCCATTTCCCCAGTTTCACCTGCTGTAAAATCATAGCTCATAAGATTAAAATAATTTATTAGTGGAGCTATCTTATCAACTTCTATACCTCTATTTAAAATAGCATTATCCCCTACAGAAGCTACACTTAACCATTTATTATCTCCAATTACATCTCTTATAGCAGTAAGCAATAGTGTGAAGTTTTCTTTATCTTCAGGTCGAGCTTTTATACCAGCAGCTTTACTTCCAGGATATTCCCAATCAATATCAACTCCATCTAGTTTATATTGATTAATAAGACTATTTACCTGTCTTGCAAAATTATATCTAGATGCAGGTGTTAGAGCAGCATCAGAAAAACCATCAGCACCCCAACCACCTATTGCAGCGATAACTTGCAGATCAGGATTTTCCTTTCTTAAGTTAACTAACTGATTGAGATATTTAGGAGTTGGTACAAGTAATGTGCCATCTGGCTTTATTTCTACAAAAGCATAAATAACAGCATCAAGTAAATTTGCATCAACATTTTTAGGATTTCCTAAAACATATTCCATTACAATTGGAGTTACATCAGGACAATATGTTACGTCAATTGGTTGATTTTTTAAATCAGTTATCTGAGGTCTAGAAGATTTTTTTGTTGTTTTTGTTTTTTTAGGAACACAAGGTATATAATTAGCAAAGTTATTATCTGATAATTCTACATTCTTATCAGGCACAAAGCATAGGTACCAGTCCATACATGTACAATTTTTATCACAACTTTTTATTCTTTTTTTCAATTCTTTATATGTTGTTGGATATGGCAATATGACCGGCATTCCTGGGAACCAATTAGCTGGAGTAACAACATTATCTTTATCTGTAGTTTGTAAAGCTTCTATAATTCTTAAAATTTCAGGAATATTTCGTCCTGTTGTTAATGGATAGTAAAGTATCGCTCTAAGTATTTGCTTATCATCTATTATAAACACAGATCTTATAGTAGATGTATTACTCATAGGTTCTGAAATCATACCATATAAATTAGAAATTTTCATATCTCGATCTTCTATTATTGGAAATGGAATTTCAACCCCTGTCAAAGTAAAAATGTTATAAACCCATGCTAAATGAGAGCTATTACTGTCAATACTAAGCCCAATTAAATCTGTATTTCTTTTTTGAAATTCGGGATAGTATTTTGCAAAGCATAAAAATTCAGTTGTACAAACTGGTGTAAAATCACCAGGATGAGAAAATAATACAACCCATTTACCTGTATAATCGGACAATTGTATAGGTCCAAATGTTGTGTTAGCCTTAAAATCAGGAGCTTTTGATCCTAAACTTGGCAGACATGGCATATATATCACCCCTTAATTTAAAATAAAATATAACCTATTTTTATTGTATTAAATAACCTAAGTTATTGTGACGTATAAAGGTATAACATTTTACTTCAAAATATATCAAAAAATATTAATATTAATTGCTATTTTTTGATATATTTGCTATAGTTAAATATAAGATTAAATGTAAAGATTTGCTATTATATGGGGTGATAAAGTTGAAAAAGATATTTAGAAAATTGAATAATGTCTTAAGGATGTTAATTATGTCGAGCTTTATGAGTTGTTTATTAATATTTTCATTGATAATAATAAACGCAGTAATGGGAATATTTATAGGTTTAGATATTTATTTTATGGTATTTATAGGAATTACATTGGGACTGACTTTAGGATTAGTTCTATTTAATTATAAAAAGATATTTTACAGTAAGAGAAAGATTCAAAAAACTAAGCCTGTTAGTACAACTAAGGTTTCTAGAAATAGACAAAAAGAAGTTGTTAGAAGTAGAAGAAAAATCTCATAATTAAATATAACAAAAAGCACAGCTTAAGCTGTGCTTTTTTGTTATAAAATTCTTTATTTAATAATAGAAAATAAGTATAGGTAAATTCAAAAACAAAGAGGTGAGAATATGGACTATAAAGTTTTGAAGGGTAGTGCAATAGGATATAAAAATATTATAAAAAACAATGGTTCACAAGATAGTTTAAAATATAAATCGTCTAAAGATTATATAATTTGTAGTGTGGCAGATGGACACAGCAGTGATTTTTTTGAATATAGTCATATAGGTTCAAAATTAGCTTGTGACATTGCTATTGATGTAATTGAGAATGAAGTAGATAAAGATAAAGGTGATATATTAGTAATGTTAAAAAATGAGATTATCCAAAAAAGTATATATAATAAATGGATGGCTGCAGTAAAAGATGATTATTATAAAACACACCCTAAAGCATATAAAATAGAATATCTAAAGTATTCTACAACTTTAGTTACGGTGGCTGTCACTAAACAATATATACTATATTTAAAAATAGGAGATGGAGAAATAATTGTTAATGACAATGAAAGCTTTTTCAAGGTTGTACCAACTAAAAGTAATAATATAGTAGACTCTCTAGGTAGAGAAGATGCATTTAAAAATATATTGTTTTATGTAGAAGATATAAATGACCGCACAATAGATAATATAATCTTATTTACCGATGGATATGGAAATTGTTTCGAAAGCGAAATAAATCTTTATAAGAGCTTAATAAAAACCATAAATAAATACAATAGCAATATATTTTATAGATTAAGGCTACTAAAGGAATATAATTCATATTTAACTAAATTAAGTGAGTTAAATAGTAAAGATGACATAAGTATAATCTTCCTTATTAGATAAATAATAGACACAATGTACTATTATAGTAACATATGGTTAATAATCTATATGTATGATATAATATAGAATATTATATCAGGAATAAATTACTAAAATTTAAGGAAGGTAAAAAACATGGGTTTTAAAGAAACTTTTGATAAATGTATAGATTGTATAGATTTACATAGGAAGAAAATTATTATAGGCTCATTATCTGTATTAGGCTTAATTTTATTAGGTATTATATTTGTATTAAGTGGTGACGAACTAAGTGTTGAAAAGGAATCTAATATATTATTGAAGAATATAGAGAGTCGCCAATACACAGTAGCTGTTGATTATTATTCCGACTGTAAGAAAAAGTTTTCAGAATCTAAAATGCAAAGGTTTGATAAGTCAATTACAAAGAAAATAAATAAACTGTTATTAGAAAGTGGAGACAACTATATAAGAGAGGAAATGCCAAAGGAACAGTATATTGGTCTTATAAATACTATAAATACGTTAGAGAATATTCAGATTGATTTAGAACGAATTATAGATCAATCAAAACGTGTAAGTGAAATGTATAAAGATGAAAATATAACTTACGATATTTCTTTATCATATATGAATACAATTTCTATGCTAAATGGAATTGTAAATGAATTAGATGGATATAAAAATAATATTAAAGAGCTATATCAATCAAGAAACGTTTATGAAGAAGCTAAAAAAAATCATGATAATCATATGTACTATGAGGCAATACAGGGATATGATAAGGTTTTAGAAAAAGATAAAAAATATTATGAACTAGCACAAAAGCAGAGAAAACAATGTATAGAGACTATGTATGACTATTATAGACAAAAAATAGATGAATGTGATTCTAACGGAAATTATGAACAAGCACTAAAATATGTCCAATATATAAAAACTTACTATGAAGATGATGAAAATATATTAAGCTTAGAAAAAGAGTATAGTAAAAAGCTATCTCTATACACATTATCTTCTAATGATATTGTTAATTTGATATCTAAAAAAAGTGGGAAGAAAAAAGATAATTTATCAATAAATTCATTTTATCAAATGATAGATGGTAATAAATATTATTACGTAGAAGTTTTTGAGTATGAAGTTTTAGTTAATGAAGTTTTGATAAATGCAAAAACAAAAGAAATATACTCTTATAGAGACAATGAAAAATATTATGAAAATAATTATTCAGATGGCTATTTTAGAGCAAAAGCAGATGGTAAAATTCAATTTACAATTAGTTCAGAAAAAGCTCAATTTATTTTAGATAACAAGTTACAAGAAAAAGAAGAAAAATATAAAGAAATAACTCAAATAGATAAGGAAAAAGCTAGTAGATATGTAGAAGATACGCAAAAATTTGATCAAATATTAAACTCAAATGATAATTTATACTATTATGAATTGGTAAATAAAGGTTTCTTTAAGCCTAAAGATGTTTATATGATAAACATGTATACTGAACAAATATATATCATTTCTACTGAAAAGATAGAAGAATTTTAAAGCGTGTTTATAACACGCTTTAAAATTCTTAATAATAAGGTTTAAATAATGCTATAATTTATAGTATCGATTTTTTTATGTTGAAGGATGAAGAAAAATATGCTTTATTAAAACTTTCTATCAAATAAAAGGAGAAAAATAATTTATATCTAAGTTATAATAGTATATGACGAAACTAAAGTTAAGGAGATACAAAATATGAATAATACACAAAAAAAGATAGCTATAGGCGTTGGTATTATATCAGTTTTATTAATAATGTTTGTAATAGCTATGAACATACAAATAAAAAGTGATAAGATATTAAAGCATACTTATATCAATGATATTAATATTGGTTCATTAACTCAAAAAGAAGCAATTGAAAAATTAAAACAAAAATATACCACAAAAAATGTAGATTTAACATATACTGATAAAAAGTGGTTAATAAAAGATGAAAGTTTTGATTTTGACTATGATATAGACAGTACTGTGAAAAAAGCATATGATGCAAATAGAAAATCAACATTTCTTAAAAACATAGAGAACACAGCTAAAGCAAATTTAGGATCAAAAAATTATGTTAAAATGGATATGCAATATAATGAAAAAAAGCTAGAAAAAGAAATTAAAAAAATTGCAAAAGATATAAATGTAGATGTAAAAAATGCCACAATTGCTATAGATAATTCTCAGGTTATAGTAAATGATGGGGAAAGTGGTTTAAGTGTAAACGTAAAAGAGAGTATAAAAAATATAATAAGAGCATTAGAAAAAGGTAAACACTCAGAAGAACTGATTGTAACTAAAGTTGAACCATCTATAAAAAAAGAACAATTGCAAGATGTTGATACATTATTAGGATCGTATTCAACTAAATTTGATTCTTCTGTTTCAGGAAGAAGTACAAATATAAAAATAGCTACTAGTAGAACTAGTGATGTTTTACTTATGCCTGGGGATACTTTCTCGTATAATGAACATACGGGTATGAGAACTTTGGAAAATGGATATAAAAATGCACCTGTAATAGTTCAAGGTGTTGTGCAAGAAGGTGTAGGTGGAGGCGTATGTCAAGTATCTTCTACATTATATAACTCTGTATTATATTCAGGATTAGAGTTAGTAGATATAAAAAATCATTCAATACCTTCAACATATGTTCCAAAGGGAAGAGATGCTACTGTAACTGATGGAGGAATAGATTTTGTTTTTAAAAACAACTTAAAATATCCAGTATATATAAAAAATTATGTATCAGGGAATATTATAACATGTCAAATATATGGTAGCTCGAAGGATAATCAAAATATAGAAATATCAACTAACATAGATGGTGTATCAGTAGCACCTATAAAAAAAGTTGATGATGCTACTTTAGAAAAAGGAAAAGAAAAAGAATTGGAGTCAGGTAGAAATGGATATACAGTTTCTACGTATAGAATTTATACTGACCAAAATGGTAAAGTAATAAAGAAAGAAAAGGTAGCAACATCTTATTATCCTAAAAAACAAGGAGTAATAGCTGTTGGAACTATGGAAGCAGAAAAACCAAAACCAGAAGTACCGCCAACAACAAAACCAGAAGTACCACCAACAGAGCCAGAAAAACCAGAAGTTGTGCCACCGCCAACAGAACCGGAAAATCCATCGACACCACCGACACAACCTTCTGTTCCACCACAGGAGAATCAGCCAGTAGAAGAGAGTGCAGTAGCTCAGTAAATTTTATGAGTAAAGTTAGGAGGGGCTAATTTGAATTTAAATGATATAACAAATTACATTCAAGGAATATGTGAAAATATATCAAGTATATTAGAAGTAGATGTAACCTTAGTTAGTAAAGACTTAGTAAGGATAGCTGGAACTGGAATCTTTAAAGAGAAGGTTGGTGAGAGTATATCTGATAAGACTGTATATTGCACAGTTTTATCAGAAGGAAATCCTTATGTTATAAACAAAGAAAGTGAAGAGAGTTGCTTAAACTGTTGCAATAGATTAAAGTGCAAAGAATTAGCGGATATATGTACTCCTGTTAAATTTGAGAATAATGTTGTTGGAGTTTTAGGAATAGCGGCCTTTGATGAAGAGCAAAAAAATAAAATTTTATCAAAAGATAAAGAGTTAATTGACTTTATTAATAGTATGTCAGACTTAATATCTTTTAAATTAAATGAACTATATAAAGAAGAAATAAAAACAATAGAAGAATTGGAAAAAATAGCTATAGAACAAGCTATAAAAAAATATGGCAGCAATACTGAAGGAATGAAAAAAGTAGCGGATGCATTAGATATAGGTATTGCAACTTTATATAGAAAAATAAAGAAATTTGATATAAAATACTAATTATTTAATCAATACTGTTTCAAAATATGGTTTAAATTTTGAAACAGTATTTTTATTTTTTTAAAAGTGTTATATAATAACTAAAAATAGTAAATAATGTATACTTTTGACTAAAAATAGTAAATATGTTATCTTAGATATATAATAAAAATAGGAGGCGATTATCATTTTAGGTAAAAACATAAAACAAGATATACATAAAATGCCTAGAAAGGTTTTAGATATCTCTTTAATAGAAGAAAATAAAAGTGATTTAACATTTTTTAATATAGATGAAGAAGAAAGCAATGAAACATTAAAAGCGTTAAAGCAAAGTTATGTTACAACAAACTATAAAGAGGAAACAATATTAAATTTACAAAATACATTAAACAGTAGTTCTGATGATACTTCAAAAGAGCTTAAAATAGAGTCATACAAAAGATATAATAATTCATTAGATTTAGCATATAAAAATTATATAACTAGTGCTTGTGAGCATATAGAAACAGCTCTAGAGATAAATCCTAAAGATGTAGACATATTAAATCTAAAAGGATTACTTACACTATTGAAATGTGATTTTTCAAAAGCGTTTGAAAGTTTTTATACAGCTATGTGTTATGGAAATAATGAAATGTCAAGAAAGTATGTAGATATGCTTTCTTCTGATGATTTTAAAGTATTTTTAGCTAGATATAATCATTCAATTAGATTTATAAATGAAGAGTTAAATGATGAATGTATACATATATTAGAAAATATTATAGATGAAGACCCAGATTTAATAGAACCATACGTATTACTTTCGCTTATATATGATAAATTAGGTGATATTAAAAGAAAAGAAAGTTATTTAAAACATTTAAGAGATGTAGATAAAGATAATCCATTATTTGAAGAACAAATTAAAACAATTGAAAGTGAAGAACAAGAAAAAGAGGAAAAAGTAGAAAATACAAAAAAAGTAAAACATAAGCATAAAATTCCTTATATTTTAATTGTTGTATTACTTTTAGGGGTAGGTTCTTATTATGCTTATAATAAAAACCAAATAGAAAATTTAAACTCGAAATTAAGTCAAAAAGAAGAAACACTTGACGCAGTAGGAAAGCAATTAGATAAAAAAGATGAAAAATTAAAGGAAAAAGAACAGGAATTAGATAAAGTTAAAAATGAAGAAAAAGAAAAAGAGACAAAAGTAGAACTTTTAGTATCTGATGAAGAAACATTATATAATGAAGCTATAAAAATGAAAAAAGAAGAAGATTATAAAGGTGCAATAGAAAGATTTAAGTATGTAATAAGTTCTGGTAAGACTAAAAAATATATATCTGAATCGATATATGAGGTAGCACTTTTAAATCAAAAAACAGGCAATAATGAAGATGCTATAAAGTACTATAATAAGTATATAAATACATATACATCAAGAGATCAGTACTATGATGATGCATTCTATCAGTTAGGTATGCTGTATTATAATACTGGAGAATTAAAACAAGCTCAAAAAACATTTTATGGTTTAAGAAGTGAAGTTCCAGATAGTATGTATAATAATTCTAAGGTTGATGAAATTCTTAAAGAAAGATAAAAAAGATAAAAAAGATAAGAAAGCTATTGTTAAAACATAACAATAGCTTTTTGTGATGCTAAAATTTTAATAAATGACTTTTTAGATAATAAAATAACACTACTAAAACAATAAGCATAGTATGAATAATAAGATAATAAAATATAATAACGATATTATGAGTTTATTATTTAGTAGGGGGGCTAAGTATGATAAAGAAAGACTTATTTCTTCCAGTACTTAGGGATGGAAAGTATGGATTTATAGATAAAAATAAAAATATAGTTGTAAAGCCTAAGTTTAAATATGTTTCAGAAAGATTTAGAGATGGATATTGTGTAGTTACCTATATAAAAAAAATAAGAAATTCAATTAGATGGGTTTTTGGTTATATAGATAATTGTGGAAATGTACAGATGTTTATTCATCTAGATAGCGCATCAGAATTTAATGATGGGTTGGCAAGAATAAAGGTAAATGATCATTATGGATATATAGATACTAATTTGATTGAAGTTATACCAACTAAATTTGATTCTGCAGCGAATTTTAAAGAAGGATTAGCGGGAGTTAAAATAAATAAAAGATGGGGATTTATTGATAAATCAGGAAAATTAGTTATACAACCTACATACACATACGTAAATCAGTTTTTTGAAGGCAGGGCGTTAGTCGAGCTAAAGAATAAATATGGTTATATAAACAAAATAGGAGATTTAATAGTTCCCCCACAATACGACATTGCTACAGACTATTGTGAGGGAATGGCTGCTGTTAGAATAGATGATAAGTGGGGATACATCGATATGGATGGAAATTTAAAGATAGACTTTATATTTGATAGAGCTAAACAATTTTCAGAGGGTCTAGCTGCAGTTTGTATAAATGATAAATGGGGATATATAAATAAACAGGGAGAAATAGTGATTGATCCAATTTTTGATTATGCATGTAATTTTAAAGAAGATCTAGCTAGGTTTAATATTGGATCAGATTCACTTACAAGAGGAATAAGTAACCCTAAAGGAGGAATGTGGGGCTTTTTAAATAAAAATGGAAAAATAGAAATAATACCAATTTTCGATTCTATTTCAGACTTTGAAGATGGATATGCGCAAGTAATACAAGGCAATAATAATAACTATATTGATAAAGATGGAAAATTAATACTATAAATTAAATTTGAAAAATAAGCAAGGAAGTAGTAATATAATGAAGGGAGAGGTTCTCCCTTTTATTTTTTTAGTTTTATAAAAAAATGAAATATTTTACAATTTAGGAGGGCAACATGAAAATATTTAATCAACTAGCTTTAATATTAGGTGTATGGGCTATAGGGGAGTATATTAGTTCCTTCATACAAAATATAGTGGTCATACCAGGTAGCATAATAGGTATGGTATTACTATTTATACTTTTACAATTTAAGGTTATTAAATTGGAAAAAGTAAATGAAATTAGTGATTTCTTTTTAGATAATA
Organism: Romboutsia lituseburensis DSM 797; assembly: GCF_900103615.1. Classification (GTDB taxonomy): domain Bacteria; phylum Bacillota; class Clostridia; order Peptostreptococcales; family Peptostreptococcaceae; genus Romboutsia_F; species Romboutsia_F lituseburensis. Next base: position 419,265 of record NZ_FNGW01000002.1, on the reverse strand, counting down.
TGGCTATATTTTTTATACCAGCAGGTGTGTCGTTAATAAACTCTTTAAACCTAATAATTGATAATATATTTGTACTTATAGTTAGTATTGTAATAAGTACAGCTATGGTAATGTATATAACTGGAATAGTAGTAGAAAAAATGATACAAAAAAAAATAAAGGAGAATTAAAATGTATAATATTTTAGAAACACAAGTTTTTGGGATTATAGTAACTATATTATTTTTTAATTTAGGTATATTTTTACAGAAAAAAACAAAGAATCCTTTAATGAATCCTTTGCTTATAGCAATAATTGGAATAATATTATTTTTAAATATAACTAAAATACCTTATGAAAGTTTTAAAATAGGTGCAGACAGTATTAATTTCTTTTTAGGACCAGTTACGGTAGTATTAGCTGTTCCACTTTATAAACAGTTCGATTTATTTAAGAAGCATTTACTAGAAATAGTTATAGGTATAGGATGTGGAGTATTTTCTTCATTCTTCTCTATAAAACTTATAGGTATGTTAACAAATGCAAATATAAGTATAATAAATTCTTTGATACCTAAATCTATAACAACTCCTATGGGACTTTCTTTAACTAATACCATAAATGGAGTAGAGGCTGTAACAGTTGTGGCTATAATATTTACAGGTATATTAGGAGCAATAATTGCACCGTTAGTATTCAAAGTAGGGAAAATTAATCACCCAGTTGCTAAAGGTATAGCATTAGGAACATCAGCACATGCATTAGGGACAACTAAAGCATTAGAAATGGGTGAAGTTGAAGGTGCTATGAGTGGACTATCGATAGGAATATCTGGAATACTAACTGTAGTATTAATACCGATTATACTGAATTTAGTATAATGAATACAAAAAAATAAATAAAAAATTAAATAAAAAAATTGAATGTAATAAATGGAAATATTCATATTATGAAAAAAATGAATTAATTATTGCATTTTTATAGTGTATTTAAACTGCGCTAATCGAAAAAATAAAAGTAGCCTTATTAGAATTTTAATAATACTACTTTTATTTTTTTGACTCAAAATAAAAAATATTGCAAGAATATATTATAAATTTTCTTTAGTTGATAGGAACAATAGATAATTATCCAAAAAAATGAATATATGGATAAATGTATATGGTATAAGAAAAAAAAGTAACTAGACATATTAAAAAAAGGTAATATAATATATTGTAGATTAAAAATAAATAATAATAGCTACACAAAATTAAGTGTAGAAAAATTTGAAGGGAGAAAAGAATGAGTAAAGTTAACACCGCCCTACAAGACAATCTTTTATTAAGATACTCTGTTATAATAGCAGGTATGACAATAGCATGTATAGGGATTAACGGTTTTTTAAGACCAGCGCATTTATTAAGTGGAGGTGTGCCTGGTGCATCAGCAGCAATAAACTATTTAACAGACATAAATATAGGTTTTTTAACATTTTTAATTAATGTACCTATATTTGTACTTGGATTTATCTATTTAGAAAAAGATTTTTGTGTGACTAGTTTAATTAATATGTTATTATTTTCTACATTATTAGGTGTAACTCAAGATATTGGTCATTTTATTCCTACTAAAGATATATTACTTCAAAGCATATATGGAGGTATTTTATCGGGAATAGGAACAGGTCTTGTTTTTAGAACTAAGTCATCTCAAGGCGGAACAGACATAATTGCAGCTATATTAAAGTTCAAAAAAAATATTCCGATGAAAGATACAACTTTTGGAATTAATATAATGATAGTATCTATAGGTGGAATATTATTTGGTTTAGATTTAGCACTATATACATTAATAGGAATGTTTATAAGTGCATCTGCAATGAATTTTGTAAAAGATGCAATGAACTATCAAAAATCTGTTATGGTTATATCTAAGGAAAGTGACTGTATAGCAAGGGATATAATGGAGATACTTCATAGAGGAGTTACATTTTTAGATGCTGAAGGTGCTTATACTCATGATAGAAAAAAACTTATTTACTGTATAGTATCATCAAATGAAATACCTAAAATAAAAGAAATAGCATTAAAATATGATAAAAAATCTTTTATTTCTGTAAATGATGTGTCAGAAGTAAAAGGTAGAGGATTTAAGGAAAAATTCTTATAATATTAAAAATTTGGTATAAAAAAACTTTATTTAAATATAATAGTTAAAGAGGGGCTGAATGCTCCTCTTTAACTCTAGAGTAAAAATAAAAATCATCGGACCCCACTATACGAAGGCGTATTGGGATACTTGTAAAAATTTCATAAATAAATCTAATCGGGTAGCGGAAGATATTTAAGCGAAATCGGGACAATGTAACAAAAAAAGATATACTATCGAAGTATATCTTTTTTTGCTACATTTTTTTATTAACAATGCTAAAATTTTATATAAATATAGAAATAAACAACATAATTAAGATATAATAAATTTATAATATACTCGACAAACATTGATAGGAGAAATGCAATATGAATTTATCTAAAGAATATATAAGCTTATATAATGAATATTTAAAAGCTATAAATGATATAAAAAAAGAAGTTAAATTAATAAGAACTATACAAAAGATTACTATAAAGAGGAAAGAGAGGGCAACTCAAGAAGAAATATTAGAATTAGAAGATGAAAATTATATGATAGATGAGGCATCTAAGGGGAAAAAGGTCGGAAATAAAATTTACAATTTTTCAAATGGGGATGTATATATAGGAAAAATTATAGATAACAAAATGAATGGAAAAGGTATATATACATTTTTAGAGGGGATAGAGTATATAGGGGAATTTAAAGATAATATGAAAGATGGAAGTGGTATATGCAAGTTTAGTAATGACAATGAATATATAGGGGAATTTAAAGAAGATACTATGTCTGGAATTGGTCAAATGATATATGCTAGTGGGAATGAGTATATAGGAAATTGGTTAAGCGGAAAAAGAAATGGAAAGGGAATCTATAAATGGCACGATGGTAGTATTTATGTTGGTGAATTTAAAAATAATAAAATGGATGGATATGGGGAGTGCTTTGATCTTAATGGAAATCTAATATATAAAGGTCAGTGGAAAAATAATTTAGCCAATGGTGAAGGTAAATATATATGGGAAGACGGAAAGTGGTATGAAGGGGAATTTTTACATGGAAAAAGGCATGGTAAAGGAACTTTTTATTTAAACAATGAATTAGTATATGAAGGTACTTGGAAATTTGATAAACCATCAATATTTAATAGAACATTAGATGAAATTTTTTCATTTATAATATAACTCTATCTTTAAAGATAGAGTTATTTTTTTTAGTCTAAAAATTATTAGATAATATATTAATTTTAAATTATTAAACGATACAAGTATGAATATCTTATAAGTGTAAACTATTTAAATAGTAAAAGTTTAATGGAGAGTGATAACTTGAAAAAAATAGTACTTATAGGATTTATTTTAATAGCTATTTTATTTTATAATATTGGATTAAATAGTAAAACATATAATAAAGAAAACTATAAAGAGGTTAGTGTATTTAATTCAAAACAGAAGACATTAAAAAATATAAAAAACTTTGAGAAAATAAAAATAGGAGACTCAAAAAATAATGTTTTAAACTTAATAGGAGAACCAGGAAGAATTGATAAAAGCGAATATGATTTTAATTGGTATGTTTATAATCAATATGAACAAGATTTTGCTATGGTAGGAATAAAAAACGATTCAGTAGTAGGATTATATAGTAATTCTTTGAATACATCTGAAATTAAAAATATAAAAATAAATGATAATAAAGGTTTAGTTAATAGTGAATTCCAACCATTGAAATTTAAAAGAAAAGGAAATACTAGATATATGATAAACTCAGATAATCAATATGACATAGTTAAATCTGATAATAATTATATTACTTTCTTCTATGATATATATGAAAATAATAGAGTTTGTTCATATCAGATTATAGATGAAAATTCAGAAATGAGCTTGACGGGAATTTATCCTGAGGAAAGTGAAGAACTTAAAAAAAGTTTTGAACTTCAGATTATAGATTTAACTAATAGTGTTAGATATAAAAAAAATTTAAATGGTTTAAAATATAGTGAAAATGCAACTGAGAGTTCAAGAAAGCATAGCACTGATATGGCATGCAGCAATTTTTTTGATCATAAAAATAAAAAAGGTCAATCACCTTTTGATAGAATGAAGAAAGAGGGAATATCGTATGTAGCAGCAGGTGAAAACATAGCAGCAGGGCAAACAAGTGCAATATATGCACATGAAGCTTGGATGAATTCAGAAGGACATAGAAAAAATATTTTGGGAGATTATAATAATATAGGAGTTGGAGTAGATTTTGGTGGATATTATAAAATATACTATACTCAAAATTTCTATAAATAATAAAAAATGCTGAAAGGAAGACATAAATTATGAGACACAATAAGTTTAAATTAGCATTTATAATGTTAGGTATTATAATAGTTCTAGGTGGATATAAAAGCTCATATGCAGGTGATGAAGAGGTATTTGTAAAAAATGGACCTAGGGATAAAAAGGTAATTGCTCTAACTTTTGACGATGGACCACATCCAAAAGAGACAGACCAAGTATTAGATGTATTAAAAAAATATGATATCAAAGCAACCTTTTTTATAGCTGGAAAACATGCTAATTGGTATTCGAAACCATTGATTAGAGCAAGTAAAGAAGGTCATGAAATAGGTAATCATACATTTAATCATCCAGATATAAGTAATTTGAGTAGAGAACAATTAGAAGAAGAAATAATTAAATGTGAAGATATTTTAATAAAGTTAACAGGTAAAAAGCCAACTTTATTTAGACCTCCGTATGGTAGTTATAAAAGAGAAACATTAGAGGATATAGCTAAAAAATATAACTATAAAATAATACTGTGGACTACTGTAGATGCTAGAGACTGGCAAAATCCTGGAGCTAATAAGATTGCAGATACAATTACAAATAATGCGAAAAATGGAGATATAATATTACTTCATGACTATGCTACAAATAATACTGTAGAAGCCTTAGATATATTGATTCCTAAAATGATAGAGAATGGATATAAATTTGTTACAGTTTCAGAACTTATAGAAAATAGATAAAGCTTCTTTATAAAGAAGCTTTATTTTTTATTACATCAATAATAGTTTTACATAAAGAAAATGAATATATTTGATATATAATGAATATATTCATTTTCTAACTACAATATATTTAGAAAATTTATAAAAAATTAAAAAAAAATTAAAAAAATATAAAACATTTGGAGAGTTGTTTAATATATATATAGTAAGACTATCTTGAGAAGGATTGATTAGTATATGTATAATAAAATCTATGAAAGAAAAGAATTTATAATATTTCAAGTGAAGGAAGGCTATGTGGTCTACAACACTAAAAAAAGTTTTCAAGAAGGTCATACTCATCTAAAGCACTTTGAGGCCGCAAAAACAGCAGTAGATTTAGTAATAAATAAAAAAATACCTAAAAGTACTGATGGATATTATCTATCAAGTCTTATAAGGCTTTCTGATGACGATAAATATATAAGTAAAATCAATGATTTAATAGAAACGAGAGAGCAGAAAGGAAAAAAATCAAAATACTATAATCCAGGATATAAATTATCAAAGAGGAGTGTATAGCACTCCTTTTTGATGTACAAAAAATAGTTAATAAAACTTTATAAGTTTGTTTTATTAAGCAAATCAAATTCTAAATTTTTACAATTAGAAACTATATAGCTTGAAATTCCTTCTTTACCATATTGTTTAAGTTTTTTTATAGCTTCTTGTTTTGGCATAGGAGGTGATATAGATTTAGTATCTGATCTTATAATAATGTAACTATTCATGTTAATACCTCCAACTAATTGTTTAAATATATTTTTTGCTATGATAGGATAAATATACTAAGAATTTAAACAATAAATAATACTTAAAGATGACTATATTGACACTTATTTCTATAAAAATATATAATTATTAATGAAAACAAAAAAAATACTAAAATCTACTTAAGATACAAATAAAAAGTAGGCGTTTAGCGGGGGGGAAATAGAAATGATCCTTATGATTGACAATTATGATTCATTTGTTTACAACTTAGTTCAGTATATAGGAGAGCTAGGAGAAGAAATAATAGTAAAAAGAAACAATGAGATAACTCTAGAAGAAATAGAAAGTTTAGACCCGGAAATAATAGTTTTATCACCAGGTCCATGTTCTCCAAATGAGGCGGGCATATGTATAGATGTAGTAAATAAGTTTAAAGATAAAAAACCTATTTTAGGTATTTGTTTAGGCCACCAAACAATAGGACATGTATTTGGAGGAAATGTCATAAAAGCTAAAAAGCCAGTACATGGAAAAGTACATAGTATCAAACATTCTAATAAGGGTGTATTTGAGGGATTAAACAATCCGCTAAATGTGACTAGGTATCACTCTTTAGTTATTGATTTAGAAAGTTTACCACAAGATTTAGAAGTAACAGCTCTTACTAATGAAAATGAAATAATGGGTATTAGACATAAAAAGTATATGATAGAAGGTGTACAATTCCATCCAGAGGCTATTTTGTCAGAGCAAGGACATGATATACTTAAAAATTTCATAAATCAAGCTAGAGAGGGGATAAACAAATAATGATAAGACAAATAAATACTAAATTAAATTCATTTGAAATTTTTACAATATTTAAAGATGAAGAGAACAGTTTTATATTAGATAGTGCAATGGATGCGAAAAAGCTAGGGAGATACTCTTTTATAAGTAGTAACCCTTTTAAAGTTTTAAAATATAAGAATGCACAAAAAAATCCACTTGATGATTTAAAAAAAGAATTAAGTAAATATAAGGTAGAAAATAAAAGCTTTCTTCCATTTATAGGTGGAGCAGTTGGTTATTTATCTTATGATTTAGGAAATTATATGGAAAAACTTCCAAGAACAGCAGTAGATGATACAAATGTATATGATTTATATTTTGGTTTGTATAATTGGGTGATAGTAGTTGATCACTTAGAAAATAAAACATATATAGCTACTCCTGATTTAGATGTACATAATGAAGAAATATTAGCTAAAAAAGTAGAAAAAAGAATCCAAGATGCCCAGCTAAATGGAATTGACAATATTTGTTATGAAGAAAAAGACGTAGAGCCTATAAAGTTAAAATCAAATTTTACAAAAATACAATTTGAAGATGCAGTTAGAAAAGTACAAAATTATATAAGACAAGGTGATATATATCAAGCTAATTTAACTCAAAGATTTAGTGGCAAAACACCTCTAACAAGTTATGAACTTTATAGAGATTTAAGAAAGTTTAGTCCTGCACCATTTGGAGCATTTTTAAATTTTGAAGACAGTAAAATACTTTCAAATTCACCAGAAAGGTTTATAAAGTGCATAGATAGAAAGGTGGAAACTAGGCCGATAAAAGGAACTAGACCAAGAGGTAAAACTATAGAAGAAGATTTAAAGCTTCAAGAAGAACTGAAAAATAGTGAAAAAGATAGAGCTGAGTTGCTTATGATAGTAGATTTAGAGAGAAATGATATAGGGAGAATATCTAAAATTGGAAGTGTTAAAGTTCCAGAATTATTTGTGATAGAGCCTTATGCAAATGTAAACCATTTAGTAGCTACTGTTGTTGGAGAATTAGATGATAAAAATGATAGTATAGATGCAATAAAAGCTACGTTCCCTGGAGGGTCTATAACAGGAGCTCCTAAGATTAGATCTATGGAGATTATAGATGAACTAGAACCTACTCAAAGAAATGTGTACACAGGATCTATAGGTTATATAGGATTTAATGGAGATATGGATTTAAATATAGCTATAAGAACTATAATTAAACAAAAAGAAGATGTATATTTCCAAGTTGGTGGAGGAATGACTTGGGATTCAAATCCTGAGGATGAATATCAAGAAACTTTAGATAAGGCAAAATCTATAATGAAAGCATTAAGAGGATACTATGAAGAATAACATATCTTTTGAAAGTAGTTTAGCCAAATTTGGAATAGGATTATTTGAAACTATCAAAGTTATTGATACACCTATAGATATAGAATTTCACTTAGAGAGAATGTTTAAATCTATTGAGAAGTTAGAGTTTAACTTTAACTTCTCTAAAGATTTTTTGAAAAATAATATTTTAAATTATATAACTGAAAATAAAATAAGCAATAAAGCGTTAAGACTAACTGTATTTGATGAGGGTTTTAATATTTCAACAAGAGATATACCTTATACACAAAAGCATTATGAAGACGGATTTAGATTAAACATATCTCCTATAAGAAGAGGGAATAGTGAAATTAATAGACATAAAACAACTAATTATTATGAAAATATTTATACAAAAAAAAATGCAACTAGTAATGGCTATGATGATGGGATATTTTTGGATTCAAAAGATACAGTATTAGAGTGTTCTATGAGTAATATATTTTTTATCAAGAATAAAGAAATATTTACACCATGTTCTAAATTACCTATATTAAATGGAACCAAAAAAAGAAGGATTATAGAGATTTGTGACGAATTAAATATACAAATAGAGGAAAGAGAAATAAAGTTAGAAGATATAAAAAACTTTGACTTTGTTTTTGTTAGCAATAGTCTTATGGGGGTAATGAAAGTTGTACAAATAGAGTCTATAAAATATCAAAAACAAAATGAAATTTATACCAAAATATCTAAACTTATAAATACTTAAAGTTAATGTCCTATTTTTATATGGATTTTAAATTAAAAAATAATGGAGAGATTAAATGGAAAATAGGATTTACAAAATTTATAAAAAAGAAATAGAAAATATAAAATCTAATGAAAATGTTAAAGCAATATTTTTAGTTGGATCATCAAAAAATGTTAACCTAAATAATAAAGAAGTTAAAGTTAATGACATTGATATATTTGTTATAAAAGCATCAAAATACTTACAAGTTAGAGAAGTTAAAAATATAGAGGGAATAGAGTTTGATATTAATTATTTTTCAAAAACAGGGATTGAAAAATTTATAGAAGACAGAGAATACTTTTTCTTAAAAGAAATGTCAAACCCAAAAATTATTTATAACGAGTTAGAAAATATTGATGCTATTATAAAAAGATGTAAAGATGCTTTTGACGAAGGTCCTTTAGAATTATCGGAAAGTGAGAAAATTTTTATAAAAAATGATATTAAATCTAAAATAGACAGATTAAAAAATCATGAAAAACTAGAAAAGTATGAATATGAGTTTTTGACGAATTTATATTTAAAAGATATAATAGTTGGGTATTTTAGTATAAATAGAAAATGGGTGCCTAAAGATAAAAAGATAATAAAAACCTTAAAAATAGAAGACTCTAAATTATTTGATTTAGTTCAAAATGTACAAAAATATTATAAGTATGAAGATTTACTAACAGTTTATGAATATATATTTAAAAATATAAACGTAAGCAAAAACATAAAAATAACTTACTAATCAAGGGGGCAAACCAATGAGCAAGGTAGATAAAGACAAAATAAAAAATGCAGTAAGAGATATATTAGAAGCAATCGGAGAAGATCCAGATAGAGAGGGATTAATAGGAACTCCAGATAGGGTAGCTAGAATGTATGAAGAGATATTTGCAGGACTTCATCAAGACCCAAGTGAACATTTAAAAGTTATATTCCAAGATGAAAGTCATGAAGAACTAGTTTTAGTAAGGGATATTCCTTTTTATTCATGCTGTGAACATCATATAGTTCCATTTTTCGGAAAAGCTCATATAGCATATATACCTAAAGATGGAAAGTTAACTGGCCTTTCGAAATTAGCTAGAGTAGTAGAAACTTTTGCAAAAAGACCGCAGTTACAAGAAAGAATAACAAAAGGTGTTGCAGATATAATAATGAAAGAACTTGAACCTTATGGTGTTATAGTTGTTGTTGAAGCAGAACATATGTGCATGACAATGAGAGGTGTTAAAAAACCAGGGTCAAAGACTACAACATCTGCAGTTAGAGGTATATTTGAAAAAGACATAGCTGCAAGAGCTGAGGCTATGAGTTTAATAACTATGAGATAAATAGGAGACTAAATAGATGTTTGAATATGGAAAAAAGACTTATATAATGGGAATATTAAATGTTACACCAGATAGTTTTTCTGATGGTGGAGATTTTAGTGAGGTAGAAAAAGCTTTAAAACATGCTAAAGAGATGATAAATGATGGTGCAGATATAATCGACTTAGGAGGCGAATCTACTAGACCAGGTCACAAATATGTGGATGCAAATGAAGAATTAAAAAGAGTTGTACCTGTTATAAAGAAACTTAAAGAAGAAATAAATGTTCCTATATCTGTAGATACATACAAATCTGAAGTTGCTGAAGCATCTTTAGCATTAGGTGTAGAAATGATAAATGATGTATGGGGACTTAGAAGAGATAAAAATATGGCTAGTGTAATAGCTAAACATGATGGTTATGTTTGTATAATGCATAATCAGGATACAACAGAATATGATAAAGATATAATGGAAAGTATAAAAGAATTTTTATTAGAAAGTATTAAAATCGGGTTAGACGCTGGTATCAAAAAAGAAAAAATAATGATAGATCCAGGTATAGGATTTGGTAAGACTTTTGAACAAAATTTAGAGGTCTTAAGAAGACTAAGTGAACTAAATGATTTAGGATATCCTATATTGCTAGGAACTTCTAGAAAGTCTGTAATAGGAAATGTTCTAAATGTAGAACCTAAAGAGAGAGTAGAAGGAACTATTGCAACTACGGTTTTAGGAATTAGAGATGGTGTTGATGTTGTAAGAGTACACGATATAAAAGAAAACATCAGAGCTGCTAAAATGGCTGATGCAATATATAGAGGATAGAGGTAAATTATGGACAAAATATTAATGCAAAACCTTGGGTTTTACGGATACCATGGACTTTTAAAAGAAGAAGGCGTATTAGGTCAAAAGTTCTTTTTAGATATAGAATTAAATGTTGACACTAAAGAAGCTGGACTAACTGATGATATGACAAAGTCAGTTAGTTATGCAGATGTTTACGATGTTGTTAAAAATATAGTTGAAACTAAAAGATTTAATTTATTAGAGGCATTAGCTGAAAATATAGCAAAAGAAGTACTTATTAAATTTGATTTAGTAAAAGGCATAATGGTAAGAGTAAAAAAACCAGAAGCTCCAGTAAATGGAATTTATGACTACTTTGGAGTTGAAATAAGGAGAGCTAAAGATGAATAAAGTTTATTTAGGTCTTGGAACAAACATGGGAGATAGAATTGAATATCTTTACAGTGCTTGTGAAATTTTAAATAAAAATGAAAGCATAAGTATAACTAAAAAGTCAAAAATATATGAAACAAAGGCCTGGGGATATACTGATCAAGCTGATTTTTTAAATATGTGTATAGAAATTGAAACTGATTTAAATACATATGATTTATTAAGTTTATGCCAAGAAGTGGAAAAAACTTTAAATAGAGAAAGAATAATAAGGTGGGGACCAAGAACTATAGATGTTGATATATTATTTTTTAATGATATAATAATAAACGACGAAAATTTATCTATACCTCACCCAAGGATAAGTGAAAGAGCCTTTGTTCTTGTGCCTCTTATGGATTTAAACTCTAAATTAGAAATAAAAGGAACAACTATAGAGAATTATTTAAATTCTTTAACTTGTGAGGAAAGAGAACAAGTAAAGGAGTATATAAATGATGAAAAAGAACATATTTAATGATACTTTAAAGTTTGAAATAAATGTATCTGAAGATAAAAAACTAATAATAAAAGAAGATACTCTTGTAATGGCAGGCCCATGTGCTATAGAAAGTTATGAACAATTATTAGAGACAGCGAAGTTTGTAAAAAGTCAAGGTGCAAATATATTAAGAGGTGGAGCGTACAAACCAAGAACATCTCCTAATTCGTTCCAAGGCTTAAAAGAAGAAGGCCTAGAAATATTGAAAGCTGTAAAGAAAGAAACTGGATTACCTGTTATAACAGAGCTTATGGATGCAAGAGAACTAGACAAGTTGTATGAAGTTGCAGATATTATTCAAATCGGATCAAGAAATATGCAAAACTTTACATTATTAACTGAGGTCGGTAAACAAGATAAGCCTGTGATGTTAAAAAGAGGAATATCTGCTAGCATAAGTGAATGGATTGGAGCTGCAGAATATATAGCAGTAGGAGGAAATCAAAATATTATAATGTGTGAAAGAGGTATAAGAACATACAATGATTACACTAGAAATACGCTTGATTTAGCTGCTGTACCTATAATACAAAAAGAAACAGGGCTACCGGTTATAGTAGATCCATCTCATGCTACTGGTGTTAGATATTTAGTAAAGCCTATGTCTATTGCAGCATTAGCCGCTGGTGCAGATGGTATAATGGTGGAAGTTCATCCAGATCCTGTAAATGCATTATCTGATGGAATGCAATCACTTCATTTTAATGAATTTGAAGATTTAATGAAATCTATAAATATAAAATAAAAAAGAGGTTATTAACCTCTTTTTTTATTTTTAATAAAAGTTAATCTAAATTAGATTTTATTATAAAATTGCTTATAAATTAAATAATTATGAATAAATAAAAAAATTATTAAAATATAAAAAAAGAGGGTAATTATAATTAAAATCGGTAAAATTAATAAAAATAGATAAATATCAAGTGTTAAAATTTTCCATTTTTATACTTGATATTTAAAAATTTTATATAAAAAAATAATAATTATATAGAAAAGTATTAATTGTTGAAAAATTTGTAAATAATTAATAGAGATAATAAATTAATAAAAAATAATAAAAATTTTAATTTTAAGAAGGATATTAACAAAAAAAGTCGAATTCTGTATAATGACTATTTGACAAATCTTGAATATAATGTAAAATAGAAATGTTAGAAAAAATTACACCAGAAGGTGATAATATGAATGATATAAAAGAAATAATAGATGAAATAAAAAGTAGATGCGACATAGTTAGCACAATATCCCAGTATATAGAGGTCAAACAATCTGGGGCGAATTATAAAGGATTATGTCCTTTCCATGGTGAAAAAACACCATCATTTTACATAAACACCTCTAAACAGATATATAAATGCTTTGGATGTGGAGAAGGTGGAGATGTAATAAATTTTGTCATGAAAATGGAAAATTTAGAGTTTATGGATGCTGTAAAATTGTTAGCGAAAAGGTATGGAATAGAAATCAATACTAATATGGATAATGAATCTAGAATTAGAATGGAAAAAATAAAAAGATTTCAAGATATACATGTAGAAGCTGCTAGATTTTATTTGGCTAATTTGTTAACTAGCAAAAATTATGGCTATGAATATCTTAGAAAAAGAGGATTAGATGATAAAATTATAAAAAAATTTGGATTAGGATATTCACTAGATTCATGGAATGCTCTTATGGAGCACTTAACTTCAAAAGGTCATACTAAGGAAGAGTTAATAGAGTGTGGGTTAATAAATCATAAGCTTGAAAGTAATAAATTTTATGACAAATTTAGAAATAGAGTAATGTTTCCTATATTTGATTATAGGGGTAATGTAATAGGCTTTGGTGGAAGAGTTTTAGATGATTCTATGCCAAAGTATTTAAATTCTCCAGATACTTTAATATTTAATAAGAGACAAAATTTATATGGACTAAATTTTGCTAGAAAAGAAATTAAAGATAGAACTATAGTTTTAGTAGAAGGATACATGGACTTAATATCTATTTATCAATATGGAATAAAAAATGTAGTAGCTACACTAGGAACAGCCTTGACAGAACAACAAGGAATGTTAATTAAACGATATGCGGATACTGCTATTATATCTTATGATTCAGATGAAGCAGGTATAAAAGCAACACTAAGAGCTATAGAAATTCTAAGTAAATTAGGTATTAGTGTTAAAATTTTAAATTTAAAAGATAGCAAAGATCCAGATGAATTTATTAGAAAATATGGATTAAATGAATTTAAAAAGGCTATGGACACTTCTACCCATCAAATAAAATATAAAATAGACAATCTTAAACGTAGTTTTGATATTCATAAGGATGAAGATAGAGTAAAGTTTGCTAAAGAAGCATCTAAAATAATAAAGGAATTAAAAAGTGCTGTTGAGATTGATTATTATACAAAGTATTTATCAAATCAAATCGATATAAGTGTAGAATCTATAAAAAGAGAAGTATATGGAAAAAATTATAATAAACTAAATAACAGTTATAAAAAATTTGATAAAAACAAAAAAGAAGAAAAAATAATTGAAAAACCAAAAACAATTACTAATGGAGAAAAAGTAGTTGAAGAAAATCTTATAAAAATCATATTAGAAGATAAGAAATTAAGAGATTTAATCTTATTAAAAGTTGATGAGAATGATTTTATATTAGAAGAAAGTAAAGAAATTTTAAATTACATAATTAAAAATAAAGAATTGGACAAAATAACTATTGACAAAATAGAAAGTTTAAATATATCCGAAGAATACCTGAAAGATTTAAAAAGTATATCTTTAGACAGTATGAACTTAGATAATGTCAAAAGTATTGATGAAATAATAAAAAATGTAAAGAAAAATACACTTCATGAAAAAATGAATAGATTGTTAGAAGAACAAAAGACACTTGAAAATAACAAAAATATTAATGACGCGAAAGAGGTAGATGGTAAGATTATGGAAATTGCTTTAAAAATCGTGGAAATAAGAAGAATGTTACAAAGGTTATAAAGAAGGGAGGTCTAAGTGTGGAAAAGAAAAATAATAAAAAAGAATTGAAAAGAGTTACGGCTAAGAGTTTAATAGAAAAAGGAAAAAAACAAGGATCTCTTACTCTTGGAGAAATAATGGAAGCTTTCTCTGAAACAGAATTAGATAAAGACCAAATAGAAAATTTATATGAAACTTTAGGTAATTTAGGTATCGAAGTAACTGAAACTAAAACGGAAAAAGTTGAAATAGATTTTTCTGCAGATGATGATTTAGATTTAGACTCTTTAGAAGAGGGTGTAGAAGATGAATTATCTAAAGAAGATGCACCTATGGAATTAGAAGCTATAGATTTATCACTTCCAAAAGGAATAAGTATAGATGACCCGGTTAGAATGTATTTAAAAGAAATAGGTAAAATTCCACTACTTAAACCGCATGAAGAGGTAGAATTAGCTAGAAGAATGAATGAGGGCGATGAATTAGCTAAACAAAGATTAGTAGAAGCAAACTTAAGACTTGTTGTAAGTATAGCTAAAAGATATGTAGGAAGAGGTATGCTTTTCTTAGATTTAATTCAAGAAGGTAACTTAGGTCTTATAAAGGCTGTTGAGAAGTTCGATTATGAAAAAGGATTTAAGTTTAGTACTTATGCTACATGGTGGATAAGACAAGCTATAACTCGTGCTATAGCAGACCAAGCTAGAACTATAAGAATACCAGTACACATGGTAGAAACTATAAATAAATTAATTAGAGTTTCTAGACAATTACTTCAAGAGCTAGGAAGAGATCCTAAGCCTGAAGAAATCGCTAAAGAAATGGAAATGACAGAAGATAAAGTAAGAGAAATAATGAAAATTGCTCAAGATCCTGTATCATTAGAAACTCCAATAGGAGAAGAAGAAGATAGCCACTTAGGTGATTTTATACCGGATGACGATGCACCAGCTCCAGCAGAAGCTGCAGCATATTCTTTATTAAAAGAACAAATAGAAGATGTTTTAGGTTCTTTAAATGAAAGAGAGCAAAAAGTATTAAAATTAAGATTTGGACTTGAAGATGGAAGGGCTAGAACTCTTGAAGAAGTAGGTAAAGAGTTTGATGTAACTAGAGAAAGAATAAGACAAATAGAAGCTAAGGCTTTAAGAAAATTAAGACATCCAAGTAGATCTAAAAAACTTAGAGATTACTTAGATTAATGATAAATAAAAAATTCGCCTTTATAATAAGGCGAATTTTTTATAATTCCAAATATAGCTGCTTATAAATGAGAAATAATATATGTATGTATTTTAGTAATACGCCATAAGTGAAAGGATGAAAAAATTGAAATTAACAGATAGATTATTAAAGATAGCATCATTAGTAACAAAAGGAAAAAAAGTTGCGGATATAGGTACAGATCATGGATATATACCTGTATATTTATTAAATAAAGGTGACATAGATTATGCTATACTTGCTGATGTAAATAAAGGACCTTTAGAAAATGCAAAAAAAGAAGTAAGACATAATGGATTAATGGATAAGGTTGATTTAAGATTAGGATCAGGTATAGAAGTACTAGAAAAAAATGAAGTAGATGAAATTATAATTGCTGGAATGGGTGGTATTTTAATAAGTGAGTTATTAGAGGCTAAAAAAGAAGTAGCACATAGTTTAGATAAATTAATACTACAACCAATGCAAGCTCAGAATGAACTAAGAAAATATTTACTAAATAATGGGTATGAAATACTGGATGAAGTGTTAGTGAAAGAAGATTTTAGATTATATGAAATAATAATAGCGAAATACACATCTAAGAACACTCAAGTTGAAGACGAAATATTTTATGAAGTTGGGAAAAAGCTAATCGAAAATAAAGATCCTTTATTAAATGAATTTATAGACAAAAAGATATTTATGTATAACTCGATAATCAAAAAAATAGAGGATAAAGCAGGCGAAAGTATAAATAAGAAAATCAAAGAAAGTAAAATAGCAATAGAAAAATTAGAAAAGTTAAAATAATATAATAAAGGGGATGTTATTATGAATTTAAAAAGTTTTATAAAGAAAGTAGAACAAAAATATCCTTTAGGCTTAGCTTATGATTGGGATAATGTAGGTCTTTTGGTAGGTGACTTTGATATGGATATCAAGAAGATTTTAGTAGTTCTTGAAGCGAATGAAAAAGTTATAGATGAAGCTATATCAAAAGATGTAGATCTTATAGTAACTCACCACCCATTTATATTTAAAAAAATGAACAAAATAAACACATCAGATCTAAAAGGAAAGTTAATTCATAAACTCATAAAAAATGATATAGCATTATATTCGATGCATACCAATTTTGATATAGCATTCGAAGGGCTTAATGATTATTTTATGGAAATTATAGGGATAGAAGAAACGAAGGTATTAGACATAACGAGCAGTGAAGTGTTATATAAATTAGCTGTATATGTACCGACTACTCATGTAGAAAAGGTAAAGGAAAGTTTGGCTAAAGCTGGTGCAGGCCATATAGGAAATTACAGTAATTGTAGTTTTAGTACGCAGGGGATAGGCAACTTTAAGCCTTTAGAAGGCACTAATCCATATATAGGACAAATAGGTGAAGTAGAGTCTGTAGAAGAAGTTAAAATTGAAACGATAGTACCACAGAGGGTATTAGGAGGAGTTATCAATTCTATGCTAAATGCTCATCCATATGAAGAAGTTGCATATGATATATACAAGCTTGAAAATAAAGGTAAAATATATGGGTTAGGTAGAATTGGAAAATTAGATAGCACTATTAATTTAAAAGAGTTATGCAATAATATAAAGAAAAAACTAAATATGTCGCATATAAGAGTTGTGGGAGATTTAAATTCTTCTATAAAAAAGGTAGCAGTAGTAACTGGGTCTGGAGCGGATATGATTAAAAAAGCTCAAAGAAGTGGAGCTGATGTTATAATAACTGGTGATGTGAAATATCATGATGCTCAAGATGCATTAGACATGAGTATGAATGTTATAGATTGTGGTCATTTTGATACAGAGGACATATTTAAAGATGTCATGGAAAGATTTTTATGTAATATAGATGAAATTGAAGTTATAAAAAGTGAGATTTATTTAAATCCATTTACGACTATTTAGATTTTATGAACGATATTTAAATTTTTGCATATAATCTTAATATAAAATGATTGACAATATTAAAAATTTACAATATTATAAAATTAATGAAAAATAAATCCTTTGATAAGGGATAGTAGCTAAATGTAGGTTCAAAATAGAGAGCTGAGGGTGGTGGAATCTTAGCAAGAAAAAGTTTAGTGAATGGGCCTTTGAGGAGCAAATCGAAATTTCTTAAAGTAGACTTTGCCGTGTATCGCACGTTATAGCGAATAGGGTATGATAGTACCTGAAAATGAGTGATGTATAGCTATTTTGTTATACATAATTTAGGTGGCAACGCGGATAATCTCCGTCCTATTTATATAGGACGGAGTTTTTTTATTTCCAAATTTATTTCAAAGGTGGTGATAGCTATGGTATGAACACTAGAATCAGAGAAAGAATCATTAGGAGATTGGCGTTTAAAAAATAAAAATATCTGGAGGAATTATAATGAAAACAAATACAAGAAAAATGGTTTTAAATTCAATACTTTTAGCTATGGGATTAATTTTACATCAAATCACACCAGCACTAGGGTTACCAATACAACCTGATATAGCATTAACAATGTTATTTACTATAATGATTTTAAATAAAGAGGATTATAAAAGTTGCTTATTTGCAGGTATAATTACAGGGATTTTTACAGCATTAACAACAAAATTTCCAGCGGGTCAGATACCTAATATAGCAGATAAAATTATAACAGTTAATATAATGTATATGTTTATGTTATTTATGTATAAGCTTTCTTTTATAAAAAAACAAAATGCAAAGAAACAGAACATTATAGTTATAAGTGCTATTTTACCGGTAGGAACACTAATAAGTGGATGTACATTTTTAAGTGTAGCTAAAGTTTTAGTTGGCCTTCCTGGAACATTTACAACACTATTTATGGTAGCAGTTGCTCCAGCTATACTTATAAATCTTATATTTGGAATTTTTTTATTTAAGACGGTAAGTATTTCTATGGCAAGGGTAGGATATAAAAGCGTTAATAGCAAGTATTAAATAATCTATTAAATATAGGATTAATATACTATAAATATCGAGATACTAATACTATAAAGTTTAATATACTAAAAATTTACAAAGGAGCAGTAAATGAGTGATAGAAAAGAAATATTGCTAAATGGAAAAATAGAAAAAATATATTATAAATATTTATTTAATAGTGTATTAGGTATGTTATCAGTATCATTTTGTATATTAGTAGATACTATGTTTATAGGCAGAGGTATAGGCAGTGAAGGGCTTGCAGCTCTTAATATATGTATTCCTATATTTAATATATTTAATGGACTAGGATTGCTATTTGGTATGGGAGGAGCTACAGCACTTAGTATCAGTATTGGGAAAGGTGAAATTGATGAATCACAAAGGGTTTTTACTCAAACTTTAGTAATCTCACTTTTTACAGGTATAATAATTTCTATAGTAGGTGTATTTAATAAAGAACAAATAGGATATTTATTAGGTGCTGATGAAAAAACTATAATACTAGTTAAAGAATATCTAAGTGGGGTTCTTTTTCTAAGTTTTAGTTATATACTATCTCATACAATATCTTCATTTGTGAGAAATGATCACAATCCAAAATTAGCTATGATAGCTACATCCACTGGCGGTATATTAAATATAATATTAGACTATTTATTTATATTTACATTTGGTATGGGAATGAAGGGAGCAGCATTAGCAACATCAATAGCATCTTTAGTAAATGTATCAATACTATGCACTCATTTTGTTTCTAAAAAGTGCAATTTGAAATTTACGAAGTTTAATTTTAGCCTCAAAAGAGTTACAAGAGTTTTAGCTAATGGGGCTCCTAGTTTTATAATTGAATTATCATCTGGTATAGTTATATTTATATTTAACTTATCTCTATTAAAAATGATAGGTGAAGTTGGGGTAAGTGCATATAGTATAATAGCTAATGTAGCATTAGTTGTTGCTGCTATATTCACAGGGATTGCTCAAGCTATACAACCAATAATAAGCATAAATTTTGGTGCAGACAAATATGATAGAGTTGAAAAAGTAAAAAAAATGGCTTTAATAACAGCTTTTATAGTTGGATCTATATTTTATATAACGGGAATTGTATTTCCACAAACTATTGTAAGAATATTTACTAAAGAAAGTGGTGAAATAGTTTTTATAACTATAAATGCAATAAGATATTATTTTATAGCATTTTTAATAATGGGATTAAATATAGTAATGGGAGCATATTATCAGTCTAAAGAATATACAGTAGCATCAAATATTATATCTTTGAGTAGAGGTATTATCTTTCTTATAATAGGAGTTTTAATATTGCCGAGAATATTTGGAGTAAATGGGATTTGGCTAACCGCTGTATTTGCAGAAATGATGACCTTTATATTAACATATGCCTATATTAAAATCAAAAAAATTAAAACTTTAAAATATGAATAAAAATCATAGTTAATACTATGATTTTTTAATTGTAGCGAAACTATATGATTTTTAATTAATTTTTATATATAATAAGATATAAATTAAGAATTAATATATAGAGGTAAAATATGAAAAAGAAAAAAAGAATTTCTATAAGGAATCTTGTAGAGTTTATAATGAAACACGGAAGTATAGATAATACTATTTCAAGCAATATAAAGCCTATAGAAGGAACAAGAGCTCATCAGATGATACAAAAATCATATGATGAAAATTATAGCGCAGAAGTTTCTTTAAAATATGAATTTGAACATAATGATATTAAAATACGAGTAGAAGGAAGAGCAGATGGTATTTTAATAGAAAATAATGAAATTATTATTGATGAGATTAAGACAACACTAAAAGATGTAAATAGCTATAATGATGAAATAAATAATTTACATTTAGCTCAAGTTAAATGTTATGGATATATATATTGTTTTGAAAATCAACTAGATTCTATAACATTACAGTTAACATATTATAATATAGAAAATACAAGTATAAACTATATAAGATATAAGTATAGCAAAGATGAGTTAGAAAAAGATTTTTTATATTTAATAGAAGAATATAAGAAATGGATAGATCTAGAAATGGATTATATTGAAAATAGAAATAATTCTATTGAAAATATGACTTTTCCTTATGATAATTATAGACAGGGTCAAAGAGAGTTAGCCGTATATGTATATAAAAGTGTTATTGAGGGTAAGAAGTGTTTAGCTCAAGCTCCTACTGGAACTGGAAAAACTATATCTACGTTATTTCCTACAATAAAGGCTATGGGTCAAGGTCACACCTCAAAAATTTTTTATATAACTGCTAAAACAATAACTAGAGAAGTATGTGAAAATACAATTAGTATTATGAAAAATAAAGGATTAAATATAAAATACACTACTATAACTGCAAAAGAAAAAGTATGCAAAATGGATGAGGTGAATTGTAATCCTATATACTGTAAATATGCTAATGGGTATTTTGATAGAATTAATAATGCACTAAAAGAAATTTTAGTATCAAAAAATGATTACAGTAGAAATACTATTGAATATCTAAGTGAAAAATACTGCTTATGCCCATTTGAATTAAGTTTAGATTTAGCATTATTCTCAGATGTTGTCATATGTGATTATAATTATGTATTTGATCCTAAAGTAAGTTTAAAAAGATTTTTTGATAATCGCAAAAATGATTTTACAGTTCTTATAGATGAAGCGCATAATTTAGTGGATAGAGCTAGAAATATGTATTCAGCAAGTTTAAGCAAAAAAGATTTTATGGAATTAAAAAAACAAATTAAAGGTAAAGATAAAAAAATTGAAGCTGCTATAAATAAAATAAATTCTTATTTTGTAAAAATAAAAAAGGAACTAGATATAAAAATATCAAAAGATTTACAAAATTATATAGAGTTAGATAAAGAACCAATAGAACTATATACCTTATTAAGAACGTTTATAGAAAAAGTTGATGAATATTTAAGTTTTAATAATGATAAAAATGAGGATTTATTAAATTTATATTTTGATGTATATAGTTTTTTAACTATTGGAGAATTTTATGATGAAAATTTTATAACTCTATTTAGTAAAAAACAAAATGATATAGAAGTAGAAATTAATTGCATAGACCCTTCTAATATAATACAAAATATAATGAAAAAAATAAAATCTACAATAATATTTTCTGCAACGTTAATTCCTAATGAATATTTTCAACATATGTTAGGCATGGAGGAGGATTATTTTATAAGTTTGAAATCTCCTTTTAATGTTGATAATAGAAAAATAATTTTTGGAACTAATATAAATACTACATACAATAAAAGGGTACAAACATCTGATGAAGTTGTTGAGTATATAAAGGCATGCGTAGAAGTTAAAAATGGAAATTATATGGTATTTTTTCCATCGTATGTATATATGAAATTAGTGTTTGATAAAATATGTTTAAAATATCCTAATATATGCTGTGTAGTACAGGAAGATAATATGAGCGAAGATGAAAAAGAGATGTTTTTAAATGGGTTTAATAATCCGAGTGAAGAAACTAGGGTTGGGTTTTGTGTACTTGGAGGACACTTCTCTGAGGGAATTGATTTAACTAGAGATAAGCTTATAGGAGTAATAATAATAGGTGTAGGAATGCCGCAAATTGGGACAGGACGAGATTTAATAAAAAAATATTTTGATAAAAATAATAATAATGGGTTTGATTATGCATATACATACCCAGGGTTTATAAAGGTGTTACAAGCAGCTGGAAGGTGTATAAGAACGACTGAAGATAGAGGTATAATAATGTTATTAGATAGTAGATATAATCAAAAAAAATATCAATATTTGTTTCCTAGAGAATGGTTTCCAAATTCTATTGCAAAAAGTAGTAATCATGTAAAAGAAATATGTGAAGCATTTTGGAATGATAGTAATTAATATAAAAAATCTGTATATATTTATGAAAATATATACAGATTTTTTTCGATTGAAAAAGTAAATTATAATATGAAATATATTTAAAAATATTAATTAGAAGAAGATAGTAATTTTTTTATATCATAAACTGCAGCTTCAATTAGTATTTGTGCTTGATTCTCAGTGATTTTGTTTTGAGTTAACTCTAATAGTTTATTTATAGCTAATTCTTTTTTGTCTATACCAGCTAACTGAGGATTAGATTGTTCTATAGCCATAACTATTTGTTTAGCTATTTGATAGTAGTTAGAAAGTTTCTCATTTCCTATTTTATGTCTTAGAAAATTAACTAAATATCCGCCTCCAACAGTTATAACTAATGTAATTAAACTCAATAATAAATTAAATAATGTTGAATCCATGTTATATTATCTCCTTTCTTATAAAATAGCAAAAAATGTAATTTGAAAATAGTATAATTTTTATTTGAATAATACAAATACTATCAATATAGTATATGACAGTTAAGGAGGAAAAGTACCGTGGTAAAATACTTAGTTAAGAAAAAAATGAAAAAAGAAGCAGAAGAAAAAGGGAAAAAAGCGTTGATATACACAGGTGCAGTATTGACAGGTGTTGGAGCATATTTTTCTTATAGGGCTATAAAAAATCATAAAATTAATAAAGAATTAGAAGAAGAAAGATTTTTAGAAGATAGTGAATATGAAATATATAACTATGAAAATGAAGAAGAAAGTGAATTAGAAGAAAAAGTAAAAGAGTTTAATTCTAGAAGAATAAACTTTGATGATTCGAATCATTCATCTAAAGAAGAATTAGAAAGTTACGTTAAAGAGTCTGAGGAAATTAAAGAAGAAGAAAAAGATGAAATAGCATTAGATAAAGAGATTTACAAAGAAAATGAGTATGATAAATATGATTATTATGAAGAAGATTTATCAAAAGAAAAATAAATAATAAAATAAAAAAGAACTATATTGATATCAATATAGTTCTTTTTTATTTTATTTAAAGAAAAATCAACTTTTATTTAAATTAAAAAATATTAAAATTGCTTACAAAATAAAAAAATAAAATTTGAAATAAAGTTACATATACTAAACTTTCGATAAAATAATATTAACTTAAAGTTAGATATACTAAACAAATTATAAATTAATATAAACTTAAAAAAATAAAATCAAAAAAAACATTAGTACTACAGGGTTTATTGCAAAAATGAAAAAACAAAAAAATAAAAAAAATAGTTGCAAAAAAATAAAAATGAAAATATAATATAAAAGGTAAGTTTAATAATAGTAAATTTAATAAATAGTTATAATAACCTTTGGTTTTAAAATATAGGCTGATAGGGGGGATTTAAATTGCAAGTATGTACAAATCAAGTTGATGAAAATATAGATATTAAGCAATCAGATATACCATTATTGAATAGTTTAAAAAGTTATTCCTTAAGGAATTTATCTTGTTTTGATGTTCCAGGTCATGTTAAAGATCAAGGAGTGGATATTCTAAATTATTATTTAGGAAATCATATTATGAGTATGGATATAAATTCGTCTCCAACAATGGATAACGTTTCAAATCCAAGTGGAATAATAAAACAATCACAAGATCTATTAGCTAAAGCATATGACTGTGATCAAGCTTTTTTTATAACAAATGGAACAACGCAAGCGATACATGCAATGATATTAAGTGTGATAGGGCCAAATGAAAAGATCTTATTACCGAGAAATATACATAAATCAGTTATCAATGCACTAATTTTAAGTGGCGGATGTCCTGTATTTGTACAACCAGAGTTTGATGAGGAATTAGGTATAAGTTTAAATTTAGATGTTAACAAGGTAGAAGAAGAAATAAACAATCATAAAGATATTAAAGCTTTATTTTTATTAAATCCTACATATTATGGAGCTTGCTCAGATTTAAAAAAGATTATAAATATTTGTAAACAAAAAAATATTATTGTGTTGGTAGATGAAGCACATGGAGCTCATTTTCCTTTCAATAAAGAGCTTCCACCATCTGCGATGAGTTTAGGTGCAGACATGTCTGCTGTAAGCATACATAAAACAGGAGGAGCTTTAACTCAAGCATCTGCATTATTATTCAATAAGAAAAATGTAGATATAGGAAAGGTAAGACGAAGTATAAATATGCTACAATCTACATCGGCATCATATCTATTAATGTCAAGTATAGATGGAGCTAGATACAATCTCGAAAAAAACGGTGAAAATCAATTATCAAACGCCCTAAATCTTTCGAGATATGCAAAACATAAATTAAATAAAATTAAAGGTATAAAAGTTATTTCAACAGAGTTAACAAAAAGTGATGGATGCAGATATATAGATGAAACGAAGCTTTGCATTAACACCAAAGGAATAAACTTAACTGGATTTGAAGTTTACGATTTATTATATAGTAAATTTGATATACAAGTTGAATTAGGTGATTTATACAATATATTGGCATTGGTATCTATTGGAACAACAAAATATGATATAGATAAACTAATAAATGCGATAGATACTATTTCTAAAGTATATAAAAAGAATAAGAGCATGAATGCTATAAAATTAAAAGAAATTATGCCTAGTATAGCAATAAACCCTAGAGATGCTTTTTATAAAGAAAAAGAAGCTGTTAAACTAGAATTAAGTTTAAATAGAATAAGCGGAGAGTCTATAATGGCTTATCCTCCAGGAATTCCTATAATTGCACCAGGAGAGATAATAACAAAAGATATTATAGATTATATAAAGATGCTTAAAGATGAAAAGGCTCATTTGACAGATATGAATGATAAAAGTATTGAAACTATACTAGTAATAAAAGACAGATAATTAAATAAGGAGAGTGGTTATTTTGAAGTTTGAGACATTAGGTAGACACATATTAGTAGAGTATTACAACTGTGATGAGGAGATATTAAGGAATCCAAGACTTATAGAAGATTATATGAATGATTCAGCTTTAAATGCAAAGGCAACTATAGTCGATTCAGTATTCCACCATTTTAACCCATGGGGAGTTTCAGGTGCAGTAATAATAGCAGAATCTCATTTAACAATACATACATGGCCAGAGTATGGTTATGCAGCGGCTGATTTCTTTACTTGTGGAGATATAGATCCATGGAAAAGTTTTGAACTATTAGAAGAACTTCTAAAAGCAGAGAAGAGTGAATCTACAGAAATACCAAGAGGTTTAACTACGAAAATTAAAAAATTCGCAAAAAAAGATTTAGGCAAAATTACTCATAAGCCAGAAGCTATATAAATAAAATATACCTAAATAAATAAAAAATAAATAAAATAAATTTGGAATAATATTTTATCATATTTAAAAAAAATAATCAAATTTATATGATATAGTATTAAAAAATATATAAAAATAAAATAAAAATATAAAATAAATAAAAAATTTGGAGGAAAAACTATGGAATTATGGTATACAGAAGAGTGGACAGAAAATGTACGTTTTTCAATAAAAGTAGATAAACATCTTTTTAGTGATAAATCTAAATTTCAACAAGTAGATGTTTTTGAAAGTAAAGAGCTTGGGAAGTTTTTAACGTTAGATGGATTAATGATGGTAAACTATAAAGATGAATTTATATATCATGATATGATAGTTCATGTTCCTATGGCTACAAATATGAATATAAAAAATGTACTAGTTATAGGTGGTGGAGATGGAGGAACAGTAAGGGAACTTACTAGATATCCTAAAATTGAAAAAATAGATATGGTTGAAATAGATAAAATGGTTGTAGATGTATCAAAACAATATATAGATATATGTGCGTGCAAATTAGATGATAATAGAGTTAACTTATATTACGAAGATGGAGTTAACTTTGTTAAGGATAGTAAAGACAAATCATATGATTTAATAATAGTAGACTCTACAGATCCTATAGGTCCAGGAGAAGGACTTTTCTCTGTTGATTTTTATAAGGATTGCTACAGAATACTAGGTGATGATGGTATACTTGTTAACCAAAATGAAAGTCCGTATTTTGAATTTAATGCAAAAGAAATGAAAAGAGCAAATGAAAAGATAAGAGGTTTATTCCCAATAACAAAAGTTTATCAAGCTCATATACCTACATATCCATCAGGACATTGGTTATTTGGGTTTGCGTCAAAGAAATTTGATCCTATAGATAATCAAAATAAAATAGAGTGGGAAAATTTAAATTTAAAAACTAAATATTACAATAGTGATATTCATAAAGGTGCATTTATGTTACCTCAATATGTGAGGGATATGCTAAATGAAAAGTAATATGTTTACAAATAATTTTAAATTTATGTCAATGGATTCATCTTATGAAAGCTCGGATTTAGTAGTATTTGGAGTAGGTTTTGATGGAACTACATCAAATAGGCCTGGTACGAGATTTGCAAGCAGTGCTATGAGAAAAGAATTTGACGGACTAGAAACTTATAGTCCTGTGCTGAATTTAGATATGGAAGACTTTAATATATGTGATATAGGTGATCTAGAACTTAGCATAGGAAACACTGAAAAAGTATTAGATGAAATATATGAAAATGTAAGAACATTAATAAATGATAATAAAATTCCATTTATGATTGGTGGAGAGCATTTAGTAACATTACCTGCATTTAAAGCAGTATATGAAAAGTATAATGACATTTATGTATTGCACTTTGATGCCCATACTGACTTGAGAGAAGAGTACAATAACTGTAAAAATTCTCATGCAACGGTTATAAAGAGGATATGGGATATAGTTGGAGATGAGAAAATCTTTCAATTTGGAATAAGATCAGGAACAAAAGAAGAATTTGATTTTTCTCTAAATAAAAATCATACATATATGGAAGTTGCAAATATTATAACATTTAAGGAAATAGTAGAATCCTTAGTAGGTAAAAATGTTTATTTAACTATAGATTTAGATGTATTAGATCCATCTATATTCCCTGGAACTGGAACTCCAGAACCCGGTGGGATAACATATAAAGAGCTAGAAAACACATTTAAAATATTAAAACAGTATGAAATAAATATTGTTGGGTGTGATATAGTTGAATTAAGCCCTGATTATGATATTACAAAAGTATCTACTATAACTGCATGTAAAGTACTTAGAGAACTAAGTTTAGTTATATCTAATAATAAAAAATAATAAGTAAGCATATTATTATATAAATATAGTTAAGGTAAACACTTCATAAAATTAAGATTAATTAATTTTATGAAGTGTTTTTTTAGATTAATTATATAATATATGCTACTATTATATTAGACATAAGATAGGAGGATTTATATGGAATCTGTATTAAGTTTTTTAGAAAATTTTTTTAAATACTCAACACTCTGGATGATACTTTGCTTAATTTGTACAATTCTATATTTGGACACTAAAAAAAATAAAAACGAAGGAAAAGAAAAATATGTATTATTAAAAATAATAGGATTTTGTATTCTTGGGTTTATTAATATAAAAATAAATACAAAACCTACTATAATAATACCTATTGGTTTTATAATTTATTATTTATTTATAAATAAAAAAATTAAAAGGAATTATAAAATTAAAAAGAATGCATGTATACTAGGTGTATTAGTTATATATTTAGGATCTTTAAATAGCTATATATACAAGGAATTAGAATATAGAGATAAAAGTATAATTGTTCAAACATTGAATTTAAAAGATTTACGAAAGCAGTGGGAAGATGCAAGGGAAAAATTAAATATAGATATAGGAAATGAAGTTTTAGCTAATATGGAAATTACTAGTGATAGAAATGGAAATATAAAAAATATGAGTTGGGAAACTTATGATGATGTAAATAATAATAAATATGAAGTTGAGTATAATAAGAATAAAAAAAGTATTAATAAACTTAATTTTAAAGTAACGGAAGTAGAAAATAATTTAAAAAATAAAAATTCAGATATTATACCTAATAATGAGCATAAAATTAGCATGTTTGAAATGATAGATAAAATAAATGCAATACAATTTAATGATATGATTAGTTCTGATTGTATTGAATATAAAATAAAATATAAGAAAAAATTTAAAAATGAAGAGTACAATAAAAACAATAAAAATTATTATATAAGTAGTTATGACGAAGAAAAATACGCTTATAATTTAGAATTAGGTCAAAAGATACACTTCCCAATGAAAGGAAATATAATAACTTTATCAGATACAAATAGCAAAAATAAGGAATTGATAAATATATTTATAGATAGAAATGAGTATGTTGATAATCAAATAGAAAGTATAGAAAAATTAAACTTATCTATAGAAAATAATCAAAATAGTAAAAAAAGTACTTCAACTTTACATATAGAAAAAGATAATTATTTACTAAATCAAGTAGTAAATGCCTTAGATTATTATACTTGGGAAGAAGTAAATAAAGATGAGTTAAAAGGTAAAAACAATCTAAAAAATAGTATAATTATAAGTTCAGGATTGGACGTAAATTTAAAAATTTATGAAGATTATGAGTTTATACATTATAAATATAATAATGATGAAATAATATATAAATGTAATAAAGATATATATAGTGATATAAAGTCATTATTGAAAAAATAGATTGAAAAAGAAGCTGACTATAATATTAGTTAGCTTCTTTTTCATTGGAAAAATTTATAGATTATATAAGTAAGGCTATTAAAATTTTATAGAATATTAAACAAAAAAGCCATGAAGGATATAAAACCTTCATGGCTTGATTAAATAATATACTATATAACTAAATTATAGCAGTTTTTATTAAAAATGCAATAATTATTTATTTTAATGACCAGTTAAATCACTCTCATTAAATTTAGCTTTAATACCTGCAGTAGCCTTATTTATAGGCTCTTTAAGGAATACAGTAAATACAATTGGTATAACCATAAATACAACTAATAGAAGTATATCTTTTGTTAAGTTAGGTTGATATATACCAGCAATAGCTTCACGTGATGCAGATATTGCATATGTGAAAGGTAAAAATGGATTAACAATCTGGAAGAACTTAGGAGTAACCTGTATAGGGAATGTACCTCCAGATGCTGCTACTTGTATAACTAGTAATACAACACCAATTGCTTTTCCAACATTTCCAAACATAGAAACAAATGAGTATACTATGGCTGTAAATACTATACTTGTAAATAAAGATAAAGCTACAAATAATACAGGATGTAAAACTTGAACACCCAATAATAACATATCACCAACACTAAGTATAAATGCTTGCACTAAAGCGATAGTTAAAAATGTAAGTCCTCTACCAAAATAAATTTCATATGCTTTATAGTTACCTCCATGTATCTCAGTAGACAGTAACGACATAAGTAGTAACACACCCACCCATAAAGATAAAACAGTATAGAATGGAGTCATTGATGTACCATAGTTTGGCATAGGGTATAATTTTTTACTAACTATATCCACTGGCTGTTTCAAGAAATTAGCGTGTTTTATAGCATCATTTTTTAATAAAGAAATTAATTCATTTATATCATCGCCATTATTTATTTTGTGCATGGCATCAACTAATTCATCGACAACTGATTTTGCAACAGGTAATTTCTCTTGTACATATTTTAAGTTATCTTGAGCACTTTTAGATAAAGCTACTGTAGAACTTAAAATATCATTAACTGCTGGAAGTTTTTGCTCAGTTTTTTCAAGTACAGCAATAACATCATTTGCAATTTTGAAGCTATCATTAAATAAATTATTTATAGGATCTGCTATTTGTGTATCAAAGTTACGTAATAAATCATTAGTCATATTATTTACATCGTCAACAATTTGTAAAAGTTTAGTTAATCCATACGTAGATACGACCTGACCATGGATTACTTGGCCTTTTATAGTGTCTAAAGTTGACATAGCTAAATCTAATTTATTTACAATATTTTGAAGTTTATCTATAGAACCTTGTAATAAATGATTTGGTGCAAATTTATTTAGATTTTTTAGTAGCTCTAATACTGTTTTAGCACTACCAGATAAAGAAGAAAGCTTAGCTCGTAAATTATCTATCAATTGTGGAACATTATCTGCACCACTGTTTATAGCATCTATTAAATCAGAAATACTTGATGATGTATTAGATGATAATTGTGATAATATTTGTAAGTCATTTTTTATAACAGGTGTAATATTATTTAAAATATCTTTACTATCCTGTAAAAATACTTTTAAATCTGATGCTAAATTTTTAGAATTAGTTATAGTATCTTGTATTAGAGGAACATCCTTTTGTAAAGACTTAACAACATCTTCAACTTTATAAGCAACATCAGAAGCTAGCGACACTGTATTTTCTATATCTTTGAACTTAGATTGAACTTCAACCAAATCATTTTCTAAGTTAGCTAACTTAGGTAATTGATTTTCTATTTCTATTCCTAATTCATTAAATACCTCAAATACAACCTCACTTACTGTTTTAACGACAGTTTGATTGACTTCATTTTGAATAGTTGAAGCACCCTTATCTGTTATTTTAGGAGCGATAGCATTAATTTTATCATTTACGGTGTAAATGATTTTACCTTTTCTAACATCATTACTAATTAAAGATGTTAAATCTTTAGAAAAGTTTTCAGGAATTTCTATTGCAGCATAATATGTACCTTTATTAACTCCATCTAATGCAGTTTCTTCGTCTACAAATTTCCATCCTAGATTTTTGTTATCTTTAAGCTTTTCGATAAGTTGATCTCCGATATTTATTTTATTACCTCTAAGCTCAGTACCTTTGTCTTTGTTTACGACAGCAACAGATATATTACCGGTGTTACCATAGGGGTCCCAGGATGCTTTAATATTAAACCATGCATAAAATGATGGTAAAATAGCAAGACCTCCGATAATAACTAATAATACTTTATTTGATAATATATCTTTCAAATCTCTTTTGTATATTTTGAATATATTTTCCAAGTCTATCCACCTCCGTGATTTCACAAAAGAAATAAAAAAAGTTCGAATTTAAACTATTTTATATTATATTTGTTTTTTATCAAATAGTAAAGTGAAAATATTGTAACTTTGCTATCTTTGCTTATAATAAATAAAATATAAAAATATTATATGAGTTTAAATTGATTTTTATATCAATGTATATAAATATAAATATAGAATATTATAGCAAAAATTATTATACATAGTATATGGATATATAAAAAAAACTATCTCAAAACATATTAAAATTATATTTTGTGATAGTTTTTCATTAAAATATAAAACTTATATCAATCATAATATATTAGATATTATTCCAGTATGATCATTTAATATATTTAATCCTATTAAAATAAGAATAATACCGCCTAATATCTGAGCAGAAGTTCTAAATAGGCTTCCGATTTTTTTTCCTATTAAAACCCCTAGAAAACATATTGAAAAAGTTATAATGGCTATAGATATACAGATAGGAATAATGTTAATTTTTAAAAATGCAAAACTTACTCCAATAGCTAAAGCATCAATACTAGTAGCAATTGATAAGATGAAAAGTTCCTTATTATTTAATTTAAAAGAATTACTTTCTGATTTATCATCTTTGGCATCAAAGATCATTTTTAATCCGATAAAGCCCAATAGGATAAAAGCAATCCAATGATCATAGGATTTTATATACGATTCAAATTGTATGCCAAGACACCAGCCAATTAAAGGCATAACACCTTGAAAAAAACCAAAAAAAAGTGCTATTTTTCCAGAAATTGAGTAGTTAACTTTATTTAGAGTCATACCTTTGGTAACCGAAACTGCAAAAGCGTCCATAGAAAGAGCGAAAGCTATAAGTAATATACTCGCTAAATTCATTAAAAATCCTCCTTAGATTAAATAGCTAGCTAATCCTATTTTATTTAGTAGAAATAAAAATATTACTATTAATTTATTAAAGAATGATTATAAAAATATATTTAGTAAAAAATATCTATTATATAGAAGTAGAATAAATTAAAGTTTTAAAGAAATAATATAAAAGTATACTTTAAGAAAAAGCTACATAAAGAATTAAAATAAGTTGGAGGTAATGACATGAAAAAATTTGTATGTACAGTATGTGGATATATTCATGAAGGAGAACAGCCACCTTCAAAATGTCCAGTATGTGGAGTAGGTCCAGAAAAGTTTGATGAAATGAAGGGTGAATTAACTTGGGCGGATGAACACAGAGTAGGAATAGCTCAAGGATTAGATGAAGAATTAGTAGAAGGATTAAGAGCAAATTTTGTAGGTGAGTGCACAGAAGTAGGAATGTACTTAGCAATGGCTAGACAAGCAGATAGAGAAGGATATCCAGAAGTAGCAGAAGCTTATACAAGAATTGCTTATGAGGAAGCAGAACATGCAGCAAAATTTGCGGAGTTATTAGGTGAAGTAGTTGCACCTTGTACAAAAACAAACTTAAAGGCTAGAGTAGAAGCAGAATATGGTGCAGCAGAAGGAAAGCTTAAGTTAGGGAAAAAAGCAAAAGAACTAGGAATAGATGCAGTACATGACACAGTACATGAAATGTGCAAAGATGAAGCAAGACATGGTAAGGCATTTTTAGGACTATTAAATAGATATTTTGAAAAATAAAAAAGAGAACATTACCAAATCATATATAAGTACTAAATCTAAATACAACTAATTGGTTAAATAAAAATAGTATAGTAAAAACTATACTATTTTTATTTTAAAATAAAATTTAATTAAAGTTTAGATATAAAATAAGATTTTATACTTATGTAAAATATAAAAGCATCTTTAAATGTTTTTATATCTAAACCTAATATTTCCTTGATTTTTTCTAACCTATATATAAGAGTATTTCGATGTAAGAATAAATAAGATGAAGTTTTAGAAATATTTAAGTCATTCTCTATAAAACTTATCCCTGTATGCAATAAATTTTTATCCATAGTTTTTATACTTTGAAAGTCAATTAAGCTATAAAATGATTTTTCACTATTTATCAAAGTTATAGCTTTATGTATGGTTAAATCATTTAAATTTATAAATTTAGTTGAACTCGAACTATTATTTAAAAATGGAATAACGTCTTTAAAAATAGAAATTCGTGTATTAAATGTTTCAATAGTATTTATCTTACCTATATAAGCAATTAGTGTATTTGTATATGTTTCAGATTCGATTATTTCAGGTGTTGATAAATTAATATCTAATTCACTAGAAGAGTTAAGTAATACGAACTTTTCATATTCAAATATTTCTATATCATCATATAAATTATCTAACACTCTTTTTAAATTTTCAAAATCTAAATTTTGTTGAGAAATAATATAAAAATAACCACTCGGATTGCTAATACTAAACTTCTCATGTGTCTCAATAATATATATTTCATTATTAAAACTTACGAGCTTTTGATTTAATTTTAACTTTTGATTAGAGTATTTAAATATGTTTATTTTTTTATTTGTTTCATTTTCAAAGAATTCTATCAGATTTTGCATGATATCCCCCTAAGTTTTTAATTTCATAGAAATCACAGTATTAAAAAAGTAAGATGAATAATCATCTTACTTTTTAATATAACACTAAGCCGTGTTTATTTATATAACATTTAAAAAGAAATTTAATTATCTTATAGCTTCTTGTGTTTCCTTATCAAATACATGTATTCTGTGTTTATCCATAGCTAATTTTAATTTATCGCCAATATTCATTTTATATCTACCATCAAATCTAGCTGTTATATTGCTTTTTCCAGACTTCAGATAAGCATATATCTCGGCACCCATAAGTTCACCAAGTTCAACTGTCGCTTCAAAAGTACTGTCTAAGCTATTTTCAACAAATACATCTTCTATATGTATATCTTCAGGTCTTATACCTAAAACAACCTCTTTACCAACATATCCTTTAGATATTAAAGCTGAACACTCACCCTTGTTTAAAGCTATATTCATAACTTCATTTTTTGCGTGAATTTCTCCATTTTCTTCAACTAGAGTAGCCTCAATAAAGTTCATTTGAGGAGCACCTATAAATCCAGCAACAAACATGTTGTTAGGCATATCATAGACATCTTGAGGTGTAGCTATTTGCTGCACTATACCATCCTTCATAACAACTATTCTATCTGCCATAGTCATAGCTTCAACTTGATCATGTGTTACATATATAAATGTAGTTCCAAGAGATTTGTGTAATTTAGTTATTTCTGTTCTCATGGCAGTTCTAAGTTTAGCATCTAAGTTAGATAATGGTTCATCCATTAAGAAAACTTTAGGATTTCTAACTATAGCACGTCCAAGAGCAACCCTTTGTCTTTGTCCACCTGATAAAGCTTTTGGTTTTCTATCTAATAGAGGTTCTAAATCTAATATTTTTGCAGCTTCCTTAACTTTTTTATCAATTTCATCTTTTGGTAACTTTCTAAGTTTTAAAGCAAATGCCATATTATCGTATACAGATAAATGTGGATATAGAGCATAGTTTTGGAAAACCATAGCTATATCCCTATCCTTAGGATCGACTTCATTAACTACTTTATCACCTATATATAGTTCACCAGAACTAATCTCTTCAAGTCCTGCTATCATTCTTAAAGTTGTTGATTTTCCACACCCTGATGGGCCTACTAAAACTACGAATTCTTTATCTTGTATATCTATGTTTACATCTTTTACTGCATTAAATCCATTCGAATATGATTTACATATATTTTTTAAAATTACCTCTGCCATTTTATTTCTCCCCTTGTTTTATAAATTTATTTTCATAAAAACTCTATGAATTATTTTCTTTTAGTAAATTTGATATTACCCAATTTGCTATATCAAATGTTAAGTTAATAATATCGAAAAAATGTTTTCCTGAAAATGTTTAAACTAACTGAATTTTTTTAGATAAATTATACAACTTCAATATAAATATTAAAGAATAACTATAAAAATTTTAAATTATAAAAATGTTTATATAAAATCACATCGGGTATATACATAGTATCTTAAAATAAAAAATAATTAAAATAACTATAGATAATGGCAGGAGGAGTTAGATTATGAAAAAATTTGTATGCAAACCATGTGGATGGGTATATGAAGGAGAAACAGTTCCAGAAATATGTCCAATATGTAAAAAGGGGCCAGAGGCATTTGAAGAAGTAAAAGGAGAAATGAATTGGGCAGATGAACATAGAATAGGAGTAGCTCAAGGGGTAGATGAAGAAATATTAGAAGGATTAAGAGCAAACTTTGTAGGAGAATGTACAGAGGTAGGTATGTATTTAGCAATGTCTCGTCAAGCAGACAGAGAAGGGTATCCAGAAGTAGCAGAAGCTTATAAGAGAATAGCATTTGAAGAAGCAGAACATGCAGCAAAATTTGCAGAGTTATTAGGAGAAGTAGTAGTAGCAGATACAAAAGCTAACTTAAAGGCTAGGGTAGAAGCTGAGTACGGAGCAACAGAAGGGAAATTAAAAATAGCTAAGAAAGCTAAAGTATTAGGATTAGATGCAATACATGACACAGTGCATGAAATGTGTAAAGATGAAGCAAGACATGGTAAAGCATTCTTAGGATTATTAGAAAGACATTTCGGTAAAAACTAGTGTAAAAGGCTATAAATAAATTGTGGATATCATTTGTATTTTTATTAGATATTATTATAAATAAAAAATATATTAATTTATGTTTTAACATAAAATTACAGGGTATCTACTATAGTGTAGCAATAAATGATAAATAAAAAATAAGAATTAATTAAATATAAATAAAAAATAGGAGGAGTTAAATTATGAAAAAATTTGTTTGTACAGTATGTGGATATATACATGAAGGAGATATGGCACCAGAAGTTTGTCCAGTATGTAAAGTAGGGGCTGAAAAGTTCAATGAAATGAGTGGAGAAATGGTTTGGGCAGATGAACACAGAATAGGAGTAGCACAAGGGATAGATGAAGAAATATTAGAAGGATTAAGAGCAAACTTTGTAGGGGAATGTACAGAAGTAGGTATGTATTTAGCAATGTCTCGTCAAGCTGATAGAGAAGGATATCCAGAGGTAGCAGAAGCTTATCAAAGAATAGCATTTGAAGAAGCAGAACATGCAGCAAAATTTGCAGAATTATTAGGAGAAGTAGTAGTAGCAGACACAAAATCTAACCTAAAGGCTAGAGTTGAAGCTGAGTATGGAGCAACAGAAGGAAAATTAAAAATAGCTAAGAGAGCTAAAGAATTAGGATTAGATGCAATACATGATACAGTACATGAAATGTGTAAAGATGAAGCAAGACATGGTAAAGCATTCCTAGGATTATTAGAAAGACACTTTGGTAAAAACTAATATAAATAAAAAAACTATCTAGATTTAATCTAGATAGTTTTTTTATTTATAGAATCTATAATTAAATATAAAAAAACGTTGAAAATGTTTTCAACGTATGATATATTAAGCTTAATAAGATTCGATGACGTTGAATCATATATTTTTTTAATAGTTGTGCAATCGATTGCACAACGGGAGGTAGAAATGAATAAAAAATGGTGGAAAGAAGCTGTTGCTTATCAAATATATCCTCGTAGTTTCATGGATTACAACAATGATGGGATAGGGGATCTAAAAGGGGTAATATCAAAATTAGATTATTTAAAAGACTTAGGTATTAATGTAATTTGGATTTGTCCTATGTATAAATCACCTAATGATGACAATGGTTATGATATAAGTGATTATCAAGATATAATGGAAGATTTCGGAGATATGAATGACTTTGATACATTACTTTATGAGGTTCACAAAAGAGATATGAAGCTTATAATTGATTTAGTTGTAAATCATACAAGTGATGAACATCCATGGTTTATAGAATCTAAAAGCTCTAAAGAGAGTCCTAAAAGAGATTGGTATATATGGAGAGAAGGCAAAAATGATATAGAACCTAATAACTGGGAGAGTATATTTAAAGGATCAGCATGGGAGTATGATGAAACTACAAATGAATATTTTTTACATTTGTTTAGTAAAAAACAGCCAGACTTAAATTGGAAAAATAAAAATATGAGAAGTGCTATATATGAGATGATAAATTGGTGGTTAGACAAAGGTATAGACGGATTTAGAGTAGATGCGATAAGTCATATAAACAAAGAAGAGGGTTTACTAGATTTAGATAATCCAGATAATTTAAGATACGTTCCATCTTTTAGCAAGCATATGAATGTAGATGGAATTCATAAATACTTAAAAGAACTAAAAGAAAATACATTTGATAAATATGACATAATGACAGTAGGCGAAGCAAATGGCGTAAAAGCAGAAGAAGCACATTTATGGGTAGGAGAAGATAATGGAAAATTTAATATGCTATTTCAATTTGAACATTTAGACTTATGGAATTCTGATAATGGAAAATCATTTAGTATAAAAGATCTAAAACAGATTTGGAATAAATGGCAAACTACTTTATCTAACAATGGGTGGAATGCTTTGTATATAGAAAATCATGATGTTACTAGAATAGTTTCATCTTGGGGAAATGATAAAAAGTATTTAAATGAAAGTTCAAAAGCATTAGGGCTAGTTTACTTTATGCATAAAGGAACTCCATTTATATATCAAGGTCAAGAGATTGGTATGACTGATGTTAGATATGATAACATAGATGATTATGATGATGTAAGAACTAAAAATCAGTATATAGAGTTATTACAGTCAGGTGTAAATGAAGAAGATGCATTAAATATAGTTGCATCAAGTTCTAGAGATAATACAAGAACACCTATGCAATGGAATGATAGTTTAAATGCTGGTTTTAGTAAAGGGAAAACATGGATAAAAGTAAATCCAAATTACGTTGGTATAAATGTAGAAAAACAATTAAATGATGAAAATTCTATACTTAATTTTTATAAGAAAATGATAAAAATAAGAAAAGAAAATAAATGTCTAATATATGGGGATTATAAATTGATTTTGGAAGATAACGATCAAATTTTTGCATATAAGAGAATATTAGACAATGAAAAATTTATAGTAATTTGTAACCTAAGTGATAGAGAAGCTTTATATGAATATGATAAAGAAGTCTTAGATTATCAAAATTTATTAATTTCAAATTATGAGGTTAATAAACATGAAAATTTAAGTACTATGTATTTAAAGCCTTGGGAATCTAGACTTTATAAGCTTAAGTAAAAATATTGTGCTAGTTATTTAACTAGCACAATTAAAATAAGATTTATATCGATAACTATTTAGAAAAGAGGGAGAAATTATGGGTACAGTAGTAGAAAAGAAGAAATTAATATCATTTGATTTTTGGCAAAAATTTGGAAAAGCTTTGCTTGTTGTTATAGCAGTTATGCCAGCTGCGGGATTAATGGTATCAATCGGTAAACTAATAGGAATGTCATCTGATGCACAACTTATAATGACTATAGCTAGAGTAGTAGAAGATATTGGATGGGGAATAATAGGTAATCTACATGTTTTATTTGCAGTTGCAATAGGTGGATCTTGGGCTAAAGATCGCTCAGGGGGTTCATTTGCAGCATTAATAGCATTTATATTAATAAATCGTATAACAGGAGCTATATTTGGTGTAAATGGAGATATGTTATTAGATCCAAGTGCAACTGTAACATCTTTAACAGGTGCACAACTTGTAGTTAAAGATTATTTTACTTCCATACTAGGAGCGCCAGCACTTAACATGGGAGTATTTGTAGGTATAATATCAGGATTTTTAGGGGCTGTTTTATATAACAAATTTTATAATTATGATAAATTACCACAAGCATTAGCATTTTTTAATGGAAAGCGTTTTGTACCTTTTGTTGTTATAGGTGGTTCTGTAGTTTCAGCTATAGTTTTATCTATAGTTTGGCCATTTGTTCAAGGGGCTTTAAACTCTTTTGGTATGTGGATTGCTACATCTAGAGATACAGCACCAGTGTTAGCACCATTTGTGTATGGAACACTTGAAAGATTACTACTACCTTTTGGACTTCATCATATGATAACTGTACCAATGAATTACACTGAATTAGGGAGTGTATATCAGATAGCAACAGGGGCAGCGGCAGGTACAGTAGTAGCAGGTCAAGATCCACTATGGTTAGCTTGGATAGCAGATTTAATTAATTTTAAGGGTGCTGGAGACATGGCATCTTACAATGAACTATTAAATACTATAACACCAGCACGTTTTAAAGCAGGTCAAGTTATCTTATCAACTGCATCTCTTGCAGGGATATCGATGGCTATGTATAAAAATGTTGATAGTGATAAGTTAAAAAGTTATAAACCAATATTCTTATCTGCATTACTTGCATGTTTCTTAACAGGAGTTACAGAACCAATAGAGTTTATGTTTATGTTTATATCACCTATACTATATGTAGCATATGCAATACTTACAGGATTAGCATTTGCTCTTGCAGATATAATAAACTTAAGAGTTCATGCATTTGGTTTTATAGAGTTCTTAACTCGTACACCAATGTTAATAAAAGCAGGATTAACAGCGGATTTAATAAACTTTATTTTATCTTGTATTGTATTCTTTGTATTAAACTTTGTAACATTCAATTTCTTAATAAAGAAATTTGATATAGCAACTCCAGGGCGTAAAGGCAATTATATTGATGATTCAGCACCTTCATCTAGTGATAAAAAAGTATCCGGGGATGAATTATCAGAAAAAATTATAAACTTATTAGGTGGAGCCGATAATATAGAAGATGTAGATGCATGTATGACTCGTTTAAGAGTTACGGTAAAAAATATGTCATTAGTAGCAAATGAAAATGAATGGAAACAAGCAGGTGCATTAGGTCTTATATTAAAAGATAAAGGGGTTCAAGCTGTATATGGACCTAAAGCAGATGTATTAAAATCGAATATACTTGATATGTTAGGAGCATAAAAATTGAAACTATTAACGCTTAATTGTCATTCTTGGCAAGAGGAAAATCAGTTAGAAAAAATCAAATATATAGCAAGTGTTATAAAAGAAAAACAGTATGATATAATAGCACTTCAAGAAGTGAGTCAATTGATAAAATCAAAAGTTGTGTATGATAATATAAAAGAAGATAATTTTGCATTATTAATAAATCAAGAGTTAAAAAACATAGGAGTAAATGATTACAAATTTATATGGGATATTTCTCATATTGGGTATGATGTCTATGAAGAGGGGCTTTGTATAATGACAAAGCTTCCTATAAAAGAATTTAAAAGTTTCTTTGTATCTAAATCGGAAGATATTAATTATTGGAAAACTAGAAAGATTGTAAAATTAAAATCATCATATAATGATAAAGATATAAACATTTATTCCTGTCACTTAGGGTGGTACTTAGATGAGGAGGAGTCTTTTACGCATCAATTTGATACATTAGCAAAAGATATTGATACAAATGGGTATTCATTTATTATGGGGGATTTTAATAATAGTGCAACCGTTATAAATGAAGGATATGAATATATACTTAAAAAGGGTTTCTATGATACTTACAATTTAGCTTTAAAAAAAGATAATGGAATAACTGTAAAGGGAAAAATAGCAGGCTGGGATAAAAATAAAAAGGATTTGAGGCTAGACATAATTTTTTCAAATAAAAAAATAGAAGTATTAAGTTCTAATGTTATATTTAACAGTAAAAATAAAAATATTGTTTCAGATCATTTTGGAGTAGAGATTGAATTAAAAATATAAAAGAAATAGCTAAATATAAGGTCTACATAAAACTTTTATATTTAGCTATTTTTTATATTAGTTGTTTTTTAGATGTCTAGAAAGATATCCTCCTTTAAATTGAGTTAAATCATAAGATACTATAAATGCACTAGGTTCTTCGTTTTGAACAATAGAAATAACTTCTGATTCTCTGATTCTATGCGCTAATATTTCTAATCTATATCTTTCTTCTCCATTTATTCCATGGCCGATAAAGGTCGTAACTCCAAATTTATTTTCACGTAATTTATTTACTAAATACTGGTTTTTACTCATTAAACTAATATGGATTGTTCTATATCCTATTGCAAGTTTAGATTCTACTATACCACCAATATAAACTCCAATAGCATATCCTATTACATAGGATATTATATTAGATATATTGGTTAAGTCTGAAAAAACTATTCCCAAACTAAAAATATAAATAATTGCTTCTAATAAAGCAGCTATAGATGCTTTATTTCTCTCACCTTTAACAACTAAAGTTGTACGTAACGTTAAAAGTGGAACATAAATAAGTTGAAGTACAAAAATTGCCAATGCCTTTAATAACATTAACATGACCCCCTATTATACAAGATACCTCATCATATGAAAAAATTATAATCATAATGATTATAAATATAATTCAAATAGTTTGAAAAGTAGACATAAAATCGAAAATAGTGTAATATAAACAAATAAAATATCGAATAATAAAGGAAAGATAGAGGTGATAATATGCCGAATACAACAGAAAAAGTTGCACAAGACATGGCTAATAACTTTTCAGAAGAAGTATCAAAATTAAGTAGTATGAATTTAGATACTATGGCAGACAAATTTATAGAGTGGGCAACGGTAAGTGGAGTTAAGTTGCTTATAGGATTGATAATAATATCTATAGGACTAAAATTAATAAAAAAAATAATAAAACATTTTATAATTATTTTAGAAAAGAG
The DNA here is from genome assembly GCF_900103615.1 of Romboutsia lituseburensis DSM 797. Taxonomy (GTDB): domain Bacteria; phylum Bacillota; class Clostridia; order Peptostreptococcales; family Peptostreptococcaceae; genus Romboutsia_F; species Romboutsia_F lituseburensis. The sequence continues at coordinate 376,750 of NZ_FNGW01000002.1, read as the reverse complement.
AGATGTAGATGTTACACTAAGAAGATTTTTACAATCTCTAATATCTGGAGGATTAAAAGGAATACTTTTTATATTTATCCTTGGATACTGGGGATTTGACCTAGCTGGTATGGCAGCTATTTTTGCATCAGCAGGGGTAGCTATAGGTTTAGCACTTCAAGGTAGTTTATCTAACTTTGCAGGTGGATTTATCATATTATTACTTAGACCTTTCAAAGTTGGAGACTATATAGAAGCAGGTATATATGGAGGTACTGTTGAGCAAATTGGATTATTTTATACTCAATTAGTAACTATTGATAATAAGCTTATATTAATTCCAAATGGAACACTATCAAATGGAAGCTTAATAAATTATTCAGCCAAATCAGAACGAAGAGTAGACTTAACGTTTAGCGTAGGGTATGAAAATGACTTGTCTCATGTAAAAAATGTATTAACTAATATAATAAATAGGCATGGTTTAATAATTAAAGAGCCAGTTCCATTCATAGGTGTAAGTGCACATGGTCCAAGCTCTGTAGATTTTGTAGTTAGAGTATGGTGTAAATCTGAAGACTACTGGGCGATACATTTTGATTTATTAGAACAAGTTAAATTAAAATTTGATGAAGAAAAAATTACGATACCTTATCCACAAATGGATTTACATTTAAAAAAGAGTGACTTAAAATTAGAATAAGAGATAAAAAGCTAAAATGGCGGTTAAGCTATTTTAGCTTTTTTTATGTATAAGTTTTTTATAAAAATTTTAATTATGCATAAAAATTTATCATATATGGAGTTAAAAGTAATAAACATATATAAGAAAGAGAATTTATATATCTACTATTGGAGGTAATTTTATGGAGAATGATAAAATTGACATTTTAATAGAGAGGACTAAAAAAATTAAGATGGGCGGAGGAGAGAAAAAAATAGACAAGCAGCATAGCTTAAATAAGTTAACAGCACGAGAAAGAATTGACTTGCTATTTGATAAAAATTCTTTCGTTGAGATAGATCGATTTATAACACATAGATGTACAAACTTTAATATGGAAAAACAAGAAATATTAAGTGATGGTGTTGTGACAGGATATGGGAAAGTAGATGGAAGACTTGTGTATGTTTATGCCCAAGATTTTACGGTTGTAGGTGGATCATTAGGAGAAATGCATGCTAAAAAAATATCAAAAATAATGGATTTGGCAGTAGATGTAGGTGCTCCTATTGTAGGCCTAAATGATTCTGGAGGCGCTAGAATACAAGAGGGAGTAGATGCATTAGCTGGATATGGAGATGTATTTTTCAGAAATGTTAAAGCTTCGGGAGTTGTACCTCAAATATGTGCAATAATGGGGCCATGTGCAGGAGGGGCTGTTTATTCTCCAGCTCTTATGGACTATATATATATGGTAGAAGGTAGTAGTCAAATGTTTATAACAGGTCCTCAAGTTATTAAAACAGTTACAGGCGAAGAAATAAGTGCCGAAAATTTAGGTGGTGCTTATACACATAATTCTGTTTCTGGTGTATCTCACTTTATTTGTAAAGATGATGAAGAATGTATAGAAAATATAAAGAAAATTTTAAGTTATTTACCATCAAATAATATGGAAAAGACACCAATAATAGAAACAGAGGATGAAGTTAACAGATTAACAGACTCAATAGAAAATATAATACCCGAAGATATTAATAAATCTTATGATATGAAAGAAATTATTTGTGAAGTGTTAGATGATAATGAATTTTATGAAGTTAATGAATTATTTGCAAAAAATATTTTAGTTGGATATGGAAGAGTAAATGGAGAAACGGTAGGAATAGTAGCGAATCAACCTAAATTTATGGCAGGGTGCTTAGACATAAATGCATCTGATAAATCTTCAAGATTTATTAGGACATGTGATGCATTTAATATTCCTATTATTACATTTGTGGATGTGCCAGGTTTTTTACCAGGCACAAGTCAAGAACATGGTGGGATTATAAGACATGGAGCGAAAATGCTTTATGCTTATAGTGAAGCCACTGTACCTAAAATAACTATAATAGTTAGAAAGTCATATGGTGGAGCGTACTTAGCTATGGGATCTAAACACCAAGGAGCTGATATTGTTTTAGCACTTCCTAGCGCTCAAATAGCTGTAATGGGACCAGATGGAGCTGCAAATATAATATTTAAAAAAGAAATTTCACAAGCTGAAGATAAAGACAAAGTTAGAACTCAAAAAATAGAAGAATATAAAAATGAATTTGCGACACCATACAAAGCTGCCGAAAGAGGTTATATAGATGATGTTATAGAGCCAAAATATACAAGAATTAGAGTAGCAGATGCATTAGATATGTTGAGTTATAAAAGAAAACAAACGATACCTAAAAAACATGGAAATATACCTTTATAGGATGTGGTGTTTATGAATATAAATGAAATAATAAATGGAGTAAAATTTGATATAGCTTCTTTATCTTTTGGAGAAAAAATGATTGGTAGTATTTTTTTAGCTATTTTATCAATGTTAATAGTTTTTTGTATATTAGCGTGTATAAGTGCAATTATTAGTTTAATGTATAACGTATTTTATAAAAAACGAGATAGTAAAGAACATTTAGCAATTGAGAAAACAATAGAATTAAAAAATGATAAATACAAAGATGAAAAAAATATAAATTCATTTGAAAAAAATGATATAAATCAAAATGAAGTAGTAGCAGTTATAGTAGCATGTATAAATCAATTTAGACAAAATGAAGATAGTGAAATAATAGTTAGAAAAATAATCAGAAGTAATAATAATTATAGTAGTTGGAATAATGGAATTGGGGGATTTAGCAATGATAAAAACTTATAATGTTGCTGTTAATGGTATTTGTTATGAAGTAGAAGTAGAAGAGGTTACAAAATCAAATAAAGTTAAATCTATGGATCCTATAGATAAAAATAATAAAATAAATGAACAAGTTAAAAGTAAAATAGAAAATTCAAATACTAATGTAAAATCAAATGATAAAGTAGATAAGATGGATAATAATTCAAAAGAGAATATATTTTCTCCTATGCCAGGTGTTGTAAATAAAATAAATGTCTCTAAAAATCAAAGTGTATCAAGAGGGGATATATTACTTATACTAGAGGCTATGAAAATGGAAAATGAAATTGTATCTCCTGTTGATGGAGTTATAAAAGATATACATATATCTGAAAAATCTACAGTAAATAGTGGTGAATTATTAATAAGTATAGAATAAATAAAAAAATATATAATTATGCACAAATTGTAAGGAAAATGTAATAATTTTGTAAGATAAATAATGTATACTTGAATTAGAAAAAATATTAAGGAGACATTTGTATGGATTATATTCAAGGCTTATATTATGTTGCAAAAGATTATTGGTTTCTTACAATGTTAGTTGGTTTAGTTACATGTTTTATAGAAAGCTTTTTACCAATATTACCTCTAATTGCTATAGTAGGTGCAAATGCGCTTTTACTTGGATTATTTGGAGGTTTAGTGTTATCTTGGATAGGATCAGGATTAGGAACTTTATTATTATTTATTATAGTTAGTAAATTTAGTGATAATAAGTTTTTTAATAAATTGAGAAATGAAAAAACTGAGAAGGCTATAAAATGGATGGATAAGCAAGGATTCAAATTATTATTCTTTGCATATTCTTGCCCCTTTATACCAAGTTTTTTAGTTACAGTAACATCAGCTTTTTGCAAAAGAGAATTAATAAATTTTGCACCTGCAATGCTAGCTGGAAAGTTTGTGATGTTTTTAGTAGTTAGTTATCCGGCCAGTGATATAAAGGGGTTTATTAGTAGTCCAACAAAGATAGGACTATTTTTACTACTAGTATTTTTATCTTGGAAAATAGGTAGTAAGGTAAATTCAAGTTTACAAGAAAATCATAAAGAAAATGAAAAACATTATAATGATATAGTTGAATAAAAATTGATTTAATTATAGAATCAACTATTTACATGGGTAATAAAAGGGAAATATCTCTAATTATAATTGAGATATTTCCATTTTATAATATAAAATAAAATCTATATCCTAGTAAAAATATAACTAAGAAATTTAAAAATTTACACAAAAACTTTTCTGTTTTGGAATTTGTTTTAATCGGTAGTAATGAAAAATTTATAGAAATAGGATAAAATATTTCTATACCCTCTTTTGTGAGAAAATCAAGAAATAAATGAGATACATATCCTAAAAAAAATCCTGAACATAAGCAAATAAAGACAATATTATTATTACTAGATAGTATTAGAATTTTGCAAATATATACTAAAATTGATAGAAACAATAAACTATGAGTAAATCCTCTATGCTTAAACTTTGATCCTAGTTTTTTATATAAAATAGGATATCTTTTACTAATATAAGAACCTCTCATATCTATATCTGGAAATAAAGAACCTAGATATGAAAAATATATATAAATAAATAGTAGTATTATCTTATAAATAATGTCATATTCTTTTAAAAAATTATTATTTAAAAATGGAATAGACAAAAGTGCAAAGACATAGCCACCTTTTACATGAGTCTCCTTTACCATAAGTCCTCCTTGAATGATATAATATTAAATGTCGATATAAATTAAAAGTTTAATTTATTTTTATTATATATTAAAAAAAATGTTTTTACAAAAATAATTTATAGAAAAATTTTAATTAAAGCACAAATAAGCCTTCATTTAATTTGAAGGCTTATTTGTATTATTTAAGAGCATTTTTATAGTTTTCTTTAGCTTTATTCCAATTAACAACATTAAACCAATTGTCTATGTAACTACTACGATTATTTCTATATTTTAGATAATAGGCATGTTCCCATACATCAAGTCCAATAATAGGTTTTAAATTTAAAGTAATTGTACTATCCTGATTTGAAGTAGTAGTTATAGATAAATTTCCAGATTCATCAGAAACTAACCAAGCCCATCCAGATCCGAAAATACCTAAGCCAGCTTTTTTAAAAGAATCTTTAAAGTTATCGAAAGAACCAAAGTCTCTAATTATTGCTTTTTCTAGTTCTCCATCTAAATTAGTTTTATCAGGTGTCATAATATCAAAAAAGAATTCATGATTGTAAACTCCACCACCATTATTTTTTATAACTTTGGACACTTCAGAGGGTAAACAATCTAGACATGCAAGAAGATCATAAATGTTAGAGCTATATAAATCTGGATAGTCTTTTATAGCATCATTAAATTTATCTAGATATGTTTTATAGTGTTTATCATGGTGAAGTTGCATAGTTTCCTTATCAATGAAAGGTTCTAATGCGTCATATCCGTATGGTAATGGTTTTAAATCAAGAGGTTGATATTTAGGGGATAATGCAAATGAAGTACTTGTGTTAAAAAATATTAGAAAGCTAAAAATAAAAACTATTAAAAAATTATTTTTCATAAAATCACCTCCTGATTATTATGCTTATTTAAAGACAAAAAAATTTACTAAATTTAAATATAATTTTATATAAAACTTGACAGATAAAGAATAGTATTATATTATTTTGATAAACGTTTAAAAAATAATAACTATTATATACCAGGGGAACCTTTTATATTTTATATAAAGGGTTCTTTGTCTGTAATTAAATTTAAAGCCTAAATTTTATAATTTAAATTGTAAAATTTAGGCTTTAAATTTATAATTAGGTATAAATAAGGGGGTATTAATTTGAATAAAGAACTGGAAAATATAAGTTTAAGTGAAAAAAAAATATATATAAATTTTATAATTTTCACATCTATACTATGTGTAGTAATTTTATTTGCAATCGAGCAGATATTAATGGTGGATTATTTGACTAAGACTGTAAGTAAAATTATTTTATTTACTATGAGTCCGGTTGTATTTATAAAGATAATTAGAAAGACAAGTTTAAAAGAAGGACTTAATTTAAAGCTAGTAGATAAAGAAACGATAGGTGTAGGAATTCTTTTAGGGGTATTATCTGCAGTTATATTAGTCGGAGCTTTTATGTTTTTTAAAAAAATAATAAATATGGATGTTATATTTTTAGAATTAGCTACAAAATCAAAAATAACATCTACAAATTATTTAATCGTAACTACATATTTTACATTTGCAAATTCTTTTTTAGAGGAATTTTTTTTTAGAGGATTTATATTTACTAATTTAAATAAAATGGGATATAAAAAAGTAGGATATATTTTTTCTTCATTGTTATTTGCATTGTATCATATAGGTATATTTAAAAACTGGTTTAGTATTGAATTAATTCTATTATGTATACTAGGGTTATTTATAACAGGAATTGTATTTAATTATGTTGATACTAAGTCGGATAATTTTTTAAATTCATGGGCAATACATATTTTAGCTGACTTGACGATAGTTATAATAGGATATATATATTTGTTCAAGTAAAGTACAATATTAATTAAGCAAATTTATAAAACTAAATTTAAATTTAGACTCCTATATGTATAGACTTCTATAATATGTAAAAAATAGTAAATAGAAGAATAGTAGGAGGAATAATAAAATTATGTGCGGACACGTTTCAATATATTATAAAAATAGGAATAAAGATTTAGAAATAGAAAAATTAGTAGAGAACATTAATCACAGAGGACCTAATCATACTGGTATATATAAAAAAGATAATATAGAATTTGCATTTAAAAGGTTGAGCATATTAGACTTAGAAAATGGAAGTCAACCATTTGAAAAAAATAATAATACTATTATTTTTAATGGTGAAATATATAATCATAATATCTTAAGAAGTAATTTAATTGATAAAGGATATGAATTTAAAACAAACTGTGATACAGAGGTTTTGTTGACTTCTTATATTGAAAATAAAGAAAAATGTGTAGAAAATTTAAGAGGAATGTTTTCATTTATAATTTATGATGAAGAAAGAAATTTACTATTTGGAGCTAGAGATCACTTTGGTATAAAACCTTTATACTATCTGGACAATTCTGATTTTATAGTTTTTTCATCAGAGTATAAAGCAATAGTAAATTTATTAGATGAGGTAAATTTAAATGAAAAAAGTCTTCAAAACTATCTTTCATTTCAGTATGTTCCATTAGAAAATACAATGATAGAAGATATTAAATTAATTCCACCAGGATATTCATTTACAGTAAAGGATGGAAAACTTGAACTTAAAAAATATTATAAAGTAGACTTTATACCTAAAAAACACATTACAGCAAATGATGTTAAAGAAGTTGTAGCAGATTCAATAAAGCATCATATGGACGCACATGTAGAAGTTGGTACATTTTTATCTGGAGGAATAGATTCGACTATAGTAGCGACAATAGCATCCCAGGTAAATCCAAATATTAAATCTTTTTCAGTTGGATTTGGAGTGGATGGATATGATGAAATAGAGGTTGCTAAAAAAACTGCTAGAGTTTTAGGTATAGAAAATATAGATATTAATGTTACCCAACAAGATTATATAAAGTCATTGCCAGAGGTTTTTTATCATTTAGACGATCCAGTAGCTGATCCATCTCAAGTTGGGATATATTTTTTATCAAAAGAAGCGAAAAAACATGCTACAGTAGTTTTATCAGGTGAAGGAGCCGATGAACTTTTTGGTGGTTACAATATATATAAAGAGTATAATAGTGTAAAGCCTATATTAAATATGCCTAGAGGTATTAAAAAGGCTCTAAATGGAGTATCTAGTGTAATGCCAAATATAAAAGGTAAGAGTTATTTATATAGAGCAACAACTCCATTAGAAGATAGATATATTGGGAATGCAAAGATATTTGAAAATGATGAAGTTAGAAAAATAGTAAAAAACTACAGTGAAAACAATGAATATCAAAAAATACTTTCTTCCATATATGAAGAAGCTAGAATTAATAACTATGATTATGTAACTACAATGCAACATGTAGATGTTAATACATGGTTAGAGGGAGACATCCTTCAAAAGGCAGATAAGATGTCGATGGCTCAATCTATAGAGCTTAGAGTTCCTTTTTTAGATAAAGAAGTGTTAGAATTAGCAAAACATTTAAAAATTGATCAAAAAATAAGTAATTCTAATACTAAGGTATTACTTAGAGAAGCGTTTAAAGATATAATACCACTACATATGGTAGAGAAGAAAAAATTAGGATTTCCAACTCCTATTAGAGTTTGGCTAAAAGAGGATTTAGGGGATGTTGTTAGACAAACTATACATGATGCTGATGTAGATGAGGTATTAAATAAAGATTATGCTATAAATTTATTGGATAATCACATAAAAGATCATCAAGATAATTCTAGAAAAATTTGGTCTATATATGCATTTTGTTTATGGCATCAAATGTTTATGGAAAATAAAATAATTAAATATTAATAATAGGAGTTATAATGAATACATATTTATTCATTATAACTCCTATTTTATAATATTTAATTATATAGTTAAATTAGAATGATTATTAATATAGTTCTTATAATCATTTACATAACCGCTTAATATATTTTTTAAAGCTTTTCCAATTTTAGAGTAAGATTCATCATTAAGATTGGCAAGAGAAACTCTTACAGACCAATCAGGGCCAGCAAAACCATTTCCACTAAGTAAAACAATTGAGTAGTTATTAGCTAATTTATATAAAACATCTACAGGAGAATAATGAGATTTTAAGTATTTTACGAAATCATCTCCATAATTAAATTTTGCCCAATTTTCTATATCAAATTGAGTGTAATAAGCAGCATTATTTTTATCTTCTTTAATAACTACTCCTAATGCATTATATAATAAGTCATGACGTTTATTACAAATACTGATATTTAACTTTTTATATGCATTTTCCTTATCAATTAATGCAAATGCAGAGAAAAATGCCATTTGAACTTGTTGTGGTGTAGATAAACCTGCTGTATGGTTAAGGGCAACTAATCTACTATCAGCAACTATTCTATCCATAAATGATAAAGTTGATGGATTTAAACTCATATCAGAATAACGTTTATTTAAAGATAATTTTAATTCCTCATCTAAATCATTTATTCTTTTATCAAATACATTAGTTTTGTGTAAAGCCATTGTACCTAGTCTCCACCCTGTAACTCCAAAATATTTAGAGTAAGAGTAAACTCCTATGGTATTATATGGTAGTTTACACATTAATGAGGTAAATTCATTTACAAAAGTGCCATACACATCGTCAGATATTATCATCAAATCTTTATTATAATTTTTAACTACATCAACAAGATTTGTAGAACATTCATCGCTTATTGCTATAGATGCTGGATTGTTAGGATTAACCACAAATAGAGCTTTTATAGATGTATCTTTAAGTTTATCTAATTCTTTTTTTGAATATTGCCACGTATGATTTCCATATTCATCGATTTCGTCTGCATTTATATTAATAACTTCAAATTCATATCTAGGAAGATGAGGTATTTCTAAATAAGGAGTAAATATAGGTGTCATTAGAGCAATTTTATCACCTTTTCGTAAAAGTTCATTAGCCATTAAAGAATCAAAAATATAGCACATTGCAGCTGTAGCTCCCTCTACTGCAAATATATCTAATTCTCCACCTAATTTAGTATTATATTTCATTTCTTGAACTAAATAATCATGAACTATTTTTTCTAAATGAGGCAACATTCTATCTGGAACTGGATAGTTATCACCAATTATAGCATCTGCTAATTCATGAACAAAATCATCACCATTAAAATTTAATTCGTTTATACCGTAATCAACTATGTTTTTTAATAATTCAGCACCTGGCATATCTTTATTTTCACTTATATAATTATAAAATCTATCACAGATACCAGTTTTTTGAGGCATACCTGCTAAATTTCCTAAATCCCAGTTTAAACGAGTCTCATTAACTGCAAACTGTCCAAATGTAAAAAATGCTTCTCTAGGTGTAGCTGCAGTCCAGTTAGGGTTTCCGCGACCTGCATCTAGTAAAGGCATGTTATTTTTATTTGAATTGTATCTTGCTAAATCTATTAGTCTATCCTTAAATTCAAAAGGACTTATTTTTCCATATATCATTTGAATCTCTTTATAACTATATTTTTTCATAAGATAATCTCCTTAAAGGTTAGTAAATAATATGTTTATAATAAAGATTATATAAATAAATTTAATAAAAGTAAATAATAAAAATAAGTATAAAAGTCATGGAACGTTAAAAAATAATGTTAAACATGAATGAAACATGAATAAAGTAAATAATATATGGATTTAGATTTAAAAAATAAAGACGTAGGTACTTAGATAGTGATAACTTTTAAAAAAATAAAAAAGAGCTTAAATTAGCTCTTTTTTATTTAACTCCTAAAATACCGGATAAGAGTATTTCTATATTTGCACCTAAAAAATAATTATTTATATCAATTAGATTTAATGCATCTTTTATGCTATCTTCGTCATGTTTTATTCCAACTAATAAATTCTCTATATAAGAAACATCAGATTCACCAAAAAAATCACCAAAGAATTTAATATTTTTTATAATTCCCTTTTCAACATTAAGATTGAACTCCACATTTCCGCCAGGGTATTTTAATTGATTAGTTAAACTATATTTAGGAGAGTTTCCAAAATTCCATTCCCAAGAGTTATATTTATTGTTAGCTAATAACCAGATATTATCGATATCATCATTTGTTAAATCATATGTTTTATTATTGCTATTAGTATTTAATAAATAATTTATAATTAAATCTTTAAATTCTAAAATAGATATATCTTTTTTTAAGTGTTCTCTTATATTAGTTACTCTTGATTTTACACTTTTGATACCTTTGCCTTCAAATTTTATGGGCTTTACCTTTAATGCATTTGAAAGGTCTGAAATTTGAGATGAAAACAATAATGTACCGTGATGCATGACTCTATTTTTATAGTTGTACTGTGCATTACCTGAAAATTTTTTACCATCTATTAATAGATCATTTCTACCAGAAAAAGTAGCATCAATATCTAAAGTTCTCAATAAATTTATTATTGGTTGTGTAAATCTTTTAAAATCACTAAATCCTTTTTTATCATTAGCTATAAATGTAAAATTAATATTTCCCAAATCATGAAAAACAGCTCCACCCCCAGATTGCCTTCTTACTACAGGAATATTATTTTCTTTTACATATTCAATATTTATTTCGGATAATGTGTTTTGATTTTTTCCTACAATGATTGATGGCTCATTTCTCCATAAAATAAATATATCATCACAGAAATTTTTTAGAAAATATTCTTCCATAGCAAGGTTAAAGTATGGATTAGTTTTATCGTTATAAATTAATAACATCGTCATCCCCCTAGATTTATATTATTTAATTAATAAAACTTTTTAATTAATCAAATAGTATCATATGATGTAAAAAAAAGTAAATATATATTATTTTTAGAATTTAACAAAAATTTAAAAAAATGGTTGATAAAACAAATAAGTTAATCTATAATGATTAATAAGTAAAACAAAAGTGAATAAAAAAGGGTAGAGGCTGCGATATTTATCAGTACTAATAATGAGGTAAGCACAATGATTTATTAGGAAAGGAACTATCGCCGAAGCTTATAACTAATGCTTTGAAGTTATATTGCTGGGTATGCATAAAATATATGCATAACTGTCACAAACTTGTTTTGTGGGGAGCTACATTTAAGGAATTTTTACAATACAGTAGACTATATATAGTACTGCTATATTTAAAATTTGTTGCGCGCAGAGATTAATCCAAATTTTAAATAAACTATGTAAATGAAAATAAGCCTTGAGTGTAAACTCAAGGCTTTTTTATTACCCTCCATATTCACAATAAAAATTAAGGAGGATATGTTTTATGAATAATAGAAAATTTAGATTAATACTAGTAACAGTAATTATGTTAATTTTATCGTCACCATTAGTGTTTGCAGGGGAGGTAGATCAAGCTACTATCAATGCTCAAAAGTTTCAATTAGTAACCTTACTACCGCCAGTTATAGCTATAGTATTAGCTTTTTTAACTAAAAATGTTGTAGTATCTTTATTTTTAGGAATTTTATCAGGTAGCTTTATAATTAATATATCTGGTAATAACGTATTTTCAGCATTAATACAAGCTTTTTTAGACTTAGTAAATAGAGCATTAAATTCTTTAGCTGATCCTTGGAATGCAGGCATAATTCTTCAAGTTTTAGCAATAGGAGGCGTAATAAATCTTGTTGCAAAGATGGGAGGAGCTAAAGCTATAGCAGAAGCACTAGCTAAAAGAGCAAAAACAGCAAAAGGAACTCAGATTATAACTTGGTTTTTAGGACTTTTAGTATTCTTTGATGACTATGCAAATTCATTAATAGTAGGTCCAATAATGAGACCTGTAACAGATAAAATGAAAATATCAAGAGAAAGATTAGCTTTTATAATAGATGCAACAGCTGCTCCAATAGCTGGACTTGCAATAATATCTACATGGATAGGACTTGAAGTTGGACTTATAAATGATGCTTTTACAGGGATTGGTGTAAATGCAGATGCATTTGGTATATTCTTAAATACTATACCATACAGATTTTACAATATATTAATATTAGCTTTTATAGTAATAACTGCACTTTTAGCAAAAGATTTTGGGCCTATGAGAGATGCTGAATTAAGAGCCAAGTCTGAGAGACTGAATAATTTAGTGGATGGTAATTTAGAGGATAAAGAAAAATCAGATCTAGAGCCTAAAGAAGGAATAAAATTAAGTATATGGAATGCAATAATACCTATAGGTACTTTGATAATAACGGCTTTAATTTCTTTTTATTATAGTGGATATAGTTCGATAATGAGCAGTGAGGATCAAATATTAATACAATTATTTACAAATTCTCCATTCTCATTTGAAGCTATAAAGGAAGCTTTTAGTGCTTCAGATGCATCAGTAGCATTATTCCAATCAGCATTATTCGCTAGTATAGTTGGTATAGCGATGGCTGTTTCTAAGAAAATATTTACAATATCAGAGGCTATAGAAACATGGATAGATGGAATGAAAGGTCTATTAATGACAGGTGTTATATTAATACTAGCATGGTCTTTAAGTTCAGTAATAAAAGAGTTAGGAACTGCTAAATATTTAGTAACGTTACTATCAGGATCTTTACCATATTTCCTATTACCAAGTATTATATTTATATTAGGTGCAGTTATATCATTTGCTACAGGGACTGCTTATGGTACTATGGGGATACTTATGCCACTTGCAGTACCATTAGCACATTCTATAAATCCAGAAATGTCATTTATAATAGTTACAACAAGTGCAGTTTTAACAGGTGCTATATTTGGAGATCATTGTTCTCCTATATCTGATACAACGATTTTATCTTCTATGGGGGCTGGATGTAATCATATAGACCATGTTAAAACTCAAATGCCATATTCATTATTTGTGGCTTTTATAACAGTAGTGTTTGGATATATTCCAGCAGGTTTAGGATTACCAATTTATATAGTATTACCTATATCTTTATTTGCAATATTTATAGGGGTTCAAATATTCGGCAAGAAAGTTGAAGTTGAAGAAAATTTAGAAATAATAGAAAATATAAATTAAAAAGTAACAGAATAATATAACCGAAAGTGAAAATAATAAAAATGATACAAAATAAACGTAACAGATTAGTTACGTTTATTTTGTATCATTTTAAACATTTCAATTATATACTAAGAATTTTAACTTAATAATTGTATAGAAGAGGTTATGTTATGGCATATATAAATTTTAAAGAAGAAAAAGCAGTATTAAAAGATCAGTTAGAAAGAAGAAAGAAGAATAATGAAAAGTTATATATTGATATAGTTAAACATAAAATTGATTTAACTGGATATATTCCAGATTCCAATTATAGTTATAATAAAGTTGAAAGTAAGCTTATTGGGAAAAAAGGATTATATGATGAAGAGAACTTTATGAATATTGATAGTTTAGATATAATTTGTGCAAAATTCATAGGATGTAGCTTTAGAAATATTAAATTCAAAAACTGTAGATTTATAGGGTGTATATTTGAAGATTGTATTTTTAATGGTGGAGGTGTTGTGTTTGAAAATTGTATCTTTATAAAAGAAGACAGTGAAAAGCTTCCGGCACTAAATAAAAAAGACAATTTAGGGTGCAGTTTTTATAAATGTGAAATTTATGCTAAATTTTTAAATTGTGATAATTCATACTTGATTTTTGAAAACTGTAAAATAAAAAATACATCAATAGAGTTAACAGCTATGAACAATGCAATTATTATGCATAGCGAGTTAAGTGTTGTGGATATTGTTGATAGCGATTTATCTGGATTTAAGACATATGAATGCTATATAGAAGATATTCAGTTTAATGATAAATATAAAACAAAATTTGATGAAAAAACATTTTTTGATAAAATTGAACCTAGAGTAAAAGATAAGAAAGAATATGAAGGTATTTATATGACCTATGAAAGCCTTGCAGATAAGTTTAAAGAAAATACTCTAAATAATAATTTTGGAGAGTATTATTACTTAGGCAAATGTACAGAGAGAAAATGTTCAAATATTATACCTAAAATTGGATCTTATTTATACTGGCTTTTATGTGGTTATGGAGAAAGACCTTGGTTTTGTGTTTTATCATCATTAGCAATAATTTTTATATTTTCTATAGCATATTTATTGACTGGCATGGATTTAGATGGAGAAACTGTTAGGTATACATTAACTAATATAAATACATGGAATATATGGAAATTATTGAAAGATTTTAATGAATCTACAAATTTAAGTGTAGGTATGTTTGCTGGTGTAGGTTGCAATAATTCAAAACCTACAGCGATTTCTTATACTGTAGCAAATATCGAAATGCTTGTTGGAGTAGTAATGATGGGGTTAGGTATAGGAACATTGACAAGAAAGGTAGTTAGATGATATAAAAATTACAAAAATCTATTGCATATTATATAAAACATAATTACAATTAAATTGTAGTAAATGTTTTCGCGGATGTGGCGGAATTGGCAGACGCACCAGACTTAGGATCTGGCGCTTTACGGCGTGGGGGTTCGACTCCCTTCATCCGCACCAATAAAAAAAGGATTATTATCATAAATTTATGATAATAATCCTTTTTTTTATTTTTATTATTAGGATATAACATAAAAAAGAATGTAGACAATCTACATCCTTTTTTTATATTAAGCTGCTTGAGTAGAATCTTCTTTAGTTCCTCTTATTTCATCAGCAGTTTTTATATTGTAATTTTTGAATATTGCATGTCCTAAGAATCCAGCAGCAACACTTACTACTACACAACCAGCAGCAGCTATTAAAGCAGGTGTTCCGTTTTGTCCAACTGCAACTGCAAAACCAGCTATAGGAGTTGCTAAACCAGGTTGGCTTATAGTTATTGGAGATACAAAGTAACTTACTAAAGCAACTACTAATCCAGATAATGCTCCACCTATAAAGTTAGTAACGAATACTGGAATTGGGTTAGCAGATATTATATCTGATTGTGTTAAAGGTTCTATAGCAACAGATATTGTATCTTTCTTTGAACCAAATTTCATCTTTGAGAAGAATACAAAGTTCATGAAAGAAGAACCGAATACTGCTAATGCACCGATAGCCATTGGAGTACCAGTTAATGATATTATAGCTGTTAAGGCCATTGAAGATAATGGAGCCGTAGCAACAACTGTTATTATTCCACCTAATATTATACCCATAATTATTTGAGAAGCTAATCCAGAACCACTAGATGCTTGTATTAAAACTTGTCCTATTTGCTTTAATGTTCCGTTTACTACTGGATCCATACCCATAGCGATTGCTCTTGAAAGCGGAGCAGCAACTAATATTATTACTATTAAGTCAAGTCCAGCAGGAACTTTCTCCTCTAAGAACTTAACAACAAATGATATTAAGTATCCAGCAACGAATCCTGGTAATATACCGAATCCTGAAACTGATAAACCAACTAAAACAGCGTAAACAGGAGAAACTCCTAATGCTAAAGGAACTAATATCCCAGCAGCTACACCACCTAAAGAACCGTTAGCTCCACCAACTTGAGCTAAGAAATCTATACCCATTTGTTGTCCAAATAATGAAGCATGGAAAGCTTCAACTAAAAAACTTGCGCAAGCTGCACTTGCTAATGCACCCATAGCTTTCATACCTTGAGGCGCTTTGTAACTGAATAATGTGAATAATGCCAGTACTACTAATAATAAGCCAGTACCCATAAGAATTTGTGCCATAATTTCTTTTCCTCCTAAAAATGTAAATAGACTACTACCTTTTGGTAGTGTTTTCCTTGTTTGCATTTTTCAAACAATTGATTAGATTAATTACAATTATAGAACAAACTTCGACAAATGTAAACACTTTTATTGATAAAAATTTATTTTTTTTAAGAAAAAGTTTTCTAAGGCTTAAAAAAAGTAGGAAAACTAATTCATTTTTCACTTTAAAATTACTTTCTAAAGCAGCTATATAGCCGATTGTTAGAATACTAATATTAAAAAAGGTGCTTGAAATTTGTTTTGAAATTTTATATTAAAATATGATTAAAAAAAACATAATAAAAACGATATCATATCAAAATTTGATAAAAAAACACAAAAACATTTTATAAAATATGTTTAATTATAAATTGAAAATAAATTGAAATCTGTTTTATAAAAAGTACATATATATAGTAAACTCTTTTTATATATAATATGAAATTTTTTATGGGTCTATATTAAAATAGAAGTCTAAATTTATAAATAATTAAGTAAACTTTCTTTTAGTTTTGTATAATAAAGAGTATGGTATAATCTACGAGAATATATAAATTAAAAATCTAAATAAGTTTTTGTTCTCATTAACCATAAATTAATGAGTAAATAAAATGCAGATAAACACCGATGTAAGGGCGCTTACGCTTTTAGGGTTTGGAGTAGCTGTTATTAATAACTGCAAAATAGATAGGAGATAGATATTATGGAAAGATACAGTGAAATAACAAATAAAAATCAACGTGAAATAGTTTTATTAAAAGGTTTCCCTTGTGCATGGGGAAAATGTAGTTTTTGTGATTATATATTAGATAACTCTACATCTAAAGAAGAAATAAATGAAATTAACTTTGAAGTTTTAGAAAAGATATCTGGTAAGTATAAGGTATTAGAAGTTATTAATTCAGGAAGCTGTTTTGAACTTCCTAAAGAAACGTTGGAAAAAATAAAGGAAATAGTGGTGGAAAAAAAGATAGAGAAGTTATTTTTAGAAAGCCATTGGTGTTATAAAAACAAAGTAAAGAAAATGAGAGAGTTTTTTGGAATCCCTATAATATTTAAAATAGGTGTTGAGAGTTTTGATTATGAGTTTAGAAATGAATTTTTAAATAAAAATGCTAAATTTAAAACCATTGAAGAATTAAAAGAATATTTTGATTCACCTTGTATGATGGTTGGTATAAAAGGGCAAACCAAAGAAATGATAGACAAGGATATAGATATAGTTATTAATAATTTTACCCATGCAACTATAAATGTTTTTATAAATAATAGTTCTAAATTGAAAAGAGATGATGAATTAGTTAAGTGGTTTATAGATAAATATAATTATTTAGATCAAAATCCTAATATTGAAGTATTATATAATAATACTGATTTTGGTGTAGGAGAATAAAAAGCTGGCCTAAGGTATTTCATATACACTAGGCTAGCTTTTTATATAAATTATTATATTAACATAAATAAAATATTCGATGCTTTACTTATAACTTTGATAGCTAAAAGTTTTAGTAAGCTTTGTACAAATAGAGTGATTTTGTGTAAAAATCAATATTGTGATACAATAGATAAAATAGACATTAAATTTTATGGAGGAAATAAATGAAAGGCAATGAAAGATTAAAAAAATTTATCGAACTTCAAGAAAAAGAAATGGAGTTTGAACATATATCAAAAGAATTGGGGATAATGCCTAAAACGCTTAGAGCATTTTTAAATAAAAGTGGATATAAATTAGAAAATAGAAAGTATAAGTTAAAAGAAGAAAATAAGGCAAGTCAAATAGCATTCAAAGAAATAAAAAAAGAAGAAAGTAAAAAGAAAAAGTCTGACACCGTAATTAAAAAAAATAGATCATCAAAGAGGGACGAAGAAAAGAAAACAAATAAAAAAAATACTCTTGCAAAAACAACTGAAAAGTCAAATGAAAATAAAAAAACAAATATAAAGCCCAGAAAAGATAGAAAAATTAATATAACAACTGAAGATCTAGATAAACTATGTGAAGTATATGATTGGTATTTACAAGTTAAAGATTACAGAAGTTTGCAGCCTAAAAAAACAGTATCCAAAAAAGATATAAATATAGAAAAAAAAGAATTAAAAGAACTTAAGTCTACAAGCATAAGAGTTGAGAAAAGTATATGGGAAGAGTTTGAAAGATTATGTAGTAACTCTCAATTTACTAAGCAAGAGATAATTACTCAGGCCCTTACAGATTTTATGAAAGAGTATAAACATTTATTATAAAAATAAAATTATTAAAAATGAAAAATATAATGAATTTCTTGCAAAATGAGAATATAATTATATTAATATTTAAATATGAGGAGTTAAGAAATAATGAGAATTTCAAAAAAGTCATATTTATTAGTAGTCTTATTGAGTAGTATTATAGGATTGAGTGGATGTGAAAAAGAAGTAAGTAAAAAAGAAGAACTCAAAAATACTGTATCAAGTATAAAAATAAATCAAGAAAATGCAAAAGCAATTAAAATAGAAAATACAGAGATTACTAATGTATCTAATTTAGATCAAAATAGTACAGTTACTAAAATAGAAAATAAAGAAAATTTTTATATAAGTAATATATGGGTTGGATATGAAGAAGTAGATAAAAATGGAAATGTAATATCTAACTCTCAAACATTTTTAGATTTAACATTATTGCCAGGAGATTTATCAGCTGTATCGTTTCCTCATAAAGAGTACGCAAACAGCATAAAGATAGTGTCTTACGGTTATGAAACAGAAGGAACAGGTGTAGTTGTAAATTTAAAAAAAGATTCTGTTAAAATAAAAGAAAATATAGCTAAAGTAGAAAATAGTAAATCTTATGAAGTCTTAGCATTATCTGAAATATATAAAGAAAATGAAACAGAGGATGCAAGTACATATATGGTAAAAATCAAAAACTCATCAGAAAAAGATTTAGGAAATATATCGTTAAAGATAGGGGAATTAAAAAGAGATGGAGAATATATAACAGTAAACCATTTACCAGCATATAATGTTTTAAAACCAGAAGAGGAAATCGAAATGGAAGTAGCCGTTTCAAGTAATGCAGATAAATTAAAGATATTAGGATATAGCTATGATGATGTAAAAGAAAAAGCTACTATAGATATTGATCTTAAATCTCATAGAGTTAAAATAAATAAATAATTATTACTTAGGAGGATTTTGGATGTATAAATCATATATTTATGATGAATAATAAATATTAATTAAGGGGTGGTAAAAATGAATGAAAATAACTTAAACCAAGGGAATTTAGATTTTGAAAAAATGAATGCAACACTAGCAGACCCAGAGTTTGCAAATTGGTATTATAATGAAATGTTAAACAAATTAGATTCTAACTTAACTATGGATGAATTCATAAACATAATCAATAGTTACAATCAAAATAAATTACAATAGTTTGATAAGTATCATTTTATGAAAGAAGGATTTCATATGAAATGGAAAAGCAAAAAACGAGAAAAATACTATGTAGGGATGTATAAAAACTATACGGATACTACAGATATAGTTAGTTGTTATTTTTCAGCTTTAAATCAAATGAAAGGGTGTTCTTATACTGGGCAATGTAATGACATTGATATGTATAGTGACTTATCTGGTTTAGAATATAAGGCAAATATAACTTATGAAAATCAATAGTAAAAGTAGTTAGCTCGGTGTATTTACTAATTATAATTAGATAATACAACGAGCTTTTTATGTTGTATAATAAAAATAAAAAAGAAAAGGGGGATGAGAGTGAAAATATTAATAGTAGAAGATAATAAAAGCCTTTTAGATAGTATTAGTAGTGAAATGAGCAAACATTTTGAAGTGGAAATATGTGAAGACGGAGATCATGCTTTATATTTAATAAATCAAAATATATATGATTTATTAATTTTAGATTGGATGTTGCCTCATATTTCAGGGATTGAAATACTAAAGAATATAAGAAAAAAAGATATAAATACACCGGTACTAATATTAACAGCCAAAGAAAGTTTAGATGATAAAGTAAGCGCTTTTGAAATAGGAGCTAATGATTATTTGACAAAACCTTTTTATATGGAAGAGTTAATTGCTAGAAGTTACGCAATTCTTAGGACAAATGGAAAAATAAAAAATAAAAATGGAATTATATTTAAGGATTTATATATAGATACAAATAAAAAAACTGCATTTATAAATGATGAAGAAATATATCTTCAAAATAAACAATTTAATTTATTAGAATATTTTTTAATAAATAAAGGATGTATTTTACTTAAAGAACAAATATATGACAGAATTTGGGGAATTGATTCAGATGCTACTATAGAAATTGTTGAGGTGTATGTAAGTAATTTAAGGAAAAAACTAAGTAAATATGGATATGATAAATATATAAAAACAAAACGCAAAGTGGGATATATTTTTGATGATAAATAAAAATGTATTTAATAAAACGAAGGTTAGTTTAATAAAAATAAATGTAGCCGTAGTTGTAAGTTTTTTTATAATATTTTCCATATTTATATATTCATACTTTCAGGGGCTTACATACAATAGTGTAGATAAAAATTTAAATGATGAGCTAGAAAATATTACAGTACAACTAACAAGTAGTGCAATGTTTTCTCCAATAGTTTTAAAAGATCCAAGCAATATGGTATATATATATGAAGGAAATAGAGTAAAGTATTATACAAGAAATGGTTACTTTGAAGACATGTTGCCAAAGCTTAGAGAAAATAAAAAAAATAGCTTTTTTACATATACAGAAAATGGATACACATTTAGGGAGTTAAGCTTAGAAATAGGAAAGTATAAAATACAAATAATAAGAAATATAGATTCACAAATAAATTCATTTAAGCAATTAATATATGTATTTGTTATTGGAATAATAATTGCAATCATTATAACTTATTTTATTGCACTTTATTTAACTAAGAAAGCATTGATACCTATAGAAACTGCATGGAATAATCAAGCAAAATTTGTCCAAGATGCATCTCATGAGCTTAGAACTCCTATATCAATAGTTTCATCTAAATTAGAAAGTATGCTAAGAAGCCCAGATAGTACAATAAGTGATGAAGTTGAATTGATTGCTGATGCCATGAAAGAAACTAGACGAATAAAAAAAATGATAAATGATTTATTATGCCTTACAAAGGAAGATTCAATAACAACTTTAAATAAAGAAGAAGTAAATATTGAACAGCTAATAAATGAAATAAGTAATGATTATTTAGACATAGCTGAAATACAAAATAAGAAATTTAATATAAATTTAAATGCAGAGAATAAAATAATAATTACAGATAAAAATAAACTAAGACAATTAATTTTAATATTCATAGATAATGCGTTCAAATATACTAATGAAAATGATATCATATGTATAAATTTAACTGAAGAAGGACGTGATATCATAATAACCATTGAAGATAGTGGTATGGGTATTAAAGATGATGAAATATCTAATATATTTGATAGATTTTTTAGAAGTGAAAATATTAGAAGTAAAGACATTGATGGTTCAGGTATTGGATTATCTATTGCGAAGATGCTATCAACAAGTTTAGATATAGATATTAATGTAAAATCTAAGCTAAATGAGTTTACTAAATTTAATTTGATAATTCATAATAAATAATGTTTATAGTTACTGGGTAGGGGTATATATATAAATAGATATTAATAAATAAAGTATTATAATATAATAAGTAATAACTATATTATATTATAATACATAGTATAGATTATAGAATATTTAGGAGGGCAAGAATATGGCTAAAGTTATAAATACTTCACAATTTAGAGGGGATATAGAAAATGGAAAAGGATTAGTCGTTGTTGATTTCTATGCAACGTGGTGTGGTCCTTGTAAAATGTTGGCACCAGTATTTGAATCACTAGGAGAAGAAATGCAAAATCAAGCGAGATTTGTAAAGGTTGATATAGATCAAAGTTTAGAGATAGCTCAACAATTTAATATATCAACAGTACCAACAATGATGATATTCAAAGATGGAAAACCGGTTGAATCTTTAGTTGGGTTTATGCCAAAAGAAAAAATAAAAGCTAAGGTTAAAGCATATTTATAAAAATAGGTGATTAAAATGAGATATGATATAGCAATAGTTGGTAGTGGTCCAGCAGGTCTATCAGCTGCAATAAATGGAAAAATAAGAAATAAAAGCGTTATAGTATTTGGAAATGAAAATTTAAGCAATAAATTAATAAAAGCGCCATCAATTGATAACTATTTAGGTTTCTTTGAGATAAGCGGTGATGAATTAAAAAATAAATTTAAAGAGCATATAGATAGTATGGGTATCGATATATGCCAAAAGAAAATAAATAATGTTTATGCAATGGGCGATTATTTTGCATTAATGTCAGGCGATGAAATGTATGAAGCAACAACAGTTATATTAGCTACTGGAGTTGAATATGGAAAGCCTATAAAAGGAGAAGAAGAATTTCTAGGAAGAGGAGTAGGATACTGTGCAACTTGTGATGCTCCTTTATATAAAGATAAAAAAGTTGCAATAATAGGCTATAACAAAGAATCAGAAGAAGAAGCAAACTTCTTAAATGAAATAGCATCTAAAACTTATTTTATCCCTATGTATAAAAATGAGGGATTAATGAGGTCTTCAAATGATTTAGACAGTTCAATTGAAGTTATAAATGATAGACCGGTTCAAATACATGGAGATAATCTTGTAAATAAGGTTGCATTTAAAGAAAAAGAGATAGATGTAGACGGTGTATTTGTAATAAAAGATAGCGCATCACCAAAATCCTTAGTGCCTGGTATAGAAACTGATGGTCCTCATATTAAAGTAGATATTAATATGAAAACTAGTATTGAAGGATGCTTTGCTGCAGGGGATTGCGTAGGTAAGCCTTACTCTTATATAAAATCAGCTGGTCAAGGACAAATAGCAGCATTAAATGCTGTAGCATATTTAGATAAATTAAAAATAGAACAAAGAAAACAACAGCAACAATAAAAACAAAAAGGCTCTAGTGATTACTAGAGTCTTTTTGATTTATCTTTAGAAAAATTAATTTCATTTACTATATCATCAAGTTCTTTATTAAGTCTTAAAAATTCATTTTTATCTACATTATAATTTAAAAATAAATCTTCCATTTTTGATGTTATAGAATTTACTTTTTTAGTTACATCTAAAAATAAACTAAAATTACTACTATTCATAGCGTTATTAAATTTTTTTAAATCTTTAGTTATAAATGATACTACCTCGTATTCATCTGAGAAAACACCTTGAGGAATTGGATAAGGTTTAATACGTTGCAAAAAATATTGCTTTTTAGCATTTATATTATAAGAATAAGAAATTTCAAATTTATCATTTAATTTAAATTTCATAAAGTATAGTAATCCTCTAACTTTAACTATGTCATAAGCTCCCATTTGACGTAATAAAGTTTCTATAGCATCACCTTGAGCACTATTTACATTCATAAAACATCACCCTTCTAAAAAATTAAAATCTTATAAGTAAATATAATGTAGATATTATTATTGTCAAAATCATGATAGGAAATCCAATTTTAAAATAATTTTTAAATGTAATTGGATGAGCATGCTTTTGCCCTACGTTAGCTAAAACTATATTAGCAGAAGCTCCTATTAAAGTACCATTACCTCCTAAACATGCACCTAGAGATGTTGCCCACCAAAGAGGCATTACATCAATTCCTTGCGTTTCCATTGTTAAAATAAGTGGTATTAATGTTGCGACAAAAGGGATGTTATCTAAGAATGAAGAAACTATAGCTGATAGCCAAAGTATTATAAGCATTGTAAATACTGGATGACCAGATGTTGCAGATATTATAAATGTAGCTAGTTGGTTTATAATACCTACTTCTTGAAGCCCACCTACAATTACAAATAATCCTGTAAAAAATATTATCGTAGACCACTCAATACTTGCTAAGATATCATCAATATCTTGTTTACCAATTAAAAGCATTACAGTTGCACCAGTAAGAGCAACAATACTAGAGTCTATATGAATTACATTATGTAAGCTAAATCCTAGTAAAATAAAAAACATTACAATCAAGCTCTTTATTAAAAGTGATCTATCTTTTATAGCTTTATGCTCATCAAGCTTTAATATAGCTCCTTTGTTTTCAGCATCGACTATAAGGCTGTTTTTATATATATATTTAAAACATATTATTAAAATTACTAATAATACAGCAACTATTGGTCCTAAATTAACTACAAAATCCATAAAGCTAAGGTTTGCAGCACTACCAATCATAATATTAGGTGGATCACCTATTAAAGTTGCTGTCCCACCTATGTTAGATGCCAAAATTTGAGTTATTAAAAATGGAACAGGATTAATATCTAAAATTTGAGTTATGACTATAGTCATTGGTCCTATTAATAGCACAGTGGTAACGTTATCTAAAACTGCAGATAAAATTGCGGTTATAACTACGAAGCTGATCATTATTTTCCAAGGATCACCTTTAGCTTTTTTAGCAGTATATATGGCTATATACTCAAATAGTCCTGAATTTTTTACTACAGAAACAAAAATCATCATACCTATTAACACACCTATTGTATTAAAATCAACATGATGTAAGCTTACTTCTAAAGGAAGTATATTAAATAAAATCATAAGAAGTGCACCGCATAAAGCTGCAACACAGCGGTTAATTTTTTCTGAAATAATAGCTATCATAACTAGTAAAAATATTAAAATAGCTAATATTTGCTTAGTCCCCATTAAAATCTCCCCCCTATTTAATTTGTTCAATAAGTAAATAATAGTACTTTTTCGTATTATTTGCAATTAAAGCAAAAGAAAAAGTTAGAAAAATTACTAATTAAAATTTAAATCATTGAAACATAGCATGATTAAAAAATAAACTTATTATGCAAAATTTCAAAAAAAAATATAGTGGAAATAAAAAATGAACGTTGATAGATAACGATTTTAAATATGTCTAAATAGAATGGAAAAATAAAAAAATGAAATATTAAAAAAAAATTATTCATTTTTACTATTGAAAAAGATTCAAATAAGCTTTATAATGAAAAATAAGTTAATACAATTTTCAATATACTAATTAATCAATTATTTGAAAAAATAAATAAAAATTTTTCGTTAGAATTTTAATTAAAATGGAGGAGGAGTTAAACATGGAAATATTATTAAAAATGATAGACAGTATAAATACTTTTTTATGGTCGTATATATTAATAGCGATGTTAATAACATTAGGATTGTATTTTACATTTAAAACAAAATTTGTACAATTTAGATATTTTAAAGAGATGTTCAGACTTTTAGGAGATGGAGCGTCAAAGGACAATAAAACAGAAGGAAAAGTTTCATCTTTCCAAGCTTTCTGTATAAGTACAGCATCAAGAGTTGGAACTGGTAATATAGCTGGTATAGCTATAGCTATCGTAGGTGGAGGGCCAGGGGCAATTTTTTGGATGTGGCTAATAGCTATTATAGGGTCGGCATCAAGCTTTGTTGAAAGTACTCTGGCACAAATATTTAAAGTTAAAGATAAAGATGGATACAGAGGTGGACCTGCATACTACATGGAGCAAGGTTTGAATAAAAGATGGATGGGAATTACTTTTGCGATATTAATAACAATATGTTATGGATTTGTATTTAACGCAGTTCAAGCTAATACAGTTTCTGCTGCATTTAGTAATGCATTTGGTATAAGTAATCTAATGATGGGTCTAATACTAGCAGTTTTAACAGCACTTGTTATATTTGGTGGCGTTCATAGAGTGGCAAAAGTTTCTGAAGTAATAGTTCCAATTCTTGCAGGATTATATATATTAATTGCACTATTTATAATAGCAACTAATATAACTCAATTACCTGGAGTATTTAAGCTAATATTTGAAAGTGCATTTGGAATTAGAGAAGTTGCAATGGGTACTATGGGTGGAATGATGTTAACAGGTATTAAAAGAGGTTTATTCTCAAATGAAGCTGGTATGGGTTCAGCTCCTAATGCAGCAGCAACAGCAGATACATCTCATCCTGTAAAACAAGGTTTAATTCAGTCTTTAGGTGTATTTACAGATACTATAGTTATATGTAGCTGTACTGCATTTATAATTCTTTTATACCCTACGTATATGGAAACTGGATTAACAGGAATAGAATTAACTCAAGCAGCTTTAACAGCTCATATAGGTCCGATAGGAAATATATTTATAGCAGTTTGTATATTCTTATTTGCATTTAGTTCTATAGTAGGTAATTATTACTATGGTCAATCAAATATGGAATTTATTAAGCTAAACAAAACAGTATTAAATATATTTAGAGCACTAGTTGTATGTATGGTATTATTTGGATCTGTAGCTAAAGTACAAATTGTATGGAATTTAGCAGATGTATTTATGGGGCTTATGGCGATAATAAACTTAATAGCAATAGCCTTATTAGGTAAATATGCATTTATAGCACTAGAAGACTATACATTACAAAAGAAAAATGGTATAAAAGACCCTGTATTTGATGCAAGTAAAGTACCTGGTTTGGAAAATGTTGAATGTTGGAACGGAAAAGAAGATAACACAAAAATAGGATAGAATAATTATGTTTGAAGGCTCTCATTTAATGAGAGCCTTCAAATGTTTCTAGGTAGTTACAAAATCGCTTAAACTCATCTATATCTTTTATAGATTGAAGGTTTCTTAAGTCAATAATTATATTGCTAGGTTTATGTAGTATAAACTCCATGTCAAATAGCTCGCACTCATGAAATCCAACTTTATAGTCATACTTATAAGGCTTAAATTTATCGAAGTTTTTCTCAAAATATTTTATTTTTGCATAACACAATCTATGAATATTAAATAAAAGAGCTAGTGTAGAATGCTTTATAGCGAATTTATTAGTAAAATATTTTATTGTATGATATTTATCATGATGAAACTCCCAAATCAAATCATCATTTAATGTAAGTGAATATTTTTTTATTAAATTATATTTTTCTTGAGTTAAACCATATATATTCTTAGAACTCATAATAGCCTCCTATGTGTACGATAGCTCATAGATTTATAGATGTTATTATATATTTGAATATAAAAAATAAAATGTGTAAAATTAAAAATTATTATAGTTACTTGTTTACATATAAATAAAAACAATGTATTTTTTCATTAATATAGATAAAAATTTTTAAAAAGCAAAATTTATGATAAAATTGAATATTAGTAAGTATAAGATTAAAAATGAACTGTGATAACATAGACAAACAGTGAATTATAAAATATAAACATGATTATAATTACATAGAATAAAGATTTTAAGGAGAGTATAGATGAATGTAAAACCTTTAGAGATACTATATAAGTACTATGGATATACAAGCTTTAGAAATGGACAAGAACAAATTATAAATTCTATAGTTAATAAAAATGATGTATTAGCAATAATGCCTACAGGTGGAGGAAAATCTATTTGTTATCAGATTCCAGCACTTTGTTTAGATGGAATAACTATAGTTATTTCTCCATTAATATCATTAATGAAAGACCAAGTAGATACATTAAAAACTATGGGAATAGAAGCCGAACTTATAAACAGTTCGCTTTCAAATAGCGAGTATAGCCAGATATTAGATAATATAGATAATAATAAATATAAACTAATATATGTAGCACCTGAAAGACTTGATAACTTGGAGTTTATAAATTTAATAAGAAATAAAAATATTGCACAAGTAGCAATAGATGAAGCTCATTGTATATCAAGCTGGGGTCATGATTTTAGAAAAAGCTATAAAAGGATACCTAATTTTATAAAAAGCCTATATAAAAGGCCTATAGTAACTGCATTTACGGCAACTGCAAGCGATGAAGTAAGATATGATATTATGAATATATTAAGTTTAGAGGACCCTGCAATTTATATAACAGGATTTGATAGAGAAAATTTATCTATTAATATAGTTAAATCATCATCTAAAAATAGATATCTATTGGATTATGTAGAAAACCATAAGGTTGAAAGTGGGATTATATATGCAGCAACTAGAAAAGAGGTTGATAGTATATATGATGGTTTACTTAAAAGAAATTATTCTGTATCTAAGTACCACGCAGGATTAAATGATGAAGCTAGAAAAGAAAATCAAGAAAAATTTATAAATGATGATATAAAAATAATTGTTGCGACAAATGCTTTTGGTATGGGGATAGACAAACCAAATATAAGATGGGTAATACACTACAATATGCCTCAAAGTGTAGAAAATTACTACCAAGAGATAGGGAGAGCTGGGAGAGATGGAGATCCTAGTGAATGTGTATTGTTATTTACTCCAGGAGATATACATACACAAAAATATTTAGTTGAAGTAGGAATAGAAAATCCTGAAAGAAAAAAAATTCAATACAAAAAACTTCAACAAATGGTAGATTTAGTTTATAGCAATGGATGCTATAGAAAAAGTATATTAAATTATTTTGGAGAAGAGAAAAAAGATGATTGTAACAACTGTAGCAATTGTTTAAATGAAGGTGAAATAGTAGATAAAACATTAGATGCTCAAAAAGTAATCTCTTGTATAGCAAGAATGAAAAGAGGATTTGGTGCAACTATGATTATAGATGTACTTAGAGGGTCTAAAAATAAAAAAGTAATAGAGCAAGGATTTAATACTCTTACTACATACGGAATTATGAAGGAATATTCAACTGAGGATTTAAAAACATTTATAAATACATTAGTCGCGCATGGATTTTTAGAAGTTGTAGAAAATTTAGGACTAAGAGGAAGCTATCCTACTATAAGACTAAATGAACAGTCTATGAAGGTAATAAAGAAAGAAATTAAAGTTGAATTTAAAGAATCTAAAGTTACAAAATCTAGATATGTAGAAAATGAATTGTATGAAAGATTAGTAGAGCTTAGAAGTGAGATAGCAAGACAAAGTAATATAGCGCCATATATGGTATTTGGAGATGCGACACTTAAAAATATGACCAGTATATATTCAACTAGTAAGGATGAAATGCTTAGTATATCTGGTGTTGGAGAAATTAAATATGATAGATATGGTCATCAATTTGAAAAAGTTATACAAAGTTATATAGACGAAAAAAATATAAATAAGAACGAGTTATTAAAAGAAAAGGCAAGCAATGATGTGGATACTAAAATTAAAAATGATGAGTTTTTTGAAGTTAACACAGATTTAAAGTTATATGAAAAGCTAAAAAGTTTTAGGCTAAGTGTTTCTAAACTTGAGGGCGTATTACCATATATGATATTAAGTGCAAATACTCTTAAAGAAATAAGTGGTAGGTATCCATTAGATGAAGAACAATTAAAAGATATAGGTGGAATTGGTCCAGTAAAAATAGATAAGTACGGAGAAGATATTATAAATATAATAAAAGAATATATTGAAGAAAATAATATAGTACCAAAATGGGAATATAAAAAAAGGCTTAAATTAATACTTGATGGAGATAATAGAAAAAATGATGAAATTGTACTTGATTTATTAAATCAAGGTATGACAATTAAGGATGTATGCGACGAAATTGAAATATCTACATCAACTGTATTAGGATATGTGTGTGACTATTTAAAGCAAAATAATATAATTAAATTTAATATAGACACTAAAAAATTCTATACTGAAGATGAAAAAAAAATTATATTAGATGTAATTGATAAATTTGGAGATGATAAAATAAGCTCAATAAAAAAAGCATTGCCCGATTATATAAAATACGAAAGTATAAGAGCTATAATTTTAGAACGATATTTATAATATACATAAATTTTAAGTATATAAATAAAGGTAATAAAATATAAATGTAGAAATTAAATAAAAATACTTATATGTGGGGGCGTTTAGTTGGATAGATGGTATAGAATTAATGTATGGTTAAGTGTTTTAGGAATACTAGTTTTTGGAGCAAGTTTAATATTTTTAAAACGAATGCAGTTATTTTTATTACCAGCAATGTTTGGGCTAGGAATGGCGATTAAGGGGGCGAAAAATATTTATAAAAATCAAGGGCCTCCTAAGACACAAAAGTCAAAAAGACCTGATTATAATAAAAGAAAGAAGAAGAAGAAGTGAAAAGAAATGCTAAGAAGTCATATGATTTTTTAGCATTTCTTATTTATCGTATAAATTTATTTTGTATATAGAGATTTAAAAAATTAATTGTACAAATTGAATAAAATATTTAATTTATTATTATAAATAGAATATATATTGAAAATATTAAAAAAATATGATAAAGTTTTAGTACCAGGTAATAATATCGAAGGATGAAAGTTACCATATATGGAGGAAAATATAATGAGCAATATAAAAATAGTGTGTGATAGTTTATCTGATATACCATCAGAATATATAGAAAAGTACAATATATCAATAGTTCCGTTAAGTGTTATATTTGATGGAAAAGAATATATAGATGGCGTAGATATAAATAAAGATGAATTTTATAAAATGCTTAGAGATAATGATAAGCTTCCGAAAACGTCACAAGTAACGTATATAAAGTTTAAAGAAGAATTTGAAAAACATATAAAGCAAGGTTATGAAGTTTTATATATAGGTGGATCATCTAATGCTTCAGGAACATATCAAAGTGCAGTAATGGCTAAGAATGATATTGAGGATGGTGTAGTAGTAACATTCGATACATTGTCATTATCATTAGGATGTGGATGTATGGTAATATCCGCAGCAAAATTAGCACAAGAAGGAAAGTGCATAGATGAGATATTAAACCATTTAAATAATACTAAAAAAAATTCGTCTGTTTTGTTTACTGTTGAGACGTTAGAATATTTACAAAAAGGTGGCAGAATATCATTAGCAAAAGCTACTATAGGCAATATGCTAAACATAAAACCTATCTTATGTATAGATGATGGTTTGGTAAAGCCTATATCTCAAGTTAGAGGTAAAAAACAAGTAATAGGTAAAATTATAGAGATTTTAAAAGATCAACACGGTGAGGATCTTAGCAACAAGTGTGTTATAATTGGATGTGGAGATAATAAATCAGACTTAGAAGTGTTTAAGAAGCGATTAATTGAAGAATTCAAGAATATAGATTGCTTAGAAGTGAGTATGGGAAGTTGTATTTGTGCTCACTCAGGACCAGGAGTATTAGGTATAGGATGTGTAGATAAGTAAAATAAAAACTGCTTTATATGAAATTCATATAAAGCAGTTTTTATTTTACTTAATTTATAAAATTAAATTTAATTTTAAGATTTAAAGTTAAATGTTTTTTATAAATAAATAAAAATTGTCCGTGTTATTAGAAAATTATAAATATTAGAACTTTGCATAAAAAAGTTAAAAAAATAAATTAAAAAACATAAAATAAATATATACACAATATATAATAAAACATAAGGTGGAAAAGGCTTTTTTAAAGAAAGTTATAGTTTTATATGTATATATTTAGGGAAAAAATGTATAAAATATGTAAATTTCATATGTTATAATGAGTTTATCGTTAGGTGATAGGGGGGAGATTTTATGGATATTAATAGAGTTCTCAATTTTTCCTCTAATGCAGGAAGAGCAATGCTACAAAGCGGTGGAGAAACGTATAGAGTTGAAGAAACTATATCAAGAATATGTCAAGCATTTAATGTTGATGATGTAGATGTTTTTGCAACACCGACAGCAGTAATGGTTTCTGTATTTATTGAAGGAAAAATTCATTCTATAGTAAAAAGAATAAAATCAAGAGGTGTAAATTTAAATAGGGTCCATAATATAAATTCTTTATCTAGAAAGATTAGTATGGAAAATTTGTCTATTGAGGAATGTGAGAAAGAATTAGAAAAAATATGTATTGATGATAGTTATGATACAGAAAAAATATTAGTGGCATCTGGGATTGCTTCGTCAGCTTTTACAATGCTATTTGGTGGAGAGATAAATGCTATTATAGTTTCTTTTTTAGTCGGAATTATAACTAAATTAATTTTTACGAGTTTAAGTAAGTCATCATTAAATGAATTTTTTATAAATAGTATATGCGGTTCAGTTATAGCTATTTTTTCTATATTACTTTTAAAGATAGGAATAATTAAAGAGATTGATAAATTAATAGCTGGATGTATAATGTTACTAGTACCAGGACTTGCACTAACTAATTCTATAAGGGATATAATAGAAGGTCAACTAATATCCGGTCTTACTAAGGCTGCAGAGGCATTTTTAGTAGCAGTATCGATTGCTGTAGGTACTGGAGCAGTAATACATTTATATTTAACAATGGGGGGGATTTAATATGATACTAGAAGCAATAGCATCAGCTCTATCTGCAATCAGCTTTGGTATTATTTTTAATATAAAAGGAAGAAGGCTTTTAGCAGCTGGATTTGGAGGAGGCTTAAGCTGGTTTACTTATAAACTTTGTTTAGCAAATGAAGTTTCTCAGGTATCTTCATTTTTTATAGCTGCAATATGTTTTAGTATATATTGTGAAATTTGTGCTAGAGTATATAAAACTCCAGCTACAACACTATCTGTGTGCTGTTTAATACCTTTAGTTCCAGGATATGGTGTATATAATACAATGTATGAATTTATAAAAGGAGATTATATAAAAGCTATAGATTATGGTATAAATACATTATCTTTAGCTGGAGCTTTAGCACTAGGTGTTATTTTTGTATCTACTATATTTAGAAATTTTAATTTGCACAAGACATTAGATAATTTGGTAAAGTCTCCAAAAAGGATAAAAAACACAAACCAAACATTAGAAGAAAGCTTTGAATAAATTTAAAATCCCCATTATAAAAATAATGGGGATTTGCTTAATTTAAATTAAGCATTTAATATATATTTCAAACTTAAACTGTGTAGTAATTTTGCAGTGGTTTTATACAAAATCCTTTTAATTATATAATTAAAGCAAGATAAAGTCAACTTAAAATTAAAAGATAAAAAAATAACAATGAATAAGATTAAATATTATATTAGATTGTTGAGATGGTAAAAACACTATGCTATACTCAAATTGTAAAAGTTAATAGAGAAAGCTAGGGGAGCTAGAATTGGCTAGCTGAGAGAAAAGCCTCAACTTAATACCCTACTAACCTGATCAAGGTAATGCTTGCGAAGGGAAGCTTTTAAGTATACTAATGTTTTTAAGTATACATTTTTTATATTATTTAAAAAAGTGCTTTCCTAGAAATAGGATAAGCACTTTTTTACGTATAAGGAAATTATGATTACACTATAATTGTTGATAAGTAGTTTAAATATAGCTATATCAGCAAAATTAGAGTAAGTAAAAAATCAGATTTTAAGCAACAGCCGAAGTTGTTGTCGACATTAGGGAAGCGAATTTTTGATTTAGAGGAGGTATTATGAAAGTAAATGGGAAGACTATAGAATTTGAAAAAAATAAAAATATTATAAGTCTTTTAGAGTATTTTAATTTAAATGAAGAACAAGTGGTAGTTGAGGTGAATTTTGAGATAATAGAGGTTGAAAAATATAAAAATTATATTTTAAGAGAAGAAGACATTATAGAAATAATAAGATTTGTAGGAGGGGGTTAAAATTAAAATTTTTTTAAATGAACTTCATACAGAAATAGATGAAGAATTAACTTTATATGAAGTTAGAGATAAGTATAAAAAAGAAAGTGATATTGTAATATTAAATGGTTATCCTGCTGATAAAAATTACAAGTTACAAGAAAATGATAAAGTTAGTTTAATTAAAAAAGGTGAAAATTTAGATTTACATGAAATAGAAAACCTATTAGCTGCAAGGCATACTCCTAATATACACAAAAAGCTAAAAAAGGGAAGTGTTGCTATATTAGGATTAGGTGGATTAGGATCAAACATAGCAATTTCTTTAGCTAGAATTGGGGTAGGGGAATTAATTGTAGCTGATTATGATATTGTGGAACCATCTAATTTAAATAGGCAGCAGTATTTTATAGAAGATATAGGATCTTATAAAATAGATGCTATTAAAAACCATTTGAATAAGATAAATCCTTTTATAAATGTAAGAGAATTCAATAAAAAAATTACTAACAAAAATATGAATTTATTTAAAAATGTAGACATTATTATAGAAGCTTTTGACGATCCAAAATCAAAAGCAGAAATAAGCAATTATGTTTTAACAAATATGAAAGATAAATTTTTAATAGCATCATGTGGAATGGCAGGATATTATGATTCAAATATGATACATACAAAAAAAATTAGAGAAAATTTTTACATCTGTGGAGATTTAGTAAGTGAAGCGAAAATTGGAGATGGTCTTATGGCACCTAGAGTTGCTATATGTGCAAATCATATGGCGAACTTAGTAATTAAAATATTAGTTGAAAAATATTAATTATAAAAACGTAGGGGGATAATATGGATAGATTAGTTTTAGGAGAACATAAATTTAATAGTAGACTACTTATAGGAACAGGTAAATACGGTTCAAATGAAATACTACCTAAGGTAATAAAAGAGAGCAATAGCGAAATAATAACCATGGCTCTTAGAAGAGTGGATTTAGATAATAAAGAAGAAAATATATTAACACATATACCAAATGAGATGACAATACTACCAAATACATCAGGAGCGACAAATCATCAAGAAGCTGTTAGAATAGCAAGAATTGCACGTAAAATGGGATGTGGAAATTTTATAAAGATAGAAGTTATTTCAGATACAAAATATTTATTACCAGATAATGATGAGACGATTAAGGCGACAGAGATTCTGGCAAAAGAAGGTTTTGTAGTTCTTCCATATATGAGCCCAGATCTTTATGCTGGTAAAAGACTTATAGATGCTGGGGCCGCAGCTGTAATGCCTTTAGGTTCTCCTATAGGTTCAAATAGAGGTATTAAGATGAAAGAAATGATAAATATTATGATTGAAGAATTAGATATCCCTATAATTGTAGATGCAGGCATTGGAAAACCATCTCAAGCAATGGAAGCAATGGAGATGGGAGCAGCAGCAGTATTAGTAAATACTGCAATTGCATCTAGTAAAGATCCAATAAAAATGGCAAGAGCATTTAGATTGGCAGTAGAAGGCGGAAGAGAGTCATATCTTGCTAAGTGTGGAATAGTATCTGACTATGCAAACTCATCATCACCTTTAACTGGTTTTTTATCAGAACTAAGCACGGTAGAATAAATATAAAATTTCAGGGGGGAGCGAGATACATGAGTTTTTATGATATTTTAAAGTCTTATAAAAATTTGGATATACATAGATATATGAATAATGTAACTGATGAAAATATATTAAATTCGTTGCAAAAAGATTCATTAGATGAATATGACTTACTTAATTTACTTTCAAAAAAAGCAACAAATTATTTAGAGCTAATGGCACAAAAATCTAATAAACTAACTAATCAATATTTTGGAAAAACAATATGCTTATATACACCTATGTACATAGCTAATTATTGTATTAATAAATGTGTATATTGTGGATATAACCTAGAAAGTGGTATAAAGAGAAAAAAACTAACAATGGACGAAATAAAGTATGAGGGTGAATTTATATCAAATGAAGGCTTTAAACACCTATTAATACTTACTGGAGAAAGTAATATACATTCAGATATAAAATATATAGGAGAAGCGGTAGAAACCTTAAAGTATAAGTTTTCATCAATTGGTATAGAGGTATATCCTATGGATGAAGAAGCATATGAGTATCTTGTAGATAAGGGCGTTGATTCTCTAACTGTATATCAAGAAGTTTACGATGAAGGTATATACAAAAAAGTACACATAAAAGGACCAAAGTCAAATTATAAGTATAGATTAGATGCCCCTGAGAGAGGTGCAAAGGCAGGTATGAGAAGTATATCTATAGGAGCTCTATTAGGTCTTAATGATTTTAGAGAGGAAACGTTTTTTACTTTATTGCATGGGAAATACTTAAGAAATAAATACCCACATGTAGAAATATCATATTCAGTACCAAGAATAAGACCATTTAAAGGGTGCTATGATGGTATAAAAGAGGTAAATGATACAGATTTAGTACAAGCTATTTTATGTATGAGGTTATTTGATAATCACGGCGGAATAAATTTATCAACAAGAGAATCTTTAGATCTTAGAAAAAACTTAATTCCTCTAGGAATAACTAAGTTAAGTGCTGGAGTATCAACAGATGTAGGTGGACACTCTCAAGGAGGTAAAGATACATCACAGTTTAAAATAAGTGACGAAAGTAATGTAGAACAAGTCAAGACGATGTTACATTCTATAGGGTATCAGCATGTATTTAAAGATTGGGAGAGATTTTAATGTACCTTATAACTAATAGGAGCTTATGCGGTGAAAATAAGTACTTTGATTCAATAAATGATTCAGTTTGTAATGGTATTGAAAATATAATAATAAGAGAAAAAGACTTAAGTAATGATCAACTTAAAAATGTATACTATAAAATAAAATCTAGGCTTAAAAATGTAAATAAAAAATACAATTTAATTATAAATTCCAATATAGATGTATTTGAAGAAGTTGATGCAGATGGTATTCATTTACCATTTATGATATTTAAAAAAAGTATAAAAGATAACTATGCATTTAAAGAGAATAAAATATTAGGAATATCAACTCATAGTATAAAAGAAATAGAATATTTAGAGCAGTTTAAAAAAAATAATAATTTAAATATAGACTATATAACAATATCTCATATATATGAAACTGACTGTAAAAAGGGTATTTCACCTAAAGGAATAGAGATATTAAAATGTGCTAAAAAAATAAGTAGTTCAAAAATTGTAGCATTAGGGGGTATAACACCTGACAATTCATTAAATACGCTGAAATATTGTGATGATATAGCTATAATGTCACAGATTATGAAGTCTGCTAATGTAGAAAAAACTATAAAGGAATATTTTGAATTTTAAAAAAGACGTATTATAAACGTCTTTTTTTATTTCAAAAATAAAAATTGAATATATGCTATAAAGTAAATTATGTATTTGAAATTTAGAAACTATATTGGTTAGTTGTCATTTACTTAGGGAATAAATATAGTATATGTTTTTATAATAGGAGTTGATAAAATGAAAAAGCTTGCAACTTTTGCTGGTGGATGCTTTTGGTGTATGGTAAAACCATTTAATGAATATGAAGGTGTGGAAAAAGTTGTATCTGGATATACTGGAGGTCATACTAAAAATCCTACATATGAACAAGTTTGTTCAGGAAATACAGGACACATAGAGGCAATTCAGATAGTTTATGATGAAACTATAATTGGATATGATGAACTTTTAGAAATATTTTGGAATCAGATTGATCCAACAGATGAAAATGGCCAATTTAATGATAGAGGAGAAAGATATAAAACAGTAATATTTTATCATGATGAAATACAAAAGAAAATGGCTGAGAAATCTAAAGAAGATTTAGAAAAAAGTGAAATTTATACAAAGCCAATTGTAACTATGATTATTGAAGCACAACAATTTTATGAAGCAGAAGAATATCACCAAAATTATTACAAAAAAAATAGGAAAAGTTATGAGGCATACTATAAAGGTAGTGGGAGATTTGATTTTGTAAAAAAGAATTGGGCTAAAAAGAATTTGACTGACTTACAATATCAAGTAACTCAAAATAACATGACAGAAAGGCCTTTTGAAAATGAATACTATGATAATTTTAAAGAAGGAATATATGTAGATGTTGTAAGCGGAGAAGTATTATTTTCATCTAAGGATAAGTTTGATTCAGGTTGTGGATGGCCGAGTTTTTCAAAATCTATTAGTAATGAATGTGTAGTTGGAAGATATGACTATTCTAATGGGATGAAAAGGGTAGAGGTTAGAAGTAAAGAAGGAGATAGTCATTTAGGTCATGTATTTGATGATGGACCTAAGGAATTAGGCGGAATTAGATTTTGTATAAACTCATCTGCATTGAATTTTATACCTAGAGAAAAAATGAAAGAGCTTGGCTATGGCAAATATATATACTTATTTGAATAAAAATTTTTTATAAGCTATATTTTATTGAATATGAAATGTATGTGAAGTATTTTTGAAGCATATTTACTTAATGTATAATACAGTGATAAACTAAGTAATAAATAAAAATACAGGAGAAATAAAATGAGTTTAAAAGAATTTGAGTTTATAGACGAATCTATAGATATGCTACAGTCTATGACTCCAACATTAGAGTTAATATCAGATGAGCTTAGAAAAAATTTTGAATATATACTACAAGATAAAAATCAGGAATATATAAATATTTCTGCAAGAGTAAAATCAGAAACAAGTTTACAGGAAAAAATAATAAGAAATAGATATTTAAAAAAATATAATGAAGCAACTAATCTTATTCATAATTTATCTGATTTAATAGGTATAAGAATTGAATGTAGATTTATAGAAGATGAAAATAAAATATATAGAGTCTTAAGACGATATTTTAACAAGACAGATGACAAAGTATATTATTATAATAAAAATAATAAAGACATAAAGCTTAAACTTAATGAAAAGCAACCTATGAAACAAAAAAATGGATTTGAGATTTATAGAATAGATGGATGCATTGATTATATGGACAAACAAATTAAGTTTGAGCTTCAGATAAAATCTCTAGTAAATATTTTTTGGAGTGAAATAGAACATAAAATTATTTATAAGAATAACACATATTTAATAGGAGATAATTTTTTAAAAGATATGATGTCATCTATTAAAAATAATTTGACTATGATAGATAATCAATTATTAAGTTTATATAAAAACTTCCAAACAGGAAAAACTAGCAATGAGGATGAAAGAACAAAAGCATTACAAAAGTTTTTAGCTAAAATAACTTATGATACTTTTTCAGCAAAAATGAAAGAAAGTATAGGTTTTGTTGTTGATTTTAAAAAGCCATGTGAAACTATAATTAGCTATTCATTTAATAAGAAACAAAAAAGCCAAGATGCATTTGGAGATCTTATGATAGAAGAATTAGGGAGATTAAATCATATTGCTAAAAAGGATATTGATTTTACAAAGCCAATAGTATTTGAAGAAGAAGTTATTTTTAAAGACGTATTTTGTAAAAGATTGGGCAAATATATAGAGTCTAAGTTAAATGCAGAATTTGCATGGAATCTATTCTTCAGGATACTATTTGAAATAGAACCTTATAATAATAAACAAGACTTTGAAAATTTTGTTTTATTTATAAAGGATATAGTTTTATCTAAAGATAATAAATCAATAATAGTAAGTAAGTTTGGAACAAAATCTAAAACTATTGTAAGAGATATATATGAGAGTATAGCAAATGGATTTACAAATGTAGATAGTGTAGAGATTTTATATGATTATAACTTAGAAAAAATAAATTCATTAACAACAGAATTTGTAACTTATATAAGCCGAGAAATAAATAGTTATGAAGAATATTTACAAAGTAAAGATGAAATAAAAAATGAGCTTGAGAAAAAAGTAATTCAAATATTTGAATAAATAAACTTAGCAAAAAAAATATAGTTAAATCATATTATATTAATGAAGTATTTATTTGGGGGTAAAGGGTATGAATTTTTTTAAGTATGATTCATGGGCGGTTGTTGCAAAAGATTATTCATCAGGTAGCAAATCGTATAAAATAATAGAACTTTTAAAAAATCATGAATGTAATGTTGTTGGGATTAACTATGAAAATAATATACAAACTAATAACATATTTATTTATGAAAGTTTAAAAGATGTTCCTCATAATATTGATGTAGTTGTAATAGTGGATGAAACTATAGAAACGTATGTTATATTAGAAGAAATGGAGCTTTTAGATATAAATAATATTTGGTTTGAAAAAGATAGTTACAATGATTCAATAATAAAAAAAGCAAAAAGTTTAAATATTAATGTAATATATGGAATAAGCTTATTCAAGGAATTTAATATATATTAATATTTGATTTAATTAATATATAATATGGTAAGTATAAAAATAATATATGTTATAATTTAGTTAAATAGTATTTAAGGAGGATAGAGATGTTAATATTAACAATAGATAATGTACCAGGGAAAAAAATCACTAAAGTTTTAGGTTTAGCAAAAGGTAGTACTATAAGAGCTAAACATATAGGAAAAGATATTGGAGCTGGCTTTAAACAATTAGTTGGTGGAGAACTAACAGGATATGATGAAATGATGACAGAAGCTAGAAAAATAGCTATAAATAGAATGGTTGAAGATGCACAAAGTCAAGGAGCAAATGCAATAATAGGATTTAGGCTAACATCAGCTGCGGTTATGCAAGGTGCAGCTGAAATGCTTGCTTATGGTACTGCTGTAGTTGTAGAAGGTGATGAAAATTAGTGCAGGGTTAATTATAGCTATTATATTAGGAGTATTAGTTCCAGCGCTATTAGCTCTAGGAAGTGTAGTGCTTCTTGTAGTTAAAATAATCGAAAGAAAAAAAGAAAAGAAAAAAGAAGATTGGGATAAATATAAAAATTACTAATGAAAACAGTGTATCTAGAAAAAATACTAGATACACTGTTTTTTAATAATTTACGAATTATTTTATATAAAAATAAATAAATGTATCGTATAATACTAATATATATTAAAAAAAGTATTGTAAAGTTTGGAGGTAGTGATGAAAAATATAATAGTAGTAAGAGGAGCGGGTGACTTAGCTAGTGGAGTTATACATAAATTAAGTAATTGTGGATTTGATGTAGTGGCATTAGAAGTTGAAAAACCTTTAGCTATAAGAAGAAAAGTTTCATTTTGCGAAGCTATATATGAAAATGAAGTTAAAATAGATAATGTTAGTTGTAAGTTATGTGAAAATTTGGATGACATATATTCTGTATTGAATGAAAAGAAAGTAGCTTTAATTGTAGATCCAAATGGAGATTATATAAAGCAAATAAAGCCCAAAATAGTTATAGATGCAATACTAGCAAAAAAGAATCTAGGGACTAATAAAAATATGGCTCCTTTAACAATAGGACTAGGGCCAGGATTTTTTGCAGGGAAAGATGTGGATATAGTTATTGAAACGATGAGAGGACATAATTTAGGCAAAATAATAAAAGAAGGATATGCATTAAAAAATACAGGAACACCAGGTAATATAAATGGAGTTGGAAAAGAGAGAGTAGGCTATTCAAGTGCGAGTGGAATAATTAATACTATAGCAGAAATTGGGCAGAAAGTAGAAAAAGGTCAAATTCTTGCGCAAATAGTAGATGAAAATCAGAAAGTTCATGAAGTAAAAGCTAGTATTTCAGGAGTATTAAGAGGAATTATAAGAAATAAGTCTAATATAGTAAGTAGGCTTAAAATTTTAGATATAGATCCAAGAATGGATGAAGTAAAAAATTGTTATACAATATCAGATAAAGCAAGATGTATAGCAGGTAGTGTATTAGAAACTGTAGTAAAGTATATAAACACAGGTAATATATAAAAAAGTAATTAATTTAAGTTGGAGGTTGCAGATGCACAGTGAAATATTAGATAAAATAAACAATGAAGTTAAAAATGGAAATAAAGTTGCTTTTGCAATGCTTACAGAGGTTAAAGGTTCAAGTCCCGGAAAAGCAGGAGCAACACTTGCATATTTTAAAGATGGAAGTATAATTGGAACTGTTGGTGGAGGAATATTAGAGTATGAGATTATAAATAAATGCAA
Organism: Romboutsia lituseburensis DSM 797; assembly: GCF_900103615.1. Lineage (GTDB taxonomy): Bacteria > Bacillota > Clostridia > Peptostreptococcales > Peptostreptococcaceae > Romboutsia_F > Romboutsia_F lituseburensis. The sequence goes on along the minus strand of NZ_FNGW01000002.1, from coordinate 334,738 downwards.
AGAGTGTTTAGAGAATGAAAATGATAGTCTATTCAAACATTTATTAAATGATAAGTCAGAAGATACACCGATGCAGTGTGGTGGCAGTGTTACGGGATATATAAAAGTATTTAAACCGAAGCCTAAGTTATTAATAGTTGGAGCTGGACATGTTGGAATTAACTTATATAATGTATCTAGAACTTTAGATTTTTATACTATAATAGTTGATGATAGAGAAGAGTTCGCAAATGAAGAAAGATTTAAATTTGCAAATGAGATATATTCTGGAAATATAAAAAATATTTTAAGTAAGCTAAACATAGATGACAATACATATGTAATAATAGCAACTAGAGGGTATGAGAAAGACTTAGAAGCTTTAAGAGAGATTATAAAAAATGATCCTCCGTATATAGGAATGATTGGAAGTAATAAAAAATGGGAAAAAATAAAAGATGATTTAGCTAAAGAAAATATAAGTTCAGATAAATTAAATAAAGTATATGCACCAGTAGGACTTAATATATGTTCAAATGAGGTGAATGAGATAGCTTTTGGCATAATAGCAGAGCTATTATTAGTTAAAAACAAAGGAGATTTATCTCATAGAAAAGACAAAAAACTAAAAAGATAGATGAAATTAAAAAAGGAGATTGATTATGTATACAGTTGCGATAATAACACTTAGTGATAAAGGATATGAAGGTCAAAGAGAAGACTTAACTGGGCCTAAAATAAAAGAATATATTGAAGAAACTAATAGATATAATGTGGTAAGTTATAGATTATTAAAAGATGACAGTCAAATGTTGCAAGAAGAGCTTATAAAAATCTGTGATAATGAAATAGCAGACTTAATATTAACTAATGGAGGAACAGGTTTTTCTAAAAGGGATATAACACCAGAAGCTACTAAATTAATTATAGAAAAAGAAATACCAGGAATTAGTGAATATATGAGAATGAAATCTAGTGAAATAACTAAAAAAGCTATTTTGAGTAGAGGGGTTAGTGGAATTAGAAAAAATTCTTTAATAATAAATTTACCAGGGAGTCCTAAAGGGGCAATTGAAAACTTAAGTTTTGTAATGGATACTTTAGATCATGGAATAGATATTTTAAAAGGACAAGCTACGGAATGTGCCACGAATAGTCAAAAATAGTATATAATAACTATATATAAAATAGGCAAGTAAAGAGGGTAGCTAGTTATGAATGATAGATTTGGAAGAAATATAAATTATGCACGTATTTCATTAACTGATAAATGTAATTTAAGATGTGTTTATTGTATGCCATCAGATGCAGAATTTAAACAAAAGGGTATAAATGAATTATTAAGTACAAATGACTATAAGTTTATTATAAAAGGTCTTGTTGAATTAGGTATCAATAAGATTAGATTTACAGGTGGAGAACCTTTACTGCATCCAGATATTGTTGAACTTATAAGATACACTTATGAAGAATGTGGAATTGATAATATAGGGATAACCACTAATGCAATAGGACTTTGTGATATTGCAGATGAGCTTTATAAAAATGGACTAAAGAGCGTAAATATAAGTGTGGATTCATTAAAAGAATATAGATATAAAAGTGTTACTAGAGGTGGAGACCTAAAAGAGGTAATAAAGGCCATAAATAAATGTTTAAGTGTTGGGCTTAAAGTAAAGATAAACTGTGTAGTTATAAAGGATTTTAATGAAGATGAAGTATTAGACTTTATAATGATGACAAGTATATACCCAATAGATGTTAGATTTATTGAATTAATGCCATTAGGAGAAGGTAATAAATTATACCAATATGGATATTTTAATATATTTGAAATGATAGAAAATATAGATGAGATGTATAAGGTTAATAATGAAGAAAATAGTGCAGCACAATATTATAAGTATAAAGGTGCAAAAGGTAGAGTTGGAGTAATAACACCAATGAGTTGCTCATTTTGTAGTACATGTAATAGAATTAGGGTTACATCAAATGGATCTATAAAATTATGTTTACACTCTAAGGAAGAGTTAGATATAAAGCCCTATCTTAATAAACCTTTGATATTTAGGGAAATAATGAAGGAAAATATATTAGAGAAGCCACAAAAGCATCACTTAAATGAAAATCAGCAAAGTGATACAAATAGAAATATGTATCAGATAGGAGGCTAAAATGCTAACTCATATAAATGAAAAAGGTTATGCAAAGATGGTAGATATAAGTGAAAAAGAGGATACAAGTAGAACCGCTACAGCAGTAGCTACTATAACAATTAATAAAGAAGTAATAGAAAAGATAAAAAATGGTCAAGTAAAAAAAGGTGATGTACTATCGGTAGCTCAGGTAGCCGGAATTATGGGAGCTAAAAATACTTCTCTTAATATTCCTATGTGCCATCAAATTAATTTAGTAGGTTGTGATTTAGATTTTGAAATAGATGATAAAAACAATAAAATAAAAATATTTGCAACATGTAAATCTTTAGGGAAAACAGGTGTAGAAATGGAAGCATTAAATGCCTGTTCGATAGCTGCACTTACAATATATGATATGTGTAAAGCTATTGATAAAAGGATGATTATTGAAAACATTCATTTATTAGAAAAAAAGGGTGGAAAATCAGGTGATTTTAAATTTTAATTAGGGAGATATAAAATGGCAAAAGTAGTATCAATTAATATAAGTGAGAAAAAAGGGACTATAAAAGTACCTGTAGATAAAGCTGAAATAAAATTAAATCATGGAATTGTGAATGATGCGCATGCTGGTAATTGGCATCGTCAAATTTCAATGCTGGCAAGTGAAAGTATTGATAAAATGAAGCAAAAAGGGTTTAATCATTTGAAATTTGGAGATTTTGCGGAGAACATAACAACACAAGGAATAGAAGTATATTTACTGCCGATAGGATCTAAATTGAGAATTGGAGAATGTGAAGTTGAGGTTACTCAAATTGGTAAGAAATGCCACTCTGGATGTGAAATAAAAAAAATTACAGGAGACTGTGTGATGCCTAGAGAAGGTATTTTTGTAAAGGTAATAAAAGAAGGTAATATTAAAATAAATGATAATATTGAAGTATTAAAATAAAAGTATGGTAAAAACCATACTTTTATTTATTTCTAAAATCTTTTATTTTGTCAATCATTTTATTTTTTATATCATTAGATAAATGAGCAGACTTTAGTTTAGAGTTATTAATATGATCATATATAGGATCTAAAAATTCGACTTCTACTGGATGAGAGTGTATTTTACCAATTGGCTCAAATCCTTCGTATATATCTCGTGAATTTTTTATAACTAATGGTACAATAGGACAATTTGCCTTATAGGCTATCTTAAGTGCACCATTTCTAAAGTCAGATACTATTGCATTTGGGTCTTTTATCCAAGTTAAATCCCCTTCTGGGAAAACAGCCATACTATGACCTGAAAGTATGTTTTTAGATGCTTCTAATATGCTCTTTATGCCTTCTCGGTTGTTAGATCTATTTATATAGATACATTTTATAATATTTGCCCAGTCCTTTATTATAGGCATGTTTTTCCACACGGGTTCATCAGCTATTAAACATCCTACAGGTCTATCAACACTAGCCATAAGTATAAAACTATCTAACATACTTGCATGATTCATAACAAATAAAACCGGTTCTTCAGGAATTTTATCTTTTCCTAAAATTGTTAATTTTATATTTATAAAATCAAGAGATTTTTTTGCTTGATTATTAAGAAAAGAGAACTTTTCTATGGAAGAAAATTTTTCTGGTGATTTTTTAAACTTAATAAGTTTGGGCAGAGCCAAAGAAAAACCTATAAATTGATAAGTTGCAAACTTTATATAATTTAACAATATTGTTCATCTCCTAAAAATAAGATTATCTTCAAAGAATAATTTTATCATAAAATGATTAGTTTTACAAAAAAATAAGTACTAAATATTAGTATTTAGTCATAAAAAATATATGGATTAGAATATAAATCAATATGAAGATATATTATGAATTTGTATAAAAAATATTTACAAAAATAAAAAATAAAAATTAAAAATCAAAAATATTTTGTATAAATTATATTTTAGGAGGAGAACATGGTAAAGCAATTAAATAGAGGATCTGAAGAAAAGTTATTTAGAATAAGAATATTATCTCATAAGGGTGATAAAGTACATATAAAATTACCTATAACATTTGTAAAAAAACTTATTCAAAATAATGCATTAGATATATTCAACAATGAAGATGATATAATTGATAGTGAAAAGTTATTAGCATTAATAGTTAATGCATTTAATTATAATTTAAATGGTGAAATTGCACGTTTAGAAAGAAGTAATGGAGATATTATAAAAATAATAATTGATTAATAATTTAAAATATTTAATATAATAAATTATATTAAAAAAGAGTATTAAAAAATTTAATACTCTTTTTAGTGTTTATTTTATTTTTAAGACTTGTTTTGATATATTAGAAGCATGATCAGAAACTCTTTCTAAGTTTGAAAGTAAGTCTAGATATAATACTCCAGAATCTAGAGAACATGCATTCTCACTTAATCTATCCATATGAGATTTTCTAAATAATTTTTCTAAGTAATTTACTTCTTTTTCAGAATCTAACACCTTACGAGCTAAATCCAAGTCTCCATTATCTAATGCTATTAATGAATTTTTAAAATTAGCTAAAGCTTTTTCGTATATATCTGTTATTTCATCGATTGCATTTTCTGAGAACTTTAAGTCTGCATCTATAAGATTTTGAGCTATTTCTGCTATATTTTCTGCATGATCGGAAACTCTTTCAATATCATTTACTGTATGGAACAGTAAATCTGTTTTTACTCTTTCGTCGTCGTTTAGAGGAGACTTCGATAATTTTAAAAGATAATTTAATAAATCTTTTTGAAGTTTATTAACTATATTTTCAGTTTCAAATGTATCTTTTACTAATTGAGCATCTTTATTTATAAGTCCTTTTAAAGAGTAATCCAACGCAGTTGCTGCTTTGTTCCCCATTCTAAGTACTTCTTTAACTGTATTACCAAGAGCTATAGAAGGAGTCTCTAGCATTCTTTCATCTAAGAATTTAGTATTGCTTGTGTTTTCTTTCTCAGTTGATTTTTCTGGAACTAAAAGCATAGCAATTTTTACTATAAATTTAGAGAATGGTAAAAGTATTACAACATTTATTAGATTGAATAATGTATGAGCATTAGCTATTTGTCTAGCTGCGTCATTTGGATCCATTTTGGTAACTATAGCTTGTATAGGAATATTTAAAATAAGCATAAATATGATAGTTCCTATAACATTGAAAGTTAAATGCATTATAGCTGCTCTTTTAGCATTTCTACTTGCTCCTATACTAGATAACAAAGAAGTAACGCATGTACCTATATTATCCCCGTAAAGTATAGGAAGTGCGGATGTTAAAGGTAGCAAACCTTCAGAAGCTAGGGCAATTAGCATACCCATAGAAGCACTTGAACTTTGAACTATACCTGTTATTAAAAAACCAGCAAGTATTCCTAAAATAGGGTGAGCTCCAAAGTATAATAAAGCATCTCTAAATTGAGGTAAATCAGCTAAAGGTTTTACAGCATCTTTCATAAATTCCATACCAGTAAATAGTATACCAAAACCAATTAAAATTTCAGCTAGATGCTTATTTTTTTCTTTTGATGAAAATAAAAATATGATAATACCTATTCCAAGGGCAACAGGAGCAAGACCTTCTAAGTTAAAAGATACAAGCTGAGCAGTTACTGTAGTACCTATATTAGCACCCATTATAACACCTATTGCTTGAGGTAAACTCATTATCCCTGCATTTACAAAACCAACAACCATGACAGTAGTAGCACTAGAACTTTGGATAATACCAGTAACTACGACTCCAACTAAAACTCCCATAAGAACATTACTTGTAAGAAGTTCTATAATTTTTTTTAATTTATCTCCCGCGGATTTTTGAAGGCCTTCTCCCATAAGGTTCATTCCATAAAGGAAAAGTCCAAGACCTCCGATAAGACTTATTGCTATGTCCAACTTTGTGTCCTCCTTAAATGTAATTAAAATTATTCTTTTTATTAGTTTGTCCATAAAATTCAAAATAAAACTTTTTTAAGTTAGATTTGAACCCATGTACTAATATAAAAACGGTAAACTTTTATTTAGAAAATTAGATAATTAATAAGAAAATAAACAAAAACTTATTAGCCCCATATATAAATATAAACAAAAATGTAAAAAAAGTATATAAATGTAAAAAAAATATAACAAAAGATAAATTAACGTATATAATAGTAGTAAGGATAACCTTGAATATTTAGGATTTAAAATATATATTGTAAAGATTTAAAAGAGGAGATTGTTTTATGGTAGATAAAAAGGTAGCAGTAGCACTTTGTGCTACTACAATAGGGTTTGCAATGGCATCAACTGATTCGTTTGCAAATGAAAAGCAAGGTATTATAACAGTAAGTGCTTTAAACATAAGGAGTGGACCAAGTACAAGTTACTCTGTAGTAACAAAAGCATATAAAGGGGAAAAAGTAGAAATATTAGAAAGCTCTGATGGATGGCATAAAGTAAAATTGTCAAATGGAAACATAGGATGGGGAAGTAGTTCTTACATAAATTTAGATGGAAATCTAGGATCAGTAGCTCCAGAAACACCTTCTACAGGTAAAAAGGCTACAATAACAACAAGCTCATTAAACATAAGGAGTGGACCAAGTACAAGTTACTCTGTGGTAACAAAGGCATATAAAGGGGAAAAGGTAGAAATACTAGAAAACTCAAGTGGATGGTATAAAGTTAAGTTATCAAATGGAAAAGTAGGCTGGGGAAGTGGATCTTATATAAGTTTAGACGGTGATTCAGGGCAAATAGACCAGGAAAGACCTGTTAATCCAGAAGTACCATCAACAGGAAAAGAAGGAGTAATAACAACTAGCTCGTTAAATATAAGGAGCGGACCAAGTACAAGTTACTCTATAATAACAAAAGTATCAAAAGGAGAAACTGTAGAAATATTAGAAAGCTCTAATGGATGGTATAAAGTTAAGTTATCAAATGGAAAAGTAGGATGGGGGAGTGGATCTTATATAACAGTAGGTGGTAATTCAGGATCTACAAATCCAGAAAACCCAACAAATCCAGAAACACCTTCAATAGGTAAAAAAGGAAAAATAACGACAAGTTCATTAAATATAAGAAGTGGACCAAGTACAAGTTACGCTGTAATAACAAAGGCATCAAAAGGTGAATCTGTAGATGTAATAGAAAGTTCAAGTGGATGGTATAAGGTAAAATTATCAAATGGAAAAATAGGATGGGGGAGTAGTTCATATATAAGCCTAAATGGAGAATCATCTGATAATACAAACAATGGAAATAGCTCAAATAATGGATCATCTGAAAATAACGGTAATGGTAGTGAGTCAGTTCCACAAGATAAAGCACAGGCTATTATTGATATTGCTAAAGCTCAAATAGGAAAACCTTACGTGTGGGGAGCAGAAGGACCTGATACTTTTGATTGTTCAGGATTAACATATTATGTATATGGAAAAGTAGGAATAAAGTTACCTAGAGTATCAAGAGATCAATACAGCGTTGGGACATATGTAAATAGATCTAACTTACAGCCTGGAGATTTATTATTCTCAAGTACAGATGGAAGTGGAAATATAACACATGTTGGGATATACATCGGTAATGGAGAAATGATACACTCACCTAAACCAGGATCTAATGTTCAAATAACTAATATAAACAGCTCTTATTGGCAAAATGCTCATGTAGGTGCTAAAAGAGTTATATAGTGAAAAAAGTTGTCTAAAATAGTATTTTTATTTTAGACAACTTTTTTATATTACTATTCAGCTTAAGAATAAAAATTTTGAAAAAATTATTCTTAAATATTAGTTTAAGCACTAAAGTTAATTTATATAAATAGTGCAAATAATAATAACGAAGCTAAGCCAAAGCAAGCTATATTTTGATGGTTATTATTACAACTCTTATTAGAATAATACTTATTAGAACATTTAACGCTAGAGCAGTATTTGCACTTATTAGATTTATTATTATATTTATAATAATTTTTTCTTTTTTTACAACATTGAAATTTAATATTCTTATCATTAGAAGATTTATAATTATTTATCTTTGAGTTATAGCTATCGTCTATTAAGTTGCAATTGTTTTCATCTGAATAGATAGAACAAGATTTCAAACCACAATGACTATGATTTTGATTATTTTCAATAGTTTTGCAATTGCAAAAACATGGATAATGATTACAAGTGCTACAAATATTTATAGAAGTCTGATAAAATCTATTTTCATTCACAAAAATTCCCCTTTAAATTTATTTTTAATAAATAATATGACAAAAATGTTTAAAAAGTTACAATTTGTAGAATATAATATATAAACTTAATAATTTATTTAAAAAATTTATAAAATATAATATGGTTTATAAAGCTTACTAAAAAAAGGCTAATATTAATAATTTAAAAAGATTTTTAGCGTATAAAGTAAATAACTTTTGGATTTACCGAGTCTATCATATATAATAGAATAAATAAGTTAATAGAGGTGAGACATTTGGAGTTTGAGTTGGTTAATAGGTATAAGACCGAAATAAATAAAGATTTTAGAAAGTATGCAGAATCAGTACTAAAAGAATATGGTTTTACAGTAGCTAATTTAAAGTATTTATTTATAATTGAGAGAAATCAAGGTATAAATTTAAATGAAATAGCTACTGAGCTTAACATAGATAAAGCAATGGTTACAAGAGGAATAAAAAAACTTGTTGATTTAGGTTATGTAAATAAAAATCAAGATGAGAATGATACAAGAGCATATAAACTTACGCTTAGTGATAAGGGAAATCAAATATTAAATTCTCTTAGAGGGATATTCAAAGAATGGTTTGATAAAGTTACTCATGATTTTTCTGATGAAGAAAGAACAATATATATAAAGTTAATGAAAAAAGTATATGAAAATAGAGTATATAAATCATAATAAAATATTTTTACAAATAGTATTAAAAAAATTTAATACTATTTTTTTTATTTTAAAATAATTTTTCTATTTAAAAATTATTTTAAAAAATATTTTTATTTATAAAAAATAATCACATGTCTTATTAAAATATTAAAAAAATTACAAGGGAAAATGTTATTTACAATATGTGCTACTTATAGATATATATAAATAAGAAAATCATAGAAAAAAATTATTTGAATCATAAGAAAACGTGATAGTTTAATAACGACAAAAATAGTTGACTTAGTCAAAAGTTAGGAATATAATAAGTTCTATCGAAAAAATTTAACATAAATTTAATAATTCAAGAGGTGAGTACAAATGGAAAATACAGTAGAAGCAATTGCAACTAACAACTTATTATTAATATTTGCGGCTATTGCTATAACGGGTATAGTATTAGGAAAAGTTAGTGAAATTATAAAAGTGCCAGACGTTATATTATATTTAATTGCAGGAATAATAATTGGACCAGCAGTCCTTAACTTAATAAGTATAGAGTCTTTCCCTATAGAAAATAATTTAATACTTACATTTGGTTCAGCGTTCATATTATATGAGGGTGGTAGAGAAATAAATTTAAAAGTTTTAAATAAAGTAAAGATAAGTGTTGGTATGTTAGCAACAATTGGAGTTATAATATCAGCTGGTGTAGTTGGAATATTTGCTGGAAAAATATTCGGATTACCTATAATGACAGCATTACTTTTAGGTGCTGTTATAGCATCAACAGATCCAGCAGCTTTAATACCAGTATTTAAACAAGTAACTATAAAAGATAAAATAAAGCAAACTGTAGTTAGTGAGTCAGCATTCAATGATGCAGTAGGAGCCATATTAGTATCAACATTATTAGGTGTTGTAACAAGTGGACAATTATCAATAGCAAAAAGCTTAGAAGAATTAGTTATATCAACTGTTGTAGGAATAAGTGTTGGTGTAGCTATGGGGTATATATTCTCAGTATTAATATCTGACAAGAAGTGGGGAATATTTCATTCATATGCTCCAATAATGTCTATATTAAAAGTCGCATTAGCATATGAAGTAGCTGTACTTTTACATGGTAGCGGATATATGGCAGTATTTATAGCAGGACTAATAGCAGGAAATAAAAAATTATTTGGCCTTTGGGTTCCAGAATATGATTTCCATTCAGAGCATTGTTTTAGAGATAGTGTTGGATCATTATGTCGTATGGCTATATTTGTAGTACTAGGAACACAAGTTAATCTAGCTGCACTTTCAAAATATTGGGCTCCAGCATTAGCTGTTGTATTAGTATTGATGTTTATTGCTAGACCATTAGTAGTTTTAGTATCTACATCATTTGATAAAAGTGCAAAGTGGTCTTTTAAAGATAAACTATTCATGATGTGGGTTAGAGAAACTGGTGTTATACCTGCTGCACTATCAGGGATAATAGTTTCTATGAAAATACCTGGATATGAAATAATATCATCAGTTGTATTTATGACTATATTAGTAACTTTAATTGTACAAGCAAGTACAACTAAGCTAGTAGCTAAAAAGCTTGGAGTATTAGAAGAAGGACAAGAAGCAAAAATAAAATCAGTAGCTTAAAACTTTAAAACCCAGAGGAATTTTATCCTCTGGGTTTATTTAGCTTGGAATGTTTCACAACTATCATTTTCTAAGTTAATTTGAACGTGACTAGCACCACAACCACCGCTAAAATTGTATTTACAGTTAATAGCAGAGCAAGATATATTTTGAGTTCCTGTCAAAGATGAATGATCATCAAAACTTGACAAATTAAATGAATGAGCATCTCTAAAACTATCGCAATAAGTTTCAGGTGTTATATAAGCATCAAATCCTTCAATTTTAATATGAGATGCATAGCAATTACCAGATTTATTAAAAGCGCATGTACTATCTGCACAATTTAGATTACTTTGCATAAAATTACCTCCTAAAAATAACTATATTAAATAGTATGACAATTTTTTTATTATTTAATCACTAAAAGATAGAGATTTATTAGTTAGGATAATATATTAATGAAGAATATAATCGATGGCATAGTGAAAATGTCTAATAAAAATGCAGCAACAAGGGGAACTACTATAAATGCCTTTTCAGAATAACCGTAAGAACCACTTACTGAATGCATATTAGCTAATGCGTTGGGTGTAGCACCTAAACAATGTCCAATTATTCCACTTACCATAATAGCAGCATCTAAATTTTTACCTAAAGCTTTAAAGACTACAAATACAGAAAATAAAACTATAAATATAGCTTGGGAAATAACTATTAAAACAATAGGTCCAAATAAATTAGAAAGTTTAAATAAATCTATACTCATAAGGGCCATAGTCAAAAATAACCCTAAAGAAATTTCGCTTAATAATTCAATTACATTAAAGTCAAAATTAACAAAATTTATTTTATCATTTATATTTCTTAAAAATACTGAAATTATCATACATCCTGTTATACTTGGAATTAATATATTAGTAGTATTAAAAACAATCTTAGATATAAATTCTCCTACACTTATGCAAATTAAAATAATTAAAATTTGCTCTAAAAAAGATAAAACATCTAGTTTATATGAATTAGAGGGAGTTATAGAGAGATTATTAGCATTATTATTTTTTAATAATTTTAAATTTGAAGTATATAATTTTGAAGATAAATTATTTTTTTCTATAAGATATTTTGCAACAGGACCACCTAATAAACCAGCAAATATGAGCCCGAAAGTGGCAGCAGCTATTCCTACACTAATAGCATTATCTATTCCAAGTCCTTCTATTGTAGATCCAAATGCAGCAGCAGATCCATGTCCACCTACCATGGATATTGTTCCACACATAAGACCTAAAAGAGGATTTATATTAGTTAGTTTAGATAATAAAAGTGCTAATATATTTTGCGAAAATGCTAAAACTCCACAAAGTATCCAGTAAATAATGAGCTCCTTACCTCCTTTTTTGACAATGGAAAGACTTATTCCAAGCCCTACTGTAGTAAAGAAAAAACATATTAAATAACCCATTAGATTAGTGTTCATAGTTATAGTACAAACATTAAAATATCTTAAAAGCAAATTAAAGATACAAAACAAAAGGCCTCCAACTACAGGTGCTGGAATGCAAAATTTGTTAAATAAATTTATTTTATTTTTTAAAAAGTTTCCGATAAAAAAAAGAGAAATAGAAAGTATAAGTGTAGATATAATATTTAAATCAATTAATATCAAATGTATCCCTCCAAAATATTTATAATTAATAAAATATATTAATAATTAGGACAAAATATTAAAAAAAGAGATAATTAAAATAAATTTATTTTAATTATCTCTTTTTTTAATATGAAAGATTAGAGAGTATTTAAAATTTTGAAAAAATCGTTTACACTATCAGGTATATATCGACCTTTATAATAGTCTAATTTTATAGACTCAAAGTCTTCAACTGATTTAACTGATGTAGGTCTTTCTTCAAATATGCCTTTAAGATTAAAGTTTTTGTCAAGTACACACACTGTAGGACCTTTAAAGTTCTCCTTATCGATATTTAATATAGAAGATAAATATTTTTTACCTCTAGCCATAGTTATAATCGAGAGATTAAAGTTTGAATTTATATCACAAAATTTTTTTAATATACTTACATTAATTTGAAAATCAGGACACCAAATTTCGCCAGATACTAAAAAATTAACTTCAAAGTCAATGTTTTTTAAAAATTCAATTTTATCTTCTTCTAAGATTATTCTAGAATAGTTTTTAGGAATTCTAGCTCTTTCATTTTTTGTTCCTTGGCCAACTGCACTTTCAAAGTTAACACCAACATCGAATAATTCTTTTAGGCTCATTTCAGTCATAAGTTACCTCCTAAATAATTTTATATAAATATACTAACATTAATTAAATACATTATCTATAAGTATAATAAAAATTAAAATTATATGATGAGTTTATAAATTAATTAAAGCATAATATATACTAAAATTAACCGTATAATTGCATAAAGCATATATACGTCTGTAATATTTAGGGAGGAGAAAAATTAAGGATATTAAAATATTAAATGGATTATTAATAGTTACAATAGGTATAAATATTACAGTCAAGAAAATTTAAAAAAGGAGGTGATTTTGAAAAAATATCTAAAGATATAAATATAATTAGAGAAAATATCCAAACTATATAATATATCTATAAATATAAAAAAATAGAAAGGATATAAATTTATGGAATTAAGAGATCATTGGATAGAATCTATAAATATCAGAAAATCAAGACGTACGTATTTAGAAAAAGAATTAAATGATACTGATATATTATCGATTATAAAGTTAATCGAGGAGATAAATGAAGAGAGCAAATTAAACATACAGTTTATTAAAAATGGGAAACAGTGTATAAGTGGGTTTAAAGCTTCTTATGGAATGATAAGCGGAGTTAATTCATTTGTAGCCTTAGTGGCTAATAAAGATATAGAAAATTATAAACAAAAAGTTGGATATTATGGAGAAATGATTGTTTTACAAGCTACTTCATTAGGGCTTGGATCTTGTTGGGTAGGAGGAACATACGATAAATCATTATGTGAAACGTATATAAAGCTTAGAGATAATGAAGATCTAGTGTGTATAATTGTAATAGGACATACTCCAAAAGAGTTATCTATAAAAGAAAAAGTAGTAAAAAATTTAAATAAGAAAAATAAAAATATAAGAGACTTATTAATTAGTAATCAAAAAGATTTATATTCTTGGATGGAAAGCGGTGCAGAATTTGCATTAAAGGCTCCATCAGCACTAAACAAGAAAGAAATATCATTTGAAGTTAATGATGGAAGAGTCAACGCTATAATAGATAGTAAAAATCATGGATATGAAGATATTGATTTAGGTATTAGCATGTTACATTTTGAACTAGGTGCAAAAAAAGAGGGATATGTGGGAAATTGGCATAATGAAAACGGAAGCTATATTTTCTATTAATCTAACATGAGAAGAAAATATATTATATATAATGCAATTATGGCAATTCTTTCATTAGTAATTGCCATAATTTTAGTTTTAGAGCTAACTTTAGATTTAAGTTATGAGGTACAGTTTATATTAAACAGTATAGATTTGATAATATGGATTATATTTGTAGCAGATTATGTAATAAGGCTTTATAAGAGTAAAAATAAAACAAAATTTGTAAAACGAAACCTTATAGATTTAATTTCTATAATACCTGTATACTCTATATTTAGAGTTTTTAAAGCAATTAGAATACTTACTATAGGGCGGATAGCACGTATATCTGAATTAAGCAAAGTAATAAGGATTTTAGCAATAACAAGAAGGTCAAATAAAAACTTATCTGAATTTATGAAGACTAATAATTTTAATTATACTGTTGGAATAGCCATAGTTATTATATTTGCTGGGTCTGTAACTATGTCATATGTAGAAAATATTAGTCTAGGAGATGCATTATGGTGGAGTATTGTAACGATAACTACAGTTGGGTATGGAGATATTTCTCCAGTTACACCACTAGGACGCATTGTTGCATCTATTTTAATGATAATGGGCATAGGATTTTTAGGTTCATTGACATCAACTCTATCAACATATTTTATAAAAAAGGAAAAACTAAAATATCAAGAAATGTTAAAGGAAAATGAAGAATTACAAGAACAAAATGAAAAGGAAGATATTATAGAAATTTTAGGTGGCGAACAAGCTATAGACAATGGCAATGATAAAAAAGACAATAGTATAAACATAGAAATACCAGAAAATATAAATCAAAATGAAGTAGAATATAAAAATAGCGTAGTAAAAGATATAATTAATAGACTAGAAAAATTTGATCAAATAACAGAAGAAGAGCTTAAAACTATGTTTAAGGTATTAATGTCTTTAAAGGATGAATAAAATATTGAAAAAATCTATATATAGATGAATCGATATAGAAAAAAACATTAAGAATGGATGAAGAAAAATGTTAAAATTTAGGGAGGGATAAAATAATTTAAGGGGGATATTTATGATAAATTTACCAGATAAATTTGATAGTTTTAATGAAGCTAGAAGAAATGGATTTATAAAAGCGAAAGAATTAAAAGAAAGTGGCAAAAAAATGGTTGGTACATTTTGTACATATACTCCAGCGGAGATTCCAATGGCAGCTGGTGCTGTAACTGTTGGAGTTTGTGGTGTAAGTGAAGAGCCTATTCCAGATGCAGAAAAAGTTCTACCAAGAAATCTTTGCCCACTAATTAAATCAAGTTATGGACATGCTATAACAGACACATGTCCTTATTTTTACTTCTCAGATATGTTAATAGGTGAAACAACTTGCGATGGAAAGAAAAAAATGTATGAAGAATTAGCTAAGGTAAAACCTACTCATGTAATGCATTTACCTAATATGCAAAGAGGAGAATATACATATAAACTTTGGAAAGAAGAAATAAGAGTATTAAAAGAAGAAACAGAAAAATTATTAGGTGTGACTATAACCGATGAGGATATTAAATTAGCTATAAAAGACAAGAATGAAGAAAGAAAATTACTAAAAGAATATTATGAGTTAGCCAAATTAAAACCATCTGCTTTAACAGGTATGGAGTTACATCAAGTATTATATCAATCAGGATTTAAATTCGATAGAGAAGAGCTTAAATCAGAACTAAGAAACTTAATAGATGCAATGAAAAAAAGATATGAAGATGGAAATTGCCCAGTTAATAAAGATAAACCGAGAATATTAATTACAGGATCGCCAATAGCAGGAATAAATGAGAAAATTATAAAGACGATAGAAGATAGCGGAGCTTCAATAGTAGCATATGAACTTTGTGGTGCAATAAGAAACAATGATGAGCTTGTTGATGAAAATAATGAAGATGTATACGATGCATTAGCTAAAAAGTATTTAAATATAGGATGTTCTTGTATGATGCATAATGATAATAGAGTAAAGATGCTAGATAGATTAGTAGATGAATATGAAGTTGATGGTGTTATAGATGTAGTACTTCAAGCTTGTCATACATTTAATGTTGAAAGTTATAGAATGAAAGAATTTATAACTAATGAAAAACATATACCATACATGACTATAGAAACTGATTATTCTAAGTCTGATACAGAACAGTTAAGAACTAGATTTGAAGCATTTATAGAAATGATAGAAGATGGGGTTTGTGTAAAATAGGAGGAATAATGTATAGTATAGGGATAGACTCAGGATCAGTAGCTACAAAAGGGGTACTATTTGATGGAGAGAAAATAGTTAAGAAAGTGGTTATGCCAACAGGATGGAGTCCTAAAACTTCTTCTAAACAGGTGCTTGAAATATTATTAGAAGGAATACTAAAAGAGGATATAAAAAAAATAGTAGGAACAGGGTATGGAAGAGTTAGTATGGATTTTGTAGACAAAAAGGTAACTGAAATCACATGCCATACTAAAGGAATACACTTTTTAAATAAGAATATTAAGACTATTTTGGATGTTGGGGGACAAGACAGCAAGATTATAAATTTAGACAATGAAGGAAGTATTGCTAATTTTATGATGAACGATAAATGTGCAGCAGGAACAGGTCGATTTTTAGAGATAACGTCAAACTTATTAGGCAGCGATATACAAGATATAGATTCCCTAGCTAAGGATAAAGAGCCAGTAAATATATCATCTATGTGTACGGTATTTGCAGAAAGTGAAATTGTTAGCTTATTGGCTCAAAATGTAAAGAAAGAAAATGTAGCCGCAGGTATATTACAATCTATAGCCAATAAATCAGTAGCGATGTTAAATCGTGGTGAGATAGTAGATGAAATTGCATTTACTGGAGGTCTTGCTAAAAGTAATGTTCTTGTAGATATGATAGAAAAAATACTTGAAAAAAAATTATTTATAGCAGAGGATACTCAAATAATTGGAGCGTTAGGAGCTGCTGTAATAGGATTTAAATAAAATATCCCTATACAATAATATTTATTGTATAGGGATATTTATATATTAAATAAATTAATGTATTAAGGGGTATATAATACAAAAACTTTTGATAGCTTTAATTTAGAATAGATTTATAAAAATCTAAGCTGACTTTCTCTAAAGATGTTTTGTTCGGATTGAAATTTATATCTTTTAGATAGTTATAAAATTTCAAATCATAAACATAATTACTATGTTCATATGTACTACCATAGTATCTGTAGTCTAAATATTTTGCAAATCCTGAAATTAAATTTTCTAAGCACCAATCTTCAAATGGGTAAGATGTAGTATAAAGATCATTATACATATTTACAAAGTTTTGATTTTTTTGAAGTTGCGTAGATAAAGCTAAGAAATCCTCATTTGTAGATAATGTTTTAAATAATGGTCTAGAATATTTATAAAATGGTAAACTTACAACATCAAGTATTGTTGAATTTGGGCTTATTGTAGAAACCATAAAGTTATCATATTCAAAGGAGTGTGTTTCAACTGGATTAAAGCTATAATACATAAGAGATTTATAATTTTTATCCAATGTTACTCCGGATACTTTCTCTACAAATTTTAATGCATTAACATCGTTTATTGAAAGCTTTTTATTTAATTCATGAGCTTTTTTTTCGTAAAAGTTATCTTTTTTATTAATGTAATCTTTAAAGTACTCACTATAAAAATATTTTAAAAACTTGTCCAAATCTTTTTTTAAAAAATCTGGTAAATTGAGACTATTATCTGAATTTATTTTATTTACAATATCTTCAACCGAACAATCATCATCTAAGGTGATGACACTATTTATATAGTCCCAAGAATCTCTAGATAAAAATAAATTATTTAAAACTTTTTTCATTTCAATATCCATTGATTCGTAAGTCTTAACTAACCATTTGTAGTGTTTATAATCGCTCCTAGAAGAATTTTTATAATAAGATTCACTGAATTTATTAGGATTAGATACATTTACATTATACATTTCGTATGCTGTTTGTATTAGTGAAACTTTTAGTGTAAGACCTTTTACTACTATGTCAGGACTATTATTTTCAGAGATAGCATCAGTACTTGAGCAACCGCTAAAAATAAGCATGGATAATGCAATTAATATAATAAAAAATTTTCTTATGCTCAAGTTAAGACCTCCTTAATAATTATATTAATAAAGTATTTATAAAATAATAATCATAAATATTTTATTCAATTGCTATATATAATAAGTTAAATTAAAAAAATAAAATTCCTTTTAAAATCATTCAACAGTAAATGCTTATAAAATTTAGGAAAAATAATAGAAAATTGACAAAAAAAATGTTTTAAAAGGTTACAGTAATATAAAAAGTTATAATTGCTTCCATAAATATTTTGTATTTTGGAGAATTAAGTATATAATTAAAGCTAAAAATATTAAAAAATAAATCTAAGAAACAATAAGGTGCAAAAATGAATTTAAAAGATAAGATAAATACTTTTCCTAAAACTCCTGGTGTATATGTTATGAAAGATAAAAATGGAGAACCGATATATGTAGGTAAATCTAAAACATTACAAAGTAGAATAAAAAGTTATTTTATTAATTCTAAAGCACACTCTAGGAAAATTCAAAGGATGGTAAAAGGTATCTATGATATTGATATAATAAATACTGATACAGAATTGGATGCATTACTTTTAGAGTGCAAAATGATAAAAGAAATAAAACCAATATATAATAAATTAATGAAAAATCATGAAAATTATTTATATTTAAAAATAAATAATTCTATAAAATATCCATATTTAGAAGTGGTAAATGAGATGATTGATAATAGTTTATATTTTGGACCATATGCTATAGGAAAAAAATTATATGACATTAAAGATATAATAAATCAAACATACAAATTGCGTGGATGCAAAAGAATGAAAAAATGCATTAAATATGATTTAAGTCAATGTTTAGGTCCTTGTAGAAATGTAATAGATGAGCAGGATTATCAAAAAAAAATAAATGAAATTATAAGTGATTTAAAAGGTTATTCTAAAAATATATTAACAAATTTAGAAGATTGTATGAAAAGTGAAATTAATTTATTAAACTTTGAGAAGGCATCTGAATTAAAGGGAAATATAGACATGATAAATACTTTGTTCAATAAACAAAATATAATAAATGAAACTATATATAAAGAAAATATATTAGCTTGGATAAAAATAAATTGTGAGTATTATAAGATTTATATTATAAAAAATGGTAAATTAGTAGATTGTGAAGTATTAAAAATTAAACAATTTGAAAAATTAGAAAAAAAAGATTACTTTTTTTATAAACTTAATTTATTAGATCAAAAAAAAATTAGTAATAAAGGAATAGCAAATGAAAAGTATGACTTAGATTTTATAATTATAATAAATTCTTATATAAAGCATAGTAAAGAAATAATGTATGTTGTATTTTAATAAAATATTAATAAATTAATTCTAGAAGGAAAAACTAATATCAATTAATCTATAGGAGGTATTAGTATGGAATTAAAAAATGATGGAATGATAGGTAATTTACCTAAAAACATAAATAAAGAAATTCCAATTCCAAATTCAGATGCGTGTAGAATATGTAAATTAGTAAAAGATGCAGGAGAAGTAATTGGATATGAATTAACTAATGGTCAAATGGTAAATAAAGAACAAGCAATTACTATGGCAAAAGAAGGACAGATTGCAGGTGTAGCAGTAGCAACAAATAAAGGCAATGAATATTTAAGAAGTCTACCAGATGAAACTGAAAATAATAATTTAAGTAATTTACCTGTTCTAAAGCAGTAGATAAAATTATAGTTAGTTATGACTGGAAGTGAGTAAATATTAATAATAAGGAAGAGTTTGATATACTCAAAAACATATTAAAAAAGAAACAGATAAGTTATAATGAGTTTAATCAACTTATAGGTAATTATTTTGTAAAAGATTATGAAGAGTTAGAGGATAACTATTACTTAATAAAAGTAATAAGTAATTTAGTACCAGGAGAAAATTATTATATTGATTATATAGAAATTATAGAATAAATTTTGTATTTTTAATTAATATTGTTAGATTTAATAATCTAAAGTAATTAGATAAAAAACCGTACATATATAATGTATGGTTTTTATTTTTTTTTAGTATAAGTAGATAAGTAGTACTTTGACTAATAGAAAAATATTACAAAAATTGATATAATTATAGTGAATGTGATATAGATAGCATTAAATAAGAACATATAATACATAGTATTAAAACATTTTAGGTATTAATATGTAAATTTTTTATTTTTATAAATATTTTAGTTGGAAATAAAGGAAGGGGGAGAATAAAGTGAATTTTGTAGGTAATAGGTATGAATTATTAAACGTTGAAGAACATATAGAATTAAATAAAATGTATGAAGCTAGAGATGCATATACAAATGATAAAGTATTAATAAAGATAATAGAACATAATGATAATATATGTGGAAATTTTATATCGAATTTAATTGATGAAAGTACAATGCTACAACAGATTAATTCACCGTATATACTAAATATTATAGACGTAGGTATTCATTGTACAGAATTAACAACACTTTATTATATGGTAAGTGATTACTCAGATGGAATTACATTAGAAAATGTAATAAGAGGAAACTACCTTCACTTAGAGGCTATAGTTAATATAGCAACACAAGTTGTTAAGGCATTAGAGAGTATAAATGAACAGGGTATGTATCATGGTGATTTAAATCCATCTAATATATTAGTTGATGAATTTTATAATGTAAAGGTATGTAATTTTGGATTAACTAAAGCTAATAGCGGAATAAATCCAAGAGCTTGTGGGCAAATAAAGTATCTATCTCCTCATCAATTATGCATAAATTATACCGATTCAGAAAGCGATCTTTTTGCTTTGGGTCTTATGCTTTTTGAATCAATTTTTAAAAAGCTTCCTTTTGAAGAATGTACAAGTGAAGAAGATTTGTTACGTAAAATAGATAAAGGTGTTAATTGGAGAAAATATAAAGCAATAAATGGAAATGATGCACTTATAAGTATTATTAAAAAGCTTCTAAGTAGAGGGAAGAAGTATGAAAGTACCAAAGATATAATAATTGATTTAAGTTTAGTAATGTATGAAAAAGCGGATATAGAAGATGAAAGAATAGAAGATAAAATATGTTTAGAAAATATGTCAGTAGCGATTACAAACACAACATATAAAAAAAATAGGCTTATGGTAGCTTGTGCTATGCTAGGATTAATAATTGCAATGATAATTAGTATGATATAAAAAATGTCTCAAAGAAATTTGAGGCCTTTTTTTTATTAAAATTTACAAAAGAAAGGAGTTTACTATACTAAAGTATAATTTTATATATAACGTAAGTACTTTATAGATTTAAAAGTTATTTTAGTTTTTAAGTAACAGGCAAAGCCGCTACATCCATAAGCGAAGAGAGTTTTTTATTTAAAGATAAATACTTGGAAAATTTAAATTAAGAGCACTTAAAGTAGGTGATATTTTATGAATTATGAAGTTATTGAAACATACATAAATGATTTTAGACAAAAAGATGAGTATAATATTACACTAAGTTATATTAAAGAAATTCAAAAAAAGATAAATACATTTATTGAAAATTTAAATGAAAATAATTTTTATGATTACTCTAAAAGTTATTTTTTATTATTTTTAACAAACCAGTATAAACAAAATAAAAAACAAATTTTTACAAATTTAAAAAAAGCAATAAAGTTTTTGGAAAGAAGTCATACGGAGGATGAAATTTACGAAGCTATTTTATATGGGTATTTATCCAATTATTATATAAAATATGAAAATCAAATGGAAAGTGAAAAGATGTTTAAAATAGCTCGAGAAAAATTAATAAAACAACAAAATAAGGAAGAATTAATACAGTTTTATATAAGACATATTAATATTTTAATGATAAGTAGATATGATATAAGTAAAATTAATTCACTTATAGAAGAACTTCATTTACTTATAAAAAATAATACAAGTAAAAATATAGCTAAGTATTACTTAGATTTAGGTATAATATATTTAAATGCGCTTCAAAATACGGTAGTTGCAATATTTTACTTATCACAATCATTTGATTTGGCTAAAAAAACATGCCAAATTGAACTAGAAATAAAAGCACGTATATTCTTAGCAGCTAGTTATTATTCATTAGGAAATGAATCTGAATCTATAAATTATCTAGAAATCATATTGAAAAATGAAAAATATCAAAATATAAATCCAGTATATAAAGCGATAATTATAAATAATTTAATAACTTATTTTATAAAAAAAGAAGATTTCAAAAGTGCCAAAAACTATTTGATAAAATTTGATGAAAATATAAATGAAGTTAATAAAGATCTTAGTGAACAAGTTAAAATGATAGGATATATTTGTAAAGCTAAATATTATAGTATATCCAATGAAAATGTAGATCAAGGGGTTAAATATATAAATAAAAGCAAAAATTTATATGAGAAAAATAAATATAAATCATTATTTCAAGATATAGATATATTGATTGATAAAATAGAAGGAAATTTATATTATAAAATAGGAAAATATGATATAGCATGTAATTTACATAAAAGAGGGTTTAATAAAAGTATAAAAAGAAGCAAAAACAGATCAGTTATAGAGTTTCATAAGCTATTATCTAAAGACTATGAAAAATTGCAAGATTACCCAAAATCTATAAAACATTTAAAATTATATATGGAGTTAAAAGAGAACTGGTTAGATAAGCAAAGTCAAAAGTATACAGAAATTCTACTTAAAGAGAATGATATATTAAATAAAAAAAACAAGATATCGGAACTAACAGAATTAAAAAATGAATTAATAGACAAAAGAAACACCGATGTACTTAGTGGATTATTAAATAGAAGATTTTTAAATGAACATTTAGAATGTGAAGATGCTAAATTAGACATAAAATCTGGGGATTTATATGCATTTATGATAGATATAGATTTTTTCAAAAAATATAATGATAGATATGGTCATATAGAAGGTGACAAGGTAATAGATAAAATTGGAAAAATAATCAAAAATACTTGTATAAAGGACAATAATATAGCTATAAGGTATGGAGGAGAAGAATTTTTAATATTACTAAAAAACATAGATTATGAAGAGTGCATTAAAACTGCCAAATCCCTATTACAACAAGTTAATGAATTAAATATAAAACATGAAGATTCTCCTTTTAATACAACTGTAAGTATAAGTATAGGTATCGCTTCAAATGAGGACTGTAAAGATTATTACAATCTTATAAATAATGCAGATAAGGCATTATATATATCTAAAAGTGAAGGAGGAAACAAATACAGCTATTTTTTAAATTAGCATATAAACCTCAATTTTATTAAGGGGGAAAAAATGGATTTTAACATAGAAAAAGTTATATATGATATAGAAGTAAGAAGGACCTGTTTATCAAAGATAGATAACTTAACTCAATTTATAGAAAAACTTAAAGAGGATAATTTAAAAGAAAATTTAGATATTTTAAAAATGTATTATGTAAATGCAATAGAGAGAGAGTTAAAGTCTGATTTAGATGAAAGTTTAGAATATACAAATAGATGTTTAAATATATCTAATAAAATAAATAATAATTTGTGGAGAGGTAAATGTTATTGTAAATTAGCATGTATTTATTTAAATAAAAGTGAATATAAAATTTCTAGACGCTACTTTATTAAAGGGGTAAATATTTTAAAAAAAGAAAATAAAAAAGAATTAATATTAGTTTATATTCAGAGGTTGATAGCTTTAAGATGGAAGCGATGTCACAGAGGCATCTTAAATAAATATATAGAAAAAATTAGATTTTTAATGGAATCTTGCAATGGTAAGGAATGTGGATATTACTATCTATCTATTGGAACAACATATGCATATTTTTTACAAGATGAAATCAAAGCTATGAAGTATTTTATTAAGAGCATGAGAATTGGAGAAAAGTATGATGAATTGGAAATTACAGGATTAGTTTTATACTATTTTGCTAGTATTTACTTAGAGTGTATACATAATCCAAATGAAGCTATAAGGAATTTAGAAGAGTTAGTTTATAGTTCAAAGTATGATAATCTTAATATGGAATTAAAATATTATTCTATAATATCATTAATAGAATCATACCTTGAAGTGAATAAATTACATAAAGCTTATTATTGCATAGAAGTTATGGATGAATATATTAAAAATATCAACAATGAATTAGATGAAAGTACGAGTATAATGTTAATTTATTTAAAAGCTAAGTTTTTTTGTAAAAATAATAAAAATTTAAAACAAGGTATTAGTTTTGCATTAGATGCTTTAGATAAATATGAAAGATTTAAATATAACTTCAAATATACACATTTTGATTGTAATATTAATATGCTAATAGGTGATTTTTATTTTAAATTAGGTATATATGATAGTAGTATAAAATATTATAAAAAATCTCTAGAATATAGCCGTAAGTGGGGCAAATTCTATGAAAAAAAAGTATATTCACGTTTAGGTAAAGTATATGAAAGAATAGAAGATTATAAAAATTCTTTGGAGAGCTATAGGATTTGTGAATCTATATTTGATTATATTCAAAAAAAGCAAAGTTTTATAAAATATGAAAAAATGCAAAAAGAATTTGAGAAAATATACAATGAAGAAAAAATAAAAAATTTAAATATATATAATAAGGCTATAAAAGAGGAATCTTATAAAGATCCTTTAACAAAAGTTTTTAACAGAACATATTTAGAAGAATATATTTCAAAATCTTGTAATATTAAAAATATGTGTTCAATAATGATAGATATAGATTACTTTAAAACTTATAATGATAATTATGGTCATTTAAAAGGAGATAAAGTACTAATAAATGTAGCACAAATAATAAAAAATAGCTGCAATGAATTAACTGATATAGTAATAAGGTATGGAGGAGAAGAATTTTTAGTATTATCATGCAATGAAGATAAAGCTTATTTTGAAAAATTACCTTTAAAAATAAAAAATAATATAAATAGTTTAAATATATTACATGAACACTCTTTAATAAGTGATAGAGTTACAGTAAGTATTGGAGTAGCAAAATCAAATATATACAATAACTGTGATTGCATAAATTTAATAAAGCAAGCAGATAGAGCTTTATATATAGCTAAAGAGCAAGGGCGCAATAGGATAATTCAATATAATGCTAAAAAAACTCTTAAAGTAAAATTATAATTTTACTTTAAGAGTTTTTTTAGTGTGCATAAATAAAATATAAATCATTCAATAATGAACTAATAAACATTAAATGTTATAAAAATAACATTTAATGTATTCTTTTGTTTTTTTTTATATAAAAAATGTGTTTAATTGAATTAATGTGTTGCACTAAATGGTTGAATGTGATATTCTATAAAAAGTAAAATTAATAATAAAATAAAAACAGATAAATAGATTTAAATAAATTAAGCATTTTAGACGTTACAGTAGGAGGAAAGCTATGAAGAGAATATGTGTTATAGGTAGTTTAAATATGGACTTAGTAGTAAAAGTAGATAATATGCCTAAAGCAGGACAAACTTTAATAGGAAGCAATTTTAAAGAAGTACCAGGTGGAAAAGGTGCCAATCAAGCAGTTGCCATGGCAAGATTAAACGGGAATGTGTCAATGATAGGAAAAGTTGGTAATGATGGATTTGGACAAACTTTAATAAATGCACTTAAAAATGATAAAGTATGCACAAATTACATAAATGTTGAAAATGGACCAACAGGAGTAGCACTTATAACAGTAGACAAGAATGCTGAAAACTGTATAGTAGTAGCTCCAGGAGCAAATTTTAAATTAACACCAAATGATATAGATGAAAATATTGAGGCAATAAAAAATAGTGATATAGTAGTTGTTCAATTAGAAACACCACTTGACACTATAAAGTATACGCTAAAAAAAGCAAAAGAACTTGGAAAATATACAATATTAAATCCAGCACCAGCAGTAGTTTTAGAAGATGAGTTAATAGAAAATGTTGATTTATTAACACCAAATGAAACAGAGCTTGAAATAATAAGTGGTGTACAAATAAATTGTGAAGAGGATATACAATTAGCTGCTAAAAAAATGATACAAAAAGGTGTAAAAGAACTTATAGTAACATTAGGTTCAAAAGGAAGCTTATATATAAATAAAGAAAAAAGTATGTTTAAAAAAGCATATAAAGTAGAAGCGATAGACACGACAGCAGCAGGAGATAGTTATACAGGAGCATTATCAGTAGCATTTGCAAATAATAAAAATATAGAAGAAGCTATGGACTTTGCATCAAAAGTAGGAGCACTTTCAGTAATGAAAGAAGGAGCACAAAGTTCATTACCTACATTAAAAGACGTAGAAAACTTCAGGGGGTAGTTAAATGAAAGCACCTATTTTAAAAATGACAAATATAGTTAAAGAGTTCCCAGGAGTAAAAGCTTTAGATGGTGTAAACCTAGAACTATATGAAGGAACTGTAATGGCTCTTATGGGAGAAAATGGAGCTGGTAAATCTACACTTATGAAAATATTAAGTGGGGTTTATAAAAAAGATGGTGGAAAAATCTTTTATAAAGGAATAGAAGAAGATATAAAAGGGCCCAAAGATGCTACTGAAAAAGGTATAGCAATAATACATCAAGAGCTTAACTTATTACCTGATTTAAGTATTGGTGAAAATATATTTTTAGGTAGAGAACCTAAAAAAGGATTTAGAATAGATTTTACTAAACTTCATGAAGAATCAGACAAATTATTAAATAAGTTAAACGTAAATACAAGTTCAAAAGAATTAGTTAAAAGTTTAAGTATAGGTCAACAACAAATGATAGAAATAGCAAAAGCTTTATCATTAGATGCAAAAATAATAATAATGGATGAGCCAACAGATGCTTTAACGGACAAAGAAACTGAAAGCTTATTTAAAGTAATAAATGAATTAAAAGAAGAAGGTAAATCTATAGTTTATATATCACATAGACTAAAAGAAATATTTGAAATATGTGACTCTATAACTGTACTTAGAGATGGTAAATATGTTGGGAAAGAAAAAATAGAAAATTTAGATGAAGATAAAATGATAGAAATGATGGTAGGTAGAAAGCTTACAGACCAATTCCCAAGATTAGATGTAAAAATGGGAGAAAATATTTTAAAAGTAGAAAATCTAAATAATGAATATGTAAAAGATATAAACTTTGAGGTAAAGGCTGGAGAGATTTTAGGTATATCAGGGCTTATGGGAGCAGGAAGAACGGAACTTGCTAAAACAATATATGGACATATAAGAAAAACTAGTGGAAATATAATTGTAAAAGGAAAGAAAGTAGAAGCAAAAAGCTGTAAAGATGGATTAAAGCATAGAATTGCATACGTTAGTGAAGATAGAAAAGGTGATGGACTAATACTTGATTTATCAGTAAAGGAAAATATGACAATATCATCACTAGATAGAATATCATCTTTATTTAAAATAAATAAAAAGCAAGAAGATGAAAGAGTTAAAAGTTATATAGAAAGAATAAGAATAAAAACTCCAAGTCAAGATCAATTAATAAGAAACTTAAGTGGTGGAAATCAACAAAAAATAGCAATAGCAAAAGCACTTATGACACACCCTGACGTACTTATACTTGATGAACCTACAAGAGGAGTAGACGTTGGAGCTAAAAAAGAAATATATGACTTAATAAATGAATTTAAATCACAAGGAAAAGCAGTAATAATGATATCTTCAGAAATGCCAGAAATATTAGGTTTAAGTGATAGAATTTTAGTTTTAAGCCATGGAATGATAACAGGTGAATTTGACATAAAAGATGCAACACAAGAGGCTATATTAAAATGTGCAGTAGAAACTAAGGAGGCAATATAATTATGCAATCAAACTGTATACAAGATACGAAAAGCAAAAACCTAGATATAAAGGAATTATTAGTAAAATATAAAAGTTTAGTAGGACTAGTATTGTTAGTAGCAGTAGTATCAATACTAAGCCCATCATTTTTAAGTAGTAAAAATATATTTAATATATTAAGACAAACATCAATAAATGCAATAATAGCAGCTGGTATGACGTTTGTAATATTAACAGGTGGAATAGACCTTTCAGTAGGTTCAATACTTGCAATAAGTGGGGCAGTATGTGCAAGTTTATTAGCATCAGGACAAAGTATAGCAATTGGAGTTTTAGCTTCTATTATAATAGGAGCAGGAGTAGGTTTCTTAAATGGATTTATAATATCTAAAGGAAAGTTGCAACCATTTATAGCAACACTTGCTACAATGACAGTTTTAAGAGGTTTAACATTAGTATTTACAGATGGAAAGCCAATAACACTTGGAAGCTCTGACCTTGCAATAAACTTTGGGAAAATAGGTGGAGGAGAAATATTATCTATACCAACACCTGCAATAATAATGATATTAGTATTTGCTGTATGTGCATATATACTAAAAAATACTAAAATGGGTAGATATACATATGCTCTAGGGTCAAATGAAGAAGCAACAAAGTTATCAGGACTTAGCACTGATAAAATAAAAATATGGGTATACACAATAAGTGGAGTATTATCAGCAATAGCAGGTATAATAATAACTTCAAGATTATACTCAGCACAACCAACAGCAGGAACAGGATATGAACTAGATGCAATAGCAGCAGTTGTACTTGGGGGAACTAGCTTAACTGGTGGTAAGGGTAAAATAGGTGGAACAATAATAGGTGCATTAATAATAGGTGTATTAAGTAATGCTCTTAATATATTAGACGTATCATCATATTATCAAATGATGGTAAAAGGTGTGGTTATACTAATAGCTGTACTACTTGACAGAAAAAGTAATTAGGAGGAAATAAAAATGAAAAAATTTCTTTCTATTATAATAACGATAATATTATCATCATCATTACTTGTAGGATGTACTACAAAAGATAGTGGTGCAAAAAAAATAGGACTTATAGTATCAACACTAAATAATCCATTTTTCGTAGACTTAAAAACTGGAGTTGAAAACAAAGCAAAAGAATTAGGATATGAAGTAGTAGTACTTGATTCTCAAAATGACCCAGCAAAAGAAGTATCAAATATGGAAGATATAAGTGTTAAAAATGTAGATATAGTACTTTTAAATCCTGTTGATTCAGATTCAGCAATAGCATCAGTAATGATAGCAAACAATAATGATTTACCAGTAATAACAGTAGATAGAGCTGCGAATGGTGGAAAAGTTTTATCACACGTTGCATCAGACAATATAGCAGGTGGTAAAATGGCAGCAGACTTTTTAATGGATAAGTTAAACAAAAAAGGAAATATAGTAGAACTTGAAGGTATAGCAGGTTCTTCAGCTACTAGAGATAGAGGAGCTGGATTTGAAAAGGGTATTAAAAAAAGTGAATTTGAATTAGTAGCAAAGCAAAGTGCAGACTTTGATAGAACTAAGGGACTTTCAGTAATGGAAAATATAATACAATCAAAAGATAATATAGATGCAGTATTTGCTCAAAATGATGAAATGGCTTTAGGCGCTCAGAAAGCATTAGAAGCTGCAAATATGAAAAATGTATTAGTTGTTGGATTTGATGCAACTGAAGATGCTGTTGAATCAGTTAAAAAAGGAAAAATGGCAGCTACTGTAGCACAACAACCAATATTAATAGGTGAAACGGCTGTAGATGCAGTTCATAATGTATTAATTGGAAAAGATATAGATAATTATATACCAGTAGAATTAAAGTTAATAACTAAGTAAAGTTTAATTATTTGATAAAAAGGTATCCATATATTTGGATACTTTTTTTATGCAAAATTTTAAAGTAATTTAATTGAAATTAAATTTACATAAATTGACATAAGGGTCAAAATTAAGATAAAATTAAAATAAAAATATGAGGGAGGAAATCAATTGAAAAAAATAGTCAACAAAAGGGCTACACAAGTAGCAGCTTTAAGTATTTTATCCTCATTGCCTATCTTATCTAAAGTAGATATAGTAAATGCTAATAGCAATATAGAATTAGAATTTGAATCTATAGCGGATAAATATGATGCAAATGATATAATAGTCGAAAATGGCGTATCTATTAAAAAAGGTGAAACTCTAGATTTATCTCAATATTCTGGTTGGGAAATGTCTAATAATGAAACTGTAGAGATAGATGAAAATGGAATAGTATATCCTATAAAAGAAGGAACTGTATTTTTAAGCAATAAAATAGATAATAAAATACATATACTAGAGGTTTATGTATCTGGTGATAAGACAATAATGTATGCTAATCAAAGAGCAAATTCTGTAAATAGAGATTTTTATAAAGTATTTGTAGATCCAGGACATGGGGGAAGTGATAATGGAGCCAGTGGATTTGGAAAATTTGAAGATGAATTAAGTTTGCAAATAGCTAAAAGTGTAGAGCTAAAATTAAAACAAAAGGGTATTCAAGTAAAAATGAGTAGAACTTCTGATGTATTTATACCTTTAGGAGAGAGAGCTCAGATGGCAAATGCTTATGGAGCAGATGCTTTTATTTCTATACATCTAAATTCTTCAAGTAACGAATCGTCAAATGGGATTGAAACATATCATCATACGCAAAAAACAAGCCATAGGCCTTATTCTACGGGGATACATAATAATGCAATAAAGTCTACTCAGGGAAGAGACAGGGGAGTTAAGTCAGCTAACTTTGTAGTTTTAAGAGAAACTAATATGGTATCTTCTTTATTTGAAACAGGATTTATATCAAATGCTCAAGAAAATAATAAATTATCAGATCCCGTATATCAAGATAAGTTAGCAGTATCAATAGCTAATGGAATAGAAAGTTACCTAAAGGAAAATGTAAAGCTAAACCCAGGTAGTCAAATACCAGAAGAAAAGCCTCCTATAAATAGTAATGTAAAGTATGGTATAGTAACAGCAACAAATCTTAATGTAAGGAGTGGGTATGGTACTAGTTACTCAGTTATAGGATCTTTATCAAAAGGAAGTAAAGTTGAGATAGTAGAATCTAAAAATGGATGGTATAAAATTAAGTATGGAAGTAGATATGGATTTATATCATCGTCTTATATAAAAAATTCCGATGGAAGTGATGATATAACAAACTCGGGAGAAAAACCTTCTATAAGTAACTCTAAAAATGGAGTTGTAACAGCAACAAGTTTAAATATAAGAAGTGGATATGGGTCAAGTTATTCAAAAATAGGATCATTAACAAAGGGGAGTAAAGTTGAGATATTAGAAAGCAAAAATGGATGGCATAAAATTAAGTATGGAAATAGATATGGATATGTGTCTGGAGAATATATATCAACAAGTAATACAAATCAACCGCAAATAACACCTCCAAGTAGCAATGGTTCAAAAAGTGGAGTTGTGACAGCAACGAGTCTAAATGTAAGAAGCGGATATAGTTCAAGCTATTCAAAAATAGGATCATTAACAAAGGGAAATAAGATAGAGATATTAGAAAGTAAAAATGGATGGTATAAAATTAAGTATAAAAATGGATATGGATATGTATCTGGAGAATATATAAAAATATAAATAAAAGGCTACTTACTAAAGTAGCCTTATTTATATTTTATTTTTCTTGAAATTAACAATGTAACTTGCATCATAGTAAACAAAAGAGAAGATCTTTTTCTATATGCTAAATACTTAGGTTCCCATGTTGTAGCATACTTTTCTTTAAATGATCTAAGGCCTTGAAAAGAATAAAAATGTTGACCATGACTATAAACTTGAGATGCTATTTTTTCACTTAAAAAAGAATATTTTGAGGTTCCAACGTTAGATAGAGGGGCCATGCCTATATTAAAAAACTTAAATTTATTTTTACTTCCATAGTTTATTAGA
This sequence comes from Romboutsia lituseburensis DSM 797, assembly GCF_900103615.1. Taxonomy (GTDB): domain Bacteria; phylum Bacillota; class Clostridia; order Peptostreptococcales; family Peptostreptococcaceae; genus Romboutsia_F; species Romboutsia_F lituseburensis. The sequence goes on along the minus strand of NZ_FNGW01000002.1, from coordinate 302,774 downwards.
TTTACAAACATAAAATCCATAATACCTCTGCAGGCATTTTTAGAAAATCTCATTAAGTCTATAGAAAAGCTATCATTGTCATACATTGGCATTATATTAGAAAATCCCATTATATTATAATTCGCATCTTGAACTACACATATCGGTGACTTAGAAAGGTAATATTCATCAAAAAATCCTAGGGAAAATCCTTTTTCATCTTTGCCATCTAGCCAATTATCTGATACAGACTTTAGTTCATTTAAAAAGCTAGAAGTAAATGGTGGTTTTATAACTTCAAACATATAACCTTCTTTTTCTACTTTATTAATAGAAGTTCTGATACCCTTCATTCTTTTACCTGTTAGGCTGAATGAATCAATAGAAATCTTAGCCTCTTCGCCTAATTTTAAAAAGTCATATCCAAACTCATGTAAAAATGATAATGTATTTTTATCTACTTGATAAAAAACAGGAGTGTATCCGTACTTATTATAATAATCATAAAATTCTTCAATAGCAGATTGAATACTGTATTTATTGCCTATAGGACCTCCTAAAACAACTAACTTATCTGAATATACACTAAATTGAAATAGAACATCTTTATTCTTATTAAAATAAAGCATTTTATCCTTTAGATATATTAAATGAGTTAGTGGGCTTCCTTCATATATAGATAAAAAATTGTCTAGCTCATTTTCACATTTATCAAGTGTTAAATGAGGAGGGATTTTATTTTTATTTTTTTTATAAATTAGAAGTAAAAATGCTAATGCAATAATAAAACCTATAAAACTACTTATTATTAAATGTTTGTAATTTGTGTAAACTAGATTTTCTAAAAAGCTTGGTAGAATTAATTGACTAGAAGGCGCATTTATGTATCCTATAAATGCATAAATTATAAATATGAAAAATAATATGATAAAATCTTGTAAAATTCTCCCCCATGTCATGATAAATTTCTCCCTATAGAAGCTTTTTTTACTAATAAACAGTATAAATCCTACAATTGCTAAATACAGAGCTTCTTCGTAGTCGAGTCCTTTTGCAAATGTAAATATAGAACCACAAATGAGTAATAATAAAGTAAGCTTATATACATCTTTAGATTTATAATGAATTATCCTTGAGAGTGAAATAAGTAAAAAACCAATTATTACAGAAATCATATGAGAAAGATTAATTATATAATAATTAGCAATGTGACTTATAAGTTTTAGTCTATAAATTACAGAAGGCAAAGCTGCTGAAATTAGCAATACAATACCTGTTGAAAAAATTAAAAACATAAGTATAAAATTTGCAGAAGAAGATAGTATAAGCGAAGGAACACCATTAAACTTTGAATTTAAATTTTTCCAATTATCGTATAGATAAGTTATAAGCCCTAATATTAAAGGGATTATATAATAACTTAATCTATAAAGAATCAAAGCAATTACACCTAATTCTTTACTAACTCCTAATATCTCTAAATTTAATAAAAATGTTAAATCAAAACTTCCAAAACCACCAGGAATCATACTTACAATACCTATAGATACTGAAAGTATAAAAATAGGAAAATAATCTTTAAAGCTAATTGAGATATTGATTAATCTAGCAATAAAATACAAAAGTAATGTTGCTAAAATCCATTCTAGACACGATATAAGGATTATTTTAATCCATTTAGATATATTTTTAGGATTACTATGTTTAAATTGATTAAAAACTAAATAAACACATAATCCAATAATATAAGATGATAGTAATAATACTGTTAAAGTCGGAATTAAAGGTTTATTAATGTTATTAAGAAATAAAAACTTAAAATTAAATATTACGTGAAACAAGCAAAGTAGCGATAATCCAGAGATATTAAAAAATAAAATTTGACTAATGTGAGTTAGGAATGTTTTTTTATCTAAGTAATAATTTTTATAAAAGTGTAGCTTAAGTCCTATTGATGTAGAACCAGCAAAACCTATTATATTAGAGATAGAAGCGCAAATCCATGAATATTTTAGGATATATTTGTTTGTTATATTACTTTTTAGCACTGGTTTTAATGTGAAATCATATAAGCACATAGGTAAAAAAGCTAGAATACCTGAGAATATAATTATTAGATATTTTAACACGGAAATATTAGAAAGATAGTAAAAAATAGAATTGCTATTTACATCAAATATGAACTTTTTTAGCTCAATAAACAAAAAAAACAATATAAAAAATATAAATAAAATTTTAAAACTTTTTTTTAACCTCTCTTTAAGCTGTAGAGCCATTTTCGTGGAACCCCCTTATGCAATAAAAATTTCAAAAATGTAACTATTTTGTAATAAATATGAAAAAAATAGTTTACAAATTGGTAACAAATGTATAATATATAAATATAGCAAGTTACAAATTGGTAACAAGCGATTACAAAATAGTAACAAAGTTTATTAAAATTTAGAAAATGAGGTGCTTTTATGATAAAGAAAACTATGGTACTAGGTGCTTTGCTAAGTACAGTTATATTTACACTAGGAGCAACAGAAACATTCGCAGATAGTACAGCAGTAGCAACTACTAATTTAAATGTAAGAAGTGGACCATCTACTAAATATAAAGTTGTAGGGTCATTAAGTAAAAATAAATCAGTAACAGTATTAAGTAGTAGTCAAGGATGGAGTAAAGTTAGACTTCCTAACAACAAAGAGGGTTGGGCAAGTAGTAAATATATAAAGATGGACCAATCAAACAATAATTCAAGTAATACTAATAATAGTAGTAACAATGCATCAGCAAGTCAAGGCAAAAAGAAAATGACTGTTGTAGCAACAGCATATACAGGATATAGTACAACATCGACAGGACAAAAACCTGTTTGGGGAACGATAGCCGTAGACCCTAGGGTAATACCTTATGGAACTAAGGTTTATATACCTCAATTTGATCAAGTATTTGTAGCTAATAACTGTGGCGGGGCTATAAAGGGAAATAAAATAGATATATTTATGAACACTAAAAAAGAATGTTCTAACTGGGGAAGAAGAACAATAGATATAGAAATACTAGGAAAATAATAACTAAGTAAAAATAGTATAGTATTTAAATAAAGATGAATTTCAAGTTAACAAACTTTTAATATAGATTAATAAAATTAAAATGTTAATGCAATATACATAAAGTTAGATTGTATTAATTAAAAAAATAGATTTACAATCAGGAGGGCTATATGCCCTCCTTTTAATTATTAACAAATACAAAAAAAATATACAAAATATTATATAAATAAGTTATTTGTTACCTATAAGCTATTATGATATTATATATAGACATGTATTAAAAATTTAAGTCTAAACTTTGATAAAGATATTAAGGATATAATATATTACTTAAAGAAGGAAAGGTATGTTTATGAATTTTAAAGAATTAGGAATTAGTGAAAATATATTAAATGTATTAAATAAGAAAGGTATTAAAACACCAACACCAGTACAAATAGAAAGTATACCAATTATAACTACAGGTAGTGATCTTATATCACAGGCGCAAACAGGAACAGGAAAAACTTTAGCATTTTTACTACCTATATTTGAGAAAATAGATACATCTAAAAACTGCATACAATCATTAATTATAACGCCAACAAGAGAATTAGCTATCCAGATAACACAAGAAGCGGAAAGACTACAAGAAGGTAAAGATTTAGGGATTTTATCTGCATATGGTGGAAAAGATATTTCGTCTCAGATTAAAAAATTAAAAAAAGATATACACTTAGTGATAGCAACTCCAGGTAGACTTATAGATCATTTGATGAGAAAAAGCATAGATTTATCTAAGGTAAGTACAATAGTATTAGATGAAGCAGATGAAATGCTTTTTATGGGATTTAAAAATGATATAGAATCTATAATGAAGTTTATACCTAAAAAAAGACAGATGTTGTGTTTTTCAGCAACTATGGATTCTGCGGTTAAGAAGTTAGCTTATAGATATATGAAAGACCCGTCAGTAGTTTCTATAAAAAGTGAAGAGGTTACATTAGAAAATATAATTCAAGAAGTAGTTGAGACTACAGATAGAAATAAACAAGATGATTTATGTAAAGTACTAGAAGAAGATAATGCATTTATGGCTATAATTTTCTGTAGAACAAAAGCTAGAGTTGATAAGCTAGATGAAAACCTTCATCAAAGAGGATTTAATTGTGCGAAGATTCATAGTGATATACAACAGTCTAAGCGAGAAAGAATAATGAAGTCATTTAGAAATGCAGAAATTCAATATTTAATAGCAACTGATGTTGCAGCACGTGGAATTGATGTTACAGGTGTAACTCATGTATATAATTATGATATACCTGAGACTGTAGAGTCATATATTCATAGAATCGGAAGGTGCGGAAGATCAGGAGAAAATGGATATACATGTTTATTCGTAGATCCTAAAAATGAAAAAATGTTAACTGAAATCGAAAATAATATAAAATTAACTATAAAAAGAAGAACAATATAGGTTTTAATTGTATATAATATAGTTATCATTTAAAATTTATTCAACAAATGTAAATAAAAAAGAGTATTAAAAATATGCTCTTGAAGGAGGAATATCTACTTAGATGGACAGGTTTTTGTGTACTTTGCTATTTTTAGCAATGGGTATTTGTATGATTTCTTTTGATATATTTTACAAATCACATCAAATGATATTTGTTGTATTATCTGTTATAGGAATTGTATTTAGTGCCATAATGTTATTACTTAATAACAAGAAGTATCTAAGCAGTAAGTTCAAAAAATAAAACTTAATAAAATCAATTAAGGCCATGTTAAAAACATGGCTTTTTTTATGTATTAATAAAATAATGATTACATTATAATAGAGACTTTTAAACAAGTAAATTATTTTGATTTAAAAAATAGAAAATAAAATGATTTAGAAAATTATTACTGATATATTATAGATACAAAAAGGAAAAAACTAAATATGTACTTATTAATCAAAAAAACTTATAAAACCAAGAAGGTGAATGAAATTGAAACATGGAGCAAAAAGACTACTTGTATTAACACTTATTATTGCATTTTTAACTCCAAACCTTACATACGCTAAGGAGCAAAAAGGCGTAGATAAGTTTTCTAAGTCATCTATACTTATAGATCAAGATACTGGTAGAGTACTTTATGAAAAAGACCCTGATGCAAAAAGACCATTAGCGAGTCTAAGTAAAATGATGACATTTCTACTTGCAATAGAAGCTATAGAAAAAGGTGAAGTAAAAGAAAATGATATAATAACTATAGATAAGAGTATAGCAAGTGTAAGGGGTTCAAGTTATCATTTAAAAGAAGGTGAAAAAGTTCCACTAATAGAGCTTATGAAAGGTCTTATGATTGTATCTGGAAATGATGCTGCAGTTGCAATAGCGAGACATATAGGTAAAGATGAAAAAACATTTGTCCAAAAAATGAATGCTAAGTGTAAAGAAATTGGAATGGTGAATACTTATTTTGTAAATCCTAATGGACTTCCTATATATGATTTACAAAATCCATCTAAGCCACCTAAAGAAAATATATCTACAGCAAGAGATATTGCTAAATTAGGTAAATATATGTTTGACAATTATGAAAAACGAGTTGTAGCTATAACTAATATGGAGACATACTCTAACCCTCAAAGAGGTTTTTGTAAAAATAATACAAACTCAGCATTAATGGGTATATTACCTGAAGTAGATGGTATAAAAACTGGATATACAGGTAATGCGGGGTATTGCTTATCATTTTCTATGTTGGTAAAAGAAGATAAAAATAATGAAAAGCAACATAGACTTATAGGTGTAACTTTAGGGGCTAATCATAAAAATAAGAGACTTTCAGCAGCTTTAGGAATGTTGAAATATGGAAAAGAAAACTTTAGTACGAAAAAAGTAATGGAACAGGACAGATTAATAGGTAAGAAGTATATTAAAGGTATAGAAGAACTCGAAGTTAAATTAATAGCAGATAAAGAGCTATATGCTATATTAGGAAAAGAAGAAAATTTAAATTCTCAAATTACATTTAAAGAGATAAACTACCCTGTAAAAAAAGGAGATATACTTGGAGTAATAAAATATTACACTAATACAGGTGAAATTTTAGGAAGTGTAAATATAGTAAGTGCAAATGATGTTAATAGTGCATCTTTTAAAACTAAAATAAAAATGATATTTGCTGATTAATGAATGGAAAATATGTATATAATTTAGATAAAAAGCATTAAAATAAAACAAAGAAAAAATCTTGTAATTTTAAAAAGCCTATGATATACTACTAGAGGTGAAAATAATAAAACTATAAATCACACACGACAATGGGATCCTAAGAAGGTGCCTAAGAGGTTTTTTTGGGAGATGATCATGTCGGAGGTATAAAACCAAGGAGGAAAAACAATGTCAGTAATATCAATGAAACAATTATTAGAAGCTGGTGTTCACTTCGGACATCAAACAAGAAGATGGAACCCTAAGATGAGCCAATATATATTCACAGAAAGAAATGGAATATATATAATAGACTTACAAAAAACAGTTAAGAAAGCTGAAGAAGCTTACAAAGCTATGAAAGAAGTAGCTGAAACTGGAAAGCCAGTTTTATTCGTAGGAACTAAGAAGCAAGCTCAAGAAGCTATAAAAGAAGAAGCTGAAAGATGTGGAATGTTCTACGTTAACGAAAGATGGTTAGGTGGAATGTTAACAAACCACAAAACTATACAAACAAGAATAAACAAATTAAGAGAATTAGAGAAAATGGAAAACGAAGGTGTATTCAACGTTTTACCTAAAAAAGAAGTTATAAAATTAAGAGCTGAAAAAGAAAAATTAGAAAAATACTTAAACGGTATGAAGGATATGCCTGAATTACCAGGAGCTATGTTCGTAGTTGACCCAAGAAAAGAAAACATAGCTATACAAGAAGCTCATAGATTAGGAATCCCAGTATTCGGTATAGTTGATACTAACTGTGATCCAGAAGAATTAGACTTTGCTATACCAGGAAATGACGATGCTATAAGAGCTGTTAAATTAATAACTGCTGCTATGGCTAACGCTATAATAGAAGGTAGACAAGGTGCTGAAGAAGAAGTAGAAGCTGACGAAGAACAACAAGCTTAATCTTTAAAAGATAAACTAAAATAACAACTGAATGGTAAGGGTCTAAGCCCTTACCATTAATAGTATATAGGAGGTAACCCAAATGGCTATAACTGCACAAATGGTTAAAGAGTTAAGAGAATCAACAGGCGCTGGAATGATGGACTGTAAAAAAGCTTTACAAGAAGCTGAAGGAAACATGGAAAGAGCTATAGATTTATTAAGAGAAAAAGGATTATCTAAAGCTGCTAAGAAAGCTGATAGAATAGCTGCAGAAGGATTAGTTGCTATAGAAATAAATGCTGATAACACAGTTGCTGCTGTAGTTGAAGTAAACTCAGAAACTGACTTCGTTGCTAAAAACGAAGATTTCAAAGCATTCGTTAAAGATGCTGCTGAAATGGCATTAGCTACTGATAAAACAGAAATAGCTGATTTATTAGCTTCAACTCATAAAGAAGGAATAGCTTTATCTGATGTATTAAACAACAGAATAGCTACAATAGGAGAAAAGTTAGACGTAAGAAGATTTGCTAAAATATCTACTGACGGACAAGTTGCTGGATACATCCACGGTGGAGGTAAGATAGGTGTTTTAGTTGAAATGAAGACTACTGCTAGAGATGCAGAAGTTATAGCTATGGGAAGAGATATAGCAATGCAAGTTGCTGCTATGAACCCTAAGTATGTTTCAAGAAATGATGTTGATCAAGATTACATAGCTCACGAAACAGAAATATTAACTCAACAAGCTTTAAACGAAGGAAAGCCTGCTAACATAGTTGAGAAGATGATAAAAGGAAGATTAGAAAAGCAATTAAAAGAAGTTTGCTTATTAGAACAACCTTTCGTTAAAAATGGAGATTTAACAATAAAGCAATTAGTAGCTGAAACTGCTAAAAAAGTTGGAGCTGAAATAGAGCTTGGACAAGTTGTTAGATTCGAAGTTGGAGAAGGTATAGAAAAGAAAGAAGAAAACTTTGCAGAAGAAGTTGCTAAGCAACTTAAGTAATGACCAAAGGAGAACACTTAAGTGTTCTCTTTTTTTTAAAAAAGTAAATATAAAACTAAATATACGGAAAAAATATAAAAGTTACACAAATCGTAATTTTTAACTGAAAGAGGAGGATTTCTTAAATGAGTAAACCAAAATATGAAAGAGTGCTATTAAAACTTAGTGGTGAAGCATTAGCAGGAGAAAAAGGTTTCGGGATCAACAATGCAGTTGTTGATGAAATAGCTGTTGCTATAAAGAAAGTACAAGAGATAGGTGTAGAGGTATCAGTAGTTGTAGGTGGTGGAAACTTCTGGAGAGGAAGAACATCTGAAGGTATGGATAGAACTACAGCTGATTATATCGGAATGCTTGCAACAGTTATGAATGCTATGGCGCTACAAGATGCACTTGAAAATATAGATGTTCAAACTAGAGTTCAAACTGCTATAGAGATGAGACAAATAGCAGAGCCATATATAAGAAGAAAAGCTGTTAGACACTTAGAAAAAGACAGAGTTGTTATATTTGGTGCAGGAACTGGAAATCCATATTTCTCAACAGATACAGCTGCAGCGCTTAGAGCTGCTGAAATGGAGACAGAAGTTATATTACTTGCTAAAAATGTTGATGCGGTATATGACAAAGATCCAAAAGTACATGCTGATGCAGTTAAATTCGATGAATTAAGTTATTTAGAAGTTCTTCAAAGAGAATTAAAAGTAATGGACTCAACTGCCACATCTTTATGTATGGATAATCAAATTCCTATACATGTATTTGAACTTTCTACAGAAAATATAATAAAAGCAGTTATGGGTGAAAAAATAGGAACAATAGTGAAATAGTACTATTAATATGACACTAAAATAAATACCATAGAAATTAGAAATAAGTATTCTAAAAATAGATGAATAATTTTTATGAAAAAAATAAAAAAGTGTGTAAACTATTAATATAATACTAAAGTATTTTTATAAAATATGGTAAAATAGAAATAGATAAAATAATAGGAGGATACATATATGAAATTAGATACTCATAAGCAATTAGAAGCTAAAATGTCTAAGACAATCGAAGCTTTAAAATACGAATACACTACTATAAGAACAGGAAGAGCTAATGCTCAAATGTTAGATAAGATAAGAGTTGACTATTACGGGACTCCAACTCCAATAAACCAAATGGCTGCTATATCAGTTCCAGAACCAAGAACTTTAATGATAAGTGCTTGGGATAAATCTTCTATGGCAGAAATAGAAAAAGCTATAAGAAATTCTGATTTAGGATTAAATCCTTCTAATGACGGAGAAGTTATAAGATTATCTGTACCAGTATTAACAGAAGAAAGAAGAAAAGAGTTAGCTAAGAAAGCTCATAAAAGTGCTGAAGAATTTAAAGTTAGATTAAGAAATGAAAGAAGAGATGCTAACGATGCATTAAAGAAACTAGAAAAAGATGGAGAATTAACTGAAGACGAATTAAAGAAAGCTCAAGACGAAGTTCAAAAGATAACTGATAGATTCATCAAAGAAATAGATGCAGTTGCAGTAGCTAAAGAAAAGGATATAATGGAGGTATAATATTGAATAAATATTATAACCTTTTGGGCCTTCATATAAATAAAGTTGAAGAATTTTTCAAAAATCAAAATATAAAGTACACTATAAAAGCTATAAAAGGTAGAAAAGACCAAGAAAAGTTAACTATTCCTAAGGTCATTAAAATATCAGAAATAGATAATGGTGTAGAAATTTTAATAACATATTTTACTGACTCCTTAAAATAGGAGTCAGATTACTATTTGGAGGCATAAATTATGAATTCATATAATATAGATATTAATAAAGTACCTACACATATAGCTATAATAATGGATGGAAATGGAAGATGGGCAAAAGCTAGATTTCTACCAAGAACAGCTGGACATAAAGCAGGAGTTGAAACTATAAGAAAAGTTTTAATGGAATGTCAGAGATTAGGTGTTAAGCATTTAACGCTATATGCATTTTCCACAGAAAATTGGAAAAGGCCTAAATTAGAAGTAGATACATTAATGAACTTATTATCAACATATTTAAAAAAAGAAGTAAGAGAATTACATAAAAATAATGTTAAGATAACAACTATAGGAGATACTAGTCAACTACCTCAAGCTTGTATAGATGAATTAGAAAGAGCGTATGAGCTTACAAAATTTAATACAGGCGTAAATTTAAATCTGGCACTAAACTATGGTGCAAGATATGATATAAAAAATGCTGTAATAGATATAGTAAAAGACGCAAAATGTGGTAAACTAGATATAAAGGACATAACAGAGGATACTATAACAAATTATTTAAGCACAAAGTCTATACCAGACCCAGAGTTAATTGTAAGAACTAGTGGAGAAGAACGATTAAGTAACTTCTTATTATGGGAGGCTGCATATTCTGAATTTTATTTCACAAATGTACATTGGCCTGATTTTAATGAAAAAGAATTGCAAAAGGCTATATATGATTACCAAAACAGAGACAGAAGGTTTGGTGGACTTAAGTAAGGAGAATAATATATGCTTACAAGAATTATTGCAGCTTTAGCGTTGGTTCCACTGTTTATATTTTTAATAATAGGTGGATTGCCATTATACATAGCAGAAATAGCAATAGTAGCTATTGCTTTACATGAATTTTATAAAGCATTTCAAACAAAAAATATTAACCCTTTATTTAATGTAGGGTATATATTTGCAGGATATTTATTAATAAAAAATATATATGGGTTAGGAATAGAATATTCATATGCAGTAGCATTTGTTTTATTTGTAATTTCAATAACATATTTATTAAGATGTAAAAATAACATACTCGATATATCAGTTACATTTTTAGGAATCTTTTACGTTGCTATATTTTTAGATTATATAGTTTTAACTATTAGAGATTTTGAATTAGGACATTTATATGTATGGATAATATTTATAATATCTTTTGCAACTGATACTTTTGCCTACTTCAGTGGATATTTATTTGGAAAACATAAGTTAATACCTAAAGTAAGTCCTAAAAAAACCGTTGAAGGTTCTATAGGCGGAATATTAGGAAGTATAGTATGTTGTGTAGTGTTTGGATATATATTCAAACTTCAAATAATGCCATTAGTAATTATAGGTCTTATAGGAAGTGTAGTAGCGCAATTTGGAGATTTATTCGCATCATCAATTAAAAGATATGTTGGAATAAAAGACTATGGAAAATTAATACCAGGACATGGTGGTATATTAGATAGATTTGATAGTGTTATATTAGTAGCACCATTTGTATATTATGCAATTATGATTTTTATAAAATAAAGGCTTTTTCGAGAGAGATGCTATCAGTAATTAGCAGTATTAGATAAAATATAATATCATTATAAGTTTAAGTTTTATGTATGATATTATATTTTATTTTTTACTTAATTTACTATACTTCCTAAATCGAAAAAGCCTTTTATAATATGTAAAAATTGGAATAGGATATTTTAATTGTATTTTAAATTAGTTTTAATATGAAATTTATTTTAAATTGGATAAATTTATATAATTTAATGGTATAATATAAGGATGAATATATTAAAATTATAGAAAGGGAATTAATATGAAAAGAATATCAATACTAGGGTCTACAGGGTCTATAGGAAAGCAAACTTTAGATGTTGTAAGAAGAAATAAAGATAAATTTGAAGTTGTAGCAATTTCTGCTAATAGTAGTGTAGATTTATTATTAGAACAAATAAAAGAGTTTAAACCTAAATATGTTGCGGTATATAATGAAGAAAGCGCAATTAAACTAAAAAAAATGATACCAACTGATATAAATGTAGAGGTTCTAAGTGGGATGTCAGGTTTGAAGGAAATATCTTCACTACCTGAAATTGATGTTTTATTAACAGCTATAGTAGGAATGATAGGATTAGTGCCTACATTAGAAGCTATAAAATCAGGTAAGGATATTGCTTTAGCAAACAAAGAAACGTTAGTTTGTGCTGGAGATCTAGTTATGAGTGAAGCTAGAAAGCATAATGTAAGTATACTTCCTGTAGATAGTGAACACAGTGCTATTTTCCAATGCCTAAATGGGGAGAAAAATAAAGAAATAGAAAAAATTATACTAACAGCATCAGGGGGACCATTTAGAGGTAAATCTAAATCTGATTTAGAAAATGTGACTAAAAGCCAAGCATTAAAGCACCCTAATTGGTCAATGGGAAGAAAAATAAGTATAGATTCATCAACATTGATGAATAAAGGCTTAGAAGTTATAGAAGCTAAATGGTTATTTGGAGTTGAACAAAATCAAATAGATGTTGTTGTACATCCTCAAAGTATAATACATTCTATGGTTCAATTTATTGATAGCTCAGTAATGGCTCAATTAGGATGTCCAGATATGAGATTACCTATACAATATGCGTTATCTTATCCTAATAGAATTGTAAATGATTTTGAAAGATTGGACTTAGCTAAGATTGCAACTTTAACATTTGAACAGCCTGACTTAGAAACATTCCCTTGTTTAAAACTAGCATACGATAGTTTAAAAATGGGTGGTACATATTCAGCAGTATTAAATAGTGCTAATGAAGTACTAGTAAATGAATTTTTAAATGACAAAATAGGATTCTATGATATACCTTATTACATAGAAAAAACAATGGATGCTCATACTAGTATAGATAAACCGACGCTAGAACAAATACTAGATATAGATAGATGGGCAAGAGAATATGTGGCAAGTGCCATAAGATAGGAAGGTGTAAATTTGACTATTATAGCAGCGATAATACTATTTGGAGTATTAATATTCATACATGAGTTAGGACATTTTTTATTTGCTAAGAAGGCAGGTGTTACAATACACGAGTTTTCAATAGGAATGGGGCCTAAGTTATTTAGTGTTGAAAGAGGTGGAACTAAATATTCCGTAAGATTACTACCACTAGGTGGATATGTTAGTATGGAAGGTGAAGATGAAGAATCAAAAGATCCCAATTCTTTTGGCAAAAAGACTATTCTTCAAAGAGCAAGCATATTGATTGCAGGACCATTTTTTAATATTATATTAGCGATACTACTTTTAGTACCAGTGTATATGTCACTAGGTATTCCAAGTAATGAAAATGTATTAGGTAAAGTTATAGAAAATACTCCTGCTTATGAGGTAGGCCTTAAAGCAAATGATAAAGTTATAGAAATAAATGGGCAAAAAATTACTACATGGGAAGATATAGTAGAAAATATCCATAAATCAGATGGAGATGAAATAAATTTAAAAGTATCTAGAGATAATGATACTAAGGATATTAAAATTAAGCCGCAGAAAAATGAACAAGGAAAGTATGTAATTGGTATAGCACCAATATATGAAAAAAATATTCTTACATCTGTTAAGTATGCTTTTGTATCAACAGTAGATATGTCTAAGCAAATGTTCATGTTTGTAGGTCAATTAATAACAGGTACAGTTCCTGGAGGCGCAGGAAATGCAGTTGCAGGGCCAATTGGAGTTATAGGTATAGTATCCAATGCAGCAAGAGTGGGAATAGTAAATCTATTACATATAGCAGCTGTTATAAGTTTAAATTTAGGTATACTTAATTTACTTCCAATACCAGCATTAGATGGTGGAAGGCTATTATTCTTAGGTATAGAAGCTATAAGAGGTGGAAAAAAATTAGATCCTAACAAAGAAGCTACAATAAATCTAATTGGATTCGCACTATTAATGGCATTAATGATATTTGTAACATTTAAAGATATAACTAGATTATTTTAATTAATAAACAAATTTTATTTATGGTTAAGTGATAGTTGAATTGAAATTAACAATCAATAAATTTATTGTTGAAATATAATTAGACATTTAGAAAAAGGTGATGAAATGTATAAAAGAAGACCTTGTAGAGAAGTAAAAGTAGGAAGTTTAAAAATAGGTGGATATAATCCAATAAGCATACAATCAATGACTAATACAGATACAAGAGATGCAAAAGCTACAATAGCACAAATAAAAAGATTAGAAGAAGTTGGTTGTGATGTTGTAAGAGTAGCTGTGCCAGATATGGAAGCTGCTAAGAATATAGGAAAAATTAAATCAAATATTAATATACCTGTAATAGCAGATATACACTTTGATCATAGATTAGCAATAGAAGCTATAAACCAAGGTATAGATGGAGTTAGAATAAATCCAGGAAACATTGGTAGTATAGAAAAAGTAAAAGAAGTAGTAAATTTATGTAAAGAAAAAAATCTAAAGATTAGAATAGGTGTAAATGGTGGATCTCTAGAAAAAGAATTGCTAGAAAAATATGGTCATGCAACAGCAGAAGCTTTAGTTGAAAGTGCATTAGGTCATGTTAAAATATTAGAAGATCTAGATTTTTATAATATAGTAATATCATTAAAATCTTCAGATATATATAAGACACTAGAGGCATATGAACTAATATCACAAAAAGTAGATTATCCTTTACATATAGGAATAACTGAATCAGGAAGTGTTAAAAAAGGAACTATAAAGTCATCTATAGGTGTAGGAGCCTTATTATTAAAAGGAATAGGCGATACAGTTAGAATATCACTTACAGGAGATCCATGTGAAGAAGTTGTTGTAGGAAAAGAAATATTAAGAAGTCTAGGCCTATTAAATGATAAAATAAAAGTTGTATCGTGCCCAACATGTGGAAGATGTAATATAGATTTAATAAGTGTAGTAAATGAAGTTGAGGAAAAAATAAACCACTTAGAAAAAGATATTACAGTAGCTATAATGGGCTGTGCAGTAAACGGACCAGGAGAAGCTAGAGAAGCTGATATAGGTATTGCTGGTGGAAAGGGAGAAGGATTACTGTTTAAAAAAGGTGAAATAGTTAGAAAAATAAATGGTAATGATTTAGTAAAAGAACTATTAGATGAAATTGAAAAATATTAAAATATATAGTTAAAACATAAAATATTCTAAATAATAAATTATTAAAATTTATTATTTAGAATATTTTTTTACGCTTAATTTAATTATAATATATCAAAAAATGTGGATAATCTATAAAGCATAGTAATATCAAAATCTTTGTAAAAGTAAAAAAATTATATTTTTGAGTAACGGACGAAGTCGTTGGGGATATGAGTGAAGCGAATTTTTTCTTATAAATTTAGTTAAATTTTATAAGAAATTAAACAGATCTATTAATAAAATAGTATTATAAATTTTGAATTAAAGGGTAAATTGGTATATAATATAATTTATGTTATAATTTAGAATATATATTAAAATATGGAGGAGAGTTTATGAAGAATAATAAAATAAAAAAAATTATATTATCGGCATTAATGATGGCAGCTATATCAATACCTACATCATATGCAAGTAGTAACGTAGATAGCCAAAATGTAAATACAAAAAGTATTCAGTTTAAAACGATAGATGAAAGTACAAGGTCAAAAACAGGCTGGATAAAAAATAGTGATGGCAGCTGGAGCTATATAAATTATGGATCATACTTAAAGAGCAAGTGGCTTAAAGATTCTGGGAAATGGTACTACTTAGATGAAAGTGGATATATGTTAAGAGATGATGTATTCCTTGTTGATAATAAGCCTTATATATTTGACAAAAGTGGTGCAATGATAGAAAAGTATGGATGGATAAAAATAGATTATGTGCTTGATGGTGAAAATCTAGTAAATTGGTTTTATGGAAATGGAGATGGAACTGTAAAAGAGTTTCAATGGATACTTGAAAATAATAAATGGTACTATGTAGAAGATTTTGGAGTTATGGTATCAAAGAGAAGTGCAGTAGTTAAAGATAAAACATATTTATTTGATTATAGCGGAGTTATGGTTGAAAAAAAAGGATGGATTAGCGTAGACGGTACTTGGTATTATGGAAATGGAGATGGAACTGTAAAAAATAATCAATGGCTTCAATTAAATAATATATGGTACTATCTAGATGAAGAAGGAAAAATGATATCAGATAATTCATATACAATAAATAATAAGGTATATAAATTTGATAAAAGTGGAGCATGCTTAAATCCATATATTTAATTCATTTCTCTATACAATATATTGGAGGAAACTGAATGGAATTAAGTGCAATTATAGAACATTTTATAATGGAGTATGGGCTTATAAGTATATTTATAATAGTTATGCTTGAGTATGCAAATGCACCTTTACCTAGTGAAATTGTATTACCATTTGCAGGTGTGTTAGCTTTAAAATTTAGTATGAATTTAGCTAGTGTTATTTTTGTATCTATATTAGGTGGTATTTTAGGATCTGTAATTAATTATTACCTAGGTTATAAGCTTGGAAATCCATTAATAGACTTTTTAAAAAGAAAATATCCAAAGACTAAAAAATCTATTAAGTCATCTTACAAATGGATAACTAAATATGATAAAGTTTCAGTTATGATATCAAGGTTAGTTCCCTTAGCTAGAACTTTTATATCTATTGTAGCTGGGGTAACAAGAATGAATATAATAGCATTTATGTTATACTCAACTATAGGTATAGGAATCTGGAATACAATATTAATAAGTATGGGGTATATAGTAGGAAATAACATGGTATTAATAGGAGATATACTAAGTAAATATTCTATTTTTATAGGCGTATTAATAGTATTGATATTGGGATATTTAATTAAAGTGAAAATAAAAGAGTATAAAAATAAATATTAAGTAATAAAAAAGTCAAGTTATGGTTTTAACTTGGCTTTTTTGATATTTATTAATAAAAAATGAAATAATATAGAATATAAAAAACATAGACAAGTAATAATATGAAAAATACAATTTGTATTAGGAGAAAATATATAACGAGGGGGATAAATTATATGGGAAAGAAAAAGAGAGTTTTAACTACATCTTTAGTAGCAACAGCCATAGTCTCTTCTGTAATACCAGCACAAGCACTATCACAAACTAGTGATAATCAAAATGCTGATACATTTTCAAATTCAGATAGAAAGTCTAGAGATAAGTATGAACCAATAAGCAACAAATTAACTAGAAATAATATAAATGATTCAAATAATAAAAATTTATTACCAGATACACTTCAAGTTAGTGATAAGTTAATTTCCATGACTCAAAAAGAAAATATAAAAATAAATGCGGAGTTTAATTATGAGGTTAAAGAAGAAAATTTAAAATGGACTTTTGGAGGAAAGGATATAAGTTCATGGAAAACTTGGAGTCCTGATAAGAAAGATTATAGTGGACAAGAGTTTCTAAAAATAGAAAATTTAAAAATAAATACAACTAAAGATGAAAGTGGAAAACTAAAGAGTGTTGTTACTGCAGATTTAAATACAGAGCTATTATATGATACAGTAGATCTAAGTCCTAGATCTATACGTGTAAAATACCCTGATATGATAGGCAATTATGATTTAAAAATAGAAGACAAATCAACAAATACAAGTTTTAAAAATACAATGAAGTTAAACGTATATGATAGCTACAGAAAGTATGATGAATTAAAACCAGAGCTAGATCAAATATTTAAAAATGCTAAATCAAATATATATTTAAATTATGAGTCTATAGGAAAATCAGTAGAAGGAAGAGATATGCATTTTGTAGTTATGGCTAAAGATAAATCTTCTGTAGATAAATATCTTAATGAAACAGTTCCAATGATGCTTGAAAATCCAGAACAATTACAACAAAAAATAAAAAATAAAGCTCTTGGAGATTATAAAATACCTATATTTATAAATAATATACATGCAGATGAAGCTCCAGGTGTTGATGCACAATTAGACCTATTAAAGAAATTAACAACACAGGATATTATAAAATATAAAACCTTAGATAAAAACAATAAAGAAACTGAGGTTGAGTTAAATGTAAAAGATTTATTGGATAATGTCATATTCGTTATGAGCATAACTGAAAATCCAGATGGTAGATATTATAATACTAGGGCTAATGCAAATGGATTTGATTTAAATAGAGATAATGGCTATCAAACACAAGTAGAAACGTTAAGTATAGTTGAACAAATAGCTAAATGGAATCCAATTTCTTTCCTTGATTTACATGGATTTGTTAAAGGATTTTTAATAGAGCCATGTACACCACCACATGATCCTAATTATGAATATGATTTAATTGCTAAAAATGCAACGGCTCAAGCTCATGCTATGGGTAATGCTGGAATTGCTAATACTAAGTATGATAGTTATGAAATACCTTTTGAAGATTATGATGTAAATGGTGGATGGGATGATGCTACAGCTGCATATACAGGAACATATGCACTTCATCATGGTGCAATGTCTCATACAATAGAGGTACCAGAACTTAACCAAGATTCTGTAGACGCGTTTGTAAATGCAATATTAGGTGCGTCATCATTTGTATTAGATGGAAAAGATGAATTATTTATTAGCCAATTAGAATATTATAAACGTGGAGTTAATGGAGAGGATAATAGAGCAGCAGATAAATATTTTGTAAATTCTAAAGGAGAATCTATAGGTAGACCAAGAGGAAATTATGAAAATTTTTTCCCTGAATATTATGTGTTACCTGTAGATAGCAAACTTCAAAAAAATATACCAGAGGTTCAAGAAACAGTAAAATATTTATTAAGAAATGGAGTCAAAGTAGATACATTAGATAGTGATACTAAGGTTGGAAATACAATATATCCAAAAGGAAGCTACGTAGTTGATATGCACCAAGCAAAAAGAGGATATGCAAATTTAGTATTGTATGATGGAATAAATGCATCAGATTTTAAAGAAATGTATGCAGAAATAGTTATGAATTTCCCTGATGTTAGAGGATTTGATAACTATGAAGTTAGAAATAAAAATGTATTTAAAGGAAAACTTAAATCAGTTAAATCAGTAGAAAAAATAGAAACTAAAGTAAATGGAGATAGTGAAAAATATATAATAAAAAATAGTAATAATGATGCTATAAAAGCTATAAATGAGTTATTAAGTAAAAATAAAGATGTATATGTATTAGCTAAAGATAGTAAAGATAATGAAGAAGGAGACTACGTAGTAAATAAAAAAGATTTAAGTGAGATATCTAAAAAATATACATTAGATATTGAACCATTTAAAGATGATATACCAACTTTAAAGCTGAGAGAACCTAAAGTTTATGCTACTGGATCATATAGTAAATTTGTTTTAAATGAGCTAGGGTTTAAACTAGTTAATAAATCAGAAGATAGCAATATAATAATTGATGATATAGGGTCCACTAATCCAAAAGATCTGAAAAATGGAGTAGATTATTTAGGAATAGGAGAAGACTCAATTGTAAATGTAGGAGAAAAAGTTATACCAGGATTAAAACTAGGTAAAACAGATTCGTATCATGAGGGATTATTAAAAGGAGAATATTTAGATGATAGAGCAACAGGTGGATATGACAATGAAAAATATATATACACAGCTAATGGTTCATGGATAAATAATGTGCCAAAAGGAGTTAAAGAAATTGCTAAAGTTTCAAATGAAAATGACTTCTATGTATCAGGATGGTGGCCCAATAATGAACAAGTCAAAGGGAAAACTATGGGAGTAACTACTGATTTAGAGGATACTACATTAACTTTATATGCTAATACAATAACAAATAAAGCACATACTAAAGGTACATATAGACTTATTGCAAATGCTGTATATGACTCAGTAGATAGTGAATTAGGATATACTTCTATAGAAGGTAATGATAGATATGAAACTGCAATTAAATTAAGTCAAAGTAAATTTGATAAGGCAGATACTGTAGTTATAGTTAATGGAAATTCTTTAGCAGATGGATTAACAGCAACGCCGTTAGCTACTTATAAAAAATCACCGATACTTTTAACTAATGGGCATAATCTATCTAAAGAGACTAAAGATGAAATAAAAAGACTGGGTGCTAAAAACGTTATAATTGCAGGTGGAAATATATCAGTTAAAGATAACATAGAAACTGAACTTAAATCTATAGGAATATCAAAAATTGAAAGATTAGGTGGATCAAATAGATATGATACATCTCTAAAAATAGCAAAATATATAGATGAAAAGTGTTTTGATATTAAAGATGTAGTTATTACAGGGGGTAGTGGAGAAGCGGATGCATTATCTATCTCATCAATATCAGCAAGTAAAAAAATGCCTATAATTTTATCACAAAAACAAGATATAAATGATTCAACGTATAATTGGCTTAAGTCAGAACAATTAGAAGATGCATATATTATAGGTGGTAAAAATAGTGTTGATGATAAAGTGTTAGAAAAAGTAGATAAAATAACAGCTAAGGATATAAAAAATAATAGAATTGCAGGTAAAGATAGATATGAAACAAATGCTAAAGTACTAGAAAAGTTTTATAGTAAAGACTTAGAGACAGCATACGTAGCAAAAGGCAAAGAATTAATAGATGCTTTATCAACAGGGCCAATAGCATCTATGGATAATGCTCCGGTAATTATAGTAGGAAATGATTTAAATCAAGAACAAGTAAATGTTTTAAATTCTAAGAACGCCAAATCAATAGTAAAAGTTGGAGGAGGCATCCAAAATAAAGTAATAAACAAGGTAATATCACTATTAAGTAAGTAAAGAATCACAATTTTTTATTTAAAGACCCTGTATATAGGGTCTTTATTTTTAGTAAATGTATTATGATATAAATCTAATTGAAAAAAATATTAAAAAGTATGATATAATTTAAATTATTTATTTTTAGGGATGGTGATTAGAATGAAGAAAAAAATATATCCGATATTAATTGTATTATGGATGTGTTTTATATTTTATATGTCAGCACAACCAGCAACAGTATCATCAGCCCAATCTGGTGGATTTATATCTTTTTTAAGTCCGATACCATTTGTAGGAGATATAGTTTCATATCTTATGGATATTAAAATTGGTGAATTTATTATTAGAAAATCTGCCCATATGTTTTTATTTTTTGTTTTAGCAATATTAATTTATTTATACAAATATAATAAGGTAAATATATTAAAAACTTGCGCTATAGCATTTTTATTAACTTTTTTATATGCATGTACAGATGAATTTCATCAGCTATTTGTCCTAGGTAGAAGTGGAGAAATAAGAGATGTTATGGTAGATTCTACAGGCGCTTTTATAGGTGTTCTAGTAGCAGGATGTATAAGTAAGTTGATTATATTTAGCAACAAAAAAAAGAAAGATGATACTGAATTAAAAAAAGAATCAGTTGATAATCATAATGAATTAATAAAAAATAATGATATTTCAGATTCTAAAATATAAATAAAAAGTGAACTGTATAAAAACAGTTCACTTTTTATTTATATTAAAATGTAAAAAAATAAAATACAGTAATTTTAATACATCAACATGCATAATTATAATAAAAATACCTGTATAAGGGGGCAAGAGATGACTTTTGAAGAATTATTAATAGATTTGTATCCTATAAATAATAAAAATAATAAATTGAAAAAATTTATACAGAATCACTTACATGGGGAAAATTTGATTAATTATATACAAGAATTAGCTGTTTACATGGTAGCAGCTACAAAAGTTTCTGGAACTACAGTTTTAGAAAAAATATTATATGAACAAAATATAGATTCATTAAATAGTGAATTTAAAAAAGAAAAAGAAGAAATTGTGAGAGATGATATATACTTTGAGTTGAATGAAGACGAAGAGCTAAGTGGATATTTTTTTATAAAGGCAAATGATGAAGTAATAGCTATAGTAGAAGAAGATTTAGAATTATTTAGACATTTACAAAATTTTATTTTAGATTAGGTATTATTTTTTTTATTTAACTCAAAATAATGATAATGAATTAATATGTTTGAAAAATATTGACATTAAAATGAAAAATATTGACAGAAAGAGGTAAAAATATGTCTGAATATAGACTTATATTAAAAAAAATGATACTATATATAAGCATAATTAATGTGGGTGGGCGAGGGACATATTTTACGAGGGAAGAGGAATGAACGAAAGATTACCAAATAATTTAGAACAAAATCAAGCAAACGTATTCAAAACAGATCTAAAAACAGAAATATTAGCAGGAGTAACTACGTTTATAGCAAGTGTATATATTATAATGACAAATGCACTTATATTGTCTGATGCTGGAATTAATCCAGATGCTGCTATGATAGCAACAATACTTACATGTAGTATATCTACTGTGTTAATAGGTCTATTTTCAAACACACCATTCATAGTTGTGCCTGGTATGGGTATTAATTCATTATTTACGTACACAATAGTAAATTCAATGGGGTTACCGTGGCAAGAAGCCTTAGGAGCTGTATTTATAAGTGGAATAATATTCACTATTATTGCAAGTACTAAAATAACTCCAATACTTATGAAATCAATTCCAAGTAATTTAAAACATGCAATAACTGTTGGGGTAGGATTCTTTATTTTATTTATAGGTTTACAAAAAAGTGGCCTTGTAGTTTCAAATGAAAATACTATGGTAGCACTTGGAGATATTACACAGAAAGAAACATTATTAAGTATAATTACACTTTTAATTATTTTAGTTTTAAATGCTAGAAATGTAGGTGGAAACTTACTTATTAGTATAATAGCAGGAACAATACTGGCTTTATTTATGGGCGTTACAAGCTTAAGCAACTTAGATTTTGCATCATTTAACATAGGTGCATTTACAGATGTATTTTTAGCCATGTCGTTTAAAAATATTTTAACAATACCATTTATAGTTGCAGTATTTTCTATAACTATAGTTATTGTATTTGAGAATATGGGAATTTTATATGGTCAAATGGAGGCAATAGGAAGAAGTGATGAATTCCAAAAACCATTTACAATTGCAGGAATATCGAATATGATAGCAGGTATGTTTGGAACTAGTCCAACTATTGTTGCTGCCGAAAACTTCTCAGGTATAAGTGCAGGTGCAAAAGGCAAGATAGCTGCATTTACATCAGGTATGTTATTTTTAGCATCATTATTTTTAATACCTATACTTAAATTAATACCTGATGGGGTAATAAGTAGTGTATTAATTTTTATAGGATTTTTAATGATACAAACTTTCTTTGATTTAAAAAAGGGAGATTTAATAGATAATATAGCTATAATCTTTATAGTTACATTAATACCTCTTACTTACAATATAGTAAATGGTATAGCTTTAGGATTTATAGTATATACTGTCTTAAAATTAGCTTCTGGGAGAGGTAAAGAAGTATCTGTTCCAATGTATATACTTACAGCTTTATTTATATTAAGTTTTATCATGAATATATCAATGGGAATAGTTCATTAAAATAGCATAGGTAATTAATTCTTATTAAGAATTAATTACCTATTTTTAATTGTAAAAAAAATTAACTTGTGATACGATGAATCTTGTATAATAAAAATAAAAAAAGTCTTTTTGTGGTACAATTTAAATGAAAATGTAGCTAGACGTAAAAATAGCTTATTTAGTTTGGATACAAAACTGTAATTTTTATCTAGTAGACATTTTTTAAAAAAATAATATAATAATTAATAGATTGAAAAACGACAAAATAGGACAGAGGAGGGGGAGCTTAATGGCTAATCAAAAAATAAACTTTGGTAAAAAGAAAAAGAAATTAAATCCAAAAAAAATAGGAATAACAGTAGTTGCAGCGCTGTTAGTTATATTTTTAGGAGTAAAGGGAGTAGGAGCAACTACATCTTATATTGCTGAAAAGAAAGAAGAAAAAATATTACAAGAAAAAAGAGCTGAGGCTGAAAGAATTGCAGCTGAAAAAAAACGTAAAGAAGAAGAAGAAGCTAAAAAGAGAATGGTTGGAGTTAACCATGATGCGAAACAATACTCATATGATGCATTAAAAGTTTCAGAAAAGTTAAAAACTTATGATTATACAAATAACGGAGAAAAAATAGTATTTTTAACATTTGATGATGGATCTTCAACAACAGTAACACCACAAATATTAGATACACTAAAGCAAAACAATGTTAAAGCAACATTCTTTGTAACTGGTCAAAATATCGAAAGAGGTGGAAAACCTGCAGAAGCACTTGTTAAAAGAGCTTTTGATGAAGGAAATGCAATAGCAAATCACTCATATAGCCATGATTATAAATATTTATATCCAGGCAGAACTCTTAATCTAGACAATTTCTTAGCAGATTTTAATAAAACAGATGAAATATTAAAAAGAGTAATAAGCCCATATTTCTCTACAAGAGTTTTAAGATGTCCAGGAGGACATATGTCGTGGAAAGGTATGGATACATTAGATGCTTACTTAAATGAAAATAATATGGCATCTATAGACTGGAATGCTCTAAATGCGGATGCAGAAGGAAGAAAGAAAAATGCAAGTCAATTAGCAGAACATGCTAAAAAAACAGCTGAAGGTAAAGAAATGGTAGTAATACTAATGCATGATACTTACGGGAAAGAAGAAACTGCAAAAGCACTACCAGAAATAATAAAATATTTCAAAGACAATGGATATGAATTTAAAACATTAGCATAGTTTAAATAAAAAATGGTGTAAAAGATAACTCTTTTACACCATTTTTTATATTTAATTTAAGCATTATATTATTTGCATTATTAAAAAAGATTCAATAATAAATATTAGAGGTATGCCTACTGTAAATTTTTTCTTTTTAGTTTTATGTCTAAATTTATACATTCCAATAAAAGAACCAATACTCCCACCTAAAATACTTAATAATAAAAGTGTATTTTCACTTATTCTAAATTGATGATTTATTGCTCTTTTTTTATCTATGTACATAAATAAAAATCCTATAAGGTTTATAATTAAAATATAAATGAAAAAATATTTGAAATTTAAGTTATACATAAAAGTGCTCCTTTCAATCTTAAGTGTAACTTTTATATAAATATATCATAAATTTAAAACTAATGATAAAAAAATAAATTATTGTTATAATAAAAATTAGTACACTAACTTAAATGAGAGAAGGGAGTAGTAGTAAGTGAATAATAAAATTAAAGATGTAAAGACATTAGTTAAGACTAAATTTGTAGGATTATACGATGTTGAATATAAAAATAAGCAAAATGAAGATAGACATTGGATGGTTGCATCAAGAAAGAGTGAAGATGAATTAAAAGAAGTTTATTTAGAAGGAAAAGAAGATAAGATTGATGCTGTAGTAATAGCAGCTTTTCATGAATCAGAAAATAAATTAGTTTTGATAAAGCAATTTAGAGTGCCTATAAATAACTATATATATGAACTTCCAGCTGGACTTGTGGATAATGATGAATCTATGGAAAGTACAGTAGCTAGAGAGCTTAAGGAAGAAACAGGATTAGAACTTGTGAGAATAAATGATGTAAAAAGCAGACAAAAAGTTTACTTATCACCTGGAATGACAGATGAATCAGTAGCATTTGTATACTGTACATGTGAAGGCGAGCTAAGCAATGAGTTTTTAGAAGATGATGAAGATATAGAATCAATGCTTATCTCTAAGGAACAAGCAAAAGAAATTTTAAAAAGTGATGAAATTATAGATATAAAATCATATTTGATTCTTCAAATGTTTGCCAGTATGGGCGAAGAATTATTTAATTAATAAAAGATACCTGAAATATATTTCAGGTATCTTTTATTATAAATAAACCAAATAGAAAAAATATCTGATATTAAAAAACTATATATCTAAATGTATTTAACCTATAAATATGACCATAAAACTAAAAAATATTATATAAATAAAATTATATAGTTGCATTATCAAAATGATAATAATATAATAAACTTATCATTATCAATTTGATAATAAATATTGGAGGTAGCTATATGATAAATGAGAGTATATTAAATATGATAGGTAATACACCTATGGTTAAATTAAATAAATTAGAAAGTTCAAATATATATATAAAGTTAGAAAAATATAATCCTGGAGGTAGTATAAAAGATAGAGCTGTATACTTTATGATAGATGGATTAGAAAAAAGAGGAGCTCTAAAAAAAGGTGATGTATTGGTTGAAGCAACAAGTGGTAATACAGGGATAGCGCTAGCAATGATAGGTAAATTAAAAGGTTATGAAGTAATAATAGTTATGCCAGAGACTATGAGTATGGAAAGAAGAGAAATAATGAAGGCTTATGGAGCAAAGCTTATACTTACAGATGGAAAACTAGGTATGAGTGGATCTATTAAAAAAGCACAAGAACTTTTAAATGAAAATAAAAATTATAAAAGCTTAAATCAATTTGAAAATGAAGACAATCCAGATGGCCATTACAAAACTACAGGAGTTGAGATATTAAATCAAGTAAAAGATCTTGAAGTATTTGTATGTGGAGTTGGTACAGGAGGAACATTAACAGGAGTTGCAAGATATTTAAAAGAAAAAAATCCAAGTGTGATTATAGTAGCGTTAGAGCCTGAAAACTCGCCAGTTATATCAAAAGGTAGTAGTGGACCTCACAAGATTCAAGGTATTGGAGCTGGATTTATACCTAAAAATTACGATGCATCATTGGTTGACATGGTTATAACTATAAAAGATGAAGAAGCTTTTGAGGGTGTAAAAATGCTTTCTGAGAAAGAAGGAATATTAGTTGGATTGTCTGCAGGTGCAAATATTATAGGTGCATTAAAAGTAGCAAAAATATATTCTGATAAAAAAATAGTTACTATAGCTCCTGATGGAATTGAGAAATATATATCTATGGGAATATTTAAATAGAGGTGATGAAAGTGTTTAAAAAAATAAACAAAGACATAGAGTATATTATGGAAAATGATCCTGCAGCGAGAAGTAAGATAGAAGTTTTTTTACTTTATCCATCTATACATGCTAGGATAATTCATATTTTCACTCATTTTCTATATAATCATAAGTTATTTTTTACAGCTAGGTTATTATCACAAATAGCTAGATTTCTAACAGGTATAGAAATTCACCCTGGGGCTACTTTAGGAGATAGTATTTTGATTGACCATGGTATGGGAGTTGTAATAGGCGAAACTGCAGAGGTTGGGAATCGAGTAACTATCTATCATGGAACTACATTAGGAGGAACAGGTAAAGATACTGGAAAAAGGCATCCAACGGTTGGAGACGATGTAATAATTGGTGCAGGAGCAAAAGTATTAGGTCCGATAAATATAGGCTCTAACTCTAAAATAGGAGCAAATGCAGTAGTTATAAAGGATGTACCTAATGGAGCTACAGTAGTTGGGGTAGCTGCTAATATAGTTAAGATAAGGGGGCAAAAAAATGAAAATAATATTCTTAAGGAAATTAAATAATTAATTGAATAAAAGTGCATATTATAGTATCATTTTTTATTATAATAGATAAATGAGGTATAATATGCATTTTACATATATAATTAGATGTAAAGATAACTCTTTATATACGGGATATACAACTGATATAAAGAGAAGAATGAGAGAACATGAAAGAGGGATAAACTCAAAATATACTAGGGTTAAAGGGTATAAAAATTTAGAGATATTTTTTATAAGTGACAGCAGGAGCAAGGCTATGAAATTAGAAAGCTATATAAAAAGGTGCTCTAGAATCAAAAAACTTTGGATTATAGAAAATGGGGATATGTTTATAGAAGAACTTGAAAATGGATTAAATTATAAACTAGGAAAAATACAAGAATTAAAGAATCAAACTTAATAAATAATATTTATTAAGTAATATTGTTAATATAAAAAATTAAGATAATAGACAGAAAATTAAAAAATAATAATTAATTGACAATTATAGTAAAAATATTATAATTAAATTGTAAATAAATACTAAATATAGCTAGGGGAGCCTTTAGGCTGAGAAGTATAAACTGACCCTTATACCTGATCTGGGTAATGCCAGCGTAGGAAAGCTTGTACATAAGTCTAAATATTATAATATTTAAATAAGTGTATTAAAGCTATACCTAAATTGGGTATAGCTTTTTATTTTATAAAATAATACTATAAATTTTACTAATGGTAAGGGGGATAAAGATGAGAAATTATAAAATACCTACATTAACAATAGCGGGTTCAGATTCAAGTGGTGGCGCAGGTATTCAGGCAGATTTAAAAACATTTAGCGCAATAGGAACATATGGAATGAGTGTAATAACTGCAATAACAGCACAGAATACACAAGGTGTATTTGATGTAGAAGAGTTAAGTCAAAATATAATAAAAAAACAAATAGAGGTAGTATTTGAAGATATAAAACCTAAGTCAACAAAAATTGGTATGGTATCAAGTCCTGAAATTATACTTGAGATATCTAATACTTTAAAAAAATATGATGTAGAAAACTTAGTAGTAGATCCTGTTATGATTTCAAAGAGTGGATATAGT
Source organism: Romboutsia lituseburensis DSM 797 (assembly GCF_900103615.1). Taxonomy (GTDB): domain Bacteria; phylum Bacillota; class Clostridia; order Peptostreptococcales; family Peptostreptococcaceae; genus Romboutsia_F; species Romboutsia_F lituseburensis. Next base: position 274,299 of record NZ_FNGW01000002.1, on the reverse strand, counting down.
TTATTAAAACCAGAAGCTAAGGCTAAGCTGATAAAATATTTAATACCAATGGCATATATAGTAACGCCGAATGTTCCAGAAGCTGAAGAAATAACAGGAATTAAAATAAATACTGTAGAAGATATGAAGATAGCAGGAATTAAAATATTAAGCATGGGTCCTAAGTATGTATTAATGAAAGGCGGGCATTTAGAAGGAGATGCAATAGATTTATTAATAGGCGAAGAAACATTTGAAATATTTAAAAGCAAAAGACTAAATAGAAAAAATACTCATGGAACTGGATGTACAATATCATCAGCTATAGCATCACACTTAGCATTAGGATATAATATTAAGGATTCTGTGAAGTTAAGCAAAGAATATATAACAAGCGCAATTGAAAATAGTTTTGATATAGGGCATGGAGTTGGACCTGTACACCACTTTTATAAATTAGATGAAAAAAATACTAAAGGGGAGGAAAAACAGTTAATATTAGCTGAATAGATGATCATGACAAATACTGTAAGAAAAAAATTGAAATTATATTTAGTAACAGATAATGATATTTTAGGGGAAAGAGATTTTTATAAATGCATAGAAGATGCAATAAAAGGCGGAGTTACTATGGTTCAGCTTAGAGAAAAAGATGCGTCAGGTAAAGAGTTTTTAGAAAAAGCATTTAAACTTAGAGAAATAACAAGAAAATATAATATACCTTTTATCATAAACGATAGAGTTGATATTGCTATTATTTGTGATGCTGATGGAGTGCATGTTGGACAAAGTGATATAGATGCTAAATTTGTAAGAAGTCTTATAGGAGAAAATAAAATATTAGGGGTTTCTGCTAGGAACTTAAATGAAGCAAAAAAAGCGAAGGAAGATGGAGCGGATTATATTGGTGTTGGAGCTATGTACTCTACATCAACAAAATTAGATGCAAAATCAGTTTCTTATGAAACCGTAGAAGAAATAAAAAAAATATTAGATATACCGATTGTTTTAATAGGTGGAATAAACTTAAAAAATCTAGAAAATCTAAAAAAACTCAATTGTGATGGATATGCTGTTGTATCATCTATTTTGAAAGAGAAGGATATTTATTCTACAAGTGAAAATTGGATAGAAGCAATAAAATAAAAGTAGAGACTCTTTAGAGTCTCTACTTTTATTTTATTTTTTATAAGGCATTTTTTTTGGTGGCATATATTTTTCTTTTGTCTTAGGTTCAGGTTCAATAGGGCAATTACAAATACCTTGAGGACCCATAGGGCCTATGTCGCCTTTATCCCCTTTAGGGCCAGCAGGACCTTGAGGACCCATAGGACCTACATCGCCTTTTTCACCTTTAGAGCTTGCTGCTCCAGCAGGACCTTGAGGACCCATAGGGCCAACATCGCCTTTATTACCTTTAGGACCAGCAGGGCCTTGAGGACCCATAGGACCTATGTCGCCTTTATCCCCTTTAGAGCCAGAAGGACCTTGAGGACCCATAGGGCCTATGTCGCCTTTATCCCCTTTAGGGCCAGCAGGACCTTGAGGACTCATAGGACCTACATCCCCTTTATCCCCTTTAGGGCCAGCAGGACCTTGAGGACCCATAGGACCCACGTCGCCTTTATTACCTTTAGGACCAGCAGGGCCTTGAGGACCCATAGGACCTACATCTCCTTTATCCCCTTTAGGACCGGCAGGGCCAGGTATACCAGCAGTATTACAATTTCCTACATTACATAAAGGATTTATATAAGTTTCTTTACCTAAATCTACATACTGGATAGTATTTAATTTAATATAAATAGGACCTTTTCCAGAAGAAGTTTTCCCCATAACAGCACAATGATTAACTTTACAAATGCGTAGTCTTAAAACGCAGTCGCTGTTTTCTAATTTTAACCCCACAACTTTCCCAATACAACTACACAAAATATTATAGATTTGGCAATCAGCTAAATCTACTGGATATACAAATACAGGGCAAGCTCCTGTATTTATGTTCTTACAACTCTTTTTTTGAGATTTACTATGATTTACATCGCAATAACAAGATTTAGAAGAACATTTAGACGGTTTACAATAAGAAGATTTTGTGCAATCTTTGTTGCAATTGTTGTCTTTACCTATACAGTCTTTATACATATACAACACTCCATGTTAAATATTTTAATTTTGTAGTATTACTACGTAATATACATATATGATTTTAACGTTAAAAATGGGACATTAAATATCAAATAAATTCTAATACTCAAGCTAAAGGTAATTAATACAGGTAAAATAGCTTTAATTTAAATTGTATATGTGAATTTTTTATAAATAGATGTAGATAATAAAAATAATCTAATATAATTAAGACTTATATAAAAACATTCAAAGGAGAGTTTGACATTAAATGAATAAAATAAAGATACTGATTTCAATGATTTTATTTATTGCAATAGGTTTTAAAATAGATATTTTAGCGAAAGAAAATTATAAACTTGAAAGTAAAAATATACTTGTCATAAACTCATACGATAGTAAAAATTTGTGGGAACTTTCAGTGTTAAAAGGTATTCAAGAAGAATTAAAAAAAAATGATAGATATGATATAAATTTAAATATTGAATATTTAGATAGCAAGAAAAGAAATGATAAAGAATATATAGATAAATTTAGAGATTTATTAAAAAGTAAATATAGTAATATAAATGTTGATTTAATTGTTAGTGTAGATGATGAATCATACGATGCTATAAGTCCAGAAATTTTTAATGAATATAGTATCTTTAATAAAAAGCCATTAGTTTTTATTGGTGTCAATCAAGAGGTTTATTTAACTGAAGATGAAAAAAAGTATATAACAGGATTTATTGATTCGAAAAATAAATTGCAAATAATAGATCTTATAACTAGATTGCAATCTGATATACAGAATATAAATATTTTATTAGATAATACATTTTATAATGAAAAAATAAAATCTGATATAATAAATAGTTCATATTTATTAGAAAAGTATGTAAAAATAAATTTTATACAGAGCGATTATGAAGATGAAATATTGTCAAAAGTAAAAGAGTTGAATGAAAAAGAAGCAATTATAATATCTGGTGTATTTAAAGATAATGAAAATAATTATATAAGACCAAAAATATTTGTAAATAATCTTAAAGAAGTGTCAAATGTTCCTTTATATTCAGACAGAGCAGATTATGCAAAGTCAGGAATTATAGGTGGCTACATGGATATTGGTCAAAGAAATGGTATTGCTAGTGCTAAAATGATATTAAAAATATTAGATGGAGAAGATGTGAAAAATATTCCTCTTACTAATAAACCAGGTGGAAGCTATTTATTTGACTATAATGAAATCTATAATTATGATATAGATATAAAAAATATACCAAAAGGTAGTATTGTTTTAAATCGTAAAAAACATGAATTATTAATTCCTAAAAAAGACAAAAATGCAATAGTGATAATTTTTTCTATAGTAGGTTTTGTATTTGTTACTACTATGTGTATAATATATCTTGAAAAGAAAAGAAGCAGTAAAAATAAAAAATTATATGTGTTAGCAAAGGAAAGAGAAAAATTAAAAACAGATTTTATAGTAAACATGAGTCATGAATTTAGAACTCCTTTAAATGTAATAATAAGTATTTGTAAATTATTAGAAATCAAATTACAAAAAGATGAATTTAATAAAGAATATCTACTTGAAAAAATAAGTAAAATTAATCAAAATTCAAGTAGACTAACGAGATTAATTAATAATTTAATATATATATCAAAACTTGAAGCAGGTTTTTATGAATGCAAATTTAAAGAGGTAAACATTGTTTATGTTGTGGAAGAAATTGTTGAAGAAAGTATAGATTTTGCAAATCAAAAGGAAATAGAATTAATATTTGATACAGAAGAAGAGGAAATTATAACTTGTATAGATTTAGAGAAAATAGAAAGAGCTATTTTAAATCTGCTATCAAATGCTATAAAATTTACTAATAAAAATGGAAAAATAGAAGTATATATGAAAAGAAATAATGAAAATGTGAATATAGCTATTAAGGATAATGGTATAGGTATGGAAAAAGATAAAATAGAACAAATTTTCCATAGATTTTATCAAATTGACTCATCTTTATCTAGAAGCAATGAGGGAAGTGGAATTGGTCTATGTATAGTGGATGAAATAATAAAAGCACATGATGGTCATATAAATGTGTATAGCCAAGAACATAGAGGAAGCACATTTGAAATTGTATTGCCAATAAAACATTGTGATAAAGAAGTGCAAGATAAGAGTATAAAAAATATGGCATTTAAAGAGATTGTAAAATTAGAGATGTCTGATATAGAGAAGTGAAAATACCTTAAATATGTTTAAGGTATTTTTTTATTAATTATATAATATGCCATATGAAGAAAAATTTAAAATAGTTGAATGTTAAAACTAATGACAATCTAGTATATATATGATATATTACTTGTACAAATACCCTAGAATATACATGAAATTTAAGTACATGAAATTAAAATACAAAAATAGGGTATAATTAAAAAGTAATATTTAAAAAAAGAGGGAGGCAATATGAAGATTGATTGGAATAAAAAATATACAACAATAGCTGTATATTCATTTTTAGTAATATGTGCAAGTATAGCATTTTTTAGTATACTAAACAAAATTGATGAATTTACAAGTACATTAGGGTGGATAGTTTCAACTTTACAACCGTTTATAATAGGGTTTGTAATAGCATATTTATTAAACTTTATACTATCTTTTTATGAAAAGAAAGTATTAGTTTTTGATTCGATAAAGAATATGAAGAAAAAAGGAAAAAGAGGAATTGCTATTTTACTTACATATATAACTGCGTTTATAATACTTTATCTATTTACAAAGTTTGTGTTACCACAAGTTGTAGATAGTATTGCAGGATTAGTAAACGATGTTCCTACATATGTAACTAATGTAACTAAATTAATAGAAGAAATTAGTGCTAAGATTAATTTAGAAAGTGAATATGTAGGATTAGCTATGGACAAATGGAATGATTTTGTTAACTATACAATTAGCATAATTACAAATTTACTTCCAGTATTAGGTGAGACTGTTAGAGTAATATTATCAAGTATATGGAATATTATTTTAGGAATAATAATTTCAATTTATCTATTAATAGATAAGGAAAATTTTTGTGCTCTTAGCAAAAAAATAACTTATGCTATATTTTCTAATGAGCATGCAAATGTTGCTGTGGAATTAGCTCATAGAACAAATGATACTTTTGGTAAATTCTTAAGTGGAAAAATCATAGATTCTGCTATAATCGGAGTTTTAACATTTATTATTTTAACGGTATTTAAAATGCCATACACAATACTTATATCGGTTATAATAGGTATAACTAATATAATACCATTTTTCGGTCCATTCTTTGGGGCGATACCATCTTTCATAATAATAATGTTTGTATCTCCTGTAAAAGCATTATGGTTCTTAGTTATAATAGTTGTGATACAACAGTTAGATGGAAATATAATAGGGCCTAAAATATTAGGCGATTCTATTGGTATATCTGCATTTTGGATTTTATTCTCATTATTAGTAGCAGGAAAATTATTAGGTTTAGTCGGAATGATTATAGGAGTTCCTTTATTTGCTATAATTTACTCTATTATAAAAGATATAATAGAAGCTAAATTAAATAAAAAAGGATTACCTGAAGAAACTAAGGATTATATAAATTAAAGTTAAAAAAAGCTGAGACAATTTTAATAATTGTTTCAGCTTTTTTGATGAAAAAAATAAAGAAAAAAGGCATAACCTGTAAATAAAAAAAGTAAATAAACGCTATATGGTAAAAAAATAGCAACTTTGTCGAAATTACCATTTAAAAAAAATCAATTATATGGTATAAATATTTTAAGAAGTATTTTATATTTACGGGAAAAAGAGGCGATAAAAATGCAGTATACATTAGACAATCAATCTAATAATGAAGCAAAGCAGAAAAAAGAGTTTAGGTTACCGACAGCGTATACTATATTATTTTGTATAACAGTTGTAATTGCAATGATAACACAGTTTATACCAGAAGTGAAAAATGCATCTGTATCAGATGTTATCATGGCTCCCATACAAGGACTAAAAAATTCTATAGATATATCTTTATATGTTCTGCTAATGGGTGGTTTTTTGGGGGTAGTAACTAAAACTGGAGCACTTGATGCAGGTATAGGTTCAGTGGTAAAAAAACTTAATGGGAAAGAGCTTTTATTAATACCAATACTTATGTTTATATTTTCATTAGGTGGAACAAGTTATGGAATGTCAGAGGAAACTTTAGCATTTTATGCATTAGTAACAGCAACAATGATGGCCGCAGGGTTTGATTCATTAACGGCAGTAGCAACTATACTTTTAGGAGCTGGTGTAGGGGTTTTAGGTTCTACAGTAAACCCATTCTTAGTAGCAACTAGTATAGATTCATTAAAATCAGTTGGAGTTGTAGCTAATCAAGCCACAGTTATGGGAATTGGGGTGGCACTATGGTTATCATCACTTTCAATATCTATATTCTTTGTTATGAGCTATGCTAAAAAGGTTAAAAAAAATAAGGAAAGTTCATTATTATCTAAAAATGAAATGGATCAAGCTAAAAAAGCCTTCTTAGAGGGGAAAGAAGAAGTATTAGAGTTTACTCCAAAGAGAAAAATAGTAATGGCTCTATTTGCTTTATCTTTTATAGTAATGATACTTGGTGTTATACCGTGGGAAAGATTTGGAATAAATATATTCAAACATACCGCATTTTTAACAGGAAGCTCTTTAGGGAATTGGTGGTTTTCTGAGTTAGCAATGTGGTTTGTATTAATGGCTGTAATAATAGGTGTTGTATACGGATTTAGAGAAAAAGATATAGTTTCATATATAATAGAAGGTGCCTCTGAAATGGTAGGAGTTGCACTTATAATAGGTATTTCAAGAGGTGTATCTGTTATAATGGGAAATACGGGTCTAGATGCATATGTATTACAAAATGCTTCTAGTGCTTTAAGTGGTATGTCCCCAATATTATTTACTAATGTTGCATTTTTAATATATATTGGACTATCATTCTTAATACCGTCAACATCAGGATTAGCAAGTGTATCTATACCTATATTTGGACCATTAGCTCAAAGTTTAGGGTTTGCACCGGAGATTGTCATATCTTTATTGGGTGCAGGATGTGGATTAGTAAATCTTATAACACCTACATCAGGAGTTGTAATGGGTGGACTTGCTATAGCAAAAGTTGACTATGGAACATGGGTAAAATTTGCAACTAAAGTTGTATTAAGTATATTTGCATCATCAGTTGTTATATTATCAATAGCTATGATGATTATAAAATAGTAAAATAGAATGTCTAAAACGATTAAGCATCATTGCCTAGTTGTTAAGACATTCTATTTTTATTTTTATTAATTATTGCAACCGTATGCACAAATAGATATAATTAAGGTGAAAACGATATCAAAGTAATTTTAATTATATAAAAATATAATAGGGGGAAGTTAACATGATAGAAAAAAAATGGTGGCATAATTCTGTAGTATATCAAATATACCCAAGAAGCTTTATGGATAGTAACAATGATGGAATAGGAGATTTAAAGGGAATAACATCTAAGCTAGATTATCTAAAAGAATTAGGAATAGATGTTATATGGTTATCACCGGTATATAAATCACCAAATGATGACAATGGATATGATATAAGTGACTATAAAGATATAATGGACGAATTTGGAAAAATGGAAGATATGGAAAGATTATTAAAAGAAGCAAATGATAGAGGCATAAAAATACTAATGGACCTAGTTTTAAATCATACATCAGATGAGCATGAATGGTTTAAAGAAGCTAAGTCTAACAAAGATAGTAAATATAGAGATTACTATGTATTTAGAAAGCCAGTAGAAGGAAAAGAGCCAAATGATTTAGGTTCAATATTCAGTGGAAGTGCATGGGAACTAGATGAAGATAGTAATGAATACTATCTGCACTTATTTTCTAAAAAACAACCAGATTTAAACTGGGAAAATGAAGATATGAGAAATGAACTATATAATATGATAAACTTTTGGATAAATAAAGGAGTTGGAGGATTTAGATTAGATGTTATAGATTTAGTAGGAAAACAACCAGATAAATGTATAACAAATAATGGACCTAAACTTCATGAATATATAAAAGAAATGAACTCTAAAACTTTTGGAGATAAAGATTTATTGACAGTTGGTGAAACATGGGGAGCTACACCAGAGATAGCTAAATTATATAGCAATCCTGATGAAAATGAGCTAAGTATGGTATTTCAGTTTGAACATATAAGCCTTGATGAAATACCAGGAAAAAGTAAATGGGATTTAGCACCACTTGATTTTATTAAGTTAAAAAAAGTATTTGAAAAATGGCAAACAGAGCTTAAAAATGATGGATGGAATAGTTTATTTTGGAACAATCATGATCTTCCAAGAATAGTATCAAGATGGGGAAATGATAGTAATGAATATAGAGAGCTAAGTGCTAAGATGCTTGCAACAGTACTTCATATGCAAAAAGGTACTCCATATATTTATCAGGGTGAAGAAATAGGAATGACAAATGTTAAATTTGACACTATAAAAGATTATAAAGATATAGAGTTATTAAATATGTACAAAGATCGTATAGCTAATGGATATGATGAAAAAGAGATAATGAAGTCTATATATGCAAAAGGAAGAGATAATGCAAGAACACCTATGCATTGGGATGAAAGTGAAAATGCTGGATTTAGCAAAGCTAATCCTTGGATAAAAGTAAATCCAAATTATAAGTATATAAATGTTAGGAAAAACTTAGAAAATGAAAACTCAATATTTAACCATTATAAAAAATTAATAAAAATAAGAAAATCGATGGATGTAGTTGTATATGGTAATTTTAATCTTTTATATAAAAACCATAAGTCAATATTTGCATACACAAGAGAGCTAAATAAAGAAAGAATCTTAGTAGTTGCAAACTTTTATGATAAAAAAGAGGAGTTTATGCTAGATAAATCTATAAAATACAATGAAGTAAGTATATTATTAAGTAATTATAGCGATTCTGGCAAGAATTTAGATAAAATAACTTTAAGACCATATGAAGCTATAATATATACGTTAAAGTAAGTATTTGCTTAATCAATTTAATATAGGGGGCAATATATGAAAAAAGTATGGTGGAAAGAAGCTGTTGGATATCAAATATATCCAAGGAGTTTTATGGATAGTAACAATGATGGAATAGGAGATTTACAAGGAATAATACAAAAACTTGATTATATAAAAGATTTAGGTATAGATGTTATATGGATATGTCCGATGTATAAATCACCAAATGATGATAATGGATATGATATAAGTGACTATAAAGATATAATGAGTGAGTTTGGTAAAATGAGTGACTTTGATGAATTATTAAAAGAAGTTCATAAAAGAGGTATGAGACTTATAATAGATTTAGTTGTGAATCATACATCAGATGAGCATGAATGGTTTATAGAGTCAAAATCATCAAAAGATAACCCAAAAAGAGATTGGTATATATGGAAAGAAGGAAAAAATGGATTAGAGCCTAATAATTGGGAAAGTATATTTAAAGGCTCTGCGTGGGAAAAAGATGAATTTACAAAGGAGTATTTCCTTCATATATTTTCTAAAAAGCAACCAGATTTAAACTGGGAAAATGAAGAAGTTAGAAAATCTATTTATGAAATGATAAACTGGTGGTTAGATAAAGGAATAGATGGATTTAGAGTAGATGCAATAAGCCATATAAAAAAGGAAGAAGGTCTTTTGGATATGGATAATCCAAATAATTTAAAATATGTACCATCTTTTGATAAGCATATGAATGTAGAAGGCATACAAAAATATTTAAAAGAGCTAAAAAAAGAAACTTTCGATAAATATGATATAATGACAGTTGGAGAAGCTAATGGTGTGACTACAAATGATTGCAATGAATGGGTTGGAGAAGAAGGCGGAAAGTTTAATATGATATTCCAATTTGGGCATCTGTCGCTTTGGGACTATGAAAATCAAAAATCATTTGATGTATTAAAATATAAAAGAGAAATGAACAAGTGGCAAGAAGCACTACATGATAAAGGATGGAATGCTTTATTTATAGAAAATCATGATCAAGTAAGAGTAGTATCAAATTGGGGAAATGACAGAGAATATTTGGTTGAAAGTGCAAAATCTCTAGGGTTATCATATTTTATGCAACAAGGAACACCATTTATATATCAAGGTCAAGAAATAGGAATGACAAATATAGAACTTGATAGCATAAATGATTATGATGACATAGGAACTAAAAATGCATACTATGAAGATATAGAAAAAGGTATAAGTGAAAATTATGCTCTAAAAAAAGTATGGATGTCATCAAGGGATAACTCAAGAACACCTATGCAATGGAATAATTCCAAAAACGGTGGATTTAGTGAAAGTGATAAAACTTGGTTTAAAGTAAACTCAAACTACATAGATATAAATGTTGAAAAACAACTGGATGATAGAAACTCAATTCTTAATTTTTACAAAGAAATGATTAAAATAAGAAAACAAAATGAAGCATTAATATATGGTAAGTGCAATTTACTTATGAGATATGATGAAAATATTTATGCATATGAAAGAGTATTAAATGACGATACATTTATAATTATGTGTAATCTAAGTGACAATAATTCTATATACTATCAAAAAGAAATAAACATAGATTATAAAAACCTGATTCTATCAACACATGAAGTAAAACCTCATGAAAATACTACAAAAATAAACTTAAAACCTTGGGAATCAAGAGTGTATAAGGTGAAAAGTATAAAAAGACAACAACAAAAAATGATAGATGGAGATCTTTATATAGCATTTGGAGATGAAGGATTAGAAATATTTGAAGAAAGACAATATGCTAAAGAAGTTTTATTTGATTATAATAGCTTAAGACCAAGTGAAGTAGATGAAAGAAATAAAATGTTAGAAAATTTATTCGGATCGGCAGGTAAAAACTTCTATATAGAGCCACCGTTTAGATGTGATTATGGATATAATATATTTTGGGGAGAAGGATCTTATGCAAATTACAATTTAACAGTATTGGATTGTGCAAAAGTTAATATTGGTAAAAATGTATTAATAGGACCCAATGTAAATATATTCACAGCAGGCCACCCTGTAGACCCTGAGATAAGAGCTAGCGGATTAGAATTTGCAATGCCGATAACTATATGTGATAATGTTTGGATCGGTGGAGGAAGTACAATAAACCCAGGAGTTAGTATAGGTGAAAATTCAGTAATAGCATCAGGAAGTATAGTGACCAAAGATATTCCTTCAAATGTTGTAGCTGCAGGAAATCCATGTAAGGTGATAAGAAGTATAAATGAAGAAGATAAAAAAAGATATTTTAAAGGTAGATCTATTTAAAAAATTGAGATAAATAATTTAACCTAAAGATATAAAGTTAATAATAAAAGCTATAGAAGTTTAAATTTCTATAGCTTTTATTATTAAAAAATAAGATATAATAATAATATAATATAATAAAATTTAATACTTATAAATTTAAATTAATATATATTGGAGGATATATGAGTAAATATAATTTCGATAAAGCTGTTAATAGGGAAAATACAAATTGTATAAAATGGGACTTTAGAACAAGATGTAGCCAAAAAGCAACTCAGGATGGTCTTCCTTTATGGGTTGCAGATATGGACTTTGAATGTGCTGAGCCTATAGTAAATTCATTACGAAAGAGAATTGAGCATAAAATATTTGGATACACATCAGAAGACACTAAAGAATACAAAGATTCAGTTTGTAGTTGGTATAAGAGAAGATTTAATCTAGAAGTTGATGGAAATAATATATTTTTTAGTCCAGGGGTAGTTCCAGCTATAATAACTTTGGTAAAAATACTTACTGAAGAAAATGACACAGTAATAATACAACAGCCAGTATATACACCTTTTGAATTAAAAGTCAAAAATAATAACAGAAATGTAGTAAGTAATAGCTTAAAGTATGATGGAGTAAGTTATGAAATAGATTTCGATGACCTTGAAGAAAAAGCAAAAAATCCAAAGGCAAAGATAATGTTATTTTGTAGCCCACATAATCCTGTAGGAAGAGTATGGAAGACAGAAGAATTAAAAAAGGTTATAGATATATGCAAAAAAAATAATTTATGGCTGATATCTGATGAAATTCACTCAGATTTAATAAGAAAAGGAAATCAGCATATACCTACATTAAAAGTAGGCTGTGATTATAAAGATAAGATAATAACTTGTACAGCTCCTAGTAAAACGTTTAATTTAGCTGGTATGCATTTAGCAAATATAATAATAAACAATGAAGAAATTCAGAAAAAATTGTTATTTGAATTAAAAGATAAGTTAGATATTGGATCTCCAAGTCCATTTGCAGTGGTATCTGCAATGGCAGCATATAATGAATGTGAAGATTGGTTAAATGAATTGAACCAATATATAGATGATAATATGGAATTTATAGATAAATATTTAAAAGAAAATTTACCTAAGGCAAAGTTAGTAAAACCACAGGGAACTTATTTAGCATGGGTTGATTTTAATGAATATGGTTTAAGTGAAATTGAACTAGAAGATATAATGTTTAAAAAAGCTAAAGTTTTGTTTAATCAAGGATACAACTTTGGTAAAGAAGGTAAAGGATTTGTAAGAATAAATGCAGCATGCCCTAGATCAATACTAAAAGAATGTATGGACAGAATAAAAAATGCTTTTTAATTAATATAAAAAGGATAAAATTTATATAAATATAAATTTTATCCTTTTTGTTTGATAAACTTAAGATGTAAAAGGTAAGATTATTTATGTGTTTGAGGATAAAGCTTATAATAGGTTAAAAGTAAGTTAACCATTTTACCGTAGCTAGCAGAACCTTCTTTAATTCCATTAGCTTTTAGATAAGAGTCGTTGAATTTATTTGATATTTCATCAACCTTACCTTCATATATTTTCCAAAAACTTTTATTATTAATCAAATCTTTTTTTACATCATTAGAAATCTTTTTAGATAAATATATATATTTTTCATAATCAGCTTTATATAGTGCATTAGCAGTATGATTAAGTGCAAGTATATACCCAGAATATTTAAAGTCTATATCTGGATGATTTATAGCTGTTAAATACCCTATAAAGTTGGCTTCATCTTCACTGGCATAACCTCTTTGATGTGCCATTTCATGTAGTGTCGTTGAAGGAATGTAAATATCAGGAACTGCAATATTAATATTTGCTTCACCAGTAAAAGGAAAATAAATACCAGTTATACCTGTATAGCACATCAAATTAGATGATAATACATATTTAGGTTTAGAATAATTACCATCAATTTGAGGTAAAATACTTACAGTATTTTCATATCCTAAGTAAGCTCGATTAAGAATATCTTTGAAGTCCCCATTAGCTTTCATAATACCATTTGAACCTTCTTTTACGAGTTTTCTAGTCTCATTTGATTTAGAAATTAAAAAATCATATAAATTAGATAAGTCACTAGAAGTGTGATTACGTACATCTTTATTATATGTATAACCTATATTATTCTGCAAAGTATAATTTTTAATTAAAATATCCTCCAAAGGTATTCTATTATAGTTTAATCCCCACAATATTATAAATAAAAAATAAATTGTAGATAAAAAACTTAAGATGTTAAGTAAATAATATTTTAAAATATCTTTAAGAGAATATATATTATTACCATAAAGTTTTTTACGAAAGCCTTCATTAATTATAACTATAAATATATATAATAAAAATAAAGTAGTAAATAGTACTAGTAAATACATACAAAATTCATATAAAGAAAATGGAAAAACTCCACTTATATTGCTTAAAACTTCTATCATAAATTTGTTTATGTAGGATGAATAATATGTATCTATAGCTATAGGGAATTTGGAACTTATAAAGTTAATTAATAAAGCTAAAGGAAAAAGCAATATTGATAAAAATTTTAGTTTATTTATTTAAATCACCTCCAAATATAAATAAGTTAAATTATTAAAAATATTATACCTATATTATAAATGAATGGGCAGTTTGAGGAAACAATATACATATGATATAATTATATAAAATTAAATGGAAGGGATAAATTATGCAGAATTTAAACATTAAGCTAACAAGAGATAATTTTAATTTCAGATTTAAACAATATGAAGGAATGTATTTTCATGCAAATATAGATGAAGGTAGCGAAATTGTAAAATATAAAATAACCAAAGATAAAGAAGGGCAAGAATTAAAAGAGTTTGGGAATACACATATAAAAGAAGGTCATATGATGTATATACCTCAAATAGAAGCTTATATAGATTTAAAAAGTATAAAATAACATAAAAATTTTAATTTAAATAAAAAGCATCTCTTAAATGATATTAAATTTTCATATAAGAGATGCTTTTTTATGAAATATAAAAAGTAGCTTAAGCTAATTAAATTTTTTATATAAATAATTTGTATATCATAAGTACTACAAAAAGAACTAAAGCTATTTTAAATATAAAGCTAGTTATGAATTTTAATGCTTTTATAGCAACTCCGATAACTACTATCAATAAAACGATTTTAAAAATTAAATCTATATCCATACGAATTCCTCCTATAGTATTATTATCACAGATATTGCCATAAAAATACAGTTATAATATTTATTGATAAGTTTTAAAAAAATTTTGAAAAATTAAATTACTATTTTATTAAAACAGCACTTACCAAAGGGATAGTTACAACTGAAAATAAAGTTGTAAAAAAAACAGCTTGAGATGCTAAATGTGTATTCGCTTCGTATTCGCTTGCCATTATTGCGGTATTGGCAGCTGCAGGCATAGCTGATATTACAATAGGAATAGAAACCAACAAACTATCTTTTATTTGACCCTTTAAAACAAAGTATATAGCAACTGGAAGTATTATCAATCTAATAATTGTTACAAAATAAAGTTTTTTGTTATAAAAACAATCAATTGCGGAAGATGCACAAAGCATACTACCTATTATTAGCATTGACATTGGTGTAGTAATATTACCTAACATATCCATTGGTTTACTTATAAAAGCAGGTAATTTAATATTTAATATAAATACTATTAATCCTATAAAGATAGATACAATTACAGGATTAATAAAATTTTTTATACAAAAGGAATAATTTTCTTTTCCTTTAGATAAAAAATAAGTACCTAGAGTAATTGTTAATAGGCTAAATGGTAAATTAAATATTGCTGTGTAAAATACAGCCTCTTTCCCTAATACAGCTTCGACAACTGGATAACCCATAAAACCAACATTAGAAAACATTATAACATATTGATAAATCCCTAAGTCGTTACAAGATTTAAATATAAATTTTAGCAAATATGATGCTAAGTATGATATAGTATACATGACAAGCGATATTATTAATAATTTAATTATCTTGTCAATCATGTCAGGACTATAATCAATTTGCATAGAATTAATAATCATTGACGGTAAAAAAATGCTCATGGTTAAAGATGAAAGCTTAGATGTAGTATACTCGTCTAATAATTTTTTTTTTCGAGCAAAATAACCAATTATTATTAAAATAAATAAAATGAAGATTTGAGAAAATACATTACTAAAATTCATAACAAACCCCTCCCACACATATTATTATATAGTATCTTATTTATAATGACTATAATATGTAAAATACTTGGAATAAATCATGATAAATAGTAAAAGATAAAAAAGAAATAATTACCAAAATATATAAGAAATAATTATACTATAACGGAGGGTATTGTATAATTATCAATATTGTATCTATTATTACAATAAATTTACAAAAAGTTAAATATTATTTAGAAAAAATATTTTTATTATATAATAATCATTAAAAGTTAAAGTAATAGGGAGTTTAAGATGAAAGAAAATAAATTTTCAATACATAATTTAAAAAACATATCTCAAGATCCTAAGATGTTTCATGCTAAAGGAGCATTTTATGAGAAGATGGGAAAAATAGATAAGGCAATAGAAAGCTACAAACAAGCGTCTCAATATGATTATTTAAAATCACAATATGCTCTAGCTAACTTGTACCATTCTAAGGGTCAATATAATGAAGCTGAAAAATGGTATTCAATAGCATTTAAAAATGGTGAAGAAAGGGCAGCACTTAATTTAGGTAATATGTACTTTAAGGTAGAAGGTTATGAGTATGCACTGTATTGGTATGAAAAAGTTGCAGTATTAGGCGATTTAAGAGGACAAAACAATTTAGGTGTTACATATTTTAAATTAAAAGACTACGAAAGATCTGAAAAATGGTTAAAGCAAGCGTCTCAAAGTAATTTCGGAAAAGCATGTTTTAATCTAGGTGTACTTTATTACAATTTAAATAGGATAGATGAAGCAATTGAAAGTTATAAAAAAGGATCCGTATTATTAGATGAAGAATGTAAATTTAACCTAGCGGTATTGAGTCAAAGACAAGATGATGAAAAAAATGCTATAAGTTTATATAAACAGTTACATAAGTTAGGACACAAAAAAGGGTGTTTTAACATAGGCCTTATAATGGAGATAGATGAAAATTATGAAGAAGCAGAAAGATACTATCTAAAAAGTGCTGATAAAGATTGTAGCAATTCTCAATATAGATTAGGTTATATATATGATAGAGATGAAGAATATGAATATGCGATAGATTATTATGAAAGAAGTATTGAGCAAAATAATACATTTGCTAAGTATAGACTAGGAAACTTATATAATCAAAAAAATGATATTGAACAGGCTAAGATATATTATGAAATGGCAGCTAAAGATAATATGATAGCAGCTAAAAATAATTTAGCAGGCTTATATTTTGAAGCTAAGAATTATGAAGAGGCTATAAAGTATTACGAAGAAGCTATTGTAGATGGTTGTAAAGAAGCAATTGAAAATATTGGAGATTTATATTTCCAGCAGGGAGATGTAGATAAAGCTATATCTTACTATTTAAGAAATTCAAATGATTTGTCATGTCAGATTAAATTAGGAAGAATTTATGAAGATGGTGAAAATTATGAAGAAGCGAGAATTTGGTACACTAAAGCTAGTGAAAATGGAGACACTCATGCTAATTATAAGTTAGGGTGTATGTATGAAGAAGAAGGTAATATACTAGAAGCTAGAAAATATTTTGAATTAGCTGCAGAAAAAGCTCACTTAAATGCTAGAATTCATTTAGGTAAAATTTATTTTGAAGAAGAAAGCTATGAAGATGCAAAAAAAATGTTTGAAGTACCCGCTAATGAAGGTAATATATATTCTCAACACATGCTAGGCGTAATATTTGATAGCTACTTTAAAGATTATATAAATTCAAAGTATTGGTATGAAAAAGCGAGATCAAAAAATTGTGAAGAATCTATATACAATTTAGGTCAATTAAGCTTAAAGCTAAATGAGGATAATGAGGCTGAAAAATACTATAAAGAAGGATTTAAGCTAGGGAGTAAAAAATGTGAGTATATGTTAGCTGGACTTTATTATAAAAAAAGTTTGGAAATGTATAATTCTCTAGCTGATGAAAAATATGAAAATTCACAGGAAGTAGTAAATTCTATGCCTCAATTGAATATAAACTTTGATGAGGTGTTATTAGCTAAGTTCGAAGAATTAGAAATTGTAGTAGATGAAGAAGAATATGTTCCAATGTATATATTAGAAATAGAAGAAAATTTAAAAGAAGAATTTGAAGACATTATAAATGATATGATAATAGATTTTGATGAAAAATAAAAATATGACAGCTTAATATTATATTAAGCTGTCATGATTAAATAAGCCATGTAAAACAAGTAAAGACCAATAAGAGTTAAACTTTCAATTTTATTTACATCTTTTTTTCTAGAAGCAAATATGTATGTTATAAGAGTAACTATTATCATAAATATCCCATCTAATAAAAGTCCATTTTGTACAGTTATAGGAGATATAACAGAAGATGCACCTAGCACAAAAAGTATATTAAATATATTAGATCCAATAACATTGCCTAGGGCTATATCACTTTCCCCTTTTGTAGCAGCTATGATAGATGTTATAAATTCAGGTAATGAAGTTCCTATAGAAACAATAGTAAGTCCAATTAATTTATCACTAATACCGAATGTAGATGCTATATACGATCCACAATAAACAACTAATTTACCCCCAATTATTATCGCAATCATACCGAAAGTTGAATAAAATATAGATTTGTATAATGGTTGATCTATACTATATGAAATAGCATCGGAATCTATTGAGATGAAATTTTCTACCTCCGTAAATTCATCTCTAGATTTTAAAGCAGTTTTTATTAAATTGTAAAAAAATAAACAAAATAAAATTAGTAATATGATACCATCAAATTTACTTAAAATATTAACTGAATTATTTCTAAATAAAGAATCACCTGTTAGAAAAACAATTAATATTGAAGTGAACAATAAAAAAGGAAACTCTTTAGAAAGTATTGATTTTTCAACATGTAGTGTTTTAACATATCCAGCAGCCCCTACTACCATAAGCACATTAAATATATTAGATCCAATAACATTCCCCATAGCCATTCCATTTTGTCCATCTAAAGAAGCTGTAATGCTGACAGCTGCTTCTGGAGCACTAGTTCCAAAAGCGACAATAGTAAGACCTATTATAATAGGAGGTATGTTTAAAACCTTTGCTATACTAGATGAACCATCAACAAAATAATCAGCCCCCTTAATGAGTAAGAAAAACCCAAGTATTAATAAAATATAATTCATAATAAACCTCCGCATATTTTAGTATAATACATTAAAAAAACCCCCAAAACAGATAAATATCTGCTTTGAAGGTCTTGCTTTCAAGTATAAACTTGCTTAATCAACCGAGTGTATTACACTGAAATGACGACTGATTATCCACACTTGTATGTGGTAAGCTACTCCCCTTCAGGGAATTAATTTAATTATAATATCATTGTAATATTAAATAGAAAATTTTGCAATAAAAAATAAATATTTATATAAATAATACTGTTACTTAGTAAATAATATTTTATAGGCATATTGTATAAATATAATAAAATTTATAATAGCTTATTTCTAGACATGAAAAACGTAACTACTAAACAAATTAAAGTAGTAATTAACATTACAATCCAAAATCCGTTTATATCATTACCATATGGAATACCGCCTACGTTCATTCCGAAAAAGCCTGAAACTATAGTTGGTATAGTAGTTATTAATGTAACAGAAGTTAAAAACTGCATAACATTATTTTGATTGTTACTAATAATGGCACTGAACGCATCCATTACTCGACTTAATATATCACCGTATATAGTAGCCATTTCTAGCGCCTGCTTATTTTCGACTATAACATCTTCTAGCAAGTCCTCATCATCTGGATATTTTTTTATACTATTAGTTCTTACCATCTTGTTTAAAACTAATTCAATAGCTTTTAAGGAGGTAGAAAAATAAACAAGTGATTTTTCTAATTCTAGAAGCTGTATAAGCTCTTTATTTTTCATAGATTTAGTAACTTCTCTTTCTATTACAGAAGTCATTTTATTTATTCTTCTTAGGTAGTATAGATAATAACTTGCATTCTTATAGAGAATTTGAAGTATGAAACGAGTTTTTTTAAAAGTATAGAAGTCTTTAATATGCCCTACAATAAAATCATTTAATATTTTAGTTTGAGTAGAGCAAACTGTTAAAATAAAGTCATCTCCTATTATAATACCTAGAGGTATTGTTGAATAATGAGAAGAGTTACTATCACTTTCATCTACAGGTAAATCTATAAGTATAAGTGTATGATTATCTTCAACATCTATTCTTGAACGTTCTTCCTCATCCAGTGCAGACTTAATACTTTCAATATCTATATTTAGTAAAGAAACAATTTCACTTATTTCACTTTGATTAGGTTCAACAAGATTTATCCAACAGCCACTTTCGAAAGAATTTAGCTTTTCCAATTTGTTGTCAATAGTTTTATAGTATCTTATCATGGCAACACATCCTTTATTCAATTTTATAAATCTTATCACCTAATATTATCTATTAAATGATCGATTTATATAATCAAATAAAAAAAATCGTTCATTTTAAGATAATAATAAGTGATAGTTATTAAATTCCACATTCCGCAACGGACTGTGATCCATTTCCCATCACTCTCCTATGATTAAATATTTAATTAGTATAAAAATATACTCTCTAAATAGGATACATTGTAAATAAATATAAATCAAGAATTGATTTTAAATTTAATATATTTTTTTATAAAATATATATTTTTTCTATAAAAAATAAATTGCAAAAAATGATTTAGTTTATTTGGTTATGCAATAATGATAATAAACTTAAATTACATAATATTTATATATTAACATTATAATGATTTATTTTAAAATAAGTATTCTTTTGTTTTATAAACATATAAAATAATATATAAATAATACATATGTTAGGGGAGGAATATTTATGAAATATAGAAAGTTAGGTAAAACGGGAGAAGATGTTTCAATACTTGGATTTGGGTGTATGAGGTTTCCTCAACAAGATGGAAAAATAGATGAAGAAAAATCTTTAGAAATGATAAGGTATGCAATTGACAATGGGGTAAATTATATAGATACTGCATATCCATATCATAATGGAGAAAGTGAAATTTTTTTAGGAAAGGCATTAAAAGATGGGTATAGAGAAAAAATTAAATTAGCAACAAAGTTACCATCATGGGCAGTTAATACAAGAGCAGATATGGATAAATTTATAAATGAACAATTAAAAAAATTACAAACTAAACAAATTGATTTTTATTTGATTCATAGTTTAAATAAAGATGACTATAGTAGGTTAAAAGAAAATGGTTTATTTGATTTTATAAGAAAAATTAAAGAGCAAAAATTAGTTAAATATGTAGGATTCTCATTTCATGATACATTAGATGTATTTAAATACATTATAGACGACTATGAGTGGGATTTTGTGCAAATACAGTATAATTATATAGATGAGACGTATCAAGCTGGAACAGAAGGCCTTTTATACGCTCATAACAAAGGATTAGGAGTTGTAATAATGGAACCATTAAGAGGAGGTTCTTTAGTAAATAACCTAAGTGATGAAATAAACGCTATAATAAATAATTCTTCGGTTGAAAAAAATGCAGTAGAGTGGGCATTTAAGTTTTTATATGATAAAGAAGAAATTTCAGTAGTTCTTAGTGGGATGTCATCATTAGAGCAAGTTATAGATAATATAAAAGCGGTTGACAGCCAAGGTGATGCTAACTCTATGACTAAAATTGAAAAGCAGATTATAGAAGACTTAAGTAAAGAATTTAAATCAAAAATAAAAGTAAATTGTACTGGTTGTAAGTACTGCCTACCATGTCCTAAAGGTGTTCAGATTCCGTTATGTTTTGAGTTATTAAATAGTTCTTCTATGTTCAACGATACAAAAAAGGCAAAAGATATGTATCATGGATTTTTGGTTAGTGAAGGTAGTGATGCATCTAATTGTGTAGAATGTGGAGCTTGTGAGCAAAAATGTCCACAACATATAAATATAGTAGAGAAGTTAAAAGACGTGAGAGAACTTTTTGAATAAATACAAAAAATAGAGCTAATATTAGCTCTATTTTTTATGTATGATATTAATTATAAGATATTAAAAACTTATATACTAATAAATTGATAACTATATTGGTTGGAGCAATAAAGTTAAATATGTATTTAGTATATAATAAATTTTTTAGATATGAAAAGGTATAAACCTTAGGATTAGGAGTGTTTAAGGTTTAAATATAATTAATCTAAAATCTAAAAAATTATATATCTATAATTTACAAGTTAATTCACTTATAACCTCATCGACAGAATATAATCTATCTACCTTATAAGCATTTGAACCACAAAACAGCAATGCATTATCAACATCACCTTTAACAGCATTTATAAGGGCTTCTGATATGCAATAAGGCGTATCTTTAGGATTACAAGGAATTAAACAATTATAGCATTTAGTTATTTTAGGTCTATTTGCACTAACTTTTTCTATAAATTTATTGTGTATAGCACGACCTGGCATCCCAACAGGGCTTATTACTAAATTTATATCTTCTTTATTAGAATTTATATAGGTATTTTTAAATTCTGGTGATGCATCACATTCATGTGTAGCTACAAATTTTGTACCAACTTGAACGCCACTAGCACCTAGATTTATATATTTTAAAACATCTTCACCAGTGAAAATACCACCAGCAGCAACCACTGGAATTTTTTTGTTATATTTCTCTTCGTATTCCTTAGTTACTTTTAATATTTCAACAAACTCTTTATCATAATCAATAGAGTCCATATTTTTTAATTCTTCTTTATGGTAACCTAAGTGACCACCAGCATTAGGTCCTTCTACAACTATTAAGTCCGCAGTCATTTTTTCTTTTCTATCCCACATTTTTAAAATAACTTTACATGCTTTAGATGTAGATATAATAGGAGCTATCTTTACTTTACTACCTTTAACTAAAGAAGGCAATTTACTTGGTAAACCAGCTCCTGAAATAATTAGATCAACTCCAGCTGAGATGGCTTCCTTTACATGTTGTTCATAATTATTCATAGCAACCATTAAATTTACACCAATAATTCCTTTAGGTGCATTTTCTTTAGCTTTTATAATATGCTTTTTTAAAGCTCTTAAATTCGCATTTAAAGTATTTGTTTCAAAGTCTTCTTCATCATATCCTACATGAACACCAGAAATAACTCCAACACCTCCAGCACGGGCTACAGCAGATGCTAAAGATGATCTAGATATTCCAACACCCATTCCACCTTGTATTATAGGCACTTTTGCAATTAAGTCTCCAATTTGTAACGACTTTATAATAATCGCCTCCTTATATAAAATATACAAGTACATGATTATAATATTTGATATTATGACCTGGTACTAAAAATATTATACTACACATATTAAAAAAAGAATAGTTATATTTTTATAAAAAAATAATTTATGAAAAAGTTACAAAATTTAAACTGGTAATTAAATTAATAAATGTAATATAATGTATTTAATTTAGAAAAGACGTGCATAATAAGACGGAATAATCTATATAATTTAAAATTGGTAAATATATATAAATATTCAAGTAAAATTCATAAAAATTTCATACGCAATGGATATAATAATAATAAAAGGAGGGATTAATGAAATGGGAATAGTATTCATAACAGCAGGATTAGTTTTCGTTATGTATGGATTAACATTTTTATCTTACTTGACGGAAAGTCATGTATTAGATGATGTAACAACTGATCAGATATAAACTAAAAAATAAATATATAAGTTCAAGTCATAATAGTAAAGTATAATGTTAAATGTGTTATAGACTTTATGCTTATATAATAAACATAAATTGAAAAAATATAGATGCTAATTTTAGCATCTATATTTTTATATAAAAAAAGAACTATTAAAGAATAATAGTTCTTTTTGATTTATTATTTACCTTGTCTAGACTTATTGTATCTTAATCTATCATGTTCGTTTAAGTATTTTTTTCTAAGTCTTATAGCATCTGGAGTTATTTCAACTAACTCATCATCGTCTATAAATTCTAAAGCTTCTTCTAAAGTGAATGTTCTTGCAGCTTGTAATTTTACTGCATCATCAGTACCAGAAGCACGAACGTTAGTTAATTTCTTGTTCTTACAAGGGTTAACAGTCATGTCATCTTTTCTAGAGTTCATACCTATTATCATACCTTCGTAAACTTCAACAGCAGGATCAACAAACATTTGAGCTCTTTCACTTAAAGCATTAAGAGCATAAGCCATAGTTGTACCTGGTGTTTGAGCTATTAGTACTCCGTTAGTTCTTCCTGGCATTTCACCTTTATGTTCTTCGTATCTTTCAAATGATCTAACTAAAGAACCTTCTCCACGAGTATCATTTATGAATTCACTTCTGTATCCAAGTAATCCTCTTGTTGGAGCGATGAATGTTATTTTAACATAATCACCTTCTATTTCCATAGCTTCCATCATAGCTTTTCTTAAGTTTAATTTATTTATAACAGTTCCTGAGTAAACTTCAGGACAGTTAACTATAACTCTTTCCATTGGTTCTAATAATTTTCCGTCTTCTTTTATGAATAAAACTTCTGGCTTAGAAACACCTATTTCATATCCTTCACGTCTCATATTTTCAAGAAGTATAGATAAGTGAAGCTCCCCACGTCCAGATACTCTGTATCCATCAGTAGTATCCATTGGCTCAACTTTTAATCCAACGTTAACTTCTAATTCTTTATCTAATCTATCTTTTAAGTGTCTAGTAGTTACGAATTTACCGCTTTTTCCACAGAATGGAGAATCATTAACTAAGAAGTTCATAGATAATGTAGGTTCTTCTATGTGTATTAATTCCATTGGTAATGGATTTTCCGGATTACATATAGTTTCACCTATAGATATATCAGTTATACCAGCTATAACAACTATATCACCAGCATAAGCTTCATCTTTTTCAACTTGATTTAATCCTTCATATACTGTAAGCTTAGCTATTCTTCCTCTAGCTACTGATCCGTCAGCCTTACATATAGAAACTTGAGAACCATTTTTAACAGTACCTTTGTAAACTCTACCTATACCAAGTCTACCTACATAATCATCATATGCAAGTGCAGATACTTGTAATTGAAGAGGTTCTTCACTATAGTCAGGGTATGCTTCAACATGTTCAACAACAGTTTCAAATAATGGAGCTAAGTTAGTACTTTCATCTTCCATTTCTTTTTTAGCTATACCTTGTTTAGCTATACCGTATATTATAGGGAATTCACATTGCTCATCAGTTGCATTTAAGTCAACGAATAAGTCGAATACCTCATCAACAACTTCTTCAGCTCTTTGATCTTGTTTATCTATCTTATTTATGAATAATATTGGTCTAAGTCCAGCTTCTAAAGATTTTTGTAAAACGAATCTTGTTTGAGGCATTGGCCCTTCACTAGCATCTACTAGTAATATAACTGTATCAACAGTCTTTATAACACGTTCAACCTCAGAAGAGAAGTCACTATGTCCTGGAGTATCTACTATATTTATTTTGTAGTCTTTGTAGTTTATAGAACAGTTCTTAGAATATATTGTTATACCTCTTTCGGCTTCAAGGTCGTTACTATCCATTACACAGTCTTTTACTACTTCGTTATCTCTGAATGTTCCAGATTGATGTAAGAAAGCGTCAACTAAAGTTGATTTACCAGCATCAACATGGGCGATAACGGCGATATTTATGATTTTATTTTCATTTGTCATTATATTTGTTGCTCCTTTCGATTTAAAATAACTGATTAAGTATAACATAGTATAGGTGTGTATACAAGATACTATGTAGGTAAAATCAAAAAGCTGTCTAAATATTTTTGATAATATATTTTATGTAGAAAAAAAACTTTTAAAGCCGATTGATACCAAATATTGCATAAGCTATAATGTAATTGAAAAGGAAAATGTTTTAATCAAGGGGGAAAAGGGGTAGAAATGAAAAATGCATCAAACGTAATTTCATTCAGAAAAAGAAAGTTAGAGAAAAAATATGGCAAAATTATAAAAAAAAATAAATATAAATTTATATTTATTTTAATACCTATAATAGTAGCTTTTTTTATTATGATTGACAGTTAAACTATAAAAACTATATATAAATGATAGTGAATAAGGAGAGTTTAAGGAATTAAAAGAATTTTATAAAACACAATATAAAATAAAAACATATATATAAGAAAGTAATCTAAAACTAACTTTAAGATTAAAATAGAAAGCTTTGTTTAATAGCTTTTTTTATGGGTATAATTTTATATAACATTAATTAAAAATCAAAAGGAGATTTAACATGATAAGAGTATGCCCATATTGTTCTAATATAGATGTAAATAAATTAAAAGAAATTGCAGGAGAAGAAAATGTAAAAACAGGATGTATAGGAGCTTGTAGAGCATTTTCTAAAGAAGCAGTTGGTAAAATAGATGGAGAACTTGTAATAAAACAAAATGAAGAAGACTTCTTTAAACTGTGTAAAAAGTAATAGATTATAAAAAGGTAAATTCTTGAAAATAGAATTTACCTTTTTTGATATTAAGGTATTTATGATAGGTAAAAATATTTATCATAAACTTTCTACATAAATAATACAAAAAAGAACATAAAGTGGCTAAATTATGACATTAAAAACATTGGATGTCTAATTATTATTGAAAAATTTTAAATATAGCAATATAATGAAACTATAAAATTCATATAGAATGCTAAAAATAAAAGGGATGTGGAACATTGAAGAATACATTATCATTAGAAGAAATAATAAATATAGAATCATTCCAAAAAATACAAGATGATATAGCCAAAGCAACAGACATAGCAATAATAATGGTGGACTACAAAGGAAAACCTATTACTAGTCATAGTAATTGTAGTAAATTTTGTTCTATGATTAGGAACATAGAAGAATATTCTATTCTTTGCGAAAAATGTGATTCAAGGGGTGGTCTTGAATCTGTAAGAATAAAAGAAGCATATATATATAAGTGCCATAAAGGTTTAGTTGATTTTGCAGTACCTATAATAGTAAACAATCAATATTTAGGTGCAGTAATGGCAGGTCAAATATTAGTAGAAGATGAAAATAATGTAGACTTAGAAGAAATCGTAATGGCTAAAAAAAATTTTTACAACTTAGATGAAAACACAAAAAAGTTGCTAGAATCTGAGTATAATAAACTTCCAAAAGTTAGCTTTAATAAAATAAAGTCCATTTCTCAAATGATGTTTCATATAAGTAAGTATATAGTAGAAGAAGCAGTACTTAAAATGTCATTAAATGAAGCTAATTATAAATTAACGCAAGGAAATAAGATAGATATAAATATAGAAAATGATGAAAAAACAGCCACTATTGTTAATTTAAAAACTAACGATGAGGAAATTGAATCACCTATAATAAAAGCTATTGAATATATAGATGATAACATTCAAGAGAATATAACATTAGATAAAATATCATTTGTTTGTAACTTAAGCCAATGTTACTTTAGTAAGTTATTTAAAAAAGAAACAGGCCTTAATTTTGTAGCATATTTGAATGAAAAAAAAGTTATAAAAGCAAAGCAACTTCTGATAAATACAGATAAACCAATAAATAATATAGCAATAGATTTAGGATTTGAAGACTGCGGATATTTTATAAGGATATTTAAAAAAATAGAAGGCATGACACCTAAAAAATATAGAGATTTAAATAAAAAAGATAGTTCTATTTAAAAAATAGGACTATTTTTTTTATTTGAAAACAAAAAGACAAAAAAATCCTATTTTATATAAAAAAATAGACTAAAATTTGATATAAAAAGACAAAATTTTTAGATGTATTTAATGAAAAAACAAGTTAAAATTATCACAAGGAAAACGAAATTATAACTTGAGGGGGAAATGAAAAGTGAAATCAAAAAGATTTGAAGCTTTAGCTAAACGTCCAGTAAACCAAGATGGTCTTATTGGGGAATGGGCAGATGAAGGATTAATTGCAATGAATAGCCCTAATGACCCTAAACCTTCTATAAAAATAGAAAATGGAAGAGTTGTTGAATTAGATAATAAACAAAGAGAAAATTTTGACATGATAGATAGATTTATAGCAGATTATGCTATAAATTTAGAAAAAGCTGAAGAATATATGAACTTAGATTCTTTAGAAATAGCTAGAAGATTAGTAGATATAAATGTAGGAAGAGAAGAAATAGTAAATATTAGTACATCTATAACACCAGCTAAAATAGTTGAAGTAGTATCACATATGAATGTTGTAGAGATGATGATGGCAATGCAAAAAATGCGTGCGAGAAAAACACCATCAAATCAATGCCACGTAACAAATTTAAAAGATAACCCAGTTCAAATAGCTGCAGATGCTGCAGAAGCTGGAATAAGAGGTTTCTCAGAGCAAGAAACAACTGTTGCTATAACTAGATATGCACCATTCAATGCATTAGCTATACTTATAGGTTCTCAAGTTGGTCGTGGAGGAGTTTTAACTCAATGTTCTGTTGAGGAAGCAACTGAGCTTGACTTAGGTATGAGAGGTCTTACTAGCTACGCTGAAACCGTTTCTGTATATGGTACAGAATCAGTATTTACAGATGGAGATGATACTCCTTGGTCAAAAACTTTCTTGGCATCAGCTTATGCTTCAAGAGGGTTAAAAATGAGATACACATCAGGAACAGGATCAGAAGCGTTAATGGGATATGCTGAAGGCAAGTCAATGCTTTATTTAGAAGCTAGATGTATATATATAACTAAAGGTGCTGGAGTTCAAGGACTTCAAAACGGTGCAGTTAGTTGTATAGGTATGACAGGTGCGGTTCCATCAGGAATAAGAGCAGTACTTGCTGAAAACTTAATAGCTTCTATGCTAGATATAGAAGTTGCTTCTGCAAATGACCAAACATTCTCTCATTCAGATATAAGAAGAACAGCTAGAACGTTAATGCAAATGTTACCAGGAACAGATTTTATATTCTCAGGATATAGTGCAGTTCCAAATTATGACAATATGTTTGCTGGTTCAAACTTTGATGCAGAAGATTTTGATGATTACAATATACTTCAAAGAGACTTAATGGTAGATGGTGGACTTAGACCAGTAAATGAAGAAGAAACTGTTGCAATAAGAAATAAAGCTGCAAGAGCTATTCAAGCAGTATTTAAGGAATTAGGATTCCCAACAGTAACTGATGAAGAAGTAGAAGCAGCAACTTATGCTCATGGAAGTAAAGATATGCCAGAAAGAAATATAGTTGAAGATTTAAAGGCAGCTGAAGAAATGCTAAAAAATAGAATAACTGGATTAGATATAGTTAAAGCATTAAGTAAGCATGGATTTGATGATGTAGCACAAAACATATTAAACATGTTAAAGCAAAGGGTTACAGGAGACTACTTACAAACATCAGCTATATTAGATGAAAAATTTGATGTTATAAGTGCAGTTAATGATATAAATGATTACAAAGGTCCAGGAACAGGATATAGACTAAGTGAAGAAAGATGGAATGAAATAAAGAATATACCAAATGTAATAAAACCAGAAGATATAGATTAAGGGGCGAATATATATGAAAAATTTTGTAATGCCAACTCTTCAAATAGAAGAAATAGGTGAAGCTAGTGTTGGAACAAGATCAGATGAAGTTGTTATAGGAATAGGACCTTCATTTTTTAAACATCAAACTAAAACTATAGTTGGAATAAAGCATGATGAAGTTTTAAGAGAACTTATAGCAGGTATAGAAGAAGAAGGTTTACATGCTCGTATAGTTAGAGTATTAAGAACTTCAGATGTTTCATTTATGGGAAATGATGCAGCAAAATTTAGTGGATCAGGAATAGGAATAGGTATTCAATCAAAAGGAACAACTATTATACATCAAAAAGATTTACTTCCTTTAAATAATATAGAACTATTTCCACAAGCTCCACTGTTAGATTTAGAAACATTTAGATTAATAGGAAAAAATGCAGCAAAGTATGCAAAAGGGGAATCACCAAATCCAGTGCCTACTAGAAATGACCAAATGGCAAGACCGAAGTTTATGGCAATAGCTGCATTACTTCATATAAAAGAAACTAAACATATTGTAGAAAATAGCAAACCAGTTCAAATAGAAGTTAAATTCTAATTAAGAAAGGAGATACACCATGCAATTAACTAAAATGACTGCTAAAGAATATCCTTTAGCAACTAAGATCCCTGAAAGTATAAGTACACCAACAGGTAAAAAATTAAATGACATAACATTAGAAAGCGTTATGTTAGGACAAATAAAACCTGAAGATATAAGAATATCTAAAGAAACACTAGAAATGCAAGCTCAAATAGCAGAAGAAATGAAAAGAGATGCAATAGCTAGAAACTTTAGAAGAGCAGGTGAGCTTATAAGTGTTCCTGATGAAAGAATATTAGAAATATATAATGCATTAAGACCTTTTAGATCTACTAAAGAAGAATTATTAACAATAGCTGATGAACTTGAAGAAAAATATAATGCTAAAGTTAATGCAGATTTTATAAGAGAAGCAGCTCAAGTATATGAAACTAGAAAAAAACTAAGAGTAGAATAAAAAGGATGTAAAAAATGAAAATAATAGCAGGTGTAGATATTGGAAATGCTACCACAGAAGTAGCAATAGCAAAGGTAAGTTCTGATAAATGCGAGTTTATTTCAAGTGGCATAGTTCCAACTACAGGAATAAAAGGGACTAAAGACAATATATCAGGTGTTATTTCATCATTAAAAATGGCGCTTAAAAATGCAAACCTACAAATGAAAGACTTAGATTTAGTAAGAATAAATGAAGCAGCTCCAGTTATAGGAGATGTTGCAATGGAAACTATAACTGAAACAATAATAACTGAATCAACTATGATAGGCCATAATCCATCTACACCTGGTGGAGAAGGGCTAGGAACGGGAAAAACTATAAACATAAAAGATTTAGAGTTATTAAAAGAAGATGCTTTAGATGAAAGTTATATTCCATTAATACTAAGTGATATGAATTTCTTAGAGGCGGCATTTAGAATAAATCATGCAGTTGAAAATGGTATAAAAATAGCTGGTGCAATAGTACAAAGAGATGATGCTGTTTTAATTAATAATAGATTAAACAAAAGTATACCTATAGTAGATGAAGTTACTTTATTAGAAAAAGTTCCTTTAAACATGCTTTGTGCAGTAGAGGTAGCAACACCTGGAAAAGTCATTGATAAACTTTCTAATCCATATGGAATAGCAACAGTATTTAACTTAACTTCTGATGAAACTAAAATGATAGTTCCTATATCAAGAGCACTTATAGGGAATAGATCTGCAGTAGTTATAAAAACTCCAAAAGGTGATGTAAAAGAAAAGAAAATACCTGCTGGAAAAATAATTATTGAAGGTGAAAGAAGAAAAGAAACTGTTGATGTTGATGAAGGTGCAAAGAAAATAATGGATTCAGTGAACATAAGTTTACCAATTGAAGATATAAAAGGAGAATCTGGAACAAATGTAGGAGGTATGATTGAAAGAGTAAGACAAGTAATGAGTGAACTTACTAATCAAAACATCTCAGATATAAAGATTCAAGATTTATTAGCAGTAGATACATTTACTCCACAAAACGTAAAAGGTGGACTTGCTAAAGAATTTTCTATGGAAAATGCTGTAGGCATAGCAGTTATGGTTAAAGCTGATAAACTTCAAATGCAAATTATAGCTCAAGAATTAGAAAGTATGTTAGATATAAAAGTAGAAGTTGGTGGAGTTGAAGCTGATGTTGCAATCAAAGGCGCTTTAACAACTCCAGGAACTAGCGCTCCTCTTGCAATACTAGATATGGGTGCAGGGTCAACTGATGCTTCAATAATCAATAAGCAAGGTGAAATAAAGTCTATACACTTAGCAGGTGCTGGAAACATGGTAACTATGCTTATAAAATCAGAGCTTGGTCTTGATGATTTTTCAACAGCTGAAGATATTAAAAAATACTCTTTAGCTAAAGTAGAGTCATTGTTTAACATAAGACATGAAGATGGTAGTGTTGAATTCTTTGAAAAACCACTAGATCCATCAGTATTTGCAAAGGTAGTAATTATAAAAGACAAGGAGTTAATACCAATAGATGGTCAAAACTCAGTTGAAAAAATAAAAAACATAAGAAGACAAGCAAAAGAAAAAGTATTTGTTACAAATTGCTTAAGAGCTCTTAGTGTAGTTTCTCCTACAGGAAACATTAGAGATATAGAGTTTGTAGTATTAGTTGGAGGATCATCTTTAGACTTTGAAGTACCACAACTTATAACGGATTCATTAGCTCATTATGGTGTTGTTGCAGGTAGAGGAAATATAAGAGGTACAGAAGGTCCAAGAAATGCTGTAGCAACAGGGCTTATACTATCTTCTAACTAAGGAGTTTACTATGATTATAAGAAGTTATGATTTAGACACACCAAGTGTTTATGTAATTCACAGTGAAGATGTGAATATAGAAGATTTTAAAGAAGTTTTATGGGGAATTGAAGAAGAAGGTATTCCTTATAAAGTAGAAGTTAAAAATGATGATGCTTTAAATATTCTAAGCCATGAGGCATCTTTAAAGTCTAAATTAGGAGTAGGAATTGGAATAAATGAAAAGTCAATAGCTTTAACTACAAGCAAGTTAGATCCAAATAGTCCTTTGATTACTATAAAAATGAATAAAGATTATAGTAGATTAAGGAATATAGGTGCTAATGCAGCTAGATTAGTTAAAGGTATTGAACTTAAAAAAATTTAGGAGGTACACCTATGAAAAAGCTAAATGAATTTAAGGAATTAAGTTTAGAAATAGTTAAAGTAATGGCTAAAGCAGCAGAGGAAAAGGCTTTAGAAATAAATGTTCCAGTAGTAATTTCTGCAGTTGATAAAGGTGCAAACCTTATGTTAATGCATAGAATGGAAGATGCTTTTGTAACAAGCATAGATATATCAATAAATAAAGCATTTACATCAGCTTGCTTAAAGCAAGGAACTCATGAAATAGTAGATGCAGTTCAACCAGGAGCATCTTTATATGGGCTTCAACTTACAAATAATGCAAGAATAGTACCTTTTGGTGGAGGTCTACCAATAATAGTAGATGGTAATGTTGTAGGAGCAGTAGGTGTAAGTGGTGGAACAGTAGAAGAAGATATGTTAATAGCACAAGCTGCTGTTGATGCTTTTCATAAATAAAAAATAAAAATATTATTATAAATTTTGGAGGAATATAAAATGAGTAGAATGTATGATTATTTAGTACCAAGTGTAAACTTTATGGGACCAGGATGTTTAAAAGTTATTGGTGAAAGAGCTAAAATGTTAGGTGGAAAGAAAGTTTTAATAGTTACAGATAAATTTTTAAGAAATCAAGAAAATGGAGCAGTAGAACAAACTGCAAAATACTTAAATGAAGCAGGACTTGAAGTTGTAATATATGATGGAACTGAACCAAACCCAAAAGATACAAATGTAGCTGAAGGTTTAAAAATGTTTAAAGAAGAAAATTGTGATATGATAGTTACAGTAGGTGGAGGTTCTCCTCATGACTGTGGTAAAGGTATAGGAATAGCTGCAACTCATGAAGGTGATTTATACAATTATGCTGGAATAGAAACATTAACTAATGCACTACCTCCAATCATAGCTGTAAACACTACTGCAGGAACTGCAAGTGAAGTTACTAGACACTGTGTTATAACTAATACAAAAACAAAAGTTAAGTACGTTATAGTTAGCTGGAGAAACTTACCATTAGTATCTTTCAATGATCCAGAATTAATGGTTGGAAAACCAGCAGGACTTACTGCAGCTACAGGAATGGATGCATTAACTCATGCAGTAGAAGCTTATGTTTCTAAAGATGCTAACCCTGTAACAGATGCATCTGCTATACAATCTATAAAATTAATA
The DNA here is from genome assembly GCF_900103615.1 of Romboutsia lituseburensis DSM 797. Taxonomy (GTDB): domain Bacteria; phylum Bacillota; class Clostridia; order Peptostreptococcales; family Peptostreptococcaceae; genus Romboutsia_F; species Romboutsia_F lituseburensis. The sequence goes on along the minus strand of NZ_FNGW01000002.1, from coordinate 240,623 downwards.
GCAAACAACTTAAGACAAGCTGTAGCTATGGGAGACAATATAGAAGCTAGAACTAATATGGCATATGCTTCATTATTAGCAGGTATGGCATTTAACAACGGTAACTTAGGATATGTTCATGCGATGGCGCATCAATTAGGTGGATTATATGATATGCCACATGGTGTAGCTAATGCAATGTTATTACCTCATGTTTGTAAATACAACGTAATATCAAATCCTCAAAAATTTGCTGACATAGCAGAATTTATGGGAGAAAATATCGCTGGGTTATCAGTACACGAAGCTGCTGAAAAAGCTATAGATGCAATGTTTAGACTATCTAAAGATATAGGTATACCAACTTCATTAAAAGAAATGGGTATAAAAGAAGAAGATTTCGAATATATGGCTGAGATGGCTCTTAAAGATGGAAATGCTTTCAGTAATCCAAGAAAAGGAAATGAAAAAGACATAGTAAATATATTTAAATCAGCATATTAATATAGGTGTCCCCTTTCAGTGATGAGAGGGGAATTTTATGGGGGAAAAGATGAATACAAGTTTTTTTGCAGAATTAATAGGAACAATGATATTAGTATTACTAGGAGATGCAGTTGTTGCAAACGTAATACTTAAAAAGACTAAAGGAGAAAATGGCGGTGTTATAGCAATAACTGCAGGATGGGCATTTGCAGTTGCTATACCTGTATTTATGTTTGGAAGCATAAGTGGAGCACACTTTAATCCAGCTGTGACAATAGCATTAGCATCGATAGGTAGCTTTGATTGGGCAGATGTTCCTATGTACTTAATAGCGCAATTTATAGGGGCATTTATAGGTGCAGCCCTTGTATTAGTTTTATACTATGATCACTTTAAATCAACAGATGATAAATCAACTAAATTAGGAGTATTTTGTACAGGACCAGCTGTTAGAAACTTAAAGTTAAACTTTATAACTGAATTTGTAGGGACATTTGTATTAATGTTTGCAATTTTAGGTATAGGTGCATCTAAATTAGCTGATGGAATAAGTCCAATTGCTATTGGAATATTAATTTGGGGAATTGGGTTAAGTTTAGGAGGTCCAACAGGTTATGCTATAAATCCTGCTAGGGACTTAGGACCAAGACTTGTACACTTTTTATTACCAGTACCTCAAAAAGGAGATTCTGATTGGGGTTATGCTTTAATACCAGTTATAGCACCGATATGTGGAGCTATAGTGGCAGCATTTACATACAATATGATATTTTAGATAAAAAGTATATCTCAATAAATTTATATTGAGATATACTTTTTTACTTTAATAAATATTCATTATGTAATACCCATGTATTATCTATCCATTTATAAATACATATATTATCAAACATACAATCAAAATCACATTTAAATTTATGAACATAATGCCAAAGCTCACTATATATTTTTTGTATCTTTTTCGAGCTTATAGTTACATGAAAAATTTTGTTTTTACCATCTTCTTTATTGAAATTAATATAATCTATTTTATTTAATATATCAATTAATTCATCATGAACTTTTTTAGCATTAGGGCTCATAATAACATTCATAAATATAACCCTATCATCAAAATGGTCATAATTTTTTATATGATATTTTTCACAATTATGAGTTTTAGAAAATTCATCTAATGCACTTTCTAGCTCATCTATATTCTCACATTCAAATGGTGATTTTATAGTAAAATGAGCTGGAAGTTTAGAAGAACGAGCTTTAAATTTTTCTAAAACATCTTTTCTTAAATTGTTATTAAAATCTCCTGCATCACCTTTGACCACACTTACAATTACATATCTCATGAATACCTCCGTATAATTTAAAAAAATAATAAAAAGAGTATAGCTTTAATCTCTATTGTAATAATATTTAAAATATAGCTTTTTTAGGAAACTAATATTAATATGGTTAATAGATTAATATAATATACTAAGTATATCAATATAGACTTTATGTGTAAAATTCTTGATAATTATATTATAATAATACTAAACAAAAAATTAATGCGTTAAACCAAGACTAAACAATATAAAAGGATGGTATATATAATGGGATTTTTTAAAAGATTGAAAAATGTAGTAGATGCAAAGGCTAATAAAGCACTAGATAAGTATGAAAACCCTATAGAAATGTTAGAATTATCAATAGTAAAGAAAGAAAATTTATTACAAGATGCTAAAAAACAATGTGCAAATTTTATAGCATCAGTAGACTGTATTAGAAATGAAAAGAAAGAAATACAAGAAAAAATTAATAAGTACGAAGAAGCTACTAAAGCAGCCATATTAAAAGAAGACACTGAAAAAGCTCAAAGTTTTGTAAAACAAAAATTAGAGTTAGAAGATAAACTAAATAATACTGACTTAAGAATAAAAGAGCAAGATGAGAAAATCCAACTTATAAAAAATAAAATACAAGATTTAGAAATTGAAATATCTAAAATGAAGTCTAAAAAGCAAGAATTAGCAACTAGAATAGATGTAGCTGATATAAACAATGAAATAAATGAAACATTAGCAGGTCTTAGTGATGATCATGGAATAAATCTAGATGAATTAGAAAAGAAAGTTGCACAAAAGGAAAGCTATGGTAAAGCATTAGAAGATTTAAAACCTAAAAATGAAGATGAACTATTAGATGAATATATAAAAAGTTCACCATCAGCTGATAATAAAGTAGAAGAAGAATTACAAAGGATAAAGGAAGAAATGAAAAAATAATTTAAGTATATAAAGGTAGATAGTAAATAGCTATCTACCTTTTTAAAGACAAAATGAAGGAGGTAAATTATGGGAAATGAACTAATAGAACAAGAAAAAAATAAATATAAAAAAACATATTCAGATATGATGTTTGCTTGTGATGACTTAAGACAAATGCTAGATGAAAGCGAAATTAAAAAAAGAACGTTTGTATCTAAAGTAGAGGAATTAAAAGATTATATGAATTTTTTAGATAAATTAGAAATTGAAAGTAAAATGGAGAAGAATTTTTTAAAAAAACTAATCAATAAAGAAAAAAATATAGATAATAAAATACATGAGTACATGACAACTGATAAAAAAAATAATATAAATAAACTTGAAAAATGTATAAACTGTAAGTGTAAGAATTGCGTAAGTGAATGTAGAATGAACGGATGCTTAAATTGTAGAGAAAAAGAATATGTATATGAATGTAACAAATCAAGTGATTTATTTACAAAAACAAGTGAAACAGTAACTCTTTACAACCAAGATGAAGAGTTTATATTTAATGTTGCTGGGTATTTAGTTGAAAAAGATACAGAAGGAAATTTTAATAGATATGTTTATTTAATAGATAGCAAAGATTATGATAATCAACATATATTAAAATATTCGAAGTTTAAAGGGGAAGAATATTATGATTCTGTTATTAATGATGACAATCAAGGTGAACTAGTAAGATTAAATGAAAAATTTATAAAATTAGGATTAAAAGTATAAATGAAAAATAAAAAGATAAAATTAATACCCCTTTTAGCTTTAGTACTGTTTTTATCTATTTCGTCATTTAATATATTTTTACTAGAAAATTCATATTCGCAAGGTAATATATTTTATTTGGTTGAAGCAGCTCCAAAATCAGGTGGATTCAGATCAGGTGGAAGTACTAAGAGTTTTTCAACGCCAAAATCCACAACTATAAAGCCCGATTCAGGTAGTTTTTCAACAAAGCCAAATAAAGGATCTAGTAATTCTCCTGGAAGTAGTATAAAACCAGATTCAGGAAGCTTCTCAACAAAACCAAATAACAATAATAAAACATATGATAATAAAAAATATAACACATATGATGACTATGACAATTATCCTAGAAAAAGTAGACCTATATCAGGAAACTTTTATGGATTCTCTAATCCATTTTATGGAATGATGTATGGGTTTAGAACAAGTTCATGGATAATGAAAGCAGTAATGGTTATAACAGTTTTAGTGATTTTATATATAATTATAGATATAATAAGAAGCAGAAGAAGATAAAAGAATCCCCCTTATAGAAGCATACTTCATATAAGGGGGATTTTTACAACACCAATAAACTATAAGTTTTTAAATTATGAATAATATCTTATAAAAAATTATTTATTTAATAATAATATTATATATAAGCAACGTAGAAAATAAAAAAATCCTTGATTAAATAAAATAAATGTTTTAATATACCCTTATAGGGTATTAATGAAATATCTTTTTAAAGAAAGGAGAAACCTTAAATGGATAATAATATAATAAAGCAAGGCTATAAAGTAACAGGTATGACTTGAGCCGCATGTGGTAAAGCTGCTGAGAGGGCAGTAAAGAAACTTGACGGAGTAAAGAGTCAAAGTGTAAATATGGCTACAGAAAAAATTGAAATAGAATTTGATAGTAGCAAAGTAAAGTTTGAGGATTTTAAAAAAGCTCTTCAAAAATCAGGATATGATTTAGTAGAAGATATAAATTATAAAAAAATAGATTTAAAAATAGGTGGTATGACTTGTGCAGCTTGTTCAAAAGCAGTAGAAAGAGTAGTTAAAAAATTAGATGGGATAGAAAGTATAAATGTGAATATAGCTACAGAAAAAGCTACTATAAACTATGATCCATCAAAAGTTAGATTATCTCAAATAAAATCAAGTATAGTTAAAGCTGGATATGAGGTTTTACAAGAAAATAACAAAGAAAAAGAAATAGATGAAGATAAATTAAGAAAAGAAAAGGAAATGAAAACTTTATTTACAAAGTTTATCATAGCAATCGGATTTTCTATTCCATTATTTTATATAGCAATGGGACCTATGATTTCAAAGCCTATAGGGCCATGGCCAGTACCTATGGTTATAGATCCTACAAATAATCCTTTAAATTACGCATTAATACAGTTAATTTTAGTAATACCAGTAATGCTTGCAGGATATAAATTTTATATAAATGGATTTAAAGCACTTATAGGAAGAAGTCCTAATATGGATTCTTTAGTTGCTATAGGAACATCAGCTGCATTTATATATAGTGTATATACAACAATTCAGATAGCTAATGGCCAAGCCCATAATAGACATGGTGGAGGACACCACCAATTATATTTTGAAAGTGCAGGTATAATAATAGCGTTAATATTACTTGGGAAATATTTAGAATCAAGATCAAAAGGTAAAACAAGTGAAGCTATAAAAAAATTAATGGGGCTACAACCTAAAACAGCTATTATAATAAAAAATGATAAAGAGATGGAAATCCCTATTGAAGAAGTAGAAGTAGGCGATATTATAATAGTAAAGCCTGGAGGAAAAATACCTGTAGATGGTATAGTTGTACAGGGACATACTTCAGTAGATGAATCTATGCTTACAGGTGAAAGTATACCAGTAGAAAAAAATATTGGAGATAAAGTAACTGGGGCTAGTATAAATAAAAATGGAAGCATAAGATTTAAAGCACAAAAAGTTGGCAGTGATACAGCACTTGCTCAGATAATAAAGTTAGTTGAAGATGCACAAGGAAAAAAAGCACCTATAGCTCAACTTGCAGATACTGTATCTGGATATTTTGTTCCAACGGTAATTTTAATATCCGTAGTAGCAGCATTTTTATGGTTTATAGTAGGAAATAAAGACTTAGAATTTGTACTTACAATTTTCATTTCTGTGCTTGTAATAGCATGTCCATGTGCATTAGGCCTTGCAACACCTACAGCGATAATGGTTGGTACAGGTAAAGGTGCAGAAAATGGTATTTTAATAAAAGGTGGAGAAGCGCTAGAACTAGCTCATAAAGTGGATACTATAATATTTGATAAAACTGGAACTATAACAGAAGGTAAACCTACTGTTACTGAAATTATAGTAACTGAAAATATTGATGAAAATTACTTATTAAGTTTAGCAGCGAGTTCAGAAAAAGGTTCAGAACATCCATTAGGTGAAGCAATAGTAAAATATGCAGAATACAAACAAGTAGAACTTATGAAAGTTAATAAATTCAAAGCTATACCAGGCCATGGTATAGAAGTATCTATAGATAGTAAAGAAATATTACTTGGAAATAAAAAGCTTATGGTAGACAGAAATATAAGCTTAGAAACTTTAGAAATAGAAAGTGATAAACTTGCCAGCAAAGGAAAAACACCTATGTATGTATCTATTGATAATAAAATTGCTGGTATAATAGCTGTAGCAGATATAGTTAAAGAAAGTAGTAAAAAATCAATAGAAAAATTACATGATATGGGCATAAAAGTAGCCATGGTTACTGGAGATAATGAAAAAACTGCCCAGGCTATAGCTAAAGAAGTAGGTATAGATATAGTATTAGCAGAGGTACTTCCTCAGGATAAATCAAATGAAGTTAAAAAACTTCAAAGTGAAGGTAGATTTGTAGCAATGGTAGGAGATGGAATCAATGATGCTCCAGCACTTGCTCAAGCTGATATAGGTATAGCTATAGGAAGTGGAACTGATGTAGCAATGGAATCTGCAGATGTAGTATTAATGAAAAGTGATTTAATGGATGTATGTAATTCTATAAAACTAAGTAATGAAACTATCAAAAATATAAAGCAAAACTTATTTTGGGCATTTGGATACAATACTATCGGTATACCAATAGCTGCAGGTGTGTTATATATATTTGGTGGTCCATTATTAAATCCAATGTTTGCAGCCGCGGCAATGAGTTTAAGTTCTGTATCAGTAGTAACTAATGCGCTTAGACTTAAAAATTTTAAAACCTACAAATAGTATATGTATAATAAAATATAATACATTAAGTAGCACATGTGATATAATCTATTAATATTAAACTTGAAAAGAGGTATTAATATGAAAAAAATTATAGGCCTTGTGCTACTTATTTTATGTATGGGATCGATGTATTATTTTTCTAGCCAAGAGGGAACTAAATCATCAAGTCAATCAGGAAAGGCAGTGCAAGTTATTGATAATGTAAGAGATAAAGTTACACTAAATGATAGTAGATTAATTAGTGTGAAAGAGAAAGTCTTTGATAAATTAAAACAGTATGGAGACAAAGGGTATATTGTAAGGAAAATAGCTCACTTTTCTATATATGCATGTATAGGTATAAGTATGGCTTACATAATATACTTATTTTCAAAAAAAGTTTTTATATCATCTACATTAGCCTTTATGCTATCAATAATGTATGCTTATTATGATGAATATAGGCAACTATCTGTAGTTGGGAGAGTTGGTAGTATAAAAGATGTATTTATAGATTCTGCTGGAGCGTTAACTGGAATTCTAATATTTTGTATCTTAACAATTGGATTAAATGGAATAAAATCATTGATTTTTAAAAATAGAGGATATAATGATTAAAAAAAATAAGCTATCAAATTTGATAGCTTATTTTAATTTAGTATAAATTAACAAGAATTAGTTATTAAAAAAATTGAAATAATATTATCAAAACATGCTAAATGTTAATAAATTATAGGAGAATAAAATAATGGCAAATTACAATGGAGTAGTTAAGTGGTACAATGCAGTTAAAGGATATGGATTTATAACATCTGATAATGGAGAAGATGTTTTTGTCCATTTTTCTAATATAAAAGAAGAGGGTCATAATAAAGATCTTCATGAAGGTGAAGAAGTTAGCTTTGATATGATACAAGCTGATAAAGGTATAGCAGCTATAAATGTTCATAAATTATAATTTAAAAAATGACATCTTAAATATAGGTGTCATTTTTGTTTATATTAAAAATAAATATATTTAATAGTAAAATATTTGGATATTAAAATATAAATTCATAAAAAATTCATATATTAACAATTTATATATGATAAAATTAGATAGCATATAATTTTAAGATGGAGTTGATAATTATGAATGAGTCAATATTAGTTGTAGAAGATGACTTTAATATACAAGAACTTATAGTAGAATTTTTAAGCTCTCAGGGATATAAAGTAGACTATGCAAGTGATGGGCTAGAAGGAATACAAAAATTTAAACAAAAAAATTATGATTTAATAATTTTAGATGTAATGATGCCTAATTTAGATGGTCACTCAGTATGTAAAATGATTAGAAAAAATTCTAATGTACCTATAATATTTTTAACAGCGTTAAATGATGAAACTGATCAGGTTAAAGGGTTTGAGCTAGAATGTGATGATTATATAACAAAGCCTTTTTCTTTTAATTTACTTATAAAAAGAGTTGAAGCTGTATTAAGAAGGTCTTCAAAAACGACTAGCTGTGATTTTGTTACATTTGAAAAATTAAAATTAGATTTAAATACATATACAGTAAATATAAATGATGAAGTTATAGAACTAACATTAAAGGAGTTTAATATATTAAAAACTCTAATAGAAAAATACCCACAAGTTATAACTAGAGAAAGTTTATTAGATAGTATATGGGGGTATGATTACTACGGAGACACAAGAATAGTTGATGCACATATAAAAAATATAAGAAAAAAAATAGTATTACCATATATAAAAACAGTAAAAGGGATAGGATATACACTTGAGAAGGATATTTAACAAATGGGAAAATTTAAATATAAAATATAAATTATTTTCAATAACAACAGGGCTTTTACTAGTACTAGCCATAATAATATATTTGATATTATATTTTTTATTACCATCATACTATCATAAGTATAAAATAGGATTATTAGAAGATAGCATAAAAAGTCTTACACAAGAATCTGTAAATTATTCAACTGCACAATTAGAAGAACGACTTTTTCATTTAGCAAAAGATCAAAATCTTTCGGTATTATTAATTGATTCTAATGGCAGAATTGTTTATGGTAAAAATGAGTTTATAGTTTTAAAATATAGTAAGTATGTGATAAATAGAAATACAAAAGAATTTCCTATAACTATTCCTATTTATACAAAAGACTCTATACTTCCGTATAAATTAAATATAGTTATGCCACTTCAACCGATAGATGAAGCTAGCGATGTAATTAGAACTTTAATGCCATATATAATTGCTGTAGCAATACTTATAGCAATGTTAGGTGCTTATATCTACTCAGTTGTTATAACAAAGCCACTTATTGATATAATAGAAAGTGAAAGAGAGGCTGAAAATAGACGAAAAGATTTTGTAGCTACTATATCCCATGAATTAAAAACACCTATTACAATAATAAGTGGACAACTAGAAGGAATGATTTATAATATAGGTAAATACAAGGATAGAGATACTTATTTAAAAAAATCATATGAATCAACACAAGAATTAAAAGAATTAGTAAATGAAATGATAGAAGTATCAAAAAGTGAAATATTAGAACAAGATCTAATTTTAAAGGATGTAAATCTAAGTGAATTATTAAAAAAGTTGGTAAAGAGACAACAATTTTTAATAGATGAAAAACAACTAGAAACTATTTTGAACATAGAAGAGAGCTTATATGTAAAATGTGATGAAGAAAGAATTTCAAAAGCTATAAACAATATAATCAATAATGCCATAAAATATTCACCAAATGGTGAAAAAATTATAATAAGATTAAGTAAAAATAATTTAAGAGGTCACAAAAAAAGAAATAATATTAGAACTTATTTAGAAATAGAAAATACTGGTGTGAATATAGATGAAAAATATTTAAATGAAATATTTAAGCCGTTTTTTAGAGTAGAAAAATCAAGGTCGAGAAAAACAGGAGGAAGTGGTTTAGGATTATATTTAGTAGGACAGATTTTCAATAGCCATGGTTTTAGATATAGCTTAAAAAATAAAAATAACTCTGTTATATTTACAGTAGAACTTTAATAAAACATTTCAAGTATCATTCACATTAAACTCACATTAAATTCATATACGAGGTGTACTATATAAATATAGAAAGACTAGCTTAAAAAAACCATAATATAATACCCTATTTGCAATGGCAACCCTCCCTCACATCCTCCTATAGAGTTGTCATTGCAAAGCTTTATCCCCCATATACTCCAAACTATGGGGGATATTTTTTTATTTTTTCTTATTAACCAAATAATCTACGATATAACCCATTATTATAACTCCTGGAACATCTATTAAAAGCCGAGCAATTGTAAACTTATACCCTAGTGCACCTATTTCAAAGAGAAGAGTAGAAAATTTTGTTACGCACCATGCATTTAAAAATATTATTATATTAGAAAATTTAACCCCTTTTTTTATTAGAACAGCGGTAAAGGGAAAAGCAGCGTACATTGGACCAGCAGCAAAAAAAGCAATTAAAAAGGATAGTGCAATCCCTAAAATTCCAGAATTAGATCCCATATATTTCATAAAGTACTCCCGTGGAACCCAAACATCTAAAAGACCTAATAAGATCATTACAGGAGGTAGTATAGATAGCATTTGAATAATATTTGACTTAGTACTATCAAAAATATCTAAACCTAAATTATTATCAAAAATATATATAGCTATACATATTAATAAGCTGATTAAAAAATATTTATATCTATTTAATATGAATTTAATATTTATCATCCTAAAACACCTCCAATAAAAAATGCTACAACAAAAGCAAATAAAAATGCAATTAAGTTACGATAAAATGTAGCTTTTTTACCCATATAAGTTGCTTCTAGAGAAAAAGTTAAAATTCCAACCATAGTAAGTGTAGATATTAAAGCAGCGACTTGAGCATATCCAGCTCCGCTTTTCAATAATGAATCTCCTGTTGAAAATGCAACGAATGTGGGCATCATAGTTATAGATCCAACTATAGAAGATAAACTAATACCTATAAAACCAGAATCGGGACCTATAAGCTTTGATATAGAGTTAGGATCTGTTATGGATAGTAAAACAGCTACAATGATTACTATAAATAGAAATTGAGGCATAATATTTTCCCACGACTTGATACCATTTTTTATAGCTAACTTAGTTTTTTCTTTATCTTTAAAAAAGGATATAATTAAAAGTATTATGCAAAATGAATAGATAATATAGGATGTCACAAAAATCTCCCCCTTTTAGCTAATAATATATGATATGTAATGATAAGAAAAAATGAAATTGATGATAGTAAATTTTGTTAAATAATTTTTATCTATTTTGCAAAGTATAAGATATATATTAGTTAAGGAGGTTTTAAAATGAGCATGATGAAAAAACAAATGGAAAACTTAAAAGATGACTTGCAAAAAGGAATGAAAAAAGCTGAATTTGTACTAAAAGATACTGCAGAAGATATTAAAGATGATGCAAAAGGTGTTATGATGAGTATGGAAATGAAGAAAGATGAAATGGTAGAAGAATATGAGCAAAAAAAATTTGCTAAAGATTTAAAACATCAAATGGAAAAAGAAGAAAAATATAAATAGATTTAAAGTCAAAAGATATAGGGATAAAACTCTATATCTTTATTAAATTATAATACAAATTTTAAATATATATTGGAATTCAAATAAATAGTGAAGATATTAAATCAAAAAAATATAAATTTAAAAAATAAAATTAAATTTTATAAAAATATGTATTAAAAAAAATTATAAAATGTGTTAAACTACAACTAATAATTTGTTTGAAAAAATAAAAAACAGTTAAGTGAGTAGATAGGAGAATAATCAACATGGGAATATTTGATATGTTTAAAAAGAAGAAGCAAGAAGAAAAGGGTATCATAGCATTAACAAATGGAGAGTTATTAGAAATAACAGAAGTTCCAGATGAAGTATTTTCTAATAAAATAATGGGTGATGGATTTGCTATAAAGTCAAATGATGGAATAATAGTATCTCCAGTAGATGGAACTGTAGAAATGGTATTTGATACAAAGCATGCAGTTGGTTTAAAAGCTGACAATGGACTTGAAATATTGATACATTTAGGTGTAGATACTGTTAATTTAAAGGGTGAAGGATTTGAAGTGTTTGTAAATGCTGGAGATAAAGTATCTGCTGGTGATAAACTAATAAAAATGGATGTAGACTTTATACAGAAAAATGCTAAGTCAGACATAAGCCCAATAATATTCACTAACTTAGAAGAAAATCAAAGTGTTAAAGTTATAACAGGTAAAGTTGTAGCTAAAGAAGAAAATAGAATTGAAATCTTAAAATAATAAAAAAGCTTTTAGTATAAAACTAAAAGCTTTTTTTATATACTAATTTATTTATAAAAAAATAAAAATAAAACTCTTGCAAAAGAAAACTATTTCCAGTAATATATTGGTATAGACCATGCGGTATATACCAATATAAAAATATAAATATTAATTTAAGATATGAAAAGTATATTCTAGTTTATTTTATTTAATAAAGTAAGAATATATATCATAAATTTACAACAAAGGAGAGGCAAATTATGCTTAAATTTTTACAACGTATAGGAAAGTCATTAGTACTACCTATAGCAGCTTTACCTATAGCAGGTATAATGCTTAGATTAGGTCAAGGAGACGTAATAGAAAAATTAAACTTTTTACCATTTTTAGCAAACATATTACCATATTTTGGTGCAGCTGGTTCTGCTATATTTGATAATTTACCAATGTTATTTGCAATAGGAGTTGCAGTTGGATTTTCAGATGATCAAAATGGTGCATCAGCACTTGCAGGTATTATATCTTATTTAACATTAACAAAAGTTACAGGGCAATATTGGACAATGAATTTAACTCCTGAAATAGCCTCAACTTTAAATATATCTTTCTTGGGAGGTATATTAGCAGGTATTATAGGAGGATTATCTTATAATAAGTTTAGAGGAGTAAAATTACCAGAGTTTTTAGCATTTTTCGGAGGAAGAAGAGCAGTGCCTATAATGGCAGGTCTTATATCAGTAATAATAGCAATACCGCTTGGTATGGTATGGCCAACTATTCAAGGTGCATTATCAAATGTATCTGCAGGAATAGCTGGAATGGGTGCAATAGGAGCTGCATTATTTGCATTCTTTAACCGTTTATTATTACCGCTAGGATTACACCATGTATTTAATTCATTCTTCTGGTTCCAATTAGGTGAATTTGGAGGAAAAACTGGAGATTTAAATAGATTCTTTGCAGGAGACCCTACAGCAGGACATTTTATGGCAGGATTTTTCCCGATAATGATGTTTGGATTACCTGCATTAGCACTAGCAATGTATTTTGCAGCTAAAAAGGAAAAAAGAACAGCAGTAGCTGGTATGCTTTTATCACTTGCACTTACGTCATTTTTAACTGGAGTTACAGAACCTATAGAATTTTTATTTATATTCTTATCACCAGTATTATTAGTAGCTCATGCAGTACTTAGCGCAGCATCAATGTTTATAACAGACAGCTTAGGAATATTGCACGGATTTACATTCTCAGCAGGTGCCATAGATTATCTTATGAACTTTAACTTAGCTACTAAGCCAGCATTAATACTATTAATAGGTTTAGGTATCGGAGCTTTATATTTTGTAGTATTCTACACTTTAATAGTTAAATTAAACCTACCAACTCCTGGTAGAGAAGATGATGAAGATGTAGCTATTGGAAACAAAAACAAAAAAACTTCTGATGATGAACTTTACATAAAATATATAGAATATCTAGGTGGAGAAGACAATATAGTTAAAGTTGACAACTGTGCAACTCGTTTAAGACTAGATGTGCTAGATTCAGAAAAAATAAATGAAAAGGGATTAAAATCTATAGGAGCAAAAGGTGTTGTTAAATTAAGTAAAACTGCAGCTCAAGTTATAGTTGGAACAACTGTAGAATTTGTGGCAGATGGAATAAAAAATAATCTTAAAAAATCGGCTTAATATAAATATTTAATATAAAAAGGTGAGTGTAAATGCACTCACCTTTTTATATTAAAATTCTAAATTTAAATTCAAAAATCTTTCTTTTATATCATTCATAATATTAACTTCATCCTCTGGTGTATTTGCATCATAGGTAACTGAAAATCTTAAAAAATCTCCACAATCATCCCATGGTACTGTAGAAATTAGAGCATTTGATAAAATATATAATGAAGCATGTTCAGCATTTTTAAATTTTATCCCATTTTTAATTCCTTTAGGAATAGGAACATAAATATAAAAACCTGCCTTAGGCTTACTAGCTTTAAATCCTATGTCATTTAAAGTTTTGGTAAGTAGATCAAGTCTTCTAGAATATCTTTCACGATTAGAATCAACTAAACTATAGTTATCAAGTGCATATGCACCAGCTAATTGAATAGCTCTAAATTGGCCAGAGTCAGCATGAGATTTAATTGTAGAATAAAGTTTAATAAATTTTTTATTGCCTACTATAAATGCTAGTCTCCAGCCTGTCATATTAAAGGACTTAGACATAGAATGTATCTCAACACAAACATCTATTGCACCATCAATACTTAATATACTTAGTGGCTTGTAATCATCGTAAGTTAAATGACCATATGCGGCATCACATACTATAAAAATATTATGTTTTTTAGCAAATTCAATAGCTTTTTTATAAAATTCAACGCTAGCGACTTGTCCTGTTGGATTATTAGGATAATTTAGATATAGTAATTTTGCTCTTTTTAAAATATCATTAGGTATATTTTCTAAATCAGGATAAAAATTATCATCTTCACATAGAGGAAGATTGTATACTTCTCCACCTAAAAATTTTGTATAGGTAGCTAGTGTAGGATATGCAGGTTTAGGCATTAAACAAATATCATTAGGATTTATAAAACAAAATGGAAGCATAGCTAGTATTGATTTAGAACCTATACCATGCATAATATTATCTTTAGTTAAATTATTTAATTTGTATACATTTTTTAAATAATTACAAGCAGATTCTCGAAATTGATCAATTCCATTATCAGCATAAAATCTATTTTCTTTTTTTCTTGCCTCAGTATTTAAAATATCAACTATAGATAAGTCAGCCATTTGATCAGGCTCTCCCACTCCCATATCAATAAGTTTTACATTTGGATTTTTCAAAGTGGTTTCTTTTGTTAATTGTTTTATTTTCTCGAATTTATATAGTTCCTTAGCTTCTTTAAAAAAGGATGAACCACCCAATCTGTCAGATACTAAATTGTCCAAAAACTCCATCAAAAATCCCTCCAAAAAATTAGTATAATATATTGTATTAAATATTGAAGCAATAAGATACAATATATGATAATTTTATTATTAATAAATAAATTTTTTTGTTTTTATAAAATTTAAATTAGAAATTAATTTGGTGAAAATAAAACTATAAATAGTAATTAATTAACATGTGTAAAATATAGAGTAAAGGAAAAAATAATTTTATCAGAAAGGGTGGTAGAATGGAAAAAAATTTAAATAAAAATAATAAAAATGAATTAATAAAAGAGTTTGTAAACCAAATTCAAGGGACTATAAATAAAAAATCAAAAATTCAAGAAAGCCAAACTACTGATAAAAAAATGTCTAATAAAAGACAAGGTGCATCTATAAAAAATAATTTACATTAATTTAAAATATAAAAAAATCAGAAAGGAGAATCTACTTAATTATTTTGAGTAGAATAAATTAAATGGAAAATATAGTTAGAGTTATGAATAATGATGAATTTAATTCAAAAATTGAAAATGGATCTGGAATTGCAGTTGTAGACTTTTTTGCCACATGGTGTGGCCCTTGTAAAATGTTAGCACCTGTATTTGAAGAAGCTGCAAATCAAGCAGGTTCTAAAGCTAATTTTGTAAAAATAGATATAGATCAAAGTATGGAATTAGCAAGAAAATATAGCGTTAGCACAGTTCCAACAATAATGATATTTAAAGATGGGAAGCCAGTTGAAACTTTAGTAGGATTTATGCCTAAAGAGAAGTTGATGGAAAAAGTAAACATGTATTTATAATATATTAAAATAAAAAGGCTGGGATTATCCTAGCCTTTTTATTTTAATATATTATAAAAAATGTAGAATTAACAACAAAAATGTAACGTTGAAGGGTATTTAAACATAAAATGATACAAAGGGTAGAATTAGAAATGAAAAAACACTGAGGAGTGAATATATATGGGAAATAAAGTAGAAAAAACAGTAAAAAAAGTAACTGACCCAGTAACTAATGTAGGAAAAGAAGTAGTAAATGGAGTTGGAAATGTAGCAAAAGAAGCTGTAAAAGGAACTATGAATGTAGGAAAAGAAGCTGCTAAAACTGGATATAATGTAGGTAAAGAAACACTAAATACAGGGTATAATGTAGGCAAAGCAGTTAAAGATAGTATAAAAAAATAAATAATTAAGTAATGTAGGATATCTATATTTAGATATCCTATATTATTTTGTGATAAATAATAAGAAATTTAATATGTAATTGAGTAAATAAAGGCCAAATAGTTAAACATAAAATATATAAGAAGATAGGATAAATATAGTTATAAAATACATATGAAAGTAAAAGGTGAGTATTTATGGATAAATTTTATTTAATGCCTCATCCACCTATTATGATAGATGAGATAGGCAAAGGACAAGAAAAACAAATAACTAAAACTATAAATTCTTGTAAACAAATAAGCGAAGAAATTAATAGTATGGATATAGAAACTATAATAATTATATCACCACATGGCTTAGTATTTAGAGATGGAATAGCAATCGTTGATAGTGATAAATTAGATGGAGATTTAAGTAAGTTTGGAGCTGGAGAAATTAAATTACAAATGACTATAAACAGAACTTTGACAAGTGAAATAATAGAAAATGCAACGGCTGAAGGTATAGGTGTAGCTCCTCTTGATAAATATACATGTGCAAATTATGGAGCTACTCTAGAATTAGACCATGGAGCTTTAATACCTCTTTATTATATAACGCAGAAGAAAAAATATAATTTAGTACATATAACATATGGTATGCTATCGAAGTTTGAACTTTATAAATTTGGAATGATAATAAGTGAGAGTGTAAAAAAATTACAAAGTAAGGCAGTTTTAGTGGCATCAGGAGATCTATCTCACAGATTAAAAAAAGAAGGTCCATATTCTTATAGCCCTTATGGGGAAAAATTTGATACTGAATTTTTAAGTGCACTAGAATCAGGAAATATGAAAAATCTACTTAATATAAAGTATGAACTAATAAAAGAATCAGGAGAGTGTGGATTAAGATCTATGTATATCTTAGCAGGAGCGATGGATGGAAAAGATATAGATACAAATATTTTAAGTTATGAGGATACTTTTGGAGTAGGATATGGTGTTGTAAAATTTAATACAACAAAATCAGAAAAAAAATTATCAGTAGAATTAAAAAAAGATCAAGAAAACAATAAAATAGAAAAGCTTTCTAAAGGTGATTTATACACTCAGTTAGCAAGAAAAAGTTTGTATTATTATTATGACAAGGGACATTATTTAAAAGAGCCTGATGATTTACCTCATGAAATGTTAAATGAAAGACGTGGTGTATTTGTTTCGTTAAAGAAAGAAGGGGAGTTAAAAGGATGTATAGGAACTATTGGGGCAATAACAGATAATGTAGCACAAGAAATAATAAGAAATGCAATAAGTGCTGCCACACAAGACCCTAGATTCCCAAAAGTATCAAAAGATGAATTAGGATATTTAGATATTTCAGTAGACATACTTTTTGAGCCAGAGCCATGTACATTAAATGATCTGAATGTTTCTGAATATGGAGTTATAGTAAGTACACTAGATAAGAGGGGATTACTACTTCCAAATCTTGATGGAATAAATAGTGTAGATGAACAGATTAAGATAGCGCTTGAAAAAGCAGGTATAAATTATAATGAAGATTTCTTAATAGAAAGATTTAAAGTAGAAAGACATAAGGAAAATAATCTGGATTATTAGATAAGTTTT
This sequence comes from Romboutsia lituseburensis DSM 797, assembly GCF_900103615.1. Classification (GTDB taxonomy): domain Bacteria; phylum Bacillota; class Clostridia; order Peptostreptococcales; family Peptostreptococcaceae; genus Romboutsia_F; species Romboutsia_F lituseburensis. The sequence continues at coordinate 222,834 of NZ_FNGW01000002.1, read as the reverse complement.
ATTTATATGAAAAGTAAAATTAATATATAATTTATGTTTATAATGCATTGTATCGATATCAATTAGAATAGAGTACAATAAATGAAAAATTAATAAAAACATGGGTAAATTAATCATCTGTGAATTAAGATAACCATGTTTTTATTATAATACTATGTCTATAAATCTATTTTTTTTTATCTAAAACATCAGCTAAAGTATAATCGTCAAATACCTTCATAAAAGAATTAAGAGCATAACCGATTACCCCTTTAAGCTTACATGAAGAACTTATATTACAAGTATTATTATCTTTGGAGAAACATTCAACTACATTTAAATTATCTTCTGTAATTTTAAGTAATTCACCAAGATTTATATCACAAGGATTTTTGCCGAGGCGAATACCACCATTGCGACCTTTTGTAGACTCTATATAACCTTCTGTAGCTAATTTATAAACTATTTTTTTTATATGATGATTAGATAAGTTTAAAGTTTGTGAAATAGAGTCTACTGTAAATGTATTATCAGGATTATTTCCAAGAAGTATTAAAATTCTAAATGCATAATCACTAAATTTTGATAATGTCATAAAAACCTCCACAAATATATAATATTTATATTATAACTTAAATAACTATATATTAACTATTAACTTGTTATAAAAATATATTCAATAAGAGCTATTAACAAATATTATGTAATATATAAATTATGATATAATTAATGTATTGATAATATAGATATATTTTTTAGGAGGAGTTAAGATGACTTTAATGGCAAATATGACATGGTATGAGTTTAATCAAAGAAAAGATGAAGATGTAGTAATATTACCGATTGGTTCAGTAGAACAGCATGGACCTCATTTACCATTATCTACTGATACTATAATATCAGAAGGATTTGCAGAACTTTTAGGAGAGCATATTAATGGAATAGTAATGCCTTCTATTAATTATGGATACAAATCACAGCCAGCATCTGGAGGAGGTCCATTATTTCCTGGAACAATTGATTTAAATGGATTAACACTAATAAATCTAGTAAAAGATATAATAGAAGAACTTATAAGAGATGGTATAAAAAAAATAGTAATAGTTAACTCTCATTTTGAAAATCAAGCTTTTTTACTAGAAGCTATAGACTTAGTAAGTAAATGTATGCCAGAAGGTACTAAAATAATAATGATGAGCTGGTGGGATTTAATAAGTCAAGAGACTATAGATAAAATATTTGACGAAGTACCTTTTCCAGGATGGGCATTAGAACATGCTGCTATTACAGAAACATCACTAATATTAAAGTTTAGACCAGAGTTAGTACATATGGATAGGTTAATAGATGAAAAAATAGAAGAAGTACCTAAATATCAAATATATCCAATACCTAAAGATTTAGTTCCTAAATCAGGGCTATTATCAATAGGAAGAACAAGTACAAAAGAAAAAGGGGACTTAATAGTTACCGAAGCTCTAGAACAAATGATTAAAATAGTTAAAAAAGAATTATTATAAAAAGAAAAAGGACTGATATATCAGTCCTTTTTCTTTTTATAATAGTATAGAATAATATGACAAATTGTTATGTTTAGATAATTAAAAGATAACATAAAAAAAATAAAATATATATAAGGTTTAAAATATGTTTTGTGGCGACAAAAATGTTGGAATAAACGATTTCATTAAGGAGAGATAGCTTACGCTATATTCCAAAAAAATACAAAATATTTATAAATTTAGTGCTATAATATACTATAAGGGGGGAAGGCTGATGAAAAAAATACTATATATAAACTTAAATAATAAGAGAATAAAAGTAACGCATCAGTATGACGAATATAAAATCAATTTAAACGGTGACAATTTGGTATTTGAAGCACCACCTCTAGCTGGATACGGAGTTGTAGGGTTAAATCGATTAAGTGTTTATGATAAAAATTCTTTATCGCAAAGTGGAAGTCATTTTGCACATTTTATGAAATGCAATGGATATGATTATTTAGTAATGGAAGGGGAAAGTCAAGAACCTGTATATGTATATATAGATAAAGATAATATAAGCATTAAAGATGCAAAACACATATACAATGAAAGTTATAATGTTGTCAGGGAGTTATTAAAAAAGGAATTAGAAGAAGAAAAGATAGAAATAGCTACAGTGGGAATGGCGGGGATTAATAAGGTAGATTTTGCAAAAATAATGTTTAGGAATAATAAATCATGTGGTAAAAATGGATTAGGAAAACTTATGGCAACAAAAAAAATAAAAGCTATAGTATTAAAAAATCAAGAAAATCTAGTCCCATATGATGAAGAAAAATTTAAAAGATATAATCAAATAATAGGGCAAAGAATAATAAATAGAAGTAATGTAAATTGGTATGATGAGAATAATTCTTGTTATGGATGTTGTTTAAATTGCAAAAGTAGTGCTGTAAACACAATACATGAACAAGGTTTTAGTATAGAAGAATCTAATAAAATAAATGAACTATCAAATTACTATGGTATGGATAGTCTAACACTAGCTCAAGGAATAAATACTTATAAAAAAACATTTGACACAGAAATTATTGATTTAAATTATTTTGTAGAAAATATAATAAAAAATTATGAATATTATAGACCGTTATTCGTAAATGAAAATAGCAAAATAAGAAAAAGGAAAATAAAAGATAGTGATGAAAAATTAGGTTTTTGCAAGTTATTGTTACAGAAAAATATACTTACAGAAAAAGAAAAAAAATGCTTAATAAAGTGTATTTTAGGATTGAGTATGGCAATTTAACTTAATTAGGAGGAAATTTATGAAACTTTTTGATGTAGTAAATGTTGAAGATGCTTTAAGTATAATAAAAAGTACATTTATTCAGGATTTAAAAGTCGAGAGTGTTAACTTAGTAGACAGTTTTAATAGATATTTAGCAAAGGATATAGTTTCAGATATTAATGTGCCACATTTTAGAAAATCAACGGTAGATGGATATGCAGTTCGTTTTGAAGATGTTATATCAGCAAGCACATCAAATCCTACAAAGTTAAAACTACTAGGAGAAAGTCAAATGGGTCAAGTCTGTAAATTTGATTTAGATGAAGATGAATGTGTATATGTTCCTACTGGAGCAATGATACCATTAAATGCTCATGGTGTTATTATGATGGAGTATTGTGATAAATTAAATGATAAAGAAGTATATGTACAAAAAAATACTTTATTTAATGAAAATATTGTTGAAGTAGGAGAAGATATAAAAGAAGATGAAATCCTTTATAAAAAAGGTCATTTAATAAATGAAAGAGACTTAGGCGTATTAGCGGGAGCCAATATAAAAGACGTTTTAGTATATAAAGACTTAGTAGTTGGAATTATATCGACAGGGGATGAAATTCTTAACATAAATGAAGAGATAAATGATGCGAAGATTAAAGATATAAACGCATATATTTTATATGGCCAATTTAAAAAGATGAACTTAAATCCTAAAATTTATCCACCAGTAAAAGATAATTTAGAAGATATTATTAATTTAATGAAACAAGCTATAAATGAATGTGATATTGTACTTATATCAGGTGGGAGTTCTGTAGGAAAAAAAGATGAAACATTAAAGGCTATAGAAAGTTTTAAAAATAGCAAGGTATTTGTTGAAGGAATAGCTTTAAAGCCTGGGAAACCAACTATTATATCAAGTGTAGAAAACAAATTAGTGGTAGGCCTTCCAGGTCATCCTTTATCATGTGCTTTTGTAGTTGAATCATTGATTAAGCCTTATATAAATTCATTGTTTGAGTGTAAAGAAGATAAATATATAATTTGTGAGTTTGAGTATAATTATCATAAATCAAAGGGTAGAGAAGAAGTTTTAGCTGTAAATATAAAAAATGAAAATAATAAGGTTATATGTATGCCGATATTTTCAAAATCAAGCACGATTAAACAGTTTGCTAAATGTGATGGATATATAAGGATAAATAGAGAATTAGAGGGTGTAAATAAAGGTGATTTAGTTAAAGTTTATTTATTTTAAAAATTAATACATTATAAAAAAGTTGTATGTTTTAAATAAAAACATACAACTAATTACTATTTAATAGGGAGATTTTTGTATGGGAAAATATTTAATGAATATACCTCTTGAAGATGGATTAGATCAGTATTTAAATGAAATTAAAGATTTAAAAAAACTAGAAGGTGAATTTATAGATGTTAATGATTGTTTAAACAAGGTAACTTGTGAACCTGTTTATTCAAACTTATCATCACCTTTTTATAATTGCTCTGCAATGGATGGAATTGCAGTTAAAGCAAAGTCTACTTTCATGGCAAATGAACAAAATATAATTACTTTAAAGGAAAATATTGATTATATAGAAGTTGATACTGGAGATCCAATACCTAAGGATTTTGATGCAGTAATAATGATTGAAGATGTATTATCAAAAGAAAATAAAACTGCAAAAATATATAAGCCTGCTATACCGTGGCAGCATATTAGATGTATAGGAGAAGACATAGTAGAGCAAGAAATGATAATTCCTAGCTTTCATAAAATAAGACCTCAAGATATAGGAGCTATGATTAGTGCAAGAGTACAAAATGTAAAAGTATTTAAAGGTTTTAAAGTAGGCATAATACCTACAGGAACAGAACTTATAACTAAAGAAGAAACACCTAAAGTAGGAGATATAATAGAATCTAACTCAAAGCTATTTGAAGGTCTAATAGTAGGATATGGAGCTATACCTGTAATATATCCTATAGTTAAGGATAATTATAATCAGATAAAAAAAAGTGTTCTAAATGCTCTAGATGAATGTGATATGGTGTTAATAAGTGCAGGATCTTCTCAAGGAAGAGAAGATTATACCCATGATATAATAGCAGAAATAGGAAAAGTGTTGATACATGGACTAGCTATAAAACCAGGAAAGCCTGCTATATTAGGATATGCAAGAAATAAACCTATAATAGGAATACCAGGGTATCCTGTATCCGCATGGGTGGTAATGGAAAATATAGTAAGACCTACAATAAATAAACTTACATACAAGAAGTGTTCTAATAATAAGTATATAGCAGCAAAACTTGGAAAACGAATAATGAGCTCTTTAAAATATGAGGAGTTTATAAGAGTAAAGTTAGGTAAAGTAAATGGTGAGTATATAGCCATGCCTATAAAACAAGGAGCTGGAACAATAACTAGCCTAGTTAATGCAGATGGTGTAATAAGAGTATCTCAAAATATAGAAGGAATAGCACAAGGAAGTAGCGTAAAAGTAGAATTATTAAAAGATATAGATGAAATTAATAAAACAATACTTGCTATAGGTAGCCATGATTTAATTGTAGACTTGATAAGCTCAGAATTAACTAAAAATTCTTTGGGACAGTTCAAGCTAAACTCAATATATGTAGGAAGTGAACAAGGTATATTAGCTCTCAAAAATGATGAATGTAATATATCTCCAGCACATTTGTTTAAATTAGAGGATGAGGATTATAGCAAATATTTTATAGACGAAGATATATCTATAATAAAGTTAGCTAAAAGAACTCAGGGGATAATTGTTAAAAAAGGGAATCCACTAAAAATTGAAAGCCTAGATGAGTTAGTAAAGTATAGGATAGTAAACAGACAAAAAGGATCAGCATCAAGAATATTACTTGATAATTTTATAGATAGTAAAAATATTAAAAAAAGCAGTATAAACGGATATAAGAGAGAAGAGTCTACTAATATGTCAGTTGCTAAAACGATACAAAATGATGATGCAGATTGTGCTATAGGAATATACTCAGTATCAAAAGCTTTTGGCTTAGATTTTATACCTATATGTGAACATGAATATGGTATACTTGTAAAAACTAAAAATTTACAAGATGATTCTATAAAAAAAATGTTAGATGTAATAAATTCTAATCCATTTAAGCAAAAAATAAATAGTCTTGGTGGATATGACTTGAGTCAATGTGGTGAAGTTTTAAAATATGAAAAAAGTTATAATTAAAATAAAAAGGTAGCTCTATTAATAAAAATAGAGCTACCTCTTTTATAGTGTATTTATTTTAAATATTCTTTTCCATCTATAAGTAAGGACTTTAATTGCTTGTTTTCAAATATAGCATCAAAATAGATAATATTATCCTTATTTAGTGATACATCACCTTGAGAATAAATGTAATTTCCGTTTTTATGCATTGTTTTTGTTTTTACTGAATGTTCACCACTTAATTTTAAGGCACTCCTCACTGATGATTCTGTTTTATCTGAGAACTGAGAAAACTCAGTTTCAGAAACTAATAAACTAGAAGAAGCTCTAGAATGAGATTTTAAAGGTTTTCCATTAGGACCATACTTGTCTTTCAGTAAATTATTATCAATAAAGGAAAGTAAAGAGAAAAACATTATCAGCCCAAGGACTATAACAAAAAACTTATTATTTTTTATTATTTTAACTCCCTTATCTTTCTTTTTTTTGTATTTTGGGTAACGAATAACTTTAGATGATCCACTGTTTTTGTTAATGTCAAAATTATATTTAGAATTTTTCTTATCTTCATCCCTTTTTTTGAAAGGAATAGTTTTACTAACTGTAGTTTTCAATTCTCATCCTCCCCTAACATATACAACATTCCCTTATAAGATAATAGTACTATCATTAGGACTAATATACAATAAAAGGTAAAAGTTATAATCTTACAAATACTAATAAATTTCTTCAATATATAACAAACTTATATTATAAAAATCAATTATCTTTATATAAGATATGAAAATTTAAAAAATTATGTTCTTTGAAAGTCATAGTTAACGAAGAATTAACATGAAAAAAATCTATAAATATAAATCTCTTTTACCTTCATTTAATGAATTGATGTTATTATATACAATTTCCCTTACATCATCCCTTTTAATTTTAGAAAGTTCTTTTTGAATTAATTTTTCTCCCATAGTTTGAAGTTCATCATCTCCGTAGTCTAATAAAAATTCCTTCAATGTAGTAAGGGCATTAGGAGTACAAACGTTATGAATTTCACCGCTTTTAGCTAAACTCATAAATCTATCACCAGTTCTTCCCATTCTATAACATGCTGTACAGTAACTAGGAATATATTCATCATTAATAAGCTCTTTAAGAACTTGAATAGGTGTTCTATGGTCATCTAATGTAAATTGATCTACATTCTTGCCGTCTTCACACTCTTTATATCCTCCAACACCTGTTATAGACCCCGCACTAATTTGAGAAACACCGTATTTTAATAGTTCATTTCTCATAGATGCTGATTCTCGAGTGGACATAATTATACCTGTAAAAGGTACAGCTAATCGAGTTATAGCAACTATCTTTTTGAATGTATCGTCATCAACTATATGAGGGAAATCATTTAGTTCCATACCTTCAGCTTTTTTTAATCTAGGGAAGGATATAGTATGAAAACCTACTCCAAATTTATTTTCAAGATGATCATTGTGCATCATAAGAGCTAATACCTCAAATTTAGGATCAGAAAGTCCAAATAGTACTCCAGCTCCTACATCATCAATACCGGCTTCCATAGCTCTATCAAATGCTGTTAGATGATAATCGTAGTCATTTTTTATAGATTTACCATGCATTTTTATAAATGTAGGTTTATTATAAGTTTCTTGGAATAAAATATATGTACCTATCCCTTTTTCTTTTAATTTTTTATAATTATTCACTGTTGTAGCAGCTATATTAACGTTCACTCTTCTTATATTACCATTTTGGTTATAAGTAGAATAAATTGTATCAAGTGATTCTAATATATATTCAATAGGACAGTTGTTAGGGTCTTCTCCTGCCTCAAGTGCAAGTCTTTTATGTCCCATTTTTTCTAAAATTTTAACTTCTTCTCTAATTTCATCTTGAGTTAGCTTTCTTCTTTCAAACTTATTACATCTTTGGTAGCCACAATAAACACAATCATTTACGCAATAGTTAGATATATATAAAGGTGCAAATAAAACAACTCGGTTACCGTAAATACTATTTTTTATTTCTCCAGCTATTTTAAATAGTTTTTTTAATTGAATATCATCATTTATCTGAAGTAGAGTAGCTATATCACTATAAGTCAAATTTTCTCTACTTGAAGCTTTAAAAAGAACTTTATCTATATCACTTTCTGTAGAATTTTTAGCATTTTCCAGTAATTCATTTATAAGTTCATGATTTATAAACATTTAACACGCCTCCAATTTATATTATCACCACGAGAATACTCTATTTTTAAATTAAGATTACTAATATTTTCTTCTAATTTTTTATTATATTCAAATGCTTCTAAGCCGGTAGACAATTTATTATCGTAAAGAGAATATTTACTTCTAAACTCATAAGGAGAAAGGTTTGGCATAATAACATTACAACCAGCAAGTAGTCCCAAATTACGTCCATTAGAATCAATAGAAGCAAGAGCAGTAGTTGCAGGGAGCAAAACTGACGGAAGTAGCAATCTGGCTAAAGCTAATAATAATAATGTTTTTTCAAGATTACCAGGCTTGCAATTTTTAAAGATGGTATCTTTATGAGGAATAAAAGGACCAATACCAACCATATGAGGATTTAATTTTTTTAAATAAAGAAGGTCATTCATTAGGTCTGGATTGCTTTGAAATGGAGAATCTACCATAAATCCTGCTCCAATTTGAAAACCTATTTTTTTTAAATCATTAAGACACTTTTTTCTATTTGATAATTTAAGGTTAGATGGATGAAGCTTATTGTAATGATCTGAACTGGACGTTTCATGTCTTAATAAATACCTATCAGCACCACATAAAAAATATTTATTATATGTTTCGTAAGATTTTTCTCCTAAAGATAGGGTTATGGCACAATCTGGATACTTACTTTTTATCGAAGATATTATGTCACACATTTTTTTATCATCAAAGTATAAGTCTTCTCCTCCTTGCAAAACAAATGTCTTATATCCTATTTTATAACCAATGTCACAACACTCTAGGATTTCAGATTTAGTAAGTCTATATCTATCTATGTTTTTATTGGAGCATCTTATGCCGCAATAGTAACAATCATTTTTACAAAAATTACTAATTTCAATAAGTCCTCTTAAAAAAATTTTTTTATCATAATATTTATCACGAGTATGACAGGCTAATTTATATAGATAATTCCTGTTGCTAATATTATTTTCTTTTAATTTATAATCTAAGTCATTATCAATATTTTCAAATAAGTAAAGTAGCTCATCGTATTTTAGAAAGTTTTCTTTGTATAATTTATCTATTAGATTTTTTATATTATATTTAGTCATACATTAAAAGGCTCTAGAGTTCTGTCTAATATATTATTAGCATAAGCCATAAGAACTCCGTAATTTACAATAGGGACATCTAACTCTCTACAAGATTGAATTCTACTTAACATTGCATTTCTGTTCATCATACAAGCCCCACAATGAACTACAAGTGAATAATCAGATAAATTATTACTAAAAGAAACACCAGATGTAAAATCAAAGAATAGATTTTTATTGGTTTTAGTTTTTAGCATATTAGGAATTTTAAAAGTACCTATATCATCATCTTGCCTATGATGAGTACACCCTTCTGCGATAAGAATTTTATCACCATCTTTTAAATTATTAATAGCAGAACATCCATCTATTAATGCTTTTAAATCACCTTTAGCTCTAGCAAATAATATAGAGAAAGATGTAAGTGGTATATCATTAGGTATACTTTCACTAACTTTTTTAAATACTTGAGAATCTGTTATAACTAATTTTGGTTTTGACTTAAGATTAGATAAAGTTTCGTTTAAATTATCTTCTTTAGTAATAATTGCATTACATCCAGAGTCTAAAACATCTCTTATAACCTGTTGTTGAGGTAAAATAAGTCTACCTTTTGGAGCAGCTTTATCTATTGGAATAACTAATAAAATAAATTCATTTGGGTTTATTAAATCACTAACTAATTTGAACTCATTTAGGCCTTTAGGCAAAATATTTATAATTTCTTTTTTTAATATTTCTATTCCAGTTTTATTTTTAGCAGATAAAAATACTACAGGACATGTTATATATTCATGTTTTAAATTTACAGATTTATCATTTAAAGAATCAATTTTATTTAAGACTAAGATATGAGGTATATTTTTTGATTTGAATGTTTTGATTAAAGCAAAGTCGTCTTCACTAAGTCCTACTAAACTATCTACAACTAAAAGAGCAATGTCAGTTTTAGATAATACATCCAAACTTTTATTTACTCTAAGTTCACCTAAATTACCTATATCATCAAGACCAGCAGTATCTATTAATACACAAGGTCCAATTGGTAAAATTTCCATAGGTCTAAACACAGGGTCTGTAGTAGTTCCAGCAACATCAGATACAATAGAAATTTCTTGATTGGATATGGCATTTATTATGCTTGATTTACCAGCATTTCTTTTGCCAAACAATCCAATATGTACCCTAACACCTTGAGGAGAGGAGTTAAGACTCATATTTTCACCCCCTAAAGTTCTTTTTTTGAAATACTAGTTTTTACTAATACATTATCAATATTTCCTAATTTACCTGTTAAGCTATTTATAGTGTTCATTTCGGCTAAAACTACTATACAGATTATAGATACTCCCTCTTCTTCACAAGGGATGCCCATTCTTCCTTTTATAATACCTTTGAAATTTGAAACAATTTCATTAAATTCATGTTGGGATTTATCAGGTTCTTCTAATATAGCACTTATAACAGCTACTTTTTTCATAATACCTCCTTTTCAATAACATACGCAAAATTATTTACATATAATAACTAACAACTAACCCAGGCTAAATTTTATAAATAAAAAAACTTTTCCTATATAAATTTTAAGGAAAAGTTAATATTTGCACACAAATAAGAGTGTTATTTATAAACAATTCCTTTCAGATTAGATAAACTCTTTTCTGGTAGGGTAGTTTGTTAAATTTTAATATCAATCAACTAAAGAGAGTATTTTAAAAATCTAAAGAAGATTGAAGTTAATTAAATAATAGTACTAAAAATTATATAAGTCTATATTTAAATTTTGTTTTTGGAAAGTTTTTATATAAATATAAAAGTAATAAAAAATTATTTAATTCATAAAATATAAAAGAGTTAAAAATTTCATCTTAAGTTAAACATATTAAAAAATCATTACGAAATAAATACAAAAAAATATAAAAAAATACAAAAGATGCTATAAAAATAAAATTTTATATTGATGCGAACAATTGTTTGTTATATAATAAAACAGTCGGAAAAATTGTTCGGAATTGTATGGTTAATAAATATAAAATAGTAATATTTTAAATAAAGGTAAAATATAATAGAGTATAACAAATTCAAAAAGGAGTGGTAACTAATGATGATTTCAACAAGAAAGGTACAAGAAATAACTTTAGCAAATTTAAAAAATGGAGAAGTAACTTTAATGGAGTTAAATGAAATCTATGAAAAATTAGGGTTTGTATTTGTTGTAAATCAAGGTAAACTTACTCGAATAAAAAAAGAAATTAAGCATTAAGAAATGTTAATATATAAAACTATTAGAAAAAAACCTAGCTTGGTAGGGGAGATTTATAACTAAGCTAGGTTTTTTATATTATACAACTAAAAGTAAGTATTAAGATTTAGATAATATAAATTTAGGGTATATTAATAGGAGATAAAACTATGAAGATGGTAACTTATAATATTCATAAAGGTATGGATGGAAATGATAAAATTACATTAAATAAGATAAGTAAATATTTAAAGGAATTAGATTGTGATGTTATTTGCTTGCAAGAGGTTTTGTATCCTCAATTTGCAAAATTAAAGTTAGATTTAAAGATGGATGGTGTATTTGCTATGAATGTGAATAAACCAAGTTTGATGTATGGTATATGTACATTTGCAAAAAATGAAATACAATATCATACTCATGTTTTTTTAACTAGTAAAAAAGAACAACGAGGCTTTTTATATACAAACGTATTTTCGAAACAGGGAAAATTTAATATTATAAACACTCATCTTGGGTTAGATCAAGAAGAAAGAAAAATACAAATAAGTGAAATATTAGATTACAAACAGACTATAGTCGGTAAAAATATAATATGCGGTGATTTTAATGAAAAAAATATTAATATAAATACATTTTCTGATGCAGCGGTGATTACAAAGAATAATAATTTATGCACATTTGAAAAATCAAACGCTAGGATAGATTATATATTTTCAGATTATAATATCATTATAGAAAATTATAATGTAGAGAAAATATATTACTCTGATCACTATCCAGTCATAGGTATATTTTGCTAAAATGTAACAATATGGTTACATATATGACATAAATGTTGTTTAAAAAAATTTAATCTCATATAATTTAGATAGTCTTAAAAATGAGGTGGGGGTAATGAGTAAAAGTACACAAAAGAAAAAAGGTAGGCTAGAGAGCCTAAAAGAAAATAAAAAAAGAAATATGGTAATAGGTTGTATATCAGCAGTTATTTTTTTAGGAATTATTATTAATCATTTCAATACAAATCATCTTTATAATGATAAAATTGCAAAGCATATATTTATAGATAACATAGATGTATCAAACTTGACAAAAGATGAAGCACTAGAAGTAGTAGGTAATAAAAAACAGCCAAAAAGTATGTATTTAATATATGAAAATACTAATCATGAAATATCTCCAGAGGATATAAATTTAAAATACAACGTAAAAGAAACTATAGAGGAAGCTTATAATTACACTAAAACTGATAGTTATTTTGAAAATGTAAAACGATATTTTGGACTTAAAACTAATGATAAAATCATAGAGTTAAAAGCATCATATGATGAAGCTAAGCTTAGTGAAAAAATACAAGCTGTATCAAAGGCTATAAATGTAGAAATGGTAGATGCAACAGTATATGTGTCTGGTGGTATAGGTGTAACACCATCTAAAGTAGGGAAAGAATTAGACATAGCATCAACTAAAGAAAATATTATAAAAAGTATAAAAGAAAAGAAGTATGGAGATATAGATCTTAAAGTTAACCTAAAACAACCTAAAGTAACGACTAAAGATGCTCAAAGTGTAAATGCACTACTAGGTCAATATACAACTAAGTTTTCGACTGGATTGTCTGGAAGAGTTCATAATATAAGAACTGCAGCGTATAAAAGTAGTAATGTATTATTAATGCCAGGAGAGGTTTATTCATATAATAATTTGACAGGAGATAGAAATAGATCTAATGGGTATAAAGGAGCTCCTGTTATCATAAATGGAGGACTTCAAGATGCTTTAGGCGGAGGTGTTTGTCAGGTATCGACAACACTATATAACTCTGTTTTAAGTTCAGGAATGGAGCTAGTATCAATAACTAATCATTCATTAGCATCAAGTTATGCACCACTAGGAAGAGATGCTATGGTAAATGACGGGGGAACAGATTTTAAATTTAAAAACCCTTATTCACATCCTGTATTTGTAAAAACTACAGTTGGAAATGGAACTGTAACGTCTAGTATATATGGAAATGCAGGAGATAAACCTAATTTAGATATATATGTAAAAACATTTAAAATAAATGGACGAGACGCAGCAGATACATATAGAATATATAAAGATTCTAACGGAAAGGTTATAAAGAAAGAATACGTGGATAGAAGTGTATACAAAAAACCTAAGAAATAATTAATAAAAACTCTAGTAAGCTAAATTAGACTTACTGGAGTTTTTTATTATAAAAAATCACTTAAATTGACTCATAATAAAACTTTTTATTATATAAAGATAACCTGTTCAATATAATGATTAAGAGAATAAGTTTTATAATGAAGGGTGAGAGGCTATGCTAAAAAATAAGAAAAGGTTAATATGCACTGCTATATTAGGTGTTATATGTATAAGTTTGTACTTTGACAAGAAGCAATCAAGTACAGATACTGTAATTATGGGTGGGAAATACATAAAAGAGTTTTGTATGGAAAATGATAAGGAAGTAGATAACCAAGAAGATTATTATAGTTTAGAACGATTTTTTAGACCATCTAGTTCCAAAATAATAAATGATAGAATTGAAAAATCACTATATGAAATGTATGGAAATAAGCCAAATGAAGTTAAAATTGATAAGAACATGTTAAAAACTCCAGAAGATACAATTATAAATTATTTTAGTGTTTTAAGAGAAGCTGCAAATCCATTATATAATACCAACACAGGGTGTGGTACTATGGGTGATGCTAAAGGACCTTATCCAGTTGCATATAATTTTTTAACTGATGAATATAGAAAAAAAATGGACTATAACAAATATGTTAAGTCATTTGAAAATAAATTACATATTAATTTAGTGAAGTTAAATAGGGTTCCAGGGGATAAAAATAATCCAAATGATATTAAATATTTTGTAGAGATAGAAGTGATTGAAGGGTCAAAAGAGAAGAAGGGACTATTTGCATATTACTATGGATATATACATTTAGAAAATTTAGGGGATATATATAAAATAAAAGATATGGTTTATAATGATGAAAATTATTTATGTGCGCCATATCATGGATGGTCATATGATGCTAAATCTTTTTTAGAGATAGAATATGGTGATTGGTGTTCTTTAATTGATTCAGAGATTAAAATAGAAGAAGATGGATATGAGAAAAAAGCATATTTTAAAGACAAAAACAATAATGAATATTATGTACTTTTTTATCAACTAACAAATGGAGTAGATCTAAAAATTGCTGATTATAAAAAAGATAAAAATGGAGAGTGGAAAGTAATATATATTGAACCAGAAAAATGTTTAGATAAAAATAAAGTAAAGAATTAAATTGGTATGCATAGTTAGAAAGAAATATTTAAAAATGTAAACAAGCAAGGAGATAATAATTTATAAACTCCTTGCTTTTGTTGTATTACTTAGAATTTAGCAAATTTACTAAACTTGTATCTTTAAAAAATGTATTTGCATTGTATAAAAACAGAACATCTGTAAATTTGTTGTCATTAATTAAACCATATAAGTCATTAGAATAATATTTTGGATCTATAATTATAATTTTACTATAAGAGTCAAGAAGATAAGGTACCATTGAATTTGCATAAGAATCTTTAATTAAAAGTAATTGTCTAGGTGTATTAGTGGTTGTATTAATTTCGACTATAGGATGATCGCCATTTAAAAATACTGAATATTTATCTTGAGAATCAAGTTTACTAGTATTATAAATCGTTGATTTTTTTACTTTATTATCGTAATTAACCACAAAATCTATATTTGTATTTGAAGGTAAATAAACACTTATATCATCAGAGTTATTGCTAGTAAATCCACTTTGAGAGCATAAATTACCTGTAAAGTTATTACTAATTTTTTTTACATCATAATAAGTATCAGAACTTAATAACATATCTTCTTGAAGCTTTAAGAAAGTAGTGTATGCGCCCAAAGAAGTCCAGTGTTTATCAGTTTTATAATAAATATACTTATCAGATACTTTTTTAAGAGTGTCAAATGTATTAATATATTTTATGTTATTATTTAATTTTTTTGTAAATTCATCAATATAAGATTTTTGATTTTTAACTGGAGCATAATTAGGCAACTTGTTTTCTAAAATACTAACTGAGTTTGGTATTATCGCCAAATAGGTATTTAGGTTTTTATTTTTAATAGAAAATTTATCTATTGATTCAACAGTTTTATTTATTTCATGATTATTATTAGGCACAAAATTTTCGATAAGATAGCCATCTTTGCCTAAAAAAACATCATTATTATCTTTATTAAAAGCTATTAAATCAATACTGGATTTAACTTTTATAAAAATTTCTTTTCCTAAGAAACTAGAATCTGCTGGAATACTACTAACTAAATAAGATAAAGAAATTAAAAATATTAAGATATTCATGAAAGTTGGCAAACCATATCCATTAAGTTTTAACTTATAGAACTTTTTACTAATAAAAGGAGTACATAAAACAATTGATATAATTATTAAAATAAAGTTAGTGTAAGTGTAATACAAAGAAGAATTATCGAAAATAGAATTACCAGACATAAATAACATTACTCTAATGTAATTAAAACAAGAGGATAAATTATTCATACTAAACAACATCCATCCAATTGAAACAAGTACAAAAGTATATAGATGGCAAATAAAGCTTGGAAGTGTTTTTAATTTATTTTTCAAAAATGTCTTTTCTAATAATATAATAGTCGCAAAATATATTGAAAAAAATAAATAGTTCAAACTAGAACCAGCCCAAATACCTACTAGAACCCATACTAATAATATATTTAAATATTGTTTCTTTGAAGATACTTTGTTTCCACCAAGAGGGATGTATATATAATCTTTAAACCAGTTTCCTAAAGATATAAACCATCTTCTAAAAAAGCCACAGACACTTTTAGACATATAAGGATAATTAAAGTTTGGAGTTATTTCAAAACCAAACATTTTGCTAATACCAATGGCCATATCAGAATAACCACTAATGTTAAAATAAATATGTAATGACACGGCAGCTATACCAATCCATGAAGTAACAACTGATAAATTTGAGATATCTATATTAAGAATATTGTTCCAAATTATGCCTAAATTATCTGCGATTAATACTTTCTTAGCGAGACCGATTAAAAATAGTTCGATCCCTTTACCAAGTTTACTTACACTTTCATTTCTATTAAATAATTGGTACTCTATATCTTTATATTTTACGATAGGTCCAAATATTAGTATAGGAAGTAATGAAATATAAAGTGCTACTGAGATGAAATCTTTTTGAACTTTAACGTTACCTCTATAAATATCAATTATGTAAGAAATTGATAAAAGTGTATAAAATGATATACCTAAAGGTATATATGCGCTTATTGAAGTTATATCAAAGCGTAATAAACTAGATATATCATGTACTAAAAATGCGTATAGCTTAAATGATAATAGTATAGATACGTTAACTATTATAGTAAATATAAAAAATTTTTTTCTTATTGGTTTATTTTCCTTATTTTTATCTATAAAAATTGCCATATAATAATTAAATACTGTTGTAAATAACATTAACAAAATATAGATTGGTTTTCCAAAAGAATAAAATAATAAACTGGATATAAGTAAAATCAAGTTTTTGAATTTTTTTGGAAATATATAATATAAGATTAATGTTATAGGTAAAAATATAAAAATAAAATATATATTAGTAAAATTCATATAAAAAACCTCTTTTTCTATTGATTTTTAATTTGAAATAATTAATTATAAATTAGCTTGTTTTTTTAATTGTTCTAACCATGCAGGGTAAAACAATGGTTTTAAATGAATACCGTCTTTTTCATGTAATTCATCATTATTAAGAAATAGATTAGATGTATCAATAAAAGTTATATTTAATTCTGAACACATTTTTTTTAATTCTTTATTATATTTATTTATATTTTTATAAATTGGATTTTTATCTTTTACCTGTTCTTGAACAGGAAGTATAGAATTTATAAAAATTTCAGATTTAGGCAGTGATTTTTTAACTTCTATTACTAAAGATTTATAATTTTTAATAAACTCATTCACATTATCTTTATAAATAATCATATCATTTAGACCATATAACATAAAAACTTTTGAAGGTTTTATATCTTTTAATATTTGGCAGTTAGACTTTGAATTTACTAAATTTGAACCTTTTTTTGCAATTATAGAATTAGAGTTTAAAAAATTATAAACTGCTAATCCCTCCACTTGAGAATCTCCCATAATAACACATTTTTTGAATATATTATTATAATCTATTTTGTGAAAATCTTTATCTATACCATAATAGGAAATTTGAATTTTATTAATCTGTTTTTCTATTTCAGACAAATCCCTTTTATTAAGATCGTTTATCATAGCTACATTTTTATTAATTTCTTTTGTTTCTTTTAATTTAATTTCCTTTGTTGAAGACTTAGTAGCAAAGGAGTATGTAGCAATAGCTGGTACAAATATTACACAAATCATAGAAAATGTTATTAAGAAGTTTTTCGAACCTTTTTTCATTTAACAACACCCCTTTAAAATAAATTATTTATGACTATATATTATATTAGGACAACATATCTATAATGATTAATAACAAAAAATAAAGGTTACAATATTTAAACCTTAAACTCAATGAATAAAATAAGAATCAAATAATATTTATTTTGTAAATATAAAATTAAGAACTATAAATTTTTAATTGATAGGTTTTATAGGGTTAAATATGTTAAAATATTATATTGAAATAAATACTAATAAAAATAATCCATATTATGTTAAAAACGAAATCAAATATAGTAAGGGAGAAATAATGGAAGATATAGTAACAGTAAAAAGAGCAATTAATGGCGATAGGCAGGCATTTGAAAATTTAATAGAAAAGTATTCTGATAGATTGTATAGAGAAGCGTATATAAGGTGTAAATATGAAGAAGATGTAAAAGATATTATTCAAGAGACAATTTATAATGCGTATAAAAATATTCATACATTAAATGAACCTAAGTATTTTAAAAGATGGATAACTAAAATTCTTATAAATGAATGTAATAATTTTTTATGTAAACACGGTATGATAGATTTAGAGCATAGTAAAAAATCTTATATAAAAGAACTTATAATTGGAGAGAAAGTAGAAACTAAAATATATTTATATAATGCAATAGATGAATTAGAAAATAAATATAAAGATGTAATAATATTAAGATATATAGAAAGATTAAAATTAGATGAAATATCAAGTATACTAGACATCACTATTGATGAGATAAAATTTAATTTGAAAAAAGGAATACTAGATATGAAAAAATTGTTAAATGAGGTTGATGATATTGATTACAAAAAAGAATAATAAAGACAACAATATAAGTATAAGAGAAATTGATAGATATATGGATGATTTTTATATAGATAAAAATAAAATAGAAAATATAAAGGCATCAAGAGATATGAACTTATGGGTAAAAGAATCAATAGATCAAGCTCAGGCAGATATAGAAGAAGAAAAAAAGGTTAAGAGAAGAAAAAATAAAAAGGTAGCTGGAATTATTATTTTGATTTCAATTTCTTTTTTAATATATAGTCCTGAATTAGTTCATAAATTTTATCCTGTACAAATTATATTAAAAGATTTAAATAAAGTGTTAAAAGTAGATGAAATAACATCAAAACTAGGTATAGATAAAATAGTACCAAAAGCTATAGTAGATGAAAATGGAGAACTTAAATTTAAAAAGGCTCCTAAATATAATATAGATAACTTAGATTAAGTGTTAGATTTAAATATGAATTAGATGTAAATGAAATTATGAATTTAATAAAACAACAAAAAAAGAAGCTTTGAAGCTTCTTTTTTTGAAATAAAAATATATATATTAATATTAAAAATAATAATTATATTCTATTTACATTTGCAGCTTGAGGACCTCTGTTTCCTTCAACTATTTCGAAGCTAACTTCTTGTCCTTCTTCTAAAGTTTTGAATCCGTCACCTTGTATAGCTGAGAAATGTACGAATACGTCATCTCCACCTTCTACAGATATGAATCCAAATCCTTTTTCGCTGTTAAACCATTTTACTATTCCGTTTTTCATGAGAAAAAACCTCCATATATTAAAAAAAATGCAAGCTTATTACTTAAGCCTGTTCTCTAAGTATAGCTTATATAAAAAATAAAATCAAGTATTAAGTTAATAATAAATGAAAAAAATTAAAATTTTTTCAAAATTTAGTAAAAATACAATTCTAAGGAGTACTTTAAAGTAAAAATTTTAATGTTTAAAGATAAAAAATGTCTCTAAAAAGTATAAATATACTTTTAAAATGAGAGATTTTTATTTTGAATAAATACTTTATGAAAACACAATATATAGTAGAGATATAGAAAAATGTTCGATATATTGTGTTAAAAAATTAAAAATGGGTATAAAAAAATAGTATTAAAAGATAAAGAATGGGAGCGTAGAACTTTTATGAAAATAATAAAAAGGGATGGAACTAAAGAAAATTTTGATAAAAATAAGATAATAAATGCTATATATAAGTCAACAATAAATAGCAAGTATGGAATAGATGAAAAATTAGCAAAAAATATAGCTATAAAAATAGAAGAAAAAGTATTATCTTCAAATGAAGATATAAGTGTAGAAGAAATTCAAGATAATGTAGAATTATTACTTATGGAATCAAATAGAAAAGATGTTGCTAAAAAATATATATTATATAGAGAAAAAAGATCAGATATAAGAAAATCAAAATGGCAAATGGACCAGTTACAAAAATCAATTTGGAACAATAAATACCAATATAACCATGAGAACTTTAATGAATGGTTAGTAAGAGTTTCAGGTGGAAACAAAAAAATAGAAAAGTTAATAAGAGAAAGAAAGTTTTTATTTGCAGGAAGGATATTGGCTAATAGAGGATTACCTAATGATGGAATTAAGGTAACCTATTCAAACTGTTATGTTTTACAGCCACCTAATGATAATATAGAATCAATATTTGATACTGCAAAGTATCTTGCAAGAACATTTAGTTACGGTGGAGGAGTTGGAATTGACATATCTAATTTAAGACCTAGAGGTTCTAAAGTACACAATTCAGCAAAAACTACAACAGGATCTGTTTCGTTTATGGATCTTTACTCAATGACTACAGGCCTTATTGGACAAAGAGGAAGACGTGGGGCTTTAATGATATCTATGGATGTAAATCATCCAGATATAGAAGATTTTATAGATATAAAGACAGACTTAGATAAGGTAACAAAAGCAAATGTTTCAGTAAGAATCAATGATGATTTTATGAAAGCTGTTGAACATAAAAAAACATATGAATGTAAATTTGAGATACAAGAAACTAAAGAAACTATAATTAAAAAAGTAGATGCTTATAAGTTATTTATGAAGCTTATAAAAAATAATTGGGATTTCGCAGAGCCTGGTATATTATTTTGGGATAATATAGAAAAAAATCATTTATTAAGTGAAGATAAAAACTTTAAATATGCAGGAGTAAATCCATGTGCAGAAGAACCACTTCCAGCAGGTGGAAGTTGCTTACTGGGTTCTATAAATTTAGCTGAGTTTATAGTAGAATCATTCACAGAAAATGCTATTTTTGATATTAAAAAGTTTAAAGCATGTGTATCTGATTGTGTTAATGGATTAAATGAAGTATTGGAAGAAGGATTACCATTACATCCATTAGATATTCAAAAAGAAACTGTATCTAAGTACAGACAAATTGGATTGGGAGTTATGGGAATAGCTGACATGCTTATAAAATTAAATATAAGATATGGTAGTGAAAAATCTATAAAACTTTGTGAAAAGTTATCCAGAATAATGTTAAATGAAGCAGTTAAACAATCTGCATTGTTAGCTAAAAGTCATGGAGCATATGAAATGTACAATGAAGATGCTGTAATGAATTCAAGATTTTTTAAAGAAAATATTGATGAAGACACATCTATTTTAGTCAAAAAATATGGTCTTAGAAATTCACAATTACTAACAATACCACCAACTGGTTCTATATCCACTATGCTAGGTATAAGTGGTGGAATAGAGCCAATATTTAATCTATCATATATAAGAAAGACAGAAAGTTTACACAATGAAGATGTGTACTATAAAGTTTATACTCCGATTGTAAAAGAGTACATGGATATAAATAGTATAGATAGTGAAGAAGAGTTATCTGATATTTTTGTAACCGCAATGAATCTAAAAGCAGAAGAAAGAATAAAAATGCAACAAGCATGGCAAAAGCATATTGATGCTTCTATTTCTTCTACAATAAATATACCATATGAATCAACTGTAGAAGATGTATATGAAATATATATGAATGTATGGAAAAATAATTTAAAAGGAATAACTATATATAGAGATGGATGCCAAAGAGGTGGGATCCTTTTAAATGAAAAGCCTCAAAACACTAAAAAGGAAAATATGTATGAAGAAAAAAATGTAGAAAGCGAATTAGCTATAACTACTGAAGAAAATGAAGTTGAAAATTTTGTATGCCCTGAATGTGGAAATGAGTCTATAATTCCAACTGGTGGATGTGGTATATGTCTACAATGTGGATATAGTAAATGTAATTAAATAATTCAAAACAAATAATATTAAAAAAAATTAACATAAAAAAGGATTTTATGGTGATTATGTAGAAATATGTATATGATTTGCTATTAGTATTAAAAGTGGGGTGACACGTTATGTCAGGAATAATTAAAGACATATGTGAAAATTTTATAGCAGGGCAAATTATTCGCTATAATAGATAATTTCATAAAATCTAAAAAAGATATTTACACAAATACAATAGTTGTAAATATCTTTTTTATTTATTTTAAGGGTGAATAGGCTTATTAAAAGTTAGAAAGTATAAATTTTGCACTATGGTTATTTAATAAATTTCTAATATTTTCTCGATGACTTAAAAATTTAGAATATAAATCTTCTGAGGGTCTAGGGTCTCCATAAACTTTCCAATATTTAGTTGTTTGAAATTCGTAGTTTCCATACCCCATAAATCCAACTACATCTTTAAGTGGGTATCCTAAAAATATACCTATTTCATCAGGAAATTCATCTGAATATAATTTTTTTATTAAGTGATTTAAACAGTCATCTAAATCATTTGGATTTGGATAATCTAGATATTTTAAAAAGTTTTTTATTTTAATATTACTTAATTGCTTATTTAAAGATACTTTGTTAATAAATAAAATTTTTAATCCTTTTTCTTGTTTATCAATTATTATAAATTTGATTTTTGAACAAAGCTTAAAGTGTTTTTTTATTTCAGTTAATTTATACTCTTTATTATTATCAAATGTAGGTATAGATAGTATTTCACAAGGTTTAGATCCCATAAGAACTGGACCTAATAATTCTAGTAACCACTTTATATATGATGAATTTAATTTATTTTCGCATGCATAGCATTTCATAATGACAACTCCTTATTGAAAATGATTATTGATATTAATAATATTATAATACGAATGATAATTAATATCAATAAAGAAATTAAAAAAACTAATAAAATTTTAAATTATACAGATAATAATATAGTAACTTACTTAATTTATTTTATGTATACACATAAAATACATACAAACATAGGAGGGTAATTATGAATTTTAAAAAAATCGCGACTACAGGACTATCATTAGCATTAATACTTGGTGTAACAGGGTGTACTAGCAAAACTAAAACTGTTGAAGAGAAAAAAGTAGAAACGCCTACTACAGAAGAAACTAAAGTTGTAGATAAAGAATATGTAAATAAATATTCTAAAATCTATGGAGATTACGAGACTGGGCTTAAAGATTATGAAATGTATTTAACTCCAGAAAAAGTAACAGAATATTATACTACTAATGAATATCCAGGAAATGAAAAATATTTAGAAAATGTAAAAATGGCTTATAAAACAAGTAAAGAAAAAACACAAGCATATGTAGATTCATTAAAAAATGATATGAAAACAGATGACGCTGATCTTAAAAAAATGAATGAGGGCTTAATAGCGGAAGGTGAGAAAACTATAGCTAATATAGATGAAAAATTAAAAAGATTAGATGAAATTCCAAAAGATGCAGTGTCAAAAACACAAGAAGAGTATATAAAAGTAGTTGATGAAAGTATTAAAATTAAAGATGAGACTAAAAGTGAATTTACAAAAATGATTGATGAAATGAATAAAAAATTAGGTATAAATGTAAATAACAATACAAATGAAAAAGTTAAATAAAATTTTAGTAAATATTAAATTAGATAATTTAATTTAGTTATGTGTATACAATTAAAATTGATTAATCAGATAAAAAATTTATAAATATTATAAAATTTAAGCTTAAAAAATATACAATTAGTATATTTTTTAAGCTTTTTTAACAATTAAAATTAAATTATATATGTAAATTATTTATTTTTAACACTATAAAATGACAAATTTTTTGGGAATAATTTGATATTATATGTATAACTAAATGAAAAAAGTGGGGAAAAATATGGATACAAAAGTAATTAGTAATAAAGATAAATTGCTAAGAATTAAAATGTTTATTAAAGAATATAAAGTAATACTTTTTCTAAACTTAATTTTTATAGTTATTGCAATTTTAAATAAATATTATTACTGTAAAACAATTAATTTATTAAGAACTACTTTGCTTTGGATATTTTTATATACTGTATCATATGATGATGAAGGTGAAGAGCAAAATACTTTACTTAAAATTTTGAAAATAAGTAGTTTAGCTATTATAGTTTTATCGGGCGTTGGCTCTGTTTATGATATAGATTATAAATTTATCCCATTTAATATAACATTAACTATAATGAATTTATCTAACTTAATTTATATACTTAACAAAAATAGTAAAGTAATTAAAACTACAGTAGTTATATATACTATTATTATAATTTCTATCTTAACATTATATTTTTTTATAGGAATAGCGCCTGTTAATAAAAGTATTATATTTATAAATATATGTATAAATATTGTGACTTTGTTTATATACAGAAATAAGCAAATAAAATATAAAGATATGATAAAAAATTTATCTTGTATTAATTTTGTTTTAAATATTATTGTACTAGCTATTGTATTTATAAATAAAAATGAAATTAAAGAAAATCTAGGATATATAGTTATGATTATATTACTTAATCATACCTATTATGGATACAATTATATAATAAAAAATATAATAAAAAATCCATATTTTGAACTAGAATTAAAAAATATAAAGTTAAATTCTAGTTCACAAAGATTAAAAAAGTTAAATACTATTATTAGTAAAGATGTAACAATTCAAAATAAGATTAAGGAATTTATAATTGAAAGGCAAGCATTATTAGAACAAGCATTAGATACTGTTCCTAGTGCATGGATGATTACTGATTATGAATTTAATATAATTTATAGAAATAATAAATGTATGGAGGTATTTGATAATAATATAAATAATTTCAAACATATTAAATGTATACTAGAAAATGATAGTATAATTAATAGACTAAATAATATAGATGTAAATAAAAATATGTTGGAGACAGTATTGCCTGTAGGCAACAAGCAATATTTATTGAATATAACTAACAATGATACTGATTTTACCTATTTAATAAGTTTTATAGATGTTACTAGTGAATTACATATGGAAAAAGAGTTAAAAGATAAAAGAGAAGAATATGAAAGTATAGTAGAGAGTATTCCGTGCCCTATAATGATAAGAAATGTAAAAGAAAATGTAAAAGAAGCTAACTTGCAGAGTATAAATAAAGCTTTTGAAGAATTTTTTGGATACAATTCAAGAGATATAAATGGAATAGAATTAGTAAAATACTATGATATGTTTGACATAAACATTTATGATAATAAAAATTACAAAAAAGTAAACTTATCTCATGAAGAACAAATTAATTTTATACATGAAAATAGTAATTGTAGCTTTATTATGAATTGTACTATGAAAGATAAACAACAAAAGGAACACAACCTAGAAGTTCATATAAATAATTACAATGAAGGTTCAGAAGAATTAAAATTGTTAACCTTTATAGATAAAAGTAAGGAAATTAATATTTATCAACAAATAAATAAACAAAATCAGCTATATCATAAAATATTAAACAATATACCTGATGGGATAATTGTAGAGGCTTTAGGCAGTGGAGAAATAATTTATGCAAATCAAAAATTTAAAGAAATTTTTTCAATAGAGAATGACAGTGATGGAATTTGGGTTCAAAAATATAGGGATAGACTAGAAACAAAACATTTATACAATTTACAATCAGGAAACAAAAACAAAACAATTTATATTGTAAATGAAAATAAAGATATAAAAGAAGTAAAATTTTATTCTAAAATTTGGATTTTAGATAATTTAAAGCACAGGCTTAGAATAGTTAAAGATTTAGGTGAAAAAAGAGAAGCAGAGAGAATGAAAGAGATATTGAGAAAACAAAGAGAATATGACAAGATGAAAATGGAGTTTTATGCAAATATATCCCATGAATTAAAGACACCATTAAATAATATATATAGTTCAACTCAATTAGTAGAAACACTATATAATAGCAATAAAATAAAAGATCAAAATGAAGAAATTAATTCTCATGTTAAAATAGTAAAACAAAACATGTTTAGGTTGATGAGATTAATTGACAATATAATTAATATATCTCAAGTTAAATCAGAAATTTATAAAATAAATAAAGTTAACTTTGATATTATTTACTTAATAGAGGAGATAGTATTATCAATTAATTCATATGCAAAATCAAGAGGCATAAATTTAGTTTTTGATACAAACGAAGAATGCTTATTAGTTGGATTAGATCCTGAAGCTATAGAAAGAATTGTTCTTAATGTATTATCAAATGCAATAAAATTCACACCAAGTGGAGGAGAAATATTTGTAAGTATTTACAAGCTAGAAGATAAAGTACAAATAACTATAAAAGATAGTGGAGTGGGCATAGAAGAAGATAAGTTAATGGATATTTTTGAAAAGTTTAAACAAATAGAAAATGGTAATATAAATAATGAATTTGGTAGTGGAATAGGGCTGTATTTATCTAAATCTTTAGTTGAAATTCAAGATGGAAGCATAGACTTAAAGAGTGAAGTAAATAAAGGAACTAAAATTATAGTAGAATTTCCAATAAAAGAGGTTATTGAGGATGATGAGGACATCATTGAATATGGGGGAAACATTGAAAAATTTAAAATAGAGTTTTTTGATATTTACAAGTAAATATTTTGGTTTAAATAGTAAAGTTTTTAATGGTTTTATAATTAAATTATTAAAAACTTTTTTTATTTTAATATAATAAATTAGTTTTTTGTAAAAAATAACAAAAAATAATAAAATATAAAATTAATACATAAATGATGTATTGAAGTAGTTCCAATATGTCTGTATATAAAATAAGAAAAATTAGTAATAAAAAATTATAAAATAAAAAATTTGCTATAGTTTGTAGAAGGATATTTTAAAAGAATATAGAACAAATTAAATAAATAAAAATAAATAAAAATAAATAAAAGAGATTAATTATTTAGGCTAAATTAGCATAAGTATTAAATAAATAACTTAAAATATTAATAATAACATGGGAAAAGAGATATTTACTGCTAAATATAAAAAAAATTATATGGATAAGTCAATATTAATATATTGTCGAAATAAATAAAAAAGGGGTGTGGTATTTGAATGAGTAAATTAAAAATAACAGAAACTGCATTAAGAGATGGGCATCAATCTTTAATTGCAACAAGGTTAAAAACAGATGAAATAATACCTATACTTGAGACTATGGATGACGTAGGATATCATGCATTAGAAGTTTGGGGTGGAGCAACATTTGACGCGTGCATACGTTTTCTAAACGAAGATCCTTGGGAAAGATTGAGACTTATAAGAAAACATGTTAAAAAAACAAAACTACAAATGCTTTTAAGAGGTCAAAATTTACTTGGTTATAGAAATTATGCTGACGATACAGTAGATAAATTTGTAGAATTATCATTAAAAAATGGCATAGATATTATAAGGGTATTTGATGCATTAAATGATGTAAGGAACTTAGAAGCTTCAATGAAGGCCATTAAAAAATATAATGGTCATTGTCAATGTGCAATATCTTACACTACAAGTGAAGTTCATACTACAAAATATTATTTAGATTTAATTAAAACAATGGAGAGTATGGGCGCTGATTCTATATGTATAAAAGATATGGCAGGCGTTTTAACTCCATATAATGCATATGATTTAGTGAAAAAAATAAAAGAAATAACTAATCTACCGATAGAATTACATACTCATTGTACTAGTGGTATAGCTGACATGATATATATGAAGGCTGTAGAGGCTGGAGTAGATATAATTGATACTGCAATATCACCATTTAGTGGAGGAACTTCACAACCTCCAACAGAGTCATTAGCTGTTACATTTTCTGAAATGGATAGAAACCCAGGACTTAACATGGAAAAGCTTTTAAAAGTTGCAGAATACTTTAAGCCGATAAGAGATAAATATATGAATGATGGAATATTAAATCCTAAAGTTTTATTAACAGATCCTCAAACTTTAAAGTATCAGGTTCCAGGGGGAATGCTTTCTAATTTATTATCACAACTAAAACAACAAAACGCAGTTGATAAATATGAAGAAGTTTTAAAAGAAGTTCCAAGAGTTAGAGCTGATTTAGGATATCCACCGTTGGTTACTCCGATGAGTCAAATGGTTGGGACACAATCATTGTTTAATGTATTAAGTGGTGAAAGATATAAATTAATACCTAAGGAAATAAAAGATTATGTAAGAGGTAATTATGGTAAATCTCCAGCTCCAATTAGTGAAGAAATAAGAAAGAAAATCATAGGAGATGAAGACGTAATAACTGTTAGGCCTGCAGATTTAATAAAACCTGAATTTGAAGCAATAAAAGAAGAAGCTAGTGAATTAGCTAGATGTGATGAAGAGGTACTAATGTATGCTTTATTCCCACAAGTAGCCCCTAAGTTTTTAGAAGAAAAATATTCTATAAAAAAAGAAGAAAAAGAAGATGAAGTTATATATATAACAGTAACTATGTAGAAAGTAGGTGATAATATGACTGGAAAAATAAGTATAATGCAAGGGCTTTATGTTACAGTAATCAGCATGGGAATGGTTTTCATAACTTTATTCTTAATATCAGTTATACTGGGTTCTTTTAAAAGCTTATTTAAAGATAAAGTTAAACCTTTAAACAAAGAAGACCATCATAAAGAACTTGCATTAACAGATGAAGAAGATGAAGAAGAAAAAGTAGTAGTAGCACTGGCAGCATCAATAATGGCAGGGCAAGGAAATATTAATCCAAACCTTCGTATAAAGAGTATTACAAGGATTAAATAAATTTATATAATTTAAGAAATTATAACTATTATATGAAAATAATTATATATTGTGATAAAGAAATTCTAATTTATATTCATAAATTTTAATATTAAGTAGTATAAAGATAGTGGGTAAAATTTAACGTATACTTAACGTAGTGAAAATATGATATATCCACTAAATATATATTACTAAGTTAAAAATATAAGATACGATTGTAATTATATAAAAAAAATTAAATTTAAATAAAATTTATAACTTAGATAAAACAATATAAATATAAAGGAGATTTGAAAGATGAATGCTAAAAAATATCATATAACATTAAACGGGAAAGTATATGAAGTAGAGATAGAAGAAGTTATAGAAGGCGTAAATGACAATAAAGTAGAGCCAAAAGCACAACCACAAATACAAAAAACAGTGACTAAACCAAATGCTAACTCAACTGGAGAAAGTATAACAGCTCCTATGCCAGGAACAATAGTAAATGTATTAGTAAAACCTGGTCAATCTGTAAAAAAAGGTCAGGTGGTAGCTGTTCTTGAAGCGATGAAAATGGAAAATGAAATTGTAGCTCCAGTAGATGGAAAAGTAGAAACTGTAAATGTGGATAAAGGACAAAATGTAAGTCTAGGTGATAATTTACTAGAAATAGCTTAATTAATTTTTGGGGGAGTTTAAAATGGGTGATATAATAACTAAGTTTATTACTGAATCTGGTTTTGCAATGATAACTTACAAAGAACTTATAATGATAGGTATAGCATGTATATTTTTATATTTAGCTATTAAAAAGGGATATGAACCATATTTATTAATACCTATATCAGTAGGTATGTTACTTGCAAATATGCCAGGCGCAGATTTAATGAAAGAAGCAACACAGGATAGTACAGGGGGGTTATTCTACTATTTATACCAAGGGGTTAAATTAGGAGTATTTCCACCACTAATATTTTTATGTATAGGAGCTAGCACGGACTTTGGGCCACTTATAGCTAATCCAAAGACTTTATTACTTGGAGCTGCAGCACAATTTGGTATATTCTTTGCATTCTTAGGAGCTATATTCTTAGGATTTACAGGACCTGAGGCTGCATCTATAGGTATAATTGGAGGTGCGGATGGACCTACAGCGATACAATTAACATCTAAGTTAGCACCACATCTTTTAGGACCAATAGCATTAGCTGCCTATTCATATATGGCATTAGTTCCGGTTATACAGCCACCAATAATAAAAGCATTAACAACAGAAAAAGAACGTAATATAAAAATGGAACAGTTAAGACCTGTTTCACAAAAGGAAAAAATAATATTTCCAATAGTAGTTATGGTATTAGTTATAGGTCTACTTCCAACGGCAGCTCCTCTTATAGGAATGCTTATGTTTGGTAACTTATTAAAAGAGTCAGGAAGAGTACCTAAACTAGTTGAAACTGCCCAAAATTCATTAATGTATATAATTACAATAATGTTAGGACTTACAGTTGGGGCAACAGCTAATGCAGATACATTCTTATCAACAAAAACATTAGGAATAACTGCTATGGGTCTTTTAGCATTTGCAGTAGGAACAGCATCTGGAGTATTATTTGGTAAAATAATGTGTAAGGTTACAAAAGGAAAAGTAAATCCTATGATAGGTGCAGCTGGAGTATCAGCAGTTCCTATGGCCGCTAGAGTTGTACAAAAAGTAGGGCAAGAAGAAAACCCTTCAAACTTCTTATTAATGCACGCTATGGGACCTAACGTAGCTGGTGTTATAGGATCAGCAGTAGTGGCGGGTATACTTCTTAAATTCTTTGCATAATTAAATACATAAAAAAAGAGCTATTTTATAAAATAGCTCTTTTTTTATGTAAAGTAAAAGATAAATTGAAATTTGATAATATAAGAAATTATGGAGGAAAACGTAATTATATATATTAATTTAGGAAATTTAATTGTATAATATATTTAAATTAAAATGATAACATGAAATTATATAATTTAAATGTATTTATATAAAAAATGTATCTAAAGGGGGAGACAAAATGTATAGTTTAAAAAATGATTATAGCGAAGGTGCACATCCTAAAATATTAGAAAAAATAGTAACAACTAATTTAGAACAGTGTGAAGGTTATGGAGAAGATATATATTGTATAGAAGCTAGAGCTTTAATAAAGGAAAAATTAGAAAATGATAATGTAGACATACACTTTATACCAGGGGGAACACAGACTAATTTAATAGCTATAGCATCTTTTCTAAGACCTCACGAGGCTTGTATAGCAGCAAATACAGGTCATATATTTGCAAATGAAACAGGTGCTATAGAATGCACTGGACACAAGGTAATAGCTATGAACTCTAATGATGGAAAGCTTAAGAGTCATCATGTATTAGAGGCTGTTAAATCTCATACTAATGAACATGTAGTAAAGCCAAAGCTTGTGTATATATCAAATTCTACAGAAATAGGTACTATATACACTAAAAAAGAGCTAAAAGAATTAAAAGCAGTTTGTGATGAACATAATTTATTATTATTTATGGATGGAGCAAGATTAGGATCAGCTCTTTGTTCACAAGAAAATGATTTAAGCTTAAACGACATATCAAACCTTGTACATGCCTTTTATATTGGGGGAACAAAAAATGGAGCATTATTAGGTGAAGCATTAGTAATTTGTAAAGATTCTTTGAAAGAAGACTTTAGATATCATTTAAAACAAAGAGGAGCAATGCTTGCAAAAGGAAGACTTTTAGGAATACAGTTCGTAGAATTATTTAAAGATAATTTATTTTTAGAAATAGGACAACATGCAAATGATATGGCAAATATATTAAGAAATGGAATAAGTGAGCTAGGATACAACTATTTAGTAAATTCACCTTCAAATCAAATTTTCCCTATATTTCCAAATGATGTTATA
Organism: Romboutsia lituseburensis DSM 797; assembly: GCF_900103615.1. Classification (GTDB taxonomy): domain Bacteria; phylum Bacillota; class Clostridia; order Peptostreptococcales; family Peptostreptococcaceae; genus Romboutsia_F; species Romboutsia_F lituseburensis. Next base: position 190,949 of record NZ_FNGW01000002.1, on the reverse strand, counting down.
GATAAGTTAAAAGAAAATTATTCATTTGCTATATGGAAAAATATAGATGATGAAAATACTTGTATAAGATTGGTTACTTCATGGGCAACAAAAAAAGATATGGTAATAAAGTTTGTAGAAAATTTAAGATGCATATCTAAAAATTAAAATAAGAATTATTAAAAATAATATTTTTTTAGAAAGTCATATTTTATTATAATAAAATATGACTTTTTTATATAAAATGTTAAAGTTGATTATATGAAGTATGATATTATAGACATAAAAAATATAGAATACTAAGGAGAATAGATGTGAAAAAACTAAATAATAAAATAATTATTGCTATATTATTATTTTTATTAATTTTAGTAGGATTATTAGGATTTATAATATATAAATCACAAAACGAAGAAAATCCAACTAAAAATATACCAAATATAGAAAATGAATTAAAAAATGAAAAACATATAGATATAGCGTTATTTGGTATAGATAAAAGAAATGAAAATGAAAAATCAAGATCGGACTCTATAATAATAGCTAGCATAGACTTAGAGAAGAAAACTATTAACTTAGTTTCACTATTAAGAGACACGCTAGTAGAAATAGACGGACATGGGCAAGATAAATTAAATCATGCATATGCTTATGGTGGTTCGAAGCTTTCACTTGAAACAATAAATTCAAATTTTGATCTAGATATTGATAAATATGTATCTGTAGACTTTTATAGTTTAGCTAAAGTTATTGATATAGTAGGTGGAGTTGATATTGAACTTAAAGATTATGAAATTGAGCAGATTAATGCAAACTTAGTAGAAATAAATAAAATAGAAAACTTAAAAAAAGGTACAGACTATATAACGCAAAATGGAATTAAAACATTAAATGGAAGACAAGCAGTTGCTTATTCTAGAATTAGAAAAAAAGGTAATGGAGACTATGAAAGAACTCAAAGACAAAGAAATGTTTTAAAAAGCATTTTAGAAAAATATGAAAAACAGCCTTCAGATAAGAAGTTTGAAATCAATATGGAGATAATAGGCCAAATAAGTACAAATATTCCAGTAAGCTATATTAAAGAATTAGGATTAAAGATATTCTCTGATAAAGAATTTGAAGTTAATCAATATATGATACCTTATGAAGGTAGCTTTGAAACCATAACGTATAAAAATATGTGGTGTATAAAGCCTAATATGAAAGAAAATATAATCAAGTTAAAAGAATATATAAAGTGAAATAAACACGCAATATAATTTTAAAATATTAAATAATAAAGAGGATTATAACCAAGTTATAATCCTCTTTATTATTTAATCATTAAATTCTGCTATTTTAGTAACAGCTACATAAATTTTAGATATAGCATACCAAGTCGCAAAATCAACTACACCACTTTGATTCATTCTAAAGATTTCTTGGAATTTTAGTACGCTGTTTCTAGTGGCTGGACCATATATACCATCAACTGCAATTTTAGGTAAAGCTGGATATGCATTTGATATTGCATTTAATTGTTCTTGAATTATTTTAACACTTTCTCCACTTGAGCCAAGAGAAAGAGTATATCCAGGAAATGATGATGGAACACCTTTTATCATATCTGTTCCTTGAAGTCCTATGTTATATCCGTAATAATATTTTAATATATCTTCAAATTGGTATCCTTGATCTCCTAAATATTTACTACCCCACTGAGTCATTTTTCCAGGGCACTGTGTCTGTACACCATCACAATACTGAGCTAAAAGTGGTTGGTTAGCACCTTTAGGTCTTTGTATATAAACATTAAATATATTATCAACAACAATACTTATAGTGTCAAAAATATTTCTGTTATAAATAAACTTATGATCATATTGTGTACTTGAAGTAATAGTAAAGTTATATCCCATGTTTCTATACCATTCTGTATAAACTCTATTTAAGGTGAAAGAAACTATAGCAATAACATTTGCATATATGGTTTGAGTAGGCCAAGTTGCGTAAATCTCAGAACTTGCAACATTTTTTATATAATCTCTAAATGGTATCCAATAGTTTGGAGCATTTTTATCACTTGGCAACCCGTCATGAACTATTATATATTCGGGCACAACAACATAAGGTAAAACATACGGTACTTTTTTTAAAGATGGTTCTAATATTTTTGATTCATAAGGTCCGTATAAAGAATGCTTTCCTATAGTGTAAATTTTTATATTGGATTTCGATAGCTTAGAAGACCTAGGTAATGATATGTTTTGAATAGCTTCGATACAAGGTAATATTTGGACTCCTTCTATTATTATTGTTTCATAGCCATCCTTTTCAACTTCAAGTAGATAAGTACTGTATGCTCTAGGAGAATTAGGCACCTGAGAATACATGAAATTAGGAGCATCGAGCAATACTTTTTTTACTTGCCCAGAAGAATTAGTAAGTAGATTATCGTAGAGAATTTTACTTTTTTTACATTCATCTTTAGGTATTGTAGATATTTTAATTTTTGCACCCTCAATAGGAAAATTATTTTCTTCATCAGTAATTTTTATTGTTAAGTACCCCTTATACAAAATAATCACCTCTATAAAATTCAACTTATGATATATAATATTAAGAAACTCTTTAAAAGTGAGTTGTACTATAAATTAGACTAAATTTATTTATATAAAACGTAAAAACATACAATGGCAAATTCAGAATTATTAGAAAAAATATATGGATATAGTTTAATTGATTTCATATTAAAAGAGTATTAAACTTTAATAAGTAGGCAAAAACTATTCTATAGTTGGCATAATTTAAATAATATTAACAGTTGATTAAGCAATACCTAATAACATTTTAATAAAATAACTTTATGATAATAAATATAAGAAACAATATATGTACAAAAGGTGAGGAAGTAAAAATGAAAAAAATAAAAAATATTATAGTATTAGGATTATCATCACTACTTATAATGAGTTCGTTAGTAGGATGTTCAACAACTAACGAATGTTTAGAACAAATCAAAGAATCACAAGTAAATGTAGGACAAGTAAATATTAAAAAGCCCAAATATGTGTTTCTATTTATAGGGGATGGAATGTCACACACACAAGTTAATGCAGCACAAGTATATAATGGAACTATAAAGAATAAAGATAAGGTTGAATTAGAAAAACTAGGATTTACACAATTTCCTGTTATAGGAAATGCAACAACTCAAAATGCCACATCATTTATAACAGACTCAGCAGCAGCAGCAACATCTATAGCAGGTGGTGTTAAAACTCAAAGTGGGGTTATAGGATTAGCAGCAGATAAAAAAACTAAAACAGAAACTATTGCAGAAAAATTAAAAAAAGAAGGTTATAAAGTAGGAATTGTAAGTAGTGTAGCATTAAATCATGCTACACCAGCGGCTTTTTATGCTCATACAAAATCTAGAGGAAATTATTATGATATAGCACAGCAAATGGCCAATAGTGACTTTGACTATTTTGCAGGAGGTGCTTTATTAAATCCTAAAGGATTAGATAAAAATCAAAAAGATGCTTTTGATATATTAAAGGAAAAAGGATATAACATTACAGATAATAAAGATGAAATAATGTCTTTAAATAGTGAGTCAGGAAAGGTATATGCTATAAATCCACAGATACAAGATTCTTCTGCTATGGAGTATAGTATAGATACAGATAAAGATTCTTTGATGTTAAATGATTTTGTGAAAAAAGGAATAGATGTACTTAAAAATGATAAAGGATTTTTTATGATGGTAGAATCAGGAAAAATTGACTGGGCAGGACATGCAAATGATGCTATGACAAATATAAGTGATGTATCAGAATTAGACAAAGCTGTCAATGAAGCTGTAAAATTTGCAGATAAGCATTCTGACGAAACTTTAATATTAGTTACAGGAGATCATGAAACAGGTGGGATGTCTATAGGACAAGCAACAACTGGATATGATACTGCATTTGATATATTACAAAATCAAAAAATATCTTATGTAGAATTTAATGAACTGTTAAATAAATACAAAGAAAAAACTAAAGAAAAAGATGGTAAATTAGAGGATTTATTACCTATAATAAAAGAAAATTTTGGTCTTATTACTAAAGATGATAAAGACGCATTAAAGAAAGATAATAAAAATTTAGTTATTTCTGATTATGAATATAAAAAATTACAAGATGCCTTTAAAGAAACGATGAAAGAAAAAGATAAAAGAAAAGAAGGTGAAGTAATATATGGTAATTATGAGCCTTTATCTGTAACACTTACTCATATAATAAATAACAAAGCAGGGATAGGATGGACATCATACTCTCATACAGGTGTTCCAGTGCCGGTGTATGCTATGGGAGCATCTAGTGAAGTGTTTAATGGGTCTTATGATAATACTGATATATTTAAAAAATTAGTTGAAGTATGCGGATTAAAATAAAACATATTAGGAGAGAAAATTGATTAAAAAAGAAAATTTGAGAAATAAAAAATCATTAATAAAAAATAAAGATTTTCTATTTTCTATTATCTGTATAATTGGGATAATAATATTATTATTAATTCCAACTGGTTTTGAGAAACAACTATATATAAATTCTCAAGGTGTAAAAGCTGAGGTTATAAGTGTAGATAACTCTAATGTCTATCAAGTTGGTCTGGTAAAACAAGGTGAGCAAAGATGTAAAATAAAAATACTTAATGGAAAACTAAAAAATAAAGAAATTGAAGGAGTAAATTTATTAAGTGGAAAGTTAGAAGAGGACAAGATATTTAAAGAAGGAGATAAAGCCTTTGTACTTATAGAACAAAGCAAAGAAGGGGAAATTTTATTTGCTAATATGATAGATCATTATAGAATAGATTCAGAAATTTTTTTGATAGGTTTATTTGTGGTTTCACTATTAATATTTTCTGGTATAACAGGTATTAGAACAATTATATCATTTGCGTTTACATTGGCTTGCATATTAAAATTATTTATACCAATGCTGTTAAAAGGGTATCAGCCTATATTACTAGCTTTATTTATAGGAGGAATTATTTCTATAATTACATTAATATTAGTTGCTGGATTCACTAAAAAAGCTTATTGTGCAATAATTTCTAGTATATTAACATCTCTTTTAACTTGCATATTAGCTATAGTATTTGGAAAAATGTTTAATATACATGGATCAGTTATGCAGTGGTCAGAATCACTTTTGTATGCAGGATACCAAAATGTTAATTTAACGCTTATATATCAAGCTGGAATTTATTTGTCTTGTTCGGGAGCAATTTTAGATCTTGCCATTGATATATCAGCTGCAATTGAAGAGCTAGTAGATAAAAAACCAGATATATCTAAAAAAGAAATATTACTTTCAGGAATTACTATAGGTAAGTCTATAGTAGGTTCTCAAACGACAACATTATTATTAGCATATATGGGAAGCTTTATAGCCGTTATGATGGTTTATATGGCACAAGGGACTCCTTTACTTAGCATACTAAATACAAAGTTTATATCTTCAGAAATTTTGCATACATTTGTAGGATGTATAGGGCTTGTTATAGTTTCTCCACTTACTTCAATTATATGTAGTTATATTTATACAAAAAGCAAAGCTATAAATTTAAAAACAATAGAATAAATAAATTTATGAAAAACTACCTCAAAAGTAGAAGCTAATTAGAGGTAGTTTTTTATTGGGTTTAAACTTACATAAAAACTAAAAAATATGTTATTGAAAATATGAATTATATAAAACTATATTAAATGGTATACTTAAAATATAAATATTAAAATAATTTTTTTTATAAAGAGAGGTATAAAGTTGGACAGAGAATTTTTCAATCAAGATGGTATAAATGTTGCAAAACAAATACTTGGCAAATATTTAATAAGAAAATATGAAGGAAAAACTATAGTAACGAAAATAGTAGAAACTGAAAGCTATATGGGGATTACGGATAAAGGAGCCCATGTATATGGGGATAAAAAAACTGAAAGAACAAAGCCACTATATTTAGAAGGAGGACATATATATGTTTATTTGATTTATGGAATGTATTATTGTTTAAACGTATCAGCTAATAATGAAGGTATACCTGAATGTGTTTTAATAAGAGCAGTAGAGCCAATAACTAATTTAGATGAGATAGCCTTTAATAGATTTAAAAAAGAATATGCACAACTGACAAACTATCAAAAAAAGAATATAACAAATGGTCCAGGTAAACTTTGCATGGCTTTAAATATAAATAAAACTCTAAATAGTAAAAGTATTTTAGGTGATGAATTATATATAAGTGATTTTTACTATGAAGGAGATAATAAAATATATAGCGATAGCAACTTTGAAATAGAAAATGGAAAAAGGATAAACATAGACTATGCACAAGAAGCAAAAGATTATTTATGGAGATTTTTTATAAAAAATAATAAACATGTATCTGTAAATAAAAATAAATAATATATATGAATATGAAGAAAAACTCAAATTATAAATAATTTTAAATAGTATATTTTTATGATAAAATAGTATAGAAAATACAAGTTAAGGAGTATGTTATGAGCAGTAAATTAAAAAAAGAGATTTTTGAGTGGGTAAAAACTATAGCTGTAGCACTAGTATTAGCAGGAATAATAACTTCAGTAGTAGCGCCTACTATAGTAAGCGGAGAGTCTATGTATCCTACTTTAAAGGATAAAGATTATTTATTTGTAAATAAACTATCATATAAGACAAAGGATCCAAAAAGAGGAGATATAATAGTATTTAAAACAGACTTAGTTGACTATGAAAGTGGAAAGAAAAAGGACTTAGTGAAGAGAGTTATAGCATTACCAGGAGAACACTTAGTCATAAAAGATAACCAAGTTATAATAGATGGAAAAGTATTGAAAGAAGACTATATACATGATGCATATACAGACGGAGATATAGATATAATAGTCCCAGAAAATCATATATTTGCTATGGGGGATAATAGACCAAATAGTGGAGATAGTAGACAAGTAAATTTAGGTCCTATAAATGAAGATGAAATAATAGGAAAAGTTGTGGTAAGGCTATATCCATTTAATACTATAGGAACAGTTAAATAAATTTTAAGTCACCAAATGAATTTGGTGACTTTTTTTTGTACCAATCACAACCTTAAAAGTATATATTGTAATAAAAGTATTAATTTAATACTTTTATCTAATTAAGAAGGAGACATATAAATGTTAAATGATAAATCAATATTAATCACAGGTGGAACGGGTTCGTTTGGAAAAGATTTCACTAAAAATATTTTGAATAATTACAATATAAAACGAATAGTTATATTTTCAAGAGATGAGTTTAAACAAGATTTATTTAAAAAAGAATTGTCATTGATGTTTCCTGATAAAATTCATAAAGTAAGGTTTTTTATAGGAGATGTTAGAGATAAGGATAGATTATATAGAGCTTTTACAGGGATAGACTATGTAATTCATGCTGCAGCAATGAAGCAAGTGCCTGCATGTGAATATAATCCATTTGAAGCTATCAAAACTAATATTCACGGGGCGCAAAATATAATTGATGCGGCTATAGATAAAAATGTAAAAAAAGTAATAGCACTTTCAACAGATAAAGCAGTTAACCCTATAAATTTATATGGAGGAACTAAATTAGTTTCTGATAAATTGTTTATATCTGCGAATGCATATTCTGGAGGAACGGGAACAAGATTTTCTGTTGTTAGATATGGAAATGTAGCAGGTAGTAGAGGATCAGTAATCCCATTTTTTAGAAGTTTAATACAACAAGGATACACAGAACTCCCAATTACAGATTTAAATATGACTAGATTTTGGATAAGTCTAGAAGAAGGGATTGAATTAGTGTTGAAGGCTTTAAAAGAATCTAAAGGGGGAGAAACATATATATCCAAAATACCTTCTTTTAAAATTACTGATTTAGCAAAGGCAATGCTTTCAACATGCACATTAAAAGAGGTCGGAATAAGAGAAGGTGAGAAGTTACATGAAGTAATGATAACAAAAGATGATTCAAGAACTACTTATGAATATGAAAAACACTATATCATTTATCCGAATTTAGAATGGTGGAATAAGTCTGAGTTTTTCTCAGAAGGAGGAAAGCTTATAGAAAATGGATTTGAATACAATTCAAACAATAATAATCAGTGGCTAGATGAAAATGATTTGAGAAAAAAAATAGAAAAGATAGGATTGTAAAAAATAAAAAGATAAGGAGTTTTTATATGGAAGAAAAATTAGCTATATATGGAGGCAGTCCAATTAGAAAAAACTATTTATCATATGGAAAACAAAAAATTGATGAAGATGATATAGAAGAAATTATAAAAGTATTAAAATCAGATTATTTGACTACAGGTCCAGTAGTATATGAATTTGAAGAAAAAATATCAAAATATGTGAATTCAAAATATGCGGTATCTTTTTCTAGTGGAACCGCAGCGTTACATGCAGCATGTTATGTAGCAGGGATAAGATCAGGTGATGAAGTAATAACCTCTCCAATAACATTTGCAGCATCAGCAAATTGTATATTATATTGTAATGCAATACCAGTTTTTGCAGACATAAATTCTGAGACCTATAACATAGATCCTGAGGATATAGAAAAAAAAATAACACGTAATACTAAAGCAATAATACCTGTGGATTTTACAGGACAAAGTGTAGATTTAGATGCTATAAAAGAAATTGCAAGGAAAAATAAACTTATAGTAATTGAAGATGCAGCACATGCTATAGGGACAAAATACAAGGATAAATGCATAGGTAGTATATCAGATATGACAGTATTTAGTTTTCATCCTGTAAAAACTATAACAACTGGTGAAGGAGGAATGGTAACTACTAATAACGAAGAATTTTACAAAAAATTAATTCTATTTAGAACTCATGGAATAACAAAGGAGAAAGATCTATTAATTAGCCAAGATGAAGGACCGTGGTATTATGAGCAAATAGATCTAGGTTATAACTATAGAATAACAGATATACAATGCGGTTTAGGAATTAGTCAGCTAAATAAAATTAATGATTTTATAAAAATAAGAAAAGAGCTTGTAAAAATTTATAATGAAGAACTTTCAAAAATAGATGGGATAATTATTCAAAAAGAAGAACTATTCTCTGATACAAGTAGGCATTTATATATAATAAAACTTGAGTTAGAAAAATTTAAAGTTGGAAGAAAAGAAATATTTGAAGCATTGCTTGCTGAAAATATAGGAGTTAATGTACATTATTTACCTGTTTACCTTCACCCTTATTATAAAAACTTAGGATACAATAAAGGCTTGTGCCCTAGAGCAGAAGAATTATATAAAGCCATGATAACATTACCACTTCATATAAGTATGACAAAAGAAGATATAAGTGATGTTACAAATGCACTAAAAAAAGTGCTTAATTATTATAGAAAGTAGATGGTATTATGGGTGTACTATGTATAATACAAGCAAGATTAGGATCTACACGTTTACCAGGAAAAGTTTTAAAAAAACTATCTGGGAAATCTGTACTAGAACATGTAATATATAGAGTTAGTAAAAGCAATTTAATAGATCAAATTATTGTAGCTACAACAACAAACAAAGAAGATGACAAGATTGTAGATGAATGTTTAAAAATAGGTGTTAACTATTATAGAGGGGATGAAAATAATGTACTTTCAAGATACTATGAAACAGCATTTGACAAAGGCTATGAGACTATAATTAGAATAACATCAGATTGCCCCTTAATTGATCCCAAAATAATAGATAATATGATAATAGATTTTAATAATGAAAATGAAAAATATCAATTAGATTACTTAAGTAACTCATTAAAAGAAACTTTTCCAAGAGGATTTGATGTAGAGATTTTCACATTCAATTCATTAAAAGAAGCATATGAAAACGCAACTCTAGAATATGAAAAAGAGCATGTAACCCCTTATATATATTTAAATCAAGATAAATTTACAATAAAAAATTATTATAATAGTAATAAATATCAAAATTACAGATTAACATTAGATACGTATGAGGATTATTTAGTTATAAAAAATATATATGACAATATTTATAAAGAAGATAGTATGTTTTTTTATGAAGATATAATATCATATTTGAATCAATATCCTGAAATAGCCAATATAAATCAACATATAAAACAAAAAAAACTAGGTGAATAATTCAAGGAGTGATGAATTTGGTAAATATAGATGGAAGAATTGTTGGAGAAGGTGAAAAAACATTTATAATAGCTGAATTATCAGCAAATCATGCAAATAATATAGAAATAGCAAAACAAACCATAAAGGAAGTAAAAAGAGCTGGTGCGGATGCAATTAAATTACAAACATACACTCCAGATACTATAACACTAGATTGTGATAATAAATATTTTCAAATTAATCAAGGAACTATATGGGATGGAACTACATTATATAAATTATATGAAGAAGCGTATACACCATGGCAATGGCATAAAGAACTTTTTGAGGTAGCTAGACAGGAAGGACTAATTTGTTTTTCAACTCCATTTGATTTTACCGCTGTAGATTTTCTTGAGACATTAAAAGTACCTGTATATAAGATAGCATCATTTGAAATAAATGATATAGAACTTATAAAATATGTTGCATCAAAAGGAAAACCAATAATTATATCAACAGGAATAGCTACTTTAAGTGATATAGAATTAGCAGTAAAAACTTGTTTAGAATGTAATAACAATCAAATTATATTATTAAAATGTACGAGTGCATATCCAGCACCAATAGAAGAGGTAAATTTGAAAACAATTAAAAATTTAGCTGAAACTTTTAACGTCATAACAGGAATATCAGACCATACATTAGGTAGTGTAGTTCCTATAGGTGCAGTAGCTATGGGAGCGAGAGTTGTAGAAAAACACGTAATATTAGATAAAAATTTAGGTGGTCCTGATTCACGATTCTCTCTGGATATAAATGAATTTAAAGAATTAGTAGACAATATACGCTTAATTGAAAAAGCTATTGGAAGGGTAACGTATGAGCTAAGTGAAAAAGCTGTGAAAAGCAAAGAACATAGTAGATCTCTATTTGTTGTAGAGGATATTAAAAAAGGGGAGAAATTAACTAACAAAAATATAAAATCAATAAGACCAGCTTTTGGATTAGAGCCTAAATATTACAATGAAGTACTTGGTATGGAAGCAATTTGTGATTTAAAAAAAGGAACGCCTCTTAGTTGGGATGTAATAAGAAAGAGTAGGTAAAAAAATATGAATGTATTAATAACAGCTATAGGAAAAAGAGTTCAATTATTAAATTATTTAAGACGAAGTTTAAATATAGTGGGTATAGATTGTTCAAGTCTAAATGCAGCTAAAAATTTTGTTGATAAATTTTATGAAGTACCAAATTGTACAGACGAATCATATATAAGAGAAATAATAAAAATATGCAAAATAGAGAATGTAGATTTAATAATACCTTTATATGAAAAGGAGTTTGAAGTTTTAGAAAATAATAGAGAAAAATTCAAATCTATAGGAGTTGAAATTTTATTATCATCTAAAGAAATAATTGAGATTTGTAATGATAAAATTTCAACACATAAGTTTTTTAAAGAGAATAATATAATAAGTCCTACCTCATACTCTAAAAAACAAATTCAAAGTAGAATAGACAACAATCAAGATATAGATTATCCTTTAATGATAAAACCTATAAATGGAATGGGAAGCATCGATGTATTCAAAGTAAATAATAGCTATGAGCTTAAATTTTTTTTAAATTATGTCAAGAATCCAATTATACAATCATTCATAGAAGGAACAGAATATACTATAGATGTATTACTAGATTTAGATGCAAATATTATATCTTTAGTTCCAAGGGTAAGGATAGAAGTAAGAAGTGGAGAGGTAAGTAAAAGTAGGGTAGAAAAAAATATTAAAATAATTAAAAAAACAGAGGAATTAATATATAAGCTTAAAAAATATGGAGATATAAAAGGACCATTAACTATACAATGCATAGTTAATGATAGTGGAATTTATTTTATAGAAATCAACTGTAGGTTTGGTGGAGGTGTACCTCTATCCTTTGAGAGTGGAATAGATTATGGCAATTATATAAAAAAAATGTATGATGGGGAGAGTATAGAGCGAATCTACAATTTTAAAGAGTTGACAATGATTAGATATGACTTCGCTGTATACGAAGAGTAATTAATATGATAAAAGCAATTGTATTTGATTTAGATGATACATTATATAGTGAGAAAGATTTTGTTTATGGTGCATTTGAGATAGTAAGTGAATTTATTGCTAATAAGAAAAACTTAGAATCAAAATTTATTTTTGAACAAATGATGAAGACTTTAGATGCTCATGGCAGAGGAAAAATTTTTGATATAGTGTGTGATGAAAATAGTATAGATATACCAATAGATGATCTAGTTGAAGTTTACAGAAATGCTAAGCCTAAAATTAGTCTATTTGTTGAAAGCTTGGAAATTTTAAAATTTTTAAAAAAAGAGGGCTATAAGACTGGGATTATAACAGATGGTATCTCTATTGTTCAATGGAATAAAATTAAGCAATTAGATATAAAAACATACGTTGACAATATAATAGTAACAGGTGATTTTGGAGACGGCTTCTCTAAGCCAAATACTAAATCTTTTATAGAAATGGCAAGATTATTTAATGTAAAACCATGTGAAATTATTTATGTGGGTGATAATCCTAATAAAGATTTTATTGGAGCTAGAGAAATAGGATATAAAACGGTACAAATAAAAAATAAATATAGTGAGTATGGTGATTTACAATTAGAGAAAAAATATGGACCTGATTATATAATTTATAATTTGTTAGATCTAATATTGATTTTGCAGGAAATAAAAAAATAACTCGGATAAGGAGATAAAATGCCTAAAATAGCGATAAGAGCAGATGGAAGTAAGAATATAGGTATGGGACATATTGTAAGATGTATAGCTCTTTATAAAAAATTCAACCAAAAAAATTTAGAAATAATATTTATAACGAATCAAAATGAAGATGTAGAAAGTTTATTGAAATATGAGAAAATAAAATTTATAGGTATAACTTATGAAACATTATATGAAGAGCTAAAAATAGTGAACAATATAATAAAAGAGAATGGAATTGATATATTAATAACAGATTCGTATTATATAAATGAATATTACTTAAGAGAAATTAAACCTAAACCTAAGTTACTAGTATCTATAGATGATAATGGAATATGCAAATATCCAAGTGATATAGTAATAAATGGAAACTTATACGCAACTGATATAATATATAATAAAGTAGACCAAAATATAAAGTTATTATTAGGTAGTAAATATACAATATTGAGAGAAGAATTTGCAAATAAAGAACCTATTGAAATAAAGCAAAATGTTAATAAAATACTTGTTACCATGGGTGGATCTGATATAAATAATTTTACCAAAATAGTATTAGAAAGTATATATGAACTAGATTGTAAGGTAGATATTGTAATAGGAAATTCATATAAATATAAAGAAGATATAGAAACAATAATTAGAGATAATACTAAATTTAATGCAATATACAATCCTAAAAGCATGAGTCGGGTAATGTTAAATAATGATATAGCAATAACTAGCTCTGGAAGTACGATTTATGAACTTGCAGTTCTTGGTATACCATCCATAACTACGATTCAATCTGAAAATCAAATCAATGCAGCTAAAAAGGTAGAAGATTTAAATATAATGATTAACCTAGGAGAATTTTCTAAAATAACTAAATCACAATTAAAAAAATCAACAAAAGAATTAATGAGTAATTATGATAAAAGAAAGCAAATGAGTGAGACATCTCTAAGATTCGTCTCTAAGAATGGAACTGATAATATAATTATGGAAATATTAAAATATTATAATAATAAATACTATATTTAAAATCAAAGGGTGATTAGTATGTATAATGATGTAGAGTTAACATTAGAAGGATATTATAGATATAAGAATATGCCTAAAGAAGAAGATTTAAAACATTTATATGAAGAAGAGTACTTTATTAAAACAGAAGAAGAGAGTATAGAGAACAAAGTTGGTCAAAATTATAAATTTAATTATACTGAAGATGAAATAATTTATATAAATAATGAATCTGAAAAAATATATTATTTAGATCAAAAGCTAAATAATGCTGAAAAAAAATCGTTTTTAGATATTGGTTGCGGAGAAGGATTTGCACTTAATTTTTTTGATAAAAAGGGTTATCAAGTAACTGGATTAGATTTAAATAAATATGCATGCGAAAATCAAAATAAAAGAATTAGTGATAAAATAATACTAGGTGATTTGTATAGAAGCATGGATAAATTAATTAATAATGGTTCAAAATTTGATTTAATAGTTTGTATGAATGTATTAGAGCATGTATTATGGCCAAATGAATTAATAAAAAAAGCAAAATCTCTTTTGACGACTAAAGGAGTATTTGTTGTTAGAGTTCCAAATGATTTTTCGGTGTTACAAGAGTATTTATGGAAAAAAGAGTATATAAATAAGCCATATTGGGTAGCTCCTCCAGATCATATAAATTATTTTTCTTTACAGTCCTTAAAAAATCTAGGTAATAAATTAGGGTTAAAAACAGCTGATTATTATATGGAATTTCCAATTGATATAAATTTATTAAATAAAAATACAAATTATATAATAAATAAGCAAGTAGGTAAGGATTGTGCAAAAGCTAGAAATGAACTGGATAATTTAATGTGTGAAATATCTATAGAAGAAACTATAAATGTATATAGAAGCTTTGCAGAATTAGGAATAGGACGTAATATATGTATATACTATCAACATGATAGCTTAGAGTAAAAATATATGTAGTTAGTAGTTTTTTTAGATAAAATATAATTTTAAGTGTAATAAAAAATAAAGGTTCTAAATTAGTACAAATTCTTAATTTGTGCATTTAGAACTTTATTTTTTTACAAATTGTTTGAATTTAGTCTCAAAAAAAAGATTAAATCATATGCTGGTAATAAGAGATGTAATTATTTTTTGGAGGCAATACAATGCCAGAAAAAACATATATTTTAAAAGGTACTATATATGATGAAAAACAAGAATTGGTAAGTGGTGCAGTTGTAACCGTAACTGAAGTAGACCCTTTAAGTAAAACTACGAAATTTTTAGGATATACTATTACAGATATAAATGGATACTATTTAATAGCTATAGAAGCATTTGAAGATAAATTTTATGAACTTGGTATATTTCCACCACTAAATTCCTAAAAATCATCAAGTTAGAAATCAGAGATAAGTAGGAGAATATGATGAGTGAGCCTAAAAAAATAATAGTATCAGGGAAAAAAATAATTGAAGAACAAATATTGGATATAAGTACTACTTTAGCAAATAATAAATACTTTTTTTTAACTGGAATCGTATATCAACCAAATGGTATACCTTTGGAAGGCGCAGCTATAGTAGTCTATGAAATATATAATGATGGAGATACAGAAAATAAAAACTTGGTAGGCATAACGTTCACAGTTGAGGGAGGTGTTTATGGAATCTCTCTTTTAATAGACAAAAAATATTGCTTGGTCACTTATTCATAAAATGGTAAGTGGCCATTACTTTTTATAGTTAATAGTACGCTGTTAATTTTTTATAGGGAGGAGATAAAATGATACAACTAGATGTTTCAAAGCAAAATATTGTGATAGATGAAGAGGGAGATTATCAAATTATAGGAAAGACTACAGAGTATAATATCTACATAAATTGTAAAGCCAGTATAGAATTAAATGAAATTGATATAGATGTACAAAAAAAATCAACAGGAGCGATAATATTAGGAACAAAGGCAGATGTTATAATAAGTTTTTTGTCTAATAATACTATAAGAAGTGCTGATAATTATGGTGGAATAGATATTAATGGAAAAAGTGTACTTTTATTAAAAGGGGATAAAAATTCTTATTTAAATATATATTCAGGAACTTCTGCAGCAGGAATAGGAGGTGGGTATGGTAAAGACTTAGAAGGTGAAGTTACTATAGATAGTGGAAATATTAATATAATATCAACAAGAGAAGGAGCAGGAATAGGGGGAGGAAATGGTACTAATGGAGGCGGTCATTTATCAGGTAAATTAACTATAAATGGTGGAATTATAAATATAACACCAGGTGATTATGGAGGAGCAGCTATAGGAGGAGGATGTTGTGGTGATTTAAGTGGAAATGTATATATAAATGGAGGAGTTATAAATTGTATATCTGGAAAGTATAGTATAGGTTCAGGTATAGGAGGAGGATATGATGCCAATTTAAGTGGAAATGTTTTAATAAACAGTGGAGAGATTTTAGCCTCTGGCGGAGAAGGGGGAGCGGGAATAGGAAGTGGCATTAAGGTGAAAAATGGAGGTGATTTAAGTGGAAATGTTATTATAAAAGGAGGAAAAGTAAACGCTATAGGAGGCGCTTATATAGGTGAATATGGTGGAGCAGGGATAGGCAGTGGTTATGGTGGAAATCTAAGTGGAAATATACTTTTAGTTGCTGGAGAAATAACTGCTAAAGGGTCAGGAAGTGCTTATGATATAGGATCAGGATCAAATGGAGAGATAACGGGTGATGTAGGTATAAAAGTAAAAGAAATAGAAGTAACACCTACATCTTTATTTTTAAACATTGCACAATCAAAAAAAATAAGTACAAATGTAATCTTAAATCCAACAATACATGCAGATATTTCAAATTACCAAAAAATTGATTATGAATCAGAAAACATAAATATAGCTATAGTAGATGAAGATGGGGTAGTAACAGGCCTTGGTGAAGGTAAAACTAAAGTAATAGTGACATCATTATTTGATAAGACTAAGTCAGCAACTTGCGATATAGAGGTAAATGGAAAAAATATCATTATAGGTAAAATTGATTTATTAATAGATGTTGAAAAAGATGAGATAGACCCTGTAGATTTGGATAGAATAGTTTGCTATGGAAATAATCCTAGAATAAAGAAACTTTATACTAACTCAAGTATAGATGAAATTAATTTTAAATTGACACCCCCTGAATGTGAAGATGTTATAAATGCAATTGCTAAGTATAAGCATATGTATATTTATTTATATTTAAATTATTCGATAGCCCTTTATACATCATCTAAATGCACTGAAGATTTAACAATTTATGCACTACAGCCAGATTGTATCTCTTGTAATATAGATTTTTGTTTAAATATAGATGAAACTTTTGTAATAGATGACTATAAAATACTAATAAATCCTACCTATGAAATTGATAAAACATATTCACAAAAATATTATATCTTTAAAATTAAAGGAAGTATTGAGTTAGTAAAAGTATTATAAAGTGCAGAAAAAATAAAATTATGTAACATAAGTAGGTGAAATTAATATATTATACTAAGGAATTAAATCCTTAAATTTAATATATTAGGAGTTGACATTTATGGCAACTAGAAACAGTTATATGCCAAATCAATATACAGCTATATCAGTAACTCAGCAGTTACATCCAATATTTTCTAAAAACTTAACAGGTAAATTATGGACGAATGCTATAGTGAGAGGGACTGCAAAATATAGTAGTGCAATATTATCAGGAGCAGCTGTAGTAGTTTGGACAGGTGCAGTTGGTAGTATAGGTAACGCATATGCTATAACATTTACAGATGCAAATGGTAGATATGCAGTAACAGTTAAAACTTCAAACAATAATATAGCTATTAAGATATATGGATAGATAAAATATGAGATTAGCCAGTTGGCTAATCTCTGATTTTATAGATATTATATTTTTAGGAGGAATTATGTCTAAACTAAAAAAAATTAAAAGCGAGGATGGTTATTATTTATATGAGCTACAGAAAAATGATAAAATATATTGCTTAGGTGATAAGAGAAATTATAAGCAAAATATAGATGATCTAATCGATAAGTTAGGTGGACTATTATTTGATTCAATAGTATTTATATTTGGACTAGACACTGCAGAGTATATAGAGAAACTAAAAGATAATATATGTAGTTATAATAAGGTAATAATAATAGAACCGAATAAAGATATATACGATATTTATGATGAAACTGTTGCAAGAGACAATATAAGTTTAGTTTTATACGAGGAAGAAGTAATAGAAGGTGTATTAAATTTTTTAATAAATTATAAAAATTTTAATAGACTTCATGTGCATTGTTTTGGAAATTATGATAAAGCATATAAACAAGAGTATGAAAAATTTATAGAACTTTTAGATGAAAGGTATTATGTAGCATTTTCATCATTGAGTCTAGACAATGTATTTAAAGATTTATTTTTTGAAAATATGCTATCAAATTTATATCAGATAAATAGCTCATCTCCTTTAAACTCTTATATAGACTGCAATAAGAATATTCCAGCTATAATTGTATCAGCAGGACCGTCATTAGATAAAAATATTGAAACAATGTTAAAGCATAAGCAAAATTTAGATAAATTTTTTATAATAGCAGGAAATAGAACTTTAAAAACGCTTATAAAAAATGATATTATACCAAATTTAGTAGTATCAATTGATCCTGCTATTGTGAATTATGAGATGATGAAAGGCTTTATGGATGTAGATACACCACTTGCATTTTATGAGTATAGCAATAAAAAGTTAATGAAAGAATACAAAGGAGATAAGATATATATATCGCAATTATTTTCAAAAACAATAGAAGATTTTAGTAATTTAACAGGAACGTATAGTGGAGGATCTGTAGCCCATACTTGTATAGATATAGCTAAAATAATGGGATGCAATCCTATAATTTTAGTAGGGCAAGATTGTGCCTACACTTATGGAAATCATCACTCTAAAAATGCCACTTTTGATGAGGATAGTAAAGTACCATGCCCTAATTTTATTACAGTAGAAGATGTATATGGAAATAATATAAAAACTACGAAAACACTAGATTTTTTTAGACAAAAAATAGAAGAGTATATAAGGCTTATACAGGATGAAAATGAAGAACTAGAATTTATAAACTCATCTTATGGAGCTAAAATAGAAGGAGCCAGACATCAAGATCTAGATGAATTATTAATATCAAATAGATATGAAAAACGTGTTTATAAATTGAAAGCTGATAAAAATATAAGTTTAAATGCAGATGAAATAATAAATCAAATATATAATCATATAGATACTTTTATTAATAAAAGTGATGAGTGCATAAAAATTTGTAGTGAATTATTAGAAAAGCAAATTAAAGAATCATTAGTAGAAATGGATGAAAATGATGAAAATTTACAAAAATTTTTATATGTAATGCAAGTGGTAGATGAATTTGAATTTAATCCAAATAGCTATTATATAGGAAGCTATCTTACAAAATTTTTATTTGATGTAAGACAAAAATATTTTGAAATGGAATCAAAAGATTATAAAAAATTAACATCAGATATTAATTATCAAAGTATGACATTTATTAACTATTTTAAAGAATTAAAAAATATGCTAAATGAAATAAAAACAGTTCTTTTAAATGCTTCAAAATAAAATAGATATGCATACTAATAAAAATAAGTATGTATTTTGATTATGGAGGACAAAATGAGTAATAAAGTTATAATAGATGGAAAAGAGTATACTGAAAAATCTGTAGATTTTATGAATGTCAATGGTGAAAAAATAGAATCTAACATTATAACAGCTGATACGGCTAATAGAGAAAATATATTAAATGTAACTATAAAAATAAAAGAAGACAATAATGAAGAAGTACAAAACCAAAAGAACGATACTTTAAATATAGAATCAGTAGAAAATATAGATTCATTAAAAGGAGAAGAAAAAATATCTTGGCTGAAAAAGATTTGGACTTCAATAAGAAATATTTTTACAAAATAAATAGTATAATTAAAAGTATTATAGTGGTGAATGAATTATTATTACACCACTTTTTTTTGATTTAAAATAAAATATTAAGAATTGTTATTAAAAAACACTATATTTTAATAAAGAGTTAATATAATAACTTAAAAATATTATAAATATAGCAAAAAAACCTTTTGACTTTAATAATATAGAGGAGTATGATGTATAAGGATGAAAAAATGAAAGGAGTAAATTAATGTCACCAAAGTTATTTAAAATGTTAAGTCAAAAAGACTTAGATAAGCAACAAATTAAAAAAGATATAGTATCTGGTATTATAGTAGCAATAATAGCACTTCCATTATCAATAGCATTAGCTATATCTTCTGGAGTTTCACCGGAAAAAGGACTTATAACAGCTATATTTGCTGGATTTGTGATTTCCTTATTAGGAGGAAGTAAAGTACAGATAGGTGGACCTACAGGAGCTTTTGTAGTTATTGTTTATGGAATAGTTCAACAACACGGTATTGACGGTCTTATCATAGCTACTATAATGGCGGGTATTATACTTATAATTATGGGAGTATTGAGATTAGGAGATCTAATAAAATATGTTCCAAAAACTATAACAGTAGGGTTTACTAGTGGGATAGCAGTAACATTACTTATAACGCAATTCAAAGATTTCTTTGGATTACAAATTCAAAATGTACCAGCAGAAGCACTTGAAAAGTTAGAATGCTACATAGAAAATATAAATACATTTGATATAATGGCATTTATAGTAGGACTAGCTTGTATAATTCTTATGATTTACTGGCCTAAAGTAAATAAAAATATTCCAGGTTCTTTAATAGCACTGATAGTAGCAACAGCAGTTGTTAAAATATTTAGTATAAACATAGATACAATAGGAAGTGTGTACTCTAACATATCTTCAAGCATACCAGCACCATCTATACCTAAAGTGGATATAAAATCAATAATACCATTGATTCAACCTGCTATTACGATAGCAATATTAGCAGCCATTGAGTCTTTATTGTCGTGCGTAGTTTCTGATAATATGATAGATGATACTCATGATTCTAATGCAGAACTTATAGCTCAAGGTGCAGGAAATATAGCATCAGCTTTATTTGGTGGAATACCAGCAACAGGAGCAATAGCAAGAACAGCTGCAAATGTTAGAAGTGGTGGAAGAAGTCCAATTTCAGGTATTGTACATGCAGTAACATTACTTCTTATAATGGTAATACTAATGCCGCTTGCAAAACTAATTCCTATGACTGTATTATCGGCTATACTTATAATAGTTTCTTATAATATGGGAGAATGGAAGGAAATGAAGGAAATGTTACATTTACCTAAAAAAGATGTAATAGTTCTTTACACAACTTTTATACTTACAATAGTATTTGATTTAGTATTAGCGATAGGTGTAGGAATGGCAATGCATATAGTGTTTAATATAATATCAAAATCTAATAAAGCAGATGATATAGATCAAAATGAAAATTTAGAAAAAGCAATATAAAATAATAAGAGTATGTTTGGCTTATGAAGTTAGATATACTCTTATTTTATGATATAATGGCATAAAGTATAGATTGAGGTGATGATGATGGATAATGTTCAAAAGGTTATACAAATAAAAGACCTTAAGATGAATTATGGTGATAAGGAGGTTTTAAAGGGGATTAACCTAGAGATAGAAAAGGGGAATATTATAGGATATATAGGTTCTAATGGTGCAGGTAAAAGTACAACTATTAAAATACTTTTAGGTCTTGTAAAAGGATATAGTGGGAATGTATCTATATTTGGCAAAGATATAGAAGATGAAACTAATGACTATAAGCATAGAATTGGTTATGTACCTGAGATAGCAAAAGTATATGAGAGTTTAACAGCTAAAGAATATTTAACATTTGTAGGACAAATATATGGTCTTGAAAGCAATAAATGTGATGAAAAATCTAAAAGGCTAATGAAAGTTCTTGGAATAGAACATGCTTATGAATCTAGATTATCATCTTTTTCAAAAGGTATGAAACAGAAGGTTGTAATAATTAGTGCACTTCTTCATAATCCAGACATATTATTTTTAGATGAACCATTAAGTGGTTTAGATGCAAATAGTGTATTATTAATAAAAGAAATCTTATATAAATTAAAAGAAGATGGGAAAACTATTTTTTACTCGTCTCATATAATGGAAGTTGTTGAAAAATTAAGTGATAGAATAATATTATTAGACCAAGGAAATATAGTTTGTGATGGCGATTTTGAAGAAATAAAAAATTCTAGCTTTGAGGGATCTTTAGAAGAAATATTTAACCAATTAACAGGTTTTGAGGAACATTCTGAATTATCTGATGAATTTGTTAGAATATTAAAAGAGGTATAATTATGAAGGATTTTTATATATTAAAAATACTAGATTTGTTTAAGGGAATATACCAAGGTCTAGGTATAAACTATGAAATAATGAGGCTTATAGTCCAATCTAAATTAACAATGGATGGAAGACGTGGTCAAAATATATTAAATCAAGAAGAAGAAGTCAAAGATAAAAATTCTTTCTATATGTCTTTACTAATATACGCAGTAGTAGGGGTGATATCAGCTCCAATTATACTTATGGACACAAACCCTATTATAAAAATGAGTTTGTATTTTAGTTTTTTTATGGTACTTATATTAAGTGTATTTATATCTGACTTTTCAAGTGTAATATTAGATATAAATGATAAGGATATAATTGTTACAAAAGGGGTAGACTTAAAAACTTTAAATGCAGCAAAATTTACTCATATATTTATATACATATCACAGCTAAGTTTGGCTATATGTATAACCGCTGTTATTGCAGGTCTTAGATATGGTCCTAAATTTATAATATTATTTTTACTTAGTATTATTTTGATTGATATTCTTATGATAATAATTACAGCACTTATGTATTTTGTTATTTTAAAAATATTTAGCGGAGAAAAGTTAAAAGACATGATAAATGCTTTCCAAATACTTTTTTTATTAGTATTTATAGTAGGATATCAATTTGTAGGAAGAGCTTTTACATTTGTTGACTTTAATTTTGTGTATAAGCCAAGTGTATGGCATGTATTAATGCCTCCTATGTGGTTTGCATCAAACTTTAATATAATAAATGGAACTAATGTAGATAGTTTAATTAAAGTTATGAGTGGACTATCAATCGTAATACCGATAATTTCAATAATAGCATATATTAAATTAATACCAGTATTTGAAAATAATTTACAAAAACTGAGTGATAATACATACAAAAGTAAAAGAACTAAAGAAACTATTTCCCAGAAAATGAGCAAAATTATTTGTAAAAATAAAGAAGAAAGAACATTTTTTAATTTTATTTATGATGTACTAAGTAAAGATAGAGAATTTAAAACAAAAATTTATCCGTCATTGGCAATGGGAGCATTTATGCCATTTATAATGTTAGTATCATTTTATGATGGCAACGGATTAGTACAATTTTTAGATAGTTTAAAGGGTAGTAAAAATTATTTTATGGGATATTTATGTGTATTGATGTCTCAAAGTATAATAACAACACTTAAGTTCTCAGCTCAATATGAAGCTGCATGGATTTATGATGTACTGCCTATAAAAGAGAAATCAAATGTTTATAAAGGAATGTTTAAAGCTAGTATATATAAGCTTATATTACCTGTATTTATTATTATGAGCATGGGATTTATAATACTATTTGGAACGAATGTTATTCTACATTTATTTGTAATGTTTGTTTCTCTAATAATAACATCAATGGTTACATTTAAATTAAATGATAAAATAATGCCTTTTTCAAAGGAGTATAAAAATACTAACTCTTCTGATAATATAATAACTATGTTTAAATCTATGTTTATAGTAGGGATAGTTGTTGCAATTCATTTTTTAGTAAGTAAAAGTATGTTAATGACATTAATTTATTTTATCGTGTTAATATTATTTATTAAATTAAGTTGGAATAAAGTTTTTAATATAAAAGATTAAAAATACGACTAGTAAATAAAAAGCACTAAAAGATTTATTAAATAAATCTTTTAGTGCTTTTTATATAAAAACGTATTATATAGAATTAGATTTCCATTTCTCGATGTATTTATCTAATATTTTTTTTAGTGCGATGCCTATTTCTGAATAAGCTTTATCATAAAGATTAGCAAGAGAAATCCTAATTGACCATTTAGGTCCTGCAAATCCGCCTCCACTTAGTAAAACAATAGAAGATTCTTCTGCTAAATCAAATAAAAGATCTACAGGTTTGTAATTCATTTCTAAATAATTAGCAAAATCCTCCCCATGATGACGTGTAGCCCATTCTAGTAAGTCGAACTGAGTATAATAGCAAGCATCATTAGGATCGTTAGGAATTTCTAATGCAAGGCTATCAAATAACAATTTTCGTCTTGTATGACAAATATCAATAGTTATATTTTTGTATATATTATCCCTATCAATAAGTGCAAAGGCAGAAAAGAATGCCATCTGTACTTGCTGAGGTGTAGAAAGTCCTGCGGTATGGTTAAGAGCAACTTGCCTACTATCTGCAACTATTCTATCTATGAAAGGAACTTTCTCAGGATTAGTATTCATATCAGCATATCTTCTATTGGTTCTTTTTCTTATAGAGTATGGTAACTCAGATATTAACTTATCAAAAATATTATTTTCATGAAGTGCTAAAGTACCAAGTCTCCATCCTGTTACTCCAAAGTATTTAGAGTAAGAATAAGAGCCTATTGTATTATATGGTAGTTCTGCCATTAAAGATTTAAATCCATGTACAAAAGTTCCATAAACATCATCTGATATAATCATTAAATTAGGATTATGATTTTTAACTATGTCAACTATCTTTGAAGTTGATTTAGGGGAAATTGCAACTGATGGAGGATTACTTGGATTAACAACAAATAGTGCTTTTATATCATTATCACAAAGTTTTTCTAACTCATTATCTGAACATTGCCAAGTATGTTTACCATCAGGAGTTGTTTCATCAGCTGTAATATAAACAACATCAAATTCATATCTAGGTAAATGCGGAATTTCTAAATAGGGTGTAAATATAGGTGTCATTATAGCTATTTTATCCCCTTTTAATAATAAATTATTAGCGATTAATGAGTCAAAAATATAACACATAGCAGCCGTAGCACCTTCAACGGCAAATACATTAAAGTTTCCTCCGTTAGTTACATCATATTTCATTTCTTGAATTAGATATTCTTTAACGATTTTCTCTATATGTACAAGCATTCTGTCAGGAAATGGATAGTTATCTCCTATTATAGCATCTGCTAATTCATGAACAAATTTATCTGGATCGAAGTTTAGTTTATTTATTCCGTAATCAATAATTTGTTTTAAAAAGTCTATTTGAGGAAGAGTTGGATTATCTTCTATAAATTTATAAAGTCTATTGCATATACCTGTTCTTCTAGGCATACCAGATAATGGTCCCTTATGCCAAGACTCTAAACTTTCATTTATAGCAAAATGACCAAATGTAAAAAAAGCCTCACGAGGAATATGTGCAATCCAGTTAGGATTACCTCTGCCTGCATCTAGTAATGTACGAGTACTTTTTTTATTAGGCTGAGTAGCTAGTTCTAAAAGTTTGTTTTTAAACTCAAATGGGCTAATTTTGCCATAAATATTTTCTAACTCTAAACGTTTTATATTAATAGGTTCCATAAAATATCTCCTTAATGTAACTTTAGTTAAAATATTTGTATAGTATGTATTATTTGTATTTTAGAATATATTATGTTACTGAAAATAATGTGTTCTACATAATATATTCTAAAACAGTAGACTATATTAAATATTTAAACTTTAATCTTTTGTAAATATAATATTTAGATATGTAAAGGTAAAATAATGGTACTATTTTTTAAAGCTCTTTGCTTTGGCTTCTAACTTTATATCTTCTTCTGAAGTAGGAGGGTTCATAACTAAGTTATGGTTCATTTTACATCCATTTTCATCTATGCATACAAATGTTAGATAACCATCAACAAGAACTTTTGCATCATTATTTCTAGTTACTTTCCCATAAACAGTTAAGCTAGTTTTACCAAGTAAGCAAATTTTAGATTGTATATGAATAATATCTCCTTTTCTTATAGGGGTATAAAAATTAAGTTCTTGAACTTTTACACAAACTAAATTTTCAGGATGTTTGTATTCAACCGCTGTTGTAATAAAACAACTCTCAACAAACCATTCAGACATTCTTCCTGCAAATAATGTACCGTGATGATTTAAATCTTCACTTTTCACTAATTTATAAATATCATAATAATTCATAAAAGCCTCCAAATAAAAAAAATTAAAATCTTATAAATATTATGCACTAATAAGTTAAATCAAGAACTTGTTTTTGGACAAATAGTGTTAAATTAAGGTTAAAAATCAAAATTTAACACTAGAAAAAACTAGTAAGGTAGTAGTATAATATAAAATATAGAATGTATATACATTTAAAAGATTATATATATACATAAAAAGGAGAGATGAATATGGGGAAATTAGGAATATCAATATATCCTGATAAAACTAGTGAAAAAGAAATTTATGAATATATAGATAGAGCCTATAAAAATGGATTTTCTAGAATATTTTCATGTTTATTATCTGTTCATGAAAGCAAGGCAAATATAATAAAAAAGTTTAAAGGAATAAATGAATATGCTAAATCTAAAGGATTTGAAATAATATTGGATGTAGCACCTTGTGTATTTAGTGAGTTAGGAATAGATTATAAAGACTTATCTTTTTTTAAGGAAACAGGCGCAGATGGAATAAGGTTAGACTTAGGATATACAGGCAATGAAGAATCACTAATGACTTTTAATCCACAAGATTTAAAAATAGAGATAAATATGAGTCAAGATACACATTACTTGAATACCATAATGGACTATAGGCCTAAAAAAAATAATTTAATAGGTTGTCATAATTTTTATCCTCATAAATATAGTGGATTAAAATTAGAACACTTTTTAAAGTGCACACAAAGGTTTAATGAGTATGGATTAAAAACAGCAGTATTTGTCACTAGTCAAAATAAAAATACATTTGGACCATGGCCTGTTACTGATGGATTACCAACTCTTGAAATACACAGAAACTTACCTATAGATATACAAGCAAAACATATAATAGCACTAGATTGTATAGATGATATAATAATATCAAATTGCTACCCAACAGATAATGAACTAGAAGCGCTTGGTTCCATGAGAAAGGATTTAGTAGAGTTTGATGTTATACTAGATAAAAATACTCCTGAAGTGGAGAAAAAAATTCTATTTGAAGAATTACATTTTAACCGAGGAGATATAAGCGAATATATGATTAGGTCTACTCAGCCTAGAGTTAAATATAGTGGACATGACTTTAAAATATTTAATGCACCTGAGATACTAAAAAAAGGTGATATAGTAATAGAAAGTAGTGAATATGGTCATTATGCCGGTGAATTACAAATAGTACTGAAAGATATGAAAAATAGTGGTAAGTCAAACGTTGTAGGAGGAATAAGAGAAGAAGAAATTTTTATAATAGACTATATAAAACCATGGCAAAAATTTAAATTTAAACAATATAAATAACTCAAAAAAGTTAATAAGATAAAAATAAGGAGTAAATTTAAGTTAAATTTACTCCTTATTTTTATAAATATAAGATATACTTAAGAAAACTTAAGTATATCTTAAGAAAAAAGTTAGAATTATATTATAATATAGAAGTATTAAACATTATAAATGAAATAGTTAATAAATATATAAATAAATGATATAAATGTAGCATGGAGGGTTTTAAATGAAGTATAAAGTATTAATAGCAGAAGATGACAATGATATTGTAGATATTTTAAAGCTTTATCTTGAAAATGAAGGATATGAAGTATTAGCTGCTAATGATGGTCAGGAAGCATTAAATATAATAACAAAAAATAAAATAGATTTAGCAGTATTAGATATAATGATGCCAAAGCTAAATGGATATGAAGTAACAAAAAATATAAGAGAAGTTAGTAATATGCCGATTCTTATTTTATCTGCTAAAAATTTAGATAGTGATAAGATCTTAGGGCTTGATTTAGGTGCAGATGATTATATAGCAAAGCCATTTAATCCATTAGAAGTAATTGCAAGAGTTAAATCATTGTTAAGAAGATGCTATAGTTTAAATAATGATATGACAAATAATGAAAAAGAAAGAAAAGAAAGCGTTATAAAAGTAGGAGATATAAAAGTAAACTTAGAAACTTTTGTAATTAGCAAAAACGATGAGGAAATAATATTAACGCCTAGTGAGTATAAAATACTTACTACATTTATGAAATCACCTGGAAGAGTATATACAAAAGTTCAGATAGGAGAAATAATAAAAGGAGATTATTCTATGATAGATGAAAATAGTATAATGGTCCATATTTCTAGGCTTAGAGAAAAGATAGAAAATGACCCTAAAAATCCAACATATATAAAAACTATAAGAGGAGTAGGATATAAAATTGAAAAAATTAAAGAAAATTAAGAAAAAAAGCTTCTTTAATCTCCTGATAAAAAACTATGTTCTTTTTACAATAACAAATGCAATTATAGTTTGTGCAATGTTTTTCATAGGTATACTTATAACAGATAAGTTTTTAGGATTTCCATATGGGCACCCTAAAAATCAATTAGACATACTTAAAAAAGGGAATTATACTGAATTAAATATAAAAGACTTAGTAGGTAAAAATGGGTCTATTCAAATTTTAGATAAAAATAATAAAGTAATATATAAGAGCAATAAAAAGAAAGAACAAATAGCATCATATACAAATAATGAACTTAAATATATACCTGAATATGATGAGTATGAATCATCAATACACTTAAAAACCTATAAGGATAAAAATAACAAAAAATTTACAATAATATCTAAAAATAAATACACAGATGATTTAGATAAGAACTATGATAGTAATGAAGGTTGGTTTGAAATATTAGATGAAAATTTAAATGTTGTGTATAGTGGTGGTAATCTAGAGAGTAACAAAACTTCTTATACAAAAAAAGAGTTTGATTATTTAACTGGCAATATATCAAAAAAATATTATATAAGTAAATATCAGTTTGAAGATAAAGATAAAAATAAATATACAATGATTTTAAAAATTAGTAAATTAAGTGAAGATAAAATAGCTACTATATTAGATAAAAGTTTAATGATAACTTTTGTTATATTTTTAATAATATATACAATTTCTACTGCTTTATTTGTTATGTGGCTAAATTGGAAGGTAAAAAAACCTCTTGAAAAATTAAATAAAGCTATGATTTCATTATCAGAGGGTGGAACTTATGAAAGTATTGAATATAAAGGATCACATGAATTTATGCAAATCTGCGAGAATTTCAATGCTATGTCACAAAAGTTAAATAAAAGCAAAGAAGAAAATGAACATTTACAGTCAGAGAAACAAAAAATGCTTGCAGATATATCTCATGATTTAAAAACACCTATAACAATTATTCAAGGATATGCAAAAGCATTATCAGATGGAATAATATCTAAGGATGACCAAGAAAAATATCTGAAAATAATATATGAAAAATCGAATAATTTAACTGAACTTATAAATGTATTTCATGAATATAGTAAGTTAGAACATATAGATTTTAAACTTAATTTAGAACAAAAAGATTTAAGTGAATTTATAAGAGCTTATGTAGCTCATAAATATGAATATATTTATGATATTAATTTTAATATGGAGGTAGAAATACCTGAGCATAAACTTTTATGTTACTTTGATGAGGTACAATTAAAAAGAGCATTTGAAAATATTATATCAAATAGCATAAAACATAATAAAGAAGGAACCACTATATGTATTATTTTAGAGGAAGAGCTTAATGATTATAAAATAACTATTGGGGATGATGGTATTGGTATACCCGAAGATATAATAAATAGTATATTTGATGCATTTGTAGTAGGAGATGATTCTAGAAATACAAAGCAAGGTTCGGGTCTTGGACTAGCTATAACGAAAAAGATAGTTGAAAAACACAATGGAAACATAAAGCTTATATCAGATTTAAATTCAGAATTTAAGACTATTTTTGAAATTAGAATTCCTAAAAAGTAAAAGTAAGATGGTAGATTTTTCATATCTACCATCTTGTTTTTTATTTTTTACAACCTTACTAAATTGTAAGGTTAATGTAAGGTAAACTTTAGACTAAAATGATATTATAATATATAGATATCAAGAGGTTAGGAGGTATTTAAGTTATGAATTTAGGCATGGAAGATAGTCAGTCTAAAATATTAGATATTAAAAATAGTAAAAACAACTTAAATAAAGATAAGATAAAAAGTATATTAAAAATAATATTAATGATAGGTATTTTAATAATAGTTTTAAAAGAATTTTTAGGTATAATAAGTTCTTTTGACATAAGCAAGTTTGAAAGGTATACAAAAGAACTATCTCTGTTAAATATAATTTGCATAGCGTTCTTAGGTATTATTTCATATATCCCGCTTAGTTTTTATGATTTTGTATTAAAAAAGAGAGTTAATATAGAACTAGATAATAAAAAGTTATATAAGTTTTCTTGGATAGCTAGCTCAGTAGCTAGTATAGCAGGATTTGGTGGTAGTACAGCATTAGCATTAAAAACTCATTTTTATAATGATTATGTAAAAGACAAAAAATTATTAATAAAAGAAATTTCTAAAATAATTGCTTTAAATTTAAGTGGCTTCTCAATGGTTTGTTTAGTATATATGATGATGAATACTAAAACAATACAACTTAATAATCCAAAAGTAATAGGGATTATACTTATAAGCATATACTTACCAGCTTTAATTGCATACCTTGCATATAAATATTTAACAGGAAATTTAGAAGAAAAAACAGATGCTAAAGATGCTATAAAAATAATATTGATATCAGCATCAGAGTGGTTAACAACTATAATATTAATATATAGTATATTAGTTATATTAGGAATAAAAATATCTATAGCAGAGTTTTTCCCTATTTTCGTAATATCAATTGTTGTTGCTATTGTAAGTATGTCACCAGGAGGTATTGGATCTTTTGACTTAAGCTTTATGTTAGGATTGCAAGCTCTAGGTGTAGAAGGTGAAAAAATATTATTAGCTATATTTTTATATAGAGTTTCATACTACTTGTTACCTCTTTCTATAGGGGCTATATTGTATGCCAATGAAATTTATTTAAAAATGGATAATAAAGTAAGAATAATAGCAACCAATGCGGTATCAAAAGTATCATACTTAATATTAGTAGGTCTTGTATTTTTCTCAGGTGCAAGCTTACTTATAAATGGGCTTATTCCGAATTTGAATGATAACATAAAAATAATAAGAGAAACATCATATTTATTAATGATGAATAGATTAGATTCATTATATTTTGATCAAATAGCAATAATATTAGGCTTTGGATTAATTGCTACTTCTAGACTTATAATGTATAAATCAAAAAAAATATATAATATAACAACTGTACTTGTTCTAATGTTTGGAGTAATAGCGATAATGAATCATGTAGGCTATCTAGCAGTTATATATGTTATTTCTATAGCGGCAATACTTTGCTTAAGTAAGCCACAGTTTTATAGAGAAGGCTTTGTAATGAAATGGGAAAAGTTTTTAAGAGACATTTTAGTGTTAGGGGTATTTGAAATAATGTATATGTATGTTCTTCGTACAAATACATATTGGCTGTACAGTCCATATAGCCATAATATATTTATTTATAGTATGATAGGATTTACTATGGCTGTTGCATATATAGCTATAATGTACTTAGGTAGTAAATCAGAAAATTTCCCTAAGCTTACATTAAAACAGTGTGAAGGTGATTTAAAAAATATACTAGAAAAATACCAAGGATCAAATATGATACACTACATTTATTTAGATGATAAATTTATTTATTTAAATGAAGATAAAGATGTTATTATGCAGTATCAAATTTGTTTAGATAAAATATTTATATTAGGAAGCCCTGTTGGAAATCCTGATAAAATATTAGATGTAGTACAAGAATTTAGTGAATTAGCAGACAAATATGGATATACACCTGTATTTTGTTCAGTTGAGCAAAGTTTAATACCACAGTTACATGAAATAGGTTATGATTTTATGAAATTGGGTGAAGAAGCTAGTGTAGATCTGCAGGAATTCACTTTAGAAGGACGAAAAATGAAAAGTGTAAGAAATGCTATATCTAGAGTTACAAAACAAGAATATACATTTGAAATAGTGAAGCCACCTTTTACGGATGAATTTTTAAATAGTTTAAAATCAGTATCAGATGAATGGCTAGGTAATAGAAAAGAAAAAGGATTCTCAATAGGGTCTTTTAAAGTTGATTATTTAAGCAGAGAGCCAATTGCTGTTGTTAAAAATAAAGAAGGTGAAATTAAGGGATTTGCAAATCTTATGCCTATGTACGATGAAGAAACTTTATCAATAGATTTAATGAGATTTTCAAATAGTACTTGTAATGGTGTAATGGACTTTATGTTTGTAAACTTATTCATATGGGCTAAAGAAGAAGGTTATTTAAAGTTTAATATGGGATTAGCACCATTAGCTGAAGTTGGAAAATCAACACAATCTAGAAAAATAGAAAAGTTAGGTGGATATGTATATTCTTGTGGAGAAAAAATATATTCATTCCAAGGTTTAAGAAAGTTTAAAGAAAAATATTGTGATGATTGGAATGGTGTATATATAGCTTATAAGAAAAAGAGTTCAATTGCTATAATTATTGCTCAAGCTTTAATACTAATATCTAAATAACAAAATAAAAAAAGATATCTTATTTAAGATATCTTTTTTTATTATAATAATATAAGTAGTTTATTAAAAAAGTTGCCAATTAGAATTAACATCTAACTGGCAACTTTTGATTATTTAAATTTATTTATTGAGCAGGTGGTATTTCAGATGTTTGATTATTATCTTGTGAATTTTGTTCCTGCGTATTATTTTCAACTGGACTACTATTTTCATCTACTGAAGGTTGTTGAGTTTCTTTTTTATCTTCAGTATTAGAAGTTGGAGTATTTTGCTCTAAAGATGAATCTTGATTATTTAAATTTTTAGAAGCATCATCTTTTGGTTCAATAGCATTGTTTTGTTCAGGTGTAGAGTTAACGTTAGAATCATTAGTTTTATTTTCTGAATTTGAGTTAAACAATCCAGTAAACCAATTCCAAACTTTAGCAAAGAATCCTTCGACTTCTTCACTTGAAGGCATATTTATTGCTTTATCATCTGTAGCGTCTATTTGAGCATTTGAACCTAATAATTCATCATTAGTATTTTCAAGTATGCCTAAATCTTTACTATTAGAATTGAATAAGTTACCAAACCATTCACCTATTCCTCCAAAAAAATCACCTATTGAATCAAATAAACCAGAGTTACCAACATTTTCACCAAGAGCTGATAAATTTTTATCTACATTATCAGAAACATTAGCTAAAGTATCTTTTATTTTATTATATTCATAATCTTGTTGAGATATTTTTAGCATTAAATCTTCTATTTTTTTAAATTGTTCATCAGTTAGATTTATGTTGTAGTTATTTGTTATGTTATTTATAGTATCTGCTATTTGAACAGTATCTTTAGTACCATTTTTTATTATCTCACTTTTTATATCATTGATAACACCAGTAGCTTTATCTTGACCTACTTCATCTCCTAAGTCACCTGTAGTAATTAACTCTTCTGTAGCTAATTCTTTTTTATCTTCAGGTAGAGGTTTACCTGTAGCATCTTCAAATGCCTTCATAACACCTGTTAAAGCTCCTGTACCAGATACAGGGAATGGAGCAGCTGCTATTACGTTAGCATTTTCTATACCAGCAGTAGATAAAGTAGTTGCTATCATAGAACTAGTAACCCAAGTAAGATTAGCTGTTTTTACGTTTATACCGTTTCCTTTAGTAGTTGGTTCAACATAAGAACAAGAAATAGTTATTTTACCTAGTTGTTCTTCGCTTGCAACACCTTGTAGATATTTTCTTTCTTCTTGATTATTAACATCTAAAACAACAGCTTCATTATCATTAACACCAAAATATTTTAACATCTGTTGCTTTTGCTCTGGTTTTAAGTTTGCACCAAGTGTAACAACTTTTGAACTATCTGCAAATGAAAGAGTAAGTGTAGACAAACTAAGCACAGCAGCAAGAGTAAGCGTAGTAGCTTTTTTTCTAAAATTTTTAAATACTTTATTCATAAATTTTCATTCCTTTCAACTTTTAAAAGTTAAACCATAATATGTGTCCCCACTATAGTATACTATAAACTATTTTTTATGATAAGTGAATTACAAGTTGGTAACAAAATACAGAAAATTGTCAATTTTCAAAAATATAAGTTATGATTATTTAATAAAAAAATAGAAAATTATAATAAAATTTATAACGAATAAAAATTAAGCCATTATAAATATATTACTGGTGAATTTTAGTTATTCGTATAGGGTAAAATAATCACATCAATTTGAATATAAATAATCCAATAAAAGGAGGGAACATATGATTAAATTATTAAAAGGCCTTAAATCTTACTTAGGAATAATAGTTGTTATATTTATATTAGTATTTTTACAGTCTTTATCCGATGTTTATTTACCAAATTTAATGAGTGATATAGTTGATAAAGGTGTTGTTAATAAAGATACTAATTATATTATAAATACTGGATTTAAAATGATTTTGGTAACTTTTTTAGGAGGAGTAGTTACTGTTAGTGCAAGTTATTTTTCATCAAAAGTCGCTATGGGCTTTGGTCGAGATTTAAGAAATAAAGTGTTTGAAAGAGTTGAAAATTTTTCTTTGCATGAGTTTAATCAAATTGGAACAGCATCACTTATAACAAGGACTACAAATGATATAACTCAGATTCAACAAGTTGTTATGATTATGCTTAGGATGATGCTTTACGCACCGATGGTAGCTATAGGAGCAACTATAATGGCAGTTAGAAAAGATGCTAAATTATCATTAATAATATTAGTTGCAATGCCTATTCTTATAATAAGTATAGGGTTAATACTTAAAAGAGCAGTACCTTTATTTAAATCAATGCAAAAAAAAGTAGATAATTTAAACAGAGTACTTAGAGAAAATCTAATAGGTGTAAGAGTTATTAGAGTATTTAATAAGGTAGATTTAGAAAGAAAAAGATTTAAAAATGCTAGTTTAGACTTATGCGAAGTTGCAACTAAAGCTAACCAAACTATAACATTACTTATGCCTCTTATGATGCTTATAGTAAATATAAGTATTATATCTGTTGTTTGGTTTGGTGGAATTAGAATAGATAACGGAGAAATGCAAGTTGGAGATTTAATGGCGTTTATACAGTATTTATCCCAAATAATGTTTGCACTTATGATGCTTTCTATGATGTTTGTTATGATACCACGTGCATCAGCATCAGCAACAAGAATAAATGAAATATTAGATATAGAAAAGACTTTAAGTGACAAAGAGAATGCAATCAAAGATACGGATAAAAAAGGATTTGTAGAATTTAAAAACGTAAGTTTTTCATATGAAAAAGATACTGAAAAAGTTTTAAATAACATAAGTTTTGTAAGCAAGCCAGGAGAAGTAACAGCTATCATTGGAGGTACAGGATCTGGTAAATCAACTTTAGTAAAGTTAATTCCTAGATTTTTTGATGCCACAGAAGGTGAAGTTTTAGTGGATGGAGTAAATGTAAAAGATTTAGAGCAACATGCATTAAGAAGTAAAATAGGTTATGTTCCTCAAAAAGCTATATTATTTAGTGGAACTATTTTTGAAAATTTAAAATATGGGAAGGAAAATGCAACAGAAGAAGAAGTTAAAAAGGCAATAGAAATAGCGCAAGCAAAAGAGTTTGTAGATAATATGCAAGACAAAGAGAATTCTTTTATAGCTCAAGGTGGTACAAATGTATCAGGAGGTCAAAAACAAAGATTATCAATTGCACGTGCTATTGTAAAAAAACCTGAAATATATATTTTTGATGATAGTTTTTCTGCACTTGATTTTAAAACGGATGCAGCACTTCGAGCATCTCTTTTAAAAGAAACAAAAGATTCTACAGTAATACTTGTAGCACAAAGAGTATCAACCGTAATGGATGCAACAAGAATAATAGTACTAGATGATGGATGTGTAGCGGGAATAGGTACTCATGATGAATTACTAAAAACTTGTGATATATATAATGAAATAGTATCCTCACAACTTTCAAAGGAGGAGATGTAATATGGCAAGTGAAAATAAGCAACCAAAGCCAGCAGGTATGGGTGGACCAATGAGAGGTGCAATGCCAACTGATAAAGCAAAAGATTTTAAAGGTACATTAAAAAGACTACTAGGGTATGTAAAACATTATAAAAAAAGTATTGTATTAGTTTTTATAGCTGCTATTTTAAGTACAGTATTTTCTATAGTGAGTCCCAAAATATTAGGGAAAGCTACAACTAAAATTTTCGAAGGAATAATGATGAAAGTTAAAGGTGTACCTGGAGCTTTTATTGATTTTAATTATATAGGCAAAATATTAATATTATTAATAGTACTGTATGTTATAAGTAGTATATTTAGCTATATTCAACAGTATATAATGGCAATAGTAGCCCAAAAAACAGTATATGATATGAGAAATGATGTCTATGATAAGCTAAATACACTACCACTAAAGTTTTTTGATGCTCATACCCATGGGGAACTTTTAAGTAGAGTTAGTAATGATATAGATAATATAAGTTCTACATTACAACAAAGTATAACTCAGTTAATAACATCTATTGTAACTATAATTGGAGTAATAGTAATGATGTTAACTATAAGTCCAATTATGACAATAGTAACAATAGTAACACTACCACTAGGGGTAATATTTGTAAGACCTATAATTAAAAGATCACAAGGTCAATTTATAAAACAACAAAGAGTTATAGGCGAGCTAAATGGACATGTAGAGGAAATGTATACAGGACATGACGTTATAAAAGCTTTTAATAGAGAGGGTAACTCTATAAATACATTTAAAAATATAAATGAAGATTTATATTCAGCTGCATGGAGAGCTCAATTTATGTCTGGAATAATGATGCCTGTTATGAATTTTACAAATAATTTAGGCTATGTGTTTGTATCTGTTATAGGCGGAATACTTGTAACACGTGGCAAAATACAAATTGGGGATATACAAGCATTTATACAATATTCAAAGCAATTTGCTCAACCAATAAGCCAAACTGCAAATATTGCAAATATAATACAATCTACAGTTGCATCAGCAGAAAGAGTGTTTGAGCTTTTAGATGAGGAAGAAATGATCAAAGATCCAGTACCTAGCAAAAAAATAGAAAATCCACAAGGAATGGTCGAATTTGAACATGTTAAATTTGGATATGAAGAAGATCATATATTAATAGATGATATGAATATAAACGTACTTCCTGGACAAACAGTAGCTATAGTTGGACCAACAGGAGCAGGAAAAACTACTTTAGTTAATTTACTACTTAGATTTTATGAATTAAATGGAGGTAGGATTTTAATTGATGGAGTAGATATAAAAGAAATGAAAAGAGAAGATCTAAGGGATATGTTTGGAATGGTTCTTCAAGACACCTGGTTGTTTAAAGGAAGTATAAAGGAAAATATAGCATATGGGACAAAGGAAACTACGGATGAACACATTGTAGCTGTGGCTAAAGCTGCAAATGCAGACCACTTTATTAGAACATTACCAAAAGGATACGATACAGAAATAAATGAAGAAGCATCTAATATTTCTCAAGGTCAAAAACAATTATTAACTATAGCAAGGGCTATGCTTAAAAATCCTAAGATATTAATTCTAGATGAAGCTACAAGTAGTGTTGATACAAGAACAGAAATAAATATACAAAGAGCTATGAATAAAATGATGGAAGGTAGAACTAGTTTTGTTATTGCTCATAGACTATCTACTATAAAGGATGCTGATATAATTCTTGTTATGAAAGCTGGTAATGTTATAGAAAAAGGCAATCATGAAGAACTATTGGCTAAAGGCGGTGTATACGCTGACTTATATAATAGTCAATTTAGCAAATAAAGAAGCTGTCTAAATTAGACAGCTTCTTTATTACTTAAGGTTTCATTTGGATTTCAACTAAAGGATAAACTCTAAATACAAAAGTACCTGTAGCTGTAGCTGGTAGAGCTGTAGGATCATCAGCAACAAAGCTAATTGCATCATATCCAGGTGCACTGTCAACAACAATATAAGGCTTAGGATCATCAGCTGACATTAAATCGTATACTATATATTTAGTAGGGTCAGTAGGATCTTCCTGACTAAATGGTTCGAAAACCATAGTATAGTTAGTAGGATCAGTAGGAGCACTACCTACTGGATAACATCCGAATTCTTGTTCTAAACCTACGAATTGTTGGCTGCCTGCAAGTAAAGTTGTAGGAGAAGAGTGTAACATTGGTTCATATGGTGCAGCACCAGAAACGGTAACTTCATCTATTTTATAGTAAATTTTAACTATTTGATTATTACAACCTGGATTAGTGTAGTTATAGCTATTTGATGTTTCTTCAACCGATACTTTAAAGTATTGATCACTTGTCACATTTATGAAACAACTTACAAAAGGTACAACCTGAGTATAGTCATATGGATTTGTGATATTTATACCTATATTTTGTAAGTTAGATCTTCTCACTTGAAGATAAACAGGAGCTTCTTTTTGAAAAGCCATCTTAACATCTCCTTTTTATATTTTTTAGGATATATATTTATATTAAATATATGTTAATTCATTAAGTTATTTTGCTATAGCTTCAATAGATAAAGTTCCAGCTATAACAAAGAAATAAAGGTTTTGTGAAGCTGCTTCAGTTTCAGCAGAATCAAGTTTTAAATCAGTTAAAGTAACACTTAGATCATATTGATCAGTTGGATTATCAGTATATGCTAAAAGTTTTTTATCTATATTGATAGTACCTGAAGTAGAAGGCCATGCTAAGTTAAAGCCTTTAGGTTCAGGAATAGTACTTTCATCAAATAAATTAGCATTAGCTACAAACTGTATAGCTCCTTGAACACTTACTTGATTTACTGTAACATCACTAACTGATATAAAACCTTGAGGATTGCAATCTACTGGTATGTCTATAGGTGGATCGATTTGTTCTACAACCTCTTCAACTTTAAGGATAAGGTCAGATGTATTTAAAGCTATTCCTAGTTTGTCTATAGGAAATCCTGTTTGAGAAGAAAAAAAGTCAATTGTATCTTCATTGAATTGCATAGGATAGTTAACTGTT
Source organism: Romboutsia lituseburensis DSM 797 (assembly GCF_900103615.1). Lineage (GTDB taxonomy): Bacteria > Bacillota > Clostridia > Peptostreptococcales > Peptostreptococcaceae > Romboutsia_F > Romboutsia_F lituseburensis. The sequence continues at coordinate 151,630 of NZ_FNGW01000002.1, read as the reverse complement.
ATACCACCTTTAAATTCAACAATAAGGGGTTGTTTTGCACAAGGTATACCCATTTATATATTCCTCCAATACTTGGTTATATTAGAGAGAAGAACTCTCTAATATAATTTATTACTTATAGTGAAAAAGTGTGATACTTTAAATTAACTTAAAATAAAAAAAATATTAAATTAAGTCGAAAAGATATATTGAAAGAGTATTTATAAGTTTCGAAAATCTAGTTAGGAGCTTTTTATAATTATAAATTTATACTGCATATACTAAGACTATATTAAAGATAAAATAAGGTAAGTATTAAAAAAATGTTAATGAGTAAAAATAATTTATATTTATGATTATTTTTACCTTAAAGATTGAAAAAATTGTAAATGTGGTATACTATAAAGAAGAAAAGTTTGGACAACAAATAGTTAGAAACTGAAAGGAGAATTATTATGTCAAAGCAATTAGTAAAAGAAAGAGTTATAAAGTACTTAATGGAGGACTTATTAGTTCCACATGATATGATAGATACAGATGTAGCATTATCTGAATTTGAGGAAGGTGCAGAAGGTGTATTAGATGTAGTTGTTAATGTTAAAGATAAAGAAGACTACTATGCACCAGTTATGATAGTTCAATGTATGGATGAAGACATAAAATTAGAAGGTGAAGTTGTACAAAAACAAATAGACTTCTTAGAAGATGTAGACAATATGACTATGGCCGGAAGATTAGTATTAACTAATGGTGATGCTATGATGTATGCAGACTGGACAGGAGAAGAATATGACACTGAAGCGGCTTTACCAACTTATGATACAATGGTAGAGGAATTCTTCAAAATGGAGGAATTAGCAGAAAATCATGAACAACATCATAATGAAGATGGTCATGAATGTGGATGTGGACACGATGATAATCATGACTGTGGATGTGGAGACGACTGTGGTTGTAAGCACTAATAAAAATACAAAAATATACAAACTTGACTATATTTTTTAATGGTGGTATTATTAAATGGTTAAAGATTCTCTATAAAAAACCGTAAGTGTTGGGGCAAACGCTAAGGATTTGTTAATAGAGGGGTTTATAACGTCGTTCGAGGAAAAAAGACTGCATTTTGCAGTCTTTTTTTCTATATATAGTCTAAATACTAAGTAATTAAAAGATACTATAGAAATATATTAAAAAATAATATATAAATGTATAAATAAAAAATTTTGAAAAATTAAAAAATATACTATTTTTTAATAAAAAACAGTTGAAAAATCTATGAAAATTTACTACAATAAATTACCAAAAAAAAACTATAAAAAAAAGAAGGAAATTTGGAACGTAAAGTAGAATAATAGATAAATAAACTTATTGACATTTAAGTTAATTGAATGGTATTTTTCAGTAATAGAAATCATATTATAGAATTAGATGAAGCTAAAAAATACTTAAATATTTTGATTAACAAACTAATATGGATAGAAGGGGTTAGATTATGGGGGCTAAAAAAGAACATACTTATGAAAACTATATTTATGGGGACTCATCAAACACATCAAATGCAATGAAAATGTACTTAAAAGAAATTGAAGAGTACAAAATGCTATCAGCCGTTGAAGAAGTAGAACTAGCAAAGGCAATAATTAACTCTTCACCAGAAGCGAAAGAACAATTTATAAATGCCAATTATAGATTAGTTGTAAGTATTGCTAAAAAATACAGAAAAGAAAGTGTAGATATGTTAGATTTAATTCAAGCTGGAAATATTGGATTAATAAAAGCTGTAGAAAAGTACGATTATAAAAAGGGGTATAAATTTAGTACTTATGCTACGTGGTGGATAAAACAAAGTATAACAAGATACATAGATGACTGTGAAAATACTATTAGAATACCTGTGCATCTACATCAAAGAATAAATTTCGTTAAAAGAAAAAAACAAGAGTTGGCTAATGTGCTTCAAAGAGATCCTAGCCTAGATGAGCTAGCAGAAGTATGTGATCTTGAAGTAGAAAAAGTTATAGATATATTAAAGAGAGATAAAAACGTAGTATCTTTAGATACACCTATAAAAGAAGATGAAGATAGCAGTTTAGTTGAATTTATTCCATCAGATGCAGATTTTGGCGATGTAGTAATGCATGAAGTAGAACAAAATAATTTACGTGAAAAAATAGAAGAATTATTAACTGGCCTTAGCGAACAAGAACAAAGAGTTCTTAGAATGAGATTTGGTCTTGATGATGATACACCTAAAACATTAGAAGAAATAGGAAAAGTATTTGGTGTAACAAGAGAAAGAATTAGACAAATCGAAGCTAAGGCAATAAGAAAATTAAGACATCCAAGTCGATTAAAGCAACTAAAACATTTTTATTAATTAGAACTTACTCTTCTTAAGATAAATGATAGCACAAAAAGTTCTAGAAAACATCTAATATATTTTAAATTTACAAAAACTATAAAAAATAAATTTTATTTAAATAAAAATAGTCTCAAACTTATTATAAGTTTGAGACTATTTTTAATGTTTAATAGTTTTTCCACTTTTTAAAGCATTTCTTTCTTCTAATAAATGAGAGACAAGAGTATTTAAAGTCCAGTTTATATTATTTTCAGTAACAAATGCTATAAGAGGTCTGCTAATTCTAAACTTCTTCATATTATCTATAAAAGAACTTACTTTAATAGACTCAATATTATTGAAAATCAAAGATTTTTGATTTAGACCTTCTTTTTCACTATGATCTAATTTATTATTAATTATGTCTTTAATTATAGAGTTTGAATTACTTTTAGTTAAGATTTCTATATCTTTAATACCTAATAAATTACAAATTATTTTAATTACAGAAAGTTCTTTAGCATTAAAGTTGTATGCAATTACAAAACTTCGACTATCGTTATTTATATTAATATCACTTATTTTAGTAAAACTCATAAAATACCTCCAAAAAACTATATTGTATTATATTTATTATTACCCAATAATTATTAGTTTAAAAATACATTAAAAAAGAAGAGGATATCCTCTTCTTTTAGTTATCACTAAGTACACTATATAAAATCATATTTGCAATAGATAATAATATAGATGCAATAATTGCACTTACAAATCCACTTAGGTGAACTCCAGAAACAATTGAAAATGCAAGTTTTAAAACAGCTCCGTTAATAACTAAAGAAAAAAGACCTAAAGTTAAGAATGTTATTGGTAAAGAGAAAAACTTTATAATAGGCTTTACCGTAAGATTCAAAATACCAAATATTAAGGTAAGAATAAGTAGTGATTTAAAAGATCCTATATACATACTATCCATTAATAGGGAAACTAAATATATAGAAATTGCATTTACAACAATAAATGATGATGCTTTTTTCATATCAAACATCTCCTTTCAGTAAAAGTATATGAATACTTAATATAATATTTATACATTTAATTTATAAAAATTGCAAGGCTAATAGATTAAACTAAAATAATATAGTTAGGTATTGAAAAAATAAATTATTCATATAATGTAAAATAAATAATTAAATACAGTAAAGCTAAAAGGAATGGTAACTATGTATGAAAGTAGGCAAATAGAGCTTTCACGTATGATAAATATAATAAACAGTATAGAACAATTGTTAGATATGCTTAAATTAGATGTAGATTTTTCACAAGAAAGTAAATCATCAAATTTATTAAATTCATTACAAATAGAAGTTGAAAGGACTTTAGATAGTATTTTAGAACTAAAAAATCCATTTTTATTATTTGTAATAGGATCCGGAAATTATGGAAAATCAACATTGATAAACGCTTTATTAAATCAAAACATTGTTGAGACAAATGACATACCAAATACATGGAAGTTAGATGAATTTATAATGGCAGATGATGAAAAAATAGAGATTTATTACACTGATAAAGAAAAAGATATAATAAGTATAGATAAGGGAAAATATATCTTAAATAATGAAGAATATAAATTTAAACAGTCAAAAAAATATATATCTAGTATTATAAAGGAATATAAAAAAAATAAAGATATAAGTACTAAAGAACTTAAAGAATATAAGATAAAGTTAGAAGAAAAATATTTGTATGAGTCCAATATAGAAAAAGTTAAATATTATTTAAAAAAAGGTTCTATTTTAAATGATTTTATAATTGTAGATACACCTGGATTGAATCAAACTTTATTAAAAAACACATTAAATAGAATGAAAACATATTACGAAAAAGCAGATGGCGTTATATGGTTGATAGATGCTTCAAACGTAGTATCAAGTGAAACTAGTAAATTAATAAATGAAATAAATTATATTGATGAATTCTATAAAACTAAGAAAAATAAGATAGCAGTAGTAAATAAGATAGATATAATTAAAAAAGAAAACATAGCTAACCTTGCTAAAGTTAGAAGACGTATAACTGAAATATATGGAAGCGAATTTGAAGATATAGTGTATGTTTCAGCAAAAGAAGCTTTAAATGGTTTTTTGAATAATGATTATGAATTAGTAAAAAAAAGCAATATAGAAGGATTATATAATAGTATAAATGAGAACTTTACTAAATTATGTGAACATAACCAGATAGCTTCAAAATACAGAAATCTAGATATGATGAAAACCAATGTAATGAATTTAATTTATGATTACAAAAGAGAGCTTTATAATGATATGTCTATATATAATCAAATTGATTTTGATATAAATAAAAAATCTAAAAAATTATATATATTTACAAATGATTATATTGATAGTATAAAAAATAAAAACATTTGTATAGATAAATTTAATTGTGTATTGAGAGATAACGTAGAAAATTTGCAAAATCAATGTAATATAGAGCTAAAAATGTTATATGATGAGATACAAAAAAAAGCAAATTTAAATAAGATAAATAAAAAAGATAAATTAGATACAAAAATATATTTTACTAAAAGTAAAAATCTAGTAATTAACTATCACATGTCAAGTAGCATACATAGAGAAATTAAAACTAGATATCTAAGTAAAAATATTTTTGATAAATTTATAACTAAAAAAAACTGTAAAATTCAAACCAATGATATCATATTCAAAGAGCAAATCTATAAGAAAATCAATAATTTAAAATATGAGATAAATCAAGCACTAAGTGATAAAATTGAATCAATAAAGATTGACATAAACCAAACTAAAAATAATGCATTTGAAAAAAAATACATTCATTATTCAAACATAAAAAAACATATACAATACTTAAACGATATAGAAAAAATACTAAATGATTTGAGGTGAAATTTTGCAAAAAAATAATATTGATATTTATAGTGTAAAAGAACAGTTTTTAGATTCTCCTATTAGAAAAAAAATAATAGAAGGAAACTCCCTTCCATTTAAAGATTTAATTTATAAAAAATTAGATGAAACGTTAGAAAACATAAAAGTTATAGAAAATAATAAACATGATCCTTTAAAAATAGTTATTGTAGGTGAAGTTAAATCAGGAAAATCTAGTTTAGTAAATGCACTTTTAGGTTGCGAAGTTAGTGAAGTTGATGTTTTAGAAGCTACATCTAATATATTAGAAGTAATTTATGGCTCAGAATCATATATAACAAGAGATAAACATGTTACTAAGGTTAGATTAAATCTAGAGTATTTAAAAAATATAAACATAGTAGACACTCCAGGTCTTAAGAGTATAACAAAACAAAATGAAGAAAAAACTATGTCATATATTAAAAATGCAGACTTGATTTTATTTGTAATAGATGCAACTCATCTAGGTCAAGAAGATATATCTGATGTACTAGATTTAATTTGCGAATATAAAAAGCCTATTGTAGGAGTTATAAATAAAAGTGACTTATTAGATAAAAATAAAAATGATACATTAGAATATATAAATGATGAGTATGGGATTTATATGGATAAATTTTTTATGGTATCTTCTTATTTAGAATATCAGGCAAAAATTAGTAAAAAGGCAATAGCTAAAGATAATGACTTAGTAATATCTAACTATACAGATTTGAAAAAAAATTTTAATGATTTAAATAAATATATAAAAAATATATATGAAAATTGTGATGATATAAAAAAAGAAAGTAGAGAGCTATCAATTAAAGGTGTTATACAGAAAGAAATAATAAATCACCATGATTATATAAAATCAATATCTATTACTATTGATGAACTTAATAAATATGAAAAGGTACTTCAAAATAAGTTTGAATATATAAAGTCTAAAATGGATTTTGAAATTGATGATTGGTCAAATCGTCTATTTTTCAATGAAGAAATGGAAAAGATAAAGGAAAATATAGCTAATGCAAATCTATATATAAATGAAAATTATGTAGATGAAATTATTAATAAAAAAAAGGTAGAATTAGATGATTTATTTTTTGTAGAGTGGAGTGAATGTATAAAAGAAGTAAGTCAAGAACTTGATGAAAATATAAAAAAATATGTGGAAGAAATAAATTATAAAAAAGAATTTTTAAGTAGCCCTAACTTTAATTTGGAAAAAGATAAAGCTAACATGAATGATATGTTAGCAGTAGTAGGAACAGGAGCTGTAATAGGAGCAACATCTGGAAGTATTGTGTCACTATATAGTGCTTTGATTGGTGGATCTGCTGCATCAGTTACTATAGGCAGTGCATTAATGATGTATTGCCCTCCATTATTAATTGCAGGTACAGTAAGTGGTGCATTAGCAAAAGCTATATATGATAAAGTTAGGTTAGAGCAAAAAAGCAAAGATATATTAAAGGATGTAGATGATTTTATAGAGGAATTAAAGTATAAGACAGTAGAAGATTTGAAAAAGGGATATGAAAGTGCAAGTAAAGAAATCCTTTATACTACTTTAGATATTTTAAAAAATATAAAAGGTATATATAATAGCAAATATGACTTAGAAACTTTAGTAAAAGATAGTGAAGAATATATAAATAATTTTAAAAAAGTTTTAATATGAAATGAATAAAAAAGAAATTAAAAATATGTAAATAATAAGTAATTAAGGGTGTTTTAATAATATTAAAGCATCCTTTCTAATATATAGAAAATTTAGAAAATATATAATTTACAAAAAAATGGGACTTGCGCCAAAATTCGACAGAGTGTATAATAGATACAAATGATTTTAGATTCAATTGAATCAAAGTTAAACATCTTGGAAGAATAAAATTAAGTCAAAACGAAAGGAGCATTAAACCATGATAAAACTTATAGGAGTTTTAATTGTCGTAATAGGGTTTATTTTTAAAATTGAAACTCTTTTTACAGTATTAGTAGCGGGTCTTGCTACAGGTTTAGTAGCTGGTTTAGATATAAACCAAATAATTACCATTTTAGGTGAATCATTTGTCGCTAATAGAGCTGTATCATTATTCATATTAACATTACCTGTAATAGGAATTTTAGAGAGATATGGTTTAAGACAAAGAGCAGTACATTTAATAGAGAGCTTAGGAAAGCTTACAGCAGGTGGCGTTTTTAGTATATATATGCTAATAAGACAAATTGCTGGAGCACTATCAATAAGAATGAGTGGACATCCTCAGTTTGTTAGACCATTAGTAAATCCAATGGCTCAAGCAGCTGCAATAAGTAAGCATAAAGAAATAAAAGAAGAAGATGAAGAGGCTATAAAGGCATTAGCAGCTGCATCAGAAAACTACGGTAACTTCTATGGACAAAATTTATTTGCTGGAAGTAGTGGAGTTCTACTTATAGCATCAACTTTATCAGAACAAGGATTTAAAGTTTCAGAATTAGAAATAGCTAAAGCAAGTATAATAATGGCTATTGTAGCGTTTTTAGTATCAGCAGTTCAAAATTACTTATTTGATAAAAAGTTAAAAAGAAAATATGGACAAAAATAATTAAATAAGGAGGGAAACGACGTGCAAAACTTTATAAATATATCTTTAGAAATTTTTTATGCTCTTATGGGTTTTTTAATGATAGTTATTGCAATAAAGTCATATAAGACAATAGATAGTAATAAAAAATACGGAACAGCATTATTTTGGACATTAATGTCTATACCATTTATATTTGGAACATTAATACCTGCTAACATAATAGGATTAATTTTAATATTATCAAGTTTACTAACGCTTACAAAGCAAGTTGTATTCGCAAAATACGATATGCCAAGTGAAGAATTTGGTCAAAAGCAATCAGAAAAACTTGGTAATAAGATATTCTGGCCATCATTAGTATTAGCAGTTGCAGCAGTTGCAGTTGCAATGGGATTAAAAGCTTATGGAAGTTCTTCACAATTTGCAATTGGCGCAGGCGCAGTAGTTGCATTAATATCAGCATTTATGTTAACTAAAGCAAAAGTTTCTACAACAGTAGATGATAGTGCAAGGCTTTTACAACAAATGGGACCTGCAAGTATGTTACCACAACTTCTAGTTGCGCTTGGAGCACTGTTTACTACAGCTGGAGTTGGAGAAGTGATATCAAATATAATTTCAGGAGTAGTACCTGCAGATAGTAGATTTTTTGGAGTAGTTGCATACGTGATAGGTATGGCAATATTCACTATGATAATGGGAAATGCATTCGCTGCATTTGCTGTTATAACAGCAGGAATAGGTATACCGTTTGTTTTAGCACAAGGTGCTAATCCAGCGATAGTTGGTGCTTTAGCATTAACAGCTGGATACTGTGGAACATTATTAACACCAATGGCAGCAAACTTCAATATAGTCCCAGCGGCACTTTTAGAAATGAGAAAGCAATATGATGTTATAAAATATCAAGCACCAGTTGCTATAGTGTTATTAGTACTTCATATATTTGCAATGTATTTCTTAGCATTTTAGTAAAACAATAAACATAGAAGAAAAAAAGCATCACAGGAGGTAGCAAAATGAAAGTTTTATTAACGGGATTTGATCCATTTGGAGGAGAACTAGTAAACCCAGCAGAAGAAGCTGTAAAAATGGTAAGTAACAATATAAATGGAGCAGAAGTTATAAAAATAACTATACCAACAGTTCAAACCAAATCAGTTAAAGCTATAGAAGAAGCGGTTGAAAAGCATAATCCAGATATAGTTATATCTGTAGGACAAGCTGGAGGGCGATTTGATATAACTCCTGAAAGAGTTGCTATAAATATGGATGATTTTAGAATAAAAGACAATGAAGGAAATCAGCCAACAGACGAGATAATAAAAGAAGATGGGCAAACTGCATATTTTTCTAACTTACCAATAAAGGCAATGGTTAAACATATGAATGAAAATAAAATACCTGCGACTGTATCTAATACAGCTGGGACTTTTGTTTGCAATCATGTAATGTATGGAATATTATACATGATAGATAAAAAGTATCCTAATATAAAAGGTGGTTTTATACACATACCATATATGACTTCTCAAGTTATAGATAAGAAAAATACTCCATATATGTCTTTAGATGAAATTGTAAAAGGGCTAGAACTAGCGATAGAGGCATGTACTTTATATAAAGAAGATATAAAAACTATAGGTGGAGAAATATGTTAATAGATAAAATATTTGTATATGGCAGTTTGAGAAGTGATATGTTTAATTATAATAAGCTTTTAAATGGTAAAGTATCTAAAGTTTATAAAGGAACTATAAAAGGTCAACTATTTCACTTAGATAACAAGGGATATCCTGCAGTTATTCCAGGCAATGATAACATTTCTGGAGAATTAATGGAACTTAAAGATTTTGATAAAAGTCTTGTAGAGTTAGATAAATTAGAAAATTATACAGAAGATAATAATTTAAACTGTGAGTATTTAAGAAAAGAAGTAAAAGTTAAATTAGAAGATGGAAGTATAGAAAAAGCATACTACTATGAATACAATCCAGAATCTAATATAAATGAAAATGATAATTTAATACCAGTTTATTATGGTGATTGGAAAGTATATATGAATAAGTAAAAAATAGCCTTATAGGATAAATTTATCCTATAAGGCTATTTTATTTTAAATATGGATATGATTTAACAAAATATGTCGTCTTATCATACATTAAAGTATAATAAACAAAAGTAAGGAGTAATTAACATGACTACAATAAGCCTATGTATGATCGTTAAAGACGAAGAAGAAGTTATAACTAGATGCCTAGAGAGTGTATATGAAATAGTAGATGAAATAATAATCGTCGATACTGGATCAAAAGATAAAACTATAGACTTAGTAAGAAAATACACATCAGATATTTATAATTTTAAATGGATAGATGATTTTTCAAAAGCTAGAGACTTTTCATTTAGCAAAGCCACGAAAGATTATATATTGTGGCTAGATGCAGATGAAATTATAGATGAATTAAATCAAAAAAAGTTGCTAAGTTTAAAAAAGAGCTTAAAAGATAATATTGATGCTATAACTATGGAAACCCATATGTGTATAGATGAAAATGGAAATCCTAAAATAATATCAAGAAGAAATAGGATTGTAAAAAGAGAAAACAATTTTAAATGGATAGGTTTTATTCATGAATATATAGATATAGATGGAAATATATTAGAAAGTGACATATCAATAATACATGACAAAATAAAATGTATAGATGATAGAAATTTAAGAATATATAAGAAAAATTTAGAATTAGGGAATAAATTTAGTGATAGAGATTTGTACTATTATGGAAAAGAACTTTATTGTAATCTAATGTTTGATGAAGCTATAAATATATTGGAAGAGTTTGTATCTAGGGATGTTTGGGAAGAAGAACTTGTCGATGCTCTTTGCAAAATAGGTGAATGTTATATGTATAAAAAAGAAATGAAAAAAGCTAGAGAGTATTTTTATAAAACTTTTGAGTATGTAGAGCCTAGAGGTGAGATAATTTATAATATAGCTCAATCTTTTGAAAAGGAGAGAAAATTTATTCAAGCTATAACATGGTATGAGGTTATATTAAATTTACCTATACCAAAGAATTGCAGACAATGTATTAATCTAGGTTGCTGGAGATTTAAGCCACATTTAAATTTATGTGCATGTTATTTTGAATTAAATGATATATACAAATCATATTATCACCATAAAAAATGTCAGGAAATAAATCCGTTAGATAAAATTGTAATTGAAAATGAAAAATACTTTAAAAGTATTATAAGAGAAAAATAATATAAAAAAGAAAAAAGATGGGATTAACCCATCTTGAAAATATGTACAATTCTTACTTTTGGGGAAAGTAGAATATAGAATAAAAGTTAACACTATTTTCAGTTAAGATAGAAACAAAAAAGTCAGAAGACACAAGTCTTCTGACTATACTTAAGATATTTTCAAATATCTACATTTCTACTAAATATGTAACTCTTAACTTAAGTATAAAACGATTTCATATAAAATGTCAATCAATAAATTGACAAAATTTAATAAATATATAGAAGGAAATTAGCGTTAAATCATCTAAATATTATTCATATGAATTAAATTGTATTTAAAAAGATAAATACTTTAGTTATTAAAATATAGAAATAAGTAGCATAAAATAGAAGTTTAAAAAATATATTTTATTAACAGTAAGAAAGGAGCTATACTATGAAATTATACAAGCTTATAGAAAATTTGAATATAATGTCTATTGATGGAAACATGGATATAGATATAAGTGATATACATTACGACTCTAGATTAGTGACACAAAATAGTTTGTTTATTTGTATAAAAGGATTTAATAGTGATGGTCATAAATACATAAAAAATGCTATTGAAAAAGGTGCAAAAGCATTTTTAATACAAGATGATATAGATATTGAAGCTAAAGGAAATTTTACCTTTATAAAAGTTACAGATACTAGGGAAGGGATGGCAACAATAGCCTGTAATTTTTATAAAAATCCAGCTAACACATTAGAGGTTATCGGTGTTACAGGAACCAATGGAAAAACTAGCATAACAACATTTTTAAAACAAATTTTAAGTAAAAGAGCTCAAACAGGATTGATTGGAACAATAAATATAAATGATGGGAAAAATGAGATAATATCAAAAAATACTACACCAGAAAGTATAGACTTACAAAGTTATTTTAATGATATGATAAATAATAATTGTAAGTATTGTGCTATGGAGGTATCTTCTCATTCTCTGGCTTTAAATAGAGTAGGGAGTGTTAATTTTTCTATAGGGATATTTACAAACCTAACAGAAGATCATTTAGATTTTCATAAAAATTTAGAAGATTATAGAAATGCAAAAGAAAAATTATTCCATAAAACTAGCATTGCAAATATTATAAATATAGATGATGAAGGCGGAAAAGTAATTTTTGACAATATTAAAAAGTTAAGCACCCCAGTATATACATATGGTATAAATTCTGATGCAGATTTTACTGCAAGTGAGATAAAACTATATCCAAATGGAGTTTCTTATAAATTAAAAACACCAACATATACTGATTACATTTATGTAAATATACCAGGAAAATTTACAGTATATAATACACTAGGAGTAATAAGTGCATGTTATATTTTAAATATTGATATAGAAACTATTAAAGATGTTTTAAAAAATACACCTGGAGTTAAAGGACGATTTGAAAATATTAAAAATGATGAGGGGCTAACTGTTATTGTAGACTATGCCCATACTCCAGACGCATTAGAAAATGTATTAAATACATCTAAAGAGTTTGTAAAAGGAAAGATAATAACTGTTGTAGGATGTGGCGGAGATAGAGATAAAACAAAAAGGCCTATAATGGGAAAAATAGCTCAACAAAAATCTGATATAAGTATAATAACTTCAGATAACCCTAGAACAGAATCCCCAAGTCTTATAATAAAGGATATGCTAAAAGGTATAGATATGGACAATGATAATTTTATGGTAATAGAAGATAGAAAAGAAGCTATATACAAAGCAATAGAACTTGCAAACGTAGGGGATGTTGTTATGATAGCTGGGAAAGGGCATGAAAATTATCAAATAGTAGGTACAACTAAACATCACTTTGATGATAAAGAAATAGCTTTAGAGGCAATTGATGTATTAAAATCATCAGCATATAATATATAATTTAGTGAGCAAACAAACTCATATATAAAGCAGGTTTTTTTAGATTAAATATCTTGAGATCCTGCTTTTTGTAATGTTAAGAATTTTAAATTATATAAATTTTATTTATGTAAACAATTATAATGTAGCTCATTATATAAAAATATTCTTTATAAATTTGAAAATAAAGCTTATTATATTATAATGAAATAGTTTTAATTAACAATTAAATATGTACGGGAGGCAATAATGAATAATACTAAAAAAATGACAGAGGCAGGAATATTGTCTGCTTTATTTATAGTCAGTACTATATTGGCAGTTGGAAGTGGTTTTGGATATACCATTTATCTGGATTTTGTTGTTCCTGTATTTTTTTGCATAGTGCTTTTAAAGTGTGATTTTAAATACACAGTTTTAGCCGGAATAGTTTCATTAATTATAGTTGGGCTAGTACTTGGTAATATAGGTACTGCTATTTGGGCAAGTCAAAGTATAATTCTTGGAATTTTATGTGGTTGTTTAATGACTAAAAATACTAGCATTATGGATGACTTAGTATATGGGTCTATATTAGGGGTTATACTTATGGTATTTATAGATATATATGCATCAGGTTTAATAGGGTATAGCTTTATGAAAGAGTTCAGAGGCTATGCAAATATGTTTCCATATAAAAAATATATGGATTTTATATATTATGCTTTGGTATCAACATTTCCATTTGGAACAGTATTTAGCATATACTATATATCTCTAATATTAGGTAAAAAAATAAATATACTAAAAGGCAATAGTAAGAAAAAATTCCAAGTTATAAGAAATTTTAGAACTTTTTCTAGGTTTGTATGTTGTTCTAAAAAAGTATTTTATGGATGTTGTATATACATTATAGCTTTAGAATTATTAAGTCTACTTAATATGAATTTAAATGGAGTTTATTCAAGCACTATTTTAATTTCTATAAAATATTTATGTTATTATTTTGTAATAAGAGATGGATATATAACTGCTCAAAATTATTTAATATCTAAACATCAAAATATATCATATGTGAGAATAACATCTATAATATCTCTTATATTTTTAATTTTCTTATTTAAAATAACAACACTAGCTATAATATTAATAAATATAATATTAGATATAAATTTAAACATAAGGAACAAGCAAATAAGCATAATAAATAATTATATAAACGCTTTAGAAAATAAATAATATAGAGGTGTTGTACGGTGTCTAAAAATCTAGATTGGCTTAAAGACATTCCATTTGCACATAGAGGGCTTTATAATGAGGTAATACCAGAAAATTCTATGGGTTCATTTAGAAATGCAATAAAATATGGATATGGAATAGAACTAGATGTTCAGTACACTAAAGATAAAAAAATTGTAGTTTTTCATGATAATGAACTTTATCGAATGACAGGATACAAGGGCAAGGTTTATGACTTAACTTACTTAGAGATAAATAAATTAACTTTATTAAATACAAATGAAAGAATTCCATTATTTAAGGATGTTCTAAATTTAATAAATGAAAGAGTTCCCTTACTTGTAGAAATAAAAAAGAGCAAAGAATACATAAACTTGAGCGAAGATGTTTATAATACACTTAAAGATTATAAGGGAAAATATGCTATACAATCATTTGATCCAAGAGTGATTAGTTGGTACAAACAACATGTAGATAAAGTAATAAGAGGTCAACTATCCTTTAATTTTAGAGACACATCTTTTAAATGGTATGAAAAAATTGCCTTAAAAGACATGATATTTAATTTTTATAGCAAGCCAGATTATATTTGTTATGGTTTAAGAGGAATAAATAGTTTACAGATTAAGTTTTTAAGAAAGAAAAAGCCGATAATATCTTGGACTATAAAAAATAAAAATGAAATGGAATTTGCAGATAAATATAGTGACAATATAATTTTTGAAGGATTTATGCCTAAAAAATTCAAAAAGGGTTGACAAAAAAGTTCATTACTAATATATTAATATTAAATATTAAAATATTTAAAAGCGTTGATAAGAACAAGTAAAACTAATGTAGTCTAACAGAGAGTTTCCGGTTGGTGAGAGGAGCAAGTTAAGTTAGTTTGAATACATCTTAGAGCAATTTTTCTGAAAGATAACAACCAGTAAGAAAAATCGGAATGGCACACGTTATAGTGCAAAGGTATAACCAATTATGGCGTACCTAATAAGGTTAGTATTGTGAAGTACTAATAAATTAAGGTGGTAACACGTGAGCAATGCTCTCGTCCTTTTACAGGATGAGAGCTTTTTTAATACAAAAAATTAAACAATATTAAAAATTATAATATTGGCGCCAATGTATTGTTTAATAAAAATAAATTTTAGTAATTTAAAACATAAATAGTTGGAGGTAAAAAATGATAAACTTAGATGATCAAGTAAAAATAATATTAAAAGGTGTAGATGATATAATAGATGAGAAAGATCTTAGAGAAAAATTAGTTAATGCTGATAAAGAAGGACGTCAACTAGTTATAAAATTAGGGCTTGACCCATCAGCTCCAGATATACACTTAGGTCACACTGTTGTTCTTAGAAAAATGAAGCAATTACAAGACTTAGGACATAAAGTAGTAATAATAATAGGAGACTTTACAGGTAAGATAGGAGATCCAACAGGGAAATCTAGTGCTAGAAAAGCATTAACAACTGAACAAGTTTTAGAAAATGCAAAAACTTACCAAGAACAAATATTTAAAGTTTTAGATAAAGAAAAAACAGAAGTTAGATTTAATAGTGAATGGTTAGCGAAATTAAACTTTGAAGATGTTGTTAAGTTAGCTGCAACTATAACTGTTGCAAGAATGTTAGAAAGAGAAGACTTTAAAAAGAGATATGAAAGTCATACTCCAATATCAGTGCATGAGTTCTTCTACCCATTAATGCAAGGATATGATTCAGTAGCTATAAAAGCTGATATAGAATTAGGTGGGACTGATCAAAGATTTAACTTACTTATGGGTAGAGCATTACAAAAAGAATTTGGTCAAGAGTCTCAAGTAGTTATAATGATGCCTTTATTAGAAGGATTAGATGGTGTTAACAAAATGAGTAAGAGTTTAGGAAACTACATTGGAGTAGATGAAGAAGCTGGTGTAATGTACCAAAAATCTATGGAAATACCAGATGAACTTATAATAAAATACTACAACTTAGTAACAGATATTCATCCAGATGTAGTTAATAAAATAGAAAAAGACTTAAAAGAAGATAAAGTTAACCCAAGAGATATAAAGATGGGTCTTGCTAAAGAAATAGTAAGATTATACCATGGAGATGAAAAAGCTAATTTTGCAGAAGAAAGATTTAAATCAGTATTCCAAAAAGGACAAATACCTGTAGATATATTAACAGTAGAAGCAAGTGCTACAGATTTTGATTTAGCTCAAATAGTTGTTGATAATAAATTAGCTCCAAGTAAAAGTGAATTAAGAAGATTAGTTAAACAAGGTGGAGTTAAAGTAAACAATGAAAAGATAGATGATCTTCAAGCAATAAATGTAGAAGGTGAATTAGTCGTACAAATAGGTAAGAAAAAGTTTATAAAAATAATTGTAAAATAATAATAAATATAAAAAGCAGATTTGAATAAATTTTAAATCTGCTTTTTTTTATTACTGAACAAATCATCTGAAGATTACATACTATATGAAAGCAAAGCTATATTAACTTTATACAATTAATTTACAAAATAATTAAAGATGTTGTAAAAAATGTATATAAATGTTATATTTTATCTATCAAAGGTGAAAGATAAGCAAAATGAGATTTATTGAGAAGAGGGAATTACATGTATTTACCAAATAGAATAGTTAAAATATTAGCTAATATAAACAAGTCTTATATCATATATTATACTAAGGGAAAAATATCTTCAGTAATTATTGATAGTGAAAATATAAAAATAGAAGCTTGCACTGATGGCTATTGTATAAATCTTAAAGGTTCTAAAGTCATACTAAATGATTTAAAGTCTATAGAACCATTACTTCATAAAGTTTGTACTCATAACAAAAATGATGAAAATAAAAGTAAACTTAAAATTGCAGATAGTTTAGTGGAGATATTTTCTAATAATGAAAAGACATTTGCAGTTAAATACCTAAAAGGAAATATAGTATCTATAATAATGGATGAACATAAGTTAGCAATAAATAAAACATCTGCAGGATATTTGATGAAAGTGAACAATAAAAATATTGCAGTAGAAAGTTTTGCAGCAATAAAAAAATTACTTTTAAAGATGAACATAATAAAAGAAAAACAAAAAACAAAAAATAATGAAAATAAAATTTACTTTGAACAGTTAAAATTAGACATTTAAAATGTTTTCCTGGGAAATGATATAAAACTCAAAATGATTAATAAAAAGGAGATAGTATGGAAAATTATAATAAATCAATACCAAGAGAAAATCTAATTATGTTATTAATGGCAGGGTCAATAGTGGTATTTAATATAATTGGATTTATAGTATCCTATTTTGTATGGAAAGAATATAGTAAGGATTCAGCTTTCATTGAAATAAATGGAAAAAGGCTTTTAAACTTTCATATAACATTTGTTATATATGAAATTATCGCATTTTTATTAATAATAGTTTTAATAGGAACTATATTAATGCCTATAGTAAGTATTGCATACTTTGTAATGACTGTAATAGGTATGATAAAATATGGGTATCACAAAGACTATGAATACCCTTTTACGTTTAAATTTATAAAATAGTAATTAAAAAGGCTATATTTAATATAGTCTTTTATAATATATTTAAAAATTTTTAGAAAATAAAAAAATATATAAAAACTATATTAATTATGTTTACAAAAATCATTTATTATACTAATGTTAAATTAAGAGGGCTTGATCAAAAATTTAATACTTGAGGGGGGATAAATCTTGTTTAAGGGGCATATAGCGGAATTTGGATTAATACTAATTGCCATGATTTGGGGTAGTGGCTTTGTTGGTACACAGTTAGCTTTAGATGGAGGTCTAACTCCATTACAATTATTAACTATAAGGTTTTTTATAGGGGCTGTTTTAATTAATTTAATATTTTTTAAGCAAATAAAGGAAAATATAAATAAAGAAATATTAAAAAGTGGAGTTATACTGGGGTTTTTCTTGTTTATTGCATTTGCAGTTCAAACAATAGGAATATTATATACTACTCCAACTAAAAATGCATTTATAACAGCTGCAAATGTTGTTATAGTTCCATTTATAGGTTTTTTTATTTACAAAAGAAAATTAGACAAATTTGGTATAATAAGTAGTATAATGACGCTTATAGGAATAGGCATATTATCTTTAGAGGCTGATTTTTCTATAAATATAGGAGATTTTCTAACTTTAATATGTGCATTTGGATTTGCATTTCATATATTTTTTACAAGTGAATTTGCTTCGAAGTATAATCCCATTATATTAACCGGAATTCAGTTTACAGTTGCATTTATATTATCTTTAGTTTGTCAAATATTTATGGGTGAAATGAAAATAGAGGCACAAATAAATGGGTACTTAGGTGCACTATATTTAGGTGTATTTAGTACTACAATTGCATTTTTACTACAGACTATATGTCAAAAAATGGTAGATGGAACAAAAACAGCAATAATACTTTCTACAGAAGCTGTTTTTGGAACAATTTTTTCTGTTTTGATTTTAAAAGAAATTGTTACTTTAAAAATGCTTATTGGTATAGCAATTATATTTACTTCTATTATAATGGCTGAAACAAAGCTATCTTTCATCAAAAAGAAAGATGTATATGTAGAAGATATGTGTAGTGCTATAGTAAAGGAAAGTGAAAATGAATTATAAAATTTAAAAAATATGAGAGAAAATATGTTTAAAGGAATATAGGCGGGGTATTTATATATTATAATAATCTTTAACAGAAAAGTTGAGAATTATTAGTAAAAAATGTTAAAATAATTAATAGAAAAATTTAAAAATTTGTTTAAATCAAATATACTCGGGTATATATAGAGTATAAGAAAATAAACAATAAATTAAATTAATATAAAAAAGTGGAGGGAATAATTATGAAAAAATTTGTTTGTACAGTATGTGGATATATACATGAAGGAGAAACTGCACCAGAAGTCTGTCCAGTATGTAAAGTTGGAGCTGAAAAGTTCGACGAAATGAAAGGTGAAATGGTTTGGGCCGATGAGCATAGAATAGGTGTAGCTCAAGGTGTAGATGAAGAAATATTAGAAGGATTAAGAGCTAACTTTACTGGTGAATGTACAGAAGTAGGAATGTACTTAGCAATGAGTCGTCAAGCTGACAGAGAAGGATATCCAGAAGTTGCTGAAGCTTATAAGAGAATAGCATTTGAAGAAGCAGAACATGCTGCTAAATTTGCTGAATTATTAGGAGAAGTTGTAGTTGCAGATACTCAAGCTAACTTAAAAGCTAGAGTTGAAGCTGAATACGGAGCAACAGAAGGTAAATTAAAAATAGCTAAGAGAGCTAAAGAATTAGGATTAGACGCTATACATGATACAGTTCATGAAATGTGTAAAGATGAAGCTAGACATGGTAAAGCATTCTTAGGATTATTAGAAAGACACTTTGGAAAACAAAACTAATAGATATAAAGTAGAGAGAGCGTAAGCTTTCTCTATTTTTTTTGCAATTAATAATATTTATAAGTTATATAATTAAGTTTTTATAGACATAACTATTCTAAAATTTTACAATTAAAATTAATATGAAATAAAAAGGAGTCTATTATGAATTTAGTATCGTTAAGAAAGTGCAATGATTATGAGTATGACAATATAAAAAAATCTATAGAAATGATGTTAGATGATTTAGGTGGTATAGAGAAATTTGTAAGTAAAAATAGTAAGGTTCTTATAAAACCCAATTTACTTATGAAAAAAAGACCAGAGGAGGCAACAACAACACATCCTATGGTTGTAAAAGTATTGTGCGAAAAATTATTGAAATTAAATTGTGAAGTTATAATTGGAGATAGCCCTGGTGGACCATATACTGTAAGTTCATTAAAGGGGATTTATAAATCGAGTGGAATGAAAGATGTAGCTGATGAATTAGGGATAACTTTAAATTATGATATAAGCGATGTAAAAGTAGAAAATTATGATGCAAATGCATTAAAATACATGGACATTATTACACCTATAACTAAAGTCGATCATATAATAAATATTTGTAAATTTAAAACACATGGTATGGCTACATTTACTGGTGGAGTTAAAAATTTATATGGATGCATAGCAGGATTAAAAAAAGCTGAAATACATTATAGATTCCCTACAGAAGAACTATTTTGTGAAGAAGTATTATTAGATATATGCTCTTATGTAAATCCAACGTTAACTATAATGGATGGAGTGGTAGGTATGGAGGGTGATGGACCATCTGCAGGTGTACCAAGACACTTAGGGGTGATGTTAGCATCTCAAAGTCCTTATGCACTAGATGCTGTTGCTTGTAAAATTATAAATTTAAATAGTGATAGAGTACCAACATTAAGGGGATCTATAAAAAGAGGATATATAAAAGAAGATTTTTCAGATATAAACATATTAGGGGAAGATATAGAAAAGTTAATAATAAAAGATTTTAAAATACCAAGTACTAGCAAAGATTTTAGACTTTTAAAATCAAGCCTACCTAAATTTTTACATGAACCTATAACAAAGTTAATAACACCTAAGCCGGTTGTTAGGCATAAAGACTGTATAAAATGTGGGAAATGTATACAAGCTTGTCCAGCTAAGGTTATGAGTTTTAATGAGAATAAAGTAACTATAAACTTAGACAATTGTATAAGATGTTATTGTTGCCATGAACTATGTCCTAAAAAAGCTGTTGATATCAAAAGAAATTTTATATTTAAGCTAATAAAATAAATAATTATAAATCTAATTAAAATATGAATTATATAAGCATAAAAATAAAAATAATTCGTAATTATGTTTAAAATAAATTTTACATAATGTATAATAGAATAAAAATACACACAAATGTGTTAAATATTCAAACAATGGGGGACAAGAAAATGGCTTCAAAAAGAGAAGATATAGAGTATTTAGAATATATTTTTAGCAAATTTTACGATATTGGAGCCAATTCATATGGCGGAGTAACTAGACTTGGATATACTAAAGTAGAAGATGATATGCACAATATGTTTAAATCATTGGGTGAAGATGAAAAATTTTATACTTATATAGATGAAGTTGGAAATACATATGTTGCAAATGATATATCACAAAAGCCATATTACTTAATGGGATCTCATTTAGATTCTGTAGTAAATGGTGGAAGATACGATGGGGTAGCTGGAGTAATAGCTGGACTTTTAATTTTAAAGTGGGCTAAAGATGAAAATTTAGATATACCAATAAGAGTAGCTGCATTTAGATGTGAAGAATCAAGCAACTTTGGAAAATGTACTATAGGTAGTGGACTAATAACAGGGGAATTAACCAAAGATGATATAAAAGGATTAGTCTCTAAAACAGGTAGACATATAGTGGATATATTTTATAGCAATGGATATAGTTTAAATCCTAAAAAGATTGAAAATGTAAAGCAGTACTTAGAATTACATATAGAACAAGGAAAAGTATTAGAAGAATATGGAATAAAAGTAGGAATAGTAACTGATATAGCAGGTCCTAGACGATTTGAAATAAGTGTATTAGGAGAAGCTGAACATTCAGGAGCTACACCTATGGATATGAGACATGATGCTCTTTGTGCAGCATCAGAACTTATATTAGAATTAGAAAAGATTGGAATGGATGAAAGTTATAGAAAATCTGTAACTACAGTAGGTGTTATAAATAATGGACCTAATGTATTAAATGTAATTCCTGGTGATGTGACTCTTGGAGTAGACATAAGAGGAATAGACACAGACAGTCTAGATAAAATCGAATCTTATATGAAAAGCACTATAAGAGAAATTATGAAAAAAAGAAATGTAGAAATATTTGCTCAAGACACAGGTAGATTTGATCCTGTTAAAATGAGTTCTTATATGCAAAAAAAGTTAATAGAGAGTAGTGAAAAATTAAAAATATCTCATAAGGTTATGCCAAGTGGCGCAGGTCACGATGCTATGGCGTTTAGCAAAATTTGTGATACAGCCATGATATTTATACCTTGCTACAGGGGGATAAGTCACAATAAAAGTGAATTTTCATCACTATTAAGTATATACGATGGATGTAAAGTTATGTATGAATATCTAAAAGGAGAGCAATAGACATGATACTTATAAGAAATGGTAGAGTAATAGACCCAAGCACTAAAAGAGATGAAGTTTTAGATATAGTCATAAAAAATGATATTATAGAAAAGATAGGGAAATTTCAAATAACAAGTGAATATGAAGTAGTAATTGATGCAAGTGGAAGTATAGTTTCACCTGGATTGATTGATGTACATGTACACTTTAGAGATCCTGGATTTACTCATAAAGAAGATATAGAAAGTGGATCTAGATCAGCAGCAAGAGGAGGATTTACAACAGTAGTATGCATGGCAAATACAAATCCTATTGTTGATAATGAAGAAACTTTAAACTATATAAAAAATAAAGCTAACAATTCACCTATAAATGTATTGCAGGTAGGATCAATAACAAAGGGATTTAAAGGTGAAAAATTAGTAGACATGGAAAATCTTAAAAATAGCGGTGCTGTAGGATTTAGTGATGATGGTTTACCAATAATGAATAGTGATATAATTTTAGATGCTATGAATAAAGCCAAAGAATTAAATGTACCATTAAGCTTTCATGAAGAAGACCCATCACTAATAACTTGTGCAGGTATAAATGATGGAAAAATATCTAAGCAAATGGAGCTAGTAGGTGCATCACATGTAGCAGAAGATGTTATGGTTGCTAGAGATTGTATGTTAGCGTTAAAATCTGGTGCAAAGGTCAATATACAACATATAAGTTCAAAAGCCTCTATAGAAGCTGTAAGGCTTGCTAAAAGATTGGGAGCTAATGTATATGCAGAAGCTACACCACATCACTTTACATTAACAGAGGATGATGTTTTGATATATAAAACTAATGCAAAAATGAATCCACCTCTTAGAACTGTAGATGATAAATACAGCATAATTGAAGCACTACAAGATGATACTATAGAGATAATTGCAACTGATCATGCGCCACATACAAATGAAGAAAAAAATGTAGATTTCGCTAAATCGCCAAGTGGAATAGTAGGACTTGAAACCTCTTTAGCTTTAGGTGTAACTCACTTAGTTAGAAAAGGACATTTAAGTATAATGAAGCTGCTTGAAAAAATGACTATAAATCCTGCTAAGCTTTATAATTTAGAAAGTGGATGTATAAAAGAAGGGTCTAAAGCAGATTTAGTAATATTTAATCCTAATGAAGAATATGAAGTAAAAGAATTTGTTTCAAAATCATCGAATTCACCATTTATAGGCCATAAATTATATGGAAAAATTAATTATACTATATGTAATGGAAACATAGTATTTGAAAGTATAGAACAAGATTAATAAAAAATACCTAATTCTATTATTTAGAATTAGGTATTTTTTTACTTTTTGTAGATATATAATAATCAATAAACTAAAATTATCTCATAGGACATTTTAAGAAACGGATGAAGTTATTAAGCATATAAAGTATCGTTTCTAAGCGGTGGTTTAAGCTAAGTGAATCTTTTATAAAATAGAGGTATATAGGTTAGGGAGAGTGAGATATATGAAGTCTATAAAAATATGTATAGGAAGTGCATGCCATATAAAGGGATCATATGAAGTTATAGAAATTTTTAAAGAAGAAATAGACAAGTATAAATTAGGAGATAAAATAGAACTTTGTGCTTCATTTTGCCTTGGGAAATGCAGGGATGCAGTTTCAGTTATGAGATGGGATGATATTGTATTTTCTGTTTCTAAGGAAAATGCAAGGCAAATATTTGAAGCGGAGTTTATGCCATATATTTAAAAGATAAAGGGGAAGATAAAATGTGGGTTATGGGTTTTTCTAAAGTTAATTGTAAAAATTGTTATGCATGCTTAAGAGCTTGTCCAGTACATGCTATAAGGGTTAAAAATGATCAAGCTCAAATAATGAAAGATCGATGTATTGTATGTGGTAGATGCTTTAGAGCATGCCCTCAAAATGCAAAATTAATACGTTCAGAAATTGATATGGTTAAACATTATATAAGTGGTAGAAAAAAAGTAGTAGCGTCGATAGCTCCAAGCTTTGCATCTATATTTGGGAAATATAGTAATAAAATTCCTAAGGCACTTAGATTGCTAGGATTTGATTATGTAGAAGAAACCGCATCAATAGTAGATCCGATTATAAATGAATATGAAACATATGCAAATCTAGATGATGATAAAACATATATAACAAGTTTTTGTCCTTCTGTAAATAAGTTAATTGAAAAATATTATAAAGATTTTACTGATAATATTATACCTGTAGCATCTCCAGCAATATTTCATGCAAGAGTATTAAAAAATATATATGGAAAAGAGACAAAAGTTATATTTATAGGTCCATGCTTAGCTAAAAAGACAGATGGGCATGATGATGAATCTATAGATATAGTATTAACATTTGAAGAACTTCAAAATTGGCTAAAAGAAAAAAACATAGATTTAGAAACTATTGGGGAAGAGCCGTTTGACTATGTTAGTAAAGAAAAAAGATTGTTACCTATAATTGGAGGGCCAACAAAGCATATAGAAGAAAATAATCCTAAAAAGAGCATTATACAAGTCGATGGAATCGATGATTGTATAAAAATATTAGATGAATTAAAAAAAGGAAAACTAAAAAATTCATTAATTGATATGAATAGCTGTAGACATAGTTGTGTAAATGGATCTGGTATGCCTCATGATAATATAACATGCTATGAAAGAAAAGAAAATCTTAAACAATACGCTAAAAGAGCTAACAAAGAAAAGAATCAATATAATCCTAAAATAAATGATATAATCTCTCAAGTTTCTATAAAAAAGAATTTTGTATCTAAAGAAATTTTATTAAAGCAACCAACAGAAGAAGAGCTAAGAGAGATAATGAAGAGTATGGGTAAACATGACAAAAATGATGAATTAAATTGTGGTAGCTGCGGATATCACACATGCAAAGAAAAAGCTATAGCAGTATATAATGATATGGCGGAAGTAAATATGTGTTTACCTTTTATGAGAGAAAGGGCTGAAAATTTAACAAATATAATATTTGATATGACTCCTAATATGATAGCTATAATAAATAAAAATTTAGAAATAGTACAATTAAATCCAGCAGCTGAAAAATTTTTTGATATTACAAATAAAAAAGCTACAGGGCTTCCTATATTAATGTTTTTAGACGAAAATAAATTTGAAAATATTAAAAAAAGTAAAGTTAATACTTATAAAGAAAAAGTAGTGCTAGAGTATAATCAATCAACAATAATACAAAGTATAATATGGTTAGAAAAAAATCAAGTTATGTTATGGATTGCAGATGATATAACGAAAGATGAAAAATTACAACAATCAATTCAAAATATGAAAATAGATGCTATAAATATGGCTCAAAAAGTTATAAATAAACAAATGACTGTAGCCCAGGAAATTGCAAGTTTATTAGGTGAAACTACGGCAGAAACAAAGGTAACATTAACTCAGCTTAAAAATCTTATTCAGGAGGATAACAGTAAAAAATGAAATTTTTTATAGACTTTGCAAGCAGTAGTTTAAACAAATATGGAGAAGAGTTATGTGGAGATAAAGTTGAGTTTTATCATGATGAAAAAAAATTTATTGCTGTTTTATCAGATGGATTAGGCAGTGGCGTAAAAGCTAATATATTGGCAACTTTAACTGCTAAGATAGCTTTAACAATGTTAAAAGAGGGTTTATCTATAGAAGAAGTAGTAGATACTGTTATACATACACTTCCAGTATGTTCGCAAAGAAATTTAGCATACTCTACATTTACTATAATAAAAGTTGCCAGTGATGGTATGGCGTATGTCGCTGAATTTGATAATCCAAGTATTTTCTTTTTAAGTGATAGAGAAATAAAGAAAATAGAGTGGTGTACTACCGAAATTAATGGAAGAAAAATTAAGGAAAGTAGATTTAAACTTAAGGAGAAAGATATATTAGTTTTTGTAAGTGATGGAGTAGTACACGCTGGAGTAGGGAAGGTATTAAACTTAGGATGGCAATGGGAAGATATTGAAAAATATCTAAAGGAAAATACAAATAAAAATATGTCAGCTAAGACTGTAACTAACTTGTTATTAGGTGCATGTGATCAGCTATATATGCAACAGCCTGGAGATGATACAACCGTTGCAACTATAAAAGCAGTTATGCCTAAAAAAGCTATATTATTTTCAGGTCCTCCTATAGACCCTGAAATGGACAATGAAATAGTTAAAAAGATAATGTCTACTTATGGGAGACGAATTGTTTGTGGAGGTACTGCTGGAAATATTGTTGCCAGGGAGCTAAATGAGGAGGTTAAAACAAGTTTTAAAGTGGTTGATAAAGATATACCTCCAATTGGGTATATAAAGGGAATAGATCTTGTTACAGAGGGTGTTTTAACTATAAGAAAAGCAACTGAAATATTAGAAAAAGTAAAGATGGCAACTGATTTAAAATTTTTATATGAAGAGGATGGAGCATCTAAGTTAGCTCGTATGCTTTACGAGGATTGTACGCATGTAAAATTTATAATAGGGAGAGCTATAAATCCAGCACATCAAAATCCAGATTTTCCAAATGAACTAAGTATTAAGTTATATGTTTTAAATGAACTAAAAAATACTTTATCAGGATTAGGTAAGATTATAGAAGTTGAATTTTATTAATAATAGAAATTAAAAAATGAGTATATCTTAAGCTTAAGATATACTCATTTTATTTATACAAAATTAGTATGTATTATTTGTAAATGGCCTTAATTGGATCTAATTTAGATGCCTTAAGAGCAGGAACAATACCAAATATTACTCCAGTTAAAACAGTTGCAATAAATGCGTAGAATAAACTGTTTGCATTAGGGATAGCTTTAAATGGTAAATAGTTAGATGCATAGTTAACTACTATAAATCCTATTATTATCCCAAGTATTCCACCACATACCGTTATAAATACAGCTTCAGTTAAAAATTGGAATAATATATGTCTAGGCTTTGCACCTATAGCCCTTCTAATCCCTATTTCTCTTTGACGTTCCATAACAGATACATACATTATATTCATAACACCTACACCACCTACAAACATAGATATAGCAGTTATAGCAGTTATAAATAAATTTATTTTAGAAACCATTGCTTCAAGCTCTTGAGTTTGTTCTGACGGATCTTGTGGGTTATATGAACCGTTAATATCCGGATGTAAATCATATAACTTATCGCAAACTCTGTAAGCTACTTCAGACACATCATATCCTTTAGATACTATTAAATCAAGTCCATAAATTTCAGTTGGATAAGCGTTTTGATTCATTAAAGAATCAAAAGATTTCTTTGGCATATAAGATGTAGCATAAGTAAAGTCACCACCACCATACATACCACCAAGCATGCCACTGTTATTTTCTTCAGTGTCAGTAGTTAGAGAACTCTCATCAACGACACCGATTACTTCAAATGTTGAGCCGCTAATAGTTATACCTTTACCTATAGCTTTTTCTGCATCACCAAATAAGTCTGTTGCATTTTGCATGGTTATCATAATTACTTTTCTATCGTTATCTTCTAAAGAAAAATTTCTGCCATATAAAGCTTTTACTTTTGTATCTTTTTTTAATTCATTTACTTCAATAGAAGTAGTTTTTTTATCAAAAGACGCTTCAGAGTAATAACTAGAGTTCATATCAAAATCTTCCTTAGCAGGTCCTATTCTTTCAACTCCTTCGACAAAAGATAATTCTTCAATATCTTTTAGAGCAAATGGTTGTAAAAATGCTGTCATACTAGACATATTTTGATCTGTAGGCTCAAATGAAATTCTTGTTTTATTAGGGTTGACCTTGTCAACTGAACTAAAAACTTCTTTTTTTAGACCATTACCGATAGAACTTACAAGTATTACTGATGTAATCCCCATTATAATCCAAAGTAAAGTTATAAATACTCTAAGTTTATGACCTTTTAAATTGGATAAGGAACTTTTTATTAAATTCATAGGCTACACCTCCATTGAAACTACACCATCTTTTAGTTTTACAACCTTAGTGGCGTATTTTATTAAATCATTATCGTGAGTAACCATTATTATAGTTTTTCCTTGTTCATTTAAATTTTTTAAAAGTTCCATGATGTCATTACTAGTCTCACTATCTAAAGCACCAGTTGGTTCATCTGCAAAAATAAGAGAAGGACTATTAACTAGTGCACGAGCTATAGCAATACGTTGTTGTTGACCACCTGATAATTGAAGTGGCATATTTTTTAATTTATCTAGTAGACCAACTGATTCTAATTTTTCACAAACTAGCTTTTCTCTGTCAACTTTATTTAGTAAACCCTCATAAATAAGAGGTAATTCTATGTTATGGTACACATCTAATGTTTCTATTAAGTTAAATTGCTGAAAAATAAAACCTATATTTTTATTTCTAAATTCAGATTTTTGGTTTTCATTTAAATTTGTAACATCTTCACCATTAAATAAGTATTTTCCATCATCAAATTTATCAAGGAAACCTAAGCTGTTAAGTAGTGTAGTTTTACCACTTCCTGATTTACCCATTATCATAACAAAATCACCAGCTTCTATTTCTAAGCTTAAAGACTTAAGAACATGGAATTGTTCTTTACCAACTTTATAAAATTTTTGAACATTTTCTAGTTTAATTATATTACTCAAGAATTACTCAGCTCCTTCTTCAGAAGGTGCCTTATCTTTTTCATCTGATGAATGCTCAGCTCCGTCTTTAGTAGTGGCTTTATCTTTTTCATCTGATGAATTTTCAGTTCCATCCTCACTATTAGGAACACTTCCTGTATTTACAGGATCACCTTCCTTCATATCTTCAGATGGATATCTTATTATAGAAATATTTTTATCAAGTCCAGATTTTACAGTTGTAAATTCTTCATTTTGATCATAGATTTCGATAACTCTCTTCTTAAGTATTCCATTTAAATCTTCAAACACATAATTTTCTGTTTTATCATCTGTTTTGCTCTCTAATACAGCAGATGTTGGTATTTTAACTATTGAATCACGTACTTCTATAGATGCTTGAACGTGGAAACCATTAGTTAATTCTTCTTGATTTTCAAAAGATATAATTATATCATAATAAGATAAATTACTTTGACCACCCATATTCATATCATTTGTAGCAGTAGATGGTCTATCTGATATATAGCTTATTCTACCTGTTAATTTTTTGTTATTAGAGAAAACTAAAACGTCAACAGGATCATCTATTTGAAGTTTTGGTAAATCTTGTTCGCTAGCTTGTCCCTTCATATAATACTCGTTACTTTCAAGAGTCATAAATGCAGACTGCTCAGGTCCGTCAGAAGTCTCATTTAAGTAAACTTTACCTGCAAAAGGAGCATATGTCTCTAAATATGCCTTTTTTTCTAAAGAAGATATTTGAGAGTTTAATTTGCTAATATCAGAATTTAATCCACTGATTTCAGAATTAACCCCTGAATCATTAGAGCTATTAGCTTTTTTTAGTTTATCTACTTGATTCTTTAGAGTATTTACTTGAGATTTTAAATCATCGATTTGATCTATTGCATCTTGATTTTTCGTAGTATACAAAAGATCTCCTTCATTTACAACTTTTCCGTTAGTAACATTTACTTTACTCATATTTTCTTGATTAGGATTAAAATCCTGTGTTTTAGTAGGTGTTATAACACCATTTATAAAAATCTTTTCGTTATCAGCGATAGTATACGTCTCGATATAATTTTCATCCACGCTTAAGTCATCGCCATTTATTTTATTTTTATTATAAATAAAGATTCCAACGCCCAATGCAACTATTACAAAAACACCTACACCTATAGCCACTTTTTTGTTTTTGAACTTTTCTAAAAAAGACATAAATTCCTCCTTGTGTAAACTTATACTGACTTAAATTATAAAAGAATTTATATATATAAGTCAAATAAAAATGGTAAATAATACAATATTGTAAATAAGCTTAGAATATATTGAAGATAAATGTAATTAAATGTAAAAAATACTTAATAATTAAGAATATTAATACAAATTCTACCTTATACTTTTTATGAAATTTATCCATATCTTATATGGCATATTATGTGCAATATATATAAAAACATAAATACATTATAAAAGTAATCGTGAAAAATATTTTAGTTAATAAATTTGTATATAACATAAATGTTATAGTTATAAAAATACTTTTGTTATAACAAATAAAAGAGAGAGAGATAAAATTATCTCTCCCTTATATTACTTTCTAAGCTGTAATTTCTATTTCCTGTTCTGATAGATTAACCAATTGTTTTATAAGTATATTTCTTGTTATACCATATTGGTTTTCTTTTTGTAGTTTTATTTCAAAACCTAAATTAAGTACTGTTTTTAGACTAAAAATATTTTCAGTAGCTATTGCAGTTACAATATGGTTCTTACCTCTAATGATAGATTCTTGCATTCTAGTTTCCATTAATATTTTATGAAGGGAATTGCCACGGTAAAGAGGGTCTACCATTACATAACCAGATACATAACTAGAATTTATTTCTTCTTCAGTAAGTCCCATTTCATAAAGATAATCTAAATAATCACCACTAGGCAATTCGCATAGTGCTGATGCAACTAAGGTTTCTTCAACATAACATCCTATTATAAATCCACCCTTGTCTAATACATCCATTAAATAGAGTTGATCGCGAAACTTAAGCCAATTTTTATTTTCCATCGCATCATTTACCCTATTGTATAAATTAGTAATGTCTTCAAATTTTGATGCAGTTATATAACATACATCAGCGTATAAGTTTTCACAAAGCTCTCCATTAAATTTAGATAATTTTACTTTCTTTATCAAAATAGACACCATGTTGTTCACATAAGTTCGCTAGACTTATGCAGTTCTCTAATGAACTTCTCACACTTTCATATGAGAGCAGACTATTTCTTCACCCTCGACCTTACTCGTTAGGGGCAACCTACTTCCACTATCAATCGCTTATAGTGTACGAGACAACTCTCTAGTCGTTGAAGGTTTCCCTGTTCGGGACTTCCCTGCATGAACATCCATTGTATTAGCACTTAGGGTTTAACCATATGCCATCCTAAGACTTTTTTCTACTTTCGTTCCATCACGCTTAAAGCTATTCGCTTTTACGTTGTGGCACTTAGGCTTTAGGAATTATCTGCAATTCAAGTTGTGTCCTATGCAGATTTCTCTACATACGAGGCTTAAATCGTTACCTCTTTTCCGAAATTAGAGATCATAGATCTCTTTAATAAAATATTAAGCTGTAATTATTTGTTAAGTTATTAAGTTAAGGTGTAATTATTATACCATAATACTTAAGAATGTGTAGTATTTTTTACATATTTTTAATCAAAAACTAATAATCTTAACTCAAATTTAAAATAACTAATTAAAATTTATTAATTAGTTATTATTTAAGTATAAAAAAGCAGTAGCATATAAAAAAAAATATCGGAAAATATAAACTTATAAAATATATTTAAGGAGCAAGTTATGAAAAATAAAAAGACAAAAAAAATATACATAACAACACTTATATTTTTGATAGGATTATTTAGTTTAGGTATGAGTAAACCTAATCAAACTGATGATGGGAAAATTTTTAAAAAAATATATATAGAAAATCAAGAAGTGGGACATTTAACTATTAATGAAGCAAAAAAACTTATATATAAAAAATATCCTTTAGAAGTAATACATATTAGATATAATGATAAAAATTGGGATATAACACCTGAAGATATAAACTTAGATTATAATATTGATAAGTCTATAAAAAAGGCTTATTTATATACAAGAGGAGAAGATAAGGTAGAAAATATAAAAAAGATGTTTAATTTATCTTTTAAAGATTCATACATAATAAAATTGCATGCAAGCTATGATGAATCAAAATTAAGTAAAATTTTAGATGAAATTTGTAATGAAATAGATGTAGAAGTAGTTCAAGCCACTATAAAAATAAGTGAGGGATCCGAAATTAAGACAACCAAATCTAAAGATGGAATAGAAGTTGATATTATTAATTTAAAAGAAACCATATATAATATGATAGATAAAAAAAATATATCAACTATTGAATTGCCTATAAAAATTATAAAACCTAATGTAACTACAGAAAGTGTAAAGTCTATAAATTCAATATTAGGTCAATGTAGTACTAGTTTTTATGATAAATCATCTAGAGGCAGCAACATACATGTCGCAGGTAAAAGTACGAGTGATTTACTTGTTATGCCAGGTGAAATTTTTTCATATAATAAAGCTACAGGAGCCAGAACTTGGAGCAATGGCTACAAATCTGCTAAAGTGATTGTTGGAGGTAAGTATGTAAATGGAGAAGGTGGAGGAGTGTGTCAAGTATCAACAACAATATATAATGCAGCTCTATTATCTGGAATGGATATAAAAGAAGTTCATAATCATACATTTACATCTCATTATGCTCCAAGAGGCAAAGATGCTGCAGTATCATATGGATATACAGATTTTAAATTTAGAAATCCTTATTCACATCCTATCTATATTAAAAATATTGTAAATAATGGAGCTATAACAACAAAGATATATGGATGTGATCAAGATAGAGAAAGAATCTATATAAGAACGCAAGAAAAATTCAATAAAGATAAAATTAATGTAAACACATATAGAATTTATTTAAATGAAGAGAATAAGAAAATTAGAGAGGAATTAATATCTGAAAGCACCTATAAAGTAAAGTAATCTCAGTGATGAAATAAACACTGGGGTTTTTTATTTTAGAAATAGGTTTTATAGAATTAAAAAAATAGTTCAATTTTAAATTTAAATAGCCGTAATAAATAAATTTATATTTTTTAATTATTTTATATGTAAGTAATTAATGTATTTATATTTTCAAATACATTAAAAAGATATATAATTAATATATACATAAATTAGTGTAGATAGTTATTTTACAAATAAATTTTAGTACTAAATATTTTACTAAAAAGTATATAAAATTAAATTAGATATTAATGTAAAAATAAGATATAATTTTACTAATATAGTTGCGTAAACAACTAAATTATCATAAAGTAATAGTTGCATAAGCAACTAATATATAATTAATAGATTAATATAGGAGGAAAAAAATGGGTACACAACAAACTTTAGGAACAGAATCTGTATATAAACTACTTATAAAGTACTCGATACCAGCCATAATAGGAATGATGGTAAATGCTTTATATAATGTAGTTGATAGAATGTTTATTGGAAACATACCAGGTGTAGGGCCGTTAGCTATAACCGGTCTTGGTGTAACTATGCCTATCGTAACTATAATATTAGCTTTTGGTATGTTAATAGGAATAGGTACAACAACTAATATATCTATAAAATTAGGTCAAGGTAAAAAAGAAGAAGCAGAAAAGTTAATCGGTAATGCAATGACTCTAGCTATATTAATTGGAGTAATAATCACTATAATTGGTCTTTTATATGTAGATAAAATACTAATTTTATTTGGAGCTAGTGAAAAAACATTAGTTTATGCAAAATCGTATATAACTATAATTTTTTTAGGTACAGTTGTTAACTTACTATCATTTTCTCTAAACCACTCAATAAGGGCTGATGGAAGTCCTAAAATATCAGCTGGAATAATGATTGTAGGGTGCTTAACTAATATTATATTAGATGCAACATTTATATTTGGATTTAATATGGAAATAAAGGGTGCCGCTTTAGCTACAGTTATTTCTCAGACAGTTACAGCCATACTTACTATGGCATATTATCTTTCTGGAAAATCTAATTTGAAATTTAGTAAATCAAGTTTAAAACTTGATAAAAGGTTAATAATAGGAGTTTTTGCAATAGGAATATCTCCGTTTTCAATGCAAATTGCAGCCAGTTTAGTTCAAGTTATATCTAATCATGCTTTAAAAACATATGGAGGTGATTTAGCTATAGGAGCTATGGCTACAATTTCATCAATTTCTATGTTATTCTTAATGCCTATATTTGGAATAAATCAAGGGGCACAACCAATCATAGGTTTTAACTATGGAGCTGAAAAATACGAAAGAGTAAAAAAAGCATACTTATCATCTGTAGCTGTAGCAACAGTTATTTTAACAATAGGATCTTTAGTAGTTCAAACATATCCCGAAATTATGATAAGAATGTTTAATAAGGATAAAGAACTTATGAGAATTTCAGTTGAAGGGATAAAAATTTACTTGCTTATGATGCCTATAATAGGGATCTCTGTAACAGGAAGTAACTTTATACAATCAATAGGAAAAGCTAAAATAGCAATGATACTTAGCCTTCTTAGACAAGTGATTTTACTTATACCAGCTATATTAATTCTTCCACGATTTTTAGGATTAAAAGGTGTTTGGCTAGCTCAGCCAATAGCTGACTTTATAGCAACTTTAATTACATTTATAATATTATTTAAGGAAATAAAAAGTTATAATAATAAAGTAGAAGGAAATATTGAAACAAATCATTTAAAAGGGAAATGTATTGAAGGTGAATTCGCTATAGAGAAAAACAAATAATAATAAAAAGTTAGTTTCCTTTAATACAGTATATGAAATCTAAACTTTAATTTAGCTGAATATTTCATCTATTGATTAAAATAACTATTATATAAATATTCTTAGTTGAATATTTAGTATTTATACCCCAAAAATGTAACCTTTTATATATAAAATCCATATTCTAATTATGAAATATAAGTTTAAAAGTTTTGATTTAAATTACTTATATTCATATAAAAGTAATGAATTTTATATAAAGGGTGATTCATTATGAATGAAAATTTAAACTTAACACCGTTTACAGTAGAAAGTGAAGTTAATAAATTAGATTATACAATTCCATATGGAGTTACAATGTTAAATGCGACAGAAGCTTGGAAGAAGGGCTATACAGGAAAAGGAGTTGTTGTTGCAATTATAGATACTGGATGTGATACGAAACATCCTGCACTAGAAGGTAGAATTATAGGCGGTAGAAACTTTACTTCGGATGATAATTCAAATCCAGATATATTTGATGATTATCAAGGTCATGGAACACATGTTGCTGGAACCATAGCTGCAAATACAACACCAGTTGGTATAACAGGTGTTGCACCCAGGAGCAAGTTTATTAATATTAAAGGCATTGGATAAAAGTGGGTCAGGAAAAATGCAGTGGATTATAAATGCTATTAACTATGCGGTATCTAAAAAAGTAAATATAATATCTATGTCACTTGGAGGGCCTCAAGATACGAAAGAATTGCATAATGCAATTTTAAATGCAGTTAATAACAATATATTAGTTGTATGTGCAGCTGGTAATAGAGGTGATAAGGGTAATGTAAAAACTGATGAATTAGATTATCCAGGTGCATATGATGAAGTAATAGAGGTTGGTGCAATAGATTCAAATAAAGGAATTGCTCCATTTAGCAACTCTAATTTATATGTAGACTTAGTTGCTCCAGGAGTGAATATTTTGTCAACATATAAAAATCAAGGATACGCGACACTAAGTGGAACAAGTATGGCAACTCCGCATGTATCAGGTGCTTTAGCAATAATTATAGAATGGGCAAATAAAGAGTTTGAGAGAAATATGACCGAATCAGAATACTATGCTCAGCTCATTAAATTTACAAAAGCATTGCAGTTATCAAGAAGGCTTCAAGGTAATGGATATATTACTTTAAATTTACAATAGATTTCAAGAGCGTATCTAAAAATGATTAATTTTATTTATAGATACGCTTTTTTATTGATTATATACAAATTTCAAAATTATTTTATATATTGTGATTTGAAATAATTTGATATAATGTAAGGAAAAGGTTTGAAATGTTAATAATATGACATATTATAAAACGTATATTATTGAGGAGTGATTAGATTGAGTAATTTAGTAAGTGTAGAATGGCTAAAAAACAATATAAATAATGAAAAATTAATTATAGTAGATTGTAGATTTAGCTTAATGGATAAGGACTATGGAAAAAAAAGTTATGAACAAGGTCATATAAAGGGATCAGTAAGATTAGATATTGAAACTCAATTGTCAAACGAAGTAAAGAAGCATGGTGGAAGACATCCATTACCATCAATAGAAAGCTTAAAAGAAACTTTTGAAAATATAGGTATAAGCAATAATTCTATTATAGTTTGTTATGATGAAGGTGATTTAGCTGGACCATCTAGACTTTGGTGGACATTAAAGTACTTAGGTCATGACAATGTATATGTACTTAGGGATGGAATTGAAGCATTTAAAAAAATAGGTGGAGAAATAAACACTGTAGCAACTAAAAACGATAAAGGTTTATTTAATATTAAAATAAATGAAGAAATGAAAGTTGATATGAATTATATAAGAGAAAGACTTTACAACAAAGATATAGCTATTGTTGATTCAAGGGAAAATATAAGGTACATAGGAGAGTTTGAACCTGTTGATAAAAAAGCAGGGCATGTACCTAGTGCACTAAATTATTTTTGGATGGATATATTTAATAAAGTAGATGAAAAAATAGAACTAAAATCAGTAAAAGAATTAAAAGAACATTTCAAAGAACTGTATAATTATAAAGAAGTAATAGTGTATTGTGGTTCTGGAATAACTGCTTCTGTAAATAGCTTAGCACTTGATGAAGCTGATATAAATCACAAAGTATACGCAGGAAGCTTTAGTGATTGGATAAGTTACGATGATAATGAAGTTGAGACTAATTTGAAAAATTAATACTAATGTAAATTAATAAAATAGACCAAGTATTTAAATAATAGTATTAGGTCTATTTTATTTTTATGAAATAGTATTGTATAAAAATTATAGATGAAATAAAAAAATATTACATATATAATTTAAGAATGAGGTGATTTTATGAATACTTATGAAAAAATATTACAAAAGCAAAAATCCTATTTAGATAGTGTTGGAAATATAGACATAGATACACGTATCAAAAATTTAAAAAAATTAAAAGATATTATAAAAAAATATGAAAAAAAAATAATTGATGCTTTAGAAATAGATTTAGGAAAACATGAATTTGAATCATATTCAAATGAAGTGGGATTTGTATATAGTAGTATTGAACATGCATTAAAAAATATAAAAAAATGGTCTAAAGTACAAAAAGTTAAAAATGATATTGCGCAAATTCCAGGTAAATCAAGAATTTATAGTGCACCTTATGGAGCTGTGTTAATAATAGGTCCATATAACTATCCATTTCAACTTTTAATAGAGCCTTTAGTTGGCGCAATTGCAGGCGGAAATACTGTAGTTTTAAAGCCATCTGAGTATACTGTGAATACAGAAAAAATAATAGAAGAGATGATAAAAGAAGCTTTTAGAGATGAATATATAACAGTGATTACAGGTGATTATAAGGTAAATAGCAGCTTATTAGATTTAAAATTTGACTATATCTTTTTTACAGGAAGTGTTAATGTAGGTAAAATAGTAATGGAAAAGGCAAGTAAAAATTTAATACCAATAACATTAGAACTTGGTGGAAAATCACCTGTAATCGTAGATAATACAGCTTCTTTAGATATAAGTGCTAATAGAATTATGTGGGGGAAACTTTTAAATGCGGGTCAAACATGTGTAGCACCAGACTATGTTTTAGCACATGAAGATATATATGATGATTTGTGTATAGCTTTAGAAAAATCAATTAAATCATTTTATGGAAATGAAATTTCAAAAAATAATGAATTTGGAAGAATAGTAAATGACAGACACATGAATAGATTAGCTGAAATTTTAGAACATGATAAAGATAAAATAATCTTTGGAGGAGAAATTGATAAAGAAAATAAATTTATATCACCAACTATATTAAAAAATATAACACTAAAAGATAAAGTCATGGAAGATGAAATTTTTGGACCTATACTGCCCGTTATAAAATATAAAACTGTTGAAGATATAAAAATATATATAAATGCTCATCCTAAGCCATTAGCACTATATGTTTTCTCAGAAGATAACAGATTTTCAGAAGATATTATAAATAGATTTGCATTTGGAGGCGGTTGCATAAATGACACAATAAGTCATGTAGCATCAAACTATTTGCCTTTTGGAGGCGTTGGAACTTCTGGTATAGGAAAATATCATGGTAAAAGTAGTTTTGAAACATTCACTTATAAAAAATCAATAGTTAAAAAATCAACTAAAATAGATATAAAAATAGTGCTACCTCCATATAAGAAAAAATTAAATATGGTAAAAAAAATTATGAAATAATAAAAAAGACAGGTTATGCACCTGTCTTTTTTATTTAATTGAAAAACGAGAAGATTTATAAATCTTTTATTTTTAGGATTCTATTAAGTATATACCCCATCAATTAAATACTAAACATATTGATTGAATTATTTAAAAAAAATTAATTTACTTAATTCATTGAAACTATACATAGAGAATAAATTAAATTTTAGTACAAATAATAATATAACTAATAATTTAAGGAGGATATGTATGAAGAAGTTATTGTATATTAGTGTAAATTCAAAACCAGAAGAACTATCAGCAAGTAAAACAGTAGCAAAAGAACTTATAAATAGATTTTTAGAAAAAAATAAGGATTTTGAAGTAGAAGAAATAGATCTATACAAAGAACATATTCCAAGATTAGAATACCAATACTTTGAAAAAAGAAACTGTATAGTTGATGAAAATGACACAAAAAAATTAGATGATAAAAATCAAAGAGAAATAAAAAAAATAAGAAGTTTATGTGATCAATTTATAAGTTCAAATGTGTATGTAATAGCTGCACCAATGTGGAGCTTATCGTTTCCAGCGCCATTAAAAGAATATATAGACTGCATAATGCAAGATCAAAAAACAATAAGCTTTGATAACGGTAAACCAGAAGGATTATTAAATGATAAACCTAGAACAGTTGTATATGTACAGTCATCAGGAGCACATATACCATGGTTATTAAAACCAGCAATTAATAAAGGTTTAAGTTATGTAGAAGATATAATGAAATTTATGGGAATTAAGAAATTCGAAGAATTTTTAGTAGATGGAACTGGATTTACAGAAAAAGAAAAAAAAGAAGCTATAAATAAAGCATATGAAAAGATTGATGATATTATAGATTCTATAAAATTTTAAATGTTATTATAAATATCCTTATAGATTAATAATAATTAAAAATTAAGGATATTTATAATATTTAGAAAAAAATAAATATGAACTACAATTTACAATTTGAGTTTAGTATTTATTAAATACTATGAAAAATAAGACAAAAATCATAAAAATATGGCAAAAAATAAAGTAAAAACTATGATTTTATAATTTTTTTATATTTAAAAAAATAATAGGAAAACATTTCTCCGAAGCAAAAAATCTAAAATTGTTTATATTTCAAATATATTTATTGTATCAAACATTTAAATATCAATATATCCAACAAATACTAAATATTTTTAATTAATAGAAAATTAAAAAAAATAACGTTTTATAAAATAAAATTTCTAAAAAAACATAATTTCAAAATTAAGTGTCGAAAAATAGTAAAAAATGTATTGAAATGACTGAAAAAAACATTATAATTATAGATGTAAGATGAACTGATAAAAAAATAAATTATATGTTTTTAAGGAGATGCACAGACATGGAAAACAAGGGACTTCAAAAAAATCTTGGTATGGCTGCTGCTTTATCAACAGTTGTTGGTATGGTTATAGGTGGGGGAGTATTCTTTAAGCCACAAGCGGTTTATTCAGCAACAGGAGGAGCACCAGGACTTGGAATTTTAGCATGGGTATTAGCTGGAATAATGACTATAACAGCTGGACTTACAGCTGCGGAGGTTTCAGCAGCGATACCTAAAACAGGCGGAATGATGACTTATATAAGTGAGATTTATGGTAAAAAATTAGGATTTTTAACAGGTTGGATGCAAACGGTATTATTCTTCCCGGCAACTATAGCAGCGTTAGCAGTTATATTTGCAGAACAAGCAACTGGATTAATGGGAAATCCAGCATTAAAACTTCCTTTAGCAGTAGGAATAATATTATTAGTAGCAGCTCTTAATACATTAGGATCTAAAACAGGTGGAGCAATACAAACTGTATCTACTGTATGTAAATTAATACCTCTTGTATTAATAATGGTATTTGGATTTATAAAAGGATCAGGACAAAATGAAATACTAACTCCATTAGTAGGAGAAGGTATAAGCATAGGTGGGGTATTAGGACAGTTATTAATAGCAGTACTATTTGCCTATGATGGATGGATAAATGTTGGAGCTTTAGCTGGAGAAATGAAAAACCCAGGTAAAGATTTACCTAAAGCAATAGTTGGTGGATTATCATTAGTTATGGCTGTTTACTTAACTATAAACTTAGCTTACCTTTGGGTAGCACCAGCTCATGAATTAGCATCAGTAGCAGCACCAGCAGCATTAGTTGCAGAAAAGATATTTGGACCAGTTGGTGGTAAAATAATAACTGTAGGTATATTAATATCAGTATTCGGTGCATTAAACGGATATATATTAACAGGACCAAGAATAGCTTATACACTAGCTTCTCAAAAAACTTTACCAGGATATAATTTCCTATCAAAGTTAAACAATGCTCAATCACCAGCTAATGCAACAATAGCTATGGCAATATTATCAGCATTATATGCTTTATCTGGACAATTTAACTTATTAACAGATTTATCAATATTTGCAATATGGATATTCTATGTATTAACATTTATAGGGGTAATAAAGTTAAGAAAAGATCAACCAAACTTACACAGACCATATAAAGTACCTTTATATCCTGTGATACCAATGATAGCTATATTAAGTGGACTATTTGTTATAGTAAATCAATTATTCCTAGCAGGAATGCAAACAACTATGATATCAGTAGGTGGCCTTGTAATAACAGCTATAGGATTACCAGTTTATAACTATATGTCAAATAAAAATGGATTAGAAACTAAATCAAATAAAGTAGCATAATAAAGAGACTCAAAGCTTTGCTTTGGGTTTTTTTTTATGTTTATATATTTTTTGGAATTTAAAAGAATGGTGATAAAACAAAATTTTTGACTAATAATATAATAGAAGCCAAAATTCAAAAGGTTTATTTGTCGCAATAAACGTCTAATCGAAAATTAAATAAAAGATGTTCCTAAAAACGACATTATATAAATATAAAGCTAATAGGAGGAACAAAACATGCATAAAAATTTAAGAAAAACACTCGCCATAATATTAAGTACAAGTGTGATTACAATAGGAACTTGTATATCAAATATAAAAGATATATACGCAAACTCAAATAGCACCATTAATATATGCTATGATAATTCTTATGATAATGTAGTAGAAAGTGAAGAGAGAAAAATAGCGTATATAACTATCGATGATGGTCCAAGTAAATACACAGATACTATAATAAATACTTTAAATAAATATAATGCTAAAGCAACATTTTTTATGATAGATAGAAATATGAAAACTTATCCAGAACAAGTTAAAAATATAATAAATAATGGAAACACAGCTGGATTTCATAGTGTAAGTCATGATATACACGAATTATATAAAAGTAATGTATCTGCAAAAGAAGAATTTGATAAAAATAAAGAAACATTTCATGAAATCACCAACTTAGAATCAAATATAATAAGGTTACCATATGGAAGTAAACCTTATACTCCAACAAAATCTTATGAGATGCTAGTTGAAGCAGGATACAAGTTATGGGATTGGGATTTAGATACACAAGATTGGAAATCTAATTCAACGCAAATAGTAGAAAACGTTAAAAGATATACTCAAAACAAAAAAGAGGTAGTTATATTAATTCATGAGAAAAAGCAAACAGTGGAGGCCTTAGATGGAATTTTAAAACATTTAACTGAACAAGGCTATGATATTATTCCGATAGAACAAAATCAACAACCTCAGAATTTCTGGATTGGAAATTTATATAATTAAGAACAAAAGTGAATCACTTAAGCTAAGTGATTCATTTTTATTTTTTAATTAAAAATTTATATTTTGCATGTTAAATTATTTTGTATACAAAATAATAGTAGACAAATTTAGACAAAAAATAATACAATAAGATTTAGATAAAATAATAAAAATAGATTACAAAATCAAAATAAAGGAAATCTTAAGTATAAGCTAGTCTGAAAGGAGCAAATTCAATGAAAGATAATAAAAAAATAACAGAAGATCCTAGATTTAAACAGTGCAATAAAGAGGCACTTATGGGATTAGGACTTGGAATTGTAAATCTTATATGGTGGTTTGGATTTGGATATGGACTTGGAAAAAAAGATATATCTGAATATACATATATATTAGGATTACCTACATGGTTTTTCATGAGCTGTATAGTAGGTGGCGTTTTATTTTCTATATTAACAGTAGTAATGATAAATAAATTTTTTAAAGATATGTCGTTAGATGGTTTAAGTGAAGAAGAAGTAGAAAAATATAGAAAGGAGTTTAAATAATGCAAAATGTTAATTTAGGAGTTTTAGTTCCTATAATAATATACTTCATAGCAATATTTGGTGTTGGTTTTTACTCTATGAAGTTTGTTAATAAAGCCAGAAAATCAAATAATAAAGAGAATGAATTTATGGATGAGTATATGACTGGAGGAAGAGGATTAGGCGGATTTGTACTTGCTATGACTTTAGTCACAACTTATTTAAGCGCAGGAAGCTTTATAGGTGGACCGGGAACGGCTTATACAGAAGGATTAGGATGGGTATTTTTAGCTATGGCACAAATGCCAACAGGATACTTTACATTAGCAGTGCTTGGAAAAAAGTTTGCTATTATATCTAGGAAAATAAATGCAGTTACTATAACAGATTTTTTGAGAGAAAGATATAAGTCTGATATTGTAGTCGTGATAACCTCAATATCTATAGTAGTATTTTTTATATCAGCAATGGCAGCTCAATGGGTAGGGGCAGCTAGACTTTTACAAGGCTCAGTAGGTCTTGATTACAATATAGCATTAACTGCTTTTGGAGTTACAGTTATAGTACATACAGTAATAGGTGGATTTAGAGCAGTAACAATATCAGATACAATACAAGGTATAATAATGACGATAGCAACAATAACTATATTTGTAGGAACAGTTATTGCAGGTGGTGGAGTTTCAAATATTGTACAAAACATGGCAAGTATT
This sequence comes from Romboutsia lituseburensis DSM 797, assembly GCF_900103615.1. Taxonomy (GTDB): domain Bacteria; phylum Bacillota; class Clostridia; order Peptostreptococcales; family Peptostreptococcaceae; genus Romboutsia_F; species Romboutsia_F lituseburensis. The sequence goes on along the minus strand of NZ_FNGW01000002.1, from coordinate 108,152 downwards.
GATCCAGGTATGATAACTCCTTTTGGTGTAACAGAAGGTAATATGACTATATTATGGGTAACATCATTTTGGATATTAGTTGGGTTTGCTGTTGTAGGAATACCATCAGTATCACAAAGGGCAATGAGTTACAAAGATACTAAAAGTTTGCACCAAGGTATAAAGTATGGGACTATAGTATCTATGATACTACTTTTAGGGATGCACATGGTAGGTGCTTTTGGATCAACTTTAGTGATGGGTATAGAATCAGGTGATTTAGTTGTACCAACGCTTACTACTCAGTTGTTCCCATCTGTTATAGCGGGAATATTGTTAGCAGGGCCATTGGCTTCTATAATGTCTACAGTAGATTCTCAATTGTTAGTTGCTTCAGGTGCTATAGTAAATGATATAGTAGTTAACTATATAAAACCAAGTTTAAAATCAGATTCTAAGAAAATAGGTAAGATAAGTATTATATCAACAGCTGTTTTAGGAATAGCAATATATTTAGTGGCAATTAATCCACCTGATTTAATTGTATGGTTAAATTTATATGCTAATGCAGGTATAATTGCTACATTTTTATGGCCTATAATACTAGGTCTTTATTGGAAAAGAGCAAATTATCAAGGTGCTATAGCATCTATAATAAGTGGTATAGGTACATATGTGTTATTTAGTAAAATATGGGTTAGACCTTTTGGTACTCATACTATTGTATTACCACTATTAATATCTTTAGTAATGTTTATTATAGTATCTAAGTTAACAAAAGCACCAGATGATGATGTAATAGAAACATTTTGGGGAGTTTACTATAAGTAGAAGATATAAGAATAAAAAATAACCTTAATGTTAATTTTACATTAAGGTGTTTTTATTTTTACTAAAGAATAACTTATGATATAATTTTTTACGTGCAAGGAAAGCATGATTACACCATAAGGGAAGATAAGTAGGTGATTAAAATAAATAAACAAATAATAATGTTTAATAAGGGTAGTGAAATAAAGGTAGACGTTATATATAGAAACCGTAAAAATGTAACAATAACTGTAAAACCTAAAAATCAGGTAGCAATTATAAGTCCTCCGGGGATTAATATTAAAAACTTAGAAAAACTTTTAAAAAGTAAGTCTGACTGGATATTAAAGAAGTTAGAAAAATATAAAGACATTGATTTAAATGAAGAAATTATATTTGAAGATGGAACAAAACTTTATTATTTAGGCGATATATATTATTTGAATATTATAAAATCCACTAAATGTAATAGTAATGTATATATAAGTAAAAATAAAATTATAATAGAAAGTAATGATTTAAGTCAAAGTAATTTGAAAGACATACTTAAGAAATGGTATAAAAGTGAAAGTGAAAAAATTGTTATAGAAAAATTACAAAAACTTAAAAATAAATCAGAAATAATGAATAGCTTAGCCCCTACTTGTATAAAAGTAAAAGAGCAAAATAAGAGATGGGGATCTTGTACTTCAAAAGGAAATATATATATAAACTCTAAAATATCAATGGCAAGACCAAAATCAATAGAATATATACTAGTTCATGAGTTTAGTCATTTAGTACATATGAATCACTCTAAAGAATTTTATAGATTTGTTGGTAGAATAATGCCATCATATAAAGATGAAGAAGTATGGTTAAAGAACAATAGTTATAAATTAAAATTATAATAAATTCTATGTATAATGAATAAAATTTAAAGAATATTATTTATTATACATAAGGGGTAAAGCTTATGAGTAAAAAGGTTAGAAAGAAAAAAGTAAAAGTTCGATCTAGACAATCAACACAAGAATCAACTACAATTGCTAACAATGGAAATTCTAATAATAACTCTTTGAAAAGTTCTTCTAACTGTGATTCAAATAAAACTACAAGTAACTCTAATAATAATCTTAATATAGGTTTAGAAAATTTATCTTATGCAGATTATGTTTTGTTAGCTTCATTAGCTGCATTTTCTATAGGTGATGATTTAAATGATAATGATTTAGATTTACTGATTGTATTTTTTAGTATGATGTCTTCTGATTTAGCTTTAATAAGAACTAAAAGAGGAGTAGCACAAAGAAATCTAGCAGCTAAAAAGGCTTTAGAACAAGCAAATCAAAATGGAGCCGAAGAGGCAGCTGTAAATTCAACTATAGCAGGGGCAGAGGAAAGCTTAGTTGGAGATTTAAGTAGAACAAAAAAAGTTAGAACTAAGAAATATATAAAGAAAAAAAGAAAATAGTTTACAATCGTATAAATTATTTTCTTTTTTGTTTTCAAAAAAAAATAAATAGAAAAGTAACTATTAAAAAATAGATTGATTTGATATAATTATAGAAATTATAACATTAGTCGGGAGAGTAGATAAAATGAAATGTGAGGAATTTTATTTTAAAGGCAGTGATAACCTAGATATACATGTATATAAGTGGGAACCTAAAAATATAAATCCTATAGGATGTATACAAATAGCTCATGGTATGTCTGAAACTGCAATAAGATATGAATATTTTGCTAAAATATTAACTGAAAATGGATATATAGTTTACATAAATGATCATAGAGGGCATGGAAAAACTGCAAAAGTTATAGAAAATGTAGGGTATTTAGCTGATAAAAATGGATTTACCTATTTAGTAGATGATATTAAAATTCTTACAGACATAATAAAACAAGAAAATAAACATTTACCAATATATTTATTTGGACATAGTATGGGATCTTTTGCAAGTCAAAGATACATAATGAAATATTCTGAAAAAATAAATGGTCTTATATTATCTGGCTCTAATGGAAAGCATGGATTTATATTAGATATAGCTCAAAAGGTAATCAAATATGAAATAAAGAAAAATGGAAGAAACCATAGAAGTAAAATATTAGATAATTTAATTTTTGGAGGAAACAATAAAGGATTTAAATCTCCTAGAACTGATTTTGACTGGTTAAGTAGAGATGAAAAAGAAGTTGATAAATATATAGAAGATCCTTTCTGTGGAGTTTTATTTACATGCGGATTCTTTGAAGACTTTATAAATGGTCTAAAAGAATTAGAAGATAAGGAAAATATAAAGAAAATACCACTAGATTTGCCTATACATATAATGTCAGGAGATAAAGACCCTGTAGGTAAAAATGGGAAAGGTGTATTAAGGCTAGAACGTCAGTATAAAAATTTAGGGGTTAAAGATGTAAGTTGTAAATTATATAAAGATGGAAGACATGAAATGTTAAATGAAATAAATAAAGATGAAGTAATAAAAGATATAATAGATTGGTTAAATGAATCAAATAAATTAAAGTTAGAAGCTATCTCTAAATAAAAGAGATAGCTTTTATTTTTTATGTAGCGTCCATGCAGTGATTTAAGCGAAGGAAATTTTTTATAAATCTTACAAAGATGTAATTTTAATGACAGCTAAATCGATACTAAGAAATTATAAAAAAATATATACTAAATCCTGTAATAAATAAAAGGAGGTTAGTATATATGGCAAAGATACTAGAAGTTAGAAATTTAAAAAAATTATATGGAACACAAAAAAATACACAAACTGTGTTAAATGGAATAGACCTTGATATAAACAAAGGAGAGTTTGTAGGTGTGATGGGGCCTTCTGGGGCTGGTAAAAGTACACTTTTAAATATAGTTTCAACTATAGATACGGCAACCAGTGGAGATATAAAAATAGAAGGAAAGAATATAACAAACCTAGATAATAAACAAATATCAAAGTTTAGAAGAGAAAGCTTAGGATTTATATTCCAAGACTTTAACTTACTAGATACATTATCGGTAAAGGATAATATTGCATTGCCTTTAGCACTTGCTCGTGCAAATGAAAAAACAATAAATAATACTGTAGGATCAATTGCTAAGACACTAGGAATTGAAAATTTGCTTGAAAAGTATCCTTATGAAATTTCAGGCGGACAAAAACAAAGAACTGCTTGTGCAAGGGCTATAATTACAAATCCTTCACTAATATTAGCAGATGAACCGACTGGAGCACTTGATTCTAAATCATCTACAGATCTTTTAAATGCAATGACAAAGCTAAATGAAGAACAAGATGCAACAATAATGATGGTTACACATGATGCATTTGCAGCTAGTTATTGTAAAAGAGTTTTATTTATTAAAGATGGATTAATATTTAAAGAAATTATAAAAAATGGATCAAGAAAAGAGTTCTTTAAAGAAATTTTAGATGTATTATCATTGATAGGTGGTGGAGACAGTGATCTTATTTAATATAGCTAAAAAGAATATACAAAAAAACTTAAAGGGCTATTTTTTATATTTCTTTTCTATAGTTTTTACAGTTGCAATATATTATTCATTTAAAAATTTACAATACAATCCAAGTATTGATGCTGCTTTATCATCAAGTTCTAAGGCATCAACAGCATTTAAATCAGCATCAGTTATAATAGCGCTATTTTCAGCTTTATTTATATGGTACTCAAATAGCTTCTTTATAAAGAAGAGAAAAAAAGAAATAGGATTGTATGCATTATTAGGTATTGAAAACAAAGAGATAGGATTTCTTTTATTCTTTGAAACATTAATGATAGGTGTTGTTGCACTTGCCATAGGAATAATTACAGGAATAGTATTTTCAAAGTTTATGCTAATGATACTTATAAAACTAATTACTTTAGATTTAAATATAAGTTTTGCAGTATCGTTTAAAGGAGTTTTTGACACTTTTATATTATTTATATTAATATTTTTAGCTATTGCTTATCAAAGCAATACTATAATATACAAGTTTAAATTGATAGAACTATTTAAAGCATCAAGTATGTCTGAAAAGTCTAAAAAAGAATCTAAATTGCTAGCTGTATTATCAATAATATGTATATTTACTGGATATGTAATATATATATCTACATTGAATGGAATGGATTTAATTCTTGCAGCACTTGTTACACTATTTATGGTAGTAGTAGGAACTTTTTTATTCTTTAGTTCATTTATGTATTTTATAATTAAAAGGCAAAAAAAGAATGGATCAAAGTACTATAAAGGACTAAATATGATATCTACATCTCAATTACTTTATAGAATAAGAAGTAATGCAAAAATGTTAGCTATAATAGCTATATTAAGTGCTACAACTTTAACAGCTATAGGCACATCAATATCAGTTTATTTTATGAGTTCTCAAATAGTAGATGAAAGAAGTCCATATTCTTATACTTTAACAATTGATAATAAAGATTATATAAATGAATTTGAACAAGCATTACATGAATCAAAAAAACATGAGCTAATTGATAAATTTATATATAGCTATATAATGCTAAACTCATCTCAAAAAAATCAATTTGGATTTGAGGAAAATTATCAATTAATATCATTATCGAATTTAAATAAGATATTAAAAACAAATGGAGAAAAACAATTAAAAAATATAAATGATGATGAGTTTATCCATGTATACTCTAAACAATCAATATCTAATGAAAATAAATCTATAAGTTTAAATAATAATGGTAAAGACGTTAAATTAAAATTTAAATCATATGTAGATGAGAAGCTATATAACTCATATACTTCAGCAGATACAATTGTTGTATCAGATAATATGTTTGAAGATTTAAAAGAAAATAATGAATCACAAAATTATTACTCATACAATATAACAAACCAAAAAGATGGTGAAGAATTTAATAAAATAGTTTTAAAATTAACAGAAAAATATTATGATGCTAGTAATAATAAAAGATCAGCGTCAAGTTATGTATATTCTTATTATAAAATTTTTAAGGATGAATTCACATCTTCAGGAATAATGGTATTTATAGGTGTGTTTGTTGGACTAGTATTCTTAGTTTGTACAGGTAGTGTAATATTCTTTAAATTACTATCTGAAGCTCAAGATGAAGCCCCTAGATACACTGTATTAAAAAAAGTGGGAGTAGATGAAGATGATATAAAATCATCTGTATATAAACAAGTTGGATTTAATTTCTTCTTACCATTAATTTTAGGAAGTTTACACAGTATAGTAGCAAATTATGTTATTTGTAATATGTTTGGTCAAAATTTAGCGATAGTAATGATATGGACATTAATACCATATTCAATAATATATATAGTTTATTATTTAATTACTTCTAAGTTTTATTTTAATATAGTAACTAAGCAAAATTAGGAGGGACGTTATGAAAAAATCATTATCAATAGTAATAACATTGCTATTAGTAGTAATAGGAGGCTCACTTCTTGCTAGAGAAATTGTATATCCAGTAAAAGATATATCAGATATAAAAACTGTTTCTAAGGAATATAATGTTGACCCGTATATTTTAGCGGCAATGGGTAATTTTGAATCAAGATTTGAAGATAAAGATTATGAGAAAAATACTAATAATGGGATATTAAGATTTAGTGATGAATCTTCAATTAAATTAGCAAATGAATTAAAAATAAATAATTTTAAACCTAGTGACCTAACAAATAATAAAACTAGCTTAAAGTTAGGAGCATATTATTTATCTAAATTTAAAGATCAAGGTTTAAGCAAAATGGTACAAGAATGGAATGTACGAAACAAAGTAGAAGATAGTATTGATAGAAGAGCTTATGCCAAAGAATACTATGTTCCAAAGATTGAAAAAAATATAAAAATATTTAAAATCTTATATCCAGAATTAAATATGTAAATTAAATATGTATAAATAAAAAGTATTGGTTGAAAAATCAATACTTTTTTTATTTATAAATATTTAAAGTTCGAATTTAATTAAATATATAATTTACAAAATTAAAAAAGATAGTTAATTTTAAAAATAAATTAAATATTAATTGTATACAATATAAAACTTAATAAATAAAGTTATCAAAATTTACTAAATGATTAGTTTATTAACTAAAATAAAGTAAGAAAACGAATTTTCATCCTAAAAAACAAGTTAAAAGGTTCAATAACCTTATAAAATATAGAAAAAACTTTAAAAAGTTAAAAAAACTTTAAAATATTATTGACATTAAAATGTTAATAATATATCATAATAACTGTAAATAAAGTAAAACTTGAAAAAATAATGAAATAATTAACTGAAAAGGATGTTTTAATAAAAAATATATACTATATAGAAAATTTAAGCTAAAAATAAAAATATCTTAAATGGTTAAAAAATTATTTAACAAAGTTGTTTTTGAGAGTTTACTTGAGGGTAATTATATTAAGGATAAAATATTTTACATCATGGAGGAGAGTAAAGGATGGGAGAAAGTTCGTTTTTATCACAGTTTCTTATGATTACAGACATTAAAACAATATTGTTTATAGCTGTATTAATAGGAACATTTTTTATTGTTAAGCAATTTGAAAAGAAAAAAGTTGCATTCTCAACAAGGACAATATATGCAACAATAATAGGTCTTATATTAGGAGTTATAATACAATTTGTAGCTGGACTTCCAGAAAATCCAGCAGAGGTTACTTGGTTAAATGAAGTAAGTAAGTGGTATGGTTTATTTGGATATGGATTTATGGATCTATTGAAAATGTTAGTTGTGCCAATGGTATTTGTATCTATAATAAGAGTTATAATAAATATGAAAGAAGGAGATAATTTACAAGCTTTAACTTTCAGAACTCTTGGGATGCTACTTGGGACTACTGCATTAGCTGCTATAATAGGGATAGTAGTTGGTAATGTAATGAAATTAGGGGTTGGATTTGATGTAAGTGGGATAGAAGCTCCAGAGATGAAGGAAATAGTACCTTTAGTTGATACTATAAGAGGATTATTGCCTGCAAATCCAGTTTTATCTATGGCTGATGGTAACATAGTTGCAATAATAATATTTGCATCTTTCATAGGTATAGCTACGAATAGAATGAAGAAGAAATATATGGATGTTGTAAAGCCTTTCGTAGATTTAGTAGAAGCGTTTTATAAGATAATAGTGAGCGTTGCTATGACAGTTATAAAGTTTATGCCATATGCAGTTGTTGCTTTACTTGCAAATACGATAACAGCTAGAGGATTATCTTCAATGTTAGCAGTTGTACAATTTGTTGCTGCACTTTATATAGCTACAGCTTTACTATTTGTTGTTCACTTAATAATAATAACATTAAATGGATTAAATCCAATAACATATATAAAAAATGCTGCAGAACCTTTATTACTTGCATTCACATCTCGTTCAAGTTTAGGTACGTTACCTGTAACTATAGATAAACTTGTTAAAAACCAAGGTGTTGATGAAGGTGTAGCAAGCTTTAGTGCTAGTTTAGGTGCTAATATGGGGATGAATGGATGTGCTGGTATATATCCGGCATTAATGGCTATAACAATAGCTAACATGGCTGGTGTAGATAAAGATATAAGCTTCTATGTTATGTTACTAGTTGTTATAACTATAAGTTCATTAGGTATAGCTGGTCTTCCTGGTACTGCTACAATGGCAGTCTCAGTAGTTGTATCTGGTGTTGGTCTTGGGGCTTATTTCCCATTAGCTGGTGGAATACTTGCAATAGATCCAATACTAGATATGGGTAGAACTATGATAAATGTAAATGGTGCTACTACAACAGCTATAACTGTTGGTAATTCACTTGGAAAGTTAGATAAAGAAGCTTTCGCTAAAGAAAATGTTGTGGTTAATGAAGAAAAAACTGCTTAAATAAGATTTTAAATAAAAAATGAGCTATCTCAGTAGAGTTAGCTCATTTTTATTTGAAATCTACAATTTTAAAACAATCAGATAATGAAATATTAGAAAGTACAATCTCGCACCTATCAATTAATATATCCATATTAGATAAAAATGTATGTTTATTATTATCAGAGTGTTTAAAAACAATATGGTTATAAGAAGAGGAGGCAAATATTTTATAACCGTTCTTTATACAATCTTTGTTAAAATAATAATCTTCTCTAGATGAGATATTTTTAAACTTTACATTATTAAAAATATCTTTTTTAAAACAAATTGTAGAACCCATTATATATGGAGAAAAGTCATTTTCAATTCCATTTTTTTTTATCATTAATCTACGGAATTTTTCAAAATAATAATAAGTTTTATTTTTACCAACTATGTCACAATTAATAGATAAAAATGTATTATATACTTCATTTAAGTAATTTGGTCCGTAATAATCATCATCATCAAATTTAGCAATATGACTATATATAGATTTGGAAATTGCAAAGTTTAGGCATTGACCAAGTGAAATAGATTCATCTAGCTTAAATAATTTAATATTTGGAATCTGTTCATAAATTTTAAAAGCCTCAATTGATACTAAATTAGAATTTATAACGATGATTAGTTCTTTAGATTTGAAGTTTTGGTTAATATAATTTTGTATTAAATTTTTTATGCAATAACTACGGTTAGTAACAGTGATTATAGAAAAACCCTCTTTATACATAAACCCTCCTTATTAATATATAAAAAAATCTTCTTTAAAATTTATAAAGAAGATTTTTTTAATGTATGTTTAAAATAAATATTAACTTGGATTTAATTGTATAAATACTCTACCTGAGAATGTTTCTATTGCATTTGAAAAATCAAAATAAACTTCTGTTGGTTCTATTATACCAACCCAAGTGATACTTAGACAATCGCAACTCTCAATAGGACCACATACACCACCATTTGAAATATAATCTATACAAGGAGGCTCTCCATCTAAGTCTTTTAAGAATGTTTGTAAGTCAATAGTAAAGATTCCTTCTATTGGAGTAAGAGCTGGAGTATAATAGTAAGTTTGATCAAGTGCAAATACATTTATATTATACACTGATAAAGGTGATATATCAGAAATATTATTTTTAGAAATAATTAAAGTTTCTAGTTTTTGAGAGATTCTAATATCAATTATATATTGATTATCTAAGCTACTATTTGATAAATCTAGTATAGTTACAGGAAGATTTTCAATAGAGCCTGGGTCAATAGGATTTCCTTCAATGCTTAAAAACTCTAAGTTAGGTAAATCAAATAAAGGAGATAAATCTTGTATGCTATTTCCATTTAAATTCAAAGATACTAAGCTTGAAAGATTACTAAATTCAGCTGGTAAAGTAGTTAAATTATTTTCAGAAAGATCTAAATAAGCTAAACTTAATAAATTACCAATCTCATCAGGTATATTAGTTAAGTTATTGTTACTTAAATTTAAAGAACTTAAATTTAAAAGGTTTCCAATTTCAGTAGGGATACTAGTTAATTGATTAAAACTTAAGTCAAAATCAGTTAAGTTTAAAAGCTGATGAATATCAGGTGGTAATGTTGTCAATTGATTAAAACTTAAGTCTAGATTAGTTAAGTGTAACATACTGAAAATTGGATCTGGGAAAATCTTAATTATATTATGACTTAAGTTTAAGTGTTGTAACTTAGAAAGTGATGCGAATCCATTATCTAAATAAGTTAGACCGTTATTTACAGCACTCAATGAAGTTAAATTTTTAAACATGTCAAGATATAAAAGACCTTTACTAATAGCTAAAACTGAAGTATCTTCAGATGTACTTGAAAGACTAATAAATTTAGTGAAGTCATTGTCTATACTTATAGTAGTAAGAGTAGGAACTAGATTAATAAGTAATGAGAATGCTGAATAGTCTAAGAAATTATTATTTTTAGCTATTAATGTTGTCAATCTAATTAAATTATTTAAATGAGCAAATTTACTGTCTGAATCAATGTTAGCACCTGTACTAGATATATTTAATATTCTTAAATTAAGAAGATAATCAAATATAGCATAGTCTAAATTAGCTACACCAGTATAATCAATATTAATTACATAATCAAGTTCACCTTGAGTATATAAAGTATTATCTTCTGGTTTACCTAATATTAAATTTAAAACTCTTAAGGTATCTAAATTTATGAAACTTAAATCAATTAAAGGAGACAACTGCAATTCAATCTCAACTTCAAGTTCATATAAATAGTAAGTATCAAACTCGCAAACTGGAGATACAGTACCACCAAGTGGATCAGTAACTGTAACGTTAACTGAAAAATCAGATGGAACAAAGTTTTTTGATACATCAGAAAAGCACATTGTAAATGGAATTAAAAATAAAGAATCATTTTCAAGTGTATATATATCTAAATTTTCTATATCAGTAGGTGGTTTATTATTATTAAATAAACCAGGAGGCTTTTGATTATAGAGTGCTACAGAAAATGATACATATGGTTTAAATGTTATTTCCTCATATTCATATTGAATAGGAATTATTACACTTTGACCACCACATGTTATAGTTGTTGTATCCGAATTTTTCTTAGGATTAGTAGTAACTTCTAAACTTTGTATTATGGGTAGATTTGGATAATAGTAGAGTGTTGTACTTTTAGGTACAGGATAGTTAAATTTGTATTTTTCTACCTTGAATAATAATTTCCTTTTTCCTGTAGTATAATAGTTATTTCCATGAGTATCTAATGAAATCAAACAATCACTGCTTGAATCCTTAATAGACATACAAGGTGAACTTTTTAAGCTTTGAATACTCTCATATTTAGAATTTAAATCATAAGTATTATTAGGTGAATTTGCAGTATCATTAGGCGTTTTAATATCATCACCTACAATAGGTTTGTCAAAATCTTCACTTATGGCATCTTTAGAAATGCTTATATCATTTAAAATATTATCTGATGATACATCCTCTTTAGTAATGGGAATTGCGTCCCCACTAGTAAATCTCTTCTTAAATTTTGAAAAAAATCCGGAAGAATTAGAAATTTTAATCACCTTCTTTTTTATAGTATAGTTAATCACAATATTATTAACCTATTATAATATATGGAGATGTATTATAAATGTTACGTATGCGAGTATACAATACTAAATTTTTTTAGACAAAAGCTAAAAGAAACTTTTTTCATATCACAAAACAATTAGTTATTTAATAGTATATTTTAATAATAAATTTAATGACATAGGTGATGAAAAAATGCGTAAAAAAGTTTGTATATTGGGATTAGGATATATAGGTTTGCCAACTGCGGCATTATTTGCAAATAATGGATATGATGTAACTGGTGTTGATATAAATCAAGATGTTATAGAAAATTTAAATGAAGGAAAAATAATCATAAAAGAGCCGAATCTTGATGAATTAGTAAAAAAAGTCGTAGGTCAAAATATGCTTAAGGGATCTCTTACTCCATCAGAATCAGATATATTTATAATATGTGTTCCAACACCAATAACGAAAGATAAAAATGCGGATTTGAAATATATAGTAAAAGCAGTTAATGATATATTACCATATCTAAAAGTAGGAGATATAGTAGTGCTTGAGTCGACATCACCAGTTGGAACTACAAAAAATATTGTTAAATCTATTTTAGAAAAAACAAATCTAGATATAGGTAATGATATTTATTTAGGATATAGTCCTGAAAGAGTTTTACCTGGGCAAATAATAAAAGAATTAGTAAGTAATCATAGGGTCATAGGCGGAATAAATGAAATATCTGCAGAAAAAATAAAAAATGTATATGAAAGTTTTGTTGAAGGTGAAATATATACAACAGATACTGACACTGCAGAAATGGTAAAACTTATTGAAAACACTTTCAGAGATATAAATATAGCATTTGCAAATGAACTATCTTTAATATGTGATAAATTAGGTATGAGTGCGTGGGATGTTATAGAATATGCCAATAAACATCCAAGAGTAAATATACTAAATCCAGGTCCGGGTGTAGGAGGACATTGTTTAGCGGTGGATCCTTGGTTTATAGTAGAAAGTAGCAAAGATTTAGCTAATATAGTAAAACTAGCTAGAAATACTAATGACTATATGCCTACTTATGTGTTTAATAAAATACAAAAGCTTACAGATAAGACTAAGAAAAACATTAAAGTATGCATACTAGGTGCAACATATAAAAAAGATATAGATGATATGAGAGAAAGTCCTATTGTACATTTGATAGATATATTAAGAAAAAATAATTATGAGGTGGAGCTTTACGATCCTTATGTAAAAAATTATGAAGTTCTAAATAATAATATATATGAATGTGCTAAAAATAGTGATTTTTTAGTATTAGGTGTAGATCACACCGTATTTAAAGATCTAGATTATAAAGCCATATTAGAGGTTATGGATAATAATATATTTATAGATACAAGAAATTTTTTTAATAAAGATAACATAGAGTCAATAGGCTATAAATACTATCTAATAGGATCTAGTATATAGAAAGCGGTGATACTGTGTACGATTATGACTTATATGAAGAAATTAATTTATCACAAAAACATTGTATGAATTGTAAAAAAGATAGTGATGTGTATATTAGTCACTATGATAATTTAGATATAAACAGTCAAAATTTAGATAAAGCAGTATATATATACTGGGATGAGGTAGATGAAAAAATACAAAAAACAACTCACAAAAAATTTTATTTAGAAAAAGATTATGATTATAAAATAGCGTTTAATGGAAAAAAAGACAAAAATGTAGATATATTGTTGTATGTAATTACATACGACAAAGATAACAATAAAATATATCATGAGAATATGACTATAAATAGTATAAAAAATATAAGCAATATAAATGAAGGACAGTATATAAATATAGCACTTAGAATCCTTGGGAAAGGAACTGCAAGTGTAAATGGTATAAAAATATTTAGAAGAAAAAAAATAGAAAATTTATCTAAAGATGAACTAATAAATTCGAAATACTTTACTCCTAAAAATATAAAAAAACTAAAAATAGCCTGTATATTTGATCCATTTACTATGAATTGTTATGAAGATATGTGCGAACTTATAAAAGTAGATATAAATACTTATAAGGTTGATTTAGAATATAATAGACCTAATATGCTAATAGTTGAATCAGCGTGGAAAGGAAACGATGGTCAATGGGCAAAAAAAATTCAGCATGTAAATAAGTACAATATAAGAAACTTAGAAGAATTAATAAACTGGAGTAAAGAAAGAAAAATACCAACTATATTTTGGAATAAAGAAGATCCAGTCCACTATGAAAATTTTATAGAGGCGGCGAAATTATTTGACTATGTATTTACAACAGACGCAAACAGTGTAGATAGATATAAAACAGATTTAAATCATGAAAATGTGTATACATTACCTTTTGCAGCTCAACCTAAGATTCACAATCCTATAAAAATTAGTGAAAAAAGAGAAGATAAAGCATGCTTTGCAGGAAGCTTTTATAGACATAAATATGAAGAGAGAGGAAAAAATTTAAAAAATATATTAGATATAGCTATAAATCAAATAGGTGTTGATATATATGATAGAAATTATAACTTAGGAAATCCATTATATAGCTTTCCAGAACGATTTAACAAATATATAAAAGGATATATACCACCTGGTGAATTAGATAAAGTAAACAAGGGATACAAGGTAATGATAAATATAAATACAGTAGTAGATTCACCGACTATGTTTTCTAGAAGGGTGTTTGAATCATTAGCTTGCGGGACTCCTATTGTTAGTTCTTACTCACTTGGTATAAATAAAATATTTAATGGACTTGTAGTATCAACAGACAATACTAATGAATTAGAGAAAGAGTTTATAAACTTAAAGAATAAAAACTACTACGAAATGAAAGTAGTAAAAGGAATAAGAGAAGTATTGTCTAAGCATACTTACTATCATAGATTAAAGTATATATTAGATAAAGTAGGTATATATATAGAAAAAACTGAAACTACTGTAGGCATTGTAGGCATTGTGGAAAGTATTATAGATTTTAATAAATTACAATATCTATATTCTAATCAAGAGTATAGATATAAAAAATTATACGTAATAGTTAAAAATGAAAACTTATACAAAGTAATTAAAAAACAAGATAATGACTCAAATGTTATTTTATTAGATAAGGTTACTCAAAATGATTTTATTAAATTTGAAGAAAACTATATAAGTTTTATAAACTTAAATAATCATTATGGACCTTATTATATAACAGATTTAGTTAATGCTACTTCATATACAGATGCAGAATTTATAGGTAAGAAGTCTTTCTTTGCAGTAAGTAATAATAAGTTTAAATTAATTAATAATAATTTAAGCTTAAAAAATGAAAATTCAGAGTTTACTTATACCGATTCCCTAGATTTAGACAAATCTATAGTTAAAAACAGCGTAATATTGCAATATAATTTAGAGCAACTTCTAGAGTGTATTCATAAAAATAGTATAAATAAATTTAAATTTGGGTATAGATATTTTTCTATAGATAAATTTAATTTTGTTGAAAATATAAACAAAGATATAAATTTAAGTAGTATTGATATATAAAATAGCGGGATTTAATAAGCTATTTTTTTAATAGAGGTTGATCTTAATGTATGAAATAAATAATCCAGATATTATATATAATAAAATAGTAAATTTATTAAGAGACAAAATGAGTTTTTATATAAATGGGCTAGAAGATAACGACCCAGTACAAATGGCAAATGAAATTATATATAGTAATACTTTCTATATAAATAGTCATGAAAAAGTAACATATAAAGATAGTATAAATTGGGTAGATACTAGCAAAGGAAGAACATACCTTAGATACTTAAATTCTCAATTTTTTATATGGAAAATAATAAAGGCATATCAAGTAACAAAAGATACAACTTATTTAGAAAAAGGTTTAGATATAATATATGATTGGATAGAAAAATATAATAATCAATATGACAATAAAATAGCTTATCACAAAGAAACCACATCACTTAGAATGAATGTTTGGATTGGATTTATTTTAATTTCAGTAAATATATTAGGTAATGAAAAATTAGAGTTATTAGCTGAAGTAATGAAAGATACAGCTAAGTTACTTGCTAATAATGAGTTTTATTTAACTAATACAAATCAAGGTATGTTTCAAGATATAGCTCTTATTTTATACTCACAAGTTTTTACTACAGATGAAAATGTAGATTACTATATTAAATTAGCTTACAACAGAACAAAAAATTATTTAGATTATATTTATACAAAAGAAGGAATTCATAAAGAGCACACTCCACATTATCATTATTTAGTAACTGACATTATTCATAATATGTATGAGATATTCAAAGATGACAACTACGAACGAGTATCATATATGGATGATTTATATAAAAAATCACTTAAGTTTTCATATCAAATAGTAAAGCCAGATGGAACTATTCCACAAATAGGAGATAATCAACCATCTAAAATAATAGAAAATGAAATAATTTCAAATTTATATAAGGATGACTATTTTTTGTATGCTATAACTAGCGGAGAAAAAGGCAAAACTCCTAAAGAAGATATAGTTGTGTTTAAAGAAAGTGGATATGCAATATTAAGAGATAGTTGGCAAAAGAAAAAAGAGGCACTTTATATATTATTTTTAGCAGCACAAAATAGCAAAACTCATAAGCACAGTGATGATTTATCTTTTTTAATTTATAAAGGAGAAGATATAGTTATAGAAGCTGGATTTATAGGGTACGACTATGATGATATGTATACTCAATACGCGTACTCTGCATATGCTCATAACACTCTTGTAGTAGATGATGAATCTTCTCTTTACAGATTTGATTATAACAAAAAAGAAAAAGAAGTATATATAAGTGACTATGATACAAAATTTGACAAACCATATGTAGTTGGAGTAAATAAAAGATATGAAGATGTAGTTCATAAAAGAACTATAACCTATGAAAAAAATAATACTACTATACATATAAAGGATGAAATCATTTCTAAAAATAAACATAACTATAAATTATTATTTAATTTTGGTAAAAATATAAAATTTAATAATGAAGAAATAATTAAACTGTCAAATACTAATAAAGAAATAGGATTGGTTAGTATAGAGTCAAGTTGTGAATATAAAAAAAACATATACTGGGGAGAACTAGCTTTAGATCTTAATGAAAATCAAATTATTTATCCTATAATATCATCTCAGTTAGAAAAAGAAATTGTCAAAAATGAAAACTTTAAAGGATGGAATTTTCCAACAAGATATGAAAAAGAAAAAAATATGGTTTTGGAAATTGAAGTAAATATAGATAGTTTTATTTTAAGCACAAAAATTATTTTGTACTAAGTACTTAAAAGATCGATAAGTAGATTAAGAAATTAAAAATATTAAAAATAAATAATAAGAATTGCTGTAAAATTTAAAAATTATTTTTTACGTTAACTTATATTGGGAGTAGATTAGTATGGATTTTTACACAGATAAAAATATAGAAGGTTTGTATATTAAATTAAAACAAGTGATAAATGTTAATGTCAATAAAAATTATTTGGATGCTAGTGATGACCTAGTAAATAATAATAAATTAAGAATATCAGGTTATGAATATATAGACTTAAATGAAAAGCTAGATTGGGAAAATATTGAAGTTGGAAGAAGCTATTTAAGACGATTAAATGGGCATATTTTTTTAGGTGATTTGTTAAGCTCATATGAAGAAACTAACAATACAATTTTTATAAAAAAGGGAATAGAAATAATAAATAATTGGATGGATAACTTTGAGTTAGATTATGAGCTTAAAAATAAAAGTAAATATGCATTTCATGATGAAACAACAGCCCTTCGATTAAACAATTGGATAGGATTTTTATTAGTAGCTCATGATTTATTTCCTGCTGAACAGTTAAAAAGATTTGAAACTAATATTGAAAAAACTGCTAAATTATTATCTGATGATAATTTTCATAATAAAAACACAAATCATGGTATGTATCAAGATTTATCATTATTACTTTATTGTATAGTCTTTAACAAGGATTTAAATTCTAATATATACAAAGAAATATCAATAAAAAGATTAAAGGATTATTTTGAATTTGTATATACTGAAGATGGAGTTCATAAAGAGCATACCCCTATGTACCACTATGAAGTTAGTAAATGTGTTTATTTATATTCTAAGATATTAAAGGATATAGAATTAGAGTTTTCAAATTATTTGAATGATTTATATACAAAAACTCTACGATTTTCTTATCAAATATTAAAACCAGATGGAAGGTTTCCAGAAATTGGAGACAATGCACCTTCTAAAGTTATATCAAAATATAAAGATTTATACGATGATAAAAAATATTTATATGCAATTACTTGTGGAAAATATGGAAGTAAACCACTTGAAAATAGTGTGGTTTTTAAGGATGCAGGATATGCAATACTTAGAGATGATTGGGGTAAAAAAGAGAGTGCACTATATATATTATTTAGTGCAGCTTATAATAGCCGATACCATAAACATTGTGATGAATTGTCGGTATTAATATATAAAGGAGAAAATTTATTTGTAGAATCAGGTTGCAATGGATTTGAATATTCGGATATATTTACTCAATATGGATATTCATCATATGCACATAATTCATTAATTGTAGATAATAAATCTATGAAATTAGATATGAACTTAGCTAATAACTTGCAAAAACTAAATGATGCAAGCTTAAACTATGAAGATGTATATATAAAAGATTATAAGATAAGTGAAAATTACTCATATGTTTTAGGTGTTAATAAAAGGTATAAAGATATTATTCATAAGAGAAGTGTTGAATATGAAAAAGATAATAACTATATAAAAATCATAGATAATATAGGTTCCAAAAACAAACATAATTATAAAATACTTTGGAACTTAGCAGTTGGAATAAATATAAAGTATGAAGGTGACAAAACATATTTAGTTAAAGAAAGAACTGAAGAAAAAATAGGTGAAATAAGCTTTGAATCATCTGAAAAATTTGTTATTAATAAATACTTTGGTGAAACTGAAGATATTCCAAAGGGATGGTATTTTCCTAAACCAAAGGAAAAAGAGAAAAGATATACAATAGAATTAGAGTGTGATTGTATAACAGCTGAAATTAAAACAAAGATAATTTTATATGATAAATTAAAATAAAAAAGTATAATCTTTAATTGTGAAGATTATTTATAAATGTATAAAAAGTGTATATTATTTCCAAAATGTTTTTAGAAATATATACACTTTTATTTAATTAATAATTATTTGTTTTTATCAACTATATTAAATTCTTTTAATATAGACGACTTAATACTTTTGTCAGTTATAACTTCTTTTGTATGGCTTTTATCAAAAGCAGTTGAAGTATTATTAGCATGAGCAGTAACTACAAAGTTTCTTTTATTTATTATAGCATGATTTAAATTTATTACAGCTTTATGCCCCTGAGATAATTTATAAAATTTTTTAGCTAAATAATCTTCACTTTTATATATTAATGTATAAAAAGGTGGAGAGAAATGATACCATACACCTAATTTATCGTTAACATAGTCATATATATATCCTTCTTGATTTATTATACATTGCAAGCCTTCATAAAATGGAAAATCAATTAGTTGTTGAATAAATGTAGGATGATATATATCATCACAATCTATCCTAGCAATATATAAATAATCACAGGTTCTAGCAATTTTATTTATAACTTTATTAGGATTAGTAGTAAATATAACATTATCAGGTAACTTAGGATGATTAGATAACCCTTCTTGTATAAGGTCATGAGATAATTCATCATAGTGAACGATACCTATAAAATTTTGATTTGACTGATTCAAAAGACTTTTACAAGTGAATCTCATAAAAATATCTAATCTATAATCAATCCACTCTTTACTTAGTCTTGGAACTTCTGGATGAGTAGACATAAATGTATTAAATCTCATATTAACTATTATAGTTTTATCCATGATTAATTCCTCGCTTTATTTTATATTAAATAACACTTAAAACATTAGATTATAAGTATTATTTATAACTTAATATATTCTAAAAAATAGAAAAGTGTTAAAAATATCCTAAACCTATAATTCAATTATATATATTAAACTTTATGGAGGGCGAAATATGAGTTACGATATAGAAAATAGTGAAAAAATCTATAAAAAAATCAAACCATTATTAAGAATAAAATACAGCAAAAACTATATAGAAAATGCAAATGAAGTAATAAATAAATATGATTCATGTTCAAGTGAATGGAAAGTCATAGATGAAAATAGATCCAATAATAGATACTGGCATGGGCATGTTTTTATAGGGGATATAATAAAGTCATATAGATTTACAAAAGATAATAGTTATTTGATTAAAGGTATAGAAATAATAAATAGTTGGATAAATGAGTTTAATTATAAATATGAAAATGAAATAGCATATCATGATGAAACAATAGCACTGAGAATAAATAATTGGATTGAATTTATTTTGTGTAGTGAAAATATCTTGGATAAAAATAGTACAATATTATTAAAAAAATGTATAAAAGAAACTGTTAATTTGATTGCGAAGGGGAAATTTTATAGAGAAAATACAAATCACGCAATGTTTCAAGATATAACATTATTAATATATAGTGAGGTTTTTAAAAATAATTCAGATGTTAATAAAATCTCAAAAATAGCACATAAGCGATTATATAATTATTTTAAGAATATATATACATTAGATGGAGTTCATAAAGAACATACTCCACAGTATCATTATATTGTAACAAGAAATATGTATCAGATTTACAATGTTTTTAAAGATGATACGTTAACTTGTGATTACTTATACAATTTGTATTTAAATACATTAAAGTTTTCTTATAATATATTAAAACCAGATGGAACATTCCCACAAATTGGAGATAATGAATGTATAAAAGTAATAGATAATATATCTTTATATAAGTTATATAGTGATCCTAGATATGAGTATTCTATAAGTTGTGGTGAAAAAGGTATCAAGCCACAAGAAAATATTGTGGTATTTAAAGATGCTGGATATGCAATATTTAGGAATAGTTGGGATAAAAAGAATAAGGCACTTTATATATTATTTACAGCAGCATATCATGGATCATATCATAAACATAGCGATGATTTATCTATTTTAATATACAAAGATGGAGATGTTTTTATAGATGCAGGGTGCAGAGGATACGATTATTACAATAAATATACACAATATGGATACTCAGGATTTGCACACAATTCACTAATTGTAGATGATAGCTCTAAACTATACACTAAAGACTGTAAATACGAAAAAGTAAGGATAAAAGACTACGATATAGAGGGAGACGTACCTTATGTAATAGGTGTAAATGAAAGATATGAGGATGTAGTACATGAAAGAAAAGTTCAATACAATAAATCAAACGAATTAATAACTATAATAGATAATATAAAGTCAATAAATAAACATAATTATAAGATGTTATTTAATTTGGCTAAAAATATAGAGTTTGTAGTTAAGGATAAAATAATACTACTTGAAAAAGACGGAGCAAATATAGGGGAGTTAAGATTTAAATGTACAAGTGAATATAAAATCAACAAGTACTTTGGAAAAGATGAAAATGGTTTAAAAGAAGATGAAATTATTTATCCAGTATTAAAGAGACAAATAATCAACCATACAAAAGATAAATGTCTAAAAGGATGGCATTTTCCAAGTAAGTTAATGCAAGATAAAAATATTGTATTAGAAATTGAATGTGAGTGTGAAAGTTTCAAGCTAGAAACAGAAATTTTATTATATAACTAATTATGTAATATAAATTCAAGTAGCATCCCTTATATATTATGAATTAGTGTTAACATATAAGGGATGCTATATAATCTAGATTATTTTAAATTCTTTTAAAATAGAGGTTTTTAAATTTTCATCTAATATAACTTCTTTTGTATGGCTTTTTTCAAATTTTGTCATAGTATTTTTTTCATGAACATTTACAATGAAATTTTTATTATTAATAATTTCATGATTTAATAATATAGCACCTGTATGTCCTCTATTCAATTTATAGTATTTTTTATTTAAATAATCTTCAGATTTATAGATAAGTGTATAAAATGGAGGTGATTTATGAAACCATGTTCCCAATCTATTATTGACAGAATCATATATATATCCGTGCTGATTTAATATACATTCCAAACCTTCATAAAATGGGAAATCTATTAATTGCTGTACAAATGTAGGATGATACATATCATCACAATCAATCCTATTTAAATATAAATAATCATAATTTTTTAAAGCTTTATTTATAATTCTATTAGGAGATGGTGTAAAAACAATATTATCTGGCAATTTAGGATATCTAGATAATGCTTCCTCAATAAGGTTATGAGATAACTCATCATAACGAACAATTCCTATAAAGGATTGGTTTGTTTGATTAATAAGACTTTTGCAGGTATAATTCATAAAAATATCCATTCTATAATCAATCCATTCTTTAGTTAACCTAGGAACTTCAACATAAGTATTCATAGGGGTATTAAACCTCATATTTATAATTACAAGTTTTCTCATAGACTATCTCCTTTAAATATATTACACATACTTACAAAATAAAAGTATATATAATGTATATTATTAAAGAAATACAAAAAATGTTAAAGTTATTTAGAATTGATTTAAATATAAATTAATCACAGAAATAAATGAAATTGAATAAAATAACTAAGAAGAGTATGTCATAATTTGATGCTGTAAAGATATTAAATTATGACACTGTTTCTTGTAAATAAAAATGAGGTGACTTAATTGAAATTTGACAATATATCATTACTAGTTCCTTATAAGCCTGATGGATCTTATAGACAAAAAAATTGGGAATGGATAAAAAAAAGACATGAAATATTAATGCCTGGAGTTGAGATTTGTATAGGAGATTCAACAACACAACCATACTCAAGAGCACAATCAATTAATAGTGCAGCTAAAAAAGCTACTAGAGAAATATTTATAATAGCGGATGCAGATTTAGTATTTGATATAAAAGAATTAGAAAAAGCAATAGAGCTGTTGGATAAATATTATTTTGTATTACCATTTAGCAAGCTAGTAAAAATGACTGAAGGAAAAACTGAAAAACTATTAACTGATAACTTTGCAATAAAAACAGATGATATAGATATTGAAGGATGTAAAATAGCTGATAAAACTGGATGTATGTCTCCTGGTGCTATGACAGGTGGTATGTGTATTATAAAAAGAGAAACCTTTGAAAATATAGGAGGATATGATGAAAGGATTAAAGGATGGGGAGGAGAAGATAATATATTTTTTATAAGTATAAGATATATGTATGGACTAGAAAATATGGTTAGAACAGAATCTACAATATGGCATTTATTTCATAGATATTCAACTAACTATAAATCAGAAGAATTAAGAAATAAAAATATAGATTTAATTAAGTCTATGTATGGAAGTGAAGAATCTATATTAAACAGTATAATAGAAAATAAAAAAAATAATTTTTATTAAAGAAATATAAAATAAAGTTAAGTTTGAAAATTAAAGGGAGATGAAATATTATTGTGATACCTAAAAAAATACATTATTGTTGGTTTGGTAATAAAGATAAACCAACATTAGTTTTAGATTGCATAAATAGTTGGAATCAATATTTAAGTGACTATACAATAATTGAATGGAATGAAAGTAACTTTGATATCAATAGTAATATTTATGTAAGACAAGCATATGAAAGTAAAAAATATGCATTTGTAAGTGATTATGTTAGATTATATGCTTTATATAAAGAAGGAGGAATATACTTTGATACAGATGTAGAAGTAGTTAAAAATATGGATAAATTTTTAAATCTAGATGGATTCACAGGATTTGAAAGTACAAATTGGGCTGTTACAGCTACGATGGGAAGCGTACCACAAAGTAAAATAATTAAGCTGTTATTGGACTATTATACTAATAAACAATTTATCGTTAATAATAGATATGATTTAACAACAAATACTAAAATAATAACAAATATATTTAAGAAATACTACGATATTTCTTTAGATGGAGAAAAACAAAATTTATTAGGTACAAATTTTATTATATATCCTGTAGAATATTTTTGTCCTATAGATTATAGTAGCAAAAAAGCTACAATTACAGAAAACACACATACCATTCACCATTTCAATAAATCTTGGCATTAAAACTATCTATAAATTTCACATTATTTTAGAGAATAATAATATATTAAACTGGGTAAAAATAGCCACTGTTAAAAATATGATATTGGCTATTTTTACATTTTACTTGTATTTAAAGAGGTTTATAAATAGAAGTAAAATATGTATAGTATGGCATAATTTTATATAAATAATTAGGAAAGCTTAATTTCTAGAAATATATATAATTAAGTATTAAATATAAGAGTAAAAATAAAAGTTACAAAAAAGTTAATTAGAAGTTACAAAAAAGTTACATAAATTAGTAACAACCTTAATATATATACATATAAGCAACTTTAAGAAAACTTATAAAAAGGAGGACTATTATGAAAGAAAGGCGATCAATAATAGTTAGTGTAATAAGTATATGTATATTAATAGGGATGTTAGTTGGATATTTCACTTTACAAAAAGATAAAATATGTTTAGTAGTTAAAGGAAAAGAAACAACAGTATCAACTTTCAAGAAAACTGTGAAAGACTTGTTAGAGGAAGAAGAAATAACTTATGATAAAGATGATGAGATAACGCCTAGTTTAGATACTAAGCTAAAAGATAAAATGAATATAAAAGTAGTTGAAGTAAAGAAGCTAAAACAAACAGAATATAAAGATATACCATTTGAAGTTAAGCTAGTAGAAGATAAAGAGTTAAAAAAGGGGACAACCAAGGTTACACAAAAAGGTGAAAAAGGTGAAAAAGAATTAGTATATGAGCTTACATATAAAGATGGTAAACTTGATGAAAAAAAATTAACTAAAGAATCAGTATCAAAAGAGCCGTTAGAACAAATAGTTAAAAAGGGCACTAAAAAACAAGAAGTAGCAGTGTCAAGAGGAGGATCAAGCTCAAGACAAATGAGAGTTGTTGCAACAGCTTATGCAGGTGATGGAATAACATCAACAGGAACAGTTCCAAGATGGGGAACAATAGCAGTAGATCCTAGTGTAATACCATATGGTTCAAAAGTTTATATACCTCAATTTGGTATGACATTTAGAGCGGAAGACTGTGGAGGCGCTATCAAAGGAAATAGAATAGATATATTTATGGGAAGTGAAAGTCAAGCATATAGTTGGGGGAGGAAACCAATAGATATATATGTAAGTAGATAGAAAAGTTAAATACATATGCATATAAAAAAAGAGAATAAAACAATATTCTCTTTTTTTTGCTATGAGCATGTCGTAATATGTATACACATTTTTATTGAACGAAATGTTTAATTATGTTATCTTTACATACATAGAAAAACAATATAAAATAAAGAATAATAAAGTTTTAGTAAAAAAATCGTTTTATACTATTCGTTATTAAAAACAGTGAGGATGAAAGGGAGATAATTTATGGAGTACATGAAAAAGTATGAAGAGTGGATAAATAAGCCTTATTTCGATGAAAAAACAAAACAAGAACTTGAAGGATTAAAAGATGATAAAAAAGAGATAGAAGATAGATTTTATAAGGACTTAGAGTTTGGAACAGCTGGTCTTAGAGGAGTTATAGCTGCTGGAACAAATAGAATAAATATATACACAGTAAGAAGAGCGACTTTTGGACTTGCAAATTACATAATAAAAAACACAACAGAAGAAGAGAAAAATAGAGGGGTAGTAATAGCACATGATAATAGACATATGTCTAGAGAGTTTTGTATGGAGGCTGCAAATACGTTAGCAGCATGTGGCATAAAAGCATACATATTTGATAGCTTAAGAACTACACCAGAATTATCTTTTGCAGTTAGAAATTTACATGCAATAGCTGGTATTGTAATAACAGCAAGTCACAACCCAACAGAATATAACGGATATAAAGTATACTGGGAAGATGGCGCACAAGTGATGCCTCATATAGCAAATGCTATAACAGATGAAATAAATGAAATACATGATTATAGCACAATACCAACATTAACTGAAGAAAATAAAGAATTAGTTATAATGTTAGACCAAAAACAAGACACAGAATTTATAGAAGCTGTTAAATCGCAAGTAATAAGAAAAGAATTAATAAAAGAAGTTGGAAAAGATTTTAAAATAGTATTTACTCCACTTTGTGGAACTGGAAATGTTCCAATAAAAAGAGCGTTAAAAGAAGTGGGATTTGAAAATGTTGTTGTAGTTAAAGAAGAAGAAATGCCAGATCCAAACTTTGCGGGCATAGATTATCCAAACCCAGAAGATAAAAAAGCTTTAATTAGAGGGATAGGTCTTGCTAAAGAAGTAGGAGCAGACTTAGTTATAGCAACTGATCCAGACTGTGATAGAGTTGGAGTAGCAGTTAAAACTACAAGTGGAGAATATGCATTATTAACAGGAAATCAAATAGGTGGAATGTTAACTAATTATATAATAGAGGGACTTAAAGAAAATAATAAACTTAAAGAAAATTCTACATTAATAAAAACTATAGTTACATCTGAATTTGGTGCAGATATAGCTAAAAGTAATAATGTAGACGTATTAAATGTACTTACAGGATTTAAGTTTATCGGAGAAAAAATAAAATCATTTGAACAAAACAATGAAAAAACATATATGTTTGGATATGAAGAAAGTTATGGATACTTAGTAGGAACTCATGCAAGAGATAAAGATGGAGTTGTTGCAGCAGTTTTAATAAGTGAAATGGCAGCTTATTACTACTCTAAAGGGCTTAGCTTATATGAAGGCTTAGTAGAATTATACAAAAAATATGGATTCTTTAAAGAGGAAACTATATCTTTAACATTAAAAGGAATAGAGGGTATCGCGAAAATAAAGGATATAATAGCTTACTTTAGAGAAAATGGTATAGATAATGTAAATAAAGTAAAAGTTGTAGACACAAAAGATTATGCTAAAGGAATTGATGATCTTCCTAAAGCTGAAGTATTAAAATATTTCTTAGAAGATGGATCATGGATAGCAGTAAGACCTTCAGGTACAGAACCAAAGCTAAAGTTTTATGTAGCAGTTAAAGGTGAAACTGAAGAAATGGCAAATGAAAAAATCACAGCAATAAAAACTTATATAAATAATACAATAGATAAGTTAATGTAGTTAATATAAAGGGTGCAATAAAATTTTGCATCCTTTTTAAATTATAATAGCTTAATAAACTTAAAAAATATACACAAATAGTATAGAAAAGGTATAATTAAAACTATGTTTAAATAAATATAATAGAAGTTATAAGTCCATATAACCAATAAAATGGAATAAAGGAGAGGAGGTAAAATCTATGAAAGCAGACAGGTACAGCATCATAAATTATTTTAAAGAATCCAATTATAGTGACATAAATTCAAAAGCAGCAGAAATGTCTTTTTATTTGCTATTATCCTTTTTTCCTTTTTTAATGTTTACTATAAGTAGTATAGTATATATTCCCATACTTCATCTTAATAGATATATAGAGATTTTAAAAAATATGATGCCAGAAAGTGCATTTGACCTAGCTTATTCTATAATTAACTCTGCAATTGCAAACAAAAGCTCAAGCTTTATAATAATGAGTTTTTTTCTAACGGTATGGACGTCTTCTAGAGCTGTTAGAGCAATTATAAGAGGTGCAAATAAGTCTTATAATGTAAAAGAAACAAGATCTTATATAAAAGTATTTATAATAGCATTTTTATTTACAATAGGACTTTTATTATTAATTTTTTCATCAATGATATTTTTAGTATATGGAGAGAAAATAGGTTATTTTATATTTGGGTTTATAGGATTAGATAAAATATTTATGGATGTTTGGAATATTTGTAGATATACCATCGGGGTATCTACTATCGTTATCATATTAATAAGTTTATACAAGTACACACCAAATAAAAAAATAAGTCTAAAAGAAGCAACACCTGGAGCAATAGTTGCAACACTAGGGTGGATAATTGTGTCATTTTCTTATTCTTATTATTCTAATTATTATGCAAACTATGAAATAATATATGGGAGTATAGGGGGAATAATTGTTTTAATGACATGGCTTTATCTAAGTAGTTGGGCTATATTAATAGGGTGTGAAGTTAATGCTAGACTTTATTTCTACAAGAACAAGAAAAAAGTAGTAAATATATAATTAAGTTATGCAAAATGCACACAAGATTAAAATACGACAAAAAAATACGAAATATTACAAAATTATACACGGAAAAATTATATTTACATAATATGATATTATGAGGATAATCCTCATAATATCATATTAAGGAGATATAAATAGTATGAAAAATTGTTGTAATTATGAAAATCAAAGTAACCGAAACTGCAACTGGGAATGTAAAGAAGATAAACATTGTGGTTGGGATAATATAGATGATTGCCAAAAGTATAAAATGAGAGCTATAAAACAAAGAAAAGAAGCTGAAGAATTCAAAGAAGTAGCGAAAGGTATAGAATATAAAGCTAAATGTTTAGAAGAAGAAGCTATGGTATTAGAAAGAAAAGTTAGAGAATTATGGCAAAAGTCAGAACTATTATGGAAAGAATATGGTCAAGTGAATGATGAAATTCTCAGCTTATTAGAATTAGCAAATAAAAATCTAGAAAAATATATAGAATGTAAAAATCATGAACTAAAACCATGTCCACCAAAACCATGTCATCAAGATAATTGTTGTTGGGACTGTGATTGTGATTAGTAAATTATAGATATATTTAAAGGAGTAGAAGATTCTACTCCTTTTTTATTATTCAGCAAGTGCTTTTACATCTTCATAGCACTTTAGGTCTGTATAAAGCTCACCTTTATATGGATTGAGCTTTGTTTTTCTTACTTTGTAAATCATATAAACAAATAAAACTACATTAGCAAGAAGTGCAATTAAACTTACAATAAATAGGGCAGTTGGATTTTGTGTTGATTTAACAGCAAATTGTGATTTATCAATGAATGAAGGATATGTCATTGCAAACATACACCAAAGAGCAAGTGTTTGTGCTCTATGTTGTAACCAAGCTCCTTTCTTAAGCGTAAAGGCAGTTACAGTTGGTGCAACTAGCAATGCAATACCGCAGTACCAAGCATGATCACCTAAACAGTTATAAGTATATGCAAAATTCCAAAGATCATAGGCAATAATCCAGAACCAGCACATATCTGGCCATAACATATCTTTGCTTTTATCTTTACTAATACATATTCCTACCCAACCTGTGATTGTAATTATGTTTAAGATGCCTGCAATACCATTTAAGTAGTTCCAAGAACCACTGTACAACATTATTCCTTCAAATACTTCTTTTGTAAGGCCTAAGGAACCAATTTGAAAATCACGAGAAACGGCCTCTAAGATATTAATTGCAAGAATTAGTGGTGGAAAATATAAGACCCATTTATGACTAGTAGCATCTTTTAAATGGCGTATTAGCCAAAAACCGATACACCCTGCTAAAGCAGAATAAACCTTTGCATAGTGAAACCAGTCATTTACACTAGTATCTTTAGTTGTATTAGGCCATACAAATAATGTAAGAATTATTGGTAATATTATAAAAAGTGTAATCCCACCCCATTTATAACGACGGCCAATTTCGTTTAGTATAATTAATAAAATGAATACTAAAAATAGCATAAGCCAATTTGTAACTGGTTGTGATTCAAATAAAAACATAATTTTACCCCCAATTAAATATATAAAGTGATAAATCAGGATTATTGTAGCACCTTTAGTTAGAAAGCGAAACATGTTAGAGAGAATTTAGCATTTATTGAAAAGTATTAATATTCAGATAATTATTATTAATAGATAAATATTTTAAAATTAAAAAAGTCGCATTATAAGCGACTTTTTTAATCTGATTTTTCAGCTTTAAAATTGGAAAGGACTAAGTTTAATTCAAATTCCATTGTAGATTTAAGATTATAACTTCCCTCATTAAGACACCAGTCAAATATAGTACCTCTAGATATTCTCATAATTATCATAGTTAAATCTAGCGAAGAAATACAACTATTCAACTCACCACTTTTTAGTGAATCTTCTACAATGGATTTAACTTCTAATGATATATAACGGTCAGGCTTAGTAGAATACTTTCCTTCTATTGAAAGTAAATTTTTATATATTTCACTTACAAATACCCAACCAAGTTCCTCCATCATATTAGCACCTTCACCTAATAAAAATAATAATTTATCAAGATTTGAACAAAAACTTTTTGCTTCAAGTCTATCTATTACTAGAATATCAACTTGTTCATAAGCTGTATTAATTATTTCTGATTTTGATTTAAAGTGATGATAAAAAGCTCCTGTTGAAATTTCTGCAGCTTGGCAGATATCTTGAACTTTTACTCTATCAAAACCCTTTAACTTAAAAAGTTTAGTGGCTACTTGTGTAATTCTAAGTTTAGTTGCAATAGCTTGTTTTTGTCTACTAGTTAATTTTTTCATTACAAATACCTTTCTATAGCACTGCAATGTCAATACAGTAAATTATATAATTATTTAGTATAGCATAAAAAAGTAAATATATAATTAAAATTTGAAAAAGAAAATAAATGAAAAGTATAAGTATATATTTACAAAATATGTTAAAAATGCTACATTTTAATTACAGAATAAGATTCGGTGAAATTGAATCTGTACAAAGTGATGTTATAAAATTAACAAAAAGGAAGTGTAAAAATAAGTTAAATCAAATAGTTGATTAAAAATATACTAAGTACTTTTGGCAATACCAAGAAATATTAATGGGGGGATTTTATGGAGAAATATAAAGTTATTGAGATAAAGGAAAATGTTTTTAAAAACAATGATAAACAAGCAAAATTGCTTAGATCAGATTTAAAGAAAGATAATACTTTTTTATTAAATTTAATGTCTTCTCCAGGTTCAGGTAAAACTACAACAGTTTTAAGAACCATAGAGGCATTAAAAGATGAAATGAAAATAGGGATTATGGAGGCTGATATAGACTCAGATGTTGATGCTAATACTGTTTCAAAAACAGGAGCAAAAGTAATACAGCTACATACAGGAGGAATGTGCCATTTAGATGCAGATATGACTAAGCAAGGTTTAGTAGAACTTGGAACATATGATTTAGACTTTATAATATTAGAAAATGTGGGGAATTTAGTATGTCCAGCAGAATTTGATACAGGCTCTTCAAAAAACGCTATGATACTTAGTATACCTGAGGGACATGATAAACCTCTTAAATATCCATTAATGTTTTCCATAGTGGATGTAGTTTTAATAAATAAAATTGATGCTATAGAGTATTTTGATTTTGATTTAGACTTAGTTAAACAATATATAAAAAATCTAAATCCAAATATAAAAGTTATACCGATATCAGCTAAAACTGGGGAAGGTATAGATGAATGGGCTAATTGGATAAGACAAGAAATAAGAGTATGGAATCAGTAATATAATATAAAAATTCAAATTTTTAGGGGAGATTATTATGGCAATTAAAGAAAAGGTTCTTCAATTTGCAAATCAAGTTAGTGGGAAAAAAACAGGGTCTAGAGGTTACTTTGATGAAAATGATGCACGTTATAAAATTTTAGAGCCAGTTGTAACAGATGAAATGGCAGAAGTTTTACTTTGTATGAAGATTAGAGAAAAAATAACGGCTGAAAAAGTCGCACCTTTGTGTAAAAAAAGTGTTGAGAAGTGTACAGAGTTATTACTAGAATTATCAGAAATAGGGGTAGTTTTTGTTAATGAAATAGATGGTGTAGATACTTTTTGGTATGAAACTTGGGTACCAGGAATTATGGAAATGATGGTTAATAATAAGGAGCAGGCTAAAAAATATCCGCAAATTCCTAAAGCATTTCATGATTATGGTGTGGAAAATGGGCCAAGATCTACAGGAAGTTTTCCTCCAGGCGTAGGACTGATGCGTGTTATTCCAATAGAAACTGCGATAGATGGGGAAACAAGAAGAGCTTCATATGAGGAAATATCAAAATATTTAAATAATAGTGATAAATTTTCTGTATCAGATTGTTCATGCCGTACAGCAAGAGAAAGTATGGGAGAAGGATGTGGACATTTAAAAGAAGATATGTGTATTCAATTAGGCCATGCAGCTGAGTACTACATAAGAACAGGTAGAGGTAGAGAAATAACTAGAGAAGAGGCTTTTAAAATAATAAAAAGAGCAGAAGAAAATGGATTAATGCACCAAATACCAAACTTAGATGGTTCAGGGAAGACTCATGCCATATGTAATTGCTGTGGATGCTCTTGTTTAGCACTTAAGGGTGGAAATATGTTTGCAAATACTGATATGGTACGTTCTAATTATGTATCTAAAGTAGATAAAGATAGGTGTGTTGCTTGCGGGGAGTGTGTAGTAAACTGTCCAACTAATGCTTTGAAATTAGGTCAAAAACTATGTTCTAGCAAACCTATCATAGATAAAATAGAAAGAAAAGAAACTCCAAGAAATACTAATTGGGGACCAGAGAGATGGAATGAAGATTATAGAATTAATAGAGAAGATGTAGTAGAAAGTGGAACAAGTCCGTGTAAGACTGCATGCCCTGCACATATAGCTGTTCAAGGATACATTAAACTTGCTTCACAAGGAAGATACAAAGAAGCTTTAGAACTTATAAAACAAGAAAATCCATTTCCAGCTATATGTGGTCGTATTTGTCCTAGAAAGTGTGAATCAGCATGTACAAGAGGAGACATAGATTCACCAATTGCCATAGATGAAATTAAAAAGTTTATAGCTGAACAAGATTTAAAAGAAGAGCATAGATTTATTCCTAAGAAAAGACATGATTATGGCAAAAAGATTGCAATAATAGGTGGAGGACCTGCTGGACTTTCATGTGCTTATTATTTATCAATAGATGGATACAAGGTAACCGTGTTTGAAAAGCAAAAAGCTCTTGGAGGTATGTTAACTTTAGGAATTCCTTCTTTCAGATTGGAAAAAGAAGTAGTTAATGCTGAAATAGAAATATTAAGACAAATGGGAGTGGAATTTAAAACAGGTGTAGATGTAGGTAATGATATTACCTTAGATGAATTAAGAAAAGATGGATATAAAGCTTTCTATTTAGCAATCGGTGCACAAGCTGGTAGAAGATTAAACATAGAAGGTGAAGATGCAAAAGGTGTTATACCAGGAGTAGAATTTGTACGTGATGTTAACTTAGGAGAAGATGTAAAATTAAATGGAAAAGTAGTTGTTATTGGTGGAGGAAATGTTGCTATAGATGTTGCAAGAAATGCAACAAGAGTAGGAGCAGATAGTGTAGACATGTTCTGTTTAGAAAATCGTGAACAAATGCCTGCTTTAGAAGAAGAGATAGAAGAAGCTTTAGAGGAGAATATAGTAATAAATAACTCTTGGGGACCTAATAGAATAATTGTAGAAGATGAAAAAGTAGTAGGCGTTGAATTTAAAAAATGTATTTCTACATTTGATAAAAATGGAAAATTCGCACCAGTATTTGATGAAAATAATTTAAAAGTAATTGATGCTGATTACGTTCTAATTTCAGTAGGCCAAAGTATTTATTGGGGAGATTTACTTAAAGGAAGCAAAGCAGAGTTAAATCCTAATAATACAATAAAAGCTGATGAATTTACTTATCAAACAAATGAACCTGATATATTTGTAGGAGGAGATTCATATACGGGTCCTAGATTTGCAATAGATGCAATAGCAGCAGGTAAACAAGGAGCTATATCAATTCATCGTTTTGTTCAACCAGGACAAAGTTTAGTAAATGGACGTGATAGAAGATATTATCATGAATTTGATAAGAAAAGTTTGAAATTAGAAGGATATGATAATATGCCAAGACAAAGAGCAAATCATAAATCTGATGTAGATGAAAAAGGATCTTTCAAAGATATGCGTCTTACTTTTACAGAAGAACAAATGAAAAAAGAAACAGAAAGATGTTTAGGTTGTGGGGCTACTGTTGTAGATGAATATATGTGTGTAGGTTGTGGCCAATGTACTACAAAATGTAAGTTTGATGCTATATCATTAGTAAGAAAATATGATGCAGAAGGTGTAGCTTATGAAGATTTAAAACCAGCAGTAGTTAAAAATGTTATAAGACGAAAAGGTAGAATAATAGGAAAAAAAGTTAAGGATGTGTTTACAAAATAAAATAGAGAAGAGGTGCATTATGGGGATTTTATATGAAAAAATAACCTTTGAAGGATGGGGAATTTTCCTATTTGTATTACTTGCATTGATGGCATTCAATGAACTTGGAAGATCAACAAAATGGACGGGAATATTATTGTTTATAATAGTACCTACATTTTTAACTATTTATGTTTGGCCAACTACAGCAGCGCCAGGCAATAAATATGGAACGGGAACTTGGTTTAACTGGGTGAAAACTTATTCAGCACTAGCTGGATGTATTTGGTTTATGGCTCTTAGATATATGCCATCATTACAAAAGAAAAAATGGGCACTAGCTCTTCCAGCAGTGATTTTAGCATTAAATATATTTGAAGCTTCTATTAGAGATTTTCAAATTTTCACTTATGGATTAACTAATGGTGGAGTTGTAGATAATCTTTGGACAATATCTGGACCTTGGAATATTATGAATGGTATAGCAGGTCTACTAAATATAATTACAATTTGTGGATGTTATGGAATATTTATATCTAAAGATAAAACAAAGGATATGATATGGCCAGATATGATATGGACTTGGATTATAGCTTATGATGTATGGAACTTTGCTTACACTTATAACTGTATATCAGACCATTCGATTTATTGTGGAGCAGCTTTATTACTTTCATGCACTATACCAACTTTCTTTATAAAAAGAGGAGCTTGGCTACAACATCGTGCTCAAACTTTAGCTCTTTGGATTATGTTTGTTATGACTGTTCCTCAATTTGCTGATAGAATAGCACCAGTTCCTACAACACATAACAAGACAGCATTTTTTATAGTAAGTTTAATATCTTTAATTGCAAATGCAGCTTTAGCAATTTATCAATATAGTAAAATAAGAAGAAATAAACTTAATCCAATAAAGGATGAAATTTATAAAGATACTAATGCTTATAAAAATGTGCTTGTTGAGAATAAATAGATATAAAACAAGAGTAGGTGAAAATAGTGCACGAACTAGGGGTAGTTATAGAAGTTGTAAAAACAGTTGAAAAAGTAGCATTAGAAAATAATTTAACAAAAATAGACAGCGTGGTATTACAGATAGGAGAATTATCTTCTATGATACCTAAATATATAGAAAGTTGTTTTCCAGTGGCTGTAGACAATACAAGTTTGCAAAATACTAAGCTTAAAATACAAGTTATACCTGCAAATGGTATTTGTAAAAGTTGCAACAAAGTATTTAATGTAAAAGAAAATAATGGTCAATGTATTTATTGTAGCAGTAAAAGATGGGATTTACTTAGTGGAAAAGAATTTATTATTAAAGAAATAGTAGCATATTAAAGAAAATGTAGTTATTAAGTATTAAAACTTAGTAGCTACATTTTTTAATAGGCGTATATAAAGTAGATATTGAAATTTAAGAAAGTAATGCTCATAAAATAATCAAAAAGGTGTTTATTTGTTTTTATATTAAATTCATATAGTAAAATATATGGTTTTAAAAATATTAATAATTATTTGTGAATAAATGATATACTAAATATGGGTGAATATAAAAAATGTCTAGTCAATGATTGTACGCTTTACAATAACTTTAATGTACTTACTTTTAATTAAAAAAGATTAAAAAAATAATAATTAATAAGTAGTCAAATAAAATTTAAAATATATATTTAATAGAGATAGGCAAGATATAAGGAGGTAAGTTAATGAAATTAAACAGAAATGATGAATGTTGGTGTAAAAGTAAAATTAAATATAAAAAATGCCACATGCAATTCGATGAAAAATTAAATGAATTAAAACAAAAAGGGCATGTAGTTCCATCACATGAAATTATAAAAAATAAAGAACAAATAGAAAAAATAAAGGAAAGTGCTAAAATAAATGATGCTGTACTAGATGAGGTATCGAAGCAGATAAAAGAAGGCATGACTACTGAAGATATAAATAAAATAGTACATGAGTTCACCATAGCTCAAGGGGCAGTACCAGCTCCACTTAACTATGGAGGATTCCCAAAAAGTGTATGTACTTCAATAAATGATGAAATATGCCATGGAATACCTAGTGAAAATAGAGTTTTGAAGGATGGAGATATAGTAAATGTAGATGTTTCAACTATATATAATGGTTATTACTCAGACGCATCTAGAATGTTTATGATAGGAAATGTTAGTGAAGAAGCTAAGAGATTAGTGGAAGTAACTAAGGAATGTTTATACAAAGGAATAGAAGCTGTTAAACCATGGGGAAAATTGGGAGATATAGGTTATGCAATACAACAACATGCAGAGAAAAATGGATATTCAGTAGTTGAAGAATTCGGAGGACATGGAATAGGATTACAGTTCCATGAAGATCCTTTTGTTTGCCACTATGGAAATGCCAATGAAGGAATGGTTTTAGTTCCAGGCATGATATTTACCATAGAGCCTATGATTAATCAAGGAACAAGTGATTTATACATTGATGCACACAATGAATGGACTTCATATACTGATGATGGAAAATTATCTGCTCAATGGGAGCATATGATTTTAGTTACTGAAGATGGAGTTGAAATTTTAGCTAAGTAATTAAAAGCATTAGATCAAATAATAAAAAGTTATGTTACTAAGGATTTATGCATCTTTAGAAATATAACTTTTTATATAAAAAATAAATACATAAGAATTATAGCAGTATTAAGGGGATCATAAAAAATATGAAAAATTTAAAAAATAAAAAAACTACAACAACAATTATTATTGGTTTTGTAGTTTTAATAATAGGGATAATTTATTTAATCAATCAAAAAATACCAAAATCATATAAAGAGAAATCTTCAAATTCCATCCAAAATCAAGTTTCTTCAAATCAAAATAATAATCATAAAGATTTAATAGAAAAACTTAAAAGTACTAATAAAATAAGTGTTTATCATGATTATCATGCTGAAAGTTTAGATAAAATAAAGCCTATTTATATTAAAGATAAAAATATTATAAATGACTATTTAAATTTAATGAGTAAGAATGTGAAAAAAAGTAGCGAAGAAATGAGCGGAGGTAGTGTTAAAAATCAAAAGCTGGTATTTTATACAGACAACGAAACTATAGAAGTAAATTATAGCTATGATGATTTAGATAACTTTGGTTTTATAACTTATAAAGGAGAGGACATATATTTAGATTATGATTTCTTTAGACTTATATCAAGTACGTACAGATATTCTCCTAAAGAATCAAGTATAGATGAAGATGCTAGAAAATTATTAAAAAAATACAATTGGACACCTAGTTTTTTAATAGCTAATCATAAAATAAAAATATCTGATGATTTAAAGTATGCACCTGAAAAAGGAATAGATGAAGTATATTGGGCTTATAATTTACAATTTTCAAAGTCTATAGGGTTAGATTTTTCAAACTTATTAGGAGAAGAAGTAAATGCTGAAGTATATTATTTATTAGATCCACTTCCCGATTTAGATACTCCTATTGTTGATGCAAAGGCAGTTGTACTTAAACATAATAAAAAAATAGTAGGAGCATATATTGATTCTGGAATTTTAAACAGAGCACTTTGTAGCTTAGATAGAAAGTCATTTAAAGAAATTACAGGTTTAACTATAGAAGATTACTTAATACAAAATCATATAGACAAAAACAGTAAGTTAAATGAATCAGTACAAAATTTAAGTACTGAAGAATTGATAAAGTCTTACTATAAATCTCAAAGTGACAAGGATGTTAATAGATACTTATCAACTTTAGATATGGGAGCAATAGTTTCTTTATTAGATCCTGATGAATTTGATATACAAGCTGAGTTATTTAATAAATTGGATGAAAATAATACAATATTCAAGCATGCTAATGAAACAGAGGTTTTAGAAGTTAAGGATAATGGGGAATCTAGCGGCATAAAAGATGTTAGCGTAAAGATAAATATTTTAAAATGTAACCAAATAATTATTGATAAAGGTATATATGACATGGGAGTTAATATGAGAAAAAATGAGAATGGAGTATACAAAATTAACTCAGTAGGATTTTAATATATTTACTAAATAACTAAAGCTTAATAATAAAGTATCATGCATTGAAATTATTAAAGAAAATAAGATAATAGTTAGTTTAGGAGATTGATTTTAAATATATTATAACTATTATAAAGCTAAATGATGTAAAATAGATATTATACAAGACATAAATTTTAAGGAGAACAAATGATAAAAAGAGAATTTGAAATAAATGATATAGCATACCTTGCTAAAGATAGAAGAATAAAGGTACATGTAGATGGAAGTGACACTTATACTAAAAATATATCTTTAAAGGCAGGAGATGCTGTTAAGATATTAGACTTTTATGAAATAGATAAGTATGGTTATTCATATGAAGCTGAATTCAAAAAAGATGGAACATCATATATTATAAAAAAACATTTAAGTCAATCAGATCTAAGACCTAAAAATGAAATTTAATATAATAGTTATATAAAAAAAAATGCAAAGTGCTAATCTCATTAGGGGAGGTACTTTGCATTTTTATTTTTAATTAATAAAATTCAGTAATATACAATCTATGTATTATTTTATATCTAAAATATAAAGATAGTTAGATGATATTATAATAAAGAAAAAATATTGAAAAAGTTTGATTTTTTAGGGATAAATAAGCAACACCTTTATTTAAACTAGTATATTTTATGATGATACTTTTTTATTTTATATAAAAAATAGCAGGATTATACAAAAAACGACACTATCTTTAGTGTATAATGCTTTACGAAGAGAATTTATTTGGAGGTATATATGAAATTTTTCACATAAAATATTAGGGGTAGTGAATTAGAACTATACAAAATTAAATACAGTAAAAATTAATAGAACAAATACAAATTATAGAAGGGAGAAAATACATAATTGTATTTATAAGATAAAATGACAAAAGAATTTATGTATGAAGTTAAGAATTTTATTAAAAGTAAAAATACAATATACTGTTTTATTTCATCATTATTTTTCGGATTGTTATCATATTTATACTTTTTTACAAATAATTTAAATAATTATGATAATATAACATCTACACCAGATGGATATGGAGCGGGAACTATTAGTGGGAGATGGTTTTTAAGTAAATTTGGAGATTTTATAGAAAAAATATGGGGAAATTATAATATACCTATATTTAATGGAATGATAGCTATACTTATATTAGCAGTTACATCTTGTATAATAGTTAAGATATTTAAAATAAAAAATAAATGGTTATGTGCTTTAATAGGAGGTATAACAGTGGCTTTTCCACCTATAGCAAGTGCCATGTTTTTCTCATATACTGTTGGATATTATGCATTGGCAATACTCTTTGTTGTTTTTGGGAGTTTATTAGTAAAAGAATATAAAATTTTCGGATTTATAATTGGATCGCTTTTATTTTCTTTTTCTTTAGGTATATATCAGGCATATTATCCATTATGTGCATCTATATTTGTACTAATATTAATAAAGATGTGTATTGATTCAAAAACTACATGGAAAGAAATAATACTAACTGGATTTAAATTTTTATTTTCTTTAGCTGCTGGATATGTATTATACCGTATATTCTTAAAATATATTTTATATATAGATAATATAGAGTTGGGTTCATATCAAGGGATAAATGAAATGGGAAAAATAGATATTAATTTAATTCCACAACAAATAAAGGAAATATTTAAGTCAATATTAAGAATAACATTTATGGATTATAAGTCAATAAGTGCAACAAAAACAATACAATTTTCATTTATAGGTTTATATATAATAAATTTCATTTCACTAATATTACTAATAAAAAATAATATATTAAATAATAAATCAATACTTAAATCTATATTACTATTATTATTTATATTATTATTGCCAATAGCAATTAATTTTATAGTAGTAATGGCTCCAGATGGGTATGTATACACTTTAATGCAAATGGCATTCGTTTGTATTTTTTATCTAACAATTATTTTGGTAGAAAATTTAGATAATGACAATACATTAAAAGTCAAAAATATAGTACCTAATAAATTTAAATTAAGTAAAGTTTTAACAATTTTCACAACAGCTATAGTGTTGATATCTACATTAAACTACACGTGGCAAACTAATGGAAATTATCGTTTACTATATTATAGTAACAGGCAGTTAGAAAATTATTATCAAACTTTATTAACTAGAGTTAAATCTACACAAGGGTATAAACAAGATATGAATATTTACTTTGCAGGAAGTGATATTAATGATAAAACATTTAACAACTCAATATGGGAAAATACACCTTTTAAGTATGGTGGAAATAATGCACCATTAAATATATATTTTAAATCTAGGTACGCAACTGTACAAAATTATTTTGGATATTCATTTACTCAAATAGAGAAAGACAGTGAAGAATACAAAAAATATCAAAAATATATAGAACAAATGGATAAATATCCAAATGATGGATCAATAAAAATTATAAATAATAAGATATTTGTGAGATTTGAATAATGAATAAAATAAAATTAATGATAAAAAAATATAGAGAAATTATAATGTACATATTCATCGGAGGATGTACAACATTAGTAAATCTAGTAACTTATACAGCTATGTATAAGTTACTAGATTTCAGTATAAATATAAGCAATATTACTTCAATAGTAG
Source organism: Romboutsia lituseburensis DSM 797 (assembly GCF_900103615.1). Taxonomy (GTDB): domain Bacteria; phylum Bacillota; class Clostridia; order Peptostreptococcales; family Peptostreptococcaceae; genus Romboutsia_F; species Romboutsia_F lituseburensis. The sequence continues at coordinate 67,377 of NZ_FNGW01000002.1, read as the reverse complement.
TTGCAATAATATTTGCATATTTTACTAATAAAATATTTGTATTTGATTCTAAAGACAATACATTTAAAACATTGTTTTCAGAAGGTATAAAATTTATAAGTGCAAGACTATTTACGATGTTAATAGAAGTTTATGGAGTATACTTATTAGTTGTTATTAATGGAGAAAATGAATTTTTAGGTAAAATAAAAGTACAAGTTATTATTTTAGTATTAAATTATGTAATGAGTAAGTTTATAGTTTTTAAGAAATAAGGGGGGAGAATATGTATATATCTTTAGTAGTACCATGCTTTAACGAAGAGAATAACATAGAGCCGTTCTATAATGCTGTAGAGGGAGTATTTGGTAAAAATTTTGATAATACAGAACTAATATTTATAAATGATGGAAGTCATGATAATACTATGCAGGAATTAAAAAAAATTTATAATAAAAATAAAAATAATGTTAAGATAATCAATTTTTCAAGAAACTTTGGAAAAGAGGCAGCATTATTAGCAGGTCTGAAGAAAAGTACTGGAGAGTATGTAAGTATAATAGATGCAGACTTACAGCAAGATCCTAAATACTTAATACAAATGATTAAATTTTTAGATAATAATCCTCAGTATGATGCCGTTGCAGCATATCAACAAATACGTAAAGAAGATAAGATGTTAACATTCTTTAAAAATATTTTCTACAATCTAATTAATCGTATCTCAGAAGTGGAATTTGTAAAATCAGCAAGTGATTTTAGGACTTTAAGAAGAAGTGTGGTTGATGCGATTATTCAATTACCAGAGAAATGTAGATTCTCAAAAGGGATATTTTCTTGGGTAGGATTTGACACTTATTATATGGAATATCAAGTCCAAAGCAGAAATAGTGGGGAGTCTAAATGGAACTTTATGAAACTATTCAAGTATGCAATAAATGGAATAATTTCATTCTCAAATATACCACTTATAACATCATCTATCATGGGAATATTATTCTGTTTACTATCATTTCTATATATGATATTTGTAATAATAAAAACAATTATGTTTGGTGAACCAGTTGCAGGTTTTCCAACAATAGTATGTATTCTATTATTTATTTCTGGATTACAATTACTTTTTATAGGGATATTAGGTCAATATATAGCTAAAACATTCACAGAAACAAAAAATAGACCAGTATATATAATTAAAGAATATTTAGAATAATGTATAGTGAAAAATAAAGTATATAAAAATGAACTAACGGGAGAAAACAGTGATTAGATTAAATTACATTAGAGGATTTTGTATGGCAATAGCTGATAGTGTACCAGGTGTATCAGGCGGTACAATAGCATTTATATTAGGCTTTTATGATGATTTTGTGAATGCACTACACAATTTAACATCTGGAAAAAATGAAGGAAGAAAAAGTGCATTAAAATTTATATCTAATATAGGTATAGGATGGATGATAGGGTTTATAATATCAGTATTATTTATAACATCTATATTTGAAAAAAATATATATGATATAAGTTCATTGTTTTTAGGATTTATAATAGCATCTATACCGTTAATAATTAAATCAGAAATAAATACACTAGGAAATAATAAAAGGAATATTATATTCTTAATAATTGGAATAATTATAGTTGTAACTATAACTTATATGAACCCAATTACTAGTGGTGGTCAAAGTTTTTCTATTAAGTATGATAAGTTGAGTTTTATTCTTATGATATATATATTTATATCAGGGATGATAGCTATATCAGCAATGGTATTACCAGGAATATCAGGTTCTACTATACTATTAATATTTGGAATGTACGTACCAATCCTTAATGCTGTAAAACAAGTACTTAAACTAAATTTAGAATATTTGCCAGCTATAATTATATTTTCAAGTGGAATTCTAATTGGAATTATAATAGCAATTAGAATAGTAAGACACTTATTAAGGAAGTTTAGATCTCAAACAATATATTGCATTATAGGTTTAATGACAGGTTCTATATATGCAGTTATAATGGGTCCTACATCCCTAGAAGTATATAATCCACCTATGACAATAACAACATTTAACATAATATTTTTTACTATAGGATGTATATTAATTCCAGCATTAGAAAAACTTAAAGAAGTGCTTAAAAATAGCTAAAAATAGCTATTAGAATAATTAAAACTGATTAGTATTATATAATTAAAAAACAAGCATAAAAGCTTGTTTTTTTATGTTTACAAAATTATGTATTTAAAATATAAAAGAAATTGACTAAGTAGATTGACTTGAGGCAAGAAACATTATTAAATTAAATCTACACAATATGGTATAATATGGATAAAAATGTAACGATAAACTAAATGGAGATTAATATGTTAAAAATAGCAATATGTGAAGATGAGATAGAACAACAAAAAATATTAAAACAATATTTAGAGCAAATATTAAATCAAATAAGCAACAAATATGAAATATTATTTTTTAATTCAGGGGAAGCACTTTTTAAAAATTATCCACAAAATATAGATATATTTTTACTAGATATACACATGGATGAGTTAAATGGAATGGAAGTAGCCAAAAGAATTAGGCAAATAGATAAAAAAGAAGTAGAAATCATATTTACGACATCACTAATAGAATATATTCAAGAGGGGTACGAAGTGAGGGCATATAGATACCTTTTAAAACCTATAAAGTTAGAAAATCTTAAAAAACATATTATTTCATGTGTTAAAGAAGTAAATAGAAATAAGAGTAGTTATATAGCTATAAATGAAAAAAATGATGCTTATAAACTTAAAATTTCTGATATTACTTATATAGAAATTCAAAAGAGAGAAATGACAATACACACTATAAATAAAGACTATATTATAAATTCTAGTATGTCAAAAATGGAAAATGAACTTAGTAAATACAATTTTTATAGATGTCACAAGAGCTTCATGGTCAATATAGATTTTATTAAAAATATAAAACAATACGTAGCTATTTTAGAAAACAAAGAAGAAGTGCCTATAAGCCGATATAAATTTAAAGACACTAAAGCTAGATTTTTAAGTCATCTTGGGAGTGTTTTATAATGAATGAACGTTTAATATTAGAAACAATTTATAAAATAAATATTATTATTTATATAATTGTATCTTGTTTAATGATTAATAAAATACATGATAGAAAAAATAGCACTAAAAAATTAGACTATATATTGATATTTATTTTAGCTATATTTATAGTCATAACTCCATCTTTTGATTATGCCCAAGAATACCTTATTTATAGAGGGATATTACTTATATTACTAATCAAAAAAATATTTGAAATTTCATCAAAAGATGCTTTTATTTTGGGAATGTGTTTTACATTTGGATATTGGATACTAAAAGATACAATACAGTATTTGTATTATTGTGGACTAATGAATGGTATTATAAAGAATTATACTCCCATAAGTGGTGTACTTTATAACTCTATACCTTTAACTATTATATTAATTTTACTATTTAAATATTTTGACAAAATTGTAAAATCTAATTTAAATGTTAAGTACTATATTTATATTGGATTTACAGTAGTTACAAATATAGTGTGTATATTATGCTTAATAAAATCAAATAGACATATAGAAGAAATATATAATTTTATAATAAAAAATAAAATAAATACTTATATAGATAAGAATACTTATATAAATTTAAATTTTGGATCCTTTATAGGATTTACAAAAAATTCAGTTATAATAGCTATAGTATTTTGTAATATATTTTTGATTTTTATAATAAATAATATAATTAAAAAGATGAAAGATGAATCTGAAATGAAATCTTTAAATGATAAATTAGACATGCAGTATAATCACTACTTAAGTATTCAAGAATCTCAAATGAAAGTAAGACAATTATATCATGATATAAACAATCACATGGCATGTATTAAAGAACTTCAAAATGAAGATGTAAATAAATATATAGATAGTATTAATGACCAATTAAAAGAGTATAAAAATACTTTCACCACTAACAATATGATACTGGATATAATTTTAAATGAAAAAAACTCTGTGTGTAAAAAAGAAAATATAGAACTAACTTGTGATATAAATTTTTCAAAATGCAGTTTTATAGAAATGATAGATATATCATCTATTTTCTCTAATATTATAGATAATGCTATAGAAGCTTGTAAAAAAGTTGAAAATAATAGATATATAAGTATTAGAGGAACAGTAGTTAAATCTTATTATGTTATAAAGTGTGAAAATAGTAAAAATAGTAAACTTGAAATGAAAGATAAAAAAATAGTTACAACTAAAAAAGATAAATTTTTACATGGAATAGGATTAAAAAGTGCCAAATCTTCTTTAGATAAATACAATTCAGAGTTAGAAATTATAAGTGATAAAAATAAATTTATAATAAATATCTATATTCCAATAGATTAAAAATATGCTAGTTGGAACAAAAAAAATACCACTTGTGCTGGTTATATTGATTCAAAAAAATGAGAGTGTTATCTTTTAAATACAAGAGGGCGCTCTCATTTTTTGGCATAAGGAGGAATAAAAAAAATATGTTTGAGTTTAAATTAGCATTAAAGTATTTAATGAAAAATAAAAAACAATCTGTTTCAATAATAGCTTGTATAGTTGTTGCAATAGCCCTTATTTTAGGAGTTGATATTGGTTCAAATAGCATACAACTAAATCAAATAGACATGGCTAGAGATATAGCGGGGTACTACGATGGAACATTAAGAACTAATAGTAAAGAAAATATTGAAAAACTTAAAAAAATAGATGGAGTCTACAACGTAAACCCAGTTGAAGACTTGGGTCAGATTATTCCAAAAGATGGACTAACATCTAAGCTTTATACATACAATGAAAATTACTTAAAAGCATTTAACTATAAACTTGTATCGGGAAGACTTCCAAAAAACAATGGTGAAATAGTTGTAGATAAAACAATATTTGAAAAATCTAGTGAAAAAAATATATTAAATAAAAGTATTGATTCTATAAATAAAATAGAATACAAAGTAAATGGGGAAGAAAAAATTTATAGCAAAAAAAATAAATATAAAGTAGTTGGAACTATAGCAAAAGAAGAAAAATACTATACAACTGGAAATGTGGAAGCAATTGGAGGAGCAGACCTTTTTACATTTGTTAAAACTGATGAAGGCTCAATACCTAAAGATTTACAAAAATATAATATAGTATTTAATTTAAAAGGAGTTAATCCAGAGAATTTAGATGCAAAATTTTCAAAGCTAAGAGAAGATTATAATCCAAAACTAGATAGTAGTGTAGATATTAGACAAGATACTAGAAGCGGTATATCTAGTAATGAATACCTAGATGCAACTCTGAGACTATTTAAAGACCAGCAAAATAACAATGAAGTACAATCAAAAATATTTATTATAATTATAGCAGCATTTACAATAGTTAATTTCTTTAACATAATTCTTACAAAACTTACAACACAAATAGGTAGTTTAAGAGTTATTGGAATGTCTAATAAAAAAGTAATTAAGTTTTATTTAATTCAAATAGCTATATTATTTGCAATAGGTTCAATTATAGGGTTTATAAGTTCTATTATATTTGCAAGATATGCTATGTGTACAATTATAACCTTAAATATGTTTGATATAAGTGATTTTAGTAAAGTTAAATTAAATATTCCATACTTTATTGTACTTAAAGCTTTAATTATAGTTTTATTTATACTATTAATTACAGTACTTATTCCTGTTTTAAAATCACTAAGAAAATACCCAATAGATATTATAAATGCTACAGATAAAATAAAATACAAAATAAAATATAATAGTAAAATTACTAAAGCTCTTTTAAAAAATAATTTATTTAGGAAAAAAACAAAAACGTTAATATCTGTAATAGTGATAGCTTTTAGTGGGATTATGGTTATACAAAGGATTGCTACTAATTTAGATTATATTAATGAGCAAGTAGATAAACAATCATTTTACTCACCTAGTAAATACAACTATATTATAAGACCATATTTTAATACTAACGAAAGTATAAAAAAGGTAAGTGATAAAGATATTTCAAATATTAAAAATATAGATGGAGTAACAGATTTAAGAATAGATAGTTATGCTAGACAAAATTTAATAGTAAATAATGATAGATTAAGTAAAATTTATATGGATGAGTTTGGAGATAAAGAGAATAGCTTAAATACACAAGATGTTAATTCACCAATTGAGGGTATGAAAGATGTAAATAAATTAAGTGAGTTTGTAAAAGAAGGGGATATTAAAAGTTTAAATAATTCAAATAATGACTATATAAATGTTGCTATATCTAATAATTTTTATTATATGAAGGATTCATGTTATAAGCCTGTTATAAAAGATTTGAAGTTAGGAGATATACTTAGTTTTAAAGTAATAACTACAGGTGATGATGGCAACTATTATCATAAAGATTATAAATGTAGAGTTAGTGCTATTTTAGGTCATGACTATAATCTGAATTATGAAACAAATCTTTTTGGACCTAGAGTAGTTATGACTTTTGATAATTTTAGCAAAATAACTAATGGATTTTACAATCAAAAAGTATTTTTTAATGCTAAAAAAGAAAGTTACAAAAGTGTAGATAAACTTTTAGATAATGTAAAGGAAAATAATAAATATTTACATGTTTATAATGGACAAGAACATAAGAGGGAATTTAAAATTGACTATACTATGATAATATCCTTATTGGTGTTTATTTCAGCGTTATTTAACATGTATATTACTATTAGTTTAAATATAAATAATAATATAAAAGAGTTCTCTATATTAAGAGCAATAGGGTTAAATAAAAAGTCTCTTAAAAAATTAGTAGTTTTGGAGTCTATAACATATGCATTACTAGGAAGTTTAGTTGCTATTATTGTTATTGCAATAAAGGATTTTAAATATATTAAATACATTAAAGAAACAATGATAGACCATTTTGGGATGGATATAAAAATAAAATCAATATATATGCCTCCAAAAGAATCAATTATATTTACAGCAATAATAGTTTTATTTGCTTTTTTAGTAGGGTATATGAAAGCAAAATCAATAGACAAGATAAATATAATTGATGGAATAAATGAAAATTAGCATATATTGTAAATAAAATATAGAGGAGAATTGTAAAATGAAAAAAATTTTAAAAGTTGATAATATAAAAAAGATATATGGAAAAGGAGAAAGCGCAGTTAAAGCTATTGATGGAATAACTTTAGAAATAGAGAGTGAAAAATTTAGTGCAATAGTAGGTGAAAGTGGTAGTGGAAAAAGTACACTACTACATTGTATGGCAGGGCTTGATAAGCCTACTGAAGGAAATGTGTATTTAGACGACAAAGACATATATAAATTAAGTGATGACAAACTATCTAAAATTAGAGTTAAAGAGTTTGGATTTGTTTTTCAAAGTTTTAATTTAATACCAGTAGTAAATGTGTATGAAAATATAGTTTTACCTGTATCAATAGCTAATGATAAAATAGATAAAAATTATATTGATGATATTATAAAAAAATTAGGCCTAGAATCTCAAATAAAAAAATTTCCTAATGAATTATCAGGTGGGCAACAGCAAAGGGTAGCAATTGCTAGAGCATTAGCAAATAAACCCTCAATAATATTTGCAGATGAGCCAACAGGAAACTTAGATAGTAAAACGACTAAAGAAGTTATGGATATATTAAAATTTTGTGTAGATGAGTACAAACAGACTTTGGTTATGATAACTCACAATGATGAAATAGCTAAGAGTGCAGATAATATTATAACTATTAGTGATGGTAAAATTTTATTAAAATAATTAAACTAAAAGATTGATATTAATTATTTAAAATTTAATTGAAATGCATATTTTTACACAAGGAGAGTTAAATATGAAACAATCTTTAATATTAGCAATAGCATACTTAAAAAAGCAAAAAAGTAGAACTACTGCACTAATAATAGGAATTACTCTGGCTGTTATGTTAGTATTTGGGTTTAATGTAATAAGGGAAAGTCAAAGTAAAAACCAACTTGAAAGTATATATAAAACACACGGATCATATGATATAACATTTAACAACGTAAATAAAGACGTTGCAAGTAAATTAGAAAATGATAAAGCATTTAAAAATTCATCAGAATCAGCAGACCTAGGTGAAATACTAGATGAAAATGGAGCTTTGATAGAGTTGAATGCTTCAAATGAAAATTATTTAAATCAAAATATGTATAGCTTAAAAAAAGGAAGATTACCTCAGAAAGAAGGGGAAATAGCTTTAGAAGAAAAATCTATAGAAAGAATGGGGTTATCTACAGATTTAAATCAAGATTTAAAATTTAAAATCAAAAAAGAATATAAAGATAAAAATAATATAAATCAAGTTTTTATGAAAGAACATAAATTTAAATTAGTTGGTATTGTTGAGAGACCGAGTAAAGTGTATGATGAACCGTATAATTTAAGGGCATTTACTTATTTTGAAGAAGGAAAATCAAATTTAATTCCAGATAATCTTATAACTTATGATGGAGTTTTAACTTTAAAATCAGATCATAGCGGGGCTACCAATAAAGCAAATGAGTTCGATAAAATGTATAAATCAACCTATACAACAGATGAATCTTTTATTTCTGAAAATTCTCTTTTAGTTATTGCACTAGACCAATACAATAGTAGTACACAAAGTGTAGACCATACAGAAATTCTTGTTATTATAACAGCTATTTTTTTAATATATAATATTTTTAATATATCATTAACCGAAATGATAAATCAGATAGGAATGCTAAAAACAATAGGCGCTTCAAAAAAACATATACGAATGATTATAGCTTTTCAAAGTTTTATTGTGTTAATAATCGGAACTGTATTAGGGATTTTATTAGGAATAGTATTTTCATATATAGGAATTAAAATTTATAACTATCTGTTTATGGACTTTAATAAAGTAATATTATACATAAGCTTTAATAATATATTATTAGCTATAAAGGTAGGGGTATTTACCGTATTTATATCAAGTGCTATACAAATATATTCAGCAGGAAAAATTTCTCCAATAAATGCATTACGAAAAGTAGATAAATCCAGTGGAAAACAAAAAAATAGATTTTATCATAAGTGGATTAGAAAAATTTTTGGAATTAGTGGAGAGATGGCATATAAAAATGTATGGAGAAATAAAGTAAAAGCTATAGTCTCTATTTTAGCAATAAGTATGGGGGGGATATTATTTATTAATGATATGTCTAAAGCTAGAAATAATCCATTTAAATATATGGATCCTAAAATTGTTAGCATTCCTCAAGATAGTTTAAATCTAAAATATGATATATACAATACTGATGAAAACTTTGTAGGGTACACAGATAAAGATATAGAACAAATATTAAAAATAGATGGTGTTAAAGATATTAATACTAAAGTTTACTCTAACGGATTTATTAACATGAATCCAGAAAGCTTACAAAAAGCATACAAGGAGAAATATGGATTTTCAGATAAATATAAAGTTATAGAATGTTCTATGAAAATTAAGGGTTATGATGATAAACAACTTAATTCATTTAAAGAATTTATCGATAAAGGGACTATCCCATTGTCAAGCAATAAAGTAGGACAATATCCTAATGCTATGGTTTTTAACTACTACTATTGTCCGAAAGAGTATAGATATAAAGAAGCTATAAAAGGATTAAAAATAGGTGATATCATTGAAGTTAAAGTACCTGTTTTAAATGAGAAAAATATTATAGAGTACAAAAATTCTAAAATAAGAGTATCTGCTTTTTTGAATACAACATGGAGTCTAAAAGGATCTGATGTAGTAGAAGATAATTTAGACGTTATAGTTCCACAAAAAGAAGTAACGAATTATACAGGGAAAAATACATATAATGAAATATTTGTAAAATCACAAACTGATAAAAGTTCTAATATAAATAAAAAACTAAGTAATATGTTCAACGAAAAAGACTCTTTTAAAACAATTGATAGTAGATTTGCAAGAGAGAAAAAAGTAGAAGACGGAATGAAAGAACTTATGCAAACAACACTTATAGAAGTTTCATTTTTATTGTTAATAGCAGGATTAAACATATTTATAACAATTAAAACTAATTTCTTAATAAGAATGAATGAATTTGCAACTCTTAGAGCTTTAGGAATGGGTATAAAACAAATAAAAATTATGATACTTAAAGAATCACTTATTTATGCATTAACAAGTAGTGTAATTGCGATTGTAATAGGCGGGTATAACAATTTTAACTTTTTAATTATAGCAAACGAGATGTATAAGCATGGTTTTGGATCTAATAATACAATTCCAATAAAGCTTCCTATTTTAGAAGCAATTGAATTTACTATAATTGCTATAGTCATGTGTATATTAGCGACATATGTATCTAAGAAAAAAATAGAAAAACTTAATATAGTAGAAGGTTTAAAAATAAAGGAGTAAAAATAATGAATATATTAAATGTAACATGTTTAACAAAAACATATGGAAAGAGTGAAAATAAATGTGAGGCTTTAAAAGAAGTAACATTATCTATAGAGAAGGGGAAATTTACATCTATAGTTGGTCCAAGTGGTTCCGGAAAGAGTACTTTACTTCATTGCATGGCTGGATTAGATACTCCAACATCAGGAAAAGTACTATTGGATGGTCAAGATATATTTAGTTTAAGTGAAGAGAAACTTTCTGCTTTAAGAAGACAAAAACTAGGATTTATATTTCAAAGTTTTAATTTGATACCTGTAATAAATGTGTATGAAAATATAGTATTGCCTATAACTTTAGATAATAGAAAAGTAGATAGAGAATATATAGAAGGAATAGTAAGTATTTTAGGTATTAATGATAAAATGAATAAGTTTCCAAATGAATTATCAGGAGGACAACAACAAAGAGTTGCAATTGCAAGGGCCTTATCAAATAAACCAGAAATAATATTTGCAGATGAACCAACGGGTAATTTAGACAGTAAAAGTACTGAGGATGTTGTAATGCTTTTAAAGATGTGTGTAGACAAATTTGGACAAACATTAGTTATGATAACACATAATAATGATATAGCTAAATTATCAGATGTATGTATAACTATAAAAGATGGGGAGGTTTTAAAGAATGGATAAAAAATATATAATTAATGGAATTTATGATATTAGTATTAGCGATAAAAAAATCATTTTTAGCAACAATATGAATGGAATATGGATTAAAGTGCCTATAGAGTGTTATCAAGCAATTAAGCTATATATATTATAAAAAATGTTCACAATAGGTTCAGTTATAGTATTTATAAGTTCTATTAGATTTGCAAGATACGCGATGTGTACAATTATAACCTTAAATATTTTTGATATAAGTGATTTTAGTAAAGTTAAATTAAATATTCTTAGACTATAAAGACATATACAAATTAAGTGATGACAAACTATCTAAAATTAGAGTTAAAGAGTTTTGATTTGTTTTTCAAAGTTTTAACTTAATACCAGTAGTAAATGTGTATGAAAATATAATTTTACCTGTATCAATAGCTAATGATAGAATAGATAAAAATTATATTAATGATATTATAAAAAAATTAGGACTATAATCTCAAATAAAAAAGTTTCCTAATGAATTATCAGGTGGACAACAGCAAAGAGTGGCAATTGCTAGAGCACTAGCAAATAAACCTTCAATAATATTTGCAGATGAGCCAACGGGAAACTTAGATAGTAAAACGACTAAAGAAGTTATGGATACATTAAAGTTTTGCGTAGATGAGTACAAACAGACTTTGGTTATGATAACTCACAATGATGAAATAGCTAAAAGTGCAGATAGTATTATAACTATTAGTGATGGAGAAATTGTATTTTAATTATTAAAATAAATAACAATGAACTTTATAACAAGTATTCAATCTAAATTTTGGTAAATTCGGAATAGATAATAGAAAATATATCGATTTGTAATTATGGCATTCTCCCTTATATTAGAACCTTTATTGTTTTGTAACTAATAAATATTTTAATGCATACAATGTAGTAAAATATTTATTTTTAGGAGGAACTATGATAAACGATCAAAGATATGTTATTTTATCACTTGAACTACATTTATTTTTTTCAAGAATAATGAAGGAACACTCTTTCTTTTTAGAAGCTGGGTTTACACCTAAAGATTCAAGTCTTGCTAATGAGGCAGAATATTATAAAAATGAGTTTGAAAAACTACTATCATATGCAGTAAGTGCTAGCAACGGGATAATAAGATCGAGTGTATTAAACTCTGGGGAATTTATAACTGATTTTACATTAGGAGCAGAGATAAAGACTCAAAATTTCACAGGTATAGAGATAAATCAAAATATAACTAAGATGGAGTCAGAACTACATAGTGGAAACAATCCTAAGGTTAGCTTTAATCGAGTAAACTATGTAAGCAAACTTAATGTAAATGCACAGAGACTTCTTGGAGGACTTATTAATTTTAAGCAGAAAATACTAAATGGTATTTTGTCATGCAATTTATTTACAGTTAACTATCCATTACTTATTGAACATATACTCCGTGAAGCAAAATTATATCTTTCATTAGTAAATGATCTTGAAAATAGAGTTGACATTGATACTAAGAATATTAGAGAAACAGAGTTATTTTGGGATCAAATTATGATGGAACACTCACAATTTATAAGAGGATTACTTGATCCTACTGAAGAGAACTTGATTGATACTGCAGACGAGTTTGCTCATGAATTTAAAGATTTAATGGAAGAAGCACAGGCTATTACAGATGCTACAATAAATAGTATTACAGGCGAGACTTTAGATAAAACTATCCAACTTAAAAACTTTAAGCAAGCAGGTACAGAAGGAATCTCTAGTTGTAAAATAAGATCTATAATACTTCCACTTCTTGCAGATCATGTACTAAGGGAGTCTAATCATTATATTAGATTGTTAGAAACTTATAAAGAAATATAATTTAATTCAATAATTTTAAAAAATATATACAAGATGTGGTCTTCAACTTAATAAGTCTCCTACCCTGATATAATTAAAAATTAATCATAGCAGAGTGGGAGATTTAAGTTTATATATAAGTAATTTAACTGAAAATATGAAAGATGTATTTTATATTTATGAAATAAATAGAAGTTAAATATCTTTATAAATATATTTAACTTTTATTTTATTGTAAAAGGTTAATAATAAATCATATAGTAATTTGTCTTTATACTAATTTGAGAGGTGAAAAAATATATATATGATTATTTTTATAAATATACTTTTAGTATTTTTTTTAGTATTTTTAAATGGATTCTTTGTTGCGACAGAGTTTGCTATGGTAAAAGTTCGAAAGTCTAGAATAGAAACCTTAGATCTTCAAGGTAATAAACGTGCTAAGAAAACTTTAATAGTTATTAAAGATTTAAATTCATACTTATCTGCTTGCCAACTTGGAATAACTTTAGCATCTTTAGGATTAGGATGGATAGGAGAGCCTGCTGTTTTAAAGCTGTTAATGCCAATATTTAATCTATTCAATTTGCCAGCAAGTGCTGAACACTCAGTTGCATTTATTATTGCATTTTCAATTATAACTGGTTGTCATATTGTATTTGGAGAATTGGTTCCTAAATCACTAGCAATTATAAGTTCCGAAAAAATAGCTTTAAGTACAGCATATCCACTTATACTTTTTTATAAATTGACGTATCCTGTTATGTGGGTATTTAATCATAGTACTAATTGGATATTAAAGATATTTGGACTTTCTCAGGTTGATGAACATGAAGCAGTTCATACTGATGAAGAAATAAAACTATTAGTTGAAGAAAGCTATAATCATGGTTTAGTAGACAAAACTGAATTGATTCTTGTAGATAATATATTTGATTTTTCTAACAAAACAGTTAAAGAAATAATGGTACCACGTACTGATATTACAAATATTTTTATAGAAGATTCTTTTGAGGATATTATATCTTATACATTAAATGAACATCTTACTAGATATCCAGTATGTAGAGGAAATAAAGATAATGTTATTGGATTTATACATATTAAAGATTTATATAGGCAAAAGATTGAGGGTAATAATCAAGATATAAAAAATATAATTCGTGAGATTAAATTTATTCCAGGATCTGTACCAATAAGTGAACTTCTTAAAATATTTAAAAAAGAAAAAGTACAAGTAGCCTTAGTTATTGATGAATATGGAGGAACCGCTGGTCTAGTAACGATAGAAGATATTCTAGAAGAAATTGTGGGCGAAATTCAAGATGAGTTTGACAACGAAGAAGATTCGATTATTAAAACTGAAGATAACTCATATATTGTAGATGGAAAAGTGAGCATTGAAGATATTAGCCAACTTTTATATATAGATATCAATGATGAAAATATAGATACTATCGGAGGATGGGCTTATAGTCAATTAGATTCATATCCAAAAGTTAATGATAAGTTTATTTATAAAAATTATGAGTTTATTATACTAAAATGTAATAGAAAAAGGATAAATAAATTATTCATTAAGAATATATAATAGGAAAATAATTTGTTTAAAATATATATATGCGACTAAAATATAAAAAAGTAATTCAGGGAGGATCCAATTGATATATATTTACTTATAAATATTAGATATACTTGCTAAACTTTATTTAAATATTGTTTAGTTCCAATATTTAATGTATATACTAGAAATATTAAATAAAAGTAAAAAATAAGAAATTAGGTGATTTTATTGATATACATATATAATTGTTATGGAGGTACTCACTCATCTATATTAGCAATTGCTTATCACTTAGAAATATTGGATGAAACCAGAGAGCCAACTAAGGACGAAATATTGAACTTGCCGAACTTTAATAAGTTAGTATATGGAAACCGTGGAGAACTTTTTTATTATGGAACCGATAAATGTGGAAATAAAGTTTATGCTGTAGGAAGAGGGGGTTCAAAGGTTTTGATTCCAGGGTTATACAATTTAGCTTCGATGCTTCATAAGCAAAATCTATTAAATGAAAAAATTATATTTTCAAATACATCTGCTACAGTTCCATTACCAATGACCTTTGGAGGAGTATTTTCTAGATGGTTAAAACTTGACTTTATAGGAGTTCCATTGCTTATAAAAGGAGCAAAACAATCATATAAAAATATTATAAAACTTGTAAATCAAACAAAGAAAATCTCCAATGAAAATAAGTCCAATGTTATTATTTTAGATAATAATGAATTTAAGTCATGAAAAAACCGTATCACAGGTAAGTGATACGGTTTTTTCATGACTTAAAAAAATTTATTAATTAGAATAAATGAAGATTTATGAAAATTAATATTATATTATAATAATAGTTATAACATGGAAAAATATGTAAAAAAATGATACAATAAAACTTGGACTAAATAGTTAAAACAACATATATGGAGGGTAAAATATGAATACAACAAAAAAGGCATTTTTAAATATAGCAGTACTATTTGTAGTGCTATTTATATTTTCATCATTTTTAGGGTGGAAAATTATAAAAGAAGAATCTATTAGCACTAGCTCTGAAGAAGGTATAAGAATGCTTAAATCAATAGAAGAGATGATTGATAAAAATAAGTTACAGCAAGTATTAAAAACAAAAAGCATTGATGATAATTATTATAAAGAACTAGAGGGTAAGTTAACGCAAATTGTAGATAAAAATAAATTACTTTATCTTTATACATATAATATGGATGATTCTAGAAATGGCTTAGAATATGGGGTAGTAGCTAACTCATTTAAGGATGGTACTTTAGATACATTAGGAATGGATATAGCATCGACTGATGTAACGAATGAAATGAAAGGAGCTTTAGAAGGCACTTATTCTACTTCAGGTATAATTGATAGTGAAGAATGGGGAAAACTTATGTCATGTTATATACCTATTAAAGATGATTCAGGAAAAATAATAGGCGGTATAGCAGCAGATATTCCACAACAAGAAATTTTTAATAAAGCTTTTAAAATGTTATCTAAGATTCAAATTACTTTATTATTAGTTTGTGCTATGCTAGCAATTGCTGCATATAGCTTTATTCGTAAGAATATAACTAAACCTGTAGTTGAATTACAAAAAGATCTAGAATTAATTTCAGAAGGTGATTTTACAAAACAGGTTAATCAGAAACTTTTAAATAAAAAAGACGAAATAGGACTTATAGCTAACTCTATAGAAAATACTAGAACATCTATACAAAATATTACTTCTAATATAAAAGAAGAGAGTATTTTAATTAATAAATTAGTAGATGAAATATATACAAATGTTAATATGCTAACAGAAGAAGTAAATGATATAGCAAATGTATCTGAGAATGTATCTCAGGGAATGGAAGAAACAACAGCATGTATGGAACAAATAAAGTTTGATTCAACAGTTTTAGGCAATGCAATTGTTGAGATAGAAGAAGATGCTAAGAGTGGAGTAGACAAAAGTAATTGTATAAATGAAAGTTTTAGTGAATTTAAAAATATAGTAAGTGAGTCTAAAGAAAATCTTGATAATGTTTATTCAGAAGTAGAGGTTAATTTAAATGAATCTATAGAAAAAACATCTAGAATTCAAGAAATAATAAAGTGCGCTGAAATGATTTCTAGAATTAGTGATCAAACAAAAGTACTTGCAATTAATGCATCAATAGAAGCAGTAAGGGCTGGAGAGCATGGAAAGGGATTCTCTGTAGTAGCAGAAGAAGTAAAAGAATTGGCAGAAGAATCTAAAAAGGTAAGTTCTTTAATTCAAGAGAGAACTAATTCAATTGTTGCATCTGTTAAAGGCTTAGCAAATGAATCTAGTAATATTTTAGAATTTTTAGATAAGAAAATACTTAAAGATTATGAAATGTTTTTAGAAATGGGTAATCAATATTCTCATGATTGTAATACTATGAAAGAATTATTTGATAATTTCTTCAAAATGACTAATGATTTAAATGAAAGTATTAATTCAATAGGAAACTCAATAAATGACGTTGTTTTAGTAACAAATACAACAACAGAAGGATCAGTAGGTATAAGTGTGAATGTAAACAATATAAATGTTAAATTTAAGGATATTTTTGAACAAATAGAAAATACAAAATCAAAAAGTGATATGCTAAAATCTTTAGTTGCAGATTTAAAAATATAAAGACTTAGAGGACATATTAGAAAACATAAAAGAAGGGAAAATTAAGTATGGATATTTTTAATAAAGAAAAAATTAATTCTTCATATCAGAAGGATTTAGATTTAGCTAAAGCATTAGCAATTTTATTTATGATATGGGTACATGTTAATGAATACTATCAAACTTCAGCTATAGAGGGTGGTGTTTATAATAGAGTAGTTGAATTTTTAGGAAGTCCATTCTCAGCACCGATATTTATAATTTTACTTGGAGTAGGTATTGTATATTCAAGAAGAAGTACTGCTAAATATTTATTTAATAGAGGGATAACTTTATTATTATTAGGTTATGGATTAAATATAGTTATGGATTTAATCCCAAATACTATAGTAGCAATTAGAACTAACGATATGAGCTATATTCAATCAGGATTAGAATCTATATGGGGAATTGATATATTAGCATTTTCAGGTTTGGCATTTTTATTTTTCTCTTTAATTAAGAAATTTAATATTTCAAACAAAGGATTATTTGGAATTTGGTGTGCATTAATGACCTTAAATATATTTTTAAGAGGAACTACTGTTGAAAACAAAATTATTAATATAATTTGCAGAGGAATATGGGGAACTGATGAATTCTCTTGGTTTCCATTCTTATCATGGATTACATTTGCTATATTAGGATACTATTTTGGTCAAATCTTAATAAGATGTACAAATAAAACTGTTTTATATAGGAACATATTATTTATAACTACACCACTTTCAATAATGCTATGGATTTATTCCTATGTAAACAATGTGAAATTTGGAGCTTTTGGAGCATTATACCAAACAGAGTATTATCACCAAGATGTTATGGGTAATATTGTATTATGTGTTTTTGCATTATTTTGGATAAGCTTTTTACATTTTGTATATCAGTATATTCCGGAGATAATAAAAATAACTATCAATAGATGGAGCAAAAATACTAATTTAATGTATTGTATACATTATACTATCATAGGGTTTTCTGTTTTAGTATTAAAAACAGAATCATATATGCCGTTACAAATTATTGTACTAGCATTAAGTATATTTATTTTCACAGATGTACTTTGCATATTTATTAATAATATAAAGTCAAAAAAAGTTTCTAAAGATTACACGAAAAGTGAATGTGGAGTTTTACAAAATCTATAAAGCTAAATTTATTAATAGAAAAAACATCTTAAGAAATTAAGAATAAATGCTAAAAACACCTATAATTATATAATTATAGGTGTTTTTTAGGCTACATAAAAAATTTATAACATATGATGTAAATATTAAAATTTACCTGTATAAAATATATTTTACAGGGTTAAGTAAATATCTTTATACTAAAAATATACTTTTATTATTAAAATTAGATTATATAATCTTTTACATATCCATAAAATTCGTAATTATTAAATATTGGAAAAAGAGAATCAAATTTGACATAAATAGGAGAATTAATAAGTTTAGGATATTCCTTTATTAAGTCCTTATCACCATAAATTATAGCTTGTAATGCTAAATTCATATGATATTTAAAAGCACTGTACTTCATCAAAGCAGAAAAATAGTCTAAATCTCCAATATAGGCATATAAAAATAATCCGTAATCATTATCATATATTATTCTCCATGTACCTAAAAGTTCATCTCTTAAATCTTGATTTATAACTTTATAATTATATTCATCGGCTATGTCTAAAAACATCATACCAGTCTCATCAGAATGTGTAAGTGTATATTTCCTACCTTCAATAGGGCCATAAGGGGTCATAGGTTCTATAAAAGTTGTTTCTAGTTTATCAGGATTAAATTTCATATTATCACCAACCTAATACTTTAATTTATGTATAATATTAGTATTAATATTGATGTGTTACATAAGGCATTACTAAGGTAAAGTCTTAATGTTAATTATACTTACACCTTATTTATATAACTTAATATTTTACTGTGAAACATGTAAAAATACGTAACTGATATATTTAGATAAAAAATCATAAATAGAGAAATAAAGAAAATAAGTACAACAACTTGTCTTTTTTACGTTTAATAAAAGTATCCAAGAATACAAAAATATATAAAATTAAGTAATAAATTTAAGTATTTTAAACAAAAAAATAAAATTTTTTTTACAAACAAAAACAAATTTTAAAAAATACATTTGAACCCTTAGAATTCTAAGGAATAATAACTGTCAAAAAAAGTTATTATTTGTAAAAAAGTGTAACTATTTTGTCACTTTTTGCAGAATGAGGTGTTTACAAAGAAGTAAAATTATATTAGACTAATAATCAAGTTACAAAACAGTAACAAAATTTTAAAAAACGAATTTTATAACAAGATAGTTAATCATATATAAATTTTATAAATTAAATGGAGGAATTTTATGAGGAAAAATAAAAATATCAAAAAATCATTAATATTAACCATAGGTTTAGCCGTTGGAGGGTTATATACTTCAACACATACTGTACACGCTGTAGAAAGACAAGTAGTAAGAACAGAAACATTAAACGTAAGAAAAGCACCATCTGTAGAAGAATCTAAAGTAGAAATTTTAGATAAAGGTACTGTTGTTGAGATATTAGAAAAAAACAAGGAATGGAATAAAATTAAAATTGATGGAAATGAAGGATGGATACATTCAGATTATACTAGCAACGAAAAAGCTAAAGCAACTGTAGATAAATTAAATGTAAGAAAAGGACCATCAATAAAAGATTCTAAAATAGAATTTTTAAGTAAAGGAACGGATGTTGAAATTTTAGAAGTAGAAGATGATTGGTACAAAATTAAATATGATGACAAAAAAACTGGTTGGGTAAATGAAGAGTATATATTAACAGAAACTCAAGTCAGACAATTACAAAAAGAAGCTTCAGTTGCTAAAAAATCTGTTGCTAAAAATAATAATGCAGTAGTATCAAATAATAATGTAAACAGCAATGAAGTAGCATCAAATAATTCTCAAAATAATAATGAAGAAGATAAAACTACTTCTTCTAACAATAATACAGGACGCTCAATGACTGTAAATGCAAGTGCATATTCAGGACATACTATAACAGCTACAGGAACTACTCCTAAATGGGGAACTATAGCAGTAGACCCTTCAGTAATTCCATACGGAACTAGAGTATATATACCTAAATTTAATATGGTATTTATAGCAGAAGACTGTGGTGGAGCTATAAAAGGTAATAAAATAGATATATTTATGAATAGCGAATCAGATTGCAATAGCTTTGGAAGACAAAATATAGAAATACAAATATTAGGATAAATATATACTACTAATTTGAAGTTATAAATAATAATTTAATAAAATAGAAAAATTAAAAGGATGAATTACCTATATTTTAGGTGATTCATCCTTTTAATGCTTCTATTAAGTTTATAAATTGATATAAGTTATTATAAAATGCATCTTAGAGAAAAATATTTACTTAATTAGACTTAAAATAAGTGTTAGTATAAATAACTATTATTAATTAAATTTTTTTATAAAGTTTATTGACAAATAAAAAATAAGATATATAATTATATTAAAGATATACCCTGTGGGGGTATATTAGATTTGTAAAGCGGCTGAATTAAATACACAAATATTTATTAATATACAAATCAAATATAAATTAAAAATATGAAGGGAGTGCTAATATGAGCAAAGTAATAAAAAGAAATTATAAAGTAACAGGAATGACATGTTCAGCTTGTGGTAAAGCAGTAGAACGAGCTGTAAAGAAAATAGATGGAGTAACTAGCCAAAGTGTAAATATGGCTACGGAAAAAATTAATATAGAATACAATAGTGATAAAGTTAAATTTGAGGATTTAGAATCGGTGGTAAAAAAAGCAGGATACAACCTATTAGAAGATATTAAATATAGTAAGATAGACTTTAAAATAGGGGGGATGACTTGTGCATCTTGTGCAAAAGCGATAGAAAGAGTAGTAGATAAATTAGATGGAATAGATAGTATAAATGTAAATATAGCTACTGAAAAAGCTACCATAAACTATGATTCATCCAAGCTAAAGCTAACACAAATAAGGAATGCTATTGAAAAAGCAGGTTATAAAGTATTAGAAAAGAGTGAAAGTAAGATTCCAAATATAGATGAAGACAAGATAAGAAAAGAGAAAGAAATAAAATCTTTATTTACTAAATTTATAATTGCAGTAGGATTTTCAATACCACTATTTTATATAGCTATGGGTCCGATGATATCAAAACCATTTGGACCATGGCCAGTCCCAAGCATCATAGATCCTATGTTAAATCCATTAAATTATGCATTAATTCAGTTGTTGCTAGTTGTTCCAGTTATGATTGCTGGTAATAAGTTTTATACTAATGGATTTAAAGCATTAATAAATAAAAGTCCTAATATGGACTCATTAGTAGCGATAGGAACTTTAGCAGCATTTTTATATAGTGCATACACTACATTTAAAATGGCAACTACAGACATGATGGTAGGTCATGGACACCATCAATTATATTATGAAAGTGCTGGAATAATAATAGCTCTAATATTACTGGGTAAATATTTAGAGTCAAAATCAAAAGGTAAAACAAGCGAAGCAATAAAGAAACTTATGGGACTTCAGCCTAAGACAGCGATTGTAATAAAAGATGAAAAAGAGATAGAAATATCAATAGAAGAAGTAGAAGTAGGAGATATAATAATAGTTAAGCCAGGAAGTAAGATACCTGTAGATGGTATAGTTATAGAAGGTCATACTTCAGTTGATGAATCTATGCTTACAGGAGAAAGTATACCTGTAGAAAAAAATGTAGGAGATAAAGTAACTGGAGCAAGTATAAATAAAAATGGAAGTATAAAATTTAGAGCAGAAAAGATAGGGTCAGATACTGTTTTATCTCAAATCATAAAGTTAGTTGAAGATGCACAAGGTAAAAAAGCGCCAATAGCAAAACTTGCAGATACCGTATCAGGGTACTTTGTACCAGCTGTAATAACAATATCTTTAGTATCTGCATTACTTTGGTTTATATTTGGAAGCAAAGATTTAGAGTTTGTGTTAACTATATTTATATCAGTTCTTGTAATAGCTTGCCCATGTGCACTAGGTTTAGCAACACCTACAGCAATAATGGTAGGTACAGGAAAAGGTGCAGAAAATGGTATATTAATAAAAGGTGGAGAAGCATTAGAGTTATCACATAAGATAGATACAATAATATTTGATAAGACAGGAACAATTACAGAAGGTAAACCTCAGGTTACAGACATAGTAGTAAGTAAAGATATAGACAAAAACTATCTATTAAAGATAGCAACTAGTGCAGAAAAAGGATCAGAGCATCCACTAGGAGAGGCTATAGTAAGATATGGTGAAGAAAAAAATGTAGAAGCTTTTAAAGTAGAAGAATTCAAGGCTATACCAGGACATGGTATAGAAGTAACTATAGATAATAAGACTGTAATACTTGGTAATAAAAAGCTTATGGATGATAAAAAAATAGGGCTAGGAAACTTAAAAGAAAAGTCAGATAAACTTGCAACACAGGGAAAAACACCTATGTATATAGCTATAGAAAATGAGCTAGCAGGTATAATAGCTGTAGCTGACGTTGTTAAAGACAGTAGCAAAAAAGCCATAGAAAAACTTCATAGTATGGGAATAAAAGTCGCTATGGTTACAGGTGATAATAAAAAAACAGCAGATGCAATAGCAAAAGAAGTTGGAATAGATATAATACTTGCAGAAGTTTTACCACAAGATAAATCAAACGAAGTTAAAAAACTTCAAAAACAAGGTAAGTTTGTGGCAATGGTAGGAGATGGAATAAATGATGCTCCGGCATTAGCACAAGCTAATATAGGTATAGCAATAGGAAATGGAACAGACGTAGCTATGGAATCTGCAGATATAGTATTAATGAGAAGTGATCTAATGGATGTTCCAACAGCAATAAAATTAAGCAAAGAAACAATGAAAAATATTAAACAAAATCTATTCTGGGCATTTGGATACAATACAATAGGTATACCAATAGCAGCAGGTGTTTTATATATATTTGGAGGACCATTATTAAATCCAATGTTTGCAGCAGCAGCTATGAGTTTAAGTTCAGTGTCTGTAATAGGTAATGCACTTAGACTTAAAAAATTTAAAGCATATAAATAAAATTTACTTTTAAACTATAATAAAAAAAGATATTAGTATAATTTGCTAATATCTTTTTTATGAGTATTTATTTTATAGCAATTGAATTATTTCATGCTTAATATATTTTAATCAATATAGCTAATGGGAAATTCACACAAAAAATTAAAATTAAAATTTTTATAATGTTATAGGGAATATTATTTAATATAGTGGTAAATATAATTAAAAGCAGTTAAACAACAAGTTCAATGATTTTGCTAAAACATATAAAATATTAATCTATTAAAGGAGTGAATTCTATGGCATACAATAATGACAACAAGGGAGAAAATGGTAGTAGCTTTTTAAGATGGATAGGAAGATTTTTATTAGTAGCTGTTATTTTAATGATAACATCATTTTTTACTCCAGGTTTTACAATCTATGGAACATGGTCATTTTTACTAGCAGCTGTTGTAATATCAGGATTAGATTACTTGATAGAGTTAGTTATGGGAGTTGATGCATCTCCTTTTGGAAAAGGTATAAAAGGATTTGTAGTTGCAGCAATAATAATATATTTTGCACAATTTTTAGTTCCTAATATGGGCGTATCTATTATAGGTGCAATATTAGCAGCAGTAGTTATTGGAATTTTAGATGCAATATTCCCTGTTAGAGCTATGTAACTTAAAATTGAAATATTATATGATATTATATAAATATGAAATAAATTTAAAAATAAAAAGTACTGATCATTTAATGATTAGTACTTTTTATTTTGTTTAAAAGTTGTCATTAAACTATTGTTAAATATATTTGTATAGTGTATTATATAAAATTATTTACATAAATTATAAGCGTAGAGAAGGAGAATTATCATTGGAAGGAGCAATTTTATATAAAGGTGAAGAATTTTATACAGATTTAAACAGGATATTTAGATCAATTAACAATAAACAAAATGAATACAATTGGCTTATAACGGATTGTACGTGTTATCCTGAAAATCCAGAGTATGATTTAAGAATGAATCAAAAATATTATTGGATTAAAGGTGAAGATTTAACATCTATGATTAAAAATGAAAATTTTCAAATTATATGGGGAGTTTTTTCAGGATTTAAAAAAGATGTTGAATTTGAAGATGTAATGAAATTTAACTTACCTTATGCACAGGAGTATAGCGGCTTTTGGGAAAAAGAGTTATCAATACAACATCCTTTAGCAGAATTAGAGATTGTTGCTTGGGATAGTTCAATTACAATTTTTATAAGCAAAAGAGAAAGTTTAGTTAGAAATTTTAGATATAAATTTTCTAAATCAGAAGATTTAAAATTATATAATAAATTATGTTCAGTATAGCAAATTATAAAGTACTAATCATTTAATGACTAGTACTTTTGTTTTTAATTCAAATAAATAATAGATTAGTACTTGGAGTCAATTAAATATTAATAGTATAATTTAGATTAAGATTTAGTTTATATAAAATATAGGGGTTTATGAATAATTATGAAGATAAATAGATTAACTGAGATAATAGTAACACTTTTAAATAAAGATACTGTAACGGCTAAAGAGTTAGCTGATAAATTTAGTGTATCGACAAGAACTATCTATAGAGATATTGAGGAACTATCATTGTCAAATATACCTGTATATATGACTAAAGGCAAAAATGGTGGAATATCATTATTAGAAGAATACTCAGTAAATAAAGCCATATTATCGGCTAAAGATAAACAAAGTTTAATAGTAGCTTTAAAAATGTTAGAAGCAACAAACTATCCTGAAATCAATTCAGTTATAAATAAAATAGGATTTATGTTAAATAAAGAGGAACTTTCAAATTGGATAGATATAGATTTTTCTAGATGGGGAAGTGATTTTAATGAAAATGACAAGTTTAATCAAATAAAAATGGCAATATTAAATAATAAAGCGATTGAGTTTAGTTATATAAACAGTTATGGAAATTATTCAGCAAGAATTATTGAACCGATGAAGCTTATGTATAAGGGTCAAACCTGGTATTTACATGGATTTTGTAGATTAAAGAAAGAAGCAAGGATTTTTAGAATAACTAGAATAAAGAATTTAGTTATAAAGAATGAAAATTTTATTAGAAGAAATATCAAAGATATAAACACGATCCCATCAAAACAAATGATAGAAAATATGGTTAATTTAAAATTAAAGCTTAGAAAAGATGTTTTGTATAGAATCTTTGATGATTTTGATCAAGATAAAGTAATTGATAATAAAGATGGTACATATGATGTGAGTATAAAATTTCCAGAAAATGAATGGTTGTATGGATACATTCTTTCATTTGGGAATAGTGTAGAAGTTATAGAACCTAAATATATAAGAGATATTATTTTAAATAAAATGAAAGAAACTATAAAACTGTATGAATTAAAATTATAGGCTAAAAAAACTATAAATATATTAAACAATATTTAAAAATATGACATACTTATGTCATATTATCTGAGTTATACTTTAAGAAAAAGTAGATAAGGAGAATTGTTTATGAATTATGAAATAGTTAATTTAAATGAAAAGCAGGTAGTAGGTTTAATAAAGGAAACTACTAACAGTAATAATAAGTCAATAAGAGACATTGGCATGCTATGGGAAGAGTTTTTAGGCAAAGAACACTGGAAAAAGATAGAGAATAGAAAGAACAATAAATCTATAGGATTATATACAGACTATCAGGGGGATTTTACTCAACCGTTTAACTTTATCTGTGGTTGTGAAGTGGACAAAAACATACAATTTAAATTACCATTAGTAAGTAGAACAATACAAGGAGGAAGATATGCTAAGTTTATAATAAATGGAGATATTAAAGAGTCTGTAGGAGAATTTTGGTTGAAGTTATGGCAAATGGATTTAAATAGAAAATATTCTTGTGACTTTGAAGAATATCAAAATAATACTCAAGATATGCAAAAACAAGAAATTCATATTTATATATCTATAAAGTAAGTATATATAAACCGAAAACGGTTTTAATATATATGGGTGAATATATATAACAAATGTATGAAAAGACTATATACTCAGGTTTTGTAGAAATTTTGATGTTTATTTATGTTCATAAGGTGTTCCACTATTCATGAAAGTTAATATCATGGTATAGAGGGGGTTGATAAAATTGAATTCATATAGAGATATGTGCAATAATGAAATAAATAAACTTTATAACAAATGTGAAGAATTAATGAACTATCATGTTATTTTGAAAATGAAAGATGGTAGTATGCTTGATGGGATTATTGAAGATATGGATGGAGATAATGTTATTGTATTAGTTGGAGAAGATATAGTAGATAACAATTGTGAAAAACAAAAAAATAAAAGACAGCATGGATTTCCTAGCAGATATAGAATGTATAGAAGAAGACCGATACCTCTTGTGAGTTTGATTGGATTATCACTGTTAGCGTATCCGTATATAGCTCCACCTTATCCATACCCATATTAAAAAAGAGTATTTTTATAAAAAATTTAAAAAGTAGTTAAAATAAAAAGAGATTATATTTATTAATATAGTCTTTTTTATTTGTATGATGATTGACAAAATATAAAAATAGCTTTTTTTCTAAATATCTGAGTATTATTTCATTTATATCATAAAATATATGTGCAACGTTAAACACATACAGAATTTAGTTAATCTAGATTTTATTGTAAAGTAGTGTTAAAATGTTTAAGATTATTGGAATAATAAGGACGTGAAGCGGATGAAAAAGAAAGCAATATTTTTAGTGATTATATTTATATTTACAATAGCATTAGGACGTTATACCTATTCTAATACTAATCAGCTATCTAATACAGAAAAAGTAGAAGATTTTAATTATATGTATAATACTATAAAAAATGGATATCCTTATCTTGATGTAAATAATAGACGTAATAATATAGGGTGGCTAGAAAATAAGGATAAATATATAAAGAGAATTGAAAATACTAAAAGTGATCAAGAATTTATAGAAGCAATGTCATCTATATTATCAGATTTGAATAATAGACATACTGAAATAATAGACAATAAAAAGAGGTATGAACTTTTTAAAAGGGCATATTCAAATAATAATTTATATGATTTTCTTAACAATAATAAAGTAGTAGATAGATATAATTCTATAAAGCCTAAAATAGAAATATCAAAGGAAACTTTTTCAAAAAAAGAGTTGATTTTAAAAGATGCAATTAAAGACAAGGTAGGATACATATATTTGCCATCGATGGCATCGAAGAATGGATCTATAGAAAAAGACTTAGATATGATTGGAGATTATATTAATACTTTAGGAAATCATAAAGCTTTAATTATTGATATAAGAGAAAATTTAGGAGGAAGCGATAGATATTGGCAAGGAATAGCGTCAAAGCTCATAAAAGATGATATTAGAGTAAATGGATATAGAATTTATAGAAATGATAGTGAAATAATTAAAAAATATACTGATGCAAAAAATATAAAGCTACAACCTATAAAAAAGCTGCCTATTAACGTAAAGAATAATGCACCACAGGAAACTTTAGAAAAATTTAGTGATTTTGAAAATACACTGTATGATCTAAAGTCAAATCCTAATTTAAAGTTTAAAGGTAATATTTATTTAATTGTAGATGAAAAGGTATACTCTTCCTCAGAGGCATTTGCTATATTTTGTAAGGAAACTAAATTCGCAACATTAATAGGACAAACTACAGGAGGAGATGGAGGCGTTATAGATCCTGTGTTGTTTAATTTGAAAAATAGTGGATTAATAGTTAGGATGTCAAGTTGTATGTATTTAAATAAAGATGGAATATGTGATGAAGAATTCAAAACTATTCCTGATTTTAAGATAGAAGATTGTAAAAGAACTTCAGATTTTAAAGATGATAATTGTATCAAAAAAGTATTAGATATTGAAAATATAGTATAAAAACTATTTATTATAAAGAGGTATTGATTTAATAATCAATACCTCTTTTAATATTGACCCCAAATGATAATAATCATAAATCTTGACGACAAAATAAGCTAAATATTGTTGAACAATATTTAGTATGATATACTTTAAAAGAATATACGATAGAAATGAGGTTCAAAATGAAAAAAATGAAGTTTTTTAAGGCGTTAATTCTTACACTTCTGATAACGATATCAACATCTGTTACTAGTGTAGCAAATGCACAAAATAATATAGGGCAAATTCAAGGAATAATTGCAGAATCAGCAATAGTTATGGATATGGATACTGGTGAAGTTATTGCATCAAAAAATGCTGATAAACAGAGACCTGTAGCTAGTACAATTAAATTGTTAACATCATTAATTTTTGCTGAAAATACTTCAAAATCAGAAGATATTTCATTTACTGAAGATTCACTTAAAACTACTCAAACAGCATTAAATAACTTTAAAAAAATTAATGTGGGTGATAAAATTTCAAGTAATGATCTTATGAAAGCGGTTATGATTTTTTCTGCTAATGATGCTGCATACCTGATGGCAGACTCTGTAGCTGGAAATACTAAGGATTTTGTAAAAATGATGAATGATAAAGCTAAATCTCTTGGATTAGAAAATACACATGTAGTAAATCCTTGTGGATTAGAAAAAGATGCTTTAAATCCACAAAGTACAGAAGTTAACTTATCAAGTGCATATGATATAGCAATAATTGCAAGTGAAGCTTATAAGAATGAATGGATAAGAGATATAATTTCAGAAAAATATAAAAAAACATCAGTTAATTTATCAGGATCACCTGTTCTTATTGAAACAAGGAATAAAATTCTTGGTCAAGACGGTAATATTGGTGGAAAGACAGGAAATGAAATTCAAGCAGGGCGTTGCTTTGTAGGATTCTTTGAAAGAGATGGTAGAAAATTAGTTACTGTAGCTCTTAAGTCTGAGTATGGGGCAGATGATACAAATGTATTTAATGATACAAAAAAGATTGCAGATTACGGTTATGATGCTAAAAAACAAGTATTCAAAAAAGCAGGAGAAAAGGTTGGTACAGTAGACTTAGAATACAAAACATTTGGATTTTTTGGACCTAAAAAGAGTATAGAAGCTCCTATTGTAGCGTCAAACGATATAATGTATTATAAAAATGATATTAACGATAAAAATGCACAAGTAGAATACGATAATAAAGATAAGAGTGCATGGAAGTTAGCAAATAAAAAAGTAGACTTAACATTTTCATTGCCAAATTATAAATCAAAAATACCTGGAAAGATAGATTTATCAGTGTTTGATTTAATCAAAGATAATATAGGCGTTTATGCTACTACTATTGTAGGAACTATTTTATCATTGGGAGTAATAGCTTATAGTATTAAATTTATTAATAGAAATAAAAGATATAAGAGAAGAAATAAAAATATATATAAAAGAAGATAATATAAAACAAAAATTATATATTATAAATAAGTATAAATTAGTTTAAGTAAGTTGTGTAATTTTGACAGGAAAGATAAAAATAAGACAAAATATAACACTGAATTTATATTATATGCATAGCATATATCAAGGAGTTCTTTTAATAGAGCTCCTAATATAATATATAAAAGAGGGTTGTTATGAGAAATCAAAATTACAAGTGCGCAAAATATGATTGTAACAAAACTATGGACTGTAATGATGAAAAAATGATGACGCATGTTCATGAATTTTCAGAAAGTGTTAAATTGGCTGAAGAATGCGATGATAGACATAACCATCGTGTTGCAGGTGTTACAGGTGAAGTTATACCAATTGATTGTGGAAGAAATCATGTTCACAAAATTAAGAATGAAAATACAGATTTTCTTGACCATTTTCATCAAATATGTGTTATAACAGGTCCTGCAATTCCAATACCAGGTACTGATAAACACGTTCATTTAGTGGCTGGAGAAACTACTATTGTTGATGGGCATTTTCATGAATTTTTGTTTACTACTCAGATTCAAGCACCTTTAGTATAAAATTAATTTAATTAATATTATAAGAACCGTATTACAATAAGTAATACGGTTCATTTTTATTTGAATTTTTGAGGGAATTGTTTTATTATACCATCAGTAATAATATCAGCAAACATAATCATATGATCTTCGCCTTTATCATATGCTTGTATATCTGCATTCCAATCCTTATTTAATCTAGCAACAACTTGATCAGTAACAAATTGTAAATGATTATATAGCATGTCTTTTAGAGTATCATATGAGTAGTTAGGATTAGCAGAACTTAAAAATTTAGCTATACTATCTGCATTTTCATACCATAACTTATTGTATTTTTTTAGATCTTCTTTATTTCCATTTTTAGCAGCATCAGTTACTTGAACAGCAAGGTTTATATGATCTCTTAACAATAAAGCAAGTTTATTCCCAGCTTCTTCTCCGTAATATGATTTAATTGAATTTCCTATATCATCTTGATTTTTAAGCAATCTTTCTAACACAAGTCCCTTATCTTCAAGTGAAGATAAATCGCTTACAATCGTATTTCTAGTCCATGAAACATGATCTATCCATAACCTTCTTTGTAGCATTCTTAAATCACAACAAGATTTACTATACTGTAGGTCTTTAGACGTGAAATTTTCTAACGCTTGACCTTTAATCGGAGTTAAAATAAGGGTTAGCACAAATAATAATGCTAATGAACTTCTTAAAAAATTTTTCATTGTTATATACTCCTTTAATTATTAAATTTTGCTTTAGTTTGTCCAAAATTAAATTTATTTATAAATGTAGTATTAGACAAATAATTAGTCAACTAAGAAATATTATATAGATAAAAAATACTTATATTCATAATGTATATGAGTATTTTTAGTTTATAACTTGATACAATAAACAATATATTAAGTGATAGAAAAAACAAAAAGATTAAAGCTATTATATAAATTATAAATATTATAAGTAAATTATATGATTAGAAAAAGGAGATTAATATGACGAGTTTAAGAGGTAAATTAGTTAGAATATTAATAGCAAATAAGCACCTTCTTAAAGGAAAATTAAAAAGAGAAGTAATAGATTCATCTACATCTATAGAAAAGCTAAGAAATGATATAAAAACAGTTGCAGAGAAAATATCAAAATTACCTAGAGGAGTAAAAGTGACTACTTCAGAGTTTGATAAATTCTATAGTGAATGGATAATACCAGAAAACTGTGATGAAAATAAAGTTATATTGTATTTTCATGGGGGAGGATTTATTGCAGGATCAAGTGAAGACCATAGAACGATAGTAGCTAATTTTGCTAAAAGATGTCAGGTAAAATGTTTGGTTTTTAATTATAGCCTTGCACCAGAAAAACCATTCCCAGCGGCAATAATGGACTCTATAGACATTTATAGTTGGCTATTGGAGATTGGATATTGTCCTAAAAATATAATGTTTGCAGGAGAGTCAGCGGGTGGAGGTCTAGAAATAAGCACAGTATTAATGTTAAAAGAAATGAAAATTAGACTCCCAAAAGCTATAGTTGCAATATCACCTTGTGCAGATATGACTTGCTCAGGAAAATCCAATACAACAAAAAAGTATATAGATCCTTGTATACCAATAGGAGCAAATGAAATATATACTGATTATTACACAGGAAATCATGATCCAAAAGACCCTATAATCTCACCTATATTTGCTGATTTTACAGGAATATGCCCTATAATGATTCAAGTAGGAACCGATGAGATTTTACTAGACGATTCTATAAGGCTAGCAAAAAAAGCAGAGGAAGATGGAGTAGATATAAGTATTCATGTGTGGGAGCGTATGTTTCATTGTTTCACTTTATTATCATCAATACTTCCAGAGGCAGATGATTCAATGGAAGAAATTTGTCAATTCATAAGCAAACATTTATTATATAATATAAATTAAAAAACTTGACAATATGAGGTTTACTATTGTAGACTAATGAAAAAGGTCTACAAATATAAATCAAAGGAGAAAAAATGAGAGATATAAAATTATCAGATTCAGAAATGAAATTTATGAATTTAATATGGGATAATGCACCGATTAATTCTACAGAGTTAGTAAAGCTAGTAGAAGCTAGTTTAGGATGGAAGAAATCAACTACATACACTGTACTAAAAAGATTATCACAAAGAGATATTCTAAAGAATGAAAATGCTATAGTTTCCTATTTAGTACAAAGAGAAGAGGTACAACAAATTAAGGGAGATGAAATTTTAGGTAAAATGTATAATGGATCAATAAAATTGTTTTTAGCTTCATTTTTAAATAAAGAAAAAATATCAAAAGAAGAAGCTAAAGAACTTGCAAATATGATTGAAGAGTATATCGAAAAAGATGAATAAAGGAATAAGTATTATATTTTACATAGTGCTTTATATGAGTGTTATATCTACTTTTATTGCGTTATCAATTATGATGATAAGATGGATAGTAGGTAGACGAGTACCTGCTTTTTTTAATTATGCTTTATGGAGTATATTATTAGTTAGACTTATAGTACCAATGACATTTGCTAGTGAATCTAGCATATTTAATTACTTACCAACAACTAATAAGATACAAGTTGTTTACAGTAATATAAGTAAAAGTGAAGAAGTAAAAGAAATTTCTGATATTAAAGAGGATGTAAAAAAACAAGAAAGTCATATAAATATTAATGCAGTTTCAAATATTTGGATAATAGTAACTGCTGGATTATTTATAGCGTTTACTACTAACTATATACTAAGTATGAATAAATTTAGAGAAGGGATTTTATATAAATCATATGAAGTAGATAGCATTATAAAATCATTAACAAGAATGAATATCAGAGTTTATACTGTTGAGTGGGTGGACACACCTATGGTGTGTGGTATATTAAAGCCTAAAATTATAGTACCGACTCATATTACACAAGAAAAAAATAAAGATATACTTAAAGCTGTAATTTTGCATGAACTTGTACACATAAAAAGAAGAGATAATATTATTAAATTAATTTCAATATTTACAGCTTGTGTTCACTGGTTTAATCCAGTAGTTTGGAGAGCACTTGTATTATCTCATATTGATATGGAAAAAGCTTGTGATGAAAAGGTAATGCAAATTACTGCAGGTAAGTTTAAAAAGAAATATGCTGAGTCATTGTTAAGTTTTGCTATTGATAAAAGTAATATTACAAATACAGCAACCGTATCATTTGGAGAAAGTAATATTAAAAAGAGGATTGATGGAGTATTAAAATATAATAAAACCAAACTTACAGTTAAAATAATTACAATTACTATGTTTGTATGTGCTACATTATTGCTTATAACGGATGAAAGTAAAAGTATAGTACAAGCAAATTTAAATACGTTAAAAGATGAAAGACAAGAAAGTTGGGTTAATTTAAATGATATATCACCCTTTGTAGAACAAGCTATTCTTGCAAGTCAGGATCAAAATTTTTATTATCATAATGGCATAGATTTAATTGCTATTGTAAGAGCTAGTGTAAATAGTTTAACATTGAAAAATGAAATTCAAGGAGCCTCTACAGTTACTATGCAATTAATAAAAAATGTATGTGAATATAATAAAATCAATGTATTAGAAAAAAAGCGTACGCAGATATATTCAGCAATTAATTTAGAGAAAAACTTTAGTAAAGAAGAGATAATAGAAGCTTATATTAATGTAACATATTATGGAAGAGATATAAGAGGACTAAAAAATGCGGCTCAGTATTATTTTAATAAAAGTCCTTTAGAATTAACTAAAGAAGAATCTGCTAAATTAATAGCTATTTTAGATAATCCAAAAGAATATGACATACTAAGTGAAAAAGAAAATAATGAAAGTAAAGCCAAATTAATAATAAGTAAAATTAACAAAATGAATAAAGATATTGGAGATTAACTTAAATTATGAAAAAAAATAAAACAATTAGATACATAATATTATTTATAGTGCTATTAGTAGTTTTTATATGGGCAAATAACACTTCATTATTTCTTAGAAATAATGAAGTCAATCCTAAATTATTAGCTCACCGTGGTTTAGCACAGACATTTGACTTAGATAATGTTGAGTGGGATACTAATACAGCTGAAATAATACACAAACCAGAACATGAATACTTAGAAAATACTATAGAATCAATGAAAGCAGCATTCTCACATGATGCAGATATAGTAGAATTAGATATAAAATTAACTAAAGATAATAAGTTAGCAGTTTTTCATGATTATTTGCTAGAATATAGAACTGATGGTAAAGGTGAAATAGCTGATTTCACTATGAAAGAGTTGAAAAAACTAGATGTTGGATATGGATATACAGCAGATGGCGGTAAAACATACCCTTTTAGAGGTAAAGGAATAGGTATGATGCCTTCAATTGATGAAGTTTTTAAAGCTTTTCCAGATAAAGAATTGTTAATACATGTAAAAGCTAATGATGAGGAAATAGGTAAAGTTCTATGGAATTACTTAAAAGTTATGAATAAAGAAAGATTATCTCAAATTACTATTTACGGAGATGATATACCGATTGAGTATTTAAAAAATCAAAATAAAGATATAAGAGCAATGTCTAAAAAATCACTTAAGCAAGCATTAATAAGTTATGAATTATTAGGTTGGACAGGATACATACCTGAATCACTTAAGAATACATATGTAGGATTACCTGTTAAATATGCTAAGTTTTTATGGGGATGGCCTAATAAGTTTGGAGATAGGATGGAAAGTGTTAATACAAAAGTTGTTATAGTGGAAGGGAATGGTAAATGGTCTGAAGGGTTTGATAATAAAGATTCTTTAAAAAATATACCAAAAAATTATTCTGGTTATATTTGGACAAATCGAATAGATAAGATAAGCCCAATAATAAAAGACCATAAATAGATTTAAAAAGAGGAGCTAGTAAATTTAATCTTAACTAGCTTCTCTTAACTGTATAATTTTTAAAATTTCACTCATATGATATTCTAAAATCAAATTACTGTTATCAGATATAATATAATTATCCACTACATTGATACCATAAGCGTATAACTCTTTAGCTAAGCGCTTAGATACTATCAAGTTTTGCTTTTGGATACTTAAACCATACATATGATAATATAATTCTTCACATTCTTTTAGTATCGCTTCAAGCTTTTCCTTGTCAAATGTATAAATAGAATACTTTCCCTCATCGATATAGTTTTCATGAGTTGATTGTAAACTGGTTAAAATATCTGAGAGCTCCTTTAATCTACTATATTGTATACTAGAAATTATATCTTTCACTAAATTTATATAAAGATCTTCCAACTCATGGAAGTTAAATTGTATTTTCTCGATATATCTTTTTCTCCTAAGGCTGTAATTTACAACTAAGGCTATAATTACGCCAACTAGTGTATCGAAGGTTCTTCCAACTGAATAAGCAAGAGGATCAGATGCACCTGAGCCAACTACTATGGATGCAAAGGTCAATGTAGCTATTGCAACTGAATCTTGTATTCTTAATAATATACATAAATATATTATGAATATTACTCCTAGGCCAATAAGTATAGAGGATTTACCCAAATACATTATCATTAAATATCCACATAGTCCACCTAAAATTGTACCTGCGATTCTCATTAAACCTTCTAAAAATGAACTTTTTACAGTATTTTTCATTGACACAACACTTGCAGAAACTGTAAAGATAGAATCATTCACTATCCCTAGTTCTCCAAATAGAACAGATAACATAACTCCTATACCTGTTTTAACGGTCCTCATTCCTATTTTTGGAAAAATGTTTTTATCATTAAATTTTAAATTCAACACCACCTTTTATTTAGTTATTACTTTATATATTCTAATGTATAACATAATTTGTCAATAATATTTTAGATATACCATTTAATAAAAATAAATTTTATATTAGATTTAATTATTATGTGATATAAAATTAATAAAAATTCATATGATAAGCAAGTAGATGTGTCTTTACATACTAAAAAAATTAGGTGAAAAATATATTTGTACCATTATAAATAATTTATAATAAGCTTGTTATGACTAAATTTATGTGTTACCATTAGGAAGAATTATATAAAAAACAATTAATATAAAGCTCTTATACTTTTAGTATACGAGCTTTTAAATTATACGGAGGCAAAATGAACAATAAATCAAGTAAAGAAATAGGACTAAAATACAATAAAGCAAAAAAAATGGATAAAAATTTTATGTATCAAGACTTAAAAAGAAGTAACTGCTACAACACTGATTTCTCGAACTCAAATTTTAATTTTACAAGTTTAAGAGGTGCTCATTTTAAATCGTGTAACTTTTATGGATGTACTTTTAAATCATCCGAAATAATAGGAGCTAACTTAAAAAGAAGTAAATTTAAAAATGCAAAACTTGAAAACACTATATTTGAAGGTGTTAATTTAGAAGAAGTAGATTTTACTGGTGCTAAATTTAAAAATGTAATATTTTTAAATACAGATATAACTAAATCTAAGAATCTTGATATAAACTCGCCTCAAATAAAAGTATTTGAAGAAATGCCTGCTATAGAGATAAGCGAAAGATTAGAAAATGCTATAAAATCAGCAATGGAAAATAAATATGTTAAAAAATCAAGAACATTAGATACTAAAGATGGTGGAATTAACTCTGTGAGCATAATGATACTTTTAGAAAGTTTTAAAGAAAAGCAATTAATAGATGGATTGATGTTAATAGGAGAAAGAATAGACAAGGAATTTTGTACGCTAAGCTATATAATAAAAAATTTAGAAGTATATAAATCTCAAGGTCTTTTATAAATTCTAAATAACTATACAAATAACCCCTATGACATGGTGAACTATGGGGGTTATTTGTATTAGGTAAATACATCTCTATTTATAATTTTACTTGTTACATAATAGTATGGTATTATAATAAAATACAGAAATTTAAGGAGATATACAATGAATTATATACAACCAAACAGTAAACATGAAGTATTTGTTAAGAATATAGGAGTAAAGCAAAGGTTTGATAAATTGATAACAAAATCAGTGAATGTAACGCCAGAGCAAGTAAGAAAATCATTAGAATTTGCAAAAAAATGCGTTGAAGAATCTAATGATTATATAAATTTAGTACCAGATGATATAAAAGACAAAGAACTTAAAAAGGAAGTAGGAACCCAAAGAATATTTGTAGAAAAAATTGCTGAATGTGCAGTTATAAATTATTTAGTTAGCAAAGGCAAAGATGCATCTTCAATTGAAAAAAATAAAATAGGAATAAAAACAGCAATTGCTAAAGGAATGCATACAAGACTTATTATAGATAAAAGCGAATTCTCAAATAAGAAAAATAAAAAGAATTACTATGTTGGGGTTCATCTTAATTTAGAAATGAAAGATAAAAAAGATAAAATTAAAAGACATGTAATAAAAGACTTATATAATATTGAAAAGGTTCAGATTTTCGGATACTTAGATAATAAGTTTATAAATGAACTTAAATATGAAACTGTAAAAAATAAAGAAGGTAAAAAAGAATATAAATTTTTCAATAAAAAATCGCAAGGATATGAATCTAAGTCAGAGTATGCTAAGCTTTTAGATACTGAGTGTAAATGGTATTACTTAGATAGAATGTTACCAATAGATAACCTTGTTAAGAATTTAAAGTAATAAAAATTTTAAAACCACACTTATAATAAATTTGTTATAAGTGTGGTTTTATTTAAATATTATAAATAAGTTTCTGGGTTATTTGAAACATTACTAAAGTTATTAATTAACATGTTTTTTATATTATCAAATTCAGGATGATTGAAATTTTTAGCTTTTACAGGACATTGATTTATACATCTACAGCACTTTATACATTTAGTAGCATCTGTATTTCTACAATCATATAAATCAATAGCTTCAGTAGGACAGTTTTCATAACATATTTTACATTGAAGACAATTATCATTGGCTTCAGGAGCCATAGGAGGCAGAGATTTTTTCTTAATGACATAAGGTAAATTACCTGGAACTTTAAGTTTATTAATATTATTTATATCATCTATAGATGCTAATTTAGTTTTTATTTTAAAACCAAATTCTTCGGCTATTTTTAAATCATTTGCATTAGGGCGATTTTCTGCTAATAGTGAAGTATAAGAATGTTCTCCAATAAATACTGCGCCAGCTATTCCAATAAATCCATTTTTTTCAAAAGTATCTTTTAATTCCAAAAGAGC
This sequence comes from Romboutsia lituseburensis DSM 797, assembly GCF_900103615.1. GTDB lineage: Bacteria > Bacillota > Clostridia > Peptostreptococcales > Peptostreptococcaceae > Romboutsia_F > Romboutsia_F lituseburensis. Next base: position 28,854 of record NZ_FNGW01000002.1, on the reverse strand, counting down.
ATCTTCATAATCTCTATTTCCATATGTAACAACAAATACTGCGGCAGTGTTCATACCTTTTATTTTATTAAAGTATTCAACTAAAAATTTAGGAACTCTACCTGCATATACAGGAACTCCAATTATTACTAGATCATTTTCTGTGAAGTTTAAACTTTCTACTCTATTTCTTTCCAATGTAATATTATATTCATTGACTTTATCACTAATGCTGCTTGCGATTGACTTAACTACACACGATGTATTATCTGTTGCACTAAAATATAATAAATTTACTTTTTTATTCATAATATATCTCCTTTTATTAAAACGTCTTAATAAGATATATAGTATATTATTTACACAATACAAACAAGAAAGAACTCTTTAAATTCATATTTTATATTATAAACTATCCCTTGCAACGACTTATTTTAGTAAAATATACTTATATAGTATTATCTAAGAGTTAATGATAAAATAAAGACTAAATAAAACAGTTAGGAGATATTTAATTAATATGATAAGAAAATTGGGAGATAAAGACATAAATAAAATAATGGATATATGGTTAAATAGTGCAATGAAAGCACATGAATTTATAGATAAAAATTATTGGGAAAATAGCTATAATACTGTTAAAAACATATATATACCAATGTCTGAGACATTTGTATATGAAGAAGATAATTGTATAAAAGGATTTATAAGTATTATAAATAATGAATTTATAGGAGCATTGTTTGTTGATATTAATGAACAAGGGGTAGGAATTGGCAAAAAATTAATAAATTACGTTATAAATAAATATAAAAAATTAAATTTAGCAGTGTATAAGGAAAACAAAAACTCAGTTAACTTTTATTTAAATAGAGGATTTAAAATAATTAAAGAACAAATTAATGAGGACTCTGGATATAGTGAATATCTAATGGAAATTAAGTAAATATAAAAAGTTATATTACAAATGAAAGGAAATTAAGTAATGATATATTTAGAAAGTTTTATATTTCCTAGTGAATACATGGAGTTTAAATTTATAGAAAATGAGAAACGAACTTGTTATGACTCATTTTATCCATTTAAAGTATTATCAAAAAATCTATTTGAAAGAATTGATTTTGAGTCAATTACTATTTTGTATGGAGGAAATGGATCAGGAAAATCAACAGCACTAAATGTAATAGCAGAAAAGTTAGAGTTAAGTAGAGATTCTATATATAATAAAACTAATTTTTATTCTGATTATGTTAATTTATGTGAAATGTATGTTGAACAAGGAGTTCCCCAAAATAGTAGAATTATAACAAGTGATGACGTATTTGATTATATGCTAGATGTTCGTAATATCAATGATGGGATTGATAAAAAAAGAGAGGATATTTTTGAAGAATACTTAAATACTAAGGGCTCTAGTTTTCAAATGAGCTCGTTAGATGATTACGATGAATTAAAAAAAATAAATTATGCTAGAAGAGTAACTCAATCTAAATTTGTTCGTAAGAAATTAACGGATAATATAAGGGAGTATTCAAATGGAGAAAGTGCTTTTAAATATTTTATTGAAAAGATAGAAGAAAATGGAGTATATATATTAGATGAACCTGAAAATAGCCTTTCACCAAAGCGTCAAGTAGAGCTAGTTAAATTTATTGAAGATGCAGCAAGATTTTTAGGTTGTCAATTTATTATATCAACACATTCACCTTTTATGCTAGCTATGAAAGGTGCTAAAATATATGATCTTGATGAAAGTCCAGTGGATGTTAAAAGATGGACAGAATTAGAGAATGTTCGTACATACTATGAATTTTTTAAAGAACATGAACATGAGTTTTAAAAATAGGAGCTAATTTTCCTATTTTTTTATTTTTAATAGATCACTCTTAGATCGAATAAACATACATTAAAGTTAAAGTTTGATATAATTATATATATAGGTACTGTGAAAATGGAGGGATAAAAATGTATCTGCATGCATAAGCCCCTATTAGTTAAAATTAATATAACTAGGGGGCAACTCAATGAAACTAAATTTAAAATTAATGTATATAATATCATTTTTACAAGGGCTAGTATTTTATGCACCTGTAAGTTTAATTTATAGAAAACAAAGAGGATTATCAGTAAGTGAATTTTTCTTCTTAGAATTTATTTTGTTACTTATAGTAGTATTAACAGAAATTCCATGGGGATATTTTGCAGATAGATATGGATATAAAAAGACATTGATAATATCTTATTTGTTATTCTTCTTAGGAAGACTGAGTTTACTATTTTGTAATAGCTTTATGGGATTTTTAGGTCAGACTGTATTAACAGCCTTGGGTGTATCTGGAACTTCTGGATGTGATATAGCATTTCTATACAAATCATGTAATTTAAACGAAAGTGAAAAAGTTTTTGGACGATATAGTGCATTCAATAGTTTAGCATTTTTTATTTCATCAATATCATCATTTTTTTTTATATCTATATCAATAGAATTGGCTGTAATAGCAACAGTTATTGCTTATGGAATAAGTATTGTTATGATTTGTATTACAAAGGATGTGCAAATAGAAAGATCTAATCATAAGCCAAGACTCATAATAAAAGAAAGCTTTAAGGATATAACAAATATAAAATGGACTTTTATATTTGTTATATCAACTGCTATAATAGCTGAAATATCCTATGGAATAAGTATAAATTTAGGTCAATTACATTTTGAAAGGATAGGAATTGATATAAGATTTTTAGGATATATAAGTGCATTTTCAGAGCTTTTAGCGATGTTATCATGTAAAACTCATGTGCTTAGTAAAAAAATTGGTCAAGATAAAACCTTAAAGACTATGATAAATATAATGTTATTATGTGTATTAGTACTTATATTTACGAATAGCATTGTAATAAGTATTATTGTGATATGTTCTTTAAGTGGTATAGTATCTATGATATCTCCTATTGTGTTAGATATAAAAAACAAATCTATAAGTAAAAATAGAGCCACTGTTTTATCTATTTATTCAATGATAGGAAGTATATTTTCAGCGTTTATAAATATGGCAGTAGGATTTTGTGCGGATATCTATTTGAAATATGCATTTGTAACTTGCTTTGTGATAATGGGTTTAGGTGTATTTGGAGTTTATTTGTGTATGAAAAACTTTAACTAATATAGAGGGAATAAGGTAGGGATTTCGATGAATTTATACCTAATTACTATACCACATAGTGTGATTTTGCTATAATAGGAGGATCAATATTATTTTTTAAGAAAAGAAAAAAATGATGAATAATTCCAGATTATTATTTGGAAAAATAAATAATAAAAATATGACTAGCGGAGGTTAGGTATAATGCATAAATTTGAAGCTATTATAAAAAAGATGCCTGATAAAGATGCTACTTTTATTGAAATTCCTTTTGATGTAGAAAAAGAGTTTGGGGAGAAGAGAGTTAAGGTAAAAGCTAAATTTGATGGTGTAGAGTATAGAGGATCTATTGTAAATATGGGATTAGAGTGTCATATTATAGGTATTACTAAATCCATAAGAAATCAAATTGGAAAATGTGATGGAGATAGAATACTTGTTGAGGTAGAAAAAGATGTGGAAGTTCGTGAGGTTGAATTACCTATAGATTTTAGATGTGAATTAGAAAAAAATGAATTAGCTTTAAAGTTTTATAATAGCATATCTTATTCAGCAAAAAGAAAATATTATCAATGGATAACAAGTGCTAAAAAAGAAGAAACAAGAAATAAAAGAATTTTTGAAGCAGTTTCAAAGCTAGAATCAAATATAAAGCTATAAATAATTTTTAAATTAAAATATCATTATAGTATATAATCAAAGGAGATAAATACAATGAATAGTGGACAAGAGAAGTTTTTAAATTTTATAATAGAGAGAGTTGAACTAGAAAATCAGAATAAAGCGAAAGAGCTGCTAAATGAAAGTTTTGCAAAACAAGAAGATGGAACTTTTAATAAAGAGTATATGATGAGTTTTATTCCAAGAATGTTAGAGTTAATAAAGCCTGAGTTTATAGAGGAAGTTAAAAATATAATGATTAGCCATAAAGCATAATACAAAAAACTAGATATAAATTATATCTAGTTTTTTATTATAAATAAGTTATTTGAAATTTCTTTCTCCATCTAATCTATTGTGAGTTTCAGGACCTGCGCCTGCTCTAGTTACACATTTTTTATGCCCATCACCATCGATTTCAACGATTGTTTCTCTATCAGTATTTGTATTTTCTGCCTCTGAATAAAGTATTTGTCTCCCTAGATCTTTTAATTCTTCCATAAGTGATTTATCTTTCATTTGTTTTTCTCCTTTATTTTTTATTCTGCTCTTTAATTAATATCAAATACCTTGCAATATTTTCAATTAAATTTAGTATAGATGATACTTTATTATTTTTATAAATTATATAATGAGTTTTTTTATTCTATGGAGTATAAAATTGCAAAATAATAGAGTTTTTGCCTTATTACTTTAATCAATCACCTAATCAATCGTTTAATAATTAATAACCATTGATTAACTATATGTTTTTTGATAAGATGTAAATAAGAATAAAATTTGATAAATAAAAGTTTTATAGGGTTCCGTAGTTGAAATTTTAACTGGTCTGGTCCGAGATAAAACGCACAGTATTCTGTGTTCACGGAAGGACAAAAGCCTGGGAGATATTTTTTATATCGACTAGGCTTTTTTTAATTCTAAAATTAAATAATAAAGGGAGTGAAAAAATATGAAATGGTTAACGTTAGTAATTGCAGGTGCTTTTGAAGTATGGTGGGCTGTAGGTTTAAAGTATTCCGAAGGATTTACAAAATTATTTCCAAGTATATTAACAGTAATAGGCATGATAGCGAGTTTCTATTTTTTATCATTAGCATTAAAAGAGTTACCATTAGGAACAGCTTACGCTATTTGGACAGGAATTGGAACTATTGGAACTGTTATTTTAGGAATAGCATTGTTTAAAGAACCAATAGATCCTATTAGATTAGTTTGTATTGGTTTTATAGTAATAGGAATAATTGGTTTAAAATTAGTATCACAACATTAGTAAATTATTTAAATTATATTTATAATAGTCTATAAAAAATTTACTATAGACAACAATTTACTATAAAGATTATGGTGATAGTTAAAATACTTCTATATAGATATAAGTATGTTTATGACAATATTTTCAAATGTCAACTTATTTTTATAACTAAAAATTAAATATTAATTAATAATATGTGATATAATATTAAAAGTTTTATAATTGGAGGTCAAAAAATGAAAAAAAATAAAATCGTACTTATATTATTTTTAGTATTAATATTATTACTTGGATTATTTGTAACTAAACAAAATAAAAATAAGTCTAGTAATACTAATGAGGATAAAAAGTTATTGGTTACTCTAGTACTAGATAAGGGTGGAGTAAATGATGAATCTTTTAATCAATTAGCTTGGGAAGGCGCGAAAAAGGCTAAAGAGGAATATGGAGTAGAAGTAAAATACTTAGAGTCTAAACAAGAAAGTGATTATACAACAAACATAGAAACAGCAGTAGATTTAAATTCAGACTTAATAATAGGTATAGGGTTTAATTTAAGTAAAGCTATAGAAGATGCAGCTTTAAGTTATCCTGATCAAAAATTTGCTATAATTGATGGATCATTTAAAACTGTACCTAAAAATGTAAGCAATATATCATTTAGTGAATCTGAGGCTGGATATTTAACTGGATTAGTTGCTGGAAAGACTAGTAAAACTAATAAGTTTGGATTTATTGGAGGAATGCAAGTACCAGCTGTACTTCATTTTAAAGAAGGCTTTGAAAAAGGTATCAAGGAATCAAATCCAAATGCAGACTTAGTAGTTCAATATGCTAATTCATTTGTTGATGCATCTAAAGGTAAAGCTATAGCTCAGCAAATGTACAACAATGGTATAGATATAATAATGACTGCAGGTGGCGGTGTTAATAATGGAGTATACGAAACAGGATTAGAAAATGGAAAGTATGCTGTTGCAGTTGATATGGCTCAAAATCATATTTCTCCTAATGTAATATTAACATCAGCTCTTAAGAATGTAGATGTAGGTGTTAAATTAACAATAAAAGAATTAAAAGATGGAAACTTCAAAGGCGGAAATACAACTGAATACAATATAAAAAATGATGGAGTTGGTTATGAAAAAACTAAACTAATACCTGATGATATAATTAAATTTGTTGATTCCAAAAAAGAATCTATGAAAAAATAATAAAAAAAGAAAAGATGATATCGAAATTAATGATATCATCTTTTTATTTTTTCAATAAAGTTACTTGATAATTTCGCTATTTTTTTATATTCAATATCATGTACATAGTGAGAACAGTTTAAGTATATTATTTGTGAGTTTTTTAATTCTTTAGCCATTATTTTCTGAATTTTTTTCCAATCATTCTCATTCCATCCAGTACCAATGCCATTTGATACAAACATTAATACAGGAATATTTGGAATAGTATTTTGAGACACCTTTTTAGCGTTATTTTTAACTTCAAGAACTTCATTTAACATTGTAGAAGTTGCCGTTCTTCTATAAAAAATTGTTTTATATAAATCTTTTTCATCATCAGTTAAAGTTCCATATTTTATAGCATCACTTTCAGATAAACTTGGAATTAATCTTGTTATTCCAAGTTTTGAAGCTACTGAGCTAATCTTTATTAATGGAGTGTTTATTTTATAATTTTCATAAGCTTTAGGAAATGCCATATCAAGTCCTACAATTCCCTTTACCTCTTTTGGATATAATTGTGACCAATATAATGCTTCTAGTCCAGACATTGAATGTGGAAATAGTATATAAGGGCCTTTTATATTTGCAAGCGAAAGTGCTTGTCTTGTATCATTTAATATTGAGTCTATATCTCTTGGAGTATCAACAATATCACTAAAACCATATCCAAATTTTTCGATTACAACAATTTTGTAATTATCACTCAACAACGAGTACAAAGATTTAAAATCTAAAGTAGGTGAACTAGTACCCCCACCAGACATGAATACCAAAGGAACTTCCCCTTTACCTTCAGTATATATGTGCATAGAATGACCATTAACATTTATAATTTGTCCCATTGGTATAAATTTTTTATCTTCTTTTGATAAATTAATTTTGTGATTAATGTATATAAGTGCTATAAGCAAACCAATGATTATTGATATAGCAAATATTAAAGCAATAATTACTGTAGTTATTCTTTTCATAGATTTCCCCCATAAAAGTTTTTGTATAATAATCTATATCCATGGTATATCCTTTTTTATACTTATAAATAATTATACCAAAGTTTAATAACTAGTATAAGAGCAACAGTAAACATAAGTGATTATAAATACTGCTTATTAAGAAATAAGTAAAATAGCATGGATAAATATAATTAACTTATATTGTAAATATTAATATTAATATTTGTATATAGGAGGATAAAATATGAAGTTTGATATAGATAAATTTAGATATCAATTTACTAGAAATCAAGCTAGTTATGAAGAAATACATGAAAATATTTTAGAAGGAATGAATGTACATGGAGCAAACTTCATAATTTTGATGTGTGCAATAATTATTGCATCTATAGGTCTTAATATGAATTCTGTAGCAGTTATAATAGGTGCAATGCTAATATCACCGTTAATGGGATCTATCATAGGTATAGGGTATGGTGTAGGAACGTACAATGCAGAACTTTTAAAAAGTGCTTTTAAAATATTAGGTATTTCAATTGTGATAAGTATAATTACATCAACTATTTATTTTAAATTAACACCAATAACTACTGCTGGAAGTGAGATATTGGCAAGGACAAGTCCCACTATATGGGATGTTATTATTGCTTTTGTAGGTGGTATAGCAGGAATGATTGGGTTGACACGTAATAAATCAAGTAATGTAATACCAGGAGTTGCTATAGCAACAGCTTTAATGCCCCCGTTATGCACTTCAGGGTATGGAATAGCAACAAAGCAAATTGAAATATTTTTAGGTGCAGGATACTTATTTTTTATAAATGGGTTTTTTATATCTATATCAACATTTATAGTGACAAAGGCACTAGGTGTGCCAACTAAAACTAGTGTAGATACTGAAAAACAAAAAAAATTTAAAAGATTTATAATTACATTATCTATTATAGTTATGATACCAAGTATGATATCTGCTATTGCAATGATTAGAGAAACTATAAATGATAAGAATTTAAATGATTTTATAAATAAAGAACTACAACAACAATATGTGCTAAATAAAATAATAGATGAAAAGAATAATACTATAACACTAGTTACTATGGGAGATAGAATAACAACTAATGATTTGAATGAGTTAAACAAAAAACTTTCTTATTATGGATTAGGTGATAAAAAGTTAATAATAAATCAAGATAAAAGTGATCTATCTATCATAGAAAAATACATGAATAATATAAAAAATGATGAAAATAGTTTGAAAAATAATATGGAAGGCATTATAAAAAATAAACACATTGAGATTAATAATGAAGCAATATCTAAAGAAATAAAGGCTATCTATCCTGAAATTAAAAAATTATATATAGGATATTTAGATGGAGAAACACAAAAAGATAGTGGTATACCTATAATTGTTATATATAGTGAGAATGAAGATCTTAAAAATAGTTTAGTAAATATTGAAAATTGGTTTAAAATGAGAATAAATACTGAAAATGTAATGGTTTATATAGAGAATTTTAATGGAACTCAGAAGTAATATACCGTTATTAAATAAAACATTAAATAGGTAAAATAAAAAGAGAGTGCAAATGCACTCTCTAAAGATATAACTATCTAGTAAACACAAATGAGTTATTATTAGATAAATCTTTATTAAATTTATAACCCTCTAAATCAAATTTCATCAAATCATTAGCATTATCAATTTTATTTTTAACAATATAAGAAACCATATACCCACGAGCTTTCTTAGCATAAAGGCCTTTGACTTTATACATATCTTTTGAAGCATCATATTCTTTGAATACAATATCAATAAACTTAAAATCACCAAGCTTTTTTAAATCAACACATTTTAAGTATTCAGAAGAAGCTAAGTTAACTAAAATTTTATTTTTTTGCTTATCAAGTTCATTTATGAGAAATTCTGTTATTTTACACTTCCAAAACTTATAAAGATCTTTGCCATATTTATTGTTAAGCTTTGCTTTCATTTCAAGTCTATAAGGCTCTATTAAGTCAAGTGGAGAAAGTACTCCATAAAGACCCGATATAATTTTAAAATGCTTATTTGCAAATTCTATTTCATCATCATTAAAATCATTAGCATTCATACAACTAAAAACTTCACCATCAAATGCAAATAGGCTTTGGCACTTTTTATTATTTTGATTTCCAAAGTTTTTATATCTATTAAAATTTAAGTTAGATAAATCATCACTTAAATTCATTAAACCGGAGACTTCCTCAATAGATAATGTTTTTAATATGCTCATAAGATAATTAGCATCATTTGCAAAAAAAGGAGTACTGTGTTTATTTAAATTTATATTTTTATCGAAATTCATTGTTGTAGTTGGGGAAATTATTGTTATCATATGTATCACCTCATAAATATTAATAGTTTTATTATATACCCTGTGGCAATTAAATTAAAACATCTGTTATAAAATGTATTTTGAATTATATGGAAAAAATATGTACATATGATAATATATAATTAAGAAGAAATTATATATTAAGTAAATAAGATATTATGCTTAAAGTTTATATAAAACTTTAGTTAAATGCTTTTAATTGGAGAGGAGAATATTAATTATGGATAACAATGTTGTTTGGGTAAATGAACAAAAAATAAAGAGGACTATATTAGCTTTAGAAAAAAATAATATGAAAGGCTATTTTGTAAATAATAAAGAAGAATTATTAAATAAAATACAAGAGTTAGTTGATAAAGATTCAGTAGTAAGTTGTGGTGGATCAATGTCTTTATTTGAGACAGGGGTAATAGATTTCTTAAAAAATGGTACTTATAAGTTTTTAGATAGATACAAAGAAAACCTTACACCACAAGATATGAAACAAATATACAGAGACACATTTAGTGCGGATGCATACTTTACAAGTACAAATGCTATAACAGAAAATGGAGAACTTTATAATGTAGATGGGAATGGAAATAGAGTAGCAGCTATGTTATATGGACCAGATAAAGTAATTGTTATAACAGGTGTAAATAAAATAGTAAAGGATGTTGATGAAGCTATAAATAGAAATAAATCTATTTGTGCCCCTGCAAATGCTAAAAGAATAGGAACTAAAACTCCTTGTAAAACAACTGGATATTGCATGGATTGTCAAAGTCCAGATAGAATATGTTGTGAATACACATTAATAAAAAGACAAAGAACATCAAATAGAATACATGTAATATTTATAAATGAAAATTTTGGGTATTAATATATTCAAATTATATAAATTAAAACTAATGGATTTATTGATAAATAAGATTTTACAATTAATCATATAATATATTAATAATATATTTTTAGAGAATAAGTCACCAAGGTTAGTTAGGAGGAAATATGAAAAAAGTAAAACTTATATATAATCCAAATTCAGGTGAAAAGAGAATAGTTAATCATTTAGATGACATAATTAAAATATATCAAAAACATAATTATATGTTAGTACCATACAGATTAAATAAGGAAGAACATATAAGTAAGGCTTTTTTAGGAATTGATGAAACCTATGATCATTTATTGCTAGCTGGAGGAGATGGAACTTTAGATACAGTCATAAATTCAATGAAAGAGTTTGATATAGATTTGCCTATTGGAATATTGCCAACAGGAACTGCAAATGATTTTGCTAAGGCTTTAGATATTCCATGGGATATAAAAAAAGCTATAGAATGCATAATTAAATCTACCCCTGAGAGAATTGATATAGGAAAGATAAACGATAAATACTTTATAAATGTAGCTAGCGCAGGTATGTTTACAGATGTGTCTCAAAAGATTAATCCTGATTTAAAAAATTATATGGGAAAAGTATCTTATTACATAACAGGAATTGAAGAAGCTCTTCACATGAGGAAGTTTAATATACGAGTTACATCAGATGAGGTTAAGTATGAAGGTGATATGTATTTAATGTTAGTTTTTAATGGAAAAACTGCAGGAAACATAAACCTAGCATATAAGGCAGAAGTAAATGATGGGTATTTAGATGTTATAATATTTAAAGGAATGCCTATTCCAAAATCTATACCAGTACTAATTAGTGTATTAAGAGGAGATCACTTAGACCAATTTAATGAAAATGAACTCTTATATTTTAAAACAAAAAAAGTATTAATTGAGTGTAGTGATGATCTATCAACTGATATAGATGGAGAAAAGGGACCAGATTTTCCACTACAAATTGAATGTATTAAGGATGGTATACAAATACTTGGGTTTAATAAATAAAAGGATTAAAAAAGAGTCTTGAAAATTATTCAAGACTCTTTTTATTTTATTTACCAGGTTTGAAAGAACTCTTTAATGGAACAACTCTATTGAATACTAATTTTTCATCAGTTGTATATTTATTATCAACACTGAAGAATCCGTTTCTTACAAATTGGAACTTATCTAAAGTTTTAGCATTTTCAAGTTGAGTAGGTTCTCCAAATCCTTGAAGTATTTCTATAGAATTTGGATTTATTTGTTCTAAGAAATGCTTACCTTCATTTTCTGGAGCATCATCAAGGATTAATGGCTCATATAATCTAAACTCACAAGGCTTAGCAGAGTTTGCTTCAACCCAGTGTATAGTAGCTTTAACTTTACGACCAGTAAATCCTGAACCACTCTTAGTTTCAGGGTCATAAGTACAATGTATTTCAACAACATTTCCGTTTTCATCTTTTATAACTTCATTACATTTAACAAAGTATGCACCTTTTAAACGAACTTCATTTCCAGGGAACAATCTGAAGTATTTTTTAACAGGTTCTTCCATGAAGTCATCTTGCTCTATATATAATTCTCTACCAAATGGTACTAATCTAGTTCCTTTAGTTTCATCTTTGGCATTGTTTTCTATTTCAAGCATCTCTGTTTGACCTTCTGGGTAGTTAGTTATAACTAGTTTAAGTGGCTTTAAAACACCCATAGCAAGAGGAGCTTTAGGTTGTAAGTCTTCTCTTACGAAGAAGTCTAACATTTGGCTATCAACAGTAGAATCAGCTTTAGCCACACCTATTTCACGACAGAAGTTACGTATAGCTTCTGGAGTGTATCCTCTACGTCTAAGTCCAGATATAGTCGGCATACGAGGATCATCCCATCCATCAGTTACACCTTCATCAACAAGTTGCTTTAATTTTCTCTTACTCATAACAGTATTTGTAAGGTTAAGTCTTGCAAACTCTATTTGTCTTGGAACAGATTCCATTTCACATTCTCTAACGAACCAATCGTAAAGCGGTCTTTGATCAGCAAACTCTAAAGTACATATAGAGTGAGTTATACCTTCGATAGCATCTTCTAATGGATGAGCAAATGCATACATTGGATATATACACCATTTGTCACCAGTATTATGATGATGAGAATGAGCTATTCTATATATTATAGGATCTCTAAAGTTTATGTTAGGAGAACTCATATCTATTTTTGCTCTTAAAACTTTTTCTCCATCTTTAAATTCACCATTTTTCATTCTTTCGAATAAATCTAAGTTTTCCTCTACAGATCTATTTCTGTATGGACTTTCTTTACCAGGTTCAGTTAAAGTTCCACGATATTCTCTTATTTCGTCTTGAGTTAAATCACATACGTAAGCTTTTCCTTTTTTTATTAAAACAAGGGCTCTTTTGTACATTTCATCGAAGTAATCAGATGCAAAGTATAGGTTGTTCCAATCAAATCCTAACCACTTAACGTCTTCTTTTATAGAATTAACATATTCTACATCTTCTTTTATTGGGTTTGTATCATCAAATCTTAAGTTTACTTTTCCTTTAAACTCGTCAGCTAAACCGAAGTTTAAGCATATACTTTTTGCATGTCCTATATGTAAGTATCCGTTTGGTTCAGGTGGAAAACGAGTTATGATACTGTCATGTTTTCCTGTATCTAAGTCATTTATAATAATGTTTTTTATAAAGTTAGATGAATTATTTTCATTTGACATATATAATACCTCTCTATTAATTAAATTTTCTATATAGTAAATAAAGATACTATAATCCATACTATTCATTTTAATCTAATATTGGAAAAAAATAAAGATATAATTACTTAAAAATCAAATCTTATAAGAATATATATTTAACATTATTATACAAAAACGTATATTTTATAAGTGAAAAACAAGGTAATAATTGGTATAACTTATAAAATTCATATAAAATAAATTGATTTATATAAATTAATATTAAATTTAACTTTAATAAATATAAAGTATAGTATATATTTCATAGTAGGCATAATATTATTAATAAATAGTTTTAATTCTAAAAAATATAAAATATAACTACAAATTAATAATATTTAACAAGCACAATACGAATAATAAGTATATAATTATTTTATGGAAATTTAGAAGAGGTGATGAAATTTGAATAAAGGAATGAAAATAATAATTTCTATTATAATTATTGTTTTAATATTACTAGGTGGTACATATTATGCATTAATGCCAGAGGAAAAAGTATCTGTAGAAGAAGGAAAAATTATAACTATTGAGCAGTTAATAAAAGAGTCGTCTATAGACAACTTTGAAATATCAAAAAAACCGCTAGGTTTACAAGGAAAAATATCTATAACTTCACAAGAATTTAAAGATATAGTTTATTCAGTAATGAAAACAAATAATATAACTGAATTAGAAGATGCTAGTATAATTCTTGAAAATGATAAGGTTAAAATAGTATCTCCATATAAGGCATTTGGAATTATAGATAGTCAAATAGAAGCATATTTAACACCAAATATATCTGATAACAACTTAAATATAGAAGTAAGCAATTTGAAACTTGGAAAAATTAATTTAAGTGACAAGACTTTAATTAACCATTTAAATTCATATAAAGATAAAATACCATTTACATTAAATGGGAAAGCTATAACTATAGATAAAAGTTATACATATCCAATAGTTTTAAACAATATAGAAATAAAAGAAAATAAAATAATACTAGATTTGAACTTACAAGTTAATAATATTATAGATGCTATATCTAAGTATAAAATTAATATTAAATAAAAATAGAGCAAAATAAACGACAGAAATTAGGTGCATATATTTATGGAACAAATATTATACTCAATAGCAGATCATAAATTGTTAGCTGCTGTAATAGGACTTTTGTTAGTAGCTGTAGAAACATTTGCTCCAGTATTACCACTTTTAGCGATAGTTTTAGCAAATGCTTTTGTTCTTGGAATGTGGAAAGGTTTTTTAGTATCATGGGTAGGTTCAAGTATTGCATCCATAGCGTTATATTATGTTGCTAAAAAATTTTCTACAATTAAATTCTTTACAAAGTATGAAAAAAATATTAAAATAATTAAAATTAAATCTTGGATAAAAAAACAAGGGTTTAATAGTATATTTATATCATATGTATGCCCTTTTATTCCTGATTTTTTAATAACTATTACGTCTGGATTTGTTGGATTTGATATAAAGACATTTATATCCGGCATGGTATGTGGTAAATTTGTTATGTTTTTACTTTTAAGTTATATTGGAGAAGATATTGGTGATTTATTTTATAATCCTAAAAAGATAGTTATATTTACTTTTGCTATTTTAATATCTTGGATAGTCGGAAAACGAGTTAATAATAAAATTCATAAAGAAAGTAAATAAAAAATATATTTACAAATATATATAGAATATGATATAGTTTTATAGTTGTATTAATTTAAAAAATTAAGGGGGAGAAATATGAAGAAGATATATATCGTAACAACTTATACTGGTACATTATTATCTTATCTTATAAGAAATATAAGTAAAACCCCATATGCACACGTATCTATAGCTTTAAATAAAGAGTTAAGACCTATGTATTCCTTTGGAAGATTAAATCCTAAAACTCCTATATTTGCAGGGTTTGTGGAAGAAAATATAAATGAAGGATTATATGCTATTAAGACAAATACTATGTGTAGGGTGTACTCATTAGATGTTACAGACTTACAATATGAAGAATTATATAAGAATATAATGAATGTTAGTGAAAATAGAGAAGAATATGATTATGATGTTAAAGCACTTGTATGTTTATCGATAGATAGACCAAGAGAAAAAGAATACAAGTATGTATGTTCACACTTTGTAGCTGACATGCTACAAAAAAGTGATATACATATACTAGATAAACCAGCATATGAAACTAGACCTAATGATTTCTATAATTTAGAAGGATTAGAGCTAGAGTACGAAGGATTATTATCTAAGTATTCAACAAGAGAGCCTGTATATATAACTAGAGTTGCTGAAGCATAAGCTATTATATTTAAAATTAATAAAACGACTAAGAAAATACCTCATATTTTATGTGAGGTATTTATTTTTTTGAAAATTATGGATATAATGTAATTAATAAGGATATAGTTTTGAAAGGAGTATTAAATGAAAAAATTTATACAAACATATGGTGTAGCTTTTTTAATAGTAGCTATTTACGCATTTGTTAAATTACCAGTATTAAGGTTTGACTTCATATCATGTATTTCAGTGCTTATAATTTTCTTTGGTATAGCAGGAATATTAGATATGATGCTTGATAGGGGAGAAAAAACTTCAAAAATAGCAAAATATAATTTTTCTATAGCTATAATACTAATAATATACAGTATAGCAGCACCATTTGTTGCATCTTCTCCAATACTTCATGCTAAGTCATATAGAAACTTAATAGGAGAAGTAAAAGAAAGTGAATTTTCAAAGGATGTAAGTCCCGTAAATACTAATAACATAAGAGTTGTAGATGAAGATATGGCTATGAAATTAGGTGATAAAAAGCTAGGAGAAGTTCCGGCACTTGGAAGTGTATCTAAGCTTGGAAAATTTCATATACAAAGTGTAAAAGGTGAATTATATTGGGTAGCACCATTAGTACATAGGGATATAATAAAATGGATAACATCATTAGATGGAACAAACGGATACGTAATGGTATCTGCAAGTAATCCTCAAGATGTTAGATTAGTTCAAGAAATAGATAATAAACCTGTAAAAATAGTTTATCAACCAGAAGCATACTTCCTTCAAGATCTACATAGACATATGTACTTAAAGGGAATAACAAATGTAGGTATGACAGACTTTACATTAGAAATAAATGACGAAGGAAGACCATATTGGGTAGCGAGTTTATATGAGCATAAGATAGGATATAGTGGAGCAAATGCAGTTGGAGTTGCAACTGTGGATGCAGAAACTGGAGAAACTAAAAGATATTCTATAAAAGATGCTCCGAAATGGATAGATAGAATACAACCTCAAGAGTTTGTTACAAATCAAATAAATGATTGGGGATTATATGTAAAAGGATTCTTAAATTCAGTTATATCTGAAGAAGGTGTATTAGTCCCAACTGAAGGAACTTCATTAGTATATGGAAATGATAATAAAGCATATTGGTATACAGGAATAACTTCATCAGGTGGGGATGAGTCTACTATAGGGTTTATGTTAGTAGATACTAGAACAAAAGAAGCTAAATTATATAAACAACCAGGAGCTACAGAAACTGCTGCGATGAGATCTGCAGAAGGTAAGGTTCAAGAAAAAAACTATGAAGCTACATTCCCTGTAATGTACAATATACTAGGCAAACCAACATATGTATCATCTTTAAAAGATAAGGCAGGACTTGTTAAGATGGTATCATTTGTATCAGTTGAAGACTTTAGTGTATTAGGATTAGGAGAAACTAAAGAAGAAGCTTTAAGAAATTACAGAGAAGCATTAGCATCAAAAGGGAACAATATAAAAATAGAAAATGATACAACAACAGATAAGTTAGAAGGAAATATAACAAGAATTAGTCCAGATGTTAAATCTGGAAATACATTCTATTATATGACACTAGATTCGAATGAAAGTATAATATTTAATGCTACATCTAAGGTATCAACAGAAATACCTTTGACAGTGGTAGGAGATAAAGTAAAAATAGCTTATCAAAAAGGTGAAAAAGGATTTGTTGATATAGTTGAGTTTGATAACTTAACTTTAGGGAATAAGCCTGAAGCTAATAACAAACAAACTACAGAAGAAAAAACTGTAGAAGAAAAAATAACCAATGAATCAGAAAATGTTAATCAGTAATAAAAAAGTAGCTATCTAAATTTAGATAGCTACTTTTTTCATGCTAGTAGAGTGAAATGATTTATAATTTATAATTTAAAATAAAATAAATTGCTTAAAATTTGTAAATTTTATTGTCCCAAATTAATATAATGGTAATATAACTTGCCAAAATAATAACTTCAAGGGAGAATAGACGTAATGATAGGAATAGAAAGAGATATATTAATACTAATTAGCAGAGTTAGATGTATGACAGAAACTCAGGTGGGAAAAGTTTTTGGATCAAGAAAACGATATGGACGAAAGCCTTTTAAAAAAACGCTAAGAAAAATGTGTAATGAATATACTCTTAGAAAATATCCATGCAATATAAATTACTCTGGCTACAAAGACAATACTTATGTATATTATTTAAATGGAAGCAAAATGTATAAAGGACAAGAATTGGTTAAAGCAGTTATAGGTTCAGAAGTTGCTATAAAGCTTAGTTCAGCTGGCTATGAAATTAAAAGATTTTATAGAAACGTATCTGTAGCAGATTCAAAGTTTGATTTATTTGTAGAATATATAGATAAATATAATGAACCTAAGCAATTATTGGTAGATATAAATCTAGATGATAATTTTAGATCATCAAAATATGAGGATATGGAATATAAAATAAATAAGTCAACAATACCGTTTTATGAAATTCCTAAAATATTGGTTGTAACATCAGAAAATATAGATGGATTACATGAAATTAGAGGAAAGTATGAAGTTAATTTTTTAGATTTAAATTTAAGTAAATTATTTAGATATATATAAACCTATTTTAACAAATAGGTTTTTTTTTGATGTTTTGCAAATAATAAATAGAGACACTTAAAATTTAGCAAAAGAGGTGATTATATGGGAGAAATGAATACATCAGCAATTAGCGCAAATGAATTAGTGCTAATAATGGCTTCAGTTGCAACGATAGGTGTTATAGGAGGTTGGGTTGCTCAAAAGCTAAAGCTTCCTGATGTAGTAATTTATTTAATATTAGGTGTAGCATTTGGTCCTACATTTTTAAACTTAGTGAATATGGAAGCGTTTCCAACTGCGAATGAAATAATATTAACTTTTGGATCAGCATTTATACTTTATGAAGGTGGAAGAGAAGTTAAATTAAAAATATTAAATGAAGTAAAAGTAAGTGTAGGCCTTTTAGCATCATTAGGTGTTTTTATAACAGCAGGTATAGTAGGGCTTACTGCGCATTATGTATTTAATCTATCAATAGGGCCAAGTTTTTTATTAGGAGCAACTATAGCATCAACAGATCCAGCAGCACTTATACCTGTATTTAAAACAGTTCCTATAAAAAATAAATTAAAGCAAACTGTAATAAGTGAATCTGCATTCAATGATGCATTTGGTGCAATTTTATTTACGTCAATACTTACAGGATTAACTATGACACAGCGAGTAGGAATATTAGCAACATCATTAGAACTAGTATTTATGATATTGATAGGTTTATTAGTTGGAATTGGTGTAGCATTAATAGCTGTAGGCATTTCATCAGATAAAAAATATGGAATATTTCATGGTTATGCACCTATCATATCAATTACTGTAGTTGTTTTTGCTTATGAAATATCAGAAAGATTTGGTGGAAGTGGATATATGGCAGTGTTTATTGCAGGTCTTGTATATGGAAATAAAAAAAGATTTGGACTATGGGTTCCCGATGAAGATTATATATCAGGGGTGCATTTTAGAGAAAATTTAGCCACTATAGCAAGGATGTCAATATTTATAGTACTTGGAACACATCTCAACTTAAATTCATTAGTAGAGTATGGCATTGGAGCAATAATTGTAGTGTTAGTTTTAATGTTTATAGCTAGACCAATAGTAGTTTTAATTTGTACTACATTTGATAAAAAAGCTAATTGGAGCAAAAATGAAAAATTATTTATGATGTGGGTAAGAGAAACGGGCGTTATACCAGCAGCTTTATCAGGAATAATAGTATCAACAAAAGTAGAAGG
The DNA here is from genome assembly GCF_900103615.1 of Romboutsia lituseburensis DSM 797. GTDB lineage: Bacteria > Bacillota > Clostridia > Peptostreptococcales > Peptostreptococcaceae > Romboutsia_F > Romboutsia_F lituseburensis. Next base: position 9,501 of record NZ_FNGW01000002.1, on the reverse strand, counting down.
ATATGAAATTATATCATCAGTTGTATTTATGACTATTATAATAACTTTATTGGTACAAGCAAGTACTACGAACATAGTAGCTAAAAAATTAGATGTTTTGGAAAAATAAAAAATAGTTGCAAAATTAAGAAAAAAGTGTTAAAACTATATTAATTAAATAAAAAAGCCTAGGGTAGAGGTGCTTAGATTAAGAGTACTTAGTAGTAGCTGGCAAGTGTTGATAACTAAGGAAAGGAATCGTAGCCGAAGAGAGTTAATTGGCAAATAAATTCTCTGGATTTGCACAAAATATGTGCAAGGCTGTCACTTGCTAAAAGTGTTGAGCTACAAGGTTTACTTTGAGTGAAATAGAACGTCCAAAGTATTCCTTTGGACGTTTTTGATTATAGTAAATTATTGTTAAAAACCTCAAAATGGCTGTATATTTTATACTAATACAGGAGGATGTTTATGAAATTACATGGAACTATGTCAGTAAAAAATAAAAACTTATATATAGGTGGTGTTAAATGTGAAAATGTAGCAAAAAAATATGAAACACCACTTTATATATTTGATGAAAAGCTTATAAGAAAAAATTGTAGAGAATATGTAAATTATTTTAAAGTTAAAGAAAATAACAATAAAGTAGCATATGCAGGTAAAGCTTTTTTACCTAGATATATGTGTCAATTAATAAAAGAGGAAAATTTATATTTAGATGTAGTTTCAGGTGGAGAATTATATACAGCATATAAGTCACAGTTTCCTATGGAAAAAATATTATTTCATGGAAATAACAAAACTATAGATGAGATAGAAATGGGAATAAAATTAGGTGTAGGAATTTTTGTTGTTGACAATTTTTATGAGCTAGACTTAATAGAAGAAATATGTGAAAGATATAATACAATACAAGATATTTATTTTAGAATAACACCTAGTATAGAAGCGCATACACATGAATATATAAAAACAGGCCAGATTGATTCAAAATTTGGTTTTGCACTTACAAATGGAGATTTATATGAAGCTTTAGAAAAAGTAAAGGAATATAAAAATATAAATTTAATAGGTCTACATGCACACATAGGATCTCAAATATTTGAGGTTGATCCATACATGGATGCAGTTGATATAATGATGAATTTAATAAAAAAAATAAAAGAAAATTATAATATAGAAATAAAAGAAATAGATTTAGGTGGAGGTATTGGTGTTTATTATACAAAGCACGACACCCCAAAAACTATAAAAGAATTTTGTGAATCTATAATAAATCGAGTAGAAAAAACTTGTGAAAAACTTAAAATAAATAAGCCTGTATTAATTATAGAGCCTGGGAGATCTATTGTAGCAAATGCAGGAAGTACATTATATACAATAGGATCTATAAAAGATATAAAGGACATAAGAACATATGTAAGTGTAGATGGAGGTATGACTGATAATATAAGACCTTCATTGTATCAAGCAGGATATGAATGTGCAGTTATAAATAAAATAGGTTTAGATAAAATAAATCAAGTAACAGTAGCGGGAAAATGTTGCGAAAGTGGAGATATATTAATAACAGATACAGACATAATGGAAATACAAAGTGGAGATATATTAATAACTACATCTACGGGTGCATATGGATATTCTATGTCATCTAACTATAACAAAATACCTAAGCCAGCAGTTGTATTTGTGAAAGATGGAAAATCAAAACTAATTTGTAAAAGACAAAGTTATAAAGATTTAATTTCATTAGAGCTTTAAACTATATAAATAAAAAGGAAACTTTAAAATAAGTTTCCTTTTTTGTTTATTTTTAGCTGGATAATCGATAAAAAAATACAAAAAATATTAAGAAATGATAAAAAATAAATAAACTAAATTCGATAATTTTACCTAAATAAACCATATTTATGATAAAATTATCTTAAATAATAAGGAGGGATTTGATGAAATTAAAAATAGTCTTATTGGTATCATTATTATCTATAGTAATGGTTGGATGTTCTGGATTAAAAGAAAATACAACTGTTCATGATGGAAAAGAAGCATTAGAAGCACACGATTATGAAAAAGCAAGAAATTTTTTATCGGATGCCTTAGAAATGGATAGTTCAGATGAACATGCAAGAGCAATGTATATGCAGGCTACTAAAATGGAAAATGCATTAGAGTACGAAAAAGAAGGAAATTATAATAAAGCTATAAAAGAACTTGAATCAATAGAAGAGATAAAAAACGGGTCGGCAACTATAAAAACTGAAGCAGCTGCTAAGAAAAAAGAGCTAGTTAAAGCGAATGAAGAATATTTGAAGGCAAGAGAAGAAAGAAAACAAAATGCCAAAGAAGTATCTCATAAAGATCAAGATAGAATAGAAGCACAAGCTTCAATAGAAAAAGAAAAACACTTAGCATACTTAGCTCAAAAGAAAAAGCAAGAAGATGAAGAAGCTAAAAAGAAAGTGGAAGAAGAGGCTAATAAACCGCAAGAACCAAATCAAGGTACCAATGAATTGGAAAATCCAGGTGTAGTAGTTTCTCCACCTATTGAACAAACAGTTGCTCAATAATTTAAATAAAAATGCCTATATTTTTATATAGGCATTTTAAGCAACGGACAAAGTCGTTGGCGATATGAAGTGTAGCGAATTTTTTACTTAGAACCCTTTATATATAATCTATTTTGAATATATTTATCAATACAGGATTTTAAAACAGCAGCTATAGGTACTGATAAAAATACTCCTATTATACCAAACAATGATCCTCCAAGTAGCACAGCGGATATTATCCAAAGTGGACTAAGTCCAACCTGATCTCCCATAACTTTAGGTCCAATAAAGTTACCATCTAATTGTTGAAGAATAAATATAAATATTATTACCCAAAATGCCTTTACAGGTCCTTGAGTAAGAGCCATAGCAACAGGAGGAACAGCTCCTATAAAAGGTCCAAAGTAAGGAATTATATTAGTTAAAAAAACTATAAAAGATAAAAATAATACATTATCTATCCTTAAAAAAAACTTAAATCCAATAAAAGCAAGTACTCCTATAATTGCAGAATCTAATATTCTTCCTATTATATAATGGTAAAAAATATCATGGCACATTATAAAAAAATTAACTGTCTTATCAGCTTTATTTTTTGTAGTAATACAATATAGTAAATTTTTAAATCCTTTCGCTACATTTTCTTTATCGTACAGCATGTATATAGATAATATAACACCCATAGAAATATTAAAAATTAAGGATGTTAAACTAAATAAATAAACAATTATATCTGAAGATGTCTTAGAAAAAATATTAATCATTTCTTGAAGTATTAAGTTAATGTTATTTTGTATATGAGGTATTAAAACTTCTAGTATATCAGTCTGTTTAATGTGATTATTTAAAAAATCTTCTATCATACTTATATAATGAGGAATTTCTTTAATTAAAGTATTTAAGGTATTAATAATAGAGGGAATAAAAATTTTACCCATTAATAATAAAGAAATAAAAATAATTACATAAGATATAAGTATATTTAAAATTCTATGTAATTGAAATTTTTTTTCAATATATTTAACTAAAGGATCAATCAAAAGAGCAAGTAAAATTCCTATTAAAAAAGGACTTAAAAGTTTAACCAAGCCTCCTATATTAGAAAGTAGCCTAGAAGGAGAATCTATTACTTTATAAATTATTATAGATATAAAGCCTATAAGTACATAATATTTAATATTTTCTTTGGAAACCATAAAATTCTCCTTTACTAACTTATTAAAATTTCTTCAATAATATATCCAAATATATATTTAAAAATTCCTATAAAATCAAATCTTAACATCATAAAAAATTAACCAATTAAAATTTTAGTAAAATAAAGAATATTGAAATATTATTATATGTAAATTTTAAGTATTTTATTTAGTTAGATATATTTAATATAAATAATTAAAGAATAATATAGAAACTTAAATAAATAATTAGTAACTACAAAACCTAAGTATATTAAAATTTATTCAAATACTATAGATATATTAAAAAATTTAGTGTTTTGTTTTTAGTATATATGTATTATGATATAATAATGTAATAAAAATAAGAAAATAGAGAAGGTGCAGTATGAGAATTAACAAATACATAGCTTCTTGTGGAGTGGCATCAAGAAGAAAAGCAGAAGAAATAATATTACAAGGAAGAGTAAAAGTTAATGGTAAAACTGTAGAAGAGTTATCATTTAGCGTAGATGAAGATAATGATATCGTAGAAATAGATAATGAACAAATAGGACTTGATGAAAATAAAGTTTATATAGTTTTAAATAAACCAGAAGGTTATATAACAACTGTAAAAGATCAATTTGATAGACCTAGTGTACTTGACTTGGTAAAAGATATAAAAGAAAGAATATATCCAATAGGAAGACTAGATTATGAAACTAGTGGATTATTAATACTTACTAACGATGGAGATTTAACATATACTTTAACTCACCCTAAACATGAAGTGGACAAGACTTATATGGCGATAGTAAAAGGAATACCAACACCAGAACAAATGAAAGAGTTTGAATCTGGACTTTATATAGAAGACTATAAAACAGCTCCAGCTAAAATAAAAATAGTTAAAAAAGATGAAGAAAAAAATTATGCTATATGCCAAATAAAAATACATGAAGGTAGAAATAGACAAGTTAGAAAAATGTGTAGAGCTATAAATCATCCAGTTATGAGACTTAGAAGAGTAGCTATGGGTAAGATTACTTTAAAAGAAACTGAAATTGGAAAATACAGATATTTAACTGATGAAGAAATACAATACCTAAAGGGTCTTAAATAGAGGTGTTTTATGAAAAAAGCAAAATATTTAACAAAAGTTACGGATCTAAATAAACTTTATTTAGATCAAGTTATAACAGAAGGTGATATTGTAGTAGATGCTACAATGGGAAATGGATATGATACAAAGTATCTAGCTGAAAAAGTTGGAGATAGTGGATATGTATATAGTTTTGATGTACAGGAAGAAGCCTTAAAATCAACTAAGAAAAAACTTGAAAAAGAAAACTTGCAAGATCGTGTAAAGTTAATATTAGATGGTCATGAAAATATGGACAAGTACGTTGAAAAAAAAATTTCATGTGTTGTGTTTAACTTGGGATATTTGCCAAGAGCAAAGCATATGATTATAACAAAACCAAATACAACGATAAAAGCTATAGAGCATAGCTTAAAACTATTAAAACCTCATGGTGTAGTAAGTATTGCTATTTACACTGGACATGAAGGTGGGCCAGAGGAAAAAAATAGTGTATATGATTTTGTTAAAACGCTAGATCAAAACGAATTTAATGTACTTGAATGTGGATTTATTAACCAAATAAATAATCCGCCGCAATTAGTTTTGATAGAGAAGAAGAAAGAATATTAAACCATGCTTTATAGCATGGTTTTTTTTATTTAAATAAGAATATTTATATAACTAATAAATAAGCTTAATATAGGGAGAATTAATTAAGTTAAAAAAACTCTATAGAGTTAAGGGGGGAGTTTATGAAAAAGACACTGGTAGTAAAAAAATCATGGTGCAAAAAATGTGGTATTTGTGTTGAATTTTGTCCAGTAAAAATATTAGAGTTAAAAGAAGATTCAATAGGTGTAACAAATCCTAATAAATGTATAGGATGTGGTCAATGTGAACAAAGATGTCCAGACTATGCAATATATTTAAAAAAAAGTGAATAAAACCTTAAGGAGAGATTTGGTATGACTGATAGAATAAAGTTATTACAAGGAAATGAAGCTTGTGTACAAGGAGCAATTTATGCAGGCATGAGATTTTTTGCGGGGTATCCAATAACACCATCTACAGAAATAGCAGAAATATCATCATTATTACTTCCAAAAATAAATGGGAAGTTTATACAAATGGAAGATGAAATAGGTTCTATAGCAGCTACGATAGGTGCATCTTTAACTGGATATAAATCAATGACAGCGACAAGTGGTCCAGGATTTTCTTTAAAACAAGAGTGTATAGGATATGCATCATTAGTTGAATCACCATGTGTAATTGTAAATGTACAAAGATGTGGGCCTAGTACAGGATTACCAACAAGCCCATCGCAAGGTGATTTGATGCAGGCTAAGTGGGGAACTCATGGAGATCATCCAATAATAGCATTGTCACCATCAACAGTAGAAGAAACATTTAATTTAACTGTAAAAGCATTTAATTTTGCAGAAAAGTATAGAGTACCAGTAATACTGCTTTTAGATGAAGTGGTAGGTCATTTAAGAGAAAAAATGAGAATACCTATGGCAGGGGAGTTAGAGGTATTAAATAGAAAAAAACCAAGTTGTGGTTATAACGAATATAAAGCATATGAATGTAGTAAAGATTTTGTACCAGCTATGGCAAGTATAGGGGAAGGATATAGATATAATGTAACAGGTCTTATGCATGATGAAACAGGATTCCCAACAAATAGCACAAGCGAAACTGAAAAATTAATGAACAGGTTGTTCAGTAAAATAGAAAAAAATCTAGATGACATATTAATTTATGATGAATATAAAACAGAGGATGCAGATATTTTATTTGTTTCATTTGGAGGGTCATCGCGTTCTTGTAAAGATGCAGTTAAAATGTTAAGAAAGGAAAACATAAAGGCTGGATTATTTAGTATAAAAACAGTATGGCCATTCCCAGAAGATAAATTAATAGAGGTTAGTAAAAATGCAAAACAAATAGCAGTTGTTGAAATGAATAAAGGACAAATGATCTTAGAGGTACAAAGAGTATTAGGAAAAGAAAAAGACATATTTGGTATTAATAAAATAAATGGTGAAGTAATAACTCCTAATGATATAATAGCTAAAATTAAGGAGGAATGTATCAATGCCTAGTGAAGTAATTAAAAATAATTTAAGAACAAATAGACTTCCTCATATTTGGTGTCCTGGGTGTGGACATGGAATACTAATGAGAGCTATAGCAGTTGCAATAGAAGAATCTAATATAGATAAGGATAAGGTTTGTATAGTTTCAGGAATAGGGTGCTCATCAAGAGCAGCAGGATATATGGACTTTAATACCGTGCATACAACTCATGGTAGGGCATTGGCATTTGCAACAGGAATAAAACTTGCAAAACCAGATCTTCATGTAATAGTAATTAGTGGAGATGGTGATTTAACAGCTATAGGTGGAAATCATTTTATACACGCATGCAGAAGAAATATAGATATAACAACAATAGTATTTAACAACAATATATATGGTATGACAGGTGGACAATACTCTCCAACTACACCAAATGGAGATTTTGCAACTACAGCTCCGTTTGGTAACATAGACAAACCGTTTGACATATGTGAATTAGCTTGTGGAGCTGGGGCTAGCTTTGTAGCACGTTCAACAGTATATCATGTTCCAAATACAATTCAATATATTAAAAAAGCACTTAATCATAAGGGATTTTCATTGGTAGAGGGATTAAGTATATGTCCAACGTACTATGGAAGAAAAAATAAAAAAGGCTCACCAGTTGTTTTAATGAATGAGCTAAAAGATAGAAGTATTAACTTAACTAAAAAAGATACTTTAACAGAAGAGCAGTTAAAAGAAAAAATTTTAATAGGTATATTTAAAGATACTATCACGCCTGAATACACAGATGAATATAAAAAAGTATTAGATAAGTTCAATAAATAGATAGATTTAATAAAAAATACCTAAGGAGAGATATAAAAGATATGAAAGTAGAAGTAAGACTTAGCGGTTCAGGAGGGCAAGGATTAATATTAGCCGGAATAATATTAGCAGAGGGTGCTATAAGCACCGACCTAAATGCAGTTCAAACACAATCATACGGTCCGGAAGCTAGAGGTGGAGCTAGCAAATGTGAAGTTGTTATAAGTGAAAATGAAATAAATTTTCCTAAAATTTCAAAACCAAACATATTATTATCTTTAACACAAAAATCTTTAAATCAGTACTTAAAAGATATGGACAATAGTGGTATAATAGTTATTGATAGTTCAATAGAAGTAAAATGTACAGAAAATTTGAATATTTACAAGTTTCCGATAATAAATTCTTCAAAGGAAGTGACTGGAAGCTACGTTTCAGCGAATATGGTTGCATTGGGAGTTATTAGTCAGTTAGTAAAAGATGTAGATATAGAAAATATTAAAAAATCAATAATAAAGAGGGTTCCAAAGGGAACTCAAGAGTCAAACATAAAAGCATTTGAAAAAGGAATTGAACTTTTCAGAAATAATATTGATGTAAACCACTAAAGGAGAAAGATATGGACGATACAAAGGATTTAAAAGATAGCAAAAAGCTTATATCAGACATCCAAGCTCAATACCCAAGATTTAGTAAAGGACAAAAACTAATAGCACAGTATATTTTGTCAAATTACGATAAAGTAGCATTTATGACTGCATGCAAACTAGGAGATACAGTAGGGGTAAGTGAATCTACTGTTGTAAGATTTGCAAATGCCTTAGGATACTCAGGATATCCAAAGTTACAAGCAGCACTTCAAGAGTTGATAAAAAATAAATTAACTACAGTGCAAAGAGTAGAAATGGCAAAAGAGTATAGCGATGATTATACCATACTTAATAAAGTTTTAAAAAGTGATATGGATAACATAAAAACTACTTTAGAAGAAATAGACCATAAAGCCTTTGAAGATTCAGCGAATAGATTATTAAAAGCAAGAAAAATATATATATTAGGTATGAGAAGTTCATTTACTATAGCTCAATACTTAGGATTTTATTTAGATATAATACTTGATAATGTCCATATAATTAGAATGGATATGGGGGATGCGTTTGAACAAATAGTAAGAATAGATGAAAATGACGTTATAATAGCTATAAGTTTCCCAAGATATTCTAAAAAATCATATCAAATAGTAAATTACGCAAAAGAAAAAGGAGCACATATAATATCTTTAACAGATAGTTTATTTGCGCCAGTAGCATCTCTTGCAGATAATACACTTTTAGTAAAAAGTAATATGGCATCATTTGTTGACTCGTTAGTTCCTGCTTTAAGTATAGTTAATGCACTTATAGTTGCAGTAGGTATGAAAGAAAAGGACGACATAAAAGAGTACTTTGATGATCTAGAAACAATATGGGATAGATACTCAGTATACGAGTAAGATTTAACTAGTAAGTAATATACTAAAGTTTTATAACGTAGTATATTACTTACTTTTATTTTATTGGAATCGTATAAAATTAACTGACAATGTTAACTGACATTTTATTGACTGACAATTAAACTGACTTTGAATCAAATAAAATTTGACTTAAATTATTAGATGCATCTTTATCCATTTCCTCTAAAACATGGCTATATGTATTCATAGAAATTTTAATATCTGTGTGACCTAATCTACTACTAACAGTTTTCATATTAGTTCCAGATAATAACATTAAAGTTGCATTTGTGTGCCTTAAATCATGTAACCTTATTTGCTTTAGATTATTAGCTTTCAATA
>NZ_FNGW01000012.1 GCF_900103615.1 Romboutsia lituseburensis DSM 797 | reverse complement strand
GTCGCTTTTAAGTCCCTAAAACGTCGTAGTAAATCCCTAATTCGTCGCTTTAAATCCCTAAAACGTCGTAATAAATCCCTAATTTGTCGCTTTTAAAGCTCTCAAACATAGTATTTCCAAGGGGTTATGGTATGCCTAAATACTATTAAATACTATTAAATACTATTTAAATACTAAGTAAAGACTAGTAAAGGTGTTTTTTCTGTACTAATCTATCCTATTTTTAAACACAATAAAAAACAATTAGACATAAATATTTAATAACACTAAAAAAAGTAGTACGTTAAAAGTTAACTACTACTTTAGTTAAAGATATATTTATAATATAAAAGGTTTTAATAATATCCCTAATTTGTCGTTTTTAAATTAATATATATCATAAATATTTTAAACAAACTTTAATTTATAAAAAACACTTACTAATCAGTAAGTGTTTATTGTAATTGATATTTAATTGTACTTAATACAGAGTCTGCCTCATTTAGTGCAGATATAGCATTAATAAACGATTTATTATTATTATTTTCATAATAATTTTTTATTTCTAATATTGATATTTCAAAATAATTTAAAACTGAAAGTAAAGCCAGATAAGCTACCTTATCTCTATCCTTATGTAATGCAAGTTCATTTCTTATTTTTTTCTGTTGACTAGCTATTTGTGATGATATAAAGTCTATATCTTTTTTTAAACTATCAATATTTTTATTCTGTAAAGCAGACAAATAAACTGTATTTAGTGAATTTGAAATTGAATCAAGGTCCTTTACACTTTCTTTAGGATCAGCAAAAACTATATTGGTACATAGAATAAAAGCTGTAAGTGTACATAGTATTTTTTTGTACATGATAACCTCCCATAAAATTTATAATAATAGTATTTGTCTTTTTATAAGATTAATACTTTAATTAGCTTTTTATGTAGTAAATAAAAAGTTTTTAATAACAAAAAGCTGATTAGATATTTTATCTAATCAGCTTTTATTAATTTATCTAAAATATAATTATTGATTTACTTAAAAGAAAGCTATTGAGTCAGTACAAACAAGATATATTCTTCCAGGAGTTGTAGCAGTAGGTGCAACACCAAATAACAATACATTGCCAAATTTACCTATTACTTCTGCGTTGTTTAATATTAATGGACCAGCTGTTAAACTAACTGTAGTATCTTCCAATATTTCATCTTGGATACCATCGTTACAGCAGCAAGGTTCACATTTTTCATGTTTTTCTTCTTCTTTACAGCAATCGCAACAATCTTTGTTAAGTCTCTTTTTAAGTTTACTAGTTAACTTAACATAATTTGTAGTATCAAGAGCAATAGCATTTATATTACAAAGAGATCCAAACTCTATCATCTCAGGAAGTGGAGTAAGAAGTGATCTTAATAAAGCTACAATAGGCTCAAGTATTGCATCATTTATAGTATTTAATATAGTCTTAAGAATAGCTATAATTGCAGCTGTACCAGGTATTGGTGTTAAAGCAGCAATTAACTCATTTATGATTTCTACAACATTTTCTACTGTAAGAAGAGGAAGTGCATATATTGCGCTACCTGATATATCTAATAAGTCACAAGTACAATTAGTTACTTTACCTAAAGTACCATTAAGTTCTGTTAAGTTATCGTTTGAAGTTGGAGCTAAAGGTCCAAGTTCTACTAATTTAAGAGTAGTTCCAACTACAAAATGATCTGAGATAAAACCAGCTTGATTAAAGTTTACATAATTAACAAATTCATCGCAGTTTAATAATTCTAATACTCTAAGCATGCTAAGTTTACAGCAGCAGCTATGATCTTTTTTTAGTGGAGGATAATGTCTTTCTTTTTCACATTTGCATAAATCTTCTTTAGGTGGATGATGGGGTCTTTCTTTTTCACTACAACACTTAAATTCATCGTGTTTGTATCCCCAACCTTTATTTTCACATCTACATAATTCTTCTTTATCACAATCATAGAAATTTCTATTATTTTCGCTCAAGATTTTACACTCCTTTATATTAATATATAGATTAATCTATATAGAGGTTTAATTTCACTCTATATATAATATATATATTGATAATGTTGGAAAATGTGACGAAAATATACAAAAAAATGTAAAAATAGATAAAAAATGACTTTTTATGTTTAATCATCATGTATTATTAATTTTAATATATAATTAAAATTAGTAATACATAAGGATTATAATCATAAGATTCAGTAGTAGCAATAATTTCATACTAAATAGGGGGATATATTTATTATGGATGAATTAAGAAATAATGTAGATTATCAAGATAAATGTAATGAAGAAAATATAATTGAAACAAATAAAGATTGTAATAAAACTAACTCTAAAGATTACTGTAGTTTTTGTGAAAATATTAAGATCGATAGTAATATTCCAAATCTGATGGTAATGCCGATTCTTAGCAAAAGGATATTTGATTTTGTGTGTTTAAAAGATGAACAGTTCAAATATGATCCATGTGTAAGATTTTATATTGAGGATGATAACTATTGTGATGGAGATCCAATTTGTATAGATCACGTTTGCGCTGAATATGATTTTATCGGGCTTAGGGATAAGGTGTTAGATGGAAAAATGGATTCTCAGAATTTAAAATTCCATGCAACGAATGACTCTTTATATGTATGTTCAATAAACTGCGGTTGTAGTAGTGAAAATGATGAAGTATATTTATATGATGAGTATGTAGCCAATATTAAAGAAGTACAGATAGATAATAATCCTAATAATCATAAAGTAAGTATAAAAAGTAGAATATTTGAAGAAAATTTAACTTTTTATATTTGTAATTTAAAAATAATTGCATCTGGGAAAATAGGGGGTAAATATTTTAGAGCAAGTACTAAGCCATATACAGGAGAACTATCTAACTGTAGTAAAGATTATGAGTGGGATCCTGGATTTAAACCAGTCGATTTTTATTCAAGAGTAGATATACCTAGAGTTGGTAAAAAAGTTTCTATATTTGAAGAGTTTAAAGGATACCTAACGATAGATTGCATAAATACATATGACACATACAAAAAAGACAATGAACTTTTAGCATCATTTGATGCAAGTATTGAGTATTCATTACTTATAAATAAAAAGATATATACTGTAATTAAAGAAAAATTATCTGTATTAACTATAAATCAAAACATAATCTGTTGTCCTGAAAATCGTGCAATGCTAAAATCTCCTTCATATTGTAGTTTAAATGGTATAAATAGATCTGATCTCAATATATAAAATACGCAAAATTCGAGCCGTATAGAGGTTTAAATATGATTTATGAAATAAATATCACTATATAGTAGTGTTGTTTCATATAGAACGTTTTAAAGCCTTGAAAATAAAAACTAAATAACTACTTTTATACTACTTATAACTTTTTTGTAATTATACAAAATTTATAACAATTATTATAAAAAATACAGCTGATTAATATTATTAATTAGCTGTATTTTAATATTTATATTTAATTACTTTAACTTGAATGTATCACAGTTAGTTTCTGTATATATATTAGCATTTCCACCTGAAACAGATATTGAATTAGCTGTACATAATTTATTATCGTTGTAATGGCAGTTTATAGCATCACAAACTAAACAATCACAACTTCCATCAGAATTAGTATTATTTGTTAAATTAGAGTAATGTTTTTTATCTAAGAAAGATCCACAACATGTATCACAAGGATTTTTAGCACTTCTTCCGCCTACATTAACTCTATTAGCATAACAAATTCTACTATTATTATGAGAACAGCTTTCTACATTACAATTAATTTTATCCATTTTAAAGCCTCCTAGTTGTAAATTTATTTAAATGTTTTACCATGTCTTGGCTTATCTTTATATACTGCACGTGATTTTTCATGGATTTCATCTAAATTATCAATAATAGTATTTCATTATATGGATTAATTATGCACAAAAACTAATACTGTAGAATTAAATTTATTGTTATAACAGTTAGATATTGTATATACTGATATTACTTGGGTTTTAAATATTAAATACATATTAAAAAAACATTAAAAATACATTTAATAAATATTAAATATATTTTTAATGTTGCTATATCTTTAAAAGTATGCTAGTTAGAAAGGAATATTAAAATAAATATTTTATTAAAATTTAACTTATATTAAAATAAAATATTTATAGTCCCTAATTTGTCGTTTTTAAATTTATTATCATAACTATATAACTAAGCCTCACTTTTTTGAGATATTTTTTCTGTTGTTCTTTTATCTATTTCTTTCTTGAGATCTTTTAAATAAGATGAGAATTCTATCTTGTCTGCACCATAAGTAAACTGTAAGTCGTATTCTAGTGGAATCCAAGTACTAATATCCGCTTCGTTATGCTGAATGACTGCTTCTAAGTTATCTAATGCTTTGTAAAGTTTTGCTTCATCAGTCTTACGTTCATTCATTTCTTTTAAAAGCTCTGTAAATTCATCACGATAAGGAGCAGGGAAAGTTGAAATCCAATTAAAAAATATCTTATCCTCTTTTTCACTATCTTCTTCTTTTTTCTCAAAGGTAGGAATATCACCTGTAAATGCTTCACCTAAATCATGAATTAAACACATACGAATTACCTTGTCCATATCAATGTCTGGAAATTCATCACGCATTAATAATGCCATTAATGCAATACGCCAGCTATGTTCTGCTACACTTTCATGACGTCCACTAGATGTCCATGAGTGCCTAGTATTGCATTTTAGTTTTTCTGCTATCGTTAATATTTCTAGAAATGTTGCTGTATTCATAAGAAGTTCCCCCTAATAAATTTATAATTACCTATATCATACCTAAAATATCTTTACTTCGCATTATATTACGATCACGAACTTTGATTAGATTATATACAATATTAAAATTATTTTCCAATTACAAAATTATTTTATAGTAAAAGTTATCTCTAATGTAGCTACTATATATGTTGAGAATAAAATACAACAATGTATTAAATCGACTAGTTCATTAATTTTACTTGATGTTTATTTTGTTTTTCATGTAACATCTGTTACTGCAATTTTTTTAGTTAAAATATATAATATTTTGTTAATGCACATTTTAAAAAGGAGACATCTATGGATAAAATTAAAGAAAATAGAGAATTTTTTAAAGCTAACTTTGATATATTAAAAAGTATTAAAACAGATAAACAAAAAGGAATTGCAGCTCCTTCATTTCAAAAAAAATATGATTTAAATGCTGATTTAATAGAACTTCCACCTTTGAGTAAAGATATTTTGACTAAGCCTAATGTGTTTGATTGTATAAAAGATAGAAGAAGTATAAGAAAATATAGTCATGAAAAAATAAGTTTATCAGAACTTTCTTATTTACTTTGGGCTACTCAAGGAATAGAAAGTGTAAAGGATAAATTTAGCGCATTAAGAACAGTTCCTTCAGCTGGATGTACTCATCCTTTTGAAACATATTTAATAATAAATAATGTAATAGATTTAAATAGCGGGATTTATAGATATTTACCTTTAGAGCATAAACTTCTATTTATAAAAAATTTAGATAATATAGAAGATAAGATAAATAAGGCAACTCCAAATCAGCCTTTTGCTCAAGATTTTGTATCTAAGAGTGCTGTTGTATTTGCATGGAGTTGTATTCCATATAGAAGTGAGCATAGATTTAGCATAACTGCCCATAAAAAAATACTTATAGATATTGGACATGTATGTCAAAATCTTTATATATCATCTGAATCACTTAATTGTGGAACTTGTGCTATAGGAATTTATGATCAAGACATAATTGATAACATGTTAGATTTGGATGGGGAAAATGAATTTGTAATTTATATGGCTTGTGTAGGTAAAAAGCTATAAAAAATAATGTAAAAGCCAGGGGTAAGTCTTAAAACTTATATACTCCTGGCTTTTAATTTATTTTTTAGTTTTCTTAGATTTCTTCTTATACTTTTCCTCATAAGCTATAAGTGCTTCTTCATTTAACTCTATTGAATCAAACACTTTACCAATTACATCTTCTAGTACTTCAGATACGGTCATGTTATTTTCATATGAAAAAGACTTTACCTTATCAGCTATATCTTTTTTTAACTTTATACCTATCATGGTTTTTTCTTCTTTTGGCTTAGGCTTATTTATTAAATCTAGAACATTTAGATTACTGTTTTTGTTTTCTATAAAGTCTTCACCTGTTGATTTTTCTTCGATTTTTTGTTTTATATTAAGTAGTCCATTTTTTTTATTTAACATTGGATTTTCAACACTCATAGTTATATCTCCTTTTATTTAATATAAATTAAATGTATATTTTATCAAGATTAAATTGATATTTAATATGTTTTTAATCTTGATTTAATGTATTTTTAGTTGTTAAACTATTATTAATCCTTCTTCTATGTACTCATTTATAAGATCTGTCATCTCATTACCTATATCTGTTTTTATCTTTCTTTCTTTAACCTTTACATACTCACTTATTGCTTCATTATATAAAATACAATTTTCATAATGTACAGATTTTCTCATAGTCTGCTTAAATGTATTTCCAATTATTCCTTTTTGATTTGCACATTCAAGCCACATTTTTATCTTATTATTTTCTTGTTTTTCAAATTTAGTTATAACAGGTTTTCTTATATCATCCTTATCAATTCTAAGAGCCTTTTTTATATCACTATAAGTTTTAACTAAAAGGTTATAACCTGTTAGAGTACTATAACATCCATAGTTCACTATTGGAATTATATCTGTACAGCATATAAATACATTTGTATTTAACACAGATATTGCTGGGTTTAAATCAAATACTATTAAATCATATTCTGATAATACGTCTATATTTTTATCATCAGTTAAATAATTTAATAATGTATATTCTTTTCCAGCCTTTGTATTAAGTATTAATTCAAGTGTAACCATATCAATATTACTTGCAATTATATCTAGATTTTTAAATTTATCTAATGGTGATTTTATTATTAATTTATCTAAATCTACATTGCTTTCTAGACCGTCTTTTAATGTATATATATCAGATTGAATAACGTCTTCTCCTAGTAGGAACACAGATGCATTTGACTGAGGATCAGCATCTATAAATAATACTTTTTTTTCAGGATAATTAAGGCAAAATTGATGTATAAAGTTTAAATTTAAACATGTTTTAGAGCTACCACCCTTAAAACTCATATGTGTTAATATCGTTTGATTTTTAGCCATTTTTTCAACTCCTTGATATATTAAAAAAAGATTAAATATACATTTAATCTTTTTTTTATTGTTATTTAATATATATTTTATCACATATTTAATTGATATTAAATATAATTTATTTTTACTTAAAATAAAAACAAACTATAAGTAGTCTTATTAAGTTAATTATAGTTTGTTTTTATTATATTTGGAGATTTAATTTTAAACAATTGGTTAAGTATATTGAGAACGAGAATTGTAATGCAGATTTATTTTTCTTTTAATATATCTTTAAGTTTAATAAGATCATCATTATTTTTTGTGTTTTGAACTTTTTTATCTTCATAATTTATTCGATTAGAGTTATGGACATCATTTTCTTTTGAATTTAACATACTTAATAAAAGAGTTTCAGGATCTGGAATAACTATGTTGTTATTTTTAAATTCTTGCTCTTCTTCAGTAAGCTTTTCACCTTTTACTTCTTTTTCAGTTATACTTTTTGTTAATAGCATTCTCTTTATAGCCTCTAATATAGGGTCTTTATTTTCCTTTTTTGATGTAAAAATGTTGTTACTATTTGAGATACCCCAAAAGTTGCTATTTGTTGTTATATTAGTAATCATTATTATATTTCTCCTACCTTTTAATATTCTATATGTATTTTAATACCTGTTGAATATGATTTTATTGTTTTTTATTTGTTTTGAGTGCTTTACTTCTTAATATCTAAATTGTTTGAATAGTTACTTTCACTAAAATTATTAGAATAAGTTTGAGAGTGGTATTTTTTCTTAGCCATAAATGCTCCAGGAACAACTATACCTCTAGTACTTTTGAACTCTTGCTCTTCAGGTGTAAGTTTTTCCCCACTAGATACCTTTTGGGATACTTTAAAGCGCTTTAGTATTTCATCCATTACTTTTGAAATAAAGTCTAGTTTTTCCATTTCTTCATGCTTAACAAGGAATTCATACTCTTCTTTTGGTAAATCTTCTGCCTTTACTCCTTGTGATAGTTTTTTGTTAATCTCATCAATTGATAATGGCTTATTATTTGCATTTAGAATAGGCTTTTGATTAACTTTACTATCTTTTTTATTTTCACCTGATGAAGATACTTCTGAATTTTGTTGAGAGGGCTGTTTTTTATCAAGTTTATTAATAGTTATATTTTGCCTGTAGGTATTATTATTTAAAGTATTAATCACATCAATTCCTCCATTAAATTTATTAGTCACTATAAATTTAATTATCGGCATTTAACTAGATGTTTTTGATAGTAATTAAGAAAGTTAAAGCTTATTAATTGGATTTAAGTTAACTAAAAATGTATATGATAAAAATATATGATGGAATAGATAGTGAAATATAGGGAAGTATTGTTAGAGATGGCTATTAAGATTTAACAAAATAAAAAAAGACTGTTTCCGTTACAGTCTTTTTTTATGGGGTAATTGGGATTTTTTATAATACTATTCAAGGGGATATATAGTATTTGTTATATTCGTTAATTAGAGATTATTATGAGGAGCTTTATAAGCTCCTCTATTTATGTCAGTTCCTATTGTCTATCAAATTATGTCATTTCTTGCTGTCTATATATATAATATAATGTCATTTATTAAATTTGTCTATAATATAAAATAAATTTTATAAAAAAATAACATTATATTTCATAATTTTATTTTTTAGTGGATTTTTAATTATTGAATAAAATATGTTATAAAATAAAATTGAAAAATATTTTTATTTTACAGTTTTTTTAGTTTGTGAACTATAATTTATTAGAATTTAGATATTAAAAATAGATTAAATATATATTTAATCTATTTTTAATATAAATTTAATAATAATTAAATTTATGATATTTTATTTAAGTTTTTTAAAAGTCTTTCATAAAATTCTTTTTCTTTTTCCTGACCCTTAATTATCTGAGGATCTGTAGTAGGTGTTATTGGATTTTTAAGCATATTTAAAGCTAAATTTATAGATTTAATAGTTGATTCAACTGAATTTCCAAGTATATCATAACCTCCTGTTTGCTCTTCCATAATAACTCTTAGTATATCCATTTGAGTAATATGGTCTTGTCCATTTTCGTCTACATCTAAATCATAAATTCCTGTTTCCTCTAATGACTTAATCCATGCATCCTTAACTGATTTTGGAGCATTAGGACCTACAATGTTTAATGTATCATTTTGAATTTTTTTATATGATGATTTATCTAAGCTTTTATTTTGTGTAAAATTATTTGATTTTTTATTGTCTACAATATCCCCTGGATTAAAATTGGTATAATTAAATATATTATTGTTAACTATTTTCATTTTTTATTATCCCCCTTATATTAACGTAATCTATTTTATAATATTCGGGCATATATTTTTTTACTTTAATTATTATATTACTAAAATAAAAATATCTAAATTTGGACATAGTCATTGTATTACAACGTTTATTATTATAATATTAAAAATAATAGCCAAATAAAGTTATATTTATTTGAAACTATAGATGCATTAAACTTAAAAATGTTATTTTGATTATATAGTGTACAACTATATGAGTTGATAAATAATAAGGAGGAAGATATTGAAATGAGTAAAAATTTTATAGATGCCCTATTAGAAACAAAGGATTTTAAAAACTCCTTATACAGTATTTTAAAGCATAGCTTTTTATATCACTCAAATAAAATAGAAGGAAGTACTTTTACAACAGAAGCATTAGCGCTTTTATTAGATAAAAATGTAGTAACAGGAAAGCATACTTTAGATGATGTACAAGAGACTGTAAATTCTAGTTATGTTTTTGATAGAATAGTTGAAACTTTAGGTAAAAAAATTGATGATCAATTTTTAAAGGATCTCCATGCTAGGCTTATGTTTAATACTACTATGCATCAAAGAGGATATGCAGGCGTATATAAAACAATACCTAATATGATTATAGGAACTAAAGTAAAAATAGCTCAACCTTTTGAAGTACAATCTAGACTTGATGAATTACTTGAATGGTACTATAGCTTAGATAAGATAACACTATCAGATATAGCTAGTTTCCACTATAAATTTGAAATAATACACCCTTTCCAAGATGGGAATGGTCGTATTGGAAGATTTCTTATGCTAAAGCAAATGCTTGAAAATAATTTATCTATAAAAATAGTTTCTTGGGATAGCGAAGATTTATATAGAGAAAGTTTAAATTTATGTGATTTAGATAATCAAGAACCTCTAAGTAAATACTTAGAAACACTTGAGGATTTTAGAGAAGAATACAAAGAGCTTTGGGAATCGATGTAAATCATGTAAACTAATATCCAAAGGGCGTTATTATATTATCATATTGAAAATTAGTTTAGTAAAATGATTTAATAATATTTAAGATTCTAGTTTTTTAATAAAAAGCTATACATCTAATTAACATTAGTATGTATAGCTTTTTTCAATTTAACTACTATGTTATTATAGCTATTTAGTATTTTTAAACTATATCTATAATTTTAGTAGCTATATTATCACCAAAACATTTATCATGCTCAACAAATAGCATAGTGATGCCTTCTTCAATAATCATATTTTCTATTTGTATACGAGAAATTACATCTATAAAATTTAGTGGTTCATCCCAAATGTAAAGTTCTGCTTTCTCAGATAAACTAGTTGCAATTAGCAACTTTTTCTTTTGTCCTTCGCTCCACTCTTCTATGTTTTTTTCAAATTGTGTATCTACTAATCCTAGCTGAATTAAACTACTTTTTAAATACTGTTCATCTATTTCTTTATTTTTGGCAAATTCTTTAATATTTCCATTTAAAAATGACGTATCTTGTGAAACATATGATATTTTCTCTATTTTATCAATATGACCTGTATAATCAAATTTTTCGCCCATTAATAGCTTTATTATGCTTGATTTACCACATCCATTTTTACCTCTAAGCCAAATACGTTCTCCTTGTTTAATTTTAAAACTTATAGGATTTTCAAATAGTTCATTTTCATATTTTATTTGCAAATCTATTACATTTATCAAGGTATCATAATTTGATGTTATATTATTTATGTCTAGCCTATCTACGGCTTCCACATTTTTTAGTAACTTTGTTTTTTCTTCTATTGCTTTATCTTGGCGCTTTTCTAAACACTTAGACCTTTTCATCATTTTTGCTGCTTTATGTCCAATATATCCCCTATCTACAGGTCCATTACCAACTTTTGTAGCCTCTAATTTATCAGACCAACTAGATTTTTGTTTGGCTGTTACTTTTAGTCTTTTTATTTCTTTTAATAGCTTTTCATTTTCAGCTTTTTCAAAATCATTTCTTCTATCATGATTTAACTGCCAAGTTGAGTAGTTTCCTTTTTGAATATCAATGTTACTTTTATTTATAGATAAAACATGGTCAATAATTTTGTCTAAGAAATCTCTATCATGAGAAACTAGTATAAATCCTGTTTTCTTATATAAATAATTAGCTACACACTCTCTGCCTTCTGCATCTAAGTGGTTAGTAGGTTCATCTATTAGCAGAAAGTTATTTTTTTTAAGAAACAACGCTGATAATAATAATTTAGTTTGCTCGCCATAACTTAAAGTATTAAAGGTCCTGTCTAGTATTTCTGAATCTAGACCTATTTTTCGAACTTCTTTTTCTATTAGCTCATTTATAATATACCCATCGTGTATTAGATACTTATCTAGTACATCTCCATACTCTTTCATATATTTAGGATCTTTAGAATACAATTCTAGCTCTTCTTCCCATTTATCAAAAGGTGCAATTGCTTCTCTTATTACATGTATAGCTAGTTTTGTATTATCCTTTATATCCATAGGAAAATAGTCAAAATTAACTGGGCTTAATATTTGGCCACTATATTTATAATCTCCTTTTAGTAGCTTGAGAAAAGTAGTTTTTCCACGACCATTTCTACCTATTAGTCCTAATTTCCACTCTGTGTCTATATTTATTGATACATTTTTAAATATATCATCTCCATAAGAATCGTATTGAAAACTTAAGTTGTTTATTTTAATTTGTGCCATAATTATCGTCTCCTTTGGTTAAGGGCATAAAAAAAACTCCCTTAATCTTAAATAGTATTTTTACTACCAAAAGATAAGAAAGTTATTATATACAAAATTACGGTACATAAATAAAAGCAATGCATGCCTTTGTTTACATAATTAATATAGTTATAACATATAATCTTATTCTTAACTTCAAGTAGTTTTTAGGTTCGATTAATAATGCATCCATTTAGATGCTAAAAATCGTCTTAAACTAATTTTGTTTTTTTGAATAAGATTAATTGTTCATTTCTATACATTCACCTCTTTTTATTTAATAAAAATATTGTACTCCAATTTAGTATCTTTCGCAACCATGATTTTATACTAATTTTTAGCAAGTAAAAAATGACAATTTAAACAATACGAGAGGTCGTTGGAGTCATCAAATGTAGCATAACGAAGTAGATTAAGTGAAGTAAACTTTTTATTTTGTAAACCAATGTCTAGTTTTATTAGCTATTGCAACAAGTGCAAGCATTACTGGAACTTCAACAAGTACTCCAACAACAGTAGCAAGTGCTGCCCCTGAGTTAAGTCCAAATAAGCTAATAGCAACTGCAACTGCCAGTTCAAAGAAGTTACTAGCACCAATCATAGCGCCTGGTGCAGCTATATCGTGAGGTAATTTCCATACCTTAGCCCAAAGGTAAGCTAAGAAGAATATAAAGAATGTTTGGATTGTAAGTGGTACAGCTATTAATGCAATGTGCAGAGGGTTATCTATTATCTTTTGACCCTGAAAAGCAAATAATATTATTAGTGTTAATAGTAAACCAACTACAGTCACCCCATTAAACTTAGCTAAAAATACATTTTCAAAATATTCTACTCCTTTTTTCTTTATTATCATAGTTCTTGAGAAGTATCCTGCAACAAATGGTATTATAACGAATAAAACTACTGATAATAACAATGTATCCATTGGTACAGAAACATCTGTAACACCTAATAAAAGTGCAACTATTGGAACAAATCCAACTAAAAGTATAAGGTCATTAACTGCAACTTGAATTAATGTGTAAGCAGCATTTCCTTTTGTTAAATGACTCCAAACAAATACCATTGCAGTACATGGAGCTGCGCCTAAAAGTACTGCTCCTGCTAAATACTCTTTTGCCAGATTAGCAGGTATTATATTTTTAAATACTACTAATAAAAAGAAATATGATATGGCATACATTGTAAATGGCTTTATCAACCAGTTAGTACCACAAGTTACAGCTAAACCTTTCTTTTGTTTTGCTGCATTTTTTATAGATGTAAAATCTATTTTAAGCATCATCGGATATATCATAAGCCATATAAGTATTGCTACTGGTATAGAAACTTGAGCATAAGTAAACTTATCTAAAGTTTGAGGGATTTGTGGTAAGTATACTCCTATTAAAACACCTACTACTATACATAGGGCTACCCATATGGTTAAATATTTTTCGAAAAAACCAAGTCCTCCACTTTTTTCTTCATCATTAGTTGAAATACTTGCCTTTATTCCTGACTTATTTTTATTATTACTCATTTATTAGTCCTCCTTTTTATAACTTATGTTTATTATATTAACATATTCGCTTTTAATCATATGATATGATAAAAAAAGTTTTTTGTAAACTTATAAATCAAATTTTTTTGATTTATTTTACGACTAATATTTTATTTATCAAACTATTATTTCTATAAAATACTATATTTTTATTAAAAAATACTAAATAAATATTTAATATAATAAAAACTAAAATATTTGTTATATAATATAGACAACGGAGGTATTAAAATGGAAAACATAGATTTAATTTTTAAAGCTTTATCAGATCCAATTAGGTTATCTATATTAAAAAAACTATATTCAGCTGAAAGTGTATGCGTATGTGAGTTATCAGAGATATTTGATATATCTCAATCAAAATTATCTTATCATTTAAAATTGCTACACTCAGCGAATCTTATAAATAAGACTTCGGAAGGTAAGTGGAATTTTTACTCTGTAAATAAGGATACTTTATCTAAGATATTAACTTATGATGTTATCCAAAAATTATTTTTGTAAATTAGTTGTTAAATCAAAAAAAATTGATATAATGAATAGTATAAAGTTTCAAATAAGACTAATTCATTATATCAATTTTTAGTTTTAATAAGAAACTTATATATTTTTATTTCTAACATCAAAATTTTTTGATGTATTTTAGGGAGGTTTTATGGGTATATTTAATTTTTTTACAGACCAAATGTTAAAAATGACTTGGTTATCAGACTTAGTTACATCATTTGTTGAAAATATTTTAAAATTAGACATTAATTCTAGGCTTGGAGGAAGTATTCAATTTTTCATATATGATACTATAAAAATATTCATATTTCTTGCAGTTTTAATATTTTTTATATCTTATATTCAAAGCTATTTCCCACCAGAGCGAACTAAAAAAATCCTTACAAAATTTAAAGGCATATCTGGTGCAACAGTTTCAGCACTTTTAGGTACTGTTACTCCTTTCTGTTCTTGCTCTAGTATCCCAATATTTATAGGGTTTAGTAATGCAGGATTACCACTTGGTGTTACATTTTCATTCTTAATATCGTCACCAATGGTTGATTTAGCATCTTTACTTTTACTAGCTGGATTCTTTGGTATGAATGTGTCTATTTTATATGTTGTTTTAGGTCTTATAGTTGCAATTGTCGGGGGAACTATCATCAGTAAGCTTAATTTAGATGATCAAATTCAAACATATACTGAACATACGAGAGATCTTTATAGTGAATCAGAAAACTTTAATCAAAAACAAAGATTAAACTATGCTAAAGAAGATACCTTTGCTATTATAAAAAATGTTTATAAATATATATTTGTTGGTGTTGGTATAGGCGCTTTAATTCATAACTGGATACCTCAAGAAGCGATACTTGCAGTCCTTGGGCATAATAATCCATTCTCAGTTATTATAGCTGCTGTAATAGGTATTCCAATGTATGCTGATATATTTGGTACTATACCTATAGCTGAAGCACTGTTTATGGCAGGTGTACCAATAGGAACTGTACTTGCATTTATGATGGGGGTTACAGCACTTTCCCTGCCTTCAATGATAATGCTAAGTAAAGTTGTTAAGCCTAAGTTATTAGGTATATTTATAGGTATAGTTACTGTAGGAATAATTATAACTGGATATTTATTTAATGCTATTGGATTTTTACTAATGTAAAAAGTTCGTTTTTCTTAAGTATCTGCGTGGGTTTTAAAGTCCCTAAAATGTCGCATTTAAATTAAATTACACATCAAAAATGCATAAAGTCAATGTACTTGGGATATTTCCTTTATAAAAATTTATAAAGTAGACTATATATGTCCTATTTCAGGTTTATGATAAGTAAATAAATTTAAATTAATAGCTTATATGTTTGTACTTCTAAAATAGTACAAATACTTGAAGTTTGAAGTAATTATTTTGCTACAAATAAGAGAAAATATAAGGTGAACAAAAAATTTTACTGACATAAATCAAGAGGTGTAGATATGGAAAATTTTATAAAACAAGCAGAATTAATAAAAGATGATATAGTAAGTTACAGAAGAACAATTCATAACAATCCAGAGGTTGGAGATAAATTGCCAAAAACTAAAGCTTATGTAATGGATAAATTAAGAGAGATGGGATATGAGCCAACAGAAATTTGTGAAAGCGGTATAGTAGCGACTATACAAGGTAATAAACCTGGAAAAACATTTTTATTAAGAGCTGATATGGATGCTTTACCAATGAAAGAAGAAACTGAGTTTGATTTTAAATCAACTAATGGATGTATGCATTCTTGTGGACATGATATGCACACATCAATGCTTTTAGGTGCTGCTAAATTACTTAAACAAAATCAAGATCAAATTGAAGGTACTGTTAAACTAGTATTCCAACCAGATGAAGAAGGCTTTACAGGCGCTAAAAAAATGATAAAAGCAGGAGTACTTGAAAATCCTAAGGTTGATGCAGCTATGGCTATGCATGTTCACTCTGGAACACCTTCAAATGTTGTATTATATGGTTTAGGCACTAGTATAGCAGGATGTAATAGATTTAGAATAGTTGTAAAAGGAACTGGATGTCATGGAGCTTTACCTGAAACAGGCGTAGATCCTATAAATATTGCAGCGCATATATATTTATCTTTACAAGAAATAATTAGTAGAGAAATATCTTCAACTAAACCATCTGTATTAACAATTGGTAAATTTGCAGGTGGAGATGCACCAAATATAATACCTGAAGAAGTTGTTATGGAAGGCACAATAAGAAGTTTAGATAAAGAAGTAGGAGAATTTATATTTAATAGAATGAATGAAATAGTAACATCTACAGCAAAAATGTTTAGAGGAAAAGCTGAACTTATAGAGTTATCTTCAGTTCCACCTCTTGCTAATGATACAGACTTAGCTAATGAACTTGGTAATTATGTAAAAGATTTAGTAGGCGAAAAAGCTGTTGTATCATTTGAAGGTGGAGGTATGGGATCTGAGGATTTCGCATCTTACTCATATGAAGTTCCAAGTGTATACTTTATGTTAGGTGCTGGTACGAAACAAGAAAATCCTCTATATGGACTTCCTATGCATAATAACAAAGTTGTATTTAATGAAGATATAATGGTTACGGGAGCAGCAATGCATGCTTATTGTGCAATTCAATGGCTAAAAAATAATAAGTAAATAGATAGAAATTGTCAAAAAGGAGAATGAGATGAGATTATTGGAAATACTGTTTTATTTATTAAAAACTAATTCAAGAACTACAATTAAAAAATTAGCAGATATGTTTGATGTATCTGATAAAACAATACAGAGGGATTTGGATAAATTATCACTCCTAGGTATTCCAATAATCTCATATAGAGGTGTAAATGGTGGCATAGAGTTAGATAGAAACTATATAATAGCTAAATATATATTAACTGAAAGTGATTATAAAGATTTGATATTATCACTTTATATTTCTGAGCACATAGACTCACATTTAAAAAATACAGATCTTATTGAGAAGTTTAAGATGGTTGACTCTGATAGGTGTAATGAAATATTAGAAAAACTAGAGGAAAGATTTATAATAGACTTAGATGAAGAACCAGTACGTGATAAAAAAGATGTATATAACGTGATTGAAAGTGCCATGGATAATAAGTCTTTTGTAAAGTTAAAACTCGAAGATAATGTTATAGAAGTATTTCCTATTTCTTATGTTTTAAAAAGAGAAGGATTGAATTTATACTACTATGATGGTGAATATAAATTAATATCAATGAATATGGTGCTTGATGTTTGGGAATGTGATAGACATTATTATGGACCAATAGTTAAATACAATAAGGTTAAAGTTTAAATTTAGCTGATACGTTCAAATTCTCCAATTTATAGCTTGTAGATTCACATTAAAAATAGATTAAATGTATATTTAATCTATTTTTAATATTATTTTAATATATATTTAATGTTAATTATATTGATATGATTTTCCTTTAGATTTTATATTTAATAAAACTTTGAAACTTATTTACCTATCTATGAATTATCTCTCGCAATTATAATTAATATAAATTAAAAAGTATTATATAGGGTATTTTTTTAGTATTAAATAAGTAGTAGATAAATTACAAATATACTACTTATTTAATATTTTTTGGTTTAGATACGTTTATTTTAGAAGTTTTATATAGATTAAATAATTATTTAAAAATATATTTAATAATAATTAAATCAATATTAAATATATTTTTAATACGTATTTAATTATTTTTAGAAATAAATTTAATGGTTATTAAATTTATAAATTATAAGGGACTATATAGAAACGCAGGAAAATTAAATGTACTTTAAAACTTAAAACTTTGTATGTTAAAAGTATATTGACATTGTTAAATTTCGCTGATAGAATATAACTTAATATTTAAAATATAATATAATAATTTAATCAGGCAATAAAATTATTGCTGGGCTTTTATAGCAATGGACATAGATCCATGGGATAGTTAAAAAAACTTTCCCATGGATTTTTTTATTTTCAATTTTAGGAGGAATGTTATGGAAAATACTAATTACAAGAAAGTTAAGCAAGTTTTATTAATAATATTATTTGCAAATTTAGGCGTCGCTTTATTAAAAATAATAATAGGGAATTCTATTAAAAGTGCCAGTATGACTGCTGATGGATTCCATTCTATATCAGATGGAACATCTAATATAGTAGGTCTTATAGGTATTGCTTTAGCATCGAAGCCAATAGATAAAGAGCATCCATATGGCCATAATAAATTTGAAGTTATATCGGGTCTTTTTATTGGAGGAATGCTTTTATTTTTAGGTTTTAAAATAATTATAGATGCAGTTACTAGATTTAAAAATCCAGTTACCCCAACTATAACTATGGTAAGTTTAATCGTTTTAATTGTTACTCTACTAATTAATGTACTTGTATGTACTTATGAGTATAGAATAGGAAAAAAATTAAATAGCTATATTCTGGTTTCAGATTCACTTCATACAAAAAGCGATATATTTGTATCTATAGGGGTTTTAATGACATTAGTGGGAGTAAAACTTGGCCTTCCTGCTATTATTGACCCGATAGCATCTTTAGTTGTTGCTGGATTTATACTTCATGCATCTTATGAAGTGTTTAAATCAACTATTGATGTACTTGTAGACACAGCAATAATAGATGAAGATGATATAAGAGAAGTTCTTAAAGAATTTAAAACGATAAAGAGCGTTCATAAGATAAGAAGTAGAGGAAGTGAAAGTAATGTGCACATCGATATGCATATTATGGTTGATCCTAATTTAACAGTTGAAGATTCGCATGTACTAAATCATGATATAGAGGATTTGATACAAGAAAAAATTAATAAAAGTGCTCAAGTTATAGTTCACACTGAACCTTATTATGAATAATAAAAAATAAGTTTATTGATTTTGTAGATGTTATATGTAAAATAAAGAACACTATTGTCACATCCTGAATAAGATATATAGACATGTATAATTTTAAGGGAGGGGTTTAGTTGTTTAATTATAATTATCCAACATCAAAATCATTTATAAAGTCAGTAAACTTAATTCAAGATTCTGTAGAAGGTGAAAAATCAGATGCATTATTCTATGAATGGTTAATAAACAATATACCTACAGACAATTTAACTCAAAAACAAGCAAAATCTATAAAGGATACTATTGAATCAATAAGGGAAGATGAAATGTCTCATAATAAAATGTTTAAAGCAATGTACAAGCAATTAACAGGAGCAGATGCAACTCCAGTAGAGACTGAGTTTGTACCACCAGAAAATTTTACAGAGGGCATACTTAGGGCTTTAAATGGAGAGCTTAATGCTGTTAAGAGATATAGAACAATAATGAATGGAATGCCTAATCTTTATTATAGAGATATAGTGTTTAATATATTAACTGATGAATTAAGACATGCTAATTTATATAACTATATTTATACAACAATATTAAATAATAAGAAGTAATTTTATTAAAGAAGAGACTATTAATTTAATAGTCTCTTTTGTTGATTTTTAGCTGTTTTGCGGTGATAAATAACTATTTAAAATATATTTAAAGTGTATTAAAAATAAATTAAACAAACATTAAAAATACATTAAATAACTATTTAATGTATTTTTAATTATATATTTATAAGCTTTTTTGTCCTTATATTGTTAAAGCTTATGGTATTTTTTCCTTATAGTATCTTACTTTGCAAAAATATGTTTTATAACTTCTATAGGATCATAAAATATCAGCCTAGGGCCTGAAAATTTCATAACTTCCTTTATTTTTAATTTCATATCTTTTTTATAGCAATGTATTGGACATTTGGCGCAAAATGTTTTTTCTTCACCAAACTTACAAGAATCTAACCTTTTATATGCATACTCTAGAAGTTCGCTGCAATCTTGGCATAGTTCTCCTTTTTTGTGTCCATGCTTTTTATTACAATATATATGTATCATACTACTTAAAGTCTTTTTTTCTTTATCTATCCTGCTCATATTACTTCCTCCCAAATAGATATATTAATATATTTCATATATATCATAACTATTATTGTACCTTATAAAAAATTAGTATTATTCACAATCTATTCTTATATAGTTCTTTTTAATAGCCATAAACTTTAATAAATAATTTAGAATCCAAAATACAGCTAAATAATAAAATACAATGCTAGTTGGCTTCTTACTATTATAAACAATAAAAATACCCAAAGCTACCAAAATACTATTAATTATACAAAATGATAATTGTAAACTATAATAAGCATCATTTACAACTTTCATATTTTTATCCTTTATAGTGTAAATAATAAACTTCTTTTTATATGATACTATACTGTATATAAAAAATATCACTGGTGCAGACATACAAATTAAAAACACAGTATCTCCCATTTAAAAACCCCCCTTTAATCTCTATTAATCCTGTTAGCTTTATTATAAGTATAGTCAGTAACAATTCTAGGAACATCAAAGCTAATTTTATTCTTTTCTTTCTTACCATCATATTTATACTTTCCAGTATAAATTGGGTTTTTAATAATATAACTTATCCTTTGTCTTGTTGTATTATACTCTCTGGCTATTTTGGAGTAACTTGCTCCTTTGCATCTCATTTTGAAAATAGTTTTTACCTTATTAGCATCCTCATTATTTATAACGAGTTTTTCATTATCTATTAATGTATAACCAATAGGTATCCTACCTCCAACATAAAGATGTTTCTCCCCTTTTGCCTTTCGACCCGCATGTGTTCTTTCATTTATTAGCTTTCTTTCAAACTCTGAAAAACTACCTAACATCTGAAGGAATAAAAGTCCTTGAGCTGTTGAGGTATCAAATTGTTCTGTGATACTTAAAAATGAAACTTCTATTTCATTTAAGTAGTCTATCATTATCATAAGATTTTTTAGACTTCTATGTATTCTATCTGCTTTATAAACTATTAGTCCATCTATATTATTTTCTTTATCTGATACAAAGTCAATCATTTCATTATAAGCACTTCTATTTATTGTTGAAGCAGATAACCCTTCATCCTTAAATATTTTTTTTAAGTGAATATTATATAGGCTGCAATACCCTTGAATTTTTTCTATCTGCATATCTATCGAAGTATTATCTATTTGTGAAGCGGATGAAACTCTAACATAAGCTACTATATTTTTCATCGTCTATTAAAACTATCCCTCCATTGTAAATTATAGGGGCAAAAAAATGGAAGTTTTTTTGCCCTTTTTTGATTAGTTTATTGCCTGTTTCTATTGTAACACAACAGGTACAGGATTTTAATTTTTAATTTTTTTTAAAATTAGCTATTTAAAATCAAGAAAAAAATCTATTTTTTTATAAAAAAATGAAATTCTCTAAAAATCTTACTACTAAGTTACTACTTTTTTATTATTAATGAACTACCAAAATATGTTTAAAAGTAGTTTATAATATACTTATAAATATATTTGAGGTGGAGGAATATGATTAGAAGAGATTTTGATAAATTAGAAGTTGTAAAGCAAGTAGAGTATATAAACAAAAAACTTATAGAAGGCTATACACTAACAAACCTATGTAAAGATATAGGTATCGGAAGATCAACAATAAGAGATAGATTTAAAAAAATATCTTATGAATACAATAAAGAAACTAATCAATATGAAAGCATAGTTGAAATAGTAGATGCTGACCCAAGAATATTAGCAAGATCAAGTAAAATTATAAAGGATGATATTAATGAAGGTATATTATCTATGCAAAAAAGTAGTAATAAAGTAGTTGGGACGGATAGTGAGATTTTAACCAACATGATAAGTAGCTACGATGAAAACTTAAGTAAGCTAAATGAGATGTACAATTGGTATAAACTACAAAGTAGCAATAAAGTAGTTGAGACGGAAAAACTTAAAATAGAAGACTTTAAAGGGGATTTAGTAGTTAGAAGTTACAAGCTATATGAGCCTATACAAAAGGAATTTACAGATTTTTGTAAGGCAAATAATAAATATAAGGTGCAAGATATATTGTGCCAGGCTATTAAAGAGTTTTTAGAAAAATACAAATAAATTTTTTTATATTTATAGTGAGTAGTTTTTTGCTTGTATTAAAATCTAAAATAATAGCAAAAAATGCTTACAAACCAACTGACGGAAGAGTTAAAGAAGAAAAGGAAAGTGAGAAATAATGAATACAGTACTGATGATTGATGATGATAAAGAGCTCTGTTCGCTTATAAAGAAGTGCTTGGATAACGAAGGAATGTCTACTCTTGTAGCATTTAGTGGTAGCATGGGACTTAAAGATTTGGAAGAAAATAAAGACAATCTTTCTCTTATAATTCTTGATGTAATGTTACCCGATTTAGACGGATTTAGTATTTTAAAAAGAATAAGAGAAATAAGTAATGTGCCAGTTTTAATGCTCACAGCAAAAAATAGTGAAGAAGATAAAATAATAGGCCTTAGAACTGGTGCGGACGATTATTTAACAAAACCCTTTAGTATCAATGAATTGACTGCACGGGTAGACTCTCTTATACGCCGTTTTACAACACTTAACAATATACATGATATACAAAAAGGGCATTTAATCTTTAAAGGAATGAAAATAGATATAGATAATCGTACTGTCTGTGTAAACGATAAACAAATTGACTTGACAGGAAAAGAGTTTGACTTGTTG
The DNA here is from genome assembly GCF_900103615.1 of Romboutsia lituseburensis DSM 797. Lineage (GTDB taxonomy): Bacteria > Bacillota > Clostridia > Peptostreptococcales > Peptostreptococcaceae > Romboutsia_F > Romboutsia_F lituseburensis. Next base: position 69,108 of record NZ_FNGW01000012.1, on the reverse strand, counting down.
TTATTTTTAGCAAATAATAAAGGCCGTGTCTATACAAAAAAGCAAATTTATACACAAGTGTGGGAGGATGAATATTCTTTTGATGATAGCAATATCATGTCTTTTATAAGCAAACTCAGAAAGAAAATTGAACCAAATCCCGATAATACTTTTTATATTCAAACTGTTAGAGGTGTTGGATATCGCTTTAATAGGGAGGTTTAGAAATGGGGCTTACTGAATTTTTTATAATAGTATGCGCTGTTTTATTGATTGTTGTTTTTTATCTTGGTTCAAAATTATACAGAACAAAGCAGCAAATCAGCTTGATACAAGAAGCGGTAACGGACATTAAAGATGGAAATTTAAATCGCAAAATACTTACAAAAGAAAATGATATGACAAAGCAAATTTGTTATGATTTAAATACAATTACCACAGATATGCAAGCAACGCTTATAAATCAAAGGCAATCTGAAAAGGCATACAAACGCTTGATGACAAGTCTTTCTCATGATGTTAAAACACCATTGACATCTCTTGTAGGTTATTTGGAAGCGATAGAAAAAAATATTGTCACAGGTAAAGAAAAGGATGAATATATACAAGTTGCAATCAGTAAAGCACACAGCCTAAAAGATTTTACAGAACGACTTTTTGAATGGGTAAAGCTTGATGCTAGAGAACAACTATTTCATTTTGAGGTATACGATATTAATGAACTTTCTCGTAGCATTGTAGCCGATTGGATTATTGTCATAGAAAATAATAATTTTGACTATGAAATCAATATTCCAGAAACACAATGTCTTGTGCGAATTGATGCAAATTCTTATACTAGAATTTTGAACAATCTTTTTCAAAATGTTATTACTCATAGCAAAGGAACAAAGCTTATTTTTGATTTATATGAAGATGAAAAGCAAGTGACGATAAAGGTTTCGGATAACGGAATAGGTATACCAAGTGATGAGCAATCACATATTTTTGAAAGAATGTATCGAGGGGATAAATCTCGAATGACCACAGGAGCAGGACTTGGATTGTCTATAACAAAAGAACTTGTAGCTGTTCATAATGGTACGATTGATGTAAAGAGCGTTTTAAAAAACCATACTACATTTACCATTATTTTTCCAAAATCTCTATAATATTAAGATATGAAAGCTCTGTCTTATACAGGGCTTTTTTTACGCTTGAGCGAAGCGAATTTTTTAGTAAATAATAAAAGCAAGGAAAGAACAAGATTACGACAAGGTTATGGCAAGGTTAATACATTATAATTTAGTTGTAATTGTTTCTACTGTTATATTCGTTTTTATATTGGGAAAACAAAGGTATTGAAATGGAGGAGATATTATATGAATGATTTTATAATTGAAACTAAACAACTAACAAAAAATTATGGAGAGCAGGTAGCAGTCAATTCAGTCAACCTACATGTAAAAAAAGGTAGGATTTATGGATTGCTAGGACGTAATGGAGCAGGAAAAACCACTCTTATGAAAATGATTTTAGGATTGACTTCAATCACTTGCGGAGAGGTGGATGTATTTGGACAAAATATCAAAGGTCGAGAGAAACGAGTATACCCTCGTATAGGTGCTATGATTGAAACACCAGGGTTTTATCCAAACTTAACAGGAACGGAAAACTTAGAGATTTTTGCAAAACTACGTGGCACATCTGCTCCAAATGCAGTTGAAAATGCATTAAAAGTTGTAGGATTGCCTTATAAAGACAAAAAGTTATTTGGTAAGTATTCACTTGGAATGAAGCAACGTCTTGGCATTGCTAATGCTATTATGCATGATCCTGAACTACTGATTCTGGATGAACCTACAAATGGTCTTGATCCTATTGGTATTGCAGAAATGAGAGACTTTATTAAAAATTTGAGTGTTGAGCATGGAAAAACAATCCTTATTTCAAGTCACATTCTTTCGGAAATCTCATTATTAGCTGATGATATTGGAATTATTGATAAAGGTATTCTTTTAGAAGAAAGTAGCATGAAGGAACTAGAAAATAAAAATCGCAACTATATCATGTTGCAAGTTTCAGATATTCCTAAGACTACATTGATTTTAGAACGAGAATTTAAGACTAAAGATTATTCTGTTCAAGATGATCAGATCCTACGACTTTATGACACTACTCTAGATATAGGTAAAATTAATAAATCTCTTGTAATGCAGAATATAACTGTTATTAGTTCTATGCTGTGTCATGATACATTAGAGGACTACTTCAAAAAAATTACAGGAGGTGAAGGTATTGCTTAACCTTATTCAAGTCGAATTTCTTAAACTACGCCGTAAGAAAATTATTTGGATCATGTTGTTAGCTGCTCTCATAATGCCGTTTTTCGCACTATTTTTTGTAGATAAAGGTGTTGACCCGAGAGAGTACTACAGATGGTCAGCATTCAATTTTACTATTTTAATTATATTACCTGTTATTTTAGGGATACTTAGTACCATGCTTATGCACGAAGAAAATCAGTATGATACGCTCAAACAACTTTGGATTGTTCCTATCAGTAAAATAGGATACTTTTTCAGTAAATTTTTTGTGGTTTTAGTTTACTCCATTTGCTTTATGCTGATTGAATTTGTAGCTTCCGTTATGGTTAGTGTACTTTTGGGATATGTAGCATTTGAATGGTCAAGTGTATTATATTTACTACAAAAATGTTTAGAGTATGGTTTTTTTACTGCTTTTGTAATGTTGCCGATTTTAGCAATAGCCTCATCGCAAAAGGGATACATTTTACCGATTTGTATTACACTGGTTTATGTATTTTTTGCATTATTCATATGGTCTGTAAATATGTATATACACCCCTTAACTAGTATGAATGTTATAGTTGCGCGAAATAACGATATACCGGGTATTATGTGGCCACAAGGAATTAACGTTCCATTAGCGTTTCTTTGTATTTTTGTTTGGGATATTATTGCAGTATTCTTTGCAAATATGGCATTAAAAAGAAGTGAGGTGTAAAGAATGGGTAAATTACTTTGGGCTGAAATTCAAAAGATTCGACGTTTAAATATTGTGTGGATTGCAGTTTTTGCAACGGTTATGGTGGCTGCTATTGTTTTTATATCTGGATGGTTTACATACAATGGTTCACGGAATATAGACAGTGCAGGATGGTATATGGATATGGCTCAGCCTTTGGCAACACTGTTTGTTCTTCCTGCAGTTATTTCTCTTTTGGGAAGTTATATAATTTGTCGTGAAGAAGATGATGATACTATAAAATCTTTGCTACTTATTCCTGTAAATGAAACAAAGTTAATTGCTACAAAAATGAGTATTACTTTTTTATTCAGCATTTTCATTTATTTGCTGCTATTTGCAATAGCATTTTTAACTGAGGCAATATTACATTTTTCAGATCTATCAGTAGGAATGGTTTTAGATCATTTGAAAATATATTTTCTTCAAGGTGTTGGAGTATTCCTTGCTATCTCGCCTATTATTGCCTTAGTATCATATATGAAAAAAGGCTATTGGACTGCATTAGTATTAACTGAAATGTACTCTTTTGCAGGAACATTTATGTGTAGGTCAAATACCCTAAAAACAATCTATCCTATTTCTGCAGTATTTGGGGTTTCTGGTTACTATGAAACTCCTTGCCAAAATCGGATATTAAGTATTATAATTTTGTTACTATGTGGTTGCCTTTCTGTTTTCATACTCAAAGGTTTTAAATATAGTGAAAAAAATTAGCTATATACTTAACGTTGTAAATTAATAAACATCACTATAAAATAGTAATTACAATGTATTTAAAATTAGGTTGCTGATTTCTAACCGTATTTAGTTGTCCCAAAAATTAAAAATAGGTAATTAGGAGATTGTTTATTATGAAAATTAAAAATAAGGCTTTTTTTATATCAGGAACTATAAATTTAATTTTATTAATACCTGCACTGAGTCTATTTAAATGCAACTTTATAGAAACAAATACTAAAAATTTAGTGATAGTAGGCTCATTTCTTATTGTTTGTGAAATTATAAAAAATAAGATAATAGAAAAAAAGTATAAATTATAAATCATTTTAATCCCTATTTCATATGTTTCAGTCTAGAGTGCTTGAAATTATACATCATTAAATAGTATGATAAAAACGAAATGCTATTTAAATTAGGGAGAGAGATGCATGAAAAATTTTATAAGTACATTAAAGTTTATTATAAATTTAATAATTTTAAATATTTTTAGCTCTGGAATTTCAATACTATTCACTTGTATCTTTTTTAAGAATCCTATAAAGTCTACATTGATATCAATAAGTTTATCTTATTTAATTATGTTTTCTTTACTATATTATTTTTCAACAAGTTATAAATACTTAATAAGTAAAGATGATTTTAAAAAAATCAGTATAAAAAATGTATACTATATAGCCTTATTTGGATTCGGATTCAGTGTAATCTTATCGATTTTAACAATTTTATTAGATAGTATATTCCCTAGTTATACGGAAATAAGCAATAAAATGCTTTCTCAAAATGATTCAATAATTAATTTGATTTGTAGTGTAGTATTCATTCCTATATGTGAAGAGATAATATTTAGAGGAATGATATTTAAATTTTTAAAGCGTTATTATAGTTTGATAGGAGCAATTTTCTTACAAGCATTATTTTTCGGAATTTCACATGGAAATATTGTTCAAGGTATTTATACTTTTATAGGAGGTATAGCACTTGCCTTAATATACGTATACTGCGGTTCTATGATGGGGAATATTATTTTACATATGATATATAATTTATGTGGATTAGTAATAATGCCAGAGTATCTTTTTGCAGATGAGTCTATAAATTATTTATTTATGATAATTGGAGTTATAGTTTTTATATTCTCATCACTTAAAATGATTTCTAATTATAAAAAAGGTTCTAGAATTAGATTATTAAATGATCAATAGAAATACTAACTGTAAAAAACTACTTATGTTATGTATAGTAATATGCAGGTTTAAAATTATAATAAGGAAGGAGTAAGTATCATGATTGGAGTTACAATAGAATTATTTTTTCAAGTATTTAATACTATATTTTTGATTTTTATACTATTTTTAGGATATAAACTTCTTTGCTGTTCGAGTGAATTTTTATGCAAAATAGTTAAAAATACTAAAAATAATTCTAAATAATTAGATATAAAATTAGGCAGTGATTTATTTGGAGGAGCAATATGGAAAAAAGTCATAATAAAAAAGTACCAAAAATAATTATCGTTGGATTGATAATTTTATCGATAGTTAATCTTATAAGAATATTTTATTATAGAGATAATACAGGTATATTTGGATATATAAGTTATACTGCTAATGTATTAGCAATTATTTTAATAGTGATTGATTGGATAAAAATCAAATCAAACAAAGTAAATAAACGTAGTATATAAAAATAAGTTAGGAAAAAAGGATTTGATGAAAAAGATTTTAAGGTTTACCGTACCACTATTTATTATTAGTATTTTATTTTTGGGCTTAGTTTCCTACTCTTCTAAAATTAAAAATCCTTTTATACCTTTGAAAGCTCTTATTCAACTAGAGACCAGTGATGATAATGTTATAAAGTTTTCAGATAAACCATTACGCTATATGAGTAGGAGTGTCGATGACTTTAAAAATCATATGGAATATGATGGATACACTGTGGATCAGCTAGGTAGATGTTTTGTTTTAGAAAAAGATTCTGAAACAACATCATTAATATTTGAAGGATTTCTGGGGAGTTATGAAATATTTAGTAATGAGCTTGAATCTAAAAACACCAATGAATAAAATAATTCATTGGTGTTTTTTAGTTAATATATAAAATTAAGCTATTATAAGTATTTTTCTATATTAGATTTTATTGATTCCTTTGGTAAGAAACCAACCATAGTTTCTTGTTTTTCACCATTTTTAAATATTATCATTGTTGGTATAGTTGATATACTATATTCTCTAGCTATATCACCACATTGATCAACATCAACTTTTAAGAATGTAGCTTTTCCATCCATTTCTGATGATAATTCCTCAAATACTGGAGCTAACATCTTACAAGGTCCACACCAAGTTGCGAAAAAATCTACTACTACTAACCCTTCATTTACATTACTTCTGAACTCTTCTGAATTAACTATCTTTGCCATTTTATTTCCTCCTATGCCTATGCGCTTTTTCTTTTTTGTTTATCTAAATATGCAACTGCTGATAAAGCTGCTATATTACCTTCACCTGCTGCTTTTATATATTGATATGGTGCTCCAACAATATCTCCTGCTGCAAAGCATCCTTCTATATTTGTCTTCATAGATCTGTCTACTTCTACGTGACTTCCATCTAGTTCTAATCCTGGTACTAACTGACCTGGAGAAATACTATCTCTAAGTATGAATATTCCATCTGTTTCTATTTCTCTATTTTTAAGTACTAATTTGCTTACTAAAGTTTCACCTTTTATTTCTAAAGGTATATCATTTACTATCTCAATTGAAGAATCGACTTCTACTTCTTCTTTATACATAGGTACATAGTATACCTTAGATGCGATTGATGCTATAAAGTTAGCCTCTGCTTCTTCATGTTTGTTATATGCTACTATTGTTACGACCTTGTCTCTGTATAAAGGAGCGTCGCAAGTTGCACAATATCCAACTCCTTTTCCTAAGAACTCTTCTTCTCCTTTAAGTAACTTTCCAAAGTTAACTCCTGTAGCTAAGATTATAGTTGTTGCCTCATAAACTTTATCGTTAGCCATTAGTGAGAAGTATTCTCCCATTGCATATATGTTATTTATTTTTTCTTCTGTTATCTCTATATTCATTTCTTCTAAATGCTTAGCAAATTCATCTCTTATTTCTTTTCCGCTTTTTCCATAGAATCCTAAATAATTATTTACTTTATGAGCTTTTACTAACTTATTACTTATTTCTTTAGTTCCGAAAACAATAAATTTTTTATTTCTTATACTTGCATTAAGAGCTGCTGATAAACCTGCAGGTCCACTACCTATAATTGCTATGTCGTATCTTTCGTTCATGATAACATCTCCTTTTGTCTTAAGTCATTATTTATTTAGTATATCCTCTATATCATTTTTTATTTTTAATGGTGATACTGTTGGTGCGTATCTTTTTACAACATTTCCTTGATCGTCTATTAAAAACTTAGTGAAATTCCATTTTATTTCTTTACTTAATAATCCTTTAGATTCATTTTTTAAATATTGATATAAAGGATGTGCATTTTTTCCATTTACATCTATTTTCTCAAACATATTAAAGCTAACACCATAGTTTAATTGACAAAACTCATGTATCTCTTCATTGCTACCAGAATCTTGTTTTGCAAACTGATTGCAAGGGAATCCTAATATTTCAACACCTTTATCTTTATACCCTTGATATAGCTCTTCTAACTCTTTAAATTGTGGTGTTAACCCACATTTACTTGCTGTATTTACTACTACCACTATTTTTCCTTTAAAATCTTCCATATTTACTTCTTGACCATTTATTTTTCTTGCTTTAAAATCATAAAATTTCATATTAATATTTCCTCTCTAAATTCGATTTATGTAAATTTAATTTTATTCAATTGATTATGGTATATTTTAAAGTTAAAACCATTACTGATTTTAACTTTAAAGTATACAGTAATTATATTATTAATCTAATATTTGTAGTAAACTATCTAACTGCTTTTTCAAAGAAAGTAAATTTAAATCATTGCCCCCACAGATTTGATACATTTTTTCTGGTACATCTAGGACTTCTTCTTTTAATGATTTACCTTTTTCAGTTAGCTCCACTGTAACTAGTCTATCGTCTTCTTTGTTTCTGTATTTTGTCACTAATTCCATAGATTCTAACTTCTTAACAACAGGTGTAAGTGTTCCAGAATCTAGATGCAATCTCTTACCTAACTCTTTAAATATAATTTTTTCTTCTTCCCACATTACTAGCATAGCTATATATTGTGTATATGTTAAGTTATGTCTATCGAGTAATGGCTTATATAATTTAATTATTTCTCTTGATAAAGCATATAGTGAAAAACATACTTGATTATCTAGTTTTATTTTATCGTATTTATCCATATTAACTCCAATTGATTTATATAAATTTAATTGAACTCAATCAATATATAAACTTATTATATATCCTAGTATTATCTTTGTCAAATACTTTTATAACTTTTTTTATTTATTATATATGATATGGTATGATATCAAAAGAATCTAGGTTTAAAATTAATATATATTTACCCTAGATTCCTTTGATATAAACCTATATTCTTCTAAGTCTTATATCAAATCTTGTACATATACCGACCTCGCTACATATCTTAATATCTCCATCATGGAGTTTAATAATCTTTTTAGTAATAGAAAGACCTAGACCACTTCCTCCATCTGTCTTTCTAGATTCATCAGCCCTGACAAATTCATCAAATATCTTTTCTATTACATCTTCTGATATTCCAATTCCGTTATCCTCTATAACTATGCATACATTATCAACTTCTTTAATCAAACCTATAGAAATTTTAGTTCCTGATTTATTATATTTTATTGAATTAGTAATTATATTTCCTAATGCTCTCTCTAATTCTTTAGTATCTATCATAGAATACATACTTTCTTCAGGTATATCTATATCTAATAAAAAGTTGTTTTCTTCTATATCTATATAATATAGAGCTACTAATTCTCTTAGAAACTCGCAAATATCTTGTTTCTCTAAGTTTAGAGTATATCCTGGGCTATCTAATTTAGAAAAAATAAATAATTCATCTACTAAATAATTAATCCTTTTAGTTTTATTATATATATAACTTAGATATGTTTTTTTATCATTTTCATCAGTCACTACGTCATCTAACATAGCTTTAGAGTAGCCTAATATAGATGTTATAGGTGTTTTTAAATCATGTGATATATCTCTTATCATTCTTTTTTTACTGTCTTGAGCCATATTTTTTTCTTTTTCAGATTTTTCTAGCTTACTAACAGTACTATTAAAGGCTTCTTTTATTCTGTTAAACTCTTTATAAGAGTTATAGTTTACTGATATATTTGAATAACCTTCACTCATTTTAATTATTTCATTTTCTAGTATTTTAAGTGGCTTAGATATTTTCCTTATAGATATAATTGCTACTATTAAAAACATAACTGAAACTACGATTGTAGTAAAAATTAAACTCATTATTATATATATCTTACCATTTTGGTTTGCATAAATTTTATTAACAAGCTTTTCTTCATAGTTTGGAATTTTTACAATATATAGCTTATCACCTTGTTTATACATTCTAGTTTCATATTTTTTATGTTTGCTTTCTTCATTTATAAAATCTTCTATTTCGTACTTATTTTTCTTATCCTTTTTTACACCTTGTACACTAACAACTTCCCCGTCTTTTATTTCCTCTATCCATCCACCTTCTGATAATATTTTAGATATATTTAAATCATTATAATTTTTCATAAATAAATAATTTATCTTACTATCATGAAGTTGTAAGTCTTTATCATCGATTATTTTATTAATCTTAAAGAAAATCAAGTTAAAAAATATAACTATTCCTAATATAAATATAATTACAGCTACTATAGAATTGATTATAAAGATACTATATAAGCTATTCCCTTTTTTTAGATTCATATTATTTCCTTTCAAATTTATATCCTATGCCTCTTACCGTTTTTATATATATAGGATCTTTGCTATTGTCCTCAATTTTATCCCTTATCTTACTTATTTGAACCATTATTGCATTATCCTCAGCTATATACATCTCATCCCATACCGATTCAAATAAATTTTTCTTAGTAAAAACTTTATTTGGATTTTTCATAAAAAGTTCAATTATTTTAAACTCAGTTGATGTAAGTTGTATCTCTTGATTATTTTTTGTTAGTTTGCATGCATCCGTATCTAACTTTAAATCACCAATTTCTATTAAATTATTTGTATTTTCATAAGAACCAGAATATCCATATTCTCTTCTTATTTGAGCATTAACTCTAGCTATTAGCTCTAATGGATCAAATGGCTTAGTAACATAATCATCAGCGCCCAAATCTAGAGCGAGTATTTTATCATATCCCTCAACCTTAGCTGAAATCACTATTATAGGTAGATTCAAGCTATTTCTTATATGGGATATAACTGAATATCCGTTTAAATTTGGAAGCATTATGTCAACTATAGCTAAATGTATTTTGTTTTTAGCTATAATATTAATTGCTTCAATTCCATCGTAAGCTTTAAATATATTATAATCTGTGTTTCTAAAATACAATTCTACCAAGTCGACTATCTCTTTTTCATCATCTATAACTAAAATATTATACATTTAAATCCTCCTATGTATTTAAATATAAGTTAGAGACTATAATTTTATAGTCTCTAACTTATGTCTTAGTGCTTGTCTCTTATGTCATCGATTATGACTACTAATGAAAGTACAAATGCTTCATCTTCAAAGTCTATGTCGATACTATAGTTATCAGTAAGTGCAAAGACTTCTTTCTTTATAGATGCTATTTGCTTATCATCTTTATAAATATTATAATTACGATCAAATAAATTTCCGTTTATCAATAACTCTCCATATTTACTATCTACCTTTATTTTATCTTTGATAAAGGTCAATTTTTTATTTATAGATGCTATTACCTCAGAATCTTTTATAACCTCATACTTAGGCTTTAATGACATTTTTTGCTTTATTTCATATAATATCTTATTGTCTTTTTGAATATTAAATTGTAAACCTAGTGATATTAATTTATTGTCTACAAAGAATATATCATTACCATCTGTATCTTTTATCCAAAAGTCTTCCTTAAGTTTAAAAACCTTAGATTTCATATAGTATTTCATAGTTGATCTCCTTTATATTTTTTCATGTTTTCGTATATTTATGTTAAATTTGATAAAAATTATTCAATTAGTTAATCTCCTTATTAGAGAATACGTAGCTTGAAATTATAAATCCTATTACTATATATCCAAGACTTATTAAACTATTGTTTATTAAACCTTGATTTGAAAGTGCAATATTTTTCATTACATACATTATGCTATATGGATTTAATTTTTCATAAAATGAAGCCACTATATTAAATGCAGCTATTAATACAAATCCACCTGATATTGCATTTCTTGATGTATTCATTAAAAATCCAGGTATAGTAAATATTAAGATCAGTCCTATTACGGGTATAAGTGTAACTAAATATTTAAGAGTTGTATCAACAACAAAACCTAAACTAGGTATTTGGAGTAAGACACAAACAGCTATAAGGCTTAATAGTAGCTGTATTGCCATGCTTATCAGTACATTTATAAAGATAAATATTGATTTACCTATTAAAATTTCATTTCTACTTATTGGATTTATAAGATAGATTTTCATACCACCATTGTTAAATTCTTCTGTTATAACCTTTGACACTAGTACAACTACAAATGGTGCTAGTATATTTACTGTTGATTTAAAAAATAAATCTACTATATCAGATTCAGTAAATATATTTACTCCACCTAATTTTGCACCCGCAAAATATGCAAAAGCAATAGTTGCTACTATTAAGGCATTAAATATGATTAATACACTTTTTTTGGTGCTTATAAATTCATTTTTAATTATATTTATCATGTTATTTGCCCCCTGTAATTTCTATAAATATATCTTCTAGTGACTTGTTATTTGATGAAATTTCATATATAGATATATCATTTTTTATAAATTCCTTAGATAGTAAAGCTATGCTTGATTCACTTGATTGCACTGTGATACCTTTGTTTTGTATCTTGTGTAACTTTGCATATTTTTTATCGTTTAAGATTTTAATTGCCTTATCAATATCTGAAGTTCTAATAAAGAATAAGTCATTTTTATTAGTTATACTTGCTATATCAGATTCTAATATTTGCTTTCCTTTGTTTATAATTACAACTCTATTACACATCATTTCTATTTCATGTAAAATATGTGAAGATATAATTATAGTTTTATTGTGTTTTTGAGATAATTCTTTTATTAATTCTCTCATTTCTATAATACCTTTAGGATCTAATCCATTTGTAGGCTCGTCTAATAATATAATCTTAGGATTTTTTATAAGCGCCATAGCAATTGATAGTCGCTGCTTCATTCCTAATGAATAGCTCTTAACTTTTTCATACTCTCTTCCTTTTAATCCAACTATTTCTAAAACATCTTCGATATCATAACTTACACTGTATGAATCACTAAAGTTTTTAACAATCTTTAAATTGTCATAAGCTGTTAAATCAAGGTATATTGCAGGATTTTCTATTATTGCTGATACATTTTTTATTGCATCTTTAAAATTTGTATCTATATCAAATCCATCAATATATATTTTTCCGCTGTCTTTTTTTATTAACTTTAATATCATTTTCATAGTTGTACTTTTTCCTGCTCCATTAGGACCTAAAAAACCAAATATATCTCCCTTATTAACACTAAAACTTAAATTATCAACTACTATTTTATCTCCACGTTTTTTAGTTAAATTATCAACTTTTAAAACCTCGCTCATATCATTTTTCCTTCCTTCGTTATTTGATAAGCTTATTTTAATAGCTGAATCTTTCTAAAACCTTTCCGAATTATTTATGTTTACTATCTATTTTAATTAGTATTTGAATATAAAAGAATTGATTTAAAGTATAACGAGTAAAAATAATCACTTACAATTAGATATATGATTATCTTACTTATAACATTGAAGGGGTAACCTATATAACCTTAAAATAGCTAGAACTATTGTGAATAATTCTAGCTATTATTTGTTTAATGATTATAAAAATATTGTAATGTAGTTTTTATATTTCCTTTTTATATTTTTGTTGATCTTGATTTAATTTATCTTTTAATTGTGTTTCTAGTTCTATAATTTCATTAAGAGTATTTTTTAATTCTTTAATAAATGGGTTATTGCGAGTATCATAAACCTGCTTTAAAACTGCTTCTTTTTCTGCCTTTTTAAAAATGTCATTACCATATATCTTTTTAAACGTAGATATTTTCTCATCAATAATTTCAGACTGTTGACTTAACTCTTTGCCTAAAACTCTAACCTCTTTTAGCTCACTGTTAGTTTCAGCTATTTTCTTGTTTATGTCTTGGATACTAATTTGTTCATTTTCACTAAGTAATGTTTCTTCTTTATCATTAACTTCTCTTGAATTATTGATATAACTAATAACTTTAGTATTTTTTACTGAATCATCTATTACATCATTTTCTTTATCTTTATTTTCAATCATACCTTTCATTTCATTAAGCTGAGATAATTTGTGTTCTAAAGACTCTTGAAATTTTTTATTTATACTTGAATTGTATGTAGCATCTAAGTTTTCTCTAGCTAAGATTTTCCCCTTATTAATGGCTTTCAACTCTTTTAATGATCTGTCTATATTTTCACTATGATTAGAAGTATTGATTTGTATTTTTCTTAAAGAGCTACTATTGTAACTTCCAAATAAGCTGTTACTAACTCTACTTGAAATATTCATACTTTCATCCCCCTTTTTAATAAAACTCAATATAAATATACGGTTTATAAAAAGGCATCTTTAATTAATAGGTAAATATTGGAATTGACTTAATTTTGTTTAAACGATATGATAAAAACTCAGATACTTAAATTCTAGTTTTTTAAATTATAAGAGCTCGAGCGATGTGTTGCGAAATTATTTAATGTCGCCAACATCAGAGCCCGTTGCTCAAATGAGAAAGCTACACACCTAATGTACATTGGGATGTGTAGCTTTTTTACATTTTATTATGTAATTTAGTAATATTTGAATTATAATAGTTTGTACTTATACTAAGCTTTATAGTTTCAATTCGATACGTATCAAAAGATACATTTTAAATAACTAAGCTTTATTCGTTTGAGCTATTTTTTCTGTAGTTTTTTGATCTATTTCTTTCTTCAAATCTTTTAAATAAGATGAGAATTCAACCTTGTCCGAACCGTAAGTAAACTGTAAGTCATATTCTAATGGAATCCAAGTACTAATATCTGCCTCATTATGCTGAATAACTGCTTCTAAATTGTCTAATGCTTTGTAAAGCTTTGCTTCATCAGTCTGACGTTCATTCATTTCCTTTAAAAGATCTGTAAATTCATCACGATAAGGAGCAGGGAAAGTTGAAATCCACTTAAAAAATATCTCATCCTCTTTTTCACTATCTTCTTCTTTCTTTTCGAAAGTAGGAATATCACCTGTAAAGGCTTCACCTAAATCATGAATTAAACACATACGAATTACCTTATCCATATCAATATCTGGAAATTCATCACGCATTAATAATGCCATTAATGCAATACGCCAGCTATGTTCTGCTACACTTTCATGTCGTCCACTTGACGTCCATGAGTGTCTAGTATTACATTTTAATTTTTCTGCTACTGTTAATATTTCTAAAAATGTTGCTGTATTCATACCAAGTTCCCCCTTAAAAATTTATAGTTATCTATATAATACATAAAATACAGTTATTTATCAGTATATATTATCAATTGCCTTGTTTTACGTATATTAGCCACTCTCTATATTTTTTGCAATCATCATATTTTATAGCATATTCTGCATACTTTTGTGCAATTAATTCTGATCCAAATGGTGTCTCTATTATAAATAAGTAATAAGATATTAGATAAGATAAATACGCAACTTCTTTGTAATTTTTCTTATCTAGATGTAAGTAATAAAGGTTTAATAAATAAAAGTATGTATTGTTTATATAAAAATCATCTTCACTAGATATTTCACCTAAAGTATTTTCAGTTATCCAATAAATATCATATATTTCATCTACATAAAATAAATCTATTGCTTTCTTTAAATCCATATTCCCCCCACACACATCTATTTTATTTAGATTATAAAGCTTATAATCTAAATAAAATTTTTAGGTATACATTAATTTTAACAAAAATCTAGGTAATTCTGATGGTTTGCGTGTATAACAGAAATCCAATATAGCAAAGAAAATTACTATAACACAAACTATTAAAAACTTTTTTAAATTAGAATTCATTTTAAGTCTCCTTCAATATTTCTATTTACTCGTGAGTATACCTAATTGATTTTATAAATGTCAATATCTTTAAGTTGTTATATCTAAACTTGAACTTGTTCTTTAACTTCTAGACATGTATCTTCTTTTGATAATTTATTAGATAAATAAACAAAGTAAGATATACATAAAATAATCTGAACAAAAGTAGACATTGGAGTAGCAAGACCAACATTAAATAATGAAACTGGCTCTAGCTTGCTCATTATAAATGACACAGGGATTCTAACACAGAATGCACCTATAATCCCTTGAATCATAACAAAAGTAGTTCTACCACAACCATTGAAATATCCAACCATACTAAACATGATAGCAGTAAATAAGCAATCAATACCGTAAGCTTTCATATAATCCCAAGCAGCTAAAATAACAGCCTCATCCTTAGAGAAAATACCTGATAATAAATTACCATGGAAGAAAGTAATATAAAACATTACAATACCACAACATAAAGATGCGAGTATAGAATATATTAAAACTCTCTTAGATCTATTATATTTCTTAGCACCATAGTTTTGCGCAACAAATGCAGATACAGCCTGAGCAAAAGCCATTGGTATTAACATTATAAAACCAACAAGTTTTTCTGCAACACCTATACCAGCTGAAGCAACAACCCCCATAGAGTTACCAATCATCATAATTACCAAGAATGATAAATTTACAAGGACATCTTGTAGAGCTATTGGTGCACCAAATTTAATAATTTGAGTAGTTAAATTTTTATGGAACTTTATACTTTTTAATGAAAAATCAAACGGAAGTCCACGTTTTTTTATTAATAGTAATGATAAAATTACACTAGTGGATTGAGCCATTACAGTAGCATACGCAGCACCAATTGCAGCCATTTTAAAAATACCTACAAATACTAAATCTCCAATTATATTAACAACACAGGCTATTCCAACTGTGATAAGAGGAGTTTTAGAATCTCCAATCCCTCTAAATACACCACCAATAACATTATAAGAAATTACAAATACTGATCCCATAGCACAGATTTTTATATAAGATACTGTGCTATCAAAAGCTTCAGTTGGTGCGTGCATAAAAGTTGCAATAGATGATGCAAAAGTAACAACCAATACAGTTAAAATTATAGATATAATAGCAAATATTGAAATACCACTACCTACAACATTTCCTGCTTCTTCTCTTTTACCCTCACCTAGTTTTTGACCAATTAATATAGTGATACCCATAGTAAGGCCTGTAATCATAGAAGTTACACCCATCATGACTTGGCTTCCTGTTGATACTGAAGATACATCAGCCGCATTACCAAATTGACCAACTATAAGTAAATCTACAGCACCGTACATAGCCTGCAAAAATAGTGCCATTAATATTGGAATAACAAATTTTAATAATGGTGAAAAGATTTTGCCTTCCGTAAAATTAGATACTTTGTTCATATATCAATCTCCTTTTTGAAATTTAAGTTTTGCACAAAACAACATATATAAAGATAAAACCGCTCTAAATTATTAACGGTTAATCTAAGTTATTTCTTATTTTATCAAGTACTTTATAAAATACTTTTAATTCATCTTCAGTTATTTCTTTGATTAATCTATCTTCAACTGAGTTAATTGCTGTAGAAATTTTTTCGTAAAGCTTATGTGATTTATCTGTTAATACTATTTTCTTCAAACGAGCATCCTCTGCAACAGGAACTCTTTGGATTAAACCATTTTTCTCCATGTTATTTAGCATAAGGCTTATAGAACAACGTTTAAGATCAAGTCCTTTTTCTAAATCTTTTTGAAAAATATCCTTGTCTTCACCTTCTAAGATAATAAAATCTATAGTATAAGCTTGGGCAACAGTTAAGTTATCATCTATGGCTTTTATAACAGCTGCATCTACCTTTCTTGATATTATATGATTGATTTTACCAATATCAAGACCAAGTTTAAGTTTATTTTTGGTTGGCATAAATACACTCCTTTTTATAATAAAATGTTTTGTACTAAACTATAATATCCCATTATATAAATTTATGTCAACGCATAGACGATATAAAAAATTCTATGTCTACATTATATAGATAAAAAAGAAAACCAATCAATTATTATGAAATAACTATTCATATCTAAAATATACCCACTAAGACAATATGTATTGATTAAATTTTACTACAATGATAATTTTAAAAAATAAGTAATATAACCATTAAGATATAAATTTTTAACAAAATATAAATTTTCTGTAACGAAATAAGTTTTTTTCGGATATATGTTTGAAGGAGGTGATGCTGTGCATGAAATGGACTGCATATATGAAGAACATGCACAAATGGTTTTTAAATACTTAATGGTTCTTTGTAAAGAAGAAAATCTGGCAGAAGAGCTTACACAAGAGACATTTTATCGTGCAATAAAATCCTCTAATAGATACGACGGTACTTGCAAAGTATCAACCTGGTTGTGTCAAATTGCAAAGCATATTTGGTATCAAGAAATCGATAGAAAAAAGAGAAAAGAAACATCTGAATTAAGTGAAGAGATTGTATCTAATAATATTTGTATAGAAGAAAAAATCTGTTTAAAAGAACGAAAAATGGAACTTATAAAAAAAGTCTATAAATTAGATCAAATCTCAAAAGAAGTAGTTTTACTTCGGATTACAGGAGCGTTCTCATTTAGAGAAATTGGAGAACTATTTAATAAAAATGAAAACTGGGCTAGAGTTACTTTTTATAGAGCCAAACAAAAAATAGGAAAGGGCGTGTAAAAATGAAATGTGAAATAATAAAAGATCTTTTACCAAGCTATATAGATAATCTTACAAGTGATGAAAGTAATAAAGAAATTGAAAATCATATAATAACTTGTAGTAAATGTAAATCAGAATTAGACAATATGAATCAGGATATAAATATAGAAACATTAGAAATTAATAAAAAAGATATTAAGCCATTAAAAAAATTTGATAAAAAATATAGAAATGTATTTAGAAATATCTCTATATGCTCTTTAATCATCTATTTAATAGCACTTTATTATACACAATACTCTTTTAATGACGTGTATGATACTAGAGCTAGATTAGCAATAGATTTACAGACAATATCTGAAAATCATGATATAAAAAATTCAAATTCATACTCAACTGAATTGCAAAAATTGTTAAACCAAAATTATAAAAATGTTCTTTCTTTAGAGATATATACAACTGATTATAAAAATACTCTATATACATATAAAAATAAATCAAATGCAGACACAGATATAATCTCAACACATATAACGGGAGATGTTTTTAATAAAAAGAAAAAAAATATTGCTACTTTTTATGTAGGTATAGATTATAAACCTGTAATTATGGGAAATGCTATTTTAAAGTATAGTGCTTTAATTGGATGGATATCTTTAATAACATATATAATACTGTTATTAAAGTCTAAATTTGTAAGTAAATTCTAAGTAAAGCCTTTGTTTTAAGAATCTTATTTAAATGTATTAAACATATATTAATAAATAAAATAATGCCTAGGTTTTACCTAGGCATTGTTTTAGGATAGAATATTGCAGCTCTTCCATTTCTAGTTCTTTCATTAATAACAGCATGCTCAAACTCTGCAAAGCTACCTAGCATCTGTAAAAATAGCATCGCTTGTGGTGTTGATGTATCAAAATGTGCTGTAATTCTTACTACTTATTTTCTTTTCATACCACAAGATTTTGGTTCTGCATATTTAAAATTAAATTTAGTATATAATTTATCCGCAGGCTTTTTAGCAAGTAAAATAGTATACGCATCTTCATCTGTATTTAATTCTAAATAATCATCAATTTCTTTCATAATAGCTTTTCCTATGCCTTTTCCTTGATACTCTGAGTCTACCATTATGTCAGAAACAACATAGCTTATTCCTCTATCTCCTACGATTCTTCCAAACCCAATTAATTGGCTGCCTTCCCACACCGAAACTACAAAAATGGAATTTTCTAGAGCACATTCAACGTTTGATAATTTTTTTGCGCCCATATTAGCTTTTATTCTTAAATCGATATATTGCTTAGCTGAAGGTGATTCGTGTCTTATATCCATTTTTATTCCTCCTAATTCATTTTTTCTTATTATATCATTGTTATAAGTTTAATATTAAAATAAGTATTTTCAATGTTTTACTCATAAGTAGTATTATTTGTTGCAATTCATTAATTCAAAAAAATATTTTGAATCATTAGTTTTATAAAGATTTATCCAAGAACTTAATGCTTCTTCTTTAAAGACATCTAAAACTTTTAAGACGTGTATCGTAAATTCTAATGGTGCAATTCCTGAAGCAGTAATTAAATTTTCATCACTAACTACAGATTCTATTTTATAATATTTTTCTCCATTATAACTTGGTATTACCATTTTAAGAAATTCTAAATCATTACTAGTATGATTTCTAAAATCTAGTAACCCTTTTTTAGCTAGCCCTAAAGTAGCACCACAAATAGCTGCAACTACAGACCCTTGTACCAAAGCCTCTTTAGTTTTTTCTAATATTATCTCATGATCTATCGATGTCCAAGTATCCCCTCCTGGTAAAATTAATACATCATTACTTTCCATATTAAACTCATCTATTGTAATCTCAGGTAAAACTTTCAATCCCCCCATTGTTATAATAGGATTTTTATCAATTCCTACTGTAGTTACTTTTAGTGGTTTTAATCCTTTTTTGAAATATCTTCCTGTATTTAATTCAGCAGTTAAATATCCTACTTCCCAATCTGACATAGTATCAAATACATACATATACACTTTTCTATTTTTCATCTTTTTACTCCTTATATGGTTAATTAATATACCTAATTGTAAAATAACTTAACTGACATATTCAGTCAGTTAAGTTATTAAATTTGATAATGATTAATTAATTCAACTAAATTTTCAACTATTTTCTTTCTAAGACTTAATGGTTCAATTATTTGTATCGATTTTCTATAAGGTAAAAGTATATTTGGTATATATGTACATATCACTTCTTCTTGAAGTTTAAATATTACTTTATTTGGAGTTCTTTCTTTCAAGTAATATCCTAAAAACCAATGCTGACATAAGTTATCTAATGCATTTATACTTCCTTCTATAACTAATGGTATAAGATTATCCTCATCTCTTATTTCAGTCATGATTCCTCTTATGAAAAATTCACTTGCTGAAAATTCCTTTGGTCTATTAAATGCGTTTACTGTTTCTATGACACTACTAATTCTATCTACTCTAAAGCTACGAATCTCATTTCTCATTTGACAAAATGCTACTATGTACCAATTATTATTCCAATGAACAATTCCATATGGATTTATAATCCTAGATTTTGATTTTTCTTCGCGACCTGTACGATAATTGATTTCTATAGATAACTCATTTGCTATACTATTTTCCAACTTTTTAAGTACAGATTCTATGGATATTTTTCCAATAGGTTTTATTACTTCAAAGCCTATTAAATGCCTTGTTAAAACTTCTTCTTGTTTTTGATTTGAATGCATTTTTAACTTTGATGTTGCTTTATCTAATGCTTCATCTAAGAAATAGCCCTTTTCTTTAGCAAATATAGCTGCATGAAGTAAAGCAGTTTGCTCTTCTATATCGAAAAAAAGAGGTGCTTTAATAAAATTATTCAAAAGTGTATACCCACCATTATGACCTGTGTCTGAGATTATAGGTACTCCACTGGCAGAAAGTGAATCAATATACCTATAAACAGTTCTTATATTTATTTCTAGTTTTTCAGATATTTGCTTTGCTGTAACTTTTTTATCTGAGTTTAACATCCATAGTATAGACATCATATTATCAATTTTAGCCATGTAGCCTCACCTCTTTATATCTGATATATAAAGTTATTATATATCAGATATATTAATTTTTTACAAATAAAAAATAAAATGAAGAACTCATGCTCCTCATTTTATTTCAATTAATATCAAATTATATTGCTAACTACATAGTATTTCTTTATAATTAAATGCATTTATTTTAACTCTATATTAAACTTATTGTCATTACAATAGTCATCATCATAACTCTCAGTTCCATTGTTATGACTTACAATCCACCACATTTTTAAATTATTTAATTCATCTACCTTTGTTTTAACTAAATTAAACACTGCATATCCTTCACTACTTTGTTTTGCATCTATGTCCACGTCATATGTACCATCTTCTATCAAATCGCCAACTTCTCCAGTATTTGTAACAAAAGGTCTTACTGATGTATAATTAGTAATTGCAAAATCGTTATTATTTTCTACTTTAAATTTAACAACTACAGTTACTTTACCTTTGTTTTCATTATTTAAAACATCTTTACAAATTGTATATTTCTTAGATGCATCAGTCATATTATTAAATACACCGACCTCTTCTATAGTTTGAGTTATCCCTTGATCAGAACTTTTTACATCTTTGATTTCATAAATATTATATTTTTCGGAGTTGCTTTTAATTTTATCCTCTTTAGTCTTGCTACAACCAAAGATTGAGACAGATATTAAACTTATAATTACTAAACTCAGTATTTTTTTCGAAATTTTCATGTTAATCCCCCTTTTATATTATTTAAAGAATCTAACTTATTATGTCCTTTTTTATTCAAGTTATCATTCACTTTGATAACTCATTTTTTATCCTAATTATACAACTTTAATAACTTTAATTCACCTACAAAGTACTGAATTTAAAGAAATACTGTATTTTCTGCATGTTTCTAATAATAATTCTTTGCCAGAATGGTAATAGTCAACTCTGAATCCTTGGTTTCAATAAAATACTCCCTCAATAGAAACAGTTTTATTATTTTAACTGTATACTATAAAGGGAGCATATCACATTTTAGATATGTAGCTTTTTTATATTTTACTATTCAATTTATTAATATTTGAACTTAAAGAATTTATACTTAAATTTTCTAGTTTCTCTTCGATACGTATCAAAAGATACTTTAACTTATTCTTTTTAACTTTTCATTTGAATAACTTCCAATAATAACTGGTACTTTTTCAACACTTATTACACTAGTATCAATTCCATACCATTTAGCTTGCGAAATTGTAAAATGCTTTATCAATAACTTAACACTTATTATGAAGTTATCCCACTTAGATAAATTTGTATTATTAGGTAAAGTTTCTTCTAGCATTACAAATTTAAAATCACCTACTGTTACTCTATTTTCATAGTTCATCCAGTACTTTTTAGGAGATATTTCAATTTCTTTATTTTGTATTAAGTCTTGAATTATTTGAGATAAAAATTCATTAATTTTCTGATCTACCCTAAATCCTAATCTAAAATTAATTACATATGCTTCATTAGGTACTATTGTTTCTACACTATACTCTTTTGTATAAGGTTCATCAGTTACTTTTATATTTACAAACCAATAATATTTTGCTTTCTTAGGCTGTTTATTAAATATAGAGTATATTATCTTACTCTCTATATCTCCATCTATTTTTGCATCTGATAAGTATACTAAGTTAGTACAGAATAATGGTACTGTAGAATCTTCTTTTAAAGATCTTAATTGCTCTTTATAGTCAGATAGTTTAACCCATTGAGTGTATCTTTGTTTTATTTTAGTACCTTGCATCCATATATACATTAAAAATACTAACATACTTGAAATTAGTATTGTCATATATCCACCATGTGTGAATTTAAATAAGTTAGCATAAAGGAAACTTATTTCTATTGTTCCAAATACAATTAATATGACTTTAGATAAAATCGGTTTATTTTTATTGAATTTTATATATTGTGATAATAAAATAGTGGTCATTAACATTGTAATAGTTATAGCAAGTCCATATGCTGCTTCCATATTGCTAGACTCTTTGAAACTAACTACTAGTATGACACACCCAATATATAATATCCAATTTATAAATGGTACATATAATTTTCCTTTATCTTCATTTGGAAATCTAACTTGAAGTTTTGGGAAAATATTTAATTTTATAGCCTCTGATACTAATGTAAACGATCCTGATATTAATGCTTGTGATGCAATTATAGCGGCTGCGGTTGCTATAATTATTCCTGGTAAAACAAACCAATCTGGCATAATCAGGAAAAATGGATTTTCCTTAATAACTTGTCCTTCTCTTGTCATTAAGTATGCACCTTGACCAAAGTAGTTTAATAATAGACACGTTTTAACGTATATCCATGTATAATGTATGTTTTTTCTTCCACAATGACCTAAGTCTGAATATAGTGCCTCTGCTCCTGTTGTGCAAAGGAATACTGCACCTAAGAGATAAACACTCTTTGGAGAATTTAAAAATAATTTTATTCCATAGTATGGATTTATAGCTGCGAAAATTTCTTTATAATGCACAATTTGCGAAACTCCTAATATAGCTAACATTGTAAACCAGATAAACATCATAGGTCCAAATATTTTACCTATAAAATCAGTTCCAAATCTTTGTAGTAAAAATAAAAATGTTAAAATTATTACTACGATAGAAACAGTAGTTGCCTGTTTTAGGTCTACTACTAAACTCAATCCTTCAATAGCTGTGGTAACTGTGATTGGAGGTGTTATCATACCATCTGCTAATAAGCTAGCTCCTCCTATTACAGCCGGTATTATTAACCATTTTCCTCTTTTCCTTAACAAAGTATATAATGAAAATATACCACCTTCACCTTTATTATCTGCTTGTAAGGTAAGAATTACATACTTAATAGTTGTCTGTAATGTCAGAGTCCAAAAAACAAGTGATATACCATCATAAACTATATCTTTTGTTATTAATCCGTCATTAACTCCGATTAGAGACTTAACTACGTATAATGGAGATGTTCCTATATCGCCATAAACAATACCTAAAGCCACTAATAATGATGCAATACTGATTTTCTTTTTCATATGCATTTTCTCCTTTCAAAATAATAATTCCCAATTATACTCTCGCTGTATTTATGTGTCTAGATTACTTTTTTAACTTTATATAAATGATTTTCTAAGAATATTGATAATACAAGGTTGCGTTAGTATTATGTTAAATTTTTTTATCAAATCGGTTTACTAAATAGACGTTTTAAGTAATTTGAAAGCTAATTAATATACTTTAAAACCATATATAAGTTTTATGAAAATGATAAATAAATAGGAGAAGAGATAGATAAAAGAAGTTATAAATATTGCTATAGTAATTATATTGGTTGACATAATTATATTTATTTTTTAGAAATTATGTATTAATGTATAACTTTATATATGTCATAGATTATAATTAATTAAAGCTATTTATTTACATAGAAAAGGATGGAGTACATATGAAAAAACATAACTTCTTAATGTTAGGATGTATACTTATAGCATCAATTTTTATAGTATCATGTAGTTCAAATAATATAGAAACTAATGAAACACTTATAACTAGAGATTACTTAAGTGAACCTAAATTAAGTGGAAATAAATAAAGAATTACCTATTCTAGGATATATAATAGGTGATGAAATTAAAGGAATAGAAAGTTCAAATATTGATGAAATTTTTAATCATAATTCTGAAGGTGAAATTATGATATACATGAAGATAAGTAGTGTAAAATAATAATTTATAATAAAAGAACTTATTTATGGGGGTTAGTATGAATTTAGGCTCAAAGATAGGAAATATTTTAGTTAAAGGATATGATCGTAGGGTTGCTTTTCAAAAAGATGTGAGAAGTGGAATGAAGTTTTTAATAGAATCTCTATTGATGCTCCCTAAAGAGGCTGTACAATATTTTAATTAGAATAAAGAATAGTAATTATTTAATTTAGATAATATTAGGAATAGCTAGAAGTGTTGTAAACAACTAATTCTAGCTGTTTTTTATTATAAATATAATAATTTTAGTCTTTAATGATTTATCAGTTTTTTAGTTTATCCATTTAATTATATTATTAAATAATATTTACCTAAATATATATTTTCTCAATTTAATAATAAAAATTATTGACTTTTCTTGTTAAATTTTATAATATGAAGTTAAGTTCATGTGAAATAAACTTCATATGAACTTAACTTCACACTATATAGGAGGATTATAAAATGAATAAGTTTATTTTGCAAATCATAACATCAATATTTTTTATATCATTTGGTGCAATAGAATTATTTTTTAATAAATCTATAAATAGCTTGCATGGTTATTATGCTGTAATAATAGGTTCTATACTTTTAATTTATAGTATAGTTTCTTATATAAAATATAAGAGAAATCGTAAAGAAGTTGATTTAGAACTTTCAAAAGAGTTTGATGAAAGAGATGAGCTGATACAAGGAAAATCCTCAGGTCTAACATTAATACTTACAACATTTGTATTATTTATAACTATGTCAGTTGCTAACTTTATTACAATACCAGCAACTAACGCTTTATTTATAGTGCTTTTAGCTGGTATCATCATTCAATTTTTATCTAGAAAATATTATGAACGCATAATATAGTTAGGTGGTGTCAATGAAAAATAGAGTTAAGGATTTAAGATCAGAGTATGGTATAACACAGCAAGAATTAGCAGATAAAGTATATGTTTCATCAAGAACAATTATATCTTTAGAGAAACAAACATATAACCCATCTGTTTTACTTGCATTTAGAATAGCGTCGGTATTTGATTTACCGATAGAAGAAGTTTTCATCTTTGAAGATAGTGATAAATAATTAGATTAAAAGAAAAAGGAGAAATTTAAAATGTTAGGTGTAATAATAATAGTTTTCGGATCAATATTAACTGCTTGGGGTACATTTATTATAAAAAATAATAATATGTTATTTGGAAAAAACAAAATAAGTAAAAATGTATTTGACTTAGTAATAAATGGAGAAGCATCAGGAATAGGACAATTTTTAGGTGGTATCATATGCATAATCTTAGGTATAATATCATTCATAGTAAAATAAAGTTGAAATGTTACAATAGTTTTGTATCTAATTAATACATATAATTTGCTTTTTATAAAACTTTATAGAATGTAAAAATAACCTCTTTTTAATAAATGGAAGTAGTGATAAATCCATACTAAAGAGGCTATTTTTATATATTTTAAATTTTAATTAAACATATAGTGATACAATTCATTATAAAAGGGGGATAAATCAATTATGAAAATTATAGAAACAGATAGATTAATATTAAGAAAAATAAATCAAAATGACTATAAAGAAATGAAATCTATTCTTCAAAACAAAGATTTAATGCTTATTGGATGGGGACAAACTTATTCAGATGATGAAGTACAAACTTGGATAAATAAAATCATGGAACAATACGAAAAATATGGATATAGCTATTATATAGCCATAGAAAAGAACAGCAACAGAGTAATTGGAATAATGGGGATAATCCCAGTAAATATAAAAAATACTGATTACATTGAAATTGCATACATATTAAAACAAGAGTATTGGGGAAATGGGTACGCAACAGAAGGTATAAATGCTTGTATATCTTACGCATTCTCTACACTTAATACAGATAAAATTATTGCTCAAGTAATTCCTGAAAATAAAAGCTCTATCAAGGTTTTAGAAAGGCTTGGTATGAAATTTATAGATGAATATATTAGAGATTATGGTGATAAAAAGTCACTTCACTTAATTTATGCATTAATGAAAGAACAATATATTAAAAACATGAAATAAGTCATCAGAAGTAACTTTTAAATCCTAATAAAAAGGCCTATAACCCTGTATATAAGGGTTGTAGGCTCTTTTATTAGATATCTTAAAATTAATTTAATAAATATAATCAAATCTAGAACTTTTTAGAGTATTGATTTGATAGAATTATCTCAAATACATACTTTGAAATAAAAATTGCTAGCAATGAAAAAGTAATCCATGATGGAGAATTCATTGCAATGCACACATAAGCAATTATAATAACCAGCCAATTAATTATTTCTCCTGATTTTGCCTTTGCTTGATATTTTATAAATTTATTTCTTTCATCTTTTCTTTCAACTTCAATTTGCTTAAACTTAGCAGGGTCTTTTTTCAATTTTCTAACCCCGTATAAGCCTCCTAATCCCCCACAGATTGAACCAAAGCCTAATCCAGTACATAAATCTGATATCCTATCCAAAACATCATTAGATGGTCCTAATATTAAAATTACAACTCCTATTAATAATATAATTACACCAAATACAAATAAAAGTTTGCTGAACTTCTCATCTTGTTTAATTTGCATTATAATTCTCTCCCTAATAAATATATTTTTTCTTTTCATTTAATTAATAAACCTAGCTAATGTTAAGCACAATCTATTAATCTATATATTGTATAAAATCCCTTTTTCTAAGTATATTTAACCTATTAGTACTCATTATTTTTTTTAGAAAAATAATAGAAAAATGAAAAAATACGAATAGACCATAAAACAAGTACTGCTAATACAAAACCTACATTATCTGAATATATAGCATATGCAGTTATTCCTAATATAACAAATGTTTCTATATCATAAGCACATGATTTTGATTTTTCTACTAACATTATATTTCTTTCATCTTTAAGTTCAATTTGTTCATTAGTATAAGTTTCAGGTCTTTTGGTAAAAGTACAGACTCTTTTTATTTGGAACAACGAAAGTCCAAGAGATGCTGCTGAAACCCCTAATAACGCTGATGAGTAATTTTCACCATTCAATACAATATAACCTAAACTAAAAAAAATAACAGTACTAAGTATTAAAAATATAAGTTTTACTTTTTCTTTATATAACTTTATAGTTTTCATTTTTAATCCTCCTCATAAATAAATATTTCTTCAATAGACATTCCAAAATATCTGGCAATTTTAAACGCCAAAAGTATAGATGGATTATATCTACCATTTTCTAAAGATCCTATAGTCTGTCTAGATACTTCTAGCGCAGATGCTAATTCCTCTTGAGTCACTTTATTTTGCTTTCTAATTTCTTCTAACCGATTTTTCAAGACATTCTCTCCTTTTCTCGAAGGAAAGTTAACTTTCCATTTATTATTAAATTAAATTTATATGTAAAGGTTACTTTCCATTAAATTGTATAGTTGTATTTATATATTGTCAAGCTTACTTTCCTTTTTCCTATATAAATATAAAGTAATATATATAAATTTAATTGTATTTGAGCAAAAAAAGAAACTATACACTCTACATGGCTACTTGTAGTAGTGCTAGTTTATTAAAAAATATTTTAAGATTTAGTTTAAACCACAGATATTGATTTACCTTAATTATAGCACAGTGACATTAGAATTTGGGCAGATTCATAATTAATATTGTCATCAATAAAAAGCGTAGATTATAGCTTATAAATTTATTTATGTATTTTTATTATTGTACGTATACTAAGTAATAATATAATTTCTTAATAAAACTTAAGATTTACTTATAAATTAATTAATATCTAGAATTTAAAATTATCTTATCAAAAGTAGATAAGGAGAATTCAGATATGAAATTTAAATCAATAATATTAGTAGGAGTACTATCAATAGCAGCATTTTTTATAAGTTATAAATATGAGGACTTAAGTCTTAACTTTGCAAATGACAAAGGAATTCAAGAAGTTGAAGAGGTTGAGCCAAATTTAATTTTAGTTAATAAAGAAAATCCATTAGATTCAGACTATAAGCCTAGCAATCTAGTGAAGCCAAATATACCTTTTGCAGATAGCGCTAATGAGGAAGAAAGGTATATGAAATCAGAAAGTTCAATGGCTATAGAAGAGTTATTTAGATCCGCTGAACAAGAAGGTATAAAGCTTTTAGGAATGTCAGCATATAGATCATATGACTCTCAAAAGAATATATATTATAATAGAATAAGATCTGTTGGAAAAAAAGAAGCAGATAGATATGTTGCAAAGCCTGGTAAAAGCGAGCACCAAACAGGATTCGCAATAGATATAACCAATGAAGATAGATGGTTTGTTAAGTCTACTGAAGAAGCACAATGGCTAGCTAAAAATGCACATAACTATGGATTTATTCTTAGATATCCTGAAAATAAGGAAGATATAACAGGTGTAGCATATGAGCCTTGGCATATAAGGTATGTAGGGAAAGAAACTGCTAAAAAGATTTATGAAGAGCAAATAACATTTGAAGAGTTTATAGAAAATTAATCAGGAGGTAACTTTAAAATTGAAAAATAAAATTCTTGTTGTAGATGATGATAATGAAATAAGAAATCTTTTAGAAATATGCCTTTCTAATGAGGGTTTTAGTGTTGTAAAAGCATGTGATGGGCAAGATGCTCTTGATATTTTAGAAAAAGAAGAATTTCAGTTAATTATATTAGATGTAATGATGCCAAGATTAAACGGAATAGAAGTATGCAGTAAAATCAGAAGAAACTTAAATATACCTATTCTAATGTTAAGTGCTAAGTCAGAGGATATGGATAAAATACAAGGCATAATGACTGGTGCTGATGACTATATTACAAAACCATTTAATACTTTAGAGTTGCTTGTTAGGGTAAAAGCCCTTTTAAGAAGAGCTTATTATTTTAATAATGATAAAAATTCAAATAATCTTATTCACATAGAGAATTTAACTATAGATAAAAATCAACATAGAGTTACCGTAGATGAAGAAGAGATACCTTTAACATCTAGAGAGTTTGATATATTATGCATGCTAGCCGTTAATAGGGGCTCAGTACTTAGTTCCGAAGCTATTTTTAGAAAGATATGGAAAGAAGAATATTACCAATCTAATAACACTGTTATGGTTCATATTAGTAGAATAAGAGATAAAATCGAAAAACATATGAATGGACAAAAGATAATCCATACTGTATGGGGGGTTGGCTATAAAATTGAAAAATAAGATAAAAGCTAACTTACCTATATTAAGATACATGTTTATGCCTATTATTTACCTTATTTTTAGCTGTTCTTTAGCAGCAGGATTGTTATATATTTTATATAATAAAGCAGATGCATTATACAGAACATCTAAATATGACTTTATTACTTACTCAGTTGACTATTTTATGTATCTAAAAAGCCTTTTAAATGGAGACTTAATTTATGTAATTATATTTACAATAATATCACTATGTATATACACTATAATATCGTATAAAAAAAGCAAGAATATAATATCTCTAATAGAAAACGTAGAAGAAATGGCAAATGGAAATTTAAATAACGTAATTGATTTAAATGATGCTGGTAATATAAAAAAATTAGCCAATAACATCAATAATATAGTCGCTCAATTAAGAAATATCACAATTGAAGAAAGAAAAGCTCAACAAACGAAGACAGATTTAATTACTAACGTTTCTCATGATCTTAGAACACCTTTAACATCTATAATAGGCTACTTAAGCATTATTGAGGACGATAAATATAAAGATGAAGTTCAACTTAGGTATTATACAAGTATAGCTTATGAGAAAGCAAAAACTTTAAACTTACTTATAAATGATCTATTTGATCTTACTAAAATGCAAAATAATACTATGACATTAAATACCATTCAAATAGATTTAGTTGAATTATTGGGTCAAATAGCATCTCAGTCTGAGTATATATTTAAAAATGAAAACGTAGAATGTAGAACAAAATTTTCAGAGGACAAGCTTATAATACAAGCTGATGCCATTAAGTTAGTTAGGGCTTTTGAGAACTTAATTACTAATGCTATTAAGTATGGAAAAGAAGGTAAATACATTGATATCGTAACTAAAAAAGAAGATAATATAGCTATAGTTAAAATTGTAAACTATGGAGAACCTATACCAACAATTGACCTACCACATATATTTGATAGGTTTTATAGAGTAGAAAAGTCTAGAAATAGAAATGATGGTGGTTCTGGTCTAGGACTAGCTATTACTAAAAATATTATAGAACTTCATGAAGGCCATATTTCTGTTTCAAGTGATTATGACTGTACAATATTTGAGGTTCAATTAAAGTTAGATAATATTTAAAAGTAATAATTATATACAATATTTATAGATATTTTAAATATGAAATAGATAATAATTTCTTAAGGTGTACTTAAGTTTTTATTATCTATTTTTTTGATTAAATATTAAACTTAAGTTATTTAAAACTTAATAAATCTTAAGGTTTACTTATATTTTTCTTAAAACTCTTTTTATAGAATAAAAGAGCACTAAAAGTGATTTAATAAAAATATTAAAATTTAAGGAGAATTTTTATGAAAATGAATTTAACAAAAATCTTAGTTGCTGCAACAGTTTGTGTGGCCATGGTGGGGGGGATTGTTTGCATATCAATAAAATCAAATGATAAATCTTCTGTAGATTTAAATGATTCTAAAAGTGAATCAAAACAATCAAAGAACATTGAATTTGCAGGAAGACAGTTTGATGACTTAGGAGTTTCATTTACCTATCCTGATAAATGGAAGTCTAAACAAGAAAGTATAGATGCATATGCAACAGAGCCAGAGGAAAATATAAATGGCCAATTAATTATCAGTTTTATACCTGATGAGACTATGGAAAAAGCTAAGAAATTAAATAAAGATTCAGAGAAAATTCCAGAAACGGATAAAGAAAAGATTAAGGAAATTTCTACAAAAATTATGAATTTAACTAATGAATTTAAAGAGCTATGTCGTGTAGTAACCATAGATACAAGCAAGAAAGATGGTAAGGTTCAAAAAGAATTATTTTCAAAATATACAAATAAAGATTCAATAGGTAAAGAAGGGAATTTAGAGTTTTTTTTACTGTACAATGATAAACCAAACACAAGTAACATCTCTGAAAAATCTAAAAAAGATTATGAAAATGTATATAGTGAGATTTCAAACTTTAAAAACTTTGTAAAGGTATATAAACCAGTTACTGAGGTAGAAAAGTTAAGTGAAAATAGTAAGTTTACTTTTAAAACTAAAACTTTAGATAATAAGGACATAGATAGCACTATATTAAAAGATAGCAAACTTACAATGGTTAATATATGGGCTACATACTGTGGTCCATGTATAGAAGAAATGCCAGAACTTCAAGAACTTTATGAAGAAGTTAAAAAAGATGATGTTAATCTAATTGGTCTTGTTTCAGATACACCAGATAAAGATATTGAAGATTTAGCTAGGCAAATAGTATCTAAAAAAGGCGTTAAATATACTAATTTAATTCCAGATAAAAATGTTACAAATGGTTTATTAACAGATGTATCAGGTGTTCCTACTACATTCTTCGTTGATAGTGAAGGTAACATAATAGGTGACTTTATAGTAGGTGTACTTAGCAAAGCTGAATATAAAAAAGAAATTGATAAAAGATTACAAGATTTAAATTAATAGGGTGTGGGACTTATGTGTATATGTAAGATGATAAAAAAAGAGAGTTTTATTAGGTACAGTATTTTAATAATAAGTATTTTGCTTATTTCAACTGGTGTATATAGAGATGAGGTAAGCACCGTACTTAAAAAAGCAATAAATATATGTCTGGAGTGTATAGGAATTGGATAAGAGAACAATAACTCAAATAATTGCATCTATTGCTACGAATGCAAATATAAGCGGATTTTTTAAGGGGAATATATATAAAGGAAATGTAAAGAGTATTTGCGTACCAGGCTTAAATTGCTATTCTTGCCCTGGAGCAATGGGGTCTTGTCCCATAGGATCTTTACAGGCGGTAATCGGTACTATAAAATATGATTTTTCATTATACGTATTAGGATTTATGAGTTTATTTGGAGTAATATTTGGGAGATTTATATGTGGGTGGTTATGTCCGTTTGGGTTTATACAGGATTTATTATATAAAATACCTTCAAAGAAAATAAAAGTTCCTAAGAAAGTTAATAACGTACTTAAGTATTTGAAATATATTATATTAATCTTATTTGTAATAATATTGCCTATGTTCTTGGTAAATGAATTTGGAATAAGTCCTCCATACTTCTGTGAGTTTATATGCCCTGCAGGGACTCTTGAAGGTGGAATACCATTAGTACTTTCAAATCAGTCTTTAAGGGATGCTGTTGGCTATCTATTTGCTTGGAAGATGTTTATCTTAATATCAATTATTTTACTTTCTGTGTTTATATATAGACCGTTTTGTAGGTATGTGTGTCCTCTAGGAGCATTCTATTCATTATTTAATAAAATTAGTTCTTATAAATATGAAATAGATAAAACTAAATGCACAAGTTGTAGTGCTTGCCAAAGTAAATGTAAAATGGATATAAAAGTTTATGAAGACCCTAATAGTCTTGAATGTATTAGATGTGGGGAATGTGCTAAAATATGCCCTAGTAAGTGTATAAAAAAAGGTATTGGAATTTAAATATAAAAAGCTACACATCTCTATATTATTTAGGTGTGTAGCTTTAAAATATAATAAATAAAGTTTTATTACTTATTACTATTTTTATTTATTATGTCAACTATAGCTTGCCCTTTATTTAAAAGTTCATTGTAGCTATTTTCATTTTGAATTTCTTTTACAATATCAATTGCTATATTATCTGGTGATATATTAAAGTATTTACTCAAAATCTCATATTGAGTCTTTCCATCCTTATTGTAACCATCTTCCATATCTTCTTTCCAGTTAATATCAGCTTTATCCATTATTAATCCTAAGGCTGCTCCAGTTTCATATTTAGCTGACCTTTTCAAATAAGATGAATTTACCTTATCTTCTGCAACACAGTTAAATACATATGAAAATGTCACATAATATGGATTTTCACTCACTGGGATTATCTTCAAATTACCACCAATTAAATTATTATATTTATATTCTATATACCTTGCTGTTCCTTCAATTGCTTCAGTATTAGTTTCTGCAAGTAATTGAGGCCACTTTTTATATTTATATGTTTTTATAGTAGTTAATTGTTCTAAGTATTTTTTTACATTATCAACATTTTTAGATTCAATACATTTATCTAACAGTTTAAATTCTAATCCTACTAAAGCATAATACTCTTTATTTTTAGGATAATTTTCTATATATTCTCCATCATCTTTATCATAGGTCCAATATTTTTGTTTATAGGTATGGAATGATTCATGCAAGAAAAATGAATCAAAATCAAAGTATAAATCTGGATTTTCCATCATTTTAGGATGATATTTAAAATAGAAAGTATCATTTTTATCTATATCTAAAACTCCAAAGTTAGATGGCATAAATGTAGAGTATAATATGGGGTCTAAATTACTTATTCTATAGACATCCGGTAGATTAAAGTCTTTTGGTACATCTACTTTTTTAGCAAAAATACTATTTTCTATCCCTTTTACATTAATCGCATATGCATGTTTTCTAATGATCCCTTTATCTTTCTTAGTCCTTATTAAAATAATTGGCTTATCGTTTATTTGATAATTTGAACTCCAAAGATTTTCATATTGATTACTAAATGTATTGTAAATTCTAGATAAATGTTCAAACATTTGTGCATCACATGAGTCAAAATCACTATATTTGGTATGTACAAATTTGTTTCCTAAGATATTTATTATACAAATCATTATTACTAATGTTGATATAACTAAAATACCTTTGTATATTTTTTTCAAGATACTTCACTACTCCATTTCTAATTTGATAAATCAAATATTAATATTATCAAAATAAACACTCATTATTTTAATAATATTAAAGATTCTATCATTATTGACTTTAATATTATTAAAGTGTATATTAATTATATTAAAGAATTTATTATTTTTCAAATACTATTTTTGTTAATTGCCATAAAGTATATAAATAATTAACGATAGTTATATAAATTCATTAGAAATATTTACTTACATAGATAATGTTAATGATAGGAGGAATTTAATGAGGAATTTACCAGATTGGATGGAACATCTAGATGATGAGGATTTAAATTTTATAAAAAAATTTGTACTTGCTTCAGGATCTTTAAAGGAAGTAGCTAACTTATACGGTGTTACTTATCCTACTGTAAGATTAAGATTGGATAAGTTAATACAAAAAATAAATTTACAAAAAGATCAAAGTTCAGATTCATATGTTTCATTAATTAAAAAACTAGCTCTAGATGATAAAGTTGATTTTGAAACAGCTAAATTTTTAATAACAGAATATAAAAAAGTAAAAGAGGAGGTTTAATTAAATGATAATTATATTAATAATGGCAGCTATTGCAGCCCAAATTTATCTTTCAATAAACAAAAATAAAAACTTAGGATTCATTTTACCAGCTCTAAGTGGAGTAGGTTCAGTGCTTACAATGCTTTTAACATGTACATCTACAGGCTTTGGTTTAGGAAATATTTTATCTTATCTAATGTCATTTGTATTATTTAATATCCCAACTTTAGTATTGTTAGGTATTTACTTTATAGCTCAAAAGCGAGTAAAGTTAAATTCTGAAATAGACAGAATGAATATACTAGATTTATAATAAAATGCTTAATAAATTATAGTAAATACATTGGAGAAGAATATGGAATATAATAATAAAGCAAACAAGTTAACTAACATATTATTTGTAATTTATTTAATTATGTTATTTTGGATTATAGTATTTAAATTAGCGCCATTTTCTAATATTAAATTAGTACCATTTTCTGATATGGTAGGAATTAGAAGTGTAAATCTAATTCCATTTAGTAAATCTTTAATTATAAATGGGAAACTTCATTTTAGTGAGATCATTATGAATGTATTGATTTTTATACCACTTGGTATCTATGTAGGAACTTTATTTAAAGACTTGGATATTAGAAAAAAACTTTTCTTATTTTTCTTAATTAGTTTAATATGTGAAGTATTACAATTTATTCTGGGAGTTGGGGCTTCTGATATTACGGATATAATTAATAATACCTTAGGTGGAATACTTGGATTAATGATCTATAAAGGAATTGAAAAAATATTTCCAAATAGTATTAGCACACAAAAACTCATAAATATAATCGGAGCAATAGGAACTATCTTAATAACTTTATTGTTATCATTACTAATAATAAACAACCTATGGATATTTAGATTTTAATATCTAAATATTTTGTAAATAATATAATATTTAATAATAATTTAAATAAAAGACTATCTATTATTTGCAATCTGTGATATAGTAGTATTTGTAGCAATACACAAATAAATTTAAGAAGACCTATTAATAGGTTACAGGAGTATTTTTAATGAATAACGGAATAGTAAAATGGTTTAACAATGAAAAAGGATTTGGTTTCATATCAGTAGAAGGTGGAGATGACGTATTCGTACATTTCTCAGCTATACAAACTGATGGTTTTAAATCATTAGAAGAAGGACAAAAAGTAAACTTTGATATAGTTAAAGGTGCTAGAGGTCCTCAAGCAGAAAACGTAACTGTATTATAATATATATATAAGTTCGTAAGAAGACACATTTTGTGTCTTTTTTTTATTGCAATAAAACTCTTACTAATCAAGTAAAGTAATTTTGCAAAATTTTTTATTATATTTTTCACTCTATAATAGATTACTATCATCTTAAATAAACCAAAACCAAGGAGGAATTTAAAATGGCTGTAGTAGCAACTAAAAATCCAAGTGGATTAAAATTAAGACTTTCAGCAGGCAAAGATCCTGAAACTGATAAGTTAATAGTAAAATCAAGAACTTATGGAAATGTTAATCCATCTGCTTCTAATGATGCACTCTATGAAGTTGGAGAGGTAATATTTAATCTAATGGATAGCACTAAGTTCTCATTATTAGAGGTTTCAAGAGTAGATAATACAGTATTATCAGCTTAATTTTAAATAGGGAGGAAAATATAAATGGAAACTAAAAAGAGATTAGTTATGAGTTTCAAAACAGAATTAGGTAAAAAGGTTTCAATATCAGTTGATGAACCTAGAGAAGATATAAGCCAAGGTGAAATCAAAAATGCTATGCAAACAATAGTTGATAAAAAAGTCTTCTCTGACAATGGAGATGATTTAATAGCTTGTATTGATGCTAGAGTAGTTGAAACTAATACACAAGAATTTGATTTAGCTTAATATAAAATAAATGTGAGAGGGGATGAAAAGCTTGGAAAATTTATATCAAAATATTGCAAATTTAGGCTTTCCAATAGTGATAGCATTTTATTTGCTTATTAGGATTGAAGGTAAGCTTGATACTTTAACAAATAGCATAAATGAATTGAGCTTAAATATAGAAAAGTTAATAAATAAGCCTCTTGCATAAAAACATAAAAAAGGACTTTATTATTAAAGTCCTTTTTTACATGTATTTATAATATATTTTATTTCTATAAATCTCTTGATTTTATATTTCTAGGCCAAGATAATAATAATTTTTTGTCTATTTTTAAATCTTTTTCACCATTAAAATGTATATCGCAAAAATAATTATGATAATTTGCAGTCCATACATACTTGTCCCATACTCTCATATTAGTACTATGAGTGCATAACATTTCTTCTAGCTTATTTTTATGTCTCAATAGTAGCGCATATTGAACTCT
This sequence comes from Romboutsia lituseburensis DSM 797, assembly GCF_900103615.1. GTDB lineage: Bacteria > Bacillota > Clostridia > Peptostreptococcales > Peptostreptococcaceae > Romboutsia_F > Romboutsia_F lituseburensis. The sequence goes on along the minus strand of NZ_FNGW01000012.1, from coordinate 31,509 downwards.
TTCAAATTCATACTCATTACTACATTGTGTATAGTATTTAAATATAGTATTTAAGTAGTTTAAGAACCATCTACCATCAGTATCTATTAGAACTTTTGCAGTCTGAGGTGCTACATCATAGTATTTAATATGCTTTTTTAATAGATTAGTTGTTTTATCATCTATTACAATCCTTGGGTAACATGCTAATTTACTTTCTACATTGTGTGCCTCAAGTAATGCTGGTCCAAATACTATATCTTCATTTATGTAGAAATCACCTGTACTAATTCCGCCCCTTACAAATAATCCTTCTAAAGCTAAGTTAAATTGATATTCTGATACATTATCAAGTATTTCATCTAACTCTTGTTCTGCATCCCCTGATATTGGATATGCCACTACCATATTATCAGTAAATATTTTTATCCTACCTTTACTATATTTATTTGGTATTATACAACTTTTATTTTTATTTATTAGGTAGTTTATTTCTGCTAATAAATTATTACCATAACCTTGTTCACATGATTCTTGTATCATTTGTGAAAATCCTAGTATATCTATTGCACATACTATTGAATTTATTAATGCTGGTTTTTCTTCATTATATTCTTGTATACTCATATAACACTTCCTATAAAATAATAATATACTTTATTATAACTTATATTATTATTGTTTGAAAAGTAAATATATATATTTATATTTTAAATAATATACTTAATTAATTACAATAAAAAAAAGACACAAAATGTGTCTTTTTCACGAACTTATATATATATTATAATACAGTTACGTTTTCTGCTTGAGGACCTCTAGCACCTTTAACTATATTAAAGCTTACTTTTTGACCTTCTTCTAATGACTTAAATCCTTCAGTTTGTATAGCTGAAAAATGTACGAATACATCTTCTCCATCTTCTACTGATATGAAACCAAATCCTTTTTCATTGTTAAACCATTTTACTATTCCGTTATTCATTAGATATAACTCCTATTAACCTGTATCAAGTCTTGCTTGATAATTATTTGTTGTATTTCTACAAATATTATTATAGCATGTATAAACATAAATAGCTAGTGTTTTATATTTAACTTTAATTTTATATGCTAAGATTAACTTAAGTTTATAAAATATATAAGGGGTGAAATAATGAAAAAACATAATATATTAGGCATAGTTTTATGTAGCGTTGCAATGTTTTCATTAAGTGTTTTTTTATATTTAATATTTATAGGTGAAATCAATAATAGTTATACATATTTATTTGGTGCAATAATGCTTTTTGGAATAGGAATGGAAGATTTATTTAATAACTACATAGAAAATAAATCTTCACCACCTGATACTAATCTAGACAATCAAATGGATTATTTTTTATATACAAGTAAAGCGAAATCTCTTGATATAACAACTTTTATAATCTCAATAAGTGTATTTATAATAATAACTATGCAATTTTTTAATTTTTATTTTAGTGGTCAAAATTGGATCCTATTCACATTATTATGTATTTGGATAATTTCTAAATCTATAAAAATTACATGTTATCTTAATATGCTTAAGAAATATTAATTTTAAAATCAATAATTTCAATATATTCAATTATATAAATCAATATTTTTAATATAATCATTAAAAATATTGATTTTTTAATGACATTTTTAAAAATATTTAATATACTGATATTAAAGGAAGTGATAAAGTGCATAAAGTTATAACTAAGTGTCCGGTTTGTACGGAAGAGATGAAGATTATGAAATTAAAATGCAATCATTGCAACACAATTATAGAGAATGAATTTTCAATTTCAAAATTTGATAGATTATCAAAAGAACAGCTAAATTTTGTAGAAGTATTTTTAGCTTGTAGAGGAAACATAAAAGACGTTGAAAAACAACTCGGCATATCTTACCCAACTGTAAGAGGTAAGCTTGATGAGATTAACAATGCATTAGGTTTAGTGATAAAAAAGGATACAACGAAAGAAAAAGAAAAAATAATGGATATGTTAGAAAATAAGGAAATAAGCTCTGAAGAGGCTGTTAATCTTTTAAAGAAATTATAAATATATAAAGGGGTGTTGTAAGATGGAAGATAAAAAGAGAATTTTAAAGATGGTTGAAGAAGGAAAAATAACTGCTGAGGAAGCCATTGGGTTATTAGATGTATTAGATACTAACAAAAAGTGTGAAGTTGTTACTAATGATGAAAAATTTGAAGATGATGATTTCTTTGATATAAAAAATGATGGCAAAAGAGGAAAGATGCTATATGTAAGAGTCAAGAGTCAAGATGGAAGTACTGTTAAAATTAACATACCATTAGAATTCATAAAAATAATGGGTGGAATAGGAAGTATGTATAGTGACCAACTAGAAAAACATAACATAGATATAGCAAAATTAATGGATGCAATAGATAATGGATTTGTTGGAAGAATTGTAGAGGTAGAAGATGGAAAAGACAAAGTTATAGTAGATATACAATAGGTGTTTGGATATGAAGATAACAGTAAAAAGCAAAGAGGATAAAGTTAATATAAATCTAATAGTACCTATTGGTGTCCTAACGACTTTACTTCGAGTATCTAAGCCATTTATAAAAATAGATTTTAGCAAACATCTTAAAAATAGTAACGCAGATTATATATTTGGATCTAATGATGTAGATGTAATTATTCAAGGTCTGAAGTACCTAAATAAAGAACATAAGGGGCTACATCTAGTAGATATAGAGCAAGAAAATGGAGATATTGTAAAGATCAAGATTTAAGATTAGAATTTTCAAATGATTTTCTAGTTTAGTTTAAATTGAGATTGAGGTATTTAAGGATTATTATCTATTTAAATAAAGCAAGGGGGATAAAAATGAATTCATATTATTTAACAATTCCATATTGGGTAATTGCAGTATTAGGAGTTGCAGTAATTGGAACTGGTATATTTTTATATAATAAAAATATGCGTAATAAGTAATTTATATATGTATATGCTTTAGATAGAAGTAGACATAGAAACAATCAATATAAAAAGCGAGTATGTAGATAGATTTGTGCAAAAACAAATTTACCTACATCCTTTTTAATATATTTAAATAGTAAATTTTGAATAATATTCATATATGAATTTAAACTCGAGTACGCATCCTATTAAGCTTAATATAATTACAATTCATTTATCATTTCTGTTACAGATATGTTTCGAATTCGTTTTGATGGAGCATAAACCGCCGCAACAGATGCAATAAAAACAAATAGAATTATAATTAATAACGGTATAACAGGCACACTCCAAGTAGCGTAGTTAAAATGAGATGTAATAAGATTGTCATATAGCAGTTTACTAATCAATAGACCGACTATACAACCGACAGCACATCCAGATAAAGCATAGGTAAATGCTTCAGCAGCTATCATTTTTGTTATTTGATGTTCGTCCATACCTATCGCACGCATTGATCCATACTGCTTTATTCTTGCAGATACACTCATAGAAATACTATTCATAATATTTAATACCGTAACTAAAGCAATAATTGCTAAAAATCCGTATACAAAGAATAAAAATGCCATATATGTGCTAGTAGTCTGCTGATCACGTTGATCATTAAATTTGTACTCTCCTCCAACTACATCATGAATTGCTTTGACATTTTCATCCGTCACATTTTTTTTAGTTTGTATCATAACAAGTGAATAATCATTTATACCAGTCAGGTTCCTAAAGGTTTCTCCAGAAGTAATGATGGTTATTTTTCCATTTGTATTGCCATCACTGCTGAATGGGTCAAATTTTAATAAACCTGCAATTTCAAGTTCCTTGCTGCCTACTCGTATTTTATCACCAATCTCTAATGTACTTTCTTTATCCCACGTTGCAAGTACATATTTGCTGTCACCATATACCTTTGAAATATCGCTACCTTTTTTAAGCTGTTTATCCTTAGTAAGGCAATCTAAGTCAAATTCATCATAGGATATAATATCAATCGTATTTGATGGCACATTAGATTTGTTTAATTCTGCTGGAATATCAAGAAGGTTCCTACGACCAAAAACACGTTCTACACCTTCCATGTTACTAATCTTATAAAGTAGTTCACTATTTATGGAATTTGAATTTTTATTACTTAAAATATTGATTTCAGAAGCATTCGATGACTGAGGCATAAGACAATTAACAAATTCTATCATGACAGAAAAGCTTAAAAAAAGTATAATACTAAGCGCAAACGAGCTTGTCATAAGTATTAAATTTTTCTTTGCTGATACTGCATGATGAATACCAAGGGCAGTTTCAATTTTTAAGAAACGTGTATTCACACCATAAGTCATATTTTTTGTATTTTGTGAATTACCTGATACTGCTGTTATAGAAGAGACTTTAGCAGCTCGTTTAGCCGGAACGCTGGCAGCAATAAGAACTGTAACAATACCAACAACAATTCCACTAATAATACCAATTGGGCTGATTCCAAAAACGGGCATATCAGAAAACTCCTCGACTACAACAAAGCGTAATAAAGCACATAATCCCCATGTGATTATAATTCCAAGTATAACACCTATGGGAACTGCAGTTTTACACCAGTTAAGAGATTCCAGTCTTACAAAACGAATAATTTGTTGTTTACTCATTCCAATACAGCGCATCATTCCGAAAAACTTTGTTCTTTGAGCAACAATACTATTTATACTACTTGAAATCATCAGTACTCCTGAAATAAGTATCAAAACAAATAATACTATAGCAGTAGAGTATAGTGTATGTGCCGTTTCATTGCTGCTTAATCCTTGAAGTGCCATACTACCATGCTTATTCAGTAATCTTATTTTCTCCATTCTAACGCCCATGTCTGCCATACTAAACACAGCTGTTACCAAAAATACAGCAAAGATAATACATAGAAGCGTCATACGATTCTGACGTCTATGCACTTTTGCAGAAATCGGAATTAGGCTAAGATAGCTTTTCATTCTTAGCACCTCCCAAAATCAGTCAGTACCCCGTCTGAAACTTGCAGTATCCTGTCTGCTGTCTGAGCGATACTTCGGCTATGTGTAATCAGAATAATTGTCTGTTCATACTTTTTTGCAGCCTCTTTCAGTAATGCAATTACTTCGCTACTGTTTTGCGTGTCCAAATTACCAGTTGGTTCATCGGCAAGTATAATGGATGGTCGTGTAATCAGAGCACGTCCTATCGCTACACGCTGCTGTTGTCCACCAGATAATTGACTTGGTAAATGATTACGGCGTTCTTTCAAATTAAGTACTGTAAGTAATTCTTCCAGATATTTTTTGTCTGGTTTTTGGTAATCAAGTAATACAGGAAATATAATATTTTGCTCAACTGTTAATTCTGGAATTAAATTAAAACTCTGAAAAATAAATCCAATATTTCTACGACGAAATATTGTTAAGCTACTATCTTTCATTGTAAAAATATCATTTCCATCAATAAATACCTTTCCTGAAGTAGGGGTATCAAGTCCTCCTACCATATTCAAAAGTGTACTTTTGCCAGATCCTGACTCTCCGATGACTGCCACAAACTCGCCTTTTGGGACGGAAAAATTGGCGTCTTTTAATGCGTGTACAGCAGCCTCACCGCTGCCATATGTTTTAGAAATTGATTTAACTTCTAATAAATTCATAGTCTAAACACCTCTTTCTGTATTTATATAGAAAGATTATCATGTCAATCTTACTGTAAAATTACACTAAGCCTACAATTCTGTAGGAATTAAAAAATTGATTGTAAATGTTGTACCAATACCTAATTCGCTGTCAACCTCTATTGTTCCGCTGTGTGCTTCTATAATAAGCTTTGCAAGGGGCAATCCAAGTCCAATACCTTGTGTATCTTTAGAAAAACGGCTGCGATAAAATCTTTTAAAAATATGATGTAAATCCTCTATATGAATACCACTTCCGTTATCTTTTATAATAATTTGAATAATAGAAGCGAATTGTTTCCATTCTATGCAGATTGTATTACCTTTTTTAGTATGGTCAAAAGCATTTTTAACAATGTTGCTAATTGCTTCAATTATCCAATTACGGTCACATAATAAAGTAATAGTGTCATCTCCAGAAAAATTTAGTATCTTTCCTTCTTGCTCGTTACGGTAGGTAAAGTGTCTTTCAATATAGCCCATCATTTCAGATACATTCTCTATAGATTTTTCTATTACGATTGTTCCTGCATCAAATTTTGTGATTTTTAAAAGGTTTTGTACAAGTATTTCTATTCTATCAAGTTCTTGCTCTGAAAGATAAGTAAATTCCTTTATTACAGGTAAATCATTTACTTCTTCCTGCATAATACCGTTATATATATTAAGATTCGTAAGTGGGGTTTTCAATTGGTGCGAAATATCTGATATGGTATCTTTTAAAAATTTTTTTGATTTTTCTTTGTTTGTAGCGTTGGCACTCAAAGTAGAAACTAAGGAATTTACTTCATGAAATAGTCTATACAGCTCACCCTCATCATTACATTCAATACGTGCATTTTGATTTCCAGAAATATATTGCCTAATTTGTGCTGTGGCATTTTCCATAATTTTATTTTGTTCCTTAAAGTACCAATACCCAATCGCCAGTATAAATATATCCATACATAAAGAAGATAGAAGTATATATAATGCTGCGTTTTCTAATTTAAAACCTATGAAAGCAACTGAAATAAGTGTAAACACTATCATGAATAACAACACTATGTAAAAAAGTAATTTAGTTTTTCTGTTTGATAATATTTTCATATTGTACCTCAATTTATAGTCTTCCATTTATATCCCATACCTCTAACAGTCACTATGTTTCGTGGTTCACCTGGGTTATCTTCAATTTTTGTACGAAGTCTACGTATATATACAGTAAGGGTGTTGCTATCTATATAATTTTCGTTGCAATCCCATAATTTCCCTAAAATTTATTCTGGCGAAAGAACATTATTTGGATTTTCCATAAAAAGACATAATAATTTATACTCGCTTGCAGTTAAGTCAAGTTGTTCTCCATTTTTATAGACTTCTCTTTTTAGTAATTGTACTTTTATATCATTAGAGTTTAACTCAGTATCTAATTGATTAAAATTATCACTTCTACGAAGCAACGCATTTATTCTAGACAGAAATACTGCCAACTTGAAAGGCTTTGTAATATAATCATCACCGCCGATGTCAAGTCCCATTATAATATCAGTTTCCTCATCAGCAGCAGTAAGAAACATAATCGGTACCTTTGATACTTTACGAATTTTTTTACATAAATCGTATCCTGAGCCGTCGGGAAGTGATACATCTAAAATTACTAAATCATATTTTCCATTTATCCATAATGCTTGTGCTTCAATACTTGTACGAGCAATATCTATTTCGTATCCTTGCTTTTTAATAGCAAAAGATAATCCATTGCTTAAATTTAAATCATCTTCAACAAAGAAAATACGTTTCATTTGCTTTCACCGTCCTTCAAAAATCTATACGATATTATTATATACAGTCAGTCCAGTAAGTACAATAAACAAACTGTGAGTACTATTATAATAACTTCTGCTAAACCCTAAATAATAAGATATAATTTAAAATGTAATTACTAACTAAATAAAAGGAGCCTATCTTATGAAAAACTATATTAATACTAACATTCCTAATTTCAAAATTAGATTTGCAACAAAAGAAGATAATAACTTAATACTTACATTTATTAAAGAATTAGCAGATTATGAAAATCTATTAAGTGAAGTAGTTGCAACAGAAGAAATATTATATGAATCTTTATTTGTTAAAAAGCAGGCTGAAGTAATAATAGGTGAATATAATAATGAACCAATTGGATTTGCGTTATTCTTCCATAATTTCTCTACATTCTTAGGTAAAGCTAATTTATACTTAGAAGATTTATATGTAAGACCAAGTATGAGAGGTCTTGGAGCTGGAAAGGCATTACTTTCAGCTTTAGGAAAAATAGCTATAGATAGAGACTGTGGCAGACTAGATTGGTGGTGCCTTGATTGGAATAAATCTTCTATAGAATTCTATAAAAAAATGGGAGCAATTCCTATGGATGAATGGACTGTTTATAGAGTAGAGAACCAAGCTCTTATCGATCTAGCTAATGGCCTAAACGGGTAAACGTTTTATTTGAAATATAAACTATACATCTTTAAACTTATAAAATGCTTATAATTATATTAATTTATTTAACTTAGGGGATGGTTGAGTGAGAAAAAATTTATTAAAACAAGTTGTAACTAAAAGTTCAAAAGAACTAACTTTAAGGTGTTCTAAGCCAAGTGATGCAAAGGAACTAATTGAATATCTAAATATTATTGGTGGAGAAAGCGACAATATGACATTTGGTAAGGATGAATTTAGATTATCAGTTGATCAAGAGGAAACCTATTTAAAAGCATTAGATGAAGATAATACCTCTATAATGATTGTAGTTACTGAAAGTAACAAAATTATAGCCCAAGGATCAATTGTAAGTGACAAACGAAAAAGATTTTGCCACAATAGTGTTTTAGGTATATCTGTTAGAAAAGAGTTTTGGTCTGATGGTATCGGATCTATAATTATGGATGAGTTAATAAACTTTGCAAAACAATGTGAAGTAACTAAAATAGTTACATTATCTATTAATACAGAAAATAAAAATGCTATAAAATTGTATAAAAAATTTGGATTTGATGAAGTTGGAATACATAAAAATAAATTTTTTATAGATGGTAAATTTTATGATGAAATAATCATGGATTTGCATTTGATATAAATTAAAATATACTTATACTAAAATTAAAGCCCTTGGAATCCATTTTAAAAGATTATAAGGGCTTTTTTACTAAACTATCTTATTACATCATAATTACTTTAATCTACAAAACTACAAGCTCTAGTAGTTACTAAATCACAAACTTCTTTTGGACTGCTAAAACTTAGTTTTGCTTCTGCACAAGAAACTCCTGAACCATTCCACGTTACTAACCCTGATATAACTCCTGCATTATTTGCACACTGTATGTCAGTTGGCATATCCCCAATGTAAATACATGAATCTTTATCTGCTCCTGTTAGTTCAATATATTTAAGTAATGGTTCTGGATTTGGCTTATGATCCTTTGTATCATCTTCCAAAACAATAGTCGTGAAAAATTCTTCTAAATTAAATGTTCCAAAGAATTTTTCGTACTCATTTTTGCTCCTCGATGATACAGCTCCTAGAGAACATCCATTATCTTTTAGATATTTAAGCATTTCTTTTGCTCCATCGAAAAAATCTGCTTTTGAAGAATACTTCTCATAATTTTCCTGCCATTTATACGTGTATTTCTTATCCACATTAGCATTCAATCGTTGCAGGCCTATATCTGTTGTAACGCCTAGCACCACTTTTACTTCATCTAATGTATATTCATGACCATATTCTTTTAATGTATATTGCCATGTTTTTAATATAGCATGTTCTGTATCAATTAATGTTCCATCTAAATCAAATATATAATGTTTTAAATTCATATCTATTTCCCCCCTATAAGTTCCGTTTTAAAACTTATTTGTTATGTTAACTATAGCATAATTTTATTGTTTAATATAGCAGATGTAGATATGTACCAACAAAATTAAAACAATAAGGGTATCGAGGATTGATCATAGGGGCATGGTCGATATAGGAGTATACTTAATTGACTATAATTTTTATAAATCAATTTTTTTAAGCTACCTTAAAATCTATTTATCTGGTGATTTTGAGGTAGCGATTGTAGTGAAAATCCTTTTGAGTGTTTTTTGATCCATTGCGGTAGCGAAACACTTTGCTTAATGTGTAAGGTCATAACCCCAACATATAAATAAGTAGAATTTATGTTGATAAAGTTTTTGATCCTACTTCAACGTTCTTCATTTATCGTATATCATGAAACATATGGATAGGTTTTAAATATATTATATAATATATTTAATGTACTCCCTAAAAATTGCACATATATAGTTTTTTATACAATTAAAAATATATTCTTTTTTATAGTTACAAAAACAAATAAAATTCATATATTAGTATTAAAATATGCATTTTATAAGGAGTGTATTTAAAGTATGTATAATAGAAATATGACTATATATCCTTGTGATGATATGAAGTTCATGCCTATTGATGAATGTTCTAATTCATCCCATGGATCTTGTCTGATAGTTCCTGTATATATTCATAATGTATGTGAAAATGAAAATTTATTAGTTATAGTAGAAGTTTATAAAAATGATAATTTATACGCTAGAGAAATAAAAAAAGTTTTTACTGGATGTAATAAAAAAAGTTGCTGTACGTACAATAATAAAAATTGTTGTTGTGATAGTAATATGATTGATAAACTATTCATTGGAAACTTTGAATTTTATTTTTTAGATGAATGTAATCCTAATTGTATATGTGTAAAAGTAAAAACTCAATATATATATGATTGTTAATTAAACTATATAAATATGGGGGGAGGGATAATTTTGCTTGATAATATATCAATAACAGGAATAACACCCTTAGAATGTTATCCTAAGGGGTGTAACATAAAAAATTGTAAACAAAATATACAACAAATTAATGTATGTATTCCTTGCCAAAAGCCTGAGATGGAATCAATTAATGAAATAAAAGCTACTATATGCATAAACAAATACAAATTATTAAATACAATATTAGGACCTAAGATTTTAATTAATGGAGTAATTAAAATTAAAGTAATATATACAGCTAAAAATATAGAGCAATCTCTTCATTCTGCTCATTGGGACATTGAATTTTGTGACTTCATATTATTAGATAATATATGCTATGATGAATGCAATATTTGTCTCTCTAATTTTTTTACAGGGATAGAGGATATATGCATAAATTCTTGTGATGAAAGGTATATAGATTTATCACTACTATATATAATTTGTGCTAATTTTAATAGTCAATTACATGAAAAAAACTATAGTTGTAATCATTTTCAAGATTCTTGCTCTAAAGGATATAAAGCTACTTACAAGTCTAATGGTAAAAATAATTTAAATACTTATTACTATCCTGCTCAACATTATGAAAATTTAGATTCTAATAATATTAAATAAAAAAATAAACTTAATTAAAATTAAGTTTATTTTTTTATTTAATAATTTATTTTTTATAATTTTTATTTTATCATAGAAACTTAATTGCTTATTTTAATTGCATGCAGTACTTGGTTTAGCTTTTAAAAATATTGTTACATTTTTAAATATTCTTCTTAAATCTAATGGATATACATAGATATCTTCTATACATTTTTCAACATTAAATTCTTCACATAAATCTACATTTATACCATTAACTTCACTATATATATATCCATTTATAAGTTTAGGCCCACCAGTTTCAGGATCATACACTTGTATACCTTCTTCGTATTCTAATCCTTCAAATTTAGCATATGGTATTATGAATGCTATAAATGGAACTTCATAATGAGCTGAATGGACAGATTGAATATCTACTTCAGCTGTATAAACTACTTTTTGTTTTAATATGCCTTCTATTATTAATTTTCTACCACTTAAACAAGTTCCTTCAGCATTAGGAATTATTTCAAATGCTGATGATTGATCACAGTTAACTGGAAGTAATGCATTTAATATAGCAGTTATTGCTGCATTTACTGCTGCTATTGCTGGAGTCAAAAGAGCAGTTATCAAATTATTTACAGCAGTTATAAGGTCACTGATTAAAGTACCTAGTCCTGGAATACCTGCTGCCGCTGCTGATATAGCATTTAATAGTCCATTTATTATACCTACTATAGAGTTAATTAACGTACTTAATGTAGTTAATGTATCTGTAAGAGTTTTCACCGCTTGACATATTAATTCTGCTGAGAAAGGTACTGTCAATATAGCTGCTAATAAATTATTAGCAGCCGTAACAACTGCAGCTAGAGCTTGATCTATACTATCTACTAAATTAGCAATAGTAGTTATTGCTTGTTGTACCACTGTAATTAGTGCTGCTAATCCTGGAGGCTTTATTGGTATAAGATTTAAAGCATCTAATAAATCAGTTAAAAGAGTTGTTAAATCATTACTTAATATATCAGTAACATCACCAACAGTTCCTGTTAAATCGATTATTAAATCTGTCAATGTTCCTGTTAAATCATTTGCTGCATTATAAAAGCTAAATAGAACATAGCTTTTATATGCAAAAGGTGTTTCTATAAGTTTAATATTATCTAAAATTACATTTGCATAAACTTGGTCGATCTCTTCAATATCTGGTTTTAAGTCTGGTATAGAAAGTATTTCAGGGACAGATATTTCTGTCCAGTTTAAGTCTGATCTATTACTACCATTTATAGTAATTCTTGAAACATCACATGTTCCAACTGTTTTTATATTAAAATCACAGCCGCATTTTACATTTTTATTACAATCCATTACTAATCCTCCTTATTTTATTAGCATATTCTTGATGCTTTTATAAATATAGTTGTATTTTTAAATACACTTCTTTCTGATAATTTACACGCAAATATATCTTCAATATATGGAGTTATTCTGAACTTTTGAGATAGTGGTGTGTCTTTTTCTATTATTATAAATGTAGAAAAAGGTATATCGAAATGTGCTGAATGAAGAGATTGTTCATCAACCGCTGCAGTGTATATTATTTTTTGCTTTAATATTCCCTCTATTATTAATTTTCTCCCTGTCAAATTAGTACATTCTGCATTTGGTATATTTTCACCTAATATCGGTGTTGAATTAGATGAAGTGTATCCAGTTACAACAGGAGTTTTTATTACTCTTTGAGATATAATTTCTATACAAGAATTAACTTCAACTATCCCCTCTATATCAGGCTTTTGAGTTGGTATATCCACTATTTCTGGTAGGAAAAATTCAGTCCATTTATCTGTATCTGTAAAACAAGATAATACTTTTTCAATTTTATTGGCAGGATATTGTCCAATCATATTTATACTTTCATTTTCTACACAACATTTGTTATAAAATTTATAGCTTGTGTTCCCTGTATAATCACAATTTAGCATTGTCTTCACTCCTTGATGATTTATTTTATACTGATTGATTTGGAACGGCATATAGTAATAAAGTTACTTGTTTTAATATATTCCTAAAATCTAACATTTTAATAGCAACATCTTCTATACATGCATTAACTTGGAAATCTACATCTAGTGAATCTATAGTAGTAGTAGTAGTTCCATTAGTAAACTCGATTTCACTTGGAACTACTATATACGCTGAGAATGGGACATAAAAATGTGCTGAATGGACTGATTGATCAGGTTCATTAGCTGTATATACAACTTTTTGACACAATTGACCTTCTATTATTAACTTTCTACCTGTAGATACTTTACCTTCTAAATTAGGTATAAATTCTCCATTTGCATCTACTGGTGAAACTGGTACTTTAACAACTTCATTTCTAATTATATTAACAGAAATATTAACAGAGTTTATTTGTTCAACGTCTGGTTTTTGCTCAGGTATAGTAAGAGTTTCAGGAATATTCATCTGAATCCAATACGGATATTGACTTATAACACCTGTAACATCAGATGGGTTGCAAAGTCCTGATATATCTATTAATTCACAATTGCAATTTGTTATACTAGACTTCATATTATATTTTTCTCCTTTTTATTCTAAATTAAGGTTTTTTTCTCCTTAATTTATAATACTTTTATTGATAAAAAATGTTACTAAGTTTTACGGTTTATTTAAAATATAGTTAAAGTAAAATTAATTTTATTTTAACTTTTAGTAAGTATTTATATGAAAAATGTTTCTAAAAATCTCAGATCTTATTTACATATAATATGATTTATATTAGCAGGTTTATATTTAATCGCATCTTCTAGTAGTATGTACAAGTTGCATTATTAGTTATATCCATAGCACTTTTTATTAAGGCTCTATTTAATTCTAAAGATAAATATAACTAATTTAAAAATTATTCTTCACTTAAAAGTTCTCATTGCAAGCTAAATATACTTGTAAATAAATTTAAGCCTCACCTTCACTATGACCAATTAAAAAGTATATCATAAGTTGAAAATGAGGCTTATTCCCTTAACTAATATAAGCATCCCGTCTTAAATTTTCTAATTTATAGGCTCAGAGTACTGTTCCTTTAAATCATTCAGTTTATCAAGCATTTTATTTAAATCTTCATCAACACGTTCACGTGTTTTTTTCCACCCATAACCTAATTCCTTATTTACATCAAACACATCATCTACCGGATCAACATCAACATCAATCGTTGCAGACATAACTTTCCATTCTCCATCTACCTTGGATAGATATACAATATAATCATTGCCTGCTCCAGCGTCTTTATTTATTTGTCCTGTATCCTCATCCTCATATGAATAATTTTCATCCATGTAAACATTAACCTTTACGCAATCTCCCCATTTTGAAAAATCTTTATAGTCAAATTCAAACTTTTGTGAAAGAACTTTTTTATAACTACTCTTATGATTTGTATATTTTACAGCATTTCTTGCTATTAAATATTTTTTTAAATTTTCATTTCCAACTGTTGAAAAATCATTCTTCCCTCCATTATAGTTATAATCATCTTTTATGAACGTTTCTAACACTTCTTTTATAGATTCTTTTTCAGCATCAATGTTATATTTTTCTCCAGTTGCAGTCTTTAGATATATTAAAATACCAAAGATAAGAATAATTGATAACACTAGTGAAAAAGTAAATACTTTATTTTTATTTTTCATTAGTAAATCCCCCTAATTTTACTATACATGTATTTTTTCATAAAAAATATAGCAATATTTATTAAACCTAACGTAAAACTGTAATTATAGCAGTTTAGGCCCATTTTTATATTTGAGCTAATATTATTTTAACATATAAAATTTAAATATTTTAAAACATATCACTATAGAAAATTAAAATTTAAATATTATTTGATTTTTATATATAAACCTTATAAACTTTATGCCGATAAATAAAGTGAAGAATGCAGTTAAATTCATATTTGTGATAAAAAGTCTATATTGTAACCATTACATAAAGGATTAAATTATAATAAGGGGAATGAATTTAATGAAAAAAAAATCAATATTAATTGGAATTATAACTATTTTTATGATTTGGGGAATTAGCAACACAAGTATAGTTCAAGCAGCAACTAATGCAACAGGTATGTATGTTAATCCTGTAAATGAAAAACCATCAGATATTATGACTACTGATTGGAGTTCGATCAAAAATCCACCATATACATATTGGGCGGTTCATAATTGGAATGCCGGTGGAGAAGGTGGCGGTTATGCCGGTTTCCAACAACAGGCTAATAAACGTACAGCACATTTTGCAATTTGGGATCCAGTATCTGTTAGAAAACCAATAGAAGCAGAATACCTTTCTCCAAATTCATCTGCATCACGTTTTGGTGGTGAAGGTGAAGGAATGAAAGTTGAAACAAATTATAATTGGCAACCAAATAGTTGGTATAAGATGACTATGCGTAATTGGCAAGAAGATGGCCATACAAAATTTGGTCAATGGATACAAGATGAATCTACAAAACAATGGAAACAAATAGCTATTTTAGATTTTCCAGTAGCAAATGTTCATTTTAATTGGGGTACTGGAATGTTCCAAGAGGATTGGGCTGGAAATGGTCAACAAGAAAGAGAAGCCAGATTAAAAAACTTTTATAGTAGAAATATTTCTGATGGAGCATGGAACTCTTTAAATAAACAGAGAATAACTAGCCAGTATCCTAGTATGAATTGGAATGGTGGAGGAAACTCAGATTACGTTTGGGTTAGTGCCGGGGGTAATACAAAACCATCTATTAATAGTGGACAAGTATTTACGCTGAATCAACCAAATAAACCAGATGTTGGGGTTTTAGACTTTGATATTGTAAATAATCAATATGAAAATGGAAAATTAAATATTTCATGGAAACTAAATAATGAAAGTACACCTCAATTTAAAGGGAAAATAGAGGTGTATAATAATTCTTCTATGACAGGTGCAGCAATAAAAACTATTGATAATATAAAATCATATAAGAGTGAAGTAAACGAATATATTTCATTAGATAATACAAATGATCTTTATGCAAAAGTAATAATAACAGATTTATTTGATAATACCGTTGTAAAGGCAGTTAAGCTTAACAGTGATAACAAACCAGGCGAGGATAATGATACTGAAGCACCTACAGCGCCTAAGAATGTTAAGGCTATTAATATAACAGCTACATCAGCACAAATACAATTTGATCCTTCAACTGATAATGTAGGAGTTTCTAAATACTGGGTTTGGGATGATATTAATAAAAAATATATAGGTTCTTCTACCTCTACAACAGTTGATTTAAAGGATTTAATGCCTAATACAGATTATTCTTTAATTATTAGAGCTTTTGATGCAGCAGGAAATTATTCATTACCATCTTATGTATCATTGAAAACAAAATCAGAAAGTGAAGTAATAAATGATACTTGGAATCCTCATATAAACTATACAACTCCTGGAACAAAGGTAGTTTTTGAAGGAAATACTTATGAAAATAATTGGTGGATTAATGCTGGAGTGAAACCAGATCCAAAAGATAGACAAGGAAAATCTACAGGATGGAAATTAATCTCTGGCCCAGCTCTAAATGATAATGCATGGTATTCAGATGTAGTTTATATTGAAGGTGATGAAGTAGTTTACAATGGAAAAACATATATTGCAAACTATTGGACAAAAGGCGATAATCCTGAAAACTCACATGGTATGGGAAAACCTTGGAGATTAAAATAATAAATGTCTTGTAATTTTAAAATATGTATGTGAATCATAAATATTGAACAAAGTATTATGATAAAATATAATTTTACAAGTAAATATAGTATATAAATATGATTGTGCATTCTTCAAATCAAATCCAAATTTTATTACTTCATTTATAGCCTCTGTTGCAAATCCTTGTCTCCAGTAATTTGAGTTAATATCATATCCTATGGTAAATACTTTTAAGTATACAAACATCTATCATCCTTAGATATATATCAAGCTTATTGAACTAAATTAAATCATGAGTGTCTTAGTATAGATATTTCTTATTTGGAAAATTCTTAAATAAGGAGTATAATGTAAAAAATTAACTATTACTATATAAATTAAGATTGGAGGAAACATAGTGAAGAATAATTTTAAGTTAAAAAAAGGAGATGCTATCGGCATTTTTTCGCCATCAACACCTATAACAGCCTATGCTCCCAAAAGATTTCAAAGAGGGGTTAAATATCTACAAGATAAAGGCTTTAAGATTATAGAAGGTAACTTAACAGGAAAAAGTGATTTTTACAGATCTGGAAGTATTAAAGAGAGATCAGAAGAACTAAATAACTTAATTAGAAATCCTAAAGTAAAGTGTATCATGTCTACTATTGGAGGAATGAACTCAAACTCATTACTTCCATATATAGATTACGAGGCGTTTAAGGAAAATCCAAAACCTATAATCGGATTTTCAGATGTTACAGCTATATTATTGGGGATTTATGCTAAAACAGGCATTTCAACATATTATGGGCCAGCACTAGTAGCCTCTTTTGGTGAGTTAAAACCATATGTAGATTTAACTTATAAATACTTTGAAGATATATTAGTAAATGATATTAGTTACCCTCATATGCTTGAAAATCCAGAATTTTGGACTGATGAATTCATTGATTGGGAAAATCAAGATAGAGAAAAGAATAGAGTAAAAAATGAGTTAATTACGGTCTATGAAGGTAAAGTACAAGGTAGATTAATTGGTGGAAATTTAAATACTATGACAGGCATTTGGAATACAGAATATATGCCTGAGATAAAAGAAGGAGATATACTTCTTATTGAGGATTCTCTACACGATTGTGCTACTATTGAGAGAAGTTTTTCATTATTAAAGTTAAGTGGCGTATTTGATAAAGTTTCAGGAATTATCTTAGGTAAACATGAATTATTTAAAGATTCTAATACAGGTAGAAAACCATATGAAATATTATTAGAAGTCTTAGGTGATAAAGAGATTCCTTTCTTAGCTGAATTTGATTGCTGCCATACTCATCCAATGATAACTTTACCAATCGGATGTACGGTTGAACTTGATGCAACAAATAAAAGGATTTCTATTATTAAATAATTACATGTTAGAATCGAAATGCAAATAATAATTTAGAATTTCTTTAATAAAAAGTGGACAATTGTATATCTCATAATTATTTTTTAATGTTTTTATAAAAAGTCCTCTATTAGTCCACTTTCTTATTTTTAAAATAAATAGTTTGATCTATTTTTATGTATCATATTTAAATATTAAAGTTATTTGAGATATTATTTCTTAATTTTTCTAAAAATATAAGTAACAAAGAAACCTCTATCATCTTCATTTTCAGCATACTTAACTAGTTCAAAAAATTTATTTATATCTTCAAAATCATCAGGCTTAATTAAGTCATCTTTTCTAATTTTAGAATCTACTTTATGTTTGTGGCCAAATCCACAAATAAATAAAATTCCACCATCTGATATATGACTTGTGATAACATTAAGTTGATCCTTGCTTAACCTATAATGATTAATTAGTATATTATCAAATACACCTACCTCACTTAATGCATTCAAATCACTTAGATCAATTAGTTTTGTGTCTACTAAATAATTAGCTCTTTTAGCAAATATCTTTAATCGCTCTATGGCTTTAATGCTAAAATCAACACCAGTTACTTTAAAACCATTCTTAAGTAGAAATAAAGTATTTCTTCCATCGCCACAAGCTATATCAAGAACAGAGCCTTTTTTGAAATACATAATATTTTCAATCAGTGCTTTTTCTGGATTGAGTGGACTATCTTTTCTATTTTCAAATTTGTTATTCCAAAACTTCTCATTTCCCATATATTCCATTGTATACACCCCACTTTAAAGTTTTTATTGCTCAATAATTTAGTTTGATTATACCAAAACTTATTGGCTTACAACATAAAATAAATGCTCCTTTAAAATTACTGTGTAATATACAGGTACTGTATTTTATAGCTTTATTTTTTTAAAACATTAATTACATATTCATAGCAGTCATCGATTCCATAAATGTAATTTTTATATGTTTGTTTTATCTGTACATCTGGCTTAACGCCTCCATTATATCCTTCTTTTAATTCTCTAAAACTATAAGGATGTTTAACTTTTATTTTAGAATTAGGTAGTGTAATAAATTCACCTTCAGTTCCAAATATATTTACATTTCCACCAGTTTCCTCACCTATTATAGTTGCACCTAATTCATTTTGTAATCTCCACGCTAAAATCGCTCCAGCTGACAAAGTTTCTTTTCCTGTTATAACTACTATATCTTCACTATTTAAGTTTATTTTATATTTTAAATCATGTATAAGTAAATCAACTAACTTAAATGCACCACCACGATTTTGTCTTAAGTCTATAACAAGTTTTTCATAATTATTATTATTTATTTCTTCTAAAAGATTGTTATGAAAATCATAATAATCTGGATAATTAGCTGAATCCTGTTTGTCAATATTAGCTCCCTGATTTGTTAGACACTTATTATATTTAAAATATAGTACATTATCTTCTTTCATCTGTTTTGTCCAGTAAAAATCATATTTGCCTTCAAATTTAGTACTTATTTTAGATTGAGTTTTATCTAAGTTAACATAATTAACTTCTTTATTTTTTATAGCATTGACATTTATTTTTATTTTTTCTTTATTATCATTTTCAAATACGTACTCTGCCTTAGTCCCATCCACTATTTGTAAAAATTTTAAGTATTCATAGATTTGCATTTGTGACCTAGCTAGCTCTTTGGCAAATTGTTGATTATCATAACTTATAAGAGTTGATACTTTTTTTACTATCTCATCTGTACATACGTTATTAATAGATATTAACTAATAACCTAGTATACTCTTATACTGGCTATCACTAGCTATAGCTCTTAACTCATTTGAAAAATAGTCAAATTTAATTGGAAATTCAACTATTTCATCATAGTTAAATTTTTCCTTTCCTATAGGTGTTAATATTTCAAGAAAATCTATACTTGTATGAGCATCCCCTATTGAAGATATAATTTGGCTTATTCTCATAGAAATCTCAATATCGGATAAATTCTTTAGGTCTGAGTTTAACTTTTGTATATTTTCGTTCCATGTTTTTTCTGATATGCACCTAAATAAATCTGGATGTTTCTTTCTTAAATTTTCGTCCATATTGTTAATATCTTCTTCCCATTTTTTATTAGATAATATCTTTTCTCCGCTTATCGTGTTACCACATCCTAATGTCATGATTGTTGATAATATAAAAATTATGACAATCAACTTTTTCATATTTTCCTCCTTTATTTAGTTAATTTAAACTTTATACAAAGATTTATCTATCCTATTTTAAGTTAATATTCTGATTTTAATAAAAAATTCCTTTAAAATAAAAACTACATAGTTAGTAAAGTT
This sequence comes from Romboutsia lituseburensis DSM 797, assembly GCF_900103615.1. Lineage (GTDB taxonomy): Bacteria > Bacillota > Clostridia > Peptostreptococcales > Peptostreptococcaceae > Romboutsia_F > Romboutsia_F lituseburensis. The sequence goes on along the minus strand of NZ_FNGW01000012.1, from coordinate 10,977 downwards.
TTTTATCTCAAAAAATAGCTATCTTAGTCCACTTTTATTGATTTTTAAGATTTAATAATCTAATGTATTAGTATAGGAACAAAATAATTTAGTAGTCTTAATATATTAATTTATAAAATTAACTAATAATATTTAGACTTAGATAAAAAGGGGAGAAATTTTTTGGAAGATTATATAGGCAAAACAGTAAAAGCTAACTACTATAGAGGTATTGAGGCCGTTGGAGGTCATATTTACTTTGATAAAACTGGACTTGTATTCGGTTCTCATTTGGCAAATATTCAAACAGGTGAAACTCGAATTGAATATAAAGATATTAATTCAGTAAATAAACGTAATACATTAGGCTTTGCACCAAATGGACTTTCTATATTTACAAATGATAAAGTACAGCATAAATTTGTAGTTTACAATAGATCCTCAATACTAGAATTTTTAGAGCGTGTAATATCTATCACACAAATATAACTGTTATAAAAGTCAGAATGGAGGTAATATAAATGTCATCTTTAACAATAACAGCAACTTCAATTATATTAACATCTATTTGGCATTTTAATAGAGGTGATAAGTTAAGAAAAACTAAAGATATTAAAAAATATATATGGCCTTATCATAGAAATATAAAAGATATTGATGGATATATAAATTTTTATTCTAAAATGTATTTTTCAGAAGGAGTTTTCCTTATTACTTTAGGTATATTTATTATATTAAATGAATGCTATTTCGACTTATCTATAAGCATATTGACAATATTATTTTTTATACTTATTCTTATAGGATCAACTATAATTGAGAAAAAGATTAAAAAATTTCTTTAATCTTTTTCTTTTTTAATATAATCAATCATTCGCACTTCCTAGAATCCATTTTTAATTTCACTTAAACGTGAAAATTATCATATTAAAATTCATAATTTTGAACTCAAATTCAAGTCAATTTTCTGTTAAAAAAAGGTAAAATTTTAACAGGAAATTTTATGCTAAAATACAGTGTTTTAAAGGTTTTCAAGTTTTCCTTAATACTAGAATTAAAATGCTAAAAATAAAATCTATTGACATTAAAGCTAATCCACGGTTTAATATCAATAGATGGGTTTTCAAAAGTCTATCAATAAATATGACAAAAGGGGAATATTATCATGAATAACTATAACGCAGTATTATCTAGAAATTCGGAAAACGTTAACAAAGAATCTTTATCTTCACAAACTGTAGCTTTCTCTCATTACAATAATCTTTCAGCTCAATTACCTATCGATTCAGAAACTGGTAAATTAGTAGCTGGTGGTATAAAAGAGCAAGCTGAACAGTGCTTTAAAAACATCAAGTCAATTGTAGAAAGTATCGATCATGTTATGAATGATATTGTTAGAATCACTGTATTCGTTAAAAATATTAAAGACATGGATGCTGTAGACGAAGTTTACAAAGCATACTTTACAAACTATGTTCCTACACGTACTGTAGTAGCAGTTGCAGCTTTACCAATGGATGCTTTAGTACAAGTTGAAGCACTTGTTTCAAACGCTGAAGGTACAATTCCGAATGCACCACAAGCAGGCGACATAATAAAGCTTACAAATAATACAGCAAATGCACCAACAAGTGCTTTATCTTCACAAACTGTAGCTTTTTCTCATTACAATAACATTTCAGCTCAATTACCTATAGATCCGAAATTAGGTAGAATTGTAGCTAATGGTGTAAAAGATCAAACTGTACAATGCTTAAAGAATATCAAGGCAATTTTAGAAAGTATCGACGTTCCTTTTGACGATATTGTTAAAATTAATATATTCCTTAAAAATATCTCAGATACTGATGCAGTAAACGAAGTTTATACTACATTCTTCCCTGATTCAGCTATAGCAAGAGCAGTAGCATATATGCCTGCACGTACAATAGTTGAAGCATCAGCTTTACCAATGGATGCTTTAGTACAAATTGAAGCAGTAGTATCACATGGAGATGGTACACCTCCACAAGCTATTGAAGATAGACATGGACTAATTATAGAAGCAAACAATACTGAGAATGCACCAATAGATTCTCTACATACACAAACTGTAGCTTTCTCTCATTATAATCATCTTTCAGCTCAATTACCTTTAGATCCAAAAACTGGTGAAATGGTAGCTGGTGGTGTAAAAGAGCAAGCTGAACAATGTTTAAAAAATATTAAGGCAATTATAGAAAGTGTTGACCACGTTATGGATGATGTAGTTAAGGTAAACGTATTCCTTAAAAACATTGAAGATATAGACGCTGTAAACGAAGTTTACGCAACATTCTTCCCAGGCGGAGTTCCTGCAAGAAGAATAGTTGGGGTATCAGCTTTACCTAAAGATGCTTTAGTACAAATAGATGTAGTTGTATCAAATGCTGAAGGAACTCCTCCACAAGCATAATAGAAATTAACTTGAAAATGCAAGCATTACCGAAGTTACTTGTTTATGGCAAAGGTGAATGCTAAATATATAATATACTAATTAATAAAGGGAGCTAAAAATATTATCAGCTCCCTTTATCCATAAATACCAACTCGTATTTAAATATATTTTATAACCACCTATTTAACTCTCAAATTTAAATGATTATTTATTTTAATTATATTAAATTACCAAGGTAACCATATCTTCTAGTAACTTCTTTGCAAATTCATCTAATTTAGCAATAGTATTTTTTATGTCTTCTTTAGTAGTCTCATGGTTGATGCAACACATTCTTAAAACAACTTTATTGTTTAAAACAGTTGTAAATATTCCTGCATAATTACTTTGAAGCATTAATTTAGAAATATTATTATTTATATCCTCTATTTGTTTTTGTGAAATACCGCAAGGAGCATATCTAAAATTAATAATAGCTAAACTTGGCTTTGAAATTATTTCCCAGTTATCCAAACCTTCTAGCAATTCTTCAACATACTCTGTAATATTAATACCATATTCTATTCTTCTACTTATTTCATCAGTACCTAAAGTCTGCAAAGTAGTCCAAAGTTTAAGATATCTAGCAGGTCTAGTTAATTCCATTCCAATATTTCCATAGTTGATTAGACCATTGTCTACATCTAAATCTCTTAAATACTCTGGATTTTCACTAAAACTGTTTACTGAATTATTTTTATCTTTTACAATAACCACTCCACAAGCGTATGTTTGGAATAACCATTTATGAGCATCCCAACTTAAACTATCAGCATTTTCAATACCATTTAATAAATTATTATAGTTTTGGGATAATAATATTGATGCTCCATACGCTCCATCAACATGCATCCATAATTTATACTTGGAGCATACATTAGAAATTTTATACATTGGATCAATACTTCCTGTATTAGTTGTTCCAGCACTTGCAATTATTACAAATGGTTTTAATCCTTTTAAAATATCCTCTTGTATCGTTCTTTCAAGTTCACTTATATTCATTTTATAATTTAAATCAGAAGATATCTTTCTTATGTTTTGAGGAGATATCCCAGCTATTTTTAAAGCCTTTTTAATGGAACTATGTGTTTGATCAGAGACATAAGCAACTCCTAAATGAAATGTTTCCGGTGAAAGTTTATTATCTCTCGCAGTTACTAAAGCGGTAATATTTGCCATAGAACCTCCTGAGACAAATAACCCAACAGATTTAGTTGTATCATATCCTACCTTTTTAGATAACCATTCAATTAATTTTTTTTCAATACAGCTTGCACCAGATGATATCATCCAGCTTGCAGTATGTAAATTATATGCACTTGTCATAACATCCCCAATCCAAGAAGTAATATCTGCTGGTCCAGGTACAAATCCAAAAAATCTTGGGTGATCTACTTTCCCTCTATAATCATAAACATCTTCAATCATTTCATTTATAACTTCTTGAATTTTTCTACCTTCGTTGGGTATATTAATATTTTTAATTTTTTCAAGTTGACTAGAATCAGCTATTTTTAATATATCACTTGATGGTAGATTTTCTATTTCTTGAAAATATTGTTCGATAAAATAATTTAAATATTCTTTTATTTGTGTATTATTCACTTTAAAACGCCCCCATTTTTATCCAAAATTTGGATTTTGCAAATTAATAGTAGCACTAAAGTATACATTAATCAAGTTAGCAGGTTGTAATTTTATTTAAATGAATAATTATCTATATATTCAAATTTTTAATCACAATATACGATTTAATCCATCATAAATTGCTATTTAGTAATTAGTTATCTTGATTTATAGCATCTTCAATATATGATAATGAAATTGTCATTGCATCTATTATCTTTTTTAAACGTGTATATGTTCCTGTACCTTCTTTTGCATTAATCATTGCCTTTTGACTTTTACTAATAATAGAAGTAACTTGAGGTACTGATTTTAATAATTCTTCTTGTGTGTAGTCCTTTTCTTGACTTGTAATTAAAGATTTTGAAATATATAAAGCCTTTATACGATTTCTAGAAAGAGAGAGTTGAGGTGTCCCTTCTTTGAATTTAGGTTGTATTTTTTCACAATTTCTAATTGTAGACTCTATGATATTTAAAGTATCATCTATTTGCTGATTGGTATATTTGTTCATCATATTCCTCCTTGTGTCGTTATAGCATTTAAATTTTATAATTTAATATTTACTTTAAGTGATTATTTATTAACTCGGTTTGATAATGTTTTTAAATAGTCTTGAAGCAACAAGTATAATCCAACTCCAAGCAATATAGTAGCTATTATCATTGGAAAAATTAATACTGATGCGCCTGTGCCCTCTATTGCAGTCATGAATTTACCTGGCGGATCTGACCACCCACCTAATTTATTTACATGAAATGATATGCTTATTAATAAAGCAATATTTGAAAATGCTCCAACCATAGTTAAGCAGCATCCGATAATTATTTTTTTCATATTTACTTTCTCCCTTATTTTATTTCAGTTTTTCCTACATATTAGTTATAACTTAAATTTATTATAACATAGCATATATTTTACCAAATTCAACAATGTTTAAGTCATAAAAATAGTTAAATATAATAACATTAATAATCTAATTACCTATATCTTATTGAATTAAATTAAATAAATTTATAAAATAACAGATGAGGGATTAATAAATAGAGGGAGATGTATAATGAAAAGATTATTACTAATGTTTTTGATTTCGATACTTATGGTTGGATGTTCAAATGTAAGTACTGAAGTTAAAAATTCAAGTAAGCAAACCATAACTAGTTTTTTTGAAGCAATAAACAGTATGGAAGACTACTCGTCTGAATCAGAATTAAATAAATTAAAGGTTTATTTTACTAACGATAGTTCTATAACAGATAGTCTAATTGAATATTTAACTACTTTTGAATCAGATAGACAAAATGAGTTAGTAAATTATGATTTTAATATTTCTGAATTTAAAAAGTTGAATGGAATGTATAAAGTAAAAGTTGAATATGACATAGTCTCAAAAGAAGACAAATCAATACTGGATAACAGCGACATGTATGTTTATTTAAAAGATGAAGATGGTAAATTCAAAATTGAAACTGCTGATTGTCGTGGTTAAAAACTAAAAAAATCTCTAAAGGCTTTAGCTATAAAGCCTTTAGAGATTTTTCATTCTAATTTACCTTTGAAGATTTAATTTCTTCTATACAATAAGATACAGTTTGTACTAACCATATAATAATTACCATTGTCATAGGAACAATACCAAAGTCCCATAATTCATAACCTATGATACTAACTAAAAAAAGTATTAAACATGTTGTTGAAACACACTTAAGTGACTTATATGAACTTTTATATATTCTCATTTTTATAGACTCATCGCAGCTATCTATCCATTTTTTTGAAAATTTCATATCATATATGCTACCTTTTAAGAAAGGATTAATTTCTTTTCTTAGATTAATTACTTTCTTCTGAATTAATGTAGTAGATACAAAACACAATATAAATCCTATCATGAAACAATTAGCTTTTAGCATGCTAGGATCACCATTTATATCATCAAAAGGTAACAACATACCTCCAGTTGCCATAAAGAAAAATCCTAAAATTTGATTTACTGAAATAATTAACATTAAGTAAGATAAATTTTTTTCAATTCTATCAATGCTATTATCATCTTCATTCGCTTGATTCCACAAATCATATCCTTTTCGTGAATTAGTATATACTATTGTACTTACTATTATAACTAATATAGAAAGAGCCAGACTTGCAAATGGTGTAATTACCTCAAGTATATTTATTACTAAACTAGATAAACTTTCCCCAAAAACTTCTTTTAAATTGCTATAAGTAGAACCAAAAACGCCTCCAAGAATTGTACTAATTATTAATATAATAAAAAAACCTTTAAAAGCCTTCTTATCTTCTTTTTTAATCTCATTTACACGGCTATTATCCATCAATCTCATCCTCCTCATAAATAAAAATATCTTCTACACTCACATTTAATATCTTTGCTATCTTTAATGCTAAAGTAACTGATGGAGAATAGTCTCCACGTTCAATTTGACTTATCGTTTGCCTAGATACTCCAACTAATTTCCCCATCTCAGTCTGATTTACGTTAATTTTAGCTCGATATTCTTTTAATCGATTATTTAATGGCATGTAATTCCTCCTGACTATTTTTATCACCATGATGACAACTATAATTGTCAATATAATAATAGTTTATGACAATTATAGTTGTCAAGGTGTAAATTCATCTTTTTTATATCTTTGAAGTTTTTAACGTAAAAAAAGTATTTATCTTAGATAACAAATCATCTAAAATAAATACTTTTCTTAATAGCTATATACCTGTACCTACTCGGTTATTTATATATATTAAAATCTATTACTTTATTTTCTATCTCTACTTTTAACTTAATTTACTTATGTATATTTCTTCTTCTATAAAAAATTGTTCCAAATACTGCTTCAACTATTATAATTTATTAAATCAGCACTTCTTTTAACTATATATCTAACATAGTTTGGACTAATTTGGTGTTTTCTTGCTATTTCTACAATTGCCATTCCATCTCTATACAGCTCTAATATTTCATCATTTCTAAAGTGATTTTTTAGAGTTTTTACTGTTGGAAAATATATATTGCCACCACCATATAAATAGCAAAACTCAATAAATTTATCTATTCCCATCATTGAAGCAATATCTTGATATGCCTCTGGTATATCAGACAATGTTACATTATACCTAAAATTATCAAATTTCATCTAATCCCCCCCTTACTACTATTATTATATTATGTAAACTTAAATATATCAATAATACATATCCTCTATTAATAAGCCCTAATTTCCATTTTTATAACAAACATAACTAGTTAGTCAACTTCAATTACAAAACCGTTCTTATCGCGTCCTATCAGCTCAAATAGTATAGTATACGCTCTAAATATATATATAAATTTAATCTATAAAACTATAAAAAAGTATAACCTTTAAATCCTCTCAATTTCATTACTTTCACAGTTATCAAATTGACATATTAAATCATTTCTAAGAAGTACATATCTCAGTTATAGTCATTCCAATGATTGTGCACGATAGTCTACATAGGTGGTATACTTTTGTCTACATTCTTTATTATAGATAATCTATTTATAGATTATCTTCTTTGTATTGTTATGTTTTTAATTATTTATTCTATATGAAAAGTCGCTTCACTCCTATCGCCAACTACTTCGTCCGTTTCTCAAAATGTAGCGTAATAAAGTATGATAAGTAAAGGTTGTAGGGTAATTTTTATAAATAAAAGGTAAATTTTTCATATTTTTATTTTTATGTTATTATAATTTACGTAAAAAACGTCTGAATATTTCAGGGGAGCATTCAGGCATTAGCTAGATTAAGTTATAATAATCAACCACAATGTATCTAGCTTAATTAACTAAAAAGAAAGGCAATTAAAGTATGGGAATTGAGAAAACAACAGAGTATAATCCTATTTTGGAGGCTTTTGAGAATTACAAACAAAGTGAAACTTATAGGCTCAGACGAATTCATATAAAAGAACTTGAATATCAAAGATATATGCTGTTTAAAAATGATTACATTAAAGAGGACACAGCCATTTCAGGGAAACCCGTCAAGGAGGTTTTTTGCCTACCAATGCCAAGTTCAAATGAAATCTTAAGAAATAGACAAATAGACTTAAGAACCTATGGATCAATAATGTTAGAAAGCAACTGGGGAGGCAATTACAAGAATAAAAATAATAGATTCATATATAAAGAAAAGCTAGACTCTAGGCTAAAAGAAATCGCTCAAGAAATAGGAATTAGTGAATCTAAATTAAAAAAGGATATTATAAAACTTAGAAAGTGCAATGTTGATGGAGATATAAAGTTAATTGAACTAACTAAAGACAATAAAGATAATCCTGTATATATTTTAAATTACGGTGTAAAATGTGATGTTACAGAAGTATTGAAACAATATGTTACAATAAGTAATGTTGCTTTGAAAATCCTTAAAAAATCAAATAATGATAATATAATTAGAATTTATCTTATTTTATTATATAAATTAAGAAATGGAGATACTTGCTTAACTCAAGAAGAGATATGTGACAATATGGGCTTTAGTTACAAAAGTCGTAAAGTTATTTCAGACTGTTTAAATTCTCTTGAAAAACTAGGTTTTATAGATATTAGACAGGACTATAAGGAAATTGTAGCCACTAGAAAAGATGGATTAAATTATGCTCAAATGATACCAAAGTTTTATTATAAACTTTCAGATAGATACTTAGAAAGTACTAAAAAAATCGTTACATAAGTGTTTAATCAAGATAAAACAGATTTAAAACACAATATATAAACCAAGGCACATTAATATTATGTGCCTTTTTTAATTATAATAATATTATAATACTGAAAAATATAGGAATTAGTTTAATAAAGTTTTTGTAACATATATATTGCATTTTGTAATATATATGTTACAATTCATAGTATGGAGGATAATATTTTGGAAAATAAAGTAAAGATAGCACGTGTAAAAGTAGGTTTAACTCAACAACAGTTAGCAGATAAAGTAGGAGTTACTAGGCAAACAATAAGTTTGATTGAAAAAGGTAAATACAACCCATCTCTAAATTTATGTCTACAAATTTGCTATGTAGTAGAAAGTAAATTAGATGAAATATTTTGGGTTAATAAGGAGGATTTAAATGAAAGTAATTAATGATGAAAGATTAAAAATTAAAAATTTAAAACATATTAAAGTTGCATTTATTTTAGAGACACTAGGTATTATGGTAATTTTGCTTTGGAATTTTATAAATAATGGGGCAAGAGCTGTTTTTGATAGTCCATTATTTTTTCTGCTTATTTTAGTTAGTACCGTACTTTGTTATATGTCTTTAGATATCTCTGTTGAATATGATGAAATTAAATCACCGAAAAAATCTCTAATTATACATACAATAGTTTCATTAATAGTTTCAATTGGATTTGGTTTTATTGCTACTTTATTAGGATCTAATTATGCGGAGGGAATAATTCTAGGTATTGTATTTTTCATATGCTTTTTTATATCATCAATATATCTTTATAAATTAAGAAGCAGCAAACTAAAAGAATTTGATCAAGAAGATTAATTTATTTAAATTATTTAAAATATTAGTAAAAATAAAAATAGGATAAACTATCCTATTTTTATTTTTACATGTAATATACTAATATCATCTACCAAAGCATTTCCATCTCTTGTCTATGTTTGATATCTTGTTGTTCCTCAATTCTATACTCGATAATTTTATTATCTAAAGTACCTTTAAAAAATTTATAAGATACTGCTTTTATACTTTCTACATTATCCTTATCAAATGTAATCATTACCGCATCATTAAAGGCTTTCTCCATATATTGATTTTTAAAATCAATACTTTTAAAATCAAGTTTAAAACTTCTTAATGTCCCCGTTGTAAATACTGATTCATCTGGTACAAATATATCTTTTCTATCTAATTGGTCTATATCATTTGAATATAAACTTATAATATCTTGATTTTCACTATCTCTTTCATCGTAAGGTATTACAACATCTTCTAACATAGAATTAGGAATTTCATTTATAACATCATCTTTGCTGAAATACTTTCGCTTATCCAAATCTTGTACTATAAAGTCAATAGAGTCAACCTTTCTACCAACTTTATTCTCTTTAAAATCTATATCAAAATACCCAGTTTCATTAAGTTCTTTTATAGCTGGAACTACTATCCTTCTTTTAAAATCATTGTATCTATCATATTTACCTTCAATCATCAAAAGTTCTTTGAGGTCATCTACCTTATAATTTATAATAGACTTTGTTCCACTCCAAAGCCTTAATAAATCATAAAATCTTTGAGCATTTGGATTTATAAGTCCAAAAAATATAGCTAGGTTAATAGGTGTATACCCAGTATCCAAATAATTTTTTATATACGTATGTATTTCTTTAGATGCTTCAATTTTAAAAGTTTTTCTAGATTTTATATATTTAAATCCATTTATAAAACCATATTCACCCCATCCCTCTTCATCTTTAAAATAAATACTTTGCTTTCTTAAATTAACTAATAAATTTGAAATCGAATCTATTGAACTAGTTTGCTTTTTCTTTATTATAGTTTTAAACTCTTCATGAGAAATTTCACATTTAATTACATCATCATTATTTTTTTGTAATTTGTATAAAAGCATTAAAAATATTCTATTCTCTAATGTAGATATATTGTATTTAGCCTTTATAATTATGTTATTTTTCATAACTATATTTTTTTCATTTCTATCCATCCCTATTCCTCCACCCAATAATTAACTCTATTTATAATTTAATATAAAACTTTAAGTACGTCAATTTTTTAATTTATGCGTACTTAAGGTTCCTAGATGTCGTATTAAAAGTTCCCTCCTGTCGTACTTAAGGTTCCCAGGTGTCGTATTAAAAGTTCCCTCCTGTCGCACTTAAGGTTCCCA
>NZ_FNGW01000022.1 GCF_900103615.1 Romboutsia lituseburensis DSM 797 | reverse complement strand
TAAGGATTTCCATACGGCTTATTATGGCGAGATTGTTGGTGCATATATAATAGAAGAGTAAATAGAAATAGGACACTATTTGTACACAAACACCTTTAGGTGAAAATTTGTGTACAAATGTATAAAATTAAATCGTGGGTATGATTCCTGTTAATCGTCTCCACTATTGAAATTTAAAAACAGTTATATCATTCTGATATAACTGTTTTTAATATGTTTAGAAATTAATTAAAAAATTATATGTTTTTGGATAGCGTAACAAGCAAAACCCCAACTAAAAATTCAAGCAGAAATAGCATAAGATTAAAGTCTACGCAAAATGGGACATAAAATGACATGGAGGATGATATATAATACTTAAGGAAGGCTATATTTAAGATTAAGATTTTTATACTGAATTAAAGTATAGTATAAATCAAAATAATAGGGGGGGGATAATAAGTGACAATATTTAAAAAATACATAGTACTAGTTTTAAGTATATTATCATTAGGAATATGTATTGGACCAGTCAAAAGCACGTATGCTTTAGAAAGTAATGATAATTATAAAATTGAAAGAGAGGCTACAAAAAAAACTGTAGTAGAAGTATCAACAGAGGATGAGCTGATATCAGCGCTAGAAGACACGTCAGTTAAACAAGTGATAATGATAAATGATATAACAATATCAAAAAAAGAAAATGCAAGAGTAGTAAATATAGTAGGTAGAGATAAAGAAATAATAGGAAAATCAACAAAGGATAAATTTATGCTAACAACATCATTTAAAGATGTTAAATTTAAATCTAGTGATTCAGGTAGGAGTAGGCTACATATAAAAAATATAACTATGGACAATGTAGAAATTTATGACTATTATGGTAAAATAGAAAGTTGTACTATAAAAAACGCTAAAATAGGTATAGATAGTTTAGAAAATAGCAATTTAACTAATACTACAATAACATATATTAATTCAAAACTAATTGATGTAGACATAGATAATACAAATCTAGACTTAAAAGAGGGAGAAGCATCGATAACTGTGGAACCTTATTCCTCTGGCTCACCTGCAGATCCAAGTCGAAAGTTAATTTTAAAAAATATTAGAATAAGAAACAAAGAAGGGCATACATTAAAGGTAGAAGGCCACTACCGAAGTCCTGGAACAGATATATTTTTAGAAGGGGATATAATATTAGAAACAAACAAAGATGAAGCGATATTATTAATAAATGAAAATAATGAATTATATGTAAATGGTAATTTACAACAAATAGGAAATACATACACAATAAAATCAGAACAGGATGACCATTATAATAAAATTTATGATAAAAATAATATACTTTCTAAAGGAAAAGATAGTTCTGGAACTGGATATTATAATACTAAACAACGAATAGGTGAAGAACCAAAATTACCAAATGCAAGTGAAGGTACAGTAAGTGTATCAACAGAAGACGAGTTAATATTAGCACTTAAGAATTCATCCGTTCAAACGATAATAATGTTAAATGATATAACCATATCTAAAGAAGAAAATAAGCGTATAGATACAATTGGTTTGGATAAAGAATTAATAGGCAAGTCAACAATCAATAAACCTATATTAACTACAAGGTTTGACGAGACTATCTTTAGAGGTGTTAGTATAAAAAATATAACTACAGATAAGATACAAATAGAAGTATCTTCTGGTAGTGATAAAATAGAAAATTGCACTATAAAAAATGCTAAGTCGGTTATAGCAAGAACTATAACAAATAGTATTATAGAAAATAGTGAAGTAAATGTAAATAATTTAGAAAATAGCAAGCTAGTTAATACTAAAGTAGGTACTATGTGGTGGAGAGATGCTAAAATAACTAATACAGATATAGATAATACCAATTTAGACTTAAAAGAAAATGAATCATCTATATACTATAAGGGATCTAAAAGTATAGCATTAAAAAATGTTAAGGTAAGAAATAAGAATGGAAATGTATTAAAGATAGAAGGCAAGTCAGAGATATCTCTAGAAGGAGATATTATAGTAGAAACAACTGATACGGAGGCAATACTAGTAGATGGTTATTCAGAATATGATTCTTCTCCAGATAAGTTTCTTAAGTTATATATAAATGGAAACTTACAGCAAATAGGAAATACATATACAATAAAAGCTAAACATATTGGAGAACTTACTAAAATCTATGATAAGAATAATTTGTTAGACTTTGCAGGAGATAAAGATGGAACAGGTTATTATAATACTAAAAATAGAATAGGATCAGCTCCAGAATTACCTAAGGATGGAAAACAAGGTTGGCAATATGAAAATAATATATGGTATTTTTATAAAGATGGTATAAAGCAAAAAGGTTGGCAGAATATATATGGTACATGGTACTATTTTGATGAATACTATAGAATGAAAACTGGATGGCAAAATGTATATGGAGTATGGTACTATCTAGAAAATAGTGGAGCAATGGCAACAGGCTGGAAACATGTATATGGAGCTTGGTATTATTTAAAGAATAGCGGAGCAATGGCAACAGGCTGGGAAAATGTATATGGAGTTTGGTACTATCTAGAGAATAGTGGAGCAATGGCAACGGGCTGGAAAAGTGTAAATGGAACTTGGTATTATTTAAAAAATAGCGGAGCAATGGCAACAGGATGGCAAATGATATCAGGAAAGTGGTATTATTTATATAGCAGTGGCGCAATGGCTAAAAATACTGTAATTGACGGATGGAAAATAAACTCAAGTGGAGTAGCTACTAAGATAAAGTAATTAAATGAAATATTTTGTTGTGGGTATTATTCTTACGATTCATTTCCACAATTAAAGTTAATGAAAAACGTATTGATTTAGTAGTCAATACGTTTTTTTATTTTGAATAATAGAATAAATAATAAAATGATAATGTAAAATTTGATAAATTTAGATAAATTAGAGTGGAAAAAGGATAGCCTTAAATATCTTCATTGATACTTTAGTATTACTTATGTCTATAGAATTTAAGTAGTAAATAGATATACAAAATATCAAAGATTTGAATTAAAAATATAATAAATAACTCAGTTGGATTTGATGAAACCATACTGCTAAGTTTCATAATACTCACAGACAAAGTTCCTAACCATTTAAATATTGCTATAAAAATAGACTGGCCTTTTAAGTTTTTTCTTTCTAAAAATATTAAAACAAATAATATAGACATTAATAAATTTTGCAAATAAGCTATAAAGCCTGCTGTTTGAATAATATCACCATGAAATAAAATACCAAAATCTGATGGCGCTAAAATCATAAAAATAAAAGAAGATATTAACGTAAAATTAATCAATATCAAGAATGATATTTTACTTAAAGAATATTTATTCTTAAAATCCTTATATCCATATTTGAAAAATGTACAAGCTAGCATTAAATCAAGAACAAACCATATTAAGCATACTACCTGATGAAATATATCAGTCTTATAAATAAAGGCAAATACGAATTCCCATGAGAGGTTAAGGCACATTGCAAGAAATGGCATACCATAGGTTTTATCTTTAATACTTCTATTAATTATTAATATGTAAGTTATAATCCATAATAATCCACTTAAGCCTTGTAAGATTATATCGACACTCAAAAAAACACCCCTTTAGATACCTATGACGTATGTACATACAATATACTTTTAAAGAGAAAGATTTAATACCAATAATGAACGATCTTTTAAGTTATATAAAAAGATAAGAAGGTTGTTTTATTAGTTTCGATGCAGTGGTTTATGGATGGGGCAGAGGTTACACATAATAGCTATTAAATCAGATTTTTACCGACTCAATTTTATGCCTTTTTAAATAACTCGGATATTTTAAATGAAAATAAGATAAAATTTGATAATAGAGCAAGCGAATTGTTAGCTGAATCAGAGGATTATAAGTCAGAAGTTGTATATGCTAAGCTATATAACTGTAATACATGTTTATCGAAGATTGAAAAAACACTATTAAAACCTTATTTTGAATTTAGAATATAAATTATCTTATAGAGGAAAACTTTATTTAAGAGCAACTTAAGGAGGAAATTCATTGGATAAAAAAGTTGTAAAGTTAGATTTAGAGTTAATGCTTAATGGCGCACTTATGGGTGCATTTGTAGGTATTTTAACATGAATGTTTTTAGGAATTGTAAATGTAGGGACACACTTTATATGGCATACTTTAAAAGATCTTTTCAATATAAAATATTGGACTTTAATAGTTGCAAGTATAGGTGGTATATTAGTCGGAATAACGCAAAAACATTTTGGCGAATATCCAAAATATATGGACCAAACTTTAGAAGAATTTAAGAAAAATAAAAGAGTAGAGTATAAATCATTAAAATATTCTATTATAAACTCATTAACGATACTATTCTTTGGTGCAAGTGTTGGTCCAGAGGCTGCACTATCAGGTATTGCAGGAGGTATAATTACCTTTGTTGGAGATAAAATGAAAGAACGATTTAAGAAAAAGAATGTTGTTAATCAGTATTCAGATGAACTAATAGGATATAGTATGCAAGTTAGTGCAGGGCTTGTATTTAGAGCGCCTTTATTTGGGATATATACGCTAAGTGAAAAAAGTTCAGAAAATAGACATATAATAAAGAAAATAAAAGTAATTGTTTATACTGTAACAACGATAGCTGGTTTTTTAGTATTTATGCTATTATCAAAATTTGATAATAGACCTTCATTTATAGTTAAATTTGGACAAAGTAATATTGGATTGAAAGAAATTATTTGGTTTATACCATTAATTATTATAGCCATGTTACTTGCATATATATACAAAATGTACGCTTTAGTACTACATAGGATATTAAAGCCTATTGAAAATAAAAAAATACTAAAAGGAATAATTGGAGGATTAGGAATAGGTATATTAGGAACTATTTTCCCTGGAACATTATTTTCTGGAGAACATGGATTAAGAGAGTTAGTTGTTGAGTGGAATAACATATCTGCTTATATGCTTATTTTATTATCATTAGTAAAACTTTTATTGACAGAAATATGTTTATCAACAGGGCATAGAGGCGGACATATATTTCCTTTAATATTTTCTGGGAGCTGTCTAGCTTATGGAGTATCTAAGTTATTTTCTATAGATCCAGTTTTTTGCTTGGCTATAATAGTTACAGGTCTTGCAACTAAAGCTATAGGAAATATGTTTGTAGCTATATTTTTATTGATATTTTTCTTTCCAATTAATACTATTCATTCGTCTCCACCATTGAAATCTACGAAAACTCATATTCATTTGAATATGAGTTTTTTTATGAAAATAATTATATTTTTATTTTACATTTTCCATCAATAAAACATCATATGTTATTAAAAAAGTTTTTGAAATCGCAAAGATAAAATATAGTTTTTAGGATAGGATAAGTTATGTATAGATTTAAAGAATTGAATAAAAGAATCTATTATTTTAGTTATACCATCAATGAATTTTGTAGTAACTTACTAAAAAGTGCGTACTTGTTAATGAGTGTATACTAATCTATTATTAAAATATAATATTTTTACGAGGAGGAAATTATGAAAAGAGAAATAGAAGTATTTGACTATGCCAGTGAAATTATGAAGGGT
>NZ_FNGW01000013.1 GCF_900103615.1 Romboutsia lituseburensis DSM 797 | reverse complement strand
ACCCGTCCGCCGCTCTCTTCCGAAGAAGATCGCTCGACTTGCATGTGTTAGGCACGCCGCCAGCGTTCATCCTGAGCCAGGATCAAACTCTCAAATAAAAGTTGTCCATTGCTCAGCTAATCATTATCTGAATATCTGGCTTGGTTGTTTGTGTTTAATTCTATAAAGAATTATGTTTGTTTCTATAAATTAACCTACTGTTTAATTTTCAAAGTTCATTTTCTAACAACTTCCTTAGTTTATCAAAGTTTTATAACTTTGTCAACTTTTTTTCTTAAGTTGTTTTCGTTTGTGTTTGTCCGTTTCTTAAGGACAAGTAATACTATATCACCTTAATAATATATCGTCAATACTTTTTTATAAATTAATTATAATTTTATTTTTGTATATATTTATATAGAATATTAATTATAAAATTCCACAACATATTATAAAGGTTTATTACCTTGCTAGTACTATTTGCAAATTAAAATTTTATGAAAGGAGATGCTATACCTATATAAAGTATAGCAGACTATATCATGAGTAACTTCAATAAACTTAAAGATTTATATGAAGATGGTTATAGATGTATATATCATGATTGTGTTGACAACAACTATACCATATACTTAAAAAACTTTGATTCTGAAAACTCAGAAGTAGTAGAACTAAGTGATTCAGAAGAGTTTACTCAGTTTCAAAATTATATGAATGATTTAAAAATGTCTTAACTCCTTAATATCAGCTTGTATTTTTAAATTAATTTAATTTGTATTTGAGTACATTTCCTCTTTAAATCACAAAATAGAGAGTTATAATAACTCTCTATTTTGTGGTTACAGCCTTTTTTATTAAATTTAAAAGCTCTTCTCTATTAACTTCTAATTGTAATTGTCTTTTATTTTCCTTATATTCTTGAAAGTTAACAACTTTACCTCTAGGTTTTTTCATTTTAATCACTTCCTATTTCACATTATTAACTTATGTATAATAATTCTATACAGCTTCTATTTATCCTTCTATTTATAATACAAAATTTCTTAAATAAATCCATTTTTTAAGATAAATTACTTTTTTTTACTCCACAATTCAACATTTAAATTTATCATTAAATTTTATTACATGTATTATTTTATTGTATAATATATTTAAAATAAATATAGGGGTGATTATATGAATATATTAGAAAATGAAAATTTACTAGTCGAATCTAAAAATTTTGGTGCCGAAATTACTAGAATTTTTTCTAAAAAACGCAATAAAGATATATTATGGAATGGTGATTCTAAATTTTGGGGTAGACATTCACCAGTATTATTTCCTATTGTAGGAAGACTTAAAGACAATGAAACTTATATAGAAAATGACTTATACAAAATGTCACAACACGGATTTGCAAGAGATATGTTTTTTGATACGATATCCTCAGCTGAAGACTCTATAACTTATAAGTTGACTTCTAACCAAGACTCTAAAAAACTTTATCCTTATAACTTCGAGCTTTTAATAAAGTATACTTTAAATGATACAACTTTAGAAATTGAATGGACTGTCATTAATACTGATAATAAAAATATTTATTTTTCTATAGGAGCTCATCCTGCATTTAATCTTAACTTCAATGAATGCAATAGTATATCTGATTATTTTATTGAATTTAAACATAGAAACAAAGTTAATAAAATTTCATTAGATGGACCTTATTCTAGTAAAGTTAGTACTATAGAAAATATTGCTAATGTCACATTGAGTAATGATTTGTTCATAAATGATGCATTGATTTATACTAATATAGATGAACTTTCTTTAAAATCTCATAGTAGCGATGAACATGTTACTGTTAAATTTAAAGACTTCCCTCTTGTAGGTATTTGGACTCCTTATTATAAAGATACTCAAACAACAGCACCATTCATTTGTATTGAACCTTGGTACGGACTTGCAGATAATATAAATTCTGATAAAATCTTCAAAAATAAAGAATTCATTAATATATTAAGCCCTAGAGAACAATTCTGTACTACATATTCTATAGAAATATAACTTATATAAAAAGACAGGCTAAGTAATATATACTAAGCCTGTTTTTCATATCCTCTATTTTATTTGATCTTTAATCCATTTTGTAGCTGCATCTAGCTGTTTTTCTGGATTTTTTTCCTCAATATTAGGTTTAATTCCTTTTTCATTTATGTAGTCACCACTTGGAGTAAAGTATTGCGCTGTTGTTAACTTATATCCTGTTCCATCTTTTAGCTCTCTTACAGTTTGAACTAATCCTTTTCCAAATGTAGTTGTTCCAACTGATACTCCAGCTTTATTATCAACTATAGCTCCTGTAAGTATTTCTGAAGCAGATGCACTATTTTCATTAGTCAGTATAGCTATAGGAAGACCTAATTTTTCTTTATCTGATTTTAAATACTCAGTATTTCCTTTATTATCTTTTGTATAAACTATAGTTCCTTCCCCTATTAATTCATCAGCTATTTTTTGACATATATCTAATAATCCCCCACCATTATCTCTTACATCTAAAACTAAACCTTTCATATTCTCAGATTTTAATTTATCTAATGCTGTTTTAAATTCTTTATATGTATTTTCACTAAAAGAAGTTATTTGTATGTAACCTATACCATCATCTAGCATCTTGCCATTTATACTTTTTGATACTATTTCTTCTCTTTTAACTTTGACATTAAACTCTTTTCCGTCTCTTATTAAAGTTAACTCTACAGATGTTCCTTCTTTTCCTTTAATCATAGCAATCGCTTCATCTGAATGTTTAGCTGATACAGTTTTTCCATTAACCTTTAAAATTTTATCTCCTGCCTTTATACCACTTTTTTCAGCTGGAGACCCCTCTATAGGAGATATTACTGTTAAATATCCGTCATCAGAAGATGGGCTTATAAACACCCCTATTCCTACAAATGATCCACTCGTTTGCTCCTTAAGTCTATTAAATTCTTCTTTAGTATAAAATTGAGAGTATGGATCATCTAGACCCGAAAACATACCTTTTATTGCTCCTGTGACTAATTTATCATCAGCTGGCTTTTTATAAAAATCTTCTTTTACAGCACCTTCTAAACCAATCATCTTATTATACTTTTTGTAACCTTCATACATCTCTTTAGATATTACAACTCTATCCCCCAATGCTATTTGAAGTGTAGATGTAAATAAAGCTGTTACTATCACAAGAACTATCCCGTATATTATAGCTTTTTTCTTTGAAATCATTACGTTGCATCTCCTTTATCTAATCTATTATATATTATATGACTAGCTATCCTTTTTATTACCATTTACCATTTGTGTTGATTTCTCTCAATCTTATATACTAAAATTTATAGTGGATACCTTATCCATATTATACCATAGTAAAAGGGGTAGATTTTATGAAAAAAGAATTTAGAAAAAAAGTTATAGGGGATAGAAAAAGTAAGGATATAGAATTTATAAATAAAAATTCATCTATAATTACTGAAAAACTACTATCATTAGAATGCATAAATAAAGCTAATAACATTATGCTATATTTAGATTTTAATAACGAAGTAAAAACAGATGATTTGATCACTAAATTAATATCACTCAGAAAAATTGTTTCTTCTCCTATTACACTGAAAGATGAAAGAAAGTTAGTTCCAACTCAAATTACAGATTTACATAATGGAATAAAAATCGGTGCTTACGGTATTAGAGAACCAAAAAACGATCCTAACCTTGAAGTAAATGTCAATGATATAGATATTGTAATAGTTCCAGCAGTTGCATATGATAGAGAATGCTATAGATTAGGTTATGGCGGAGGTTATTATGACCGATTCTTAAATAGACTCAGAAAAGATGCCATAACTATCGGTATCGCTTTTGATTTACAAATATTTGATTCTGTACCTAAAGAAGAACATGATGCTCAGCTAGACTATATAATTACAGAAACTCAAATATTAACACCTAGAAAATAAGATCCATCATTATATACATTAATTTAAAATAACTATCTGTACCTAGATATAATTTTCTAAGTACAGATAGTTTGTTTATTTTAAGTACTTAATTGCAAGTATATTTCTTTTTATAATTTCTTTTTATCGTCTTTTTCTTCATCTTCTTTATCTAATTTTCTATATTTTTCTAAAGTTTCATTAACTATCTTGTCAATTTCGTCTATACTTTTTCCAGTCAAAATTTCCAAGCCTTCCTCTATATTGCTAATTGCATATATATTGAATTTTCCTTCTTTTGCAGCTTGAACTATTTCATCTTTTAAAAGAAGATTTTTAACATTTTGTATAGGCATCATAATTCCTTGTTTTCCTGTGAATCCTTTTATTTTACATACATCAAAGAATCCTTCTATTTTTTGATTTATTCCACCTATAGGCTGAATTTCTCCCTTTTGACTTACAGATCCAGTTACTGCTATGTGTTGTTTTATAGGTATATCAGATATACTTGATATTATTGCATATAATTCAGTACTCGAAGCACTATCTCCATCAACACCATTATAATTTTGCTCAAATGTTATAGATGTTGTTATAGATAAAGGTTTCTCTTTTCCATATCTAGCTCCTAAATATCCACTAAGAATCAATACTCCTTTATCATGTATACTTCCACTCTGCTTTATTTCTCTTTCTATATTTATAACACCTCTTCTACCTTTATATGTCGATGCTGTTATTTTGGATGGCTTTCCAAAAGAATACTCTCCAGTTCCCATAACGGCTAGTCCATTTATCTGACCTACTTTTTCTCCATCTATATCAATTAATAATGTTCCATCTTCGAACATTTCATTTAATTTCTCTTCATACTTATTACTTCTGTAAATTTTTAAATCAATGGCATTTTGAACATCTTCTTTTGTTATATATTCATTAGTATCTGGACTCACAGCTTGAGCTTCATATATTATATCTACTATTTTATTAAACTTAGCTGTAAGCTTATCTTTATTATCACTTAATCTCATACTATATTCTATTAATCTTTCAACAGCTGATTTATCAAATTGCTTTAAGTTTTCTTCATTACATTTATTTGCTATTAACTGAACTGTTTTATATATATTTTCCTTGTTTTTATTAATTTCTATATCAAAATCAGCCATTATTTTAAATAAATTTCTAAAATCTTCTTCATATGCATACAAAAGACTATAATAATATCCATCTCCAACTAATATAACCTTAACATCTAAATCTATTGGCTCTGGTTTAAGAGTTGACGTAACCAAATATCCTAATTGCTTATTTAAAGATTCTATAGCTATTTTGTTTGTTTTTAAGCTTCTTTTTAAACAATCCCACGAGAATGGATTTGATAATAAGTCTTTAGTGTTTATAATTAAATATCCACCATTAGCTTTGTGTAAAGCGCCTGGTTTTATTTCCATAAAACTTGTAGTTAAAGCACCTATTTCATTTTTATAATCTATCGAACCTGTTAAATTATAATATGTAGGATTATTTTCTATTATTATTTTACAATCATTACATTCACTATTATCAATAAATAGATTAACTTTATACTTATTAAATAATTTCTCATCATTCTTATGTGGCATTATTCCAAGCAATGCCATAGGATTTTGTTGAGTTTCCTCTCCTGTAGATTTAAATTTAGAAATATTGTCTACTATATCATTACAAATTTCATTTATATATTTTTGAGCTTTTTCATCATTTCCATATTTATTTAATAGATATTGACCATAAAAGCCTACCAAACTTCTTCCTACATTTTTATCTAATTCTAGTGTTTTATTTTTATATATATCTTCACATGATTTAATCTTATCAATATAGTCCTTACTTTCTTGATTTAACTTGATTCCATCTTCTCTTAATTTATTGACATCAACTGCTGTTAAGCTTCCTAGTTCATCTTCCTGCATTAAAGTTCCATCTTCTTTGATAGGAATACTCATTAATCCTCTTTCAGTAACTTGAAATTTAAAACCTTTAGGTCTAGCAAATTCATTTAGTTCTTCGATTATTTTTTGTACATTAGACTCTAATTCACTCATTAGTAATCTACTATGATATTCATACTCTTTAGAGTTGAAAATTTTAGGTATTTCATCTTTTAATTTATCTATTATATCCTCTATATCCTTTTTAAATACTTTACCTTGTCCAGCATCAAAGCATAAAGCAGTTGGCTCATTAGAATTTTTAAAATTATTTACGTATACCCAATCTTTAAGATTTTTGTTTGGATTTTCTTTAGCATGATCTTTTATTAGGGCATGAGTGTAGCTAGTTCTTCCAACACCACTTGTCCCTGCTACATATATGTTATATCCTTTTTGATTCATTTTCAGTCCAAATTTAATCGCTTGAACAGCTCTATCCTGTCCAATTATATCTTTTATAGGAGATATATCCTTTGTTGTATTGAACTCAATATCATTTAAAACATTTTTAGGTTTTAAATCCTCTATTTTTACTTTATATTTATCTATGTTCAACAATTATTCACCTCTTCAACATCATTTTAGTTTTTATTTTTCCCTACTTTCTGGTAAATAATTAGTAAATATTAAATAAATTATTTTTTTATTTTTTATATAATGGTTTTTATCAGTATTTTAGTATATCCTAATCTGATTAAATATAAAAAAGCTATCTCAAAATATACAGTATATATTACTTAGGTTTATCCTTATATAATATATACTACATATGAGATAGCTTTTTATTCTATGTATTTATGGTATTTATAATTAATTTCCTTCTCTCACTGCATTTAGTTCAATTCTATCTGGTAAATCAGTAAGATTTGTTTCTACAACTATGTATGGATAAGACTCTTCTTTATCCTTATATGTAACATTAACCCTCATTACATTTTTATCATCATCTTTTATCATTTCTATTTTGTCCATTTCTATACCGTGTTCATTGTCATTACCTCTAGTTACTATAACATATATCTTTTTATCTAGTTTTACAGCTAATGCCCTTTCCTGATCAGTATATTTATCCATCATATCTAGTATTTTTTCAGGTATAGCTTCTCTTTGAACCATTGTGTAATCAACAGGCTTGGATTTTTCCATAAAGATATTAGGTATAGCTATAAATCCTCCAATTATAAGAGCAAGTATTAGTATACCATATACTACACCTTTAATATTAAACTTTACATTCATAGTTTCACCCCCATATATTTTAAATATATGAAAGTTATACAAACCTTAGAAGAAATTTTTATTTATAGTTTTTATAATTTTTTTTAACATCTAAAAAATACTCTACTCTTAGACTACTACTAAACTCTTATCTTTATGTAGAGATTAAATTTTTCATTACTCAAAAAAAGCATCTCAAGTTTTAACTTAAGATGCTTAAAATTCATTATTTTTTAGATATTGCTTCTTTAACAGCAACAACTATATCTTGAGCTGTTAATCCATGTTTCTTTAATAGTTCAGAAGGTGTTCCAGATTCTCCAAATACATCTTTAACTCCTACTTTTCTAACTATAACTGGGCATTCTTCTGATACAACTTCACTTACTGCAGATCCTAATCCGCCTATTATACTATGCTCTTCAGCAGTTATTATTGCACCTGTTTCTTTTGCTGCAGTTAATATTAATTCTCTATCTATAGGCTTTATAGTAGACATGTTTATAACTCTAACATTTATACCTTCTGATTTTAATGCTTCACAAGCTTCTACAGCCTCATTTACCATTATACCACAAGCTATTATTGTAGCATCATTTCCTTCTCTAACTACTACACCTTTTCCTATTTCAAATTTATAATTTTCATCAAATAATGTAGGTACTGCACTTCTACCTAAACGAACATACATAGGTCCATATGTTTTAGCAGCTGTAAATATCATTTGTTCAGCTTCTACACCATCTGCTGGTACTAAAACTGTCATATTAGGTATAGATCTCATTATAGCCATATCTTCTATACTTTCATGAGATGCACCATCTTCTCCTACTGTAAGACCCGCATGAGTAGCACATACCTTAACATTTAATTTAGGATAACAAACTGAGTTTCTTATTATTTCGAAAGCTCTACCTGTAGCAAACATAGCAAAACTACTTGCAAAAGGAATTTTACCTGCAGTTGCAAGACCACAAGCTGCTCCTATTAAGTTTTGCTCAGCTATACCCATATTAAAAAATCTTTCTGGGAAGGCCTTGTAAAAATCATTTGTTTTTGTAGATTTTGATAAATCGGCATCTAATACAACAACTTGATCATTAACTTGTCCTAATTTAACTAATGCTTTTCCATATGCCTCTCTAGTTGCTATTTTACTCATTGTCTGCACCCCCTAATTCAGCTAAAGCTTTTTCTAAATCACTATCACTTGGAGCTGTTCCATGCCATCCAGCTTCATTTTCCATGAACGATACGCCTTTACCTTTTATAGTTTTTGCAACTATCATTGTTGGTTTTCCTACAGTTTCTTTAGCCATATCTAAAGCTGCAAATATTTGATCAAAATCATGACCATCTATTTCTATTACATTCCATCCGAAAGCTTTAAATTTGTCTACTATAGGACCTATGTTCATTACTTTTTCGACATCTCCATCTATTTGAAGACCATTGTAGTCTAAAAATGCAACCATATTATCAAGTTTATAATGAGCAGCACTCATAGCAGCTTCCCAAACTATACCTTCTTGAACTTCACCATCTCCAAGTAAAGTATATACTCTCCATGGTGCGTTATCTAGTTTAGATGCCATAGCCATACCGCAAGCTACAGAAAAACCTTGTCCTAAAGATCCAGTCGACATTTCAACTCCAGGAGTTCCCTTCATATCTGGGTGTCCTTGTAACATTCTGTTTATTTTTCTAAGACCCTTTAATTCTTCTTTATCAAAGTATCCTTTTTGAGCTAAAGTTGCGTATAACACTGGTGCTGCATGTCCTTTTGATAAAACAAATCTATCTCTATCTTCCATTTTACAGTTATTAGGATCTATATTCATTTCATCAAAGTAAAGCGCTGTTAATATCTCAACAGCTGATAATGACCCTCCTGGATGTCCAGACTTTGATCCATGTATCATAGAGACTATATCTTTTCTGATAATACGTGTGATCTCATTTAATCCTTTATGGTCTCTCATGTAATTACCTCCCTGTGTTTGTAAAGTAAAAATTACTTTTATGTAATGTATTTTTCCAATCTCATATTATTATATCACTTTTACAGGTTTTTTTTACTTTATTTTTAAAATAAAGTAACTTATGTATACTTTTTTTGCATTTCAGCTTAATTATGTACATTATTTATTCTTTATTACATACTTTTTATTTAAAATATTTATTTTAAATTGATTAATCTCATATTTATTTTTTACTTGTATATCATTTTTATTTTAAATTTATATATATATTAATTAATTTAACTTTATTAATTTTGATGACTTTAAATAAAAAATGGTACTTATTTTATATTACTTTATACAAAAAAATTATTGATATTAATTAATATCAATAATTTTTACAATACAAATAGTCCTAAACTAATTTGAAGACTACTATCAACTTTTACCATCATATTCTTATCTAGACAACCTATTTTTTCTCTTAGCCTTTTTTTATCTATAGTCCTTATTTGTTCTAAGAGAATAACAGAATCTTTATTAAGCCCATATTCATTAGCGCTAATCTCTATATGAGTTGGCAATTTCGCTTTATTAATTTGAGATGTTATAGCGGCTATTATCACAGTCGGACTGTATTTATTACCTATATCATTTTGGATTATTAGGACAGGTCTTACCCCTCCTTGTTCTGACCCCACTACAGGGCTTAAATCCGCATAATATAAGTCTCCTCGCTTTATATCTAAATTAATACTCACCTTGAGCTATCTTCCCTTCGACGTTATCATCGGAAGATACTTCATTTGTCATGCCTAATTCAGCTAATGATAGGTTAATTTGACCCATTTCCTTATAACCTTTAATCATAGACTCTTTTATGTCTATCTTTTTCTTTTGGGTTATATAGAATTGAAAAGCAGCTTTTGCAAAATCTTCTCTATTGCTATTCTCCATCTGAACGATATGATCTACTTCAGACGCAAGAGAATCCGGTAAAGTAAATATGATTTTCTCCTTACTTTTATTGTGCACAAAATCGCCTCCCGGGGTATACTATCAATTTTATTTTATCAAATAACTATCTACTTGTAAAATTGCATTTCTTTCCATATAAACTCGGTCAACTCTTCTTGATATCATACATAACACTTCATAATTTATAGTTCCTAAATCATTGGCTATATCTTCAGCATTTCTACTGTCGTCTCCAAATAATATTACCTGGTCTCCTATATTTAATTCTATGTCTTTGTCAACTTTAACCATGCACTGATCCATACATATCCTACCTACTACATCAAAATAATTCCCATTTATAGATACCTTAGGATTTTGTTGCATCCTCGTAAACCCATCAGCGTATCCAATAGGTATAGTTACTATTCTCTCTTTATTGCTACTTTTATACTTTAATCCATAACTTATACCAACATTTGGGTTAATTTCTTTGATATGAGCAACAGTTGTCTTCAATGTCATAACTGGTTTTAATTGAAGTCTCTCTTTTAGCACATCATCAGAAGGGTAATGCCCATATAAAACAATACCACATCTAACCATATCATATTTCAACTCAGGTAAATCCATCGTTGCTGCACTATTTGATACATGCTTTATTGGTATATTTATTCCATCTTGTTCAAGTCTGTCAACTACAAAGTTAAATCTTTGTACTTGAATATTAGTAAAATTCTTATCTAATTCATCAGCTGTAGCAAAATGTGTATATATACCCTCTAGATTTATACATTCTAAACCATTAATTAATTTTATATCTTTTATTGAGTCTTCCGTTGGTTGGAATCCTATTCTTGTCATTCCAGTATCTATCTTAATATGAACAAAAACGTTCTCTTTTATTCGCATAGCTATATTATTTAATTTTTCAGCCATTTCTAATGAATATATAGTTATAATTACATTATTTCTTATAGCTAACTCTAAACTTTGCTCTGGAATATATCCTAAACATAAAATAGGAAGTGTTATATTATTTTCTCTCAGCTCTATAGCTTCTTCTAGCCTAGCAACCGCAAAGTGACTTACATTTTCGTTTTCTAGCAATTTTGCAATTTTTACTGCTCCATGACCATATGCATTAGCTTTTAATACAGCACAAACCTTTGTATCTTCATTTAATAACTTTTTTATATTTTTAAGGTTATATCTTATGTTATCTAGATTTATCTCCGCCCATGTAGGAGCTGTTATTTTATGTTGCATGTCTTTTGTCCCCCTTATTTTTTGTACTCAAAATTTTTATAATTTACAATAAATCTTGATTTTCCTTGTTTGTCTAGTATCTCCATCTTTTCAGGGTTTTTATTTTCAGTATTTACATATAATACTTGCTTATTAAAATATTCATCTTCTCCTGGTATGTACGTTTCTAATACTAAATGTCCTTTAGATAATCTTATATCAATTTCTTCATTTTGTAATGAGTTTTTTATAAAATCTCCAATAAACATATATTGATTATTCTTACCCACATTAGGCAATTGAATTAAATCATTTATATCTGGATTTTTCACTAATATTTTATCTTGTTTATATTCTATTGTCTTTCCTTTAAGATGCTTAGGTGATACTACTTCTAACTTATAATTGTTCGGCTTATTATATGTATGAATAAATGTATAGTTTTGTGCACTTTTATTTCCAATAACTTCTACATCAGCGCTACATTTATATGATTTCATAGCCGAAATCCTCTTTTGAAATTCTGTGTATACTTCTTCTTTTGTGGACTCTCTTTTTTGGCAACCTATAAAAACACTAAGTATGCCTACTACTATTATTATAAGTATAGTCCACTTTTTTTTCACAAAAATCCCCCTAATTAATTTTATTCATTATACATAGCTCTTATTATATCGTATCTACATATAATTCCTTTTAATTTATTATCATTATCTACTACAGGCACTCTATTTACAGATTTTTTTATCATAACATTAGCAACATCATCAAAAGTGTCATTTTCATGAACTGTTATTATATCTGTAGACATTAATTCTTCTACTTTATATGCTGCTACCCTCTTCATATCTTCTTCCATTTGTTTAAAGTCACTTAAGAAAATTAATCCTTGAAGTAAATTTAAAACTTGTGGAGCCTCAACGTATTTTTCTTTTTTCATAATATCGGTTTCTGATATTATCCCTACTACTTCTCTATCTTCACTTACTACAGGCACACCTCCTATCTTTTCTTTTATTAACAATTGTGCCACATCTGCTATACTATCAGATCTATTTGCGACTATAACATCCATTGTCATTATGTCCTTGGCTGTTTTATTTTTCATTTTATCACTCCTTAGTTATAGTTATAGCATTTGCTACAGCATAATCTTTTCCATGAGATATAGAAACTTTTATTTCTAAAACATTATAATCTATGCAAATTTGTTTTAAATTATTATAAGTTTTAACTATGGGTTTTCCTATATCATTTCTTAGTACTTCAATATCGCTAAAATTAAAGTCTCTTATGCCCGTCCCTATTGACTTACTAATCGCCTCTTTTGCTGCAAAGTTACCTGCTATACTTTCTATTTTCATTCCTCTTGATTCAAAATATTTTATTTCTTCTTTTGTAAATATCTTTTCTAAAAATCTAGGATTTCTTTCAATTGCATTTTTTATTCTGTCTATTTCTATTATGTCTATGCCTATATCAAGTATGTTCATAATTCATCTCCAAAATTACTTATATTATATTTTATTACTATTAGATTTTTATATTCAATTAGTTATACTTTTTTAGTATTAAATTTGTTATTTTTTATTAATTTCCTCTTTTTTAGTATACGTTTTATATTAATTTCTTTAAAGTACCACTATATTATAAGTTTCAGCAACAAGTGGTTTTTGGATTTAATATTTTTTAATCTATTATATAAAAAGTCTCTTCGTTCCTGTCGCCAGCCAATTTGTCCGTTGCTCAAAATATTTTTTATGCTCAAAATCAATTTATTGATATAATTTACTTTCATAATTTATCCATAGAAAATGAAGTATCATAATATACTTGAGCATAAAAAAAAGGCTAGATTAATATCTAGCCTTTTTTAAAAAATCTATTTATATCCAGTCAGCAGATTCAGTTACTATAACTGTCTTTTCTTTATC
The DNA here is from genome assembly GCF_900103615.1 of Romboutsia lituseburensis DSM 797. GTDB lineage: Bacteria > Bacillota > Clostridia > Peptostreptococcales > Peptostreptococcaceae > Romboutsia_F > Romboutsia_F lituseburensis. The sequence continues at coordinate 75,026 of NZ_FNGW01000013.1, read as the reverse complement.
TACATTCATGAATCCTCCAGAGATTTTAGCATCTTTGAATTTTCCATCTTGCTTTATACGTAAAGTTCCAGTTGCTAGTCCTGTTACTAAAGGTCTGTGGTTTTTAAGTATACCTCTATCACCTTCAGTAGTTCTAACTATTATCATCTCAGCGTTTCCGTTGTAGAAAGTTTTATCAGGAGTGACAATTTCAAGTGCAAATTCGCTTGCCATTATTATCTACTCTCCTTTGCTTTCTCTATTACATGGTCTATATTTCCTGCAAATAAGAATGCTGATTCAGGTAAGTTATCATGCTTTCCTTCTAATATTTCTTTGAAACTTCTTATAGTTTCTTTTAATGGTACATATTTACCAGGGAATCCTGTAAATTGCTCACCAACGAAGAAAGGTTGAGATAAGAATCTTTGTATCTTTCTAGCACGAGCAACTATTAATTTATCTTCATCAGATAATTCATCCATACCAAGTATAGCTATTATATCTTGAAGTTCGTTATATCTTTGTAATATAGTTTGAACTCCTCTAGCTACTTCGTAATGTTCTTTACCAACTATATTAGGATCTAGAACTCTTGAACTAGATTCTAATGGATCAACCGCTGGGAATATCCCTAGAGAAGCTATTTGTCTAGATAAAACTGTCTTAGCATCTAAGTGGTTGAATGTTGTAGCTGGCGCTGGGTCAGTTAAGTCATCGGCAGGAACATATACAGCCTGAACAGATGTTATAGACCCACTCTTAGTAGATGTTATTCTTTCTTGTAATTTACCCATCTCTGTAGCTAGTGTTGGTTGGTATCCAACTGCTGATGGAGTACGTCCAAGAAGCGCTGAAACCTCAGATCCAGCTTGAGTGAATCTGAATATGTTATCAACGAATAATAACACGTCTTGGTTTTCTTTATCTCTGAAATACTCAGCCATTGTAAGTCCTGTTAACGCAACTCTCATTCTCGCTCCAGGTGGCTCATTCATTTGTCCGAATACTAGTGCAGTCTTTTTGATAACTCCAGACTCACTCATTTCTTCGTAAAGGTCATTACCTTCTCTAGTTCTTTCTCCAACACCTGCGAATACTGATATACCACCGTGTTGAGAAGCTATATTGTTTATAAGCTCTTGTATAAGAACTGTTTTTCCAACTCCAGCTCCACCGAATAGACCTATCTTACCACCTTTTAAGTATGGTGCAAGTAAGTCAACTACTTTTATACCAGTTTCTAGTATTTCAGCAGTTGGTTGTAACTCTTCGAAACTTGGTGCTGGTCTATGTATTGGTAATTGAGGAGCATCTGCTGGTGCAGTTTTTCCATCAACTGGTTGACCTAATACATTGAATATTCTTCCTAATGTTGCATCTCCAACAGGAACACTTATTGGAGCTCCTGTATCAACAACATCCATACCTCTAACAAGTCCATCCGTTGAACTCATTGATATACATCTAACAGTGTCATCACCAACGTGTTGTGAAACTTCCACTACTATATCTTTATCTCCATGCTTTATCACTAATGCATTTAATAGATTAGGTAAGCTTTTTTCACTATTAAACTTAACGTCTAATACTGGTCCTATGACCTGAACTATTTTACCTATGTTTGCCATGTCCTAACCTCCTTATTATTGAGCTGAAGAAGCCCCCGCAACTATCTCAGATATCTCTTGAGTAACTGCCGCTTGTCTAGCTCTATTGTAAACTAATTCTAATTTAGATATCATTTCATTAGCATTATCTGTAGCCGATTCCATCGCCGTTCTTCTTGCAGCTTGCTCAGATGCGTACGATTCTGCTATTGCTCCATATACACTTCCTGAAACATACTTAGGTAATACATATCCAAGTACTGCATCAGCCGAAGGTAAATATTGAACTGCAGATTTGCCTTTTTTAACTTCTTTATTATTATCATTGTTTTCTATAGTAAGCGGTAATAATTTAACTACTTTCGCTTCTTGAGTTAAAGCTGATACGAATTGCGTATAAACAAGATTTACCTCATCAACTTCTCCATTTTTATAAGCTTCCATTGCTACTTGAGCAACTCTATTAGCATCTTCATAAGTAGCTTCTTCTACAGTAGGTATAAAGTCAACTAATTCATATCCTCTTTTTGATAATGAATCTTTAGCTCTTTTACCTACAGAAATTACTTTTGCATCCTTAGAGTTTTCATGTGCAACAACTGCCTTTAAAATATTAGAGTTGTAACCTCCAGCTAGACCTCTATCACCAGCTATTACTATATAACATGCTTTATTTACTTTTCTTTCTTTAAGAAAAACATTCTTACTATTACCCGTATTCTTAGCTATATCTTGAACAGTGTTGTATAAAGTATTAAAGTATGGCTTTGAACTTTCAGCTCTTTCTTTAGCTTTTCTAAATTTAGAAGATGAAACTAATTCCATAGCTTTAGTTATTTGCTTAGTACTTTCAACACTCTTAATACGAGTTTTAATTTCCTTCATTCCAGCTCCTGCCAATTGGGTTACCTCCTTTTTTAAAAAGGATTACGCTTCTATAACAAATTTTTTCTTAAATTCATTTATAGCGTTAGTTAATTCTTGAGTGAAATCTCCATTTTCAAGAATTTTCTTTCCTATTTCTGGATAATTTGTATTAACAAATTCATATAATTCTTTTTCGAATCTAGCTATATTATTAACAGGTATTTCTGCTAATAAATCATTTGTAACTGCATGTATCATCATAACTTGATTTTCTACAGCTAATGGTTGATGTTCACCTTGCTTTAATACTTCAACTATTCTTTCCCCTTGTGCAAGTCTCTTCTTAGTATCTTCATCTAAGTCAGATCCGAACTGAGCGAATGCAGCAAGTTCTTTGTATTGAGAGTAAAGAAGCTTTAATGGTCCAGCAACTTTTTTCATTGATTTTATTTGAGCAGATCCTCCAACCCTTGATACTGATATACCAGGATCAACTGCTGGTCTTATACCTGCATAGAATAATTCAGGTGTTAAGTATATTTGTCCATCTGTTATAGATATAACGTTAGTTGGTATATACGCAGAAACGTCTCCACCTTGAGTTTCTATTATAGGTAATGCAGTTATAGAACCTCCACCTAAATCATCTGATAGCTTAGCAGCTCTTTCTAATAATCTAGAGTGTAAGTAGAATACATCCCCAGGATAAGCTTCACGTCCTGGTGGTCTCTTAAGTAATAATGACATCTCTCTGTATGCAACGGCATGCTTAGTTAAGTCATCATATACTATTAATACGTGCTTTCCATCGAACATGAACTCTTCACCCATAGCAACCCCAGCATATGGTGCTAAGAATTGAAGTGGTGCAGATTCAGAAGCAGTAGCTGATACTACTATTGTGTAGTCCATTGCTCCATGCTTTTCGAAAGTATTAACTAATTGAGCTACTGTAGAACGTTTTTGTCCTATAGCAACATATATACATATAACATCTTTACCTTTTTGGTTAAGTATAGTATCTACACATATAGATGTTTTACCAGTTTGTCTATCACCTATTACAAGCTCTCTTTGCCCTTTACCTATTGGTATCATGGCATCTATAGCTTTTATACCTGTTTCAAGTGGTTGATGAACAGATTTTCTAGCTATTATTCCTGTAGCTTCAGATTCAACTGGTCTTCTCTTATCTGCATTTATAGGTCCTTTTCCATCTATAGGTTGACCTAATGCATTTACAACTCTTCCTACTAAGGCGTCACCAACAGGAACAGAAACTACGTTTCCAGTTCTCTTAACTATGTCACCTTCTTTTATTCCTTGGTCATTACCAAGCATAACTGCCCCAACCATGTCTTCTTCAAGGTTAAGAGCCATTCCGTAAACTTCACCAGGGAATTCTAAAAGTTCTCCAGCCATAGCATTTTCTAATCCGTAAACACTTGCTATCCCATCTCCAACTTTTAAAACACTACCTGTATCAGTTAACTCAACTTTATTTTCGTAATTTTTTATTTGTTCTTTTATTATAGAACTTATTTCTTCAGGTCTTAAATTCATGGGTTCACCGCCATTCTAAGATATTACTTGAGATAATTGGTTTTTCATATTCGATAAACGAGTCTTAACTGTACCATCAATCTCTTCATTTCCAAGTCTAACTAGAACTCCTCCTAATATAGACTCATCAACTTTATTTTGTAAAGTAACATTTTTATTGTATTTACTTGAAAGTTTTTCTTCAAGTTTCTTTAATTCATCTTGACTCATAGCAACCGCAGTTATTGCGATACCTTCTATGACATTATTCTTTTCATTTAATAATTCTTTATAAGATTTCTTAACAGCATTTATAGCTGACATTCTATCTTTATCTATCATTATTTTTAAGAAATTGTTTAAGTTAGCACTTACATGCGCTCCAAAAACTTTTTCTAATATTTGCTTTTTTTCTGCCTTTCCAACAAGTGGAGATTTAAAAGCACCATCTAACTCTTTGCTAGATTGTAATGCTTCTACTACTGCATTTAATTCTTCATATAATTTAGTAGTTGAATTTGATTCTTCTCCTACTTGAAATAGAGCTTCAGCATATCTTCCTGCGATTACATTTATCATTTAGCTTCGCCTACCTCTTTTATAAAGTTATTTATTAACTCTTCATGCTTAGACTTATCTATGTCTTTCTCAATAACCTTAGATGCAGCTAGTAATGCTATGTCTGATATATCATTTTTGATTTCATTCATAACCTTTTGTCTTTCTTGCTCTACATCTTTGTTAGCTTTTTCTTTTAAGCTTTGAGCTTCTTGCTTTGCAGTAGATATTATTTCAGATTCTTTTTGCTCTGCTCTTAAAGTAGCTTGCTTTATTATTTCTTGCCCTTCATTTTTAGCAGAGTTAACTTTTTCTTGATATTCTTTCTTTAGAGATAAACCTTCGCTTTTAGCTTTTTCGCCTTCTGCTAAATTTTCTCTGATGTCTTTCTCTCTAGCTTCTATTACACTTAGTACAGGTTTAAATAGAAGTTTCTTTAATAGTAAAAATACTAAGAAAGTATTTATAAGTTGGAAAGCTAGTTCCCATGTTATACCTATTAGTGGCTTAAATTCCATATGTTATCCTCCTTTCTACCAATCACAATTCATAATTAGGAGATGGTAAAACCATCTCCTAATTATTACATTTTACTACTATTATTATAATAACTTCATTAATGGATTAGCAAATAAAAGAATTATTGCTACAACAAGACCATATATTGCAGAAGATTCTGCAACTGCAGCCCCAAGTAACATAGTTTTTATTATATCTCCTTGTGCTTCTGGTTGGTTACCAACTGCTTCTGCACCTTTACCTGCTGCGTATCCTTGTCCGATTCCTGCACCTATACCTGTTGCAACTGCAATACCTGCTCCTATAGCTGAACCTGCTAATACTAAAGCTGTTTCCATAATTATTTCCTCCTTAAATTTTAAAAATATTTTTTTAGTTTTTTAATTATTATTTTACTCTGTAGCATTACCTACAAATACCATCGTTAACATTATGAATATGAACGATTGTAATAATCCGGCAAACATATCAAAGTATAAATGTAATGGCACCGGTATTATTAATTGACCAAAAGGTATTGTTACTCCTGGTATTAATGTTGATAAATAACCTAGGAAGTCATACAATAATTTCATTATAACTGCTCCACCTAGTATGTTACCGAATGGACGGAAACTTAGTGAAACTGGCTTAGCCAATTCTCCAATTAAGTTAAGTGGTAGTAATAATGGGTTTGGTTCTAATAAACCTTTGAAGTATCCAAATCCATTAAATTTAACACCTGCATAGTAAATCATAAAGAATGTTATTAGTGCCCATGCTAGTGTCGTATCTAGATCCGTAGTTGGAGATCTAAATCCTAATAATCCTATTAGGTTAGAACATGCAAAGAATAAAAATAAACTTCCTATATATGGAATCATATTTGGCATTCTTTTAACTGCTTTTTCTCCCATAGTATCTGTTACTAAATTTGATATCATACCTACAACAAATTCTAGCATTATTTGAACTTTGCTAGTAGGAACTTTCTTTAAATTTCTAGTTAGTAAGAAAGATACTAAGGCTAAAGCCGCTATTATTATCCAACTAGTTACTACTGTCTCACTTATCTTGAAGTTGTTAAAAAATATAACCCATTTTGCTTGGCTCATACTTACGCCTCCTTTCTTTTTAGTTTGTCTATTAATAGTGCTTTTGCTAATATCACAAACTTAGGACTTAATAACCCTATTGCCACCCCTATAACATGTAAATAAGGGGCTTTTACAGAGACAAATATAACCACTCCCGTTATAAGCATTCTCAACATATATTGTGATGTTGAATATATCTGAGCCTTAGAAGCAGGCATAGTTACCGATTTGTTTATCGTTATAGCCAGCAATCTAAAATTAAGTATTGCTATCATAGTCCCAAATAATAAACCTAAAAACATAGGTTTACTAAAAGTTGATGTTATCAATAATAATGCCATCACTATTAAATCATAGACTATAACTCCTTTTGTTACGTAGTTTACTTCTTCTCGTAGTTTTGTATGCATGGTATCACTTCCTTTTTGTATACACTACTAAAGTCTTATACACGGCCATAAACGCACCACCAACTCCTAATACTAAAAATATAAGCATAAAGATTGGATCAGTGTTAAACTTCGAGTCTAAAAATTTTCCTATAAAAGTACAACCTAATATAGATATTAATATCATTAATCCTATTTGGCTAATTAATGATAACATATTAGCTATTTCCATATACATTTTTCTTTTATTCATTAATAGTATACCTCGCATAAAATAATATATATTATTTTATTATAATGTTATTCCTACTACTTTATGTATTTTAATCAATTCTCAATAAAATATATATTACCACTTTTTATAAATTTTTTAAAGAAATTTCAAATATTTTTTTAATAAATTTGACTTTTATTGATTAAATTTGAATTTCAAGTTGAATTAAATCGTTTTTCTTCAAAATTTTGTCTTAAATTGTATTAAGTTTTCAAAATTTATCGTTTTTTAGTTACTATTCTGTTAATTTTATACTTATTCTAAATTATGAAGTTACATATATTTTTTTCTTTGTTCTGTCATTTATTCATATATTTTACAATTTAAATTTATGTAAATTTAACTAAAAATCATTATTTTTTTGACATTTCTAAAAATACTTAAAAAGGAATCTGCACAAAGTACAGACCCCCTTATATATTAAATTAATTATTTTGTTCCGTATAATCTGTCACCAGCATCGCCTAATCCTGGAACTATATATCCATGATCATTTAATTTTTCATCTACTGCCGCAACATATATATCTACATCTGGATGGCATTTTTGAACTTCTGCTATCCCTTCTGGAGCTGCAACTAAGTTTACTAACTTTATAGAAGTTGCGCCTCTTTTCTTAAGAACGTCTATTGCAGCAACTGCAGATCCACCTGTAGCTAACATTGGATCTACTACTATCATTTCTCTTTCTTCTATATCTTGTGGAAGCTTACAGTAGTATTCTACTGGTTGTAAAGTCTCTGGATCTCTATATAAACCAACATGTCCAACTTTAGCTGCTGGAGTTAAGCTTACTAATCCATCTACCATTCCAAGTCCAGCTCTTAATATAGGAACTATTCCTAATTTCTTACCTGCTATAACCTTAGAATTTGTTTTAACTACTGGTGTTTCTATTTCTACGTCTTCTAATTGTAAGTTTCTAGTGATTTCATATCCCATTAACATACTTATTTCTGTTAAAAGCTCTCTGAAATCCTTTGAACCAGTGTTTTTGTCTCTCATTAATGTTAACTTATGTTGTATTAATGGATGATCTGTTATTATTACTTTACTCATATTTAATTTCCTCCTACTTGCTGTGCTTCTTTTCTATTTCTTTTATCATATCAACTCTTCTAGAGTGTCTATCGCCTTCAAATTCTGTATTTATCCAAGCTTCAACTATTTCTAAAGCTAATCCTCTTCCTAAAACTCTTTCTCCTAAAGAAAGCATATTAGCATCATTATGAGCCTTAGACATTTTAGCTGAGAATACATCTGATACTACTGCGCATCTTATTCCTGGAACTTTATTAGCTGCTAGTGATATTCCTATTCCTGTCCCACAGCAAAGTATACCGTAGTCTACTTCTTCCCTTACTACTGCATTTGCAACTACTTCTCCATATACAGGATAATCTACTGATTCTAAAGAATTGTCAGGTCCAAAATCAACACATTCGATTCCCTTACCTTCTAAGTATCTTACTATTTCTTTCTTTAGATTATATCCTCCATGGTCACTTCCTAATCCTATTTTCATATGTGTAGCCTCCATATTCTATTATAATATATTTTTCCCTAGATTTACTAGTGGATATTAAGCTTTTATAATTTTATATCCTGCTGATTTTAGTAGTCTATTCATAATAGCTTGACCTATTCCAGCAATTTCAAATTCTTCTGAGTATATTATATCAACCTTTAACTTGTCCATTTCTCTTAAAACGTTAAATAAGTTACTTGCTACTTCCTCTAATGTACTTCCTAAAGATATAACTTCACCATTGTATTTATGCTTATTTTTTTCTAAACACATAACACCTGTCTTTAAGCCATTTTCATTATTAATTAATATTAGTTCATTTACTTTATTGAATACATCATCTTTACTTCCAGATACTATAAATACATCTGCATCTGGAGAATAATGTGTATATTTCATGCCAGGCGCTTTTGCCTTTTGGTTATCTTCTTTTTTTGCTAAAGATGGATCTAATTCAACTTTCCCAAGTACAGATTCTAAATCTTCCTTAGTAATGCTCCCCGGTCTTAATATCATAGGTGTCTCTGATGTTAAATCTAATACTGTAGACTCTAATCCAAAATTGCTATCTCCACCTAAAACTATTCCACTTACTCTGCCTTCCATTTCATCTTTTACATGCTGAGCCTTTGTAGGAGAAGGTCTTCCTGATATATTAGCTGATGGTGCTGCTATAGGAACGCCTGATTGTTTGATTATTTCTTTTGCTATTTTATGAGAAGGCATTCTTATAGCCACTGTATCAAGTCCACCACTTGTTGTCTTAGGTACTATATCTTTTTTATTTAATATGATAGTTATTGGTCCTGGCCAAAATCTATCCATAACTATTTTAGCATTATCATTAACATCTTTAGCTAATTCGTGTACTTGTTCTTTTTCATGTATATGTACTATTAATGGATTATCGCTAGGTCTTCCTTTAGCTTCATATATTTTTTTTACTGCATCTTCATCTAATGCATTTGCACCTAATCCATACACTGTTTCAGTTGGAAATATAACAGTTTTTCCTTCACTTAACAATTTAGCATGTTTTTTAAGTTCTTCTAAATCTATATTATCTTTATCAATACTACTTATCATAGTTTTCATCTTATGTATACCTACTTTCATTTTAGTTTAGATACAATTTACAATAACTGTTCCTACTAAAAAACCAATAATACAATATAAACTTCTTGATTTAGGGAATATTTCTTCTAAAACAACATACATCATCGTACCAGCTGCTGTTGCTAGAAATACTCCTATTAAAGAATTAAATGTCGCACCAAAATATGCACCTAAAAAACTTCCTATCCCCATAGGTATTCCTGCAATCACCGTAAACAAAATAACTTTAGATATTTTCATTTTAGAACCTACTAAGCTTAATGCCATAGCTAACCCTTCTGGAATATTATGTATTCCTATAACTATAGCCAATGTTAATCCTAAAGCCTCTGTAGACATAAATGAAGATCCTATAGCAAGCCCTTCTGGCAAATTATGAAGTAAAATACTTATAAATATAAGATATCCCGATTTCATTTCTTTTGATACATCCATTTTAGTTTTTATGTACATCGTTAAAAGTACTCCTACAAATGTAAATATTACAGTGTACGGTACTCCCATCATGTCCATCGATTCTTTCATTAGGTCAAACACTACAACAGCAAGCATTATCCCGCCAGAAAGCCCCATAAAAAAGTCTAAATATTTATCTACATTTTTTCTGAACAAAGCTGATATAATACCTCCAGCTCCTGTTCCTATAACACCTGCTAACAATCCTATTAGTGTTATTTTTAATATCATAACTCCCCCTCCTTGAAACTATATATATAAATTATATACATAGGTCGTCCGTAAAATGCCCTCTGAAGTAATTATGAATTAATATAATTTTTACTTTCTATAAAAAATTCGCTTTTCCTAAGCCACCATGTGGACGCTACACTTCATGGCGACAATGGTTTTATACGTAAAAAATCATATGGAAAAATCCCTATATTAATAGGGATTTATATTGCTGACATTTTCTCAGTTTGATCAACAGTAATTAATGCATCTAGCATTTCATCTATATCTCCATCTAAGAATGAATCTAACTTATAAAGTGTTAAGTTTATTCTATGATCACTTACTCTACCTTGTGGGAAGTTATAAGTTCTTATTCTCTCAGATCTATCTCCTGTACCAACCTGACTTCTTCTTTCTGCTGCTATATCTTTATTTTGCTCAGCTATAGCCTTATCATTCAGTCTAGCTACTAATATTTTAAGTGCTTGTTCTTTATTTTTTAATTGCGATTTACCATCTTGGCAAGATACTACTTCTCCTGTTGGTATATGTGTTACCCTTACTGCAGAGTCAGTAGTGTTAACACTTTGTCCACCATTTCCTGAAGAACGGAACACATCTATTCTTAAATCATTTGGATTTATGTTTACTTCTACAACATCTATCTCAGGTAATACTGCAACAGTTGCTGTAGATGTATGTATTCTCCCTCCTGATTCAGTTGAAGGTATTCTTTGAACTCTGTGCACTCCTGATTCATATTTTAATCTAGAGTAAGCCCCTTTACCTTTGATTAAGAAAGATACTTCTTTGTATCCACCAACACCAGTATCACTAGCACTTAGTAATTCCATTTTCCATCTTCTTCTTTCAGCGTATCTAGAATACATTCTGAATAAATCACCTGCGAATAAAGCTGCCTCATCTCCACCAGCTCCGCCTCTGATTTCAACTATAACGTTCTTTTCATCATTAGGGTCCTTAGGTAATAGTAGTATTTTTAATTCTGCTTCTAGTGGTTCTACCATATGTTCCATTTCCGATAATTCCATCTTAGCTAATTCTCTTAATTCTTCATCAGATTCTTCTTGTAGAATTTCTTTTGAATCTTTTATGCTGTTTAATACATTTGTGTACTCTCTGTACTTCATTACGATTGGCTCTAAATCAGCATGTTCTTTCATATATTTTTGCCAAGTCTTTTGATCATTTATTATTTCCGGATCACTTATCTTTTCAGTTAAATCTCTATATTTATCCTCTAGCACTTCTAATTTTTTTAGCATACTTTTCACCTCGTTTATTGTAGCATATCAATTTTTCATTATATCATAGTTTGAATCCTATAACAACTCTATCAATTCCCTGAATATCCTTCTTTGTATATATTTTAGTATATCCATTATCACTCATTATCTTCGAAACATCTTCAGCTTGATCATGACCAACTTCATAAGCTAATATACCATTTGATTTTAAATATATTTTTGATTGTTTTGTTATTTCTCTATAAAAATCTAGTCCATCTTCTCCACCTTCAAGCGCATTGTAAGGCTCATAATCTTTTACCTGAGTATGTAATGTTTCTATATCTTTTTTAGGTATATATGGAGGATTCGAAACTATTACATCAAATTTTATTTCTTTATTTTTAATCGCACTAAATAAATCTGACTTTATAAATATTGTTTTATCTTCAACGCCATTATTTATAGCATTTTGCCTTCCAACTTCTAACGGAATATCTGATATATCAAATGATGTAACTTTTGAATTTTTTATATATTTTGCTAAACTTATTGTTATTGCACCTGACCCAGTTCCTATATCTAATATTTCAACACTATTTTTTTCATTACAAAGTTCAATAACTTCTTCTACTAAAGGTTCAGTATCTGGTCTTGGTATAAGTACTCCTTCTTTTACAAAAAAGTCTAATCCCATAAACTCTCGATTTCCTACTATATAAGCTATCGGTCTACCATTTATTCTGTCCTTTATCATTTCTAAAAATAAATCATATTGATCTTTGGTTAATTCTTTACTTAAATTTATATGTATGTAAATCCTATCTACATTTCCAAGAGCCTTTTGAAGTAAAAGCTCCACATCTAATCTTGGAGTATCACTTATTTCTATAAGTTCCTCTGAGTATTTGATAATTATATCTCTTATTGTCATATTTTCTCCTTTATTTTTCATCTATTACAGCCTTAAGGGCAGCTATTGCTACTTCTATTTGTTTATCATCCGGTTCTTTTGTAGTAAAATTTTGTAGCATCATACCAGGGTATGCGACAATTTTAGTAAGTTTGTTATTATATTTCCCAAGAAATCTTATTATTTCGTAAGAAATTCCTGCAACTATCGGTATACATATTATTCTCATGACTACCCTTAATATTGGATTCGGCCATCCGAAGAAAGAAAAAAGTATTATTGATGTAAACATTACTATAAATAAAAAATTAGTACCACATCTCGGATGTAGTCTTGTAAATTTTCTAGTATTTTCTACAGTAAGCTCTTCTCCACTTTCATAACAATGTATACTCTTGTGTTCCGCACCATGATATTGAAAAACTCTTTCAATATCTTTACTCTTAGATATAAGAACTATATATGCGAATAATATAGCTATTCTTATTATTCCCTCTACGAGATTTAATAAAAAATCATTATCTATTAACTTTGAAAATACACCTCCAACTGCTGTAGGAAGCAATATAAATAAACCTACCGATAATAAAAATGCAAATATCATAGAAATAGCTATCATTACATCATTTGCTTTATCTTTAAATATTTTACTTATAAATCTATCAAATGCATCTTCTTCTGTTTCATCTAAGAAAAATTCAGAAGAAAAATTCAAGCTCTTTATCCCCTCTATCATAGTTTCTATTAAAACAAAAGATCCTCTTACAAAAGGAATTTTATCTATATTCTTCTCATTTATCCAACTTTTTATTTTATTTTTTCTAACTACTATTTCACCATCACTTTTTCTAACTGCAACAGCTCTTTTATTTTTAGACTGCATCATAACACCTTCTATTACAGCCTGACCCCCGACAGCTTGTTTTTTCATTCATCCACCTCTTATTATTAGAATTTTATTCTTTATATTTTATTATATACAAAAATACCCTTCAAAGTAAAACTTTAAAGGGCTATTGTTAATTTGTAATTATTTTTTATCTCTATAAACAACATGGCATTTTCTACATCTAGCTTCATAGCTTTCCACAGCACCTACTTGTATTATAGGGTCATCATATCTTGCTGGTTCTCCATTTATTAATCTTTGAGATCTCGTAGCAGGTTGACCACATACTGAACATATAGCTTGTATTTTATCTACGAATTCTGCAACAGCTAATAATTTTGGTGTTGGTCCAAAAGGTTCACCTTTAAAATCCATATCTAATCCAGCAGCAATAACTCTAATACCTTTATCTGCTAAATTTATAGCTATATTTATAATTTCCTCATCAAAGAATTGTACTTCATCTATACCTACAACTTGTGTTTTTTCATCTATATAATTATATATTTCATTAGCCTTATTTATAGGTATCGCTCCTACACTATCACCACTATGCGAAACAACATCTTCTTTGCTATATCTATCATCTATTCTAGGTTTAAATACAACAATATTTTGTTTAGCTATTTCAGCTCTTTTTATTCTTCTTATAAGTTCCTCACTCTTACCACTATACATAGGACCGATTACAACTTCTATATATCCATGATTTACTGGTCTATACATAATTAGTACCCCCTACTGCTTTAATTTCTTAATTTATGTCAATTTAATTAATATCATAACTATTTAATTTATCTAAAAAGTGTATTTTTCACTATTTTTTATGCTAAATATGTAGCATTTAACAAATAAAATAGGAGTTGGCTCCCCAACTCCATATTTATAAAAATTAGTCCATTTTGAATCTCTTCTTGAACTTGTCTATTCTTCCACCAGCTTCTATATTCTTTTGCTTTCCAGTATAGAAAGGATGGCACTCAGAACATATTTCTATTTTTATCTCGTCCTTAACAGAACCAGCTTTGAATGTGTTCCCACAAGCACAACGTACTTCTACAGCTTCGTATTTTGGTTGTATATCTTTTTGCATTCTAGTCACCTCTTCTCTTGATTTTATAAATTAAATATATTAATTTTTCGTTTTGCATTATCAACTACACCATTATAACATAAGTTTTTTATGGGTTCAAGCAGTTTTTGTATTAGTTTAAAGTCCTTTTATAGATTTTATAAACTCGTCATTATTTTTTGTTCTCTTTAATAATTCGATAACTTTATCAGTCACTTCCATAACAGAATTATTGCTCATTTCTCTTCTTAATTTCCAAAGAGCAGTTTTCTCTTGATCAGTAAGTAATAAGTCTTCTCTTCTAGTACCTGATTTATATATATCAACAGCAGGGAATATTCTTTTTTCTGCTAGTTTTCTATCTAAGTTAAGTTCCATATTTCCAGTACCTTTAAACTCTTCGAAAATTACATCATCCATTCTTGATCCAGTTTCAACTAAAGCTGTTGCTAAGATAGTTAAAGAACCACCTTGTCTTATATTTCTAGCTGCACCAAAGAATTTTTTAGGTCCATGTAAAGCACCTGGATCTAAACCACCAGACAGAGTTCTTCCTGTTGGTGAAATAGTTAAGTTATACGCTCTAGCAAGTCTCGTTATACTATCTAATAGTATGACTACATCCTTACCATGTTCAACTAATCTTTGCGCTCTATTTAAAACCATCTCTGCTACTTTTACATGATGACTTGATACTTGATCAAATGTAGAGTATATTACATCTCCATCAATTGATTCTCTCATATCTGTAACTTCTTCTGGTCTTTCATCTATAAGAAGCACTATCAATTCAACATCAGGATGATTTTTTGATATACTATTTGCAACATTCTTTAGTAAACTTGTTTTACCTGCCTTTGGAGGCGCTACTATCAATCCTCTTTGACCTTTACCAATAGGAGATATTAAGTCTATCAACCTTGTAGCTATGTCATTTTGACTTCTTTCAAGTGTTAATCTTTCCTCTGGATATATTGGTGTTAACAATTCGAACGATCTTCTTTGAATTGCAGTTTCTGGATTTTCATCATTTATTTTTTGTACATATAAAAGGGCTCTAAACTTTTCACCAGTCTTTGGATGTCTAGTTATACCTTTAACCTTATCTCCAGTTTTCATATTAAACCTTCTTATTTGTGAAGGTGATACATAAACATCATCTTCTGTTGATAAGTAATTTGATCCTCTTAAAAATCCAAATCCATCCGGTAATATTTCAAGGACTCCCATAACTTCATCATCTTTTGAAGTATTGAATTCATCTACTATTTTAGACTCGTCCACTACCTTAGGGCTATAATTATTTTTATAATTATTGTTTCTTGAATTTCCATTTTCTATACTACTAGTTCTGTTTTCGTTTTTTTGGTATCTATTTTCATTATTACGTGAATATTTATTATCCGAAGTATAAGAATTATGTTCATTATTGCTATTTGGTTCTTTTTTTTCATATGGCTTCACATAAGTTCTATTTTCTTGTCTATTATCAAAGCTTCTTTGTTCTCTATTTCTATTGTTATATGAATTGTTTATCTTTTCTTCTTTAACATCTTCTTTTTTCTCTTCTCGTTCTTTTTTATTTATCTCTTGTTTTGGCGTACTTTTTTTATTTAAATTTTCAGTAATCACTTCTATCAATTCATTTTTTTTGTACTTACTTATAGACTTTATTCCTAATTCTTTAGCTATATCTTTTAATTGAGTTAGCGTTTTACCACTCAATTCATCCAATGTTATATCATCTAAACTCAAAAGAATCCTCCTCATCTCTATCTCATTATATAATTTCCATTTATTTTTTAAGGGAATTAAAGGTGTGAAAAAGAAAAGTTTTACTTTACAATTAACTCTAATAATATCATCTTAGTATATTAAGGTCAATAAATAAAAATCAAAACCAATTATACGTTAATTTTATTTCCAGTATTATATATATTGTACAATTTTTAATTTTCTTAAACACTTAGTTATATATTTTTATTTTTTTCAATATTTATTTTTTATAAGTATTGATATAACTTAATTTTAAAAGCATTATCACTACAATAACTATTCAAAATAAAAAAGATTTATGCCCAAATATTTTTACATATTCAAGGCTAAATCTTCTCTATCCTTAACAAAAATTTAACTTTTAAAATCCGCTTATTGCCCTCTATTTTTTATTCCATATTGTATTTTTTCATCAATTCAACAAGTATATCATTCTTATCTAGATTATGTATTGCATCAACAAATCTTATAGTTCCTGTTTTTGCTCTCATTACTACAGACTGTGTTTTCGCTTTATCACTACCTATTTGTATAACTCCCTTTAATAAATCTCCCTCTGTGATTCCTGTAGCAGCAAAGAATAGCTCATCTCCTTTTGCTAGATCTTCTATTTCTAATATTTTTTCAATATCTTTATCTGAGAATCCCATTTCATGGCATCTTATTCTTTCTTGTTCGCTCAGAGGATAAATTTGTGCTTGCATATCTCCGCCCATGCATTTTATTGCAGCAGCAGTTATTACACCCTCTGGTCCTCCACCAATTCCCATAAGCATATCTATGCCTGTTTCTTCAAAGCATGTTGCAATTGCTGCAGCAACATCTCCATCTCCAAACATTTTTATCCTAGCTCCCAGTTTTCTAGCTGCTTGAACTATATCATTATGTCTTTCTCTATCTTGAACAATTATAGTCATTTGAGTTGTCTTTTTACCTAAGGCTTTAGCTACATTTTTTATATTTTCTTCATGAGTTTTATTTAAATCTATGCTACCTTTGGCTTTAGGCCCAACAATTATTTTTTTCATATAAGTATCAGGTGCATTTAATAGACTACCTTTAGCCCCCATAGCTATTACCGATATTGCATTAGGAAGACCTTTTGCAATTAAAGTTGTTCCATCTAATGGATCTACAGCTATATCTACCTCCATACTATTTGGTGTTTTCATTCCTACTTTTTCACCTATATATAGCATTGGAGCTTCATCTAACTCGCCTTCACCTATAACTACTTCCCCACTTATTTTTACCGATTCAAAAGCTTTTCTCATAGCCTCAACAGCTGCTCCATCAGCTCCATTTTTATCACCTTTTCCCATAAACTTAGATGAAACTAATGCTGCTGCCTCTGTTACTCTAACAAGTTCTAATGCCAAATTTCTATCCATAAATATTCCCTCTCCTCAACGAATTATATTCTTAGTTTATAAAAAATCGATCTAATATAATTAAAAGTGTATTATAAATAATATATATGTTCATTAATAATCAACTTTTAATTATATTTACTGCTTAAAATTATACATTATATTTTTTAATTAGTAAATATATATATAATACGAGTTATTTAGTGTATCACATTTATTTTTGCAATAAAAAAAGCATGAATATTTTAATAAAAATCCATGCTCTCTTTGTTTTATTTAAAGCTTTTATTGCATCATTGATGCAAATAATCCAAATAATGTCGTCATACTTGTCGCTACAAGAACTACTACTATAGATACAGCTATAATTTTATTTTTTTTCTTTTGTTTTTCTTTTTTAGACATTCAGTTCACCCCTATATTATTTATTTTAATCTATACTTTCACACCTGTCACAAACTTGCTTTAGATAATTTAGAAAATCATCTTTAATATCATCTCTCTTAAGGGCATAATCTACTGTAGCTTCTAAGAAACCTAACTTATCACCTACATCATATCTTCTTCCTTCAAAATTATATGCATACATAGCTTCCTTTTTAGACAATAACTTTAAAGCATCAGTTAGTTGAACTTCTCCGCCTTTACCTGGAGGTAAGTTCTCTAATATATCAAATATTTCAGGCGTTATAATATATCTCCCTAATATAGCTATATTAGATGGTGCATTGCTCGATTCTGGTTTTTCTACTAAATCTTTAACTTTATAAACTCTATCTTCTATATACTTAGCTGATATTATACCATATTTATTGGTATCTTTTATATCTACTTTTTGAACTCCCAATATAGTTGTCCTATATTCATCGTAAGCATCTATAAGTTGCTTTAAACAAGGAATATTATTATCAACTATATCATCTCCAAGCATTACTGCAAAAGGTTCATCCCCTATAAAATGTCTTGCACAGTATATAGCATCTCCAAGACCTTTAGGTTCTTTTTGTCTTATATAATGTATATTTATCATATTTGATATTTTTTGAACTATTTCCAATAATTCCTTTTTTCCTTTTTGCTGTAATTCTAGTTCTAACTCTACTGATTTGTCAAAATGATCTTCTATTGATTTTTTGTTCCTACCAGTTATTATTAATATCTCTTCTATTCCAGATTCCACAGCTTCTTCTATTATATACTGTAATGTTGGCTTATCTACTATAGGTAACATTTCTTTTGGCTGAGCTTTAGTGGCTGGTAAAAATCTCGTACCAAGACCAGCCGCTGGTATCACAGCTTTTTTCACTTTACTTTGCATAATAATTCCTCCATATCTATACTAAAGTTTAAATTTATAATTTTAATATGTAAAAAAGTCCTATTAAAAATAGGACTTTTAATATAACTTTAAATTAAGTATTTAAATGTTATTTATTTTGATAAAGTTTTCTCTAATTCTTTTACCAAAGAATCAAATTTTTTTATAGTATCTTCTATAGGTTTAGTAGTAGTTAAATCTACACCTGCTTCTTTAAGTAACTTAGTTGGATAATCTGAACTTCCTTGTTTAAGGAAATTTATATATGCATCTGATCCATTTGATAATATATACTGTGCAAAGCTTACACCTGCGCTACATCCAGTCGCATATTTGTAAACATAAAAACTATTATAAAAATGCGGTATTCTTGACCATCCAACCTTAGCTAATTGGTCAAGTTCATAGTCTTTCCCATAATATTTTTTCAAAAGCTGACCCCATACATCATCTAATACTAATGAGTTTACACTTTCTCCTTTTTCAACCATTTCATGTATAGTTTTTTCAAACTCCGCATACATAGTTTGTAGGTACAATGTGTTTTTAATTAAATCTAAGTATTGAGTTATATAGTATGCTTTTTCTTTAGGGTTAGAAGCATTTTTTATAAGTACCTCATACAGTAAAGCTTCATTTGTTGTTGAAGCTACTTCATGTGTAAATATTGAAGGATTCGAATTAAAATAATTTTGATTCTTTGAACTCATATACTCATATGCAGCATGACCCAATTCATGCGCCAATGTGGATACTGAGTTTAAAGTATTATTATAATTTGTTAGTATATATGGATGATTATCATAAACTGATAAACAATATGCTCCACTTACTTTATTTTCATTAGAATAAACATCTACCCATCTTTCATTAAAAGCCTTATAAAGTATATCTCCATATTCTTTTCCAAGTGGAGATAATGCAGAATATATTATTCCTTGAGCTTTTTCATAAGTAATATCATTATCTACAGGTGATACAAGTGGTACAAACATATCATAATAATATAACTTATCTAAATTCAAAACTTGTTTTCTTAAGCTAACATATTTATGAAGGCTAGATGTATTTTTACTAACAGTTTCTATCAATTTATCATAAACCTTCTCATTTATATCATCTGATTGAAGGTACATTTCTAAAGATGATTTATATCCTCTTTGATTTGAGTAAAAAGCATTCTTTTTAACCTGACCTACTAACAGCCCTCCCAACGTATTTATGTTATCATTGTAAGCTATAAATTCTCCTTGATATGCAGATTTTCTTTCCTGTCTATTTGGTGATTCTAAGGCACTAGCATACTCAGATGGATTTAAATTTGTTTTTTTATCCATATTTCTAAACAATTCATATACTTGACCCGGCAAAGATGCTATTGGAGATACATGTTCTAATAAATCTTCTGATTTATCATCTAAATAATATTTTTTAGACCTTCTAATATTGTCTAGATACATACCATATTTTCTATTAATTTTATTGTTTGATATAATTTCTTTGTATTCTTTATTTGATAACTTTAAAACTTCAAGTTCTAAATCTGAACAAATAGATACATAATCTCTATAAACTTTATCTAATGTATCGTTCATATTTAAATACTTATACGAGTTTTTATTTATATCTTGTTTTAACTTAACATATGCACAAAGTTTATTCATTCTTATATCTAGATTTTCTTTGATATCTAATGCAAATACTAAATGAGTTTTTGACTTAGTAACTTTACCAATATAATTTTTTAACTCTTTACTATCCTTATTAAAGTCTTTTAATTCCTTATTCCATTCTTCATCACTTTTATATAAAGTATTTATATTCCATGATGTTTGTACATACCTTTTTTTAGGTTTTTCTTTAGTTTCTTCAGAAGGCTGATTTTTTTCTTCATTGTTTTTACTTTCTATAATTGCTTTATTTGTTTCTAAAATACTTTGACTGTATACCTTATCATTATCAGCTAAGCTAAAAATTATAGATATACTCAAACATATAACTATTTTACCTAATTTTTTCCCCATAAGAAGCCATCCTTTCAATAAAGTCTACTTATAATTAGGATGGCTTTTTTACACCATATTATTCAACTATTACCATAGTATTTTATTTAAAAAAATCAATTTATCCACATAGTTATCAACATATTCACAGGTAAATTTCCGACAAATATTTAGTTTTTTCAGTATTCATACGGGTTTTTATTTTTATTTTTTTTTAAAACTTTAACACCTTATTAACATAAATTAATAACTTATCAACAATTTTTATAACTTTATCAACTATTTTTATAGATATTCCTACTTTAATAATGTATTTATAAAGATTAACCGTTTTTAAATTATATTGTTTAAATTTGTCGAACTTTGGAATTTCAATGTTTTAAGCGTTTGTATATTTATTATAAAAGTTATCCACATATTATTAACATTTTATGTTGATATTGTTGATATATTGATTTTGTTCTATTTTATGGTATTTGTATAATCTTCTAAACTAATTTAAGCTGAGCACACTTTGCTAACTAATACCGTCATATCATCTTCAACAGATCCATTTTGTATTTCTAATGCTCTGTCTAGTATTAAGTTGGCTATTTCCTTAGGGTTTGTAGTTTCAATTGATTTTAGGAAATATATTAACCAGTTATCTCCCATATTGTTATTTTTACCTGCATCTAGTATCCCATCAGATACCATAATTATATAATCACCTTTGTTTATCTTAACAGTTTTTCTGTCTAATTTTATATCAGATAATATTCCTACTGGTAAAGATGAAGAAGATATTAAATCTACGTCATCAACATCTCTTTTTATATATGTTGAGCATGCTCCCATTTTTATTGTTTCTAACATTCCTTTTTTAAGATCAATGATACCCAAGTCTAGAGTTGAAAACATTTCATCTGATGATTTTAATAGTAACATGTTATTGATAGTGTTTATAATTATTTCATCATCTATTTTTGCATCCATCATCTTCTCTAGTATATCTATGGTAATTGATGATTCTTCATAGGCCTTTGTACCTTTCCCCATACCATCACTAATTGCAACCATATACTTACTATCATTAATATCCATATGTGTATAATTATCTCCACAAAGTATATGTCCATCTTTTGACATAGACGCTACATCTGTTATTACTTTAAAGTTTTGACTTTTACTAAGAGTTACTTTACATTTTCCCCCTAATGATTTGCATCCTGTCTTTTGAGCAGATATATCCTCTCCCATAAAATCAGATAATACCTTTAAAATTTTATCTTCACACATACATCCACTACTACAAGTTTTCTTTTCTATCTTAATTTCAAAGTCATCATTGTCTTTAGTGATATAATTAACTTTATCTACTGTTATGTTGTTTCTTTCTAAATAATCTTGGATTTCATTCTCCTTTTCTAGGTCTAAAATTACATTAGTTTCTAAATCTTGTGATAGGTCTTCAATTGCTTTTGACATGCTTCTTATTTGATTTGCAATCAATCTTCTACTCTCTGAAAATCTAAGGTTCCAATTATAATCTAGAGCAAATAGTTTATAATAATAATTAGATGCCTTTACAACTGACTCTGGTTTTATACATTCTTTTATAAATTCTTCTGATATATGATTGCAAGTTATCTCTCCATTTTCTTCTAACTTTTCTAATATCTCATTCATTAATGTATATGTATGATTAAACTTTAAATCCCAACATCTTCGCCTCATACTACAGTCTTTACATTGGTCATTATGTATCATATCTATGATACTTGCTATATCTCTTTGATCTACTACTTTTTCTCTTTCTCTTATTTGGTCAAATGTGTCTGCTAAGCTATTATAAGCTTTATTCATATTCATAAGCCTACTATTTGCCATATTCTTACTTCTATTTATATAATCATAAACAACTTCATTTGTTGTAATATTAGTTTTTATTATTCTTTCTATTCTACTAAAAAATTTTTCGGGTAAAACTATAACTATTAACGAGGCTATTAGTATATCCCTTAATTGATTTAAACTTGATCCAACTCCAGAATTATATGCATATAACATCATCCAGCTTAATATATATCCTAATATACAGAAATATTTATTAATTTTATTAAATGCTCCACTTATTAAACCTGCAAACGAAAAAATTCCCATATATATGCCTGATGTTATATTATTTATAATAAATGCAATTCCTACTATAACCCCAGATGTCGCTCCCATAGACGCACCACCTAAAATTGATGCTATTAAGATTAGCATGGTTGATAATACAATTCTTATTGAAACACCCATTATTGATAATTCGCCTATACCCATAATACTAAACGTAACTAGTAAACTTATAGATATTGCTTCTTCAACATTGACAGCAATTTTATTATTCGTGTTAACTATCATTCCTATACCATATGAAAATATATATACTCCTATAAACATAATTGAGCTTTCCATAATTGCAACTACTATATCATATAAGTATTTATTAGATAGTAAAGCTTGTCCAATAGAAATAGGTAATAATACAAATGCACCTATAAGTGCAATCTTCCATACCGAATTTATTTGTTTTATGGTTTTATTGATGACCATAAATATAATTAAGCATAGTGAATACTTTAAAATATAAGACATACTATTTGTTGATAGTAATATACCTAATAAAGTAGATATAAAAACTGGTATTTTGTATCGCTCCACTTTAGATACATATAAAAAGAATGCTATTCCTAATGGAGCTATAGATCCTATTAGCATAGATCTACTCAATAAAAATCCCATCACCATAAACATCATTGTATTGAAATCAATATATCTACTTATTTTTATATAGTTTAAATTTAAACTTCTACTTTTTATACTAACTGCACTTTTCTCCATAAAAATCCCCCTCTTTTGTTTATAAAGAAATTGTAACAAAGAGGAGGTATTTTTTTTGTCATATTCGGTTTCCAGATTAGCAAAATATTAAGACATTTTTTTTGATTTTTGACACATTAAGCCTTCCAAATTATCGTATTCACTTACTATTATTTCATCTAATTCTAGTTTTTCCATTATTATATTCAAAATTGCTACACCAGCCGTTATAATATCCGCTCGTTTCGGCTGTAGCCCTTTTAATGTTTTTTTATCACTTAATGTCATCTTTTTTAAATTTTGTAGAATTTTTTCTATTTCTTTTTTGCATACTTTGCTGTTATGTATTTTTTCCATTGAGTAAATCGCTAATTCTTGATTCATTGCAGATAAAGAAGTTATTGTTCCTCCAATACCCACTAAGTTTTTTATACCCTTTTCTTTAATATATTCAAGAGTTTTATCTATCTCATGTTCTATAAACATATACATATCATTAAATTCTAAATCATCTATAGGATCAATTTTTAAAAACTTTTCTGTCATTCTTAAAGCTCCAACATTTTCACTCTTAGCAAATTTTATTCCTTCTCTATCGCCTATAATAAACTCTGTAGAACCTCCACCTATATCAATAACTAAAATATCATTATTTCCTTCCAAGCCTTCTAGTACACCTTTAAATCCAAGATTTGATTCCTCTTCTCCACTTATTATATCTATACTAATACCAGTCTCTCTTTTAGCTAACTGTACAAATTCATCTCCATTTTTACTATCTCTAAGAGCTGATGTTCCCATACCATAAACATATTCACATTTTTCATCGCTACATAACTTCGCAAACTCTTTTAGAGCATCTATATTGCGATTTATAGCCTCCTTACTTATATATCCTTCTTTATCTACCCCTTGACCTATTCTAGTTGTATTAACAAATTTTTTTCTATTTTCTATTTTACCATTTTTATATTCTCCAATAAGTAATCTCATCGAATTGGTTCCTATGTCAATTGTTCCTATCTTCATAAACTCACTCCTATTTTTATATTATATATTAATTATATATTATAATTATCTGTATGCAAAAGAAGGTAACTTTTTAAGTTACCTTCTTTTTATATCTACATATATTATTTCTCCTGGCTTAACCATGTTTAAGCGACTTCGTGCTGATGCTTCTAAGTCATGAGAAATTTTTTCTTTTTCCAATTTTGCTATCTCTGCCTTAGTATCCTCTATTTGCTTATTTATGCTTGCTATCTCTTTTTTATATTCCTTAACCTTTGTTACTTGAAATAAAACACCTGTAGCTAAACTGCATACCACAAATACCAAAAATATTCCTAAAACAGTAGCTTGACTAGAAAATTTTTTTCTTATGTTCATCCCCATCTACACCCTTTTTTTTATTTTTAATTTACCGTTAGATTTTCTCTTCATAAATCTACCAGTTGCTAATATCATATTCGGTATATAAAATATGATATCAAATAAAAAGTGTATTGAGTAGGCTATAATGTAATACAAATTTTCTGAAATACTGACTATGTACTGTAGTGTTTTTTTGATTAAATTTGTTATTAAATAAATAATTTTATTTATTATTGCTAAAACAAATTTACTTATGGTGTTGTAATATAAGATAAAACCAATAAATAAAGCCACAAAATGATAATATCTTAACTCAAAAGATTCAACAGCATTAACTGTTATAAAAATTACAAGAGTAGTAGTAATCCAAAATACAGCATCTAAAACTATTGAACAATATTGCATTATTTTAAAATTATTCTTAGATGCTCTATAAAAATCAAACAATACCCCTATAATTATTCCACCATATATAGTTGCAAAAAAGTACGCAAAGTCTTCTGTAAATGGCATCATTTACTTAAATACCTTCTTAAAGAAACTTTCTTGTGGCTTTCTTTCTTTAGAGTAAACGATAGAATTAATAGTACCATCTATACTTATGATATTTTCATCTAGGCTCAATTTACTCATATCTAAGCCTTCACCTTCTATTACCATTTCTCCTACGCAAGTTCTTACTTCTACTTTCTTATCACTAAAAGAATAGATATGCTCTACTCCAGAAACAACTAGACTAGATCTATCTTTCAAAGTTACGTTATGTTCCATAGTATCCCCCCAGTAAATTTTCATTTATACTACTATAAATATACTGAGGAACTTGCAATTTTATTCTATTATCTCATACATTTCTTTAGCATCATTTTTTAGTACATGCTCTTTTATTTCAACTACTTTACATTTTAGTACTTTTTCCCCAAATGTTATTTCTAATATATCTCCAATATTAACTTCTGAAGAAGACTTAGCCATCTTCCCATTTATAGTTACTATCCCTTTATCGCAAGCCTCTTTAGCTACGGTTCTTCTTTTTATTATTCTTGATACTTTTAAAAATTTATCTAATCTCATTTGATATTCCTCCTAAAAACTAATCTTTATATAGAAAAAGTGTGGTATATAATCCCACACTTTTGTCATTTGTATAATTATCCGTTTATTATATCTTTAAGACCTTTTCCAGCTTTGAATACTGGAGCTTTAGAAGCTGGTATTTCTATAACTTCTTCTGGATTTCTTGGGTTTCTACCTTGTCTAGCAGCTCTTTCTCTAGTTTCGAAAGTTCCAAATCCAACTAATTGAACTTTTTCTCCTTCAACTAATGCTTCCTCTACTGATTTCATGAAAGCGTTTAAAGCAGCTTCTGCTTCCTTCTTTGTTAATTCACTTTTTTCTGCCATTCTTGATACTAATTCAGCTTTGTTCACGATACTTACCTCCTAAAAATGTTTATAAAATAGAATTTTATTTCTTTTAAATTCTAGTTTTTTACTTAATTGATTTTATTGGATTTTGCTTTATTCCATAACTCGTCCTGTTCTTCAAGTGTCATATCCTCAAGTTTTTTATTTGACTTCATAGCACTTTGCTCCATAAATTCAAATCTATTTATGAATTTTTGACTAGTACAGTTTAAAGCTTCTTCTGGATCAATTTTTAAGAATCTAGCTAAATTTACTATAGAAAACAATAAATCTCCTAGTTCTTCCTTTATGTATTTTATATTTCCTGCTTCACATTCGTCAAGTAATTCTTTGTATTCTTCTTCAATTTTTTTTATTACATCCTCTATTTTATCCCAGTCAAATCCAATAAGTGAAGCCTTATGTTGAATTTTTTCAGCCTTTATTAAGGCTGGTAAATGAGCTGGTATTCTCTTGAGTCCTTCTGTAATATTGGTTTCACCTTTTTCTTCTTGCTTTAGCTCTTCCCATGTTCTTTCAAATGTTTCCATGTCTATATCTTCATTGTTAAAAACATGAGGATGTCGATGTATAAGTTTTGTACATATTCCATTTACAACTTCTTTTAAATCAAAGAAACCTTCTTCTTGACCTATTTGACAGTGGAATATGACCTGTAAAAGGATATCTCCAAGCTCTTCTATCATTTCATCTATATCATCATTATCTATAGCCTGACAAAGCTCATATGATTCCTCTATTAAATATTTTTTAAGTGATTCATGGGTTTGCTTTTTATCCCAATCACATCCAGATGGACTTCTTAATGTACTCATTATTTTTTCTAGCTCATGTACAGTATTATACATTCTTTTAGAACTTTTTGGTATATATAAACTGCTTAAATAGTCAAATTTATTTTCTATCCTGTCAAGTTCATGCAGTAAAACATATTTCTTACTCTCTAAATTTTTAACACCTGCACCATTTACTATACATACTTCTTGATCATAATCATAATATTCCATTAACTTTAACTTTATATTAGATGCAATAAAAGAATCATAAATTTGTGTTATTATCATGCTAGTATTGGTATCTATGTATGCATTTTCTATTTCAAAAGCATCTACTAATTTAAATCCATCTGCAGGATCAATAGCTAAATAGTTAAACATGGCATCTACAAAGCTCATAGAGGCTATTGTTTCAACTTCTATGCCCTTTTCTTTAGCCATTGATTCTATTATACTCACAGTTCTTTCTGCAACCCTTGGGTGCCCTGGAACTGCATATACTAAATCACCCTCTTTAGATAAGTCTATAACGAATTCAGAAATTTTTCCATATACATCTTCAAAATTTTCTTCTTTATCATAAAAATAATCTAAGGAAGTGTATTTTATAGTTTCTTTAAGCTTGTCCACAGTAGGATGTTTTTCTGTTCTTAAAAATATTCTTGAACTTGATTGTAGCGCTTCTAATGCACCTTGACTAATAAGAGAATAGTCTCCAGGCCCAAGTCCTACAATTTTTATCTTACCCATAATGTCACTCCTCTTAGTTTTTTTCAAATTTGGTAAATTTTATACATATTTTAATACAAATAAAGGAAATTTAATCATTTATAAGTATTTCCCTTATTTGTATATATATTCTTATATTACCTCATCAGGTTAAATTTTTTAAGTATTTTATAAATTTTATCACCTTTTGGAATTGTTAAAAGTTCTTCTTTACTTATTCCGCCTATTAATATAA
Source organism: Romboutsia lituseburensis DSM 797 (assembly GCF_900103615.1). Lineage (GTDB taxonomy): Bacteria > Bacillota > Clostridia > Peptostreptococcales > Peptostreptococcaceae > Romboutsia_F > Romboutsia_F lituseburensis. Next base: position 46,920 of record NZ_FNGW01000013.1, on the reverse strand, counting down.
TTACTATACCATATATAGCTGCTCCTATGCCAATCGAAACTACTGTAGATAATTTACTGCCTATTATGTTTGTTAAGAATCCATAACTTAATTTAACAACTACAAACATAGTTAAAACAGTTATTAAAGGTCTTAATATAAAATCTTTTATTGAAAATTTAATATTCATAGATTTTTTTATGTAATGTAATTCAATTAATACCGCGATAAAGTATGCTGAAATAGTACCTAATGCAGATCCGAAAACATTTATTGTAGGTACTGATGTTAATGTATAACTTATTATTATTTTAAACAACATTCCTGCACCTAACGCTACTACGGGAACCATTGGTTTTCCCATGCCTTGTAATATCCCATTCATCGTTTGCATTAGACCTAAAAATATTACACAGGGAGTAAGAACTAGTAATAAATTACCAACCATTTCAGGCTGTTTTGGATATAAAAGTTGCATTATAGGTATTGCCAAAGCTGCTATCCCAAATGCCGCTGGTAAAACCATTAATAGAGTTACCTTTGTAGCACTTTGTGTATCCTTTCTAGCTTTTACTTTATTTCCTATAGCATAAGATTCCGATATTGATGGTACTAAACTCATACTCATAGCTATTGTTATGACTGATGGTAAATTTATTATAGCCATTGCAAATCCAGTTAATTGTCCAAACATAGCATTTGCTTCTTTTAAGCTATAACCAGCTGCTACAAGCCTTTTTATAACAATTACATTATCTACCATATTTACTAATGGCATAACAGATGCACCTATTGTTATAGGTATAGCTACCACAAGTATTTTCTTTAAAATTCTACCTACTGATTCATCTCTAAAATGCTGACTTGACTTTATCTCTAATTTTCGTTTTTTACCTTCTCTTAGATACGCTAATATCAAATATGTAATTGATGCTATTGCACCTACAGTTGCTCCTGTTATAGCCCCTGCTGCCCCTAGTTTAGGCCCTCTAGCCTCCATTAGATAATATGCTAACCATAAACCTAACGCAACTCTAAAGAACTGTTCTGCAATTTGAGAAATAGCTATCTTAGTCATTTCTTTTCTACCTTGGAAATATCCTCTATAAGAAGACATTATTGGTACAAATAAAAGAGCTGGTGAAATCGCAATCATTGCATAATATGCACCTGGGTTTCCCATTATATTATTTACTATATAATTTGCTCCAAAGAAAAATATACAAAATGCAATAAGCCCCGTCATAAAAAGTACCGTGTATGAAACTTTAAATATTTTCTGAGCACCTTTATAATCACCTATTGCTGATTTCTCTGAAACTAGTTTTGCTAATGCAGTCGGAAAACCTGCTGTTGCTAATGTTAAAAATAATGTATAGACAGGATATGCCGCTTGATAATACCCCATACCATCTTCCCCTATCATATTGCCTAGAGGAATTCTAAAAAAGCCTCCTATTATTTTAACAATTATCCCCGCTAGTCCAAGTATAAAAGCGCCTCTTAAGAAAGAGTCTTTATTCTTGTTCCCCATAACATAACCTCCATTTTTTATATAACAAGCTTTAATATATCATATATTCAATAGTGTATTCAATATATTACTATAACTTTAAAAGACCCTAAAAAATTTAGGGTCTTTTAAAAATAAATTAATTATTGAACTTGTTTTCCTAAGAAATTAGCTGCAATTTTTAGAATCTTTTCTTCTGTCTCAGATATTCCATCTGATTCCTTAGATACTAATACTATAGATCCTATACAGTCTCCTGAAGAGCTAACTATAGGCATTATTATTTGTTTTGCATATTCCATAGGGTCATCTTTATGTAAAGGTAAAATTTTATTATCTTTAGCATATTTAACTTCCCTATTTTCTATTAATTGCTCAAGTTCATCACTTATGCTTTTTTCTTTATAGTCTTTCTTAGGTAATTTAGAAACAGCTATTATGGAATCTAAATCAGTTACAACTATTCCATATCCTAAAGTTTCTCCTAAAGTTTCTGTATATTCTTGTGAGAATTCATTTAATTCTCCAATAGGTGAATATTTTTTAAGAATTACTTCACCGTCTTTAGCAGTGAATATTTCTAAAGGATCTCCTTCTCTAATTCTTAAAGTTTTTCTTATTTCCTTTGGAATAACAACTCTTCCTAAATCATCTATTCTTCTAACTATTCCTGTCGCTCTCATATATAATTTATCCCTCCATTAGTAACTTTAGGCTTATTTTTACCAATGTTAAGAAAAATATACAAAAAAAGCTATGTATTATTACATAGCTTTTCAAATATTGTAAATTAATATATGATAGACTTCAATAATCTTACAATTTACCCATATGTAAGTTACTTTTTACTATTTTATATTATTAATTTTTTATTTAAAATTTAATTTTTTTAATTACATTCTCATTTTTTTCTACTTTAGCTTCTTTTGCAAGAGTTTCTATTTTCTTGTTAAATTTTTCTGTTAATAAAGTAGTTTTTATAGAATCTTTTACATCTTTAAGTGGCGTTTGTTCATTTACTTTATCAGTTACTTTTATTATATGGTATCCAAATTGAGATTCAACTATATCTGATATTTCACCTACTTTTAAAGAAAATGCTGTTTTTTCAAACTCTGGCACCATTTTTCCTTTTCCAAAATAACCTAAATCTCCACCTTGACTTCCTGATCCTGGATCATCAGAATTTTCTTTTGCTAAAGCTGCAAATTCATCTCCTGCTTTTGCTTTTTTAAGTAAATCTTCTGCTTTTTTCTTAGCTGCTTTTTTCTTTTCTTCTGATAAAGGCTTACCATCTTTATCTGTAGTTGATATTAATATATGTGATGCTTTTACTTCATCCTTGTAGTACTCTTTTTTATGATCATTATAGTATTTTTCTATCTCTTCATCTGAAATTTTAGTTGTCTTATCAAAATTCTCTTTGTATTTTTTTATAGTTAAATCTTGTTCTTGTTGTTGTTTTAAGTATTCATCACTTATACCTAATTTTTGTAAATTCTTTTTATATTCTTCATCTTTATCTATGCTTTTCTTTAGTTCTTTGAAAGCTTTATCAACCTCTTCTTTTGAAGGTGCTATTTTTTGCTTTTTAGCATCTTCACATACTACTTCTACATTTACCATTTGTTTAAGCATATCATTTTTAAATGTATCTTTATATTTTACCCCTTTTTCTATTTCAGTTTCCCATACTGATGCTCCATACATACCCTCTACTGATTGTTTATATAAAGCTAGCGTTTTTTCATAGTCTCCTGCTGTTATTTCTTTTCCATTTACTGTAGCTACTATACCATTAGTTTTTGCCCCACTTGAACAAGCAGTCATTGTTACACACATTACTAAAGATACTGCTACTGACATTAGTTTCTTTAACATCTAAACACCCTCTCTTATTTTAAATTATTTTACACTACACATTTTTTCTAGAAGTTCTTCTAATTCTACTACTATATTATACCCTATTTTTTCCTTTGTTTTATACCTTGTCGTAGGAACCAGTAATATTTCATCTTTTACTTGTCTTATTTTTTCGATTTTAAGTTTTTTACATAAAGTCTTAATATAAGCTATTCTAAGTAAACATTGAACTGATTTTGGTATATCTGAGAATCTATCAACTAACTCTTCTTGTATTTCATCCATATCTTCCTTAGATTCTATAGATGCAATTTTTTTATACATTTCTATTTTAATTAATTCATCGCTTATATAACTATCTGGAATATATGCATTTACACCTAAATCTATTTCTACATCTAATTCTTCATGAACAAATTCACCTTTAACTTTCTTAATAGCCTCATTTAACATTTTTACATATAAATCGTAACCTATTATAGCCATATGTCCATGTTGTTGAGAACCAAGTATATTACCTGCCCCTCTTATTTCTAAATCTCTCATAGCTATTTTAAATCCTGATCCAAATTCAGTAAATTCTCTTATAGCTTTTAATCTTTTCTCAGCTATTTCACTAAGAACTTTGTCTTTTTCATACATTAAGTATGCATAACCTTGTCTAGAACTCCTTCCAACTCTACCCCTTAACTGATAAAGTTGCGCAAGCCCCATCTTATCTGCATCGTATATAATCATAGTGTTGGCATTAGATATATCCATACCTGTTTCTACTATTGTTGTACAAACTAAAACATCAAATTCTTTATTTAAAAATCCTAAAATTATATTTTCAAGAGCTTTAGATGTCATTCTACCATGTGCTACTGCAACTCTTGCATCTGGTACTAGTCTTTGTATCATACTTGCCATTTCTTCAATATGTTCAACCCTATTATAAATAAAGAATACCTGTCCACCTCTACCAAGTTCTCTTTCTATCTCATCTTGTATTACACTTTCCTTAGCTTCTGTAACATAAGTTATTACAGGATGTCTTTCTTGAGGTGGTTCTTCTATAACACTCATGTCTCTTATTCCACTTAAAGACATATGTAGTGTTCTCGGAATAGGTGTTGCTGATAAAGTCAAAACATCTACTGTAGACTTAATTTTCTTTAATGCTTCTTTATGTCTAACTCCAAATCTCTGCTCTTCATCTATAACTACCAATCCTAAATTAGGTAAATTTATATCTTTAGATACTATTCTATGAGTACCAATTAATACATCTACTAATCCTTTTTTAGCATCTTCTATAATTTGCTTTTGTTGTTTAGGCGTTTTAAATCTACTTAACACCTCAACTCTTATAGGATAGTTCTCAAATCTTTCTTTAAACGTATTGTAATGTTGTTGAGCTAGTATTGTTGTTGGAACCAATACTGCAACTTGTTTTTGGTCCATACAAGCCTTAAAAACACCTCTTATAGCTACTTCCGTTTTACCATATCCAACATCTCCACAGACAAGTCTGTCCATTACCTTATTAGACTCCATATCTTTCTTCGTATCTTCTATAGCTTTTAGCTGATCATCTGTTTCTTGGTGTGGGAATAGTGACTCAAACTCTGATTGCCAAGTAGTATCTTTACTAAACTTATAACCTTTAACTTTTTCACGCTTAGCATAAAGTTCTATTAAATCTTTTGTCATATCTTCTATTTCTTTTTTAACTTTAGCTTTAGCTTTTGTCCATTCATTTGTTCCAAGTTTGTTTAGCTTTACTTTATCTTCTTCAACACCTATATATTTTTGAACTTTATCCATTTGATCAATAGGTACATATAGGTTATCTCCACCTTGGTAAACTATTTTCATGTAATCTTTCTTTATAGCATTTACAGTGATTTGCTCAATTCCAGTATATCTACCTACACCACTATTTTCATGAACAACATAATCCCCTACATTTAAATCTAAGAAAGAGTCTATTTTTTTACCTTTTTTAGATTTTTTAGACTTAGAGCTAGATCCTCTTTTATGAACCCCTATCATTTCATTATCTGTTATAACAGCAAATTTAATTGATTTATACTCAAAACCACTGCTTATACGCGCTGGTATAACTATTATTTGAGATGATTTTATTTCCATATCTCTACTTTTAGATATAGTTGTTTCTAAACCTAAATCTAATAATTCAGAATTTATCTTTTTAGCTCTTTCCAATGTGTTTGTAGCTAAAATAATTTTATATCCATTGTATTTTAATCTATTTAGCTCTTCTACTAAAACATCTACTTTAGCATTAAAAGTAGGTATTTCTCTAGCTTCAAAATTTATAACTGAATTTATATTAAAATCATTTATTTGTTTTGGAATTAATGTATTTAAGACTAACTTTTTATCATTTATAATAAACTCTAGATCGCTATAATGATACAACAAATTACCTTGGCTCTTTAATGCTAAACCTCTTTCAAGATTTAACTTATAATTATCCTTAAACTCATTTATATAGTTTTCACATCTTTCTTTTACTCTGCTTATGTCATTTACAAATATGATAGCGTTGTCTTTAAGGTATGTGAATAAACTTTTATTTTCATATGTATAAACATAATCAATATAGTTCTCAACGCCTTCAAAATATGTTTTATTTGCTATATTATCAATATTTCTAAAAACATCTTCATTAGTATATTTAGTTGTATCTTTTTTTATTCTTTCTACGGCTTGCTCAATTTTTTCAGGATATATAAACTCTCTTGAGGGAGTTATTGAGAATTTTTTTATTTTTTCTATAGATTTTTGCGTAAAAACATCAAAAGTTCGTATAGAATCTATTTCATCATCAAATAATTCCATACGAATCGGATTTGTGTATTCTAGTGAAAATATATCTATAATTCCCCCTCTAATACTAAACTGACCGAAACCTTCTATTTTGGAAACCCTTTCATAGCCAAGTGAAACTAATTTTTCACTTAAATCATCAAGGTTAACTGTATCCCCTATCTTATATGTAAATATATTTTCTAATAAGATATCCTTAGGGATATATTTTTTTAATATAGCTTCTACAGACGTTATTAAAATCATTTCTTCGCCTTTAGCTAGCTTTAATAAAACTTTTAATTTCTTAGCTTCTTCATTTCTATCCTTTGCATCTAAGCTATAAAAGTAGATATCTTGGTAACCTAAATACTCTACTTTATCTTTCATATAAAAACTTAAATCATCATATACCTTTTTTGCTTCTAAATCACTACTTGCTACTATGACAGTTTGTCTAGATAAGTCTTTAAATATAGAATAGGCTATATGTGGTTTTTGCACTGGTAAAAGGCCATTAACTAGTAATGAGCCCTTATTATTTTTTATGCAATTTATAACATCTTTATATTCTTTTGAATTCTGCAAAGGGTAAACAAAAACATCATTCATATAAAATTCCCCTCTCACTATCCGTTGTATTTGTTCATAGATATATCGATATTTTCTCTTATAATACAATCAACTGCACGATATGCTTTTTCTAAACCATTTTCTAAATCTATAGATTCCTCTTTTCTAAATCTAGAAAGTACAAAATCAGCTAAGTCTTGTCCTGGCATTGGCTTAGATACACCTACTCTTACTCTTGGAAATTCTGTCGACCCTAAACACTTAACTATAGATCTCATTCCATTATGAGTTCCACCACTGCCTTTTTTTCTTATTCTGATTTTTCCAACATCTAAGTCAATATCGTCGTATATTACTATTATATTGCTCAAATCAACTTTATAGTATTTATATATATCTATTAAAGTTTCTCCACTTAAATTCATATATGTTTGTGGTTTAACTAGTAAAACTTTTTCTGACCCTATTCTTCCTTCACCTATTAAGGCCTTATGTTTTATCTTCGTCACTGATATACCATATTCCTTTGCAAGAATATCTATTACATCAAAACCTACATTATGTCTAGTTTTATCATATTGTTTACCTGGATTACCTAACCCTACTACTACGTACATTTTCCGTCCTCCTTTAATTGCCTATTATATCAAAATATATTTTTAATATATCATTATTGGTCATCATTATAATTATTGTTGATAATGATATAAATGGTGCAAATGGTATTTTTCTTATTTTATCACTTTTCATAAAAAGTATATATATACAATATATACAAGCTAAAATATATGATAGAGATACTAAATATATAGCATAATCATGTCCTAATGTAAAAGAACATAGGCTATATAAACCTATATCTCCTTGACCTAGTCCCTTAGTTATTTTTGATATTATATATGCTAAAACAAGCCCTATTATCATTGCAGATATATGGCTTGCTGAATTTAAATCTTTATTTGATGTTGAGATAAAAATTATACCTTGAATTATTATACCACTAAGTATTGTTATATCATATATATCTGTTGTATGATAGTCTATTATTGAAATTATTACTATAAATGGTATTAATGTTAGATATTTTATAGATTCTATAGTGAATCCATATTTAAGATAGATTGAAATCATTGTTAATATAATTACTGTATAGATTATTACAGTGTTTGTTTTGCTCTTTTTTATTTCATCACATATTGAATAAATTTGATTATTGGAAATATATGATGCTATTATCGAAATAAGTAATATATAAATCATAGTTAATCAATAGTAGTAGCAAGGCTATTATTAATTATTAACTTATAAATATATTTAATACTCTATTAAATTCCAAATTTTGTAATATTAAAAGGCTGTTTAAAACAGCCCTGTATACCAACTTATTATATTAGTTCCACATAGAACAACCATTAAAGCTCCAATAGAAATAAAAGGTCCATATGGTATCATCGAATTGTACTCTTGTTTTTTTAATCTGCTGTTAACTATGACAATAATTCCATAAAATGCTCCTACATATATACTAAGTAGCATAGTTAATAGTCCACCTCTAATGCCTAAAAATAAACCTGTCATAGCAAAAAGTTTTATATCTCCTCCACCCATGACTTCTTTTTTTACTATAAATTCAATTAGACTTGTTAAAATTAGCATACTACCACCGCAGATTAATGCTCCTGATAAACTATTTTTTATTCCTATTCCTTGTCCTAAAATATTAGCTAAAATAGCTACTATACTTCCAAATATAATTAAACAGTCTGGAATTATATAATGATCTATATCTATAAATGTTATTATAATTAACATTGATATAAATATTAAATAATATATAGTTTGAATATTATATCCATATTTATTAAAAACTAATAAAAATAATATTCCTGTTAAAAATTCTATTAATACATATCTATATGAAATTTTTTCACCACAATATCTACATCTTCCTTTAAGCATAATCCAGCTAAGTATTGGAACTAAATCCAAAGGTTTTAGCCTTGAATTGCAGTTGTAGCAGTGTGATGGAGGGTTTATTATTGATAATTTTTCTGGTATTCTAAATATGCATACATTATAAAAACTACCGAAAACAACTCCCATAATAAAAGATACTATCATAAAATATATTTCCATTTTAATTTCTCCACTTTCACTTATATTATCTAAATCTTTATTTATATATAAAATCAACTATTATGGTATTCTTCTTATTACTATTAGATAATTTACTTATATGTACATTCCCACTTATATTATATTGATTTTTATAAATATCTCTAAATTCATATACTTTACCACTACTTAATTTTTGACTTGAATAGTTTGGAATTGAAAAATTTTGTACTTCTAAACCTTCACTTAATGAAATTTTTATTCCTGTTATATATTTAATAATTTCATTATTAATTGGCATAACTAAATCTCCACCCGTATGCGAACTCATATATCCACTGTCAGTATTTATAAATATATTAAAATTTTCTTTGTAGTCTCCATGATTTCTCTTAATAGATTTTGATTCGACCTTTTCATCTAATATGTTGCATTCTATTTCCTTGGACCATTCATACTCTCCTGAGTTTTGAGTTTCATTCGTCTTAGTATATTTAAAAATCAAATCTCCTTTTAATGGTAGATCCTCAGGATCTTTAGGAGGTATACTTATATCTTCAGATTTAATATATCTAGAAGTTACATTAAATACATGATTCACATTTTTATCATATCTACCATTGTATTGTATGCTAACTTCATAAGGATTTTTTCCCTTTATTATAAACGGTGGTAAATTAGTACTTTTTAATATACTATTACTTGTAAAATTAATTTTTACATCTTTTGAATCATGTCTACTTACGCTATATTTGTATTTATTATCTTTAAACTCTATGTTAGTAATATATTTAGCTATTACTTTATTTTCCTTATTATCAGACACTATTGTATATGTATATATCATTGATTTATTTGATTGAGTACTATTTATAAATCGAATATATTCATCATCTAATCTACCTAAATTCAATTTACTACTGTCTTCTTTAACGGTTGTTAAATCCAATTCAATAGATGTTGATTGTTCAATGTCTCTATTTAAATAATTATTTATATCATTCATCGTTAATTGACCTTTATTTATGTTTCCTTGATTTTTTGTAGATATAATAGATTTATCTATTATTTTATAGCCTACAAAAATCACTATTGTTAATATTGATAGTGAAACTAAAAGTTCTAGTAGTGTAAAACCATTATTCTTTCTTATATTCACCTATACTCCTCCATAAACTTAGTAATTTATTCCCCCAACTAGTCTAGATGTATATTCATAATCAGAGCATCTACTTAAAACACTTTCCCTAGAAATTCTTCCTTGTCTATATAAATTAACAAGCTCTTGATCCATAGATTGCATCCCTAACTTAGAACTAGTTTGAATTATATTTTGTATTTGATAGGTTTTATTCTCTCTTATTAAGTTTCTTATAGCTGGTGTTGCTATCATAACTTCTAACGCTGCTACTCTATTTCTTCCATCTATGGTTTGTATTAACTGTTGAGAAATTACACCTTCACAAACAGTAGACAGCTGAGTCCTAATTTGTTGTTGCTGTTCTGCTGGAAACATATCAACAATCCTATCTATTGTCTTTGCTGAGCCTACAGTATGTAATGTTGAAAATACCAGATGACCTGTTTCTGCTGCTGTAAGTGCTATTGACACAGTTTCTGGATCACGCATTTCTCCAACTAAGATAACATCTGGATCTTGTCTAAGTGCTGCTCTTAATGCTGCATGGAAACTTTCTGTATCGCTACCTACTTCTCTTTGATTTACAATACCCTTTTTATGATGATGTACGTATTCTATAGGATCTTCTAATGTTATTATATGTCTTTCTTGTGTTGAATTTATTATATCTATTAAACTAGCTAAAGTAGTACTCTTACCACTACCAGTTGGTCCTGTTACTAATATTAATCCCTTGTGCTTTTCTGCAAATGTAGCTATAACATCAGGTAACCCTAATACTTTAAATGAAGGAATTTGTGATGTTATTGTTCTTATTGCAATAGCGTATTTGCCTCTTTGCTTATATGCATTTACTCTAAATCTATCTCCACTTGGCAATGATACTGATAAATCTACTTCCCCTTGATTTTCTAAAGTTTTAATTTTTTTTTGATCAGTTATTTCCCTGGCCATAATTTCTGTATCTTGTTCTGTAAGGTTAGTTTCTATTAGCTTTACAAAACTTCCTTTTATCCTTGCTATCGGTGGACTATCAACTGTTATGTGTAAATCAGATGCGCCTAATTCTACTGCTATTTCTAATAAATTAAATATATTCATTTTTTACTCCTTTTTTATAATACTATTTAATAAAATTCAAATTACTATTTTTATCATAATAATTGGAATTATATATAGATGCTTTTAGTTCTAACAAGTTTAATGTTAGATCTTCTAAGTCATCTAAAATATGTTTTTTATCTTCACTTATATTTTTTTTATAATCTGTATTTAATATTTTAGGGTTTACTTCTTCTCTTATATGCTTTTCTATGTCATATACCTGATGATTTATTATTTTATCTATATAAGCATTTATTATATTATTTATGTACTTTCTTTTTTCAATGCTATCATGTTGGCCTTGTAAAATTAGAATCTCTCCATTTATTTCACTAGATATTTTGTTAAACAAAGCTTTATTTGCATCAAATAATTTAATGTAGTAGTTATATTCATTAGCTAATCCATATATCCACAAATCATTATAAAGTTTTTGCATATTTAGGGTATAACTCTGTATGAACATATTATGAGTATTCAACCAATTTAATCTATGAGATTCATTTAAATCTTCATCCATTTTTTTATTTAATTTTTCTAATGTATATTTACTAGCTTTAATATAATATTTTCCTTCATATAGTAAATCTAAGTCTCTATTTTCATTTGTTTGAGCTATGTTTTTTTCAGTTTCTTTTATTATTTTTTCAACTTGTGGCATCATGTTAAGTATATCTATTTTATCTTGTTTAGACATATCTATAAGTGTTTTGTTTTCTATAACTTTATCAATTGATATTAAATTAGCTAATGTCTTATCAGATAATTGAGAAAATACATTCAATGCTTTACTTAAACAATAATTTAAGTAATTTTCTCCTTGTAAATTATTATCACCTTCGTCTTCAGAAACAGAGCCTTTATTGCTCAATATCTTGGTTTTAATAAATGTATTTCGTTTACTAAAATAATTATCTTTAAGGCTTACTCCTACTTCGATTTCAAATAAATATAATTCTTTGCCTACATCGTTTTTTTTTAACTTTACCTCAACTTTATAAATCTGATTTTCAATATTTTTTTCATAATTAACTATCTTAAAATCTATTTTACCAATATCTTTTATATCAATGTCTTTATCATGTAACGTTAACTTATCTTTATCTCCTAATGACTTTATCTGGCTACGTAAATCTTCTATCTGGCTTTGTGCTATATTAAGGGCTTTGATATCTCTATCATTTTTTATATCTATCCTCTTTGTACTATTTATAACTCTAAAAAATACAAAAACTAAAAAGCCTATAATAGCCAAAGACACTAATAGTTCCAGTAATGTAACCCCTCTATTATCTTTTTTAACCAATTGACCACCTTCAATACTAATTAAATTTATTCCAGCTATTTATGTCGTATGTAATATTATAGTTTTTAAATTGATTTAAACCTCTTATTTTTACTATAATTTCTGATTTTATTTTATAACTATCATCATACTTAAACTCTTTTCCATTGCTATCTATATTCTCATTTGCCTTAACTATAGTTAATTCAAAATCTAAATTAGAATTTTCTTTTACACTTATATAATTATCTCCTTTATCTATTTTGTCACTTTCTTTAACTACTGGATTTATATATGTCAAACTATCTTTGTTATATTCAATTTTATATCCTATTTTTTCAGTTTTATTAATATCGTATTTTATAGTATTTATTTTTATATTAGATAAAAATTTTGCTAGTTCTTCTTCTATTTGGCCTTCTACTTGATACTTCTTTTTTAAGCTTTCTTCAAGTTTTAAAGTAGATTTCACTTGATTTCCTGACTGAATCAAAAATGAAATAGTTATTATAGTAACTATAGCCATAATAAATATAGCTAACACCATTGTAGAACCACTATTATCTTTTAATTTTTTCAATATTCCACCAACCTCTCTACAAATAAATTGCATCTTACAAGATTAAACCGTAAGATGCAATTTATAAACGTTTCTTATGAAACTATATTAACTTAAGGTATCTTCAAATGGATTATTTTTTCCAGGTTTCCATTGAGATGGTTTGTCTGTTTCCAATTTTATAATATCTTTTTCTGAACTATAAACTATAAATTTTATATTAGCTGATACATCACCAGTAGCTTTAGTAAATACTTGGACATCTACTGTATTAGACATATCTCCCACACAATTTAAATCTGGTTGTCTTGAACCACTTTGATCTGAATTTCCCCAAAGAACTTCACCTTGTAACATTTTTTCACATTCCTTATTTAAATGATATAATTTGTCTTCTTTAGTCCAGTATACTTTCTTTTGAATTTCTTTTTTTATTTCAGTGGGCTTTGTTGTAATATTATAATCCATAACTTGAGTTATATTTTTTTGTTGCTCTAAGTAATAAATTAACTCCTTAACACTGCGATAATTTCCCTCTATATTTAGATTCATCGGTATTGCATAAAATGTATCATAATTCACGCTATCTTCTATCGTATAGCTAACTAAATTAATCCCTAAATTTTTCATAAATTTATCTAAACCTATAAGAAACAATCCATCTTCCATATCGTGACTTAATCTTTGACTTTTTACATTTGCTTCTCTATTTAAAGAATTTAATTTATCATTTAAACTAGGTATTTTTTCTAGTTTTTCTTGATATGTTGATAGTTCAAGCTTTGCCTCATTTAGATTTGACTTAATTGTTTTATACTCTGAAAACTTAGGATATACTATAAAATATCCATAAAAACAAACTAAAACTATACTAATTATAATAACTGCGATCCCCTTTGGATTTAGCTCTTTATTTAAAAAATTAGAATCAAAAATATCCTTAATGTCCATATATAATATACTTTGTTTTTCTTTTTTACTTTTATTCATTTGTAATTACACCATCCTTTACATCTGCAGTAATGCTAAAATTATAAGAAGTCCTATGACCATTTTGTCCTTCCACTTTTTGTTCTGATACTCCTGATAATTTTACATTTTCAAAGTAAGGCAGTTCTTTAAGTTTATATACAAATTGACCTACATGAGATGGTGTATCTGCTTTTCCTACCATTGTTATAAAGTTAGGTACTTTTTCATATAAAGGTTGCTCTTTTTCTTTATCACTTTTTTCATTTTCTTCTTTTTCATTTAGTTTAATATCTTCTAAACTTTGATTGTCTCTTTTTTCTTTATCTGACACATAACTTATACCTAATGTATCTAATTGAACTTTATAAGGTATATTTTCATCTATAGAATTAAGTATCGCTTCCCATTTTGGTTCTTTTTTAATGAGCATATCATAAATTTTTATTTCTTCTTCTTTTTTATTTATTTTTTCTTCTATATCACTAATTTGACTATAATCTATTTTTAATTGATCTATTTGTCTTGTTATATCATTTAACTGATTTTGTTTTAAACCACTAATTAAATTAAATGCCATTATAGGAATATATAAAATTATTAATATTAGAGGTGCTATTTCTAACGATCTTATAACTCTTTTTCTTCGTTCTTGTTTCCTTCTTATTTCATTTGGAAGTAAATTCATTTTTAAATATGGTGATTTATATTTATCTCTAATCATACATCCTATATTATCTACAATTATATTTAAATCAGCTTCCAAAATGTTTCCTTTTATCTCTTCATCTATATCGTATAAATTCTCTATTCCTGATATAACTTCGCTAGCAAACATCTTCTTAAAACTTTCTTGAACTTCTTTATTGTGGGCATGCGTACCTACAACTACTATGTTATCCACTATTTTCCCAAAGTTCCTAGATGAATAATAGTTCATTAGTCCATTAGCTTCATCTACTAACCTCATATAATCATATATTTGAGCATCTTCAGTTAACCTTACTGGAACGTTATCGTGAATATACAAAGAGTCTTCCTTGTATATATCAATAGAAGTACTATATCCTCCTGTATTAACTATCATCATATCAGTATATTCAATTTCTTTTAATAATCTTGAGTATGCTGCTGGCAATATATCAATGCATTCTAAATTTATATTATGTTCATCAAATATACTTAAAATATTTTTAACTTCATTTTTCTCTACCCCTGCTAAAATCAAATCTAGTTGCTCTTCACCCTGATCTTCTATTTCTTTCATCACTTCATAAGAAAAAATATATTCATCACGTTCAAGAGATATCATTTCATCTATTTCCATAGACATAATTCCATCTAAATCTTTAGGATTTATTTTAGGAATTTTATTAGATTTAACAATTACATCAATAGTATTTAAGCATAAAATCGCTTTTTTAGATTTATAATTACTTGATTTTAATGCATATTTTAATAGGTCATATTTATCATTATAATTTTTATCTATTTCATCTGATGACATAAACAAAATATCTTTTATATTAAACTTATTTTTTTTGTATGCCCCCTCTACTATAGAAATATAATCTCCATAGTAAGATATATATAGTTTCGTCATTCGCTATTCTCTCCTTTAAATGGCATCATAAATACTCAACATCGGTAAAAATACTCCTATAACTAAAAATGCAGCTATAATACCAACTATTATTATCATTATAGGTTCTATCATTGATACCATTCTGTTTAAGTAAATTTCTGCCTCATGCTCATAAAACTCCGACATTTGATTACTTATATTTTCTAACTGACCTGTCTGCTCTCCAATAGAAAGCATCTGTACTAAAACAGGATCAAAATATCCCCCTTTTTCAAGGTTATCAGCAAGATTTTCCCCTCTTATTATGCCATCCTTCGCATCTTGAATAGATTTCTCTGCTATTGAATTGTTTAGGCTTTCTTTTATATAATCAAGTCCTTGCAATAGCGGAAAACCCGTAGAAACAAATAAATACAATGCTTTAGAAAATCTCATAGAAACTACAGCTTTTATACCTTTTCCTAATAATGGAGTTTTATTTATTAATACGTCTTTATTATGTCTTCCTATAGGTGTTTTGACATATTTTTTTATAAATAATATACTCCCAACTATAAATAATAAGACTAAATACCAATAGTTTTTCATAAAATGTCCAACTACCATTATAGCTTTACTTATTGGAGGCATTGTTGCTCCAACTTGTATAATAGATTCCATCATTTTTGGCATTACAAAACTACTAAATATAAATAACATTATGAAACTAGTTGTTCCTATAATAAGAGGGTACATAGATGCATTTTTCATCTTTTGATTTATTCTGTGTTCTCTTTCATAAAAAGTCCCCATACTTTTAAATACTTCTTCCAATGTACCTGTTGCTTCCCCTGTTGCAACCATTGCACCCAAAAGTTTAGGAAATTTAGACTTCTCATTTAACATAGAATCAGCTAAAGTAGATCCTGATTTTAAATCATTCACAATTCTTATTATTTCTTCTGATAATAATTTGTTTCCCGATCTTTTCGCTAAACTTTCAAGACCAGTTATACTATTTATACCTGAAGCTAGTATAATTCCATACTGTCTACAAAAATGGCTTATTGTATCCGATTTAAGCCTATTCTTAGAAAATTTATTACTAAATAAATTTCCATCAGTATGCTCTTTTATATCTAATACTCTTAATTTCTTTTCTCTTAATTTGCGTCTTGCATCATTAAAATCATTTGCAGTAATAACTCCTTTTGTTTTTTTACCATTAACCATTATAGCTATATACTTATAATTTTTCATTTAATCACCTCTTACTGAGCTGTAAATGTTACTTTTAGCATTTCTTCTATAGAAGTATCGCCATTTATAACTTTAAAAACTGCATCATCTTTTAATACTTTCATTCCATTATTTTTAGACATTTCTAGTATTTCATCTTCTTTAGCACCACTGTTAATTAAATTTCTTATCTCTCTATCTAACATAAGGATTTCGTATACCCCTACTCTTCCCTTATAACCTTGATTTCCGCATCTATTGCACCCTACTGATTTGTATACTGTCACCTCTTGTTCTACAGAAATTCCTAATGCTTGTTTTTCACCTATTTCAGCTTTTTTACCTTCTTTACAGTGTGGGCATAATCTTCTTACTAACCGCTGAGAAACAACACCTACTACAGATGATGTAAGTAAATATCCAGGAACATTCATATCTAATAATCTTGAAATTGCACCCACAGCTGTATTTGCATGTAAAGTACTTAATACTAAGTGTCCTGTTAATGCTGCTCTTATTGCTATTTCTGCTGTATTTAAATCTCTTATCTCCCCAACCATTATAATATCGGGATCTTGACGCATGAACGCCCTTAGAGCATTACTAAAATCAAGTCCTGCTTTTACATTTATTTGTGACTGATTAATTCCTTCTAAGTCATATTCTATTGGGTCTTCTATTGTTAATATATTTTTCTCAATACTATTTAACTGATTTAACATCGAGTATAAAGTAGTCGTTTTTCCACTTCCTGTCGGACCTACAACTAATATTAATCCATATGGCTTTGATAAAAGTTCATCATATAGGTTTATATTATCATTATTTAGACCTAAAGCATGCTTTCCTACAAGATAGCTTGTCTTATCTAAGACCCTCATAACTACTTTTTCGTCTCTAATAGTTGGCATTGTAGAAACCCTAAAATCGATAGTTTTATTATCTATATTTTGAATTATCCTCCCATCTTGAGGTAACCTTTTCTCTGATATATTAAGTCCTCCCATAATTTTTATACGACTCACTACTGCTCGATATGGTTTTGAACTTGTCTTCATATGTTCTCTAAGTAAGCCATCTACCCTAAATCTAATTCTCATATAATCGCCCTCTTGCTCTATATGTATATCACTTGCCTTTATTCTTACAGCGCTTTCTAATATACTATGAACTAGCCTTACTATAGGAGCTGCATTTACATCATCCTCTAGCAATATATCATCTTTTGCTATTTCTTTTTTTGTTTGAACATATTCATTTATGGCTTTATTTAAATCTGCGCTCGAGTAACAACTATCTATAGATTGATTAATTTCTCCAATACTACTTATATATGGAATTATATCTTTACCTGATATTCGTCGTATATCTTGCATTGCTACTCTATCTTGAGGATCCGCCATTGCTACTGATAATCTATCATTTTCAATCCTAAATGGGAACACAGCATATCTTTTACATATATTTTCAGGTATTAATTTTGTTGCTGAAGGTTCTATTATAGATGGTGTTAATGTCACATTTTCTATATTTAATAAGTCAGTTAACACTGATGTTAATGTTTCAGCACTTATAAGACCTTGTTCTATTAATATTTCTCCTATTCTTTTTCCCGTTCCTCGTTGCAGTGAAAGGGCTCTTTCTAACTGTTCATCGCTTATATACCCGCTTTCTACTAATTTATCTCCTATTCTTACCTTTTGAGCCATTATCTCACCTCTGTTTTAGATTTTATTATATTAATTTTTATTTAAATAACTGCTCATACTATTTTTTAGTAATAAATAATGAATGCCTGTATTATTTATTTAAAAAGCGCTTATAAACATCAGTTTATAAACGCTTCAATACTTTATTTATTTATTAAATTTATTGTTATTGTTGTTGAGTTTTCGTCTTTTCCTACTACCATATCACCTAAATCTTTTTTTAATTTTGATAATGCATTTTCACTCATTTCAGAACCTGATTTTTGAGTTATTTTTAATTGTAATGCTCCTCCTGGAGAAGATTCTTCAAGAGTGTAATTAGTAGCTTTAAATGGATTACTTAATCCTTCTATCTCATCTTTTATATCAGTATTTGTAACATTTCCATCTTTATCAAATATATCACCCTCTGGATAAGTTGAGTTATCTGCATAATATGATAATGATGCACTTCTTATTGCACTTATATCTGCTTCTAAATCTGAAACTTTTCCTTTTTCTATATTTTTAAATAATGCTGGCACTGCAACTACTGCTAATATTCCTATTATAGCTATTACTACCAATAACTCAACTAATGTAAATCCTTTGTTATTTTTCTTTTTTAACATTCCAAAACTCCCCTCATTTTTAACTTTAATACTAAGTTAATTTTCTATGATTTAATTTTAAAATAAAAAATGACTATAATCAAAGTTATGAATATAGTCGTCGGTTGCGCTACTAACTCCACATATCCAAAGCGCCCAAATTAAGTATATGTTTCTTAGTCCCTTAGTGTAATATCCTTTAGTATAATTATATTGTACCAAAATATGGTTTGTCAATTAATATACTTTAATTACATTTAAAATGATTTAATTTTAAAACTTTTATTATTTTTGTGTATATTTTAACTATTTGTCTATTAACCCTAAATATATTTCCATTCCATATTTTTTAAAGTCTTTATTACTTAAAAATATATTTTGATATCCTAAATCTCTTCCTAACTGATGGAATTGAGACTCTGTAAGCTTAGAATGTTCTTCTATTTCATTTGAATTAGCTTTATATGGTCTTAAGGCCAAAATAGCTTTAAATTTATTTTGCAATTCACCTGGTTCTATATATTTAAATTCTTTGCTTTCTTTATCGTATTCCCATCCTCCAAAATTTATATATGGCTTGTCTTGTTCTCCAGATTTGTAAGTATAATCTGGAACTATATGATAATATCCTCCTAATGGAGTTTTTGTAGATCCCCCATCTATGTATTTATCTATAAAACTTTGATTTGCTATTTCATATGGTAATTGTCCATTTTCTACATATTCAGCTAAAACTGCACTTTTTATTGCAGAATAATCTGCTTCTACATCAGAAATTTTAGCTTTTCCTATTGATTTAAATAAACTTGGCACTGCTAATACTGCTAATATTCCTATTATTGCTATTACTACTAATAACTCAACTAGCGTAAATCCCTTTTTATTTTTGATCTTATGTATCATTTTATCAACCACCCCTATTAACTATATATTTAATTTATTTAAATAATAACACACTTTATTATTTTGAGTTTTATATTATATTAAAAGGCTCATAGTTTATATATAAGCCATGAGCACTTTAAGTATTTTGATCAATCTATTAAAATTTTACATTTTCATATCTTTATATAAACTTTATACTAATTACAGTATTAATGTTACATATGAAACAATCTTATAAATAAAATTTTTACTTACCTTAGATAACCACGTAGGTTTTATCTCTCATGTGCCAACTACTTCTTCTATTGCATAAAAAATGCACATTATATAAAATAATGTGCATTTTAACTTTAATTAGAATAATTTACTAACTGATTCATTAGCGAATATTTTCTTTATAGCATCCCCAAATAAAGGAGCAACTGTTTTTACTTGAATCTTATCTATTTTCTTTTCTTCTGGAAGTTGTATAGTATCAAGTACTATTAACTCATCTATAGCAGAACCTTCTATTCTTTCTATAGCAGGACCTGATAATACACCATGAGTACAACAAGCATATACATCTTTAGCACCAAATTCTTTAAGTGCATTAGCTGCATTAACTATAGTACCAGCTGTATCTATCATATCGTCTAATAATATAACATTTTTACCTTTAACATCACCTATTATGTTCATTACTTCACATACGTTAGCCTTAGGTCTTCTCTTGTCTATTATAGCTATTGGAACATCTCCGTCTAATCCATTAGCAAATTTTCTAGATCTTGTAACACTTCCTAAATCAGGAGATACTACAACTAAATCTTCTATGTTCTTAGTGTTGAAGTAATCTGCTAATATATTTCCACCTTGTAAATGATCTAGTGGTATATCGAAGTATCCTTGTATCTGAGCTGCATGTAAATCCATTGTTAAAACTCTATCTGCTCCTGCAGCTGTAATTAAGTTTGCAACTAATTTTGCTGTGATTGGATCTCTTGCCTTAGCTTTTCTATCTTGTCTTGCATATCCGTAGTAAGGAATAACTGCAGTTACCCTTCCTGCTGATGCTCTTCTTAATGCATCTATCATTATTAATAATTCCATTAAATTATCATTTACTGGACTATTAGTTGATTGAACAACGAAAACATCACAACCTCTTACTGTTTCAGTTATGTTTACGCTTATTTCCCCGTCACTAAAAGTTCCAACTTCACAATCTGCTACTGGTACTCCTATGTGATCAGCTATCTTTTGAGCTAATTCTTTTGATGAATTTCCTGCAAGTATTTTGATTTCGCTTCCGCTAGTGTTCATTTTTATCCTCCCGAAAATTTTAAAACATTGGTTATATTTATTAAAAATTCAAAGCTATTTGCTTGAAAATAATAAGCTTGTTAGTTGCTACTTTTTATCTTTTTGATCTTTATTCTCTACCCAACCTTCTTTGATGACCTGTCTTTGTCTAGCTATTGCTAATGCTGACTTAGGAACATCATCTGTTATAGTTGAACCTGTAGCTACATATCCTTTTTCTTCTACTGTTACCGGCGCAACTAAATTAGAATTTGAGCCTATAAATGCTCCATCCTTAACTACAGATTTAAATTTATTTTTTCCATCGTAGTTTACAAATACTACTCCACATCCTATGTTAACATTTTTACCAACATGAGCATCTCCAATATATGAAAGATGTGATGCTTTTGAATTATCTTCTATTGTAGCATTTTTAACTTCTACGAAGTCTCCTATCTTAACATTGTTTCCTATGTTACTCTTTGGTCTTAAATATGCATATGGACCAACTGTTGTATTTTCTCCAACTTTACTATCTATTATAGTTGAGTTTATTACTTCTGTATAATCACCAATTTGTGAATTTGTTATACATGAGTTCATACCAACTGTACAACTTGATCCTATTTTTGTTGTTCCTTTTAGCATTGCTCCTGGATATACTATAGTGTCATTTCCTATTTCAACATTAGCTTCTATATATGTTGAATTTACATCTATTATAGTAACTCCATTTACCATGTGAGATTCATTTATTCTTCTTCTCATTATTTCTTCGGCTCTTGAAAGTTCTACTCTTGAATTTACTCCCATTAGTTCTTCTATTGTTGAACCATTGAAAGCTCCTACTTTTTGACCTTTATCTCTCATTATTTTTATAGTGTCTGTTAAATAGTATTCTCCTTGAGCATTATTGTTATCTAATAAATCTAAAGATTCTCTTAAACTCTTTCCATTAAAACAATATATTCCTGAGTTTATCTCTTTTGCATTCTTTTCTTCTTCATTAGCATCTTTTTGTTCTACTATTTTAAGTAAATCTTTATTTTCATCTCTTATTATTCTTCCGTATCCTGTTGGGTTGGCAACTTCTGTTGTAAGTACAGTTGCATGATATCCATGATTTATGTGATAGTCAAATAATCTTTTTAAAGTTTCTTCTTTAACTAAAGGTGTGTCTCCGCATAATACTACTATTGTATCTTCATCATTTATATATTCTTTAGCCATTATAACAGCATGACCTGTTCCTAATTGTTCAGTTTGCATTGCTATCATAGTATTTTCAGGCAATCTTTCTTTTACTACATCACTTTCATGACCTAATATAGTTACTATATCATTAACTCCTGATTTTTTACATACGTCTATTACATGGTTAACCATTTCTTTTCCACATACTTGATGTATTACTTTTGGAAATTTAGACTTCATTCTTGTTCCCTTGCCTGCAGCAAGGATTACAGCTTTAAAGTTCATGTCCCCACTCCTATCTTCGTGTTTCTATGTTATTTTTTCTGTTATTATTTCCTATATATCTATATTATGTAAATTTTATTGTTTGTATACAATGTCTTTGTCATCACTAATTAATATAGCACTTTTTTACATAAAAGTATACATTATTACAAAAATTTTAAGCACAAAAAAGAGCCGAATAGTTCGACTCTTGCAATTTGTCATCTTAATTTATATAATAATTATTCAGCTGCAACTTCTAATTGAGCTACTGCTTCATGATATGCTTTTAAAACTGCATCTTCTAGTACTTGTCTCATTTCCGCATTTATCGGATGAGCTATATCTCTGAAATTCCCTTCCCCAACTTTTCTGCTTGGCATAGCTATGAATAGTCCATTGTGACCTTCTATAACCTTTATATCATGTACAACAAATAGGTTGTCGAATGTTAATGAAACTATACATTTCATCTTTCCTTCATCAGTTATCTTTCTTACTCTTACGTCAGTTATCTTCATACCTTTTATATCCCCCTTTTAAGTTTTGACAAATTAATATATTTAATATTAGACTGTTTTTTTATATAATTCTATGAATGTTTTCAATATCCTTTTTTATTTTTAAAAATTTATTATTTTTTGTAGGATTATTCTTCTTCATCTTCATCTAATATATTGTCAATCTCCGATATCCCTTCTAAATCCTCATTTTTATATTCATCTTTAAATGTTTTTAAGTTAGGTTCAACTGTTATAATATCTCCATTTACATCTAACTGAATTAAAGATATGTAATCTTTTACCATCTTTGCTTCTGGCTCCATAGTTGATATGAATACTCCTGTTCCTATAACTTCTGCCCCAAATTCAGTCATAAGATCCATCATACCCTTTATAGTTCCTCCACCTCTCATAAAGTCATCTATTAATATAACTTTACTATTAGATTTTAAAGCTTTTCTTGGTAAACTCATGCTTTCTACTTTTGAATTTCCATTCACATATGTCATGCTAAGCGTCGGACCTTCTGACACTTTTATGTCTTTTCTTATTATAACTAATGGTAAATTCATAGCTTTTGCTGTCATTAATGCCATCGGAATTCCTTTAGTCTCCATAGTAACTACATAATCTGCTTCTGCATAATCTATATTTGATGCAAATATTTTACCTATTTTTGCGGCTATACTTGGATCATATATTAAATCTATTAGATATAAAAATCCTCCAGATAAAATTCTTGTTTTGTCACTAATTTTTTCACATAATTCCATTAAAAATTCTTCATTTTCTGCCTTAGATGTTTTAGGTATATATTTAACTCCACCTGCAGCTCCCGATATTGTTATTACTTTTCCCAGTTCTAATTTTTCGAAAACGTTTTTAACAACTATTAAATCTTCACTTATTGTAGATTTTGCTGCATTAAATTGGTTTGTAAAGTAACTTAGTGTAAATATTTTATTTGGATTATCAGATAGTATTTTTACTATAGCTCCAATTCTCTCCGTTCTTTTGAATTTCATTGAATTTCCCTCCTACAAGTGTAGTATTTATCCGTTAAACTAACTGATGCATAACTATATGTATTATGATATAAT
The DNA here is from genome assembly GCF_900103615.1 of Romboutsia lituseburensis DSM 797. Lineage (GTDB taxonomy): Bacteria > Bacillota > Clostridia > Peptostreptococcales > Peptostreptococcaceae > Romboutsia_F > Romboutsia_F lituseburensis. Next base: position 22,667 of record NZ_FNGW01000013.1, on the reverse strand, counting down.
ATTGGTTATGTTTTAATTAGTTTTTTAATATATTATATATATAGTTTAGTATATGTATATTTACCATAAAATATTGAACATTATACTATTATACCACAAACATAGTTCATATTGTAGGACTTAATTAAAAAGAAAGGTGGTTTTATTATGAATATACATTTCATTGGAATTGGCGGTATAAGCATGAGTGCTTTAGCTGAAATATGCCTTAATAAAGGTTATAAAGTATCTGGTTCAGATGCGAATGAATCATATTTACTAGATAAACTTAGATCTCAAGGTGCTAATATATTCTTAGGTCATAAAAAAGAGCATATATCTGATAATGTAGATATGGTTGTATATACTGCAGCTGTACATGATGATAATGAAGAGCTTGTTGCTGCTAAAGAAAAAAATAAACTTACGATGAATAGAGCGGCTTTCTTAGGCCAAATAATGAGAGAGTATAAAAACTCAATTGCAGTATCTGGAACTCACGGAAAAACATCAACAACATCTATGTTGTCTACTATATTCCAGTATGCAGACTTAGACCCAACTATATTAGTTGGAGGAAACTTAAGTACTATAGGTGGTAATGTTAAAATAGGTAACTCTGATCACTTCATAACTGAAGCTTGTGAGTATGTTGATAGTTTCTTAAACTTTAACCCTAAGATTTCTATAGTATTAAATATCGAAGAAGACCATTTAGATTACTTCTCTGGACTAGATGAAATAAAAGCTTCTTTCAATAAATTTGGAAAATTACTTCCAAAGGATGGATATTTTATAATTAATGGCGATGATGAAAATACTGCTGATATTTTACATGATGTAAAAGCTAGTATTGTAAAATATGGAAGAAATACTGATAATGATGCAGTAATAAAAAATATAGATTTTAATGAAAATGGCCATGGTATATTTGAGTTAGAATTTAAAGGTGAAAATTTAGGAGCATTTGAACTTTCAGTTCCTGGACTTCATAATATATATAATGCAACTGCAGCTATACTTACTGCTTATGTGTCTTCAATTGACTTAGAACTTATAAGAGATAATATAAAATCTTATAGTGGTGTTGGTAGAAGATTCGAGGTAAAAGGAAATTACAACGATGCTTTAGTTGTTGATGATTATGCTCATCATCCAACTGAACTAAAGGCTACTTTGTCTGCTGCTAAAAAGATGAAAAAAGCTAATTTATGGTGTATATTCCAACCTCACACTTACACTAGAACTAAATCTCTTTTAAATGAGTTCTCTGAAGCATTCTATTCTGCTGATAAAGTTATAATAACTGACATATATGCAGCTAGAGAAAATGATCCTGGAGATATCCATTCAAAAGACTTAGTTGAAAAATTATATCAAAATCATGTAGATGTATGTTATATAAGCAAGTTTGAAGATATAGTAGATTATCTTCGTGACAACATAAAACCTAATGATTTAGTTATAACAGCTGGTGCTGGTCCAATATATAAAGTTGCTGAAGATTTAGTAGAGAAAAAATAAATTTTAAAATAAATAAAAAGAGTATAAGTAGTTAAAATAATTACTACTTATACTCTTTTTTATTTTTTAGTAGATTCAAGCTCAAAAATATCATTTAGTAAATAATCATATAAAGCTGTGTGAACTTCATAATAAGCTTGTGCTTTCTCTTTACCTGAACCTGCAGTAATTTTCACATAATCTTTACCCATAGTTTCTATAGTAGTATCATAATACTCTCCATGGATAGATATTTTAAAATTATACTTACTTCTTTCTTTACTTTTTTCTGGTTGAACTTTTCCTACAATTCTTTTAGATCCCATTTTATAAGAAAGATCATCAAATTTCCATTTATGAACCTTTTTAACATCATTATTATAGCTTATTTCTACAGTTTTCCAACTTTTATATTGTTTTACAAAATCAAATGATAAGTATATACTTTCGCCTAATAATTTTTCAAGTTCATTTTTAGTTTCTACAGGAACCTTATAGTACTCTTCTTTACTAACTGTATAAACTCTAAAATAATTTAAATCTGTAGAAAATCTTACACCATCATCAGAATGCCCACTGTATATAGGATCGTATGATCCAGGCTTTCTAATTTTAGAAAACTCACTAAATAATACTTTAACTTTCTCCCAGTATTCAGATTCTACTCTTACACTCTCTCTATCTTTGTGAGATAGATATATTTTTTCTTTTGTACTTATTTGGTTTATTAATGGTCTAGTATCTTCTTCTTGATTTTCTGATTCAACTGGATCTGATTTTGTAACTTCCATCTTACTCGCAAAGTTAAATGTCACAAAATATATTATAAAAAATAATACCAGTCCTATTGCAAACAGCATACTTTTTTTGATTTTTCTCTTTTTAGCCATTAAATTCCCCCCTTTAGCTATATAATTATAGAATAATTATATTACTTTTCTAAGGATTTTGTAAGATGTAATTATTTAATACACATATTTCCTAGGCAATTGTTACATGGTTCAACATGCACAGTTATCCCTTTTACAAACTCCATATCGTTAATTATATGCTTTTCTAACATATGAGCAATATCATGGCCATCTCTAACTGTTAAGTTTCCATCCACGCAAATAGTTAAATCTACGTATGCCATAGCGCCATGTTTTCTTGTTTTCATATCACCTAAATTCAAAACTCCTTTTGTTTCTTTCGCTATTTGCTTAATTTGTTGTGTCTGTTCATCGTCTACTGATAAATCCATAAGTTCATTTACTGAACTTTTAAGTATATCTGCTCCAACCTTGGCTACAAATAATGCTACTGCCACAGATGCTAGTGGGTCTAATGCCTTAAATCCTAACATAGATCCACCTATTCCTATAAATGCTGCTACTGATGATAATGCATCCGATCTATGATGCCATGCATCTGCTTTTAATGCTGGTGAATTTATTTTTTTAGCTACCTTAATTGTTATTCTATACTGATACTCTTTTATCAATACAGATATCACAGAAACTATCAATGGTAAAACTGTAGGAACTTGAAGTTTATCTAGGTTAAATAAAGATTTAACTGCTTCAAAACCTATTGTTAATGATACAAATATAAGTAGTAATGATAGTACAAATGATACCAAAGTTTCAGCTTTTTCATGTCCATAGTTATGCTCTTTATCATGAGGTGTAGATGATATATAATTTCCTATTAATACTCCGACTGAGCTTATTATATCTGATGCAGAATGTAATCCATCTGCAATCATCGCACTAGATTTACCTAATACTCCTGCAACTATCTTAATAAATGTTAAAATAATATTCCATATTATTGATTGTATTGTTACTTTATTAGCTTCATCATATCTTGTCTCCAATTTAATATCCTCCATTATTGCAAATTAAAATTTAATTTTTATATTAGATTTAGATTTTTCTAATATTTTATTCACTCTTAAACTTATATCCATTGTTTGATAATTTAACCAAAAAACTAATTTCATCTGGTAATGGATACATTTTACTCTTAATACCGATTATCAATCCTTATAAACGTGAAAAATCACCTAGCAACTGCTAGGTGATTTTTTATTATACAATATTTATATAATATTATGCTTCTTTTATTAATTCTGAAACCATTATTGCAGAATTAACTAAGTCTTCTATAGCTATATACTCTTCTAATGTATGAGCATTTTTCATACCTATACCTAAGTTAACTGCTTTGATTCCATTTTTATTTAATATATTTGTATCACTTCCTCCTCCTGTAGAAGCTGTGTGTCCTTCTATTTTCATGTTAGAGAAAGCTTTTTTAGCAAGTGCAACTATTTCATCATTTTCTTCTACAGTGAAAGGTGCATATGCTCTATTAGTTTCTATTTCTATTTTAGCTCCAAATTCTTCAGCAGCCTTTTTGAATGTTTCTACCATATGATTAGTTTGAGCATCTAATTTTTCTTCGCTTAAACTTCTTGCTTCTGCTACTACTTCTAATTCTGGCATAACTATATTAGTTGCTATTCCACCTTTAACTATACCTACATTAGCAGTAGTTTCTTCATCTATTCTTAATAACTTCATATTTTCTATTGCTCTAGAAGCTACCATTATTGAACTTATTCCATTTTCTGGCTCAAGACCTGCATGAGCTGGTTTTCCTGTTATTTTAACATTTATAACATCTTGAGCAGGTGCTTGAATTATTATTTCTCCTGGAGATCCACCACTATCTAATACAAATGCATATTCAGCATTTAGCTTAGAATAATCTAAGTACTTAGCTCCAAATAAACCGCCTTCTTCCCATATTGAGAATACAACTTGTATGTCAGGATGCTTAATATCATTTTCTTTAAGATTTCTTAATGCTTCTAATATAGCTGCTATACCAGCTTTATCATCAGAACCTAATACTGTAGTCCCATCACTCTTTATTATACCTTTAGCTTCATCTATTATAGGTTTTATTCCTACACCTGGGCTAACTGTATCCATGTGTGAGCTAAATAATAATTTTTTACCTTCTCTGTTTCCTTTTAATGTTGCTATAACATTACCAGTTTCTCCACCAGCTTTTACGCCAGCTTCATCTATCACAACTTCACAACCGATTTCCTCAAGCTTTTTAACTAAAACCTTTGCTACTTCCCCCTCATGTGAAGATGGACTATCTATTTGTACTAATTCTAAAAATTCATCTATAAGTCTTTGCTTATTTATCATGACATTGCCTCCCTAAATAACATAATAATATCTATATACTTATATATTTTAGAGCATTGTCATTATATTAGCAAGACTAAAGGCAATTTATTCTAGTTATTTTGTTATTCTTCTAGTTCTAGAGTCTATAAAGCATAACCAATATCCTAAACTATCATTTCTTGTATCACATGGTTGATAAGTGGTAAATCCTGTATGACCTTTGTCTGGTTGCTCATTTTTATGTCCTGGCACTGCATATATATAGTGTTTTCTCTTGTTATATTCATCATACTGAACTCCAAATAAATAATGTCTATATTTATAAGATTGCATTACCGCATCACTATACATAGTGTAATTTAATGAATTAACATAACCAAGATAAGGCATTGTATATCCGCATAATGTAGTTGGACTTATTTCTATCTTCCACCATCTAGTATCATCTATATCTCTTGTAACAAAAGGCTTAACTTCATTGAAATATTTTAGTCCTTTTTTTATTTGCCTTGGCATTAATAATGCTCCAGCTGTTTTTGAGTTAGATTTACTTTCTTGTGATACATTTGTATATTTACTTTGTGGCTCGTAATTAGGTTTTTTTTGTTTATTTAATGCTGTATTTTTTCTAGATTGCTGTTTTGATTTTGGTTGTTGAATTTCATGTTGATTTTGTTGAGATATATTACGTTCTATAGTTTCTTCTACATTATCATATTCTTCATATTCTTCTTCATCGCCTTCTTCATCATACTCATACTCTACTTCATCATCATCATATTCGTCATCTATTTCTTCATATTCATCATCTATCTCTTCATATTCATCGTCTATCTCTTCGTATTCATCGTCTTCATCTATTTCTATATACTCTATTTCTTCATACTCTTGTATATCATCTTCATCGTCTATCTCTATATATTCTATTTCTTCATACTCTTCATACTCATCTTCATCATATTCATCTTCACCCGTAAATAGTATTTCTTCATAGTTCTCTATTTTACTACCTTTAAACCCTATTAGTGGAACAGATTTTTCATATAACAGTGCTATACCTTTTATTTCTATATCATCTTTGTCTAGATTTAAAACGAACTCACCTTTTCCTTGTTCACTTAAGACAACTTTACCTAAGTCTAAAGTTTCATAGTCACTTTGTATGGCAACAACTCTATAACCATCTTTTACACATTTAAGATTTTCTACATATAATGATACTATTGACTTTTCATCATTTATTTCTACCTTGGCAAATGCTTTAGGTAAAATGCGTTCTTTATATCTAAAATTAGTGTCTTTAGCTTCAAGGATTATATAATCCCTTTTGAATTTTCTCTTAGAAGCCATCTCTCTTCCCCCCCTTAACATAATCTCTCTAGATAGTATATGTTTATATGCATAAAAAAAGTACCTTCTATTTTGAAGGTACCTTTGCATTTACTTTATTTGATAGAGTGGCAAACTCTTCTATCGTAAGAGTTTCTCCTCTTCTCTTCTCATCTATATCAGCCTGTGCTAATACTTCTTTTATCTCGTCTTTAGTTAAAAATCCTAAACCACTTAATGCGTTAAGTAAAGTTTTTCTTCTTTGACCAAATGCCGCTTTAACTGTTTTAAAGAATATTTCTTCACTATCAACAGGATATTTTTTTTCAGATCTTACATGAAGACCTATAACTGTTGAGTCTACATTTGGCTGTGGTATAAACATATGTCTTGGAGCTTTTGCCACTATTTCAGTATCACAATAATATTGAACAGCTACTGATAATGCTCCATAGTCTTTTGTTCCTGGTCCAGCATTCATTCTATCTGCTACTTCTTTTTGTACCATAACCACTATATCAGTTACTGGTATATCTTCCTCTAAAAATTTCATAACTATTGGAGTTGTTATATAGTATGGAAGGTTTGCTACTAATTTTACTGGTCCTCCACTTAACTTTTCTTTAATTAACTCTTGTACATCTACCTTTAATATATCTTTATTTACTACTTCTATATTATCAAATTCATCTAAAGTTTCTTTTAATATAGGTATTAAAGATCTATCTATTTCTATAGCAACAACTTTATCAGCCACTTTACCCATCTCACGAGTTAAAGTACCAATTCCAGGTCCAACTTCTATTATTTTATCTCCTTCAGAAAGTCTTGCGCCATCTAATATTCTATCAATTACATTATCATCTATTAAAAAGTTTTGTCCTAAAGACTTTGAAAATTTAAATCCGTGCTTTTCAACAACACCTTTGGTTGCTCTATGTGATGAAAGTCTATCCATGTATTTTCTCCTATTCTTATTTTTTATTAATTAAAGTAATAAAATTAAAATTGTTACTAAATTAAATAATCAATAATTTAAATTCTATCTAGAGCTTGTACAAATTCTTCTCTAGTTACACCGTAATTATTTAATCTATTTAAAAATTGTTTTGCGTTTCCATATCCTATCCCAAGTATTTTACCTAATTCATCCCTTCTTATAGATGCATCTTCATTTCCTATAAGTCCATTTCTAATTAAGTCTACTTGCTTAAATTCATCTCTTTTATCCGTACTTTCAGTTCTTACTTTTTCAAGAGCAGCTAATATGCTTTTTGGAGTAGCATTTTCGATTCCTATATCTCCATCTTTTTTAGCTTCCTCTCTTGGTAAAAATGCATGCTTACATCCTGGCACTTCTGCGGCTATTTTTTTTCTTATTTTTTCACCTGCAAAATCAGGGTCTGTAAAAATTATTACGCCTTTTCTTTTTTGTGCTGATTTTATACGTTCCATAACACCTTTTGGAAATCCAAATCCACCCGTAGTTATAAGTTCTGCATCAACTGCTCTTTTTACAGCAGTAACATCATCTTTTCCTTCTACAACTATTATTTCTTTTATCATTATTACTTCACCTTTTTATATATTATTAATCTCGTATCTTAACTTCATCTTTATATTTTACGTTTTTTACGTAATTTTATCAAGAAAAATAAAAGCTATAGTACAATTATGCACTATAGCTTTTATTTTAATAATAGTTATTTTTTATTTTATATTTTTAAACAGTACTTGTTTTTAATGACCCCTTCTTAACTATTTCATTTTGAGGATTTTCTAATATTTTTTCATCTATTTTAGTTTTTGATACTATCTCTCCATTTTTACATAATATCTTATATGATATTTCTACCTTTCCTTTTTTTCCATGTGTTTTAGTCTTTGATTTTCCTTCTAATAATGATTTATCCTCTACTACTTTTATCTTAAATGGAATTTCTTTAACTTCTTTTTCTATGCTTTCACTAACTCTTGTTATTTCTATAGTATCTTGTGGATTTATTTTCTGATCTAAATCTTTGCTTAATACATCTTTATCAGTAATCTCTATACTACATTCTTTTAATACTTCTGCTACAGTTTTTTTATTAGTTTCATGCTCTAACACTTTTTTTCCATCTTTTATATTTACAGAAAACTTAGTTATTATTTCTATATCCATATTATTAGTTAGTTTTGTATTTAAATTAGGCTCTATTCTACTTCCTTGTGGCACATTTATCTTTTTATTAACTAAAAATGATTCTACAGTATTTGAAATAGTATCATATTTAATAGTTTGTCCATCTAAAGTTAATGATATCTCTTTGTTTATTCCAGAGTATGTTCCTAATACTATTGTACCCGCTGTTAACATAAGTAGTATAGGACCTTTGAATGTATTTTTAACACCCATAATAACCTCTCCCTCTCTTTAGTAAATAAAAGCCTATAAAAGCTTTTCTATAATCTATATTCATAGTGGCAATAATTTATTACAACATTATTTATCGGTCACCAGACTTAATAATTTTTCAAATTAAATAGTATCATAATTTTTCAAACATAAAAAAAGTACTAGCTTTTAACTAGTACTTTTTATTAACTATTTTATATTAAATAATTTTTTTGCATTTTCTTTTGTAGCTTCACATATTTTTTCATAAGAAATTCCTTTTTCTTGAGCTATTCTATCCGCTACAAACTGAACTAATGATGGGTCATTTCTTTTTCCTCTATGCGGCTCTGGTGCCATATATGGAGAATCCGTTTCTATTAATAAATATTCTAAAGGTATTTCTTTTGCTACTTCTCTAGTTTTTTTATTATTTTTAAAAGTAACTGTTCCCGGAATAGAAATGTAACATCCCATTTTTATATACTCTTTAGCGAGTTCTACATTTCCACTATAACAATGAAGTACACATCCTATTTCAGGAGATTTAGTATTTTTTATTATTTCAAAAGTATCTCCATGTGCATCTCTATCATGTATTATTATAGGTAATTTTAGTTCATTAGCTAATTCTATTTGTTTTTTAAACCATTCTCTTTGAATTTCTCTAGGCGAGTTATCATAATAATAATCTAATCCAATTTCACCTATTGCCACTACTTTTTCATTTTCAGTAGCAAGCTTTCTTAGAGTATCTATAGCCGTATCATCTAGTTCTCCTACATCATGTGGATGTACTCCAACTGCTGCATATATAAAGTCATATTTATTAGCTAATTCTACACTAGTTATAGAACTTTCTATATCTGCACCTGGATTTAGAACTAAATCTACCTGCTTATCTTTTAAAGAATTTATTAATTCTTCTCTATCTTCATCAAATCTTGCATCATTTAAATGTGCGTGTGAGTCAAATAACATTTTTTACACTCCTAACTGATTAACGAACTTCGCATCCATCCTTAGCACCTGTTGCTACTGGAACAACTAAGTCATCTCCATCATTTCCAGCTGCTAATATCATACCTTGAGATTCTACACCTCTTAATTTAACTGGTTTTAAGTTACATACTACTACAACATCTTTACCAACCATATCTTCTGGCTTGTACCACTTAGCTATTCCTGATACTATTTGTCTAGTTTCTGGTCCAATTTTTATTTGAGATACTAGTAATCTGTCAGCTTTTGGATGCTTTTCACAGCTTATAACTCTACCAACTCTTAACTCTACTTTATCTAATTCATCTATAGTTATATTTTCTTTATGATCTATAGGTTCTTCTTTTGCTTCTTCTGTCTTTTCTGAGAATAACTCGTTTAGCTCTTCTACTTCTTTTTCTATATCTAATCTCGGGAATAAAGCTTCTCCTTTATGAACTTTTGTATTCTCACCTATAAGTCCAAATGTTTTAACACTTTCCCAAGTCATCATATTTTCATCTGTTACTCCTAATTGAGTATATATCTTCTTAGCAGTAGCATTCATTATTGGATTTATAAGTGTAGCTACTATTCTTATAGATTCACATAAGTTATATAGTACTGTGTCTAAAGTATCTTTTTGAGATTCATCTTTAGCTAAAGCCCAAGGCATAGTTTCATCTATATATTTATTAGTTCTTCTTATTAATTTCCAAGCACTTTCTAATGCTTCATTAAATTGAAGTTTATTCATTTCATTTTCAAAGTTTTCCACTGAAAGTTTAGCAACTGCTTTTAAATCTGCATCAAATTCAGTAGTTGCTTTAGACATTGGTATTATTCCACCATTATATTTTTCTACCATTGCTACCGTTCTACTTACTAAGTTTCCTAAATCATTAGCAAGATCTGAGTTAAGTCTTGTTACAAAGTTTCTATGAGTATAGTTTCCATCTTGACCAAATGCAAATTCTCTTAATAAGAAGTACTTAAGTGCATCAACACCATATCTTTCTATCATTTGTTCTGGATACACTATATTACCTTTTGATTTACTCATCTTATCATTATCGAATAATATCCATCCATGTCCGTATACTTGTGTAGGCACTTCTTCGCCTAATGCCATAAGTATAGCTGGCCATATTATAGTATGGAATCTCATTATTTCTTTACCTACTATATGAACATTTGCAGGCCAGAATTTTTTATACTCGCTATCATTTTCACTCATGTATCCAAGAGCTGTTATATAGTTACATAAAGCATCTACCCAAACATATATTACATGTTTTTCGTCGAATGGAACTTTTATACCCCAGTCAAAAGTAGTTCTAGTTACACATAAATCTTCTAATCCTTTGTCTAAGAAGTTAGCAACCATTTCATTTTTTCTAGATACTGGGAAACAGAAGTTAGGGTCTGCAAATAATTCTCTTAATCTATCTTCATACTTAGATAACTTAAAGAAATAAGCTTCTTCTTTAGCATCGTAGGTTTCTCTTCCACAGTCTGGACACTTATTTCCTTCTAGTAATTGAGATTCTGTCCAGAAACTTTCACATGGAGTACAGTATTTTCCTTCATATGCACCTTTGTATATATCACCTTGCTCATATAATTTAGTAAATATTTTTTGTATTATAATCTTATGTCTATCTTGTGTCGTTCTTATGAAATCATCATATGATATATCCATAGTGTTCCATAATTTTTGTATATCTGCTATCATTCCATCTAAGTACTCTATCTCTGTCATACCTTTTTCTCTAGCAGTTTTTTGTATTTTTTCTCCGTGTTCATCTGTTCCTGTTAAGAACTTTACATCATATCCACAGAAACGTTTAAATCTTGCTATTGCATCTGCTGCAACTGTTGTATAAGTATGACCTATATGAAGATTACCACTTGGGTAATATATAGGTGTTGTTACATAAAAACTTGGCTTTGTCATATTATTTTGCCTCCTAATATCTCGATTTATTTTTATTTAAACTAAAAAACTCGCCTCCTATAAAGCATAGGGGCGAGATTAATCACGGTACCACCCTAATTTATCTGGACAAATATGTATTATAATTTTAAAATGTTCTACAATAAACATTTTAAAATGTATACTTGTTAGATATCTTAGTAGACTATAACGGGTCTAATCGTTTTATCTTAAAAATAGTAATAATACTATTATTCGGATAAAAAGCTCCGAGGCCATCTTCAATAATTCATTTTACACTAGCTTTCACCTACCCTAGCTCTCTGTAGAAAAAATCCTTATTTACTCTTCTCTTCTTCGCTTCTATATGTTTCTATATTTTACTAAATTAATATATTTTATACATATTATTATAACTCATTTTTTGTTACTATTTAATACTAATTATATAAAAATTTATAAATTAGTGTAGATTATCTTATTTTATTACTATTTCATTACTATACAAACATTATGTAACATATAAATACTGATGCTATTACGCCTGCTATATGGCAAATCATAGCACAAGGCAAAGTATGTCGTGTATTTTTTATTTTTAAACTTCCATAATATATTGCCATTGTATAAAATATTGTTTCTGAAGCACCAACTATCGTAGAACCCATTTTTTCTACTAGACTATCAACACCTACCCTTTGAGCTAACTCTGTATACATACCAAGAGCGCCACTTCCAGATAAAGGCTTGACTATAATCAACCCAATAAGCTCCTTTGGTATGCTCATTAAATTAGCTATAGGTTTGAATAAAAACTCCAACATCTCTATTCCTTTTCCTGTTTTAAAAATTCCTATAGCTAAAAATATTCCTATTATATACGGTGCTATAGACCAAGCCGATTTTAATCCATCTATTGCTCCTTTTATAAAACTATCATATATATCTATTTTTTTATATCTACCATAAACTATTATATATAAAATTATTAAAGGTACCAGTATATTAGAAAATAATTCCATTATCTATACCTCCTTCTACTTTCAAGCATCTTACATGTAATTATAGCGACTATTGTTGATACTATTGTTGCAAATAATGTGGTTAATATAATTTCTGATGGATTTTGTGATCCTAAATCCATTCTTACTTTTAACATAGTAAATGGTATTAATTGTATGGATGATATATTTATCACAAGAAACATTATCATATCATTTGATGCTGTATCTTTTTTATGATTTAATGTTTGAAGCTCATCCATCGCTTTTAATCCAAATGCTGTAGCCCCATTACCTGCCCCTACCATATTTAGAGCTATATTCATAACCATATAAGACATTGCCTTGTGACCTGGAGGAATAGATGGAAATAATTTTCTCATTAGTGGATTAAGTTTTTGTCCAATTTTTTCAATCAATCCTGAATCTTTAGCTATATTCATTATCCCCATCCATAGTGCCATTACACCGGCTAAACTTATTGCAAACTCTACACCCCTTGATGCTTCTGTTAGAATAACTTTATTTAATTCTCCTAAATTATTAGAAAATATACTTCCTAATATTCCTATTGCAAGCATATAAAACCATATTTTTCCCATTCAATCTCCCCCTCCTAAATAATTTTATGCTTATACTGTGATACTTTATACTTGAAAGTTGTACTATATTATGTTTTAGTATATATGTGGGGTTTTTTATACATATGGATTTATTGTAAACTTATGTAGTAAAAGTAAATTTTATAATTTTATATTAAGGAGAAATATAATGAGAAATTTAACGCTTCTTACTGATTTATATCAACTTACTATGTTAAATGGATATTTCGAAAAAAATATACATGAAGATGTTGTTGTATTTGATATGTTCTTTAGAAAAAATGCATGCAACAGTGGATACACTATAGTTTGTGGAATTGAACAGTTTGTTGAATATATAAATAACATTCATTTTTCAGAGGAAGATTTAAAATATCTTAAAAGTTTGAACTTATTTTCTGATAATTTTTTAACGTTTTTGAAAGATTTTAAGTTTACCGGAGATATATACGCGGTTGAAGAAGGAACTATCATGTTCCCTAATGAACCTATACTTACTGTAAAGGCACCATTATATCAAGCTCAGCTTATTGAAACCGCTTTACTTACGATTGTTAATTTCCAATCACTTATAGCTACTAAAGCTTCTAGAGTTTGTTTTGCAGCCCAAGATGATCCAGTATTTGAATTTGGATTAAGACGTGCTCAAGGTCCTGATGCAGGAACTTATGGGGCTAGAGCTGCTATGATAGGAGGATGTAATGCAACTGCTAACGTACTAGCTGGAAAATTATTCGATATACCTGTAGTTGGTACGCAAGCTCATAGTTGGATACAAAAATTTGATACTGAATTAGATGCATTTAAGGCCTATGCTGATATATATCCAGATAAGTGTTTACTACTAGTTGATACTTACAATGTATTAAATAGCGGTCTACCTAATGCTATTAAAGTTTTTAAAGATCTTAGAGAAAAAGGTCATAAACCTATGGGTATAAGACTAGACTCTGGAGATTTACAATATTTATCTAAGAAATGTTCAAAAGAATTAAATAAAGAAGGATTTACAGATATTAGTATAACAGCTTCAAACGACCTTGATGAGTATGCCATAACTGCTCTTAAAGCTGAAGGTGCAACTATAAATTCATGGGGCGTTGGAACAAAACTTATAACATCTTCTGATTCACCATCTTTAGGTGGTGTATATAAATTAGCTGCATCATTTAATGATAATGATGAAATTGAACCTAAAATAAAACTATCAGAAGATCCTGAAAAAATAAATAATCCAGGCTATAAAAAAGTTGTTAGAATATACAATGAATATGGAAAATCTGAGGCAGATTTAATAATGTTACACGATGAATCTATTGATGATTCTAAGCCATTAACAATATTCCATCCGCTATATACTTGGAAATCTAAAACATTTGAAAAGTATACAATTAAAGAGCTTCATAAACCTTTATTTATAAATGGTGTATGTAAACATAAGAGTAAGCCTGTTATGCAAATAAGAGAATATGTAAAAAATGAATTAGATACTTTATGGGATGAATATAGAAGGCTTTCAAATCCTCAGACTTATAAAGTAGACTTATCTCATGAACTTTGGAGTTTGAAAACTACAATGATAGATTCTAAAAAATTCTTATAAATATTATCTTAATTAAGGGGGATTTAAAAATGGATATTACAGATCACAAAATTATAGAAATACTTCAAACTGATGGTAGAATTTCTATGAAAGATTTAGGAAAGATAGTTGGATTAACATCTCCTGCTGTTTCTGAAAGAGTTAAAAGATTAGAGGAGTCAGGTATCATAGAAGGCTATAAAGCTATAGTTAATCCTGATGCCCTAGGTAGAGTTATAAAAGCATTTATTCATATCTCTTTACCTAGCAACAAATATGTTGATTTTATAGATGAGGCTCGTAGAGATCCTAGAATAGTTGAATGCCATCATATAACTGGTGATGACTGTTCCGTATTAAAAGTTATAGTTAAAGATATGTACGAACTTGAAAACGTTATAGATTCTATTAAAAAAATAGGCTCAACTAAGACTTCGGTTATACTATCAACACCTATACAGGCTAAATCTATATTGTAATTTTTAAATATAAATAAAATAGGTGTCACCAATAATAAATATTATTGTAGACACCTATTTTATTTATTTGAATTTTTTAATATAGAATTTAACTAACTATATATTTATTGTCTTTTATATCTATATAAATAATTAGTTAATACATATTCCATATATGATTTTATAACTCCTGAATCCTCACTAGGATTTAAAAGTTTTCTAGTCGATACTATATCACAGTATCCTAACAATAATACTCCAATAATATCATCGTCTAGCGTTTTAAATATCTCAAATAAATTATCTTTGCTCAGATCATTTTTTTTATAAAGTCCTAATAATATCATATGATATCTAACATACTTAGCAAGCAATTTAATTGTATTAACGTTAAATCCTAAAGACTCCCCCAAATTAATAGAAATCTCTTCTCCTACAATTTCATGCCCTCTAAAATGAGCTCTACCTGTATCATCAACGGTTTTGCTTGCAGGCTTACCTATGTCATGTAAAAATACACCCAATTTTAATAATTGAAATTTTGTAATTCCTTCTTCTAATGCTACATTTAAATACGATTCGATTTTTTCAGACAAGTGACTAGAAAAAAAGTTATCTTTATTAATAGTTTCTTCTAACTCTTTTAACGCATTTAAGGAATGTTCGTACGCATTAACTACATGATATTTACATTCTCCCACTTTTTTCATATCTTCAATTTGAGGTATAATATCTATTAGTATTAAGTTTTTATCTAATTCTATTAATTTATCATAGGTACTTTCACTGCATAAACTGTTTTTTAATATATTTTGTAGTTTCATATTTATAAGTCACCCCAGATTTTCTATTTTATAAATCTAATACTTGTTTATATACTATATCTTTTGTTATTTTTCTATCTTTACACACTGCTTTTATAGCATCTTTCTTAGTCATTCCTTCTTCCATTAAAGCTATTACATATTCTCGTTCATTAAGTTCTTCGTAACTATTTTTAATAGTTTTTTCACCTTTAAATCCCTCGACTATTAATACAAATTCACCTTTAACTTCTTTTTCATTAAATATATTTATAGCCGTCTCTATATCTTCTCTTATTATTTCTTGATATTTTTTTGTAAGTTCTCGATTTAAAGCTATTTTTCTATTTCCTAATATATTTAACATATCCTTTAATGTTTCTTTTAACCTATGTGGCGATTCATAGAATATTATTGTTCTTGTTTCTTCTTTAACTTCTTCTAACTGTTTTCTTCTAACTTTTTTATCTCTATCTAAAAATCCCTCAAAAGCAAATTTACCTGTCTCTATACCTGATCCAACTAGTGCTGTTATAGATGCTGTTGCTCCTGGTAGTACTTCTATTTCTATATTATTTTCTATAGCTTGTCTTATTATATCTTCTCCTGGATCAGATATTCCTGGCATACCCGCATCACTTATTAGTGCTATACTTTCACCATCTAATAATTTATCTATTAAATATCCACCCTTAGAATCTTTATTATGTTCATGATAACTTGTAAGAGGTTTTGAAATTTCAAAGTGATTCAAAAGTTTGATACTATGTCTTGTATCCTCTGCTGCAATTACATCTACCTCATTTAGTATTCTTACTGTTCTATAAGTCATATCTTCTAAATTTCCTATAGGTGTAGGACATATATATAATTTTCCACTCATTATTACTCTCCTATATTTTCATTTGCATATATTTCTTTTATTTCATCTGTATAATTTCCATCTTCACCATAAACATATAATGGATCTAATATTTTTAATTCTGGTCTTCCATCTTTAACAAATTCAACTAAAACTAAGTTTGGTGCTTTACCTGATCTTGGATGTACAAATTGTATTTGCTTAGGTTCTAAATTATACTTTCTTCCTAATGTAGATATATCTACTAATCTAATAGGTCTATGTATCATATAAAATTTGCCTTTTGGCATCGTAAGCCTTGATGCTGCTCTTATAACATCTTCTAATGTACATTTAACTTCATGTCTTGAAATCATCTTTTTATCATTAGGATTTTTTATTCCTCCTTCATGCATATATGGAGGATTTGAAGTTACAACATGATATCCATGAACTTCTAATTTCTTATCTATGGTTTTTATATCTGCATTTATTATTTGAACTCTATCTTCTAAATTATTTAATTTTACAGAACGAGTAGCCATTTCATGTACTTCTTCTTGTATTTCTACTCCTACTATTTTCTTAGCTTCGCTTTTTCCAGCTATTAATATTGGTATTATACCTGTTCCAGTACCTAAATCAACTACATTAGCACCTCTTTTCACCTTAGCAAAATTAGCCAATAGTACAGCATCTATACCAAAACAAAATCCAGTAGTATCTTGTATAAGCTTTAATCCTTTTAACTGTAAATCATCTATTCTTTCTGTTTCTTTTAATTGTATATCCATTTAAATCTCCTTTACGCATATATTTTTACTGTCTTTGTATTTTTTATTTAAGTAACTTTTTTAAAATTTTTATTTAATTTGAGTCTTGCATATAATACTTTTTATTATTACAGTTCATTTTTTATCTACGACTAATAATAATTATTATAATTTACTTTTGTCTAATTTACACGTAAAAAGGTAGGAAAATTCCTACCCCCTTAATTTTTTATTTAAAACTTTTTAGTCTTCTAATTTTTTTAATTCCCTTAGAGTAGCTTCATCTAGACCCTCTGCTCTTAAATTCATACATCCTCCACATTTCTTAGGTTCATGTAAAATTTTTACCTCTTCCCTGTGGTATATTTTTATAGTTTTATCATTAAATTCAACTCTAACTTGTTCTAATAATGGATTTATTTCTATTACTTTTCCTTTTCCTTCTTCAACTTTTACGATAGATCCTACTACAGGCATTACATCTATTGCTTCTGCATATACATCATGCTCATACTTTAAGCAACAGAATAATCTTCCACATATACCTGAAATTTTAGTTGGATTAAGAGATAAACTTTGATCTTTAGCCATTTTTATTGATACAGGTTGGAAATCTCCTAGCCAAGATGAACAACATAAACTTCTTCCACATGGTCCTAATCCACCTATTGACTTAGCTTCATCTCTTACTCCAATTTGTCTTAGTTCTATTCTAGTTTTAAATATTGCAGCTAAATCTTTTACTAATTCCCTAAAATCTATTCTACCTTCCGCTGTAAAATAGAATATTAATTTATTTCTATCAAATGTATATTCACAGTCTATTAAAAACATAGTTAAATCATGCTCTTTAATTTTCTTTTGGCATAATTCAAATGTTTCTTTTGCCTTTTCTTTATTTTCAAGATATGTCTTTGTATCTTCAGGTGTTGCTATTCTTATGATTGGTTTTAATGGTGACACTAATTCATTTTCATCTATTTCCTTTGGCCCAACAACTACTGTTCCATACTCTAATCCCCTAGCTGTTTCTACTACCACATCTTGATTCTTTTCAACCTCTAAATTTACAGGGTCAAAATAGTATATTTTACCTGCACTCTTAAATCTAACACCCACTATCTTTATCATTTAATCACCTCATATATATTCAAAGCCATCACTTGTATACTGATATTAAAGTTACAATTGCTTCGTATCTTTTTCTTTGTTTCTTCTATTATATCAATAATCTTAGATACTTGAGAATAACTAATTTTTTTGCCCATATTTTGAACAAATGTTATCTTATCAGAATTTATTATCATACTTTTATCTACCTTTTCCTTTAAAAGCATAATATCCCTGAAATAATTTATTACCATATCTAATATATTTATTATTTCAGACTTATATTTATCCATTTGACCAGGTATTTCTAGTATCTCAACTATATTCCTATCAAGTATAGTTTGTATGTATGACTGTATGTCATCCCTCATAACAGCAAATTCAGCGGATTCGGATAATTCCAAAGCTTTTTTTATACTGCCTCTTGAAAATGTAGCTAATAATTGTGCCCTTTGCTCTTCTACCCCTGTTTTTATTAAGTATTCCTTCAAATCAAATAAAGATATTGGTAAAAATTTTAATATCTCACATCTAGATTTTATAGTATCTAATAAAGCATCTTTATTACTTGTAATTAAGATCATTATTGCATATTCTGGTGGTTCTTCTAATGTTTTTAATAATGCATTTTGAGCTTCTATAGTCATCTTTTCTGCATCATTTAAGATATATAACTTATAATCCTTATGTGGTTTTATAATTATATCAGTTTGTAGCTTTCTTATTTGAGCTATTTTTATACTATTTCCATCAGGATATATATTTATATAATCTGGGCTATTATCTATATTCTCACTATTTAATAATATTTTACATAACTCATCAGCTAATTTCTTTTTCCCTATTCCATCTATACCTTCAAACATATAGGCATGACTTAACTTATTATTGTTTATAGAATTTGTTAAATATTTTTTAGCAAATTCTTGCCCTATTATATTTCTAAAATACATATTTACCTCTCCACAGACTTTATACTTTCTGTAACTATTTTATAAATGTCTTCATGTATACTATCTATACTTCTTAACGAATTTTTTTCTACACATTGTATCTTGTTCCATTTATATTTATCTGCAATATCTAAAGAATTATTGTAAGATTTTTCTAAATACTTTATATCACTTTCATGAATATCTTTTTTTGAATCTCCAGTAATTTTGTTCTTTCTATTTTCCATAAGTTTTTTACTAAACTCTATAGGTACATCTAAAAATACAACACAATCTGGTTTTGGTATCTTATACATATTAAATTCATAATCAGATAGCCAATCTAAATACTTGTCTCTATCTTCTTTGTCCATTTTAGACGCTTGATGCACCATATTAGACGTTGTATATCTATCAGCAAGTATTATTCCACCTTGCTTGTAGAATTCCTCCCATTCCGTTTTAAATGATGCATATCTATCTGCCGCAAAAAACGTAGATGCTACATATGGATCAACATCTGATGGATTTTTTCCAAAGTCACCATTAAGGTACATTTTTACTAGAGCAGATGATTCTGACTTATAGTTTGGATATTCTACTTTTCTTACATTATACCCATCTTTTTTAAGTCTATCATATAATTTTTTAGTTTGAGTAGCTTTTCCGCTTGCATCTGATCCACTTTCTATGATTATTAACTTTCCGTTCATGTTTATATTCTAATTAAATGGAATAATTTATTTAACTCCTCCATTTAATTATTTTCACCTCCGTATATTTCATCTAGTCTCTTACAATCTGTATAAATTCTAAGTTGTAATCTTTTATTCCACTTATATTCATTCCTTTTTTATTACATAATAATATATAATCAATTATTTCTTTTGATATTTTTTCTCCTGGAGAAAGTAAGCTTATACCTGGAGGATACGGAATTATATACTCACCACATACTTCTCCTATGCTATCATATATTTTAACATTTTTTTTATCCTTATAAAATGCTTCTCTAGGATTTAATACTTTTTCCGGTATAATCATTGGATATTCTATATGATTTATCATTTTATTTGAAGAATATCTTTCGCTAATATTATTTAATGCATCTACCATATTCTCAAAGTCTGATTTATCATTTCCAATAGTACATATTAATAATACTCCATAATAATTTGCTAACTCTACCTGTATATTATGTTCATCTCTTAAAATTGTATCTAAATCATATCCTGTAATACCTAGCTTCTTAGACGATATAAATATTTTTGTTTTATCATGTTCATTATATATATTTATTAATTTATTATCTTTTATTTTATCTTTAAAACTTTCTATATTCATTAATAGCTCATCCATTAATTCTTTACCTTTTGTCTCATATATATCAACGGCTAAATCTAATGATGACATAAGTAAATATGATGGGCTTGAAGACTCTATAATTCTTAATATAGAACTTATTCTATTAGTATCTATTTTGTCACCTTGAATATGAATCATAGATGATTGTGTAAATGAAGGCAAAGTCTTATGTGTACTTTGTATAACTATATCTGCACCTTGTTCTAATGCTGTTTTTGGTAGCTTACTACTCAAACCTAAATGCGATCCATGAGCCTCATCTACTATAACTATTAAGCCTTTATCATGAGCATATTTACAAACCTGCTCTAAATCATATGTAACTCCATAATAAGTTGGATATGTAAGTAATATTGCTTTAGCATCTGAGTTTTCATCAATCGTATTTAAAGCTTCTTGAACATCTACACCTTCTAAAATATTTGTTTCTTTATTAATTTTAGGTAATATGTATGCAGGCTCTATATCACCCAAAATACATGCATTTATAACCGATTGGTGGCAATCTCTGTTAACTA
Source organism: Romboutsia lituseburensis DSM 797 (assembly GCF_900103615.1). Classification (GTDB taxonomy): domain Bacteria; phylum Bacillota; class Clostridia; order Peptostreptococcales; family Peptostreptococcaceae; genus Romboutsia_F; species Romboutsia_F lituseburensis. The sequence continues at coordinate 1,386 of NZ_FNGW01000013.1, read as the reverse complement.
TAATTTTATCTTTAGGCGAGCATACTCCCATAATAGCTCCTTGTATACCGCAAGTACTTCCATTTACTAAATAATAAGTCCTATCACTTTTAAAAACCCTCGATGCTCTATCTTGAGATTCTTTTATTATTCCTTCTGGAGAGTGAAGGTTATCAGTACCTGATATTTCAGTTGTATCCATCTTATATATATTTTTTACTACATTTGAATATCCTAAATTTTCGTAAACTTTACCTAATTTATGCCCTGGCACATGAAACGATATCAAATCTATATCTACTATCTCTTTTAATTGATCTATAATTGTAGTTTTCATTAATTATCTCCTTATTTTTATCACTATCTATATTTAATCATTTAATTACACTTATATCAATTTAATTAAAATTACGCTTAAATATTGCAGTTAAAAACCGTTGATATATATCAACGGTTTTTAGATGTTCTCAAGAATTATCATTTATTAATTGTCCAAATGTAAGAGATAAATATAATCCTGCTATGCCTATTGTAAAGTATATCATTCGGCTCCAAACTTCATAAGTTCCACCAAAAACATTTCCTAGTAAATCAACTCCAAAAACACCTATTGCACCCCAGTTAAGTGCTCCTATAATGACTAAAATAACTGCAATTTTTCTCACTATCCTCACTCCTTGGCAATTAGCTTCCTTTGTTTATTTACTTTGCTGATATTTAGAATAAAATCTTATTCTAAATTTTTAAAGATAATTTAGTTGAAATTATCATCATAACAATAATTATCTATAATCACTTAGCATTATAAGACTAAATAATAAATCCTTATTTTTTAGTTTCTCCAAATATTATATTTTGATTATTTAGTTTTTAATTTAAATAAAAAAGTCGCTTCACTCCTGTCGCCAACGACTTCATCTGTTGCTCAAAATGTTTTTTATGCTCAAAACAAATTTATTGATATAACTTACTTTCACAAGTTATCCATAGAAAATGAAGTATACTAATATCCTTAAGCATAAAAAAAGTCACCAAGAATATTTTTCTTAGCAACTTTTAATACAATTTTAAATATAAAAAAAGATTACGTGGCTACGTCTTACTCTCCCAGGGGGTCGCCCCCCAAGTACCATCAGCGCTAAAGAGCTTAACTTCTGTGTTCGGAATGGGAACAGGTGTATCCTCTTTGCTATAATAACCACATAATCTTTATTTTTTAGAGTTAATACTCTGAAAACTGTATATCATTTAGAATGAATCATTTATTTGGTCAAGTCCTCGACCTATTAGTATCGATAAGCTAAATACATTACTGCACTTACACCTTCGACCTATCAACCAGGTAGTCTTCCTGGGGTCTTACCCTTACGGTGGGAAATCTTATCTTGAAGTTGGCTTCGCGCTTAG
>NZ_FNGW01000009.1 GCF_900103615.1 Romboutsia lituseburensis DSM 797 | reverse complement strand
CGATAAAAGTATGTTATCCCGTATTAGCATACCTTTCGGTATGTTATCCGTGTGTACAGGGCAGGTTACCCACGCGTTACTCACCCGTCCGCCGCTCTCTTCCGAAGAAGATCGCTCGACTTGCATGTGTTAGGCACGCCGCCAGCGTTCATCCTGAGCCAGGATCAAACTCTCAAATAAAAGTTGTCCATTGCTCAGCTAATCATTATCTGAATATCTGGCTTGGTTGTTTGTGTTTAATTCTATAAAGAATTATGTTTGTTTCTATAAATTAACCTACTGTTTAATTTTCAAAGTTCATTTTTTCAACCTCTTAAGTCTAACAAAGTATTTTAAATTTGTCAACACTTTTTTAAGAAGTTATTTTCGTTTGTGTTTGTCCGTTTCTTAAGGACAAGTAATACTTTATCACCTTAATTTATTACAGTCAATACTTTTTTTCGTTTTTTTTTATAATTTTATTATTTTATTAGTTTTGTACTAGCTGTATATGTGTATATAGCTACATTTTTCCATATCGTTTTTTAATTATTTTTATTTAAAATTTAATATATAGTTTAGATATTTAGAGTATAATATTAATATACTATAAATATTTTTTTAAAGTTTCACATTTATGGTAAATATATTACTGTATATTTTTATACGTAATTTAAAATAAGTTTCATATTTCGGGAGGTGTTTTATGGGTAATAATTATCTTAGAGAACCAATTAATGGTTTTACTCACTTAGCAGGTGCTATATTATCATTTATCGGATTACTTGCATTAGTAATAAAGACATCATTGACTAGTCCTACTGCTATAGCTCTTACTGCAGTTATAATATTTGGACTTAGTATGATACTTCTTTATGCAGCTTCTGCAACATATCATTTAGTTGTTTCTTCTGATAATGTTATTAGCTTTTTAAGAAGATTAGATCATGCTATGATCTTTGTACTGATTGCAGGTTCTTATACTCCATTTTGTTTAATTGCATTACAAGGGGTTACTGGATGGGTGCTATTCGGAATAATAATAGCAGCTGCTATAGCAGGTATTTGCTTTAAACTAATTTGGTTTAAGTGTCCTCGATGGATTTCAACACTTATATATGTGGCTATGGGATGGATTTCTATATTTTTAATAGTGCCTCTATATAAAGCTCTTTCTTTACAAGGTATAACACTGTTAATACTAGGTGGTGTTTTCTACACAATAGGAGCTTTAATATATGCTACTAAGCCTAAATTTCTAAAATCAAAATATCTTGGTTTCCATGAAATTTTCCATATATTTATTATGTTTGGGACTCTTACACACTTTTTCTGTGTATTTAAATTTGTTATATAATTAGAAAAAAAGAGTAGTATAGAATCAAAACCTATACTACTCTTTTCTTTTTATCTGTACTTATTTATTTTTATCTCATTGCTCTCATTGCATTTAATACTGCTATTAATGCTACACCAACATCAGCAAATATAGCTTCCCACATAGTTGCTATTCCTCCTGCACCTAATATAAGAACTATTATTTTTATGCCTAAGGCAAATATTATATTTTGCCAAACTATTTTATTAGTTTTAGTAGCAATCTCTATTGCTTTTGAAATCTTACTTGGCTCATCTGTCATTAAAACAACATCTGCAGCTTCTATTGCAGCGTCTGATCCTAGACCTCCCATAGCAATTCCTACATCGGCTCTTGCTAAAACAGGCGCATCATTTATACCATCTCCAACAAAAATCACTTTTTCTTTTTCAGTTCTACCTTCATATATTTCTTCTAATTTATCAACTTTTTCATTAGGTAATAGATTTGAGTAAACTTTATCTAATCCCAGCTGACTAGCAATGTTATTTGCTACCTTTTCATTATCCCCAGTTAACATTACTACTTCTTTTATTCCCATAGACTTTAGGTGTTTTATAGCATCTATACTGTCTTCTTTTATTTCATCTGATATTACTATATAACCTCTATACACCTTATTTACCGCTATATATACAACTGTTCCAACTTCTTTAGCTGGAGAATAGAAGATATTTTCTTTTCTCATTAACTTTTCATTTCCAGCTAAAATGTGTTCTCCATTGTATCCAACTTTTATTCCATATGCTGCTATCTCTTCATAACTTTCTATCTTTTCTAAATCAACACTCTTATTGTAATAACTTAATATAGATTTTGCTATTGGATGATTAGAGTTTGCTTCTGCAACTGCTGCATACTCTAATAAGTTTTCTTCTGATATTCCTACCGAATTTATTTTAGTTACATTAAATACTCCTTTAGTAAGAGTTCCCGTTTTATCAAATACTACTGTATCTACACTTCTTAGTGCTTCTAAATAGTTACTACCTTTTATAAGTATTCCATTTTTAGATGCAAATCCTATTCCACTAAAGAAACTAAGTGGTATAGATAATACAAGTGCACAAGGGCAAGAGACTACTAAGAATATTAAACCTCTGTATAACCAATCACTAAAAACTGCATCCTTTATAACAATAGGTGGAACTACTGCTATTAATAAAGCTGATATTACTACTGCTGGAGTATAATATTTAGAAAACTTAGTTATAAAATTCTCTGTTTTGGATTTTTTACTACTTGCATTTTCTACTAAATCTAATATTTTAGCAACTGTTGATTCTCCAAATTCTTTAGTTACTTTAATAGTTAATAAAGCATTTTTATTTATAAATCCTGATAGTATGTCCTCTCCTGCTGTAATCTCTCTTAAAACTGATTCCCCTGTAAGAGCAGACGTATCTACCATAGATATTCCTTCTATAACTATCCCATCTAGAGGAACTTTTTCTCCTGGCTTTACAATTATAATATCCCCGATACTAACATCTTCAGGTGATACTACTTTTATATCAGACCCTACCTTTAGATTTGCTGAATCTGGTCTAATTTGCATAAGAGCTGTTATTGATTTTCTCGATTTCCCAACAGCCATTCCTTGTAAGAATTCACCTACTTGGTAGAATAGCATAACACCTACTGCTTCTGGTAACTCTCCTATCGCTAATGCTCCTACTGTGGCTATAGCCATTAAGAAGTTTTCATCAAACATGTGTCCCTTAAATGCATTCTTTATTGCTTTTAATAAAACTTCTCCACCTACTATGATGTATGCTATTAAAAATATTAAATTGCTAAATTGACTTTCAAACCCAGTAGCGGTCTGATATATTCCAAATATATAAACAACAGCACCTATAATTAGCTTTATCAAATCTGCTTTATTTACATCTGATTTTGATTCTTCCTTAACTGAATTTGTATTTTTTTCTTTCTCATAATTTATCTGTATATCTAATCCTGGTTCAGTATCATTAATTATACCTACTACTTTATCTAATAATTCTTTTTCATTAACTGATTTTTTTATTTCTAAACTTAATTTTTTATTTATAAAGTTTAAATTTGATGATTCTATGTCTTCTAACTTTCCAACTTTTTCATTTATTACTTCTGCACAATGTGCACAATTTAATCCACCTAAGATTATTTCTCTTTTTATATTTTTTTGTTTTGTTAATACTTGAATATCTAATCCTGGCTCTGTGGAATTTATTATATCTATAACTTTACTTAAAACATCTTTTTCATCAGATCCTTCAATTATATTTATAGTAAGTTTTTTATTTATAAAATTTAAATTTGATGATTCTATTTCTTCTAACTTCCCAACCTTTTCATTTATCACTTCTGCGCAATGTGCACAATTTAATCCACCTAAGATTATTTCTTTTTTTATTAAACTACAAGCATCCATAACCCTACCCCCTTTAACGTTTATATGTTTCTTGGATATGGTTTAACCCGCAATCAAATATTTGGCTTATATGACTGTCATCCAATGAATAATAAACAACCTTTCCTTCTTTTCTAAATTTAACTAACCTTGCTTGTTTTAAAACTCTAAGTTGATGAGATATGGCTGAGTGAGTCATGCCTAATAAACTCGCTATATCACATACACACATCTCTTTAGAAAATAAAGCATATAAAATTTTTATTCTTGTCGTATCCCCAAATACCTTAAATAGCTCAGCAAGATCATACAACATCTCATCTTCTGGCATCACCCCTTTTACTTCATTAACTATATCTTCATGTATTTCACTACAATTGCATGCATTTATATCTTCTCTCATTACAAATCCTCCTATTTTTTAATTTTTATAATTAAAATAATTTATATTTTCATAATCATACAAATATATGAATAATTGTTCATATATATTATTATATGCTCGTCTATTAATTTATGCAACCTATTTTATGTAAATTTTTATAAAATGCACATAATACTAATTTTTATAATATATATATTATTAGAGTGAATTTTAATAGCTAGTTATAGAATTTTTAGGAGGGATGATTAATATGAGTTTTGATATGTTCTCAGGTAAACAAAATGACGATATGGATCCGAATTATATATACCCTATGCCCTATATAGACCCTACAATGTATGCAAATCCATATGGTATGAATGGATCTGCTTATCCTGGATATCAAATGGACCCTAACATGGGAATGGGCGGATATATGACTTACATGAATCCTTATATGAATAATCCAGTAATGAGTGGTCAACAACAGCAACAAAGTCAAATGGATAATGATGATTGTAATTTCGAAGATATGGATGACAATATGTTTATGCAAAATCAAATGCCAGGTATGATGCCTATGATGCCTCCAGGTATGATGATGCCAGGTATGATGCCTATGATGCCTCCAGGTATGATGACGCCAGGTATGATGCCGGGTATGCCTCCAGGCATGATGATGCCAGGTATGATGCCGGGTATGATGATGCCTTATATGATGATGCCAGGTATGCCTCAAATACATCTAGAGGAATTTGATGAGGAAGAAATGTAAATTTTTTTAAAATAGATGTTATAAAAATTTAATATCTGTCTAAAATAATAATGTATTCCTCATAATATTCCCCCAATATTATAAATACAAAATAAAGCCACTGACTAGGATGTCGTGGCTTTATTTTTTTTAGCAATCTAAGAAATCTTCAAAATCATCAGAACCAGATTCTACGAAATCATATAATACATTTTCTTCAAAGTATAACTCTTCCTCTAATTTTAAATATTCACTGTAATTGCACTGTAGCATTTTATTTATATATTTTCTGTTATTATCACTGTACGTTCCAACAAAGAATTTATCTCCTATTTGATAATATATAGCTCTTATATCATTATTAATTACATATACATCCTCTTTTACATGATTGTTATTGAAATTAAATCTAGTGAAAAACATAGCATCTTCCATATCACTTCTTAATAAAAATGGATTATCTATATAAAATTTTTCCAAAAACTCATCATTCTCTTTAATTTCATATATAGCTACATATTCAGGTTTTGAAATCTCATCAAAAACTTCAAAATCAAACATAGCTTCTTTATCTGTTGCTAGTATAGAGTTTATTTTAAAATTATCATTTTCTTTTGATATATTAAATGCTATTTTAGAAATATAATATCCATCATTATCTTCATAAATAGCCTCACTAATATACTTTCCTTTTCCTTTTTTTGTAACAGTATTTTTCAAAAGTGATCCATTTATATTTGTTATATGCATATTTGATATATCTTCACTTCCTGAAAAATATTTTAAACTTTCTCTATCCCATGCAATAAATCTCATTGTCATATAGTTTATGAACTCTATTTCTTCAGTTATCTTTTTACATATCTTAGGATATATTTCTTCAGGTGTCATAGTTGGAGTATAATTTTTTATTATATCTATATATTCTTGTGTATCTCCAGGTAGTGGCTTTTCATAGTATTCATTCTTATTCCCATAAAAATGAATTAATAACAAAGCTTCTTCCTCGGATATAACTATTCTTTCTGACCCTAATCCGCCCATTAATCTTTCTTCTTCTCTATAGGCTTCTTCTTTAGTAGGATTTTTAAGACTTATATAGTCAGCTAATCCTAATCCTTCTGAATCTAATAAATAGTATTGATATATATTTATATTTTTTACATCATCTTCCCATTTTACAATTAATCCCATACTTCCCATTAATCTAGAATTTGTTACTTTCGCAAAACTGAATTTCATAAAATCACATCCTCTTTTTTATATGATTATTTATCTTAGTCCTAAATTTTATCTTATATTATTATAATAATACAATTTGTAATTAATGAATATCTTTTAGAATATACTATAAATTAACTATATATACTTTTTCTCTACTAAATATATCTTATTTTCTTTTATCTGTACAAAAGAATATTAATTTATTTAATATAAAGTTACAACTTATATACTTTTTATAATATAATAAAATAAATGCTTAATCGAGGTGATATTTATGAAAAAAATTGCAGCTTTCTTTGATATAGACGGTACACTTTATAGAGATTCTCTTATGGTTGAACATTTCAAGAAACTAATAAAGTATGACATAATCGATCAAAAAGGTTGGTATGAACACGCAAGAGACACTTTCATGGATTGGGATAAAAGACAAGGTAACTATGACGACTATTTAGATGATGTATGTGAGTTATATGTTAAATCTTTAATTGGTCTAGATAAAACTTGCATTAATTTTACAAGTGACCAAGTAATAAAATTAAAGTCTGATAGAGTTTACAAATATACTCGTTCTAGAATAAAGTGGCATTTAGATAACAATCACATTGTTATTTTCATATCTGGTAGTCCTAATTTCTTAGTTGAAAAAATGGCTAAAAAATATAACGTAACTGATTTTATAGGTAGTGATTATGTATTTGAAAATGATACATTTAACGGGACTGTAGTTCCTATGTGGGACTCTGCAAGTAAAAATACTGCTATAAATGATTTTGTAGAAAAGTATAATATAGATTTATCTAAATCTTATGCATATGGTGATACTAATGGTGACATAAATATGCTAAGAAGAGTTGGAAATCCTATTGCTATAAATCCTACAAAAGAACTTGTAAATCATATAGCTAGTGATGACTCTGTTTCTAAAATAGCTAAAATTATAGTTGAAAGAAAAGATATAGTTTATTCACTTTCTCCAACTGTAGATATACTAGATATATAAATTAAATATAAGCTTATTAAAAGTCCTTGATTTTAATTTCTTGGACTTTTAAGTTTTTTAATAGGAGGTTAGAATGAAATCTGATAACAAATATGAATCTAAAATTTTAGAAGATGATATTGATAAACTTAGCAAAAATCTTTATCTTGAATCTCCAGACTTATGGATTGATTTCACAGATAAAATTAATGATAATAAATTTGACGAAATGATACTTTTCTTTGCAAGTAAATATAATTTCTTATCTATAATAAAACATGCAATAACTAATGAATTAATTGATGTAAACTTGCCTTCAAAGAATAAAAGCTACCCTACTATATCTCAGCACCTTATATCTGTAGCACAACAAAATAATAGCGCTGAAATATATAATTATTTAAAAAGCCTAACAGATAATGAAGATAGTTTAAATTATAAAAAAACTGATGATAAAACTAAAAATGATAATATAGATAATGCTAATAAAGATACTAGCATATCATATTATCCTAAATTTATTTGCAAAAACTGTAAAACTAATATATTCGATACAGGTTTTAGTGAATCTGAAAAAATCATATATACGTATTCTCCTGAAGAAAACTCAGTTAAAGAAACATCTAGAGCTCGTATGAATAAAATAAGTTGTTCCAATTGTAATACTCCACTCGAAAATGTTACTTTAGAAATATTAGAAAGTTTATGTTCTATTCAAAATTGTAGTAAGTGTTTTACTAATTTAACTATTGGAGGAATAACAGATAAAGTTAAAATGATATTTGATGATAAAATAAATAAATTCATTCCACAATCAACTACATATCACTGTAGTAACTGCGATAATATAATAAATGAAAATCAGAAAAATTTTTTCGGTCTTTAAATCAATGAAAAAAGCATCTTTATTATTAAGCTAATAATAAAGATGCTTTTTATTATATATTTTTTATTAGTTTCTTTAATTTTTCATTATAATATCCTATAAATGAAGTATATACATAATCATATATTAAAAATACTACTTCAAATGCTAATACTAGGATAATATTTATTGGAATCTGAATAAATGACTTTAATATTAGATACAATATAAAAATCATTATATTTGCAAATATTAATTTCAATATATATTCAATATATATTTGCCTATCTTGTTCTATAAAATACTTTACTAATCCATATACTCCAAATGTTAATATATAAGCAACCCATTGTGCTTTATTAGTCATAACTATAAAGGATAAAATTACAGTACCTATATAAAATATTACTCCACTTTTAGGTCCCCATTCCATTATTACTATAGATATAATAAGTGATGCTACTCCCATAATAAATAGAGTATTAATTGGTATAACATTAATAAACAGTAATAATATTGTGTTTAAAGCTAATAATATTCCACCATACGCTATCTTTTTACTCATTATACCCTCCTAACAACAACCAACTATATCTCCACCAAAGCATTCACAGCATGAATCTAAACACCATAACTTCATACAATCTTCACAGCAGTCATCGCCTAGACAGCAACAGCAATCATCACAGCAACAACAGCAACATCCACCTAAGTCATTATGTCTTCTTCTATTGTATCTATATGATCTATCTCTATAATCATCTCTATAAAAATTAAAACTATCTAAAGCATCTTTGTACTCTTTGTTTTCTGGTTCCATAGTATTTGCTTTTTTTATGCTTTCTTCGCCCTCTTCATAGTATCCTATGTTCATAGCTGATATTCCATTTAGGTAATACCATAAAGCGCATTTATCTTTCATGTTTTTTAAAAACTGATATGCTTTTTCAAAATCACTGTTATCTATTAATAACCTTGCTTTTATAAAATTTTCATTATTATATGTGTTACTGTACATTAGTTTCACACCCTTTTTCTAAAATATTTTGATATCTAAGATAAACTCCTGAATAAACAATATTCTCTATTATTGCTGTATTCATTTTTAAATTTAAATTATCTACACTTCTTCCCAGCATACCTAAAGACATACTTATAAGTTTATCCACTTTTTCTTTTAATTCTTCTCTTTTGTCTATGTATTCTATAAAAGGATTATAGCTACCTTTTTTATAGTCTTTGTCTAAATCTTCATAAGCATCTAGTATATATATATATTTACCTACATTAAATCCAATTTTCCTTAGATCTTTTTCATATTCATCTTCTTTGTATGCAAATATCTCAGACATAAGTTTCCCAAAAGTATTTGATACTAAATCAATATTAATATTTTTTTCTTGTTCTAAACTATATAATATATCTAATTGCTCTTTTATTACTTCTGCTTTTTTAGGATATTTTTCATATGCTAACTTTAATTTTCCCTTATAAATATTATATGCTAATATATCTTTTATGCCCTTATCATCTTTTAAATTATCTTCTAATTTATAATATGTAAGAAGCACATTCATACTTGCTGCATATTCTGTTATTTCATTAATTATTTTCTTTTTCTTTTTAAATGGATTAACTATACAACCTTCCTCTAAAACATCAGCTTTTGGTCTATATACTGATGTTAACACAAGTATTAAAAATGTTATATCATAATTTAAAGATAGTCTAGAAATTTCACCATGATTATCTTTTAAATACTTACATAAACCACAATAATATCCTCTATAATGTTCATACTCTCTAAATGTTAAATCCATTTTATTTATCTTTACATAACCGAACATATTTTATCCTTTCTTTCATTATCATGTCAGTATATTGGTCTAAATATTTATAAACTCAATATAATAGTTGTCTAACTTTAAAAATTTTTCATCTATTAATTCTTCATCTATATACAATTTCGCCATAGTTGTTGGCAATTTAAATCTTTTAGGACCTACAGATCCTGGATTTATATATATTATACCATTTTCTGTATATATATTCCTCTTATGTGAATGTCCACATACAACAAAACTTATTTTTTCTTGCTGTAAATCTATATTCAATTTAGATATATCATGTATTATATATAGCTTTTTCTCTCCTATTTGCACAATTTTTTCAGTTGATATAGACTCATCTTCTATATTTCTATCACAATTTCCCAATACTAATTCTAATGGTGCTACTTGTCTTAATCTATCTATTACTTCATATTTACCTATATCTCCTGCATGAATTATTAAATCACATCCTTTTAAATTCTGTATAACTTCTGCTCTCAATAACCCATGCGTATCAGATATCAAACCTATTATCATATTCTTACTCCTTTAAGCAAATTAATACTATAATTATATCCATAATTATAGTATTAATTTGCTTATTACATAAAAATAGCTATCCATATGGATAACTATTTTTGATCACTATTACTAAAGTACTCTATTATACTATCTTTAGCTACATCTACCATGAAATCAATCTCATCTTCACTTATAACATACGGTGGCATAAAATAAATTACATTTCCTAATGTCCTTAATATTACACCTCTTTTTAAGGCATTTTGATATATAGCATATCCTACCCTTTTTTCGCTTTCAAAAGGTTCTTTCGTTTTTAAATCTTTTACTAATTCAATAGCACCTATCATTCCTATTTGTCTATATTCTCCTAAATGAGGTATGTCTTTTAAAATACTCTCTACTTTTCTTCTTAAGTACATACTTTTTTTCTTATTTGCTTCAACTATATTTTCATCCTCAAATATATTTAAAGTTTCTAGTGCTACACTACACCCAAGTGGATTTCCTGAATAGCTATGACTATGTAAAAATGCCTTCATAGTATTGTACTCATCATAAAATGCATTATATATTTTATCGCCCATTAGTACTAAGGATAATGGCATATATCCAGCTGTAAGACCTTTAGATAAACACATTATATCTGGAGAAATATTTGCATATTCACAAGCAAACATCTTTCCAGTTCTTCCAAATCCAACTGCTATTTCATCTGCTATTAAATTTATATTATATCTATCACAAAGTTCTCTTAACTTAATTAAGTATTTAGGAGAATATATTTTCATTCCTGCTGCACACTGTACTAATGGCTCAATTATTATAGCACTTACTTCTTCATGAATTGACTCTATTTTATTTTCCATATTTACAAAGCATTCTGCATTACATGAGCTCCTTTCTTTATTAAATTTACATCTAAAGCAATCTGGACCTTCTACCTTTATAGAATCTAGTAATAATGGTTTATATACTTTGCTGTATAAATCCATATCCCCCATTGATAATGCTCCTATTGTTTCTCCATGATACGCATCAGATATATTTACAAATCTAGTTTTTTTAACATTACCTATTTGCTGATGATATTGGAAACTCAGTTTTAACGCAATTTCTATGGCTGATGAACCATTATCTCCGAAAAATACTTTATTTAATCTATCTGGTGTTATACTAATTATTCTTTCACATAATTCTATCGCAGGTTGATGACTAAAATTAGCAAAAATAACATGTTCTAATGAATTTGCTTGTTTGTATAATGCATCATTAATTCGTTGATTTGAATGTCCAAATAAATTAACCCACCAAGAAGACACTGCATCTAAATATTTTTTTCCATTTACATCTTCTAGAAATACCCCTTTTCCATTTTTAATTACTATGGGTGGAAATTTTTCATAATCCTTCATTTGTGAACATGGATGCCATATATATTTTAAATCTTTTGATTGTAATTCCTTCATACTCATATAATTTCTCCTTTAACTAAACAAATTTAACAATTTTTCTAAATCAAATTTTTCATACTCTTTTTTTATATTTTCAATTGTAAACTTTTTTATTTCTCCTACTGTATGTACAATTTCAATTTTAGTTAAATCCTTTATTACTTGTATGTTATCATCTTCATAAAATTCACCATGATACTTATTTATAAAAATTCCTTTAGCATTTATATTAAGCTTCTTTAAAAATTCGTTTGTCAAAACAGTATGATTTATAGTTCCTACACCTGCTCTTGAAACTATAGCAACATCTATATTTAAATCTTTAATTAAATCATATACAAAATACGTATTATCAATTAACGGAACCACGATTCCTCCTGCGCCCTCAACAATTACAAAGTCATATTTATTTATTAATTCATTGTACTGATTTAATATTTTTTCCTTTGTTATTGCTATATTTTCAAGCTTGGCAGCTAAATGAGGAGAGACCTCTTCTTTTAAACAATAAGTATTCATTTTTTTATAATCACAATCTATGTTACATATATCTTTTATATATTTTATATCTGGTGGGATAAGTGAGTTTGTTGATTCTTCTATTATCCCCCCACTTTGAACAGGCTTAAATGAAATTGCATTATATCCACTCTGTATTAATTTATAAGTTATACCTGCTGTAATAAATGTTTTTCCTACATCTGTATCTGTACCTATAATAAATATTCCTTTTCCCATATAGCTTCCCTCCCTTTACTAAACTATCTTAAATCCCATCTCTTTTATCATTTTTATATCTTCATCTATACCACTTCCACACGTAGTTAACATATCTCCTGTTATAGTTGCATTTGCGCCACTTGTAAAAGCTAATTTACCATACTTAGTCAAAAGGTTCCTTCCCCCTGCTAATCTTATTAGACTTTTAGGATTTATAAATCTAAATATTGCTACTGTCTTTAAAAATTCTTCTTCGGTTATCTTAGCAGAATTATCAATATTTGTTCCTTCTATATAATTAAGTAAATTTAAAGGTATAGATTTTATATTAAGATTTCTTAATTCTAATGCCATATCAATTCTATCTTCTTGACTCTCACCTAATCCAATAATACCGCCACTACATACTTCAAGACCTACTTTTTGTGCTGATTTTATAGTATTTATTTTATCTTCATAAGTATGAGTACTACATATATTTTCAAAGTATCTTCTAGATGTTTCTAGGTTATTATGATATCTCTGAACCCCTGCTAGTTTTAATTTTTTTAAATCTTTTTCATCTAGTAATCCATGTGAAGCACAGGTTTTTATTCCTACTTTGTTATGTATTTCATTATACGATTCACAAACTTCATCTACTTCTGATTTAGTTAACATTTTTCCTGACGTTACTATAGAATACCTTTGTACACCTTTTTCATAGTTATATATTGAATCTTTTAAGAATTCTTGTGTTGTTAACAATGGATATATATCTATATTAGTTTTGTGATAAGATGACTGTGCACAAAATTTACAGTCTTCACTACACTTGCCACTTTTACCATTTACAATACAACATAAGTCAAATTGATTACCCATAAAGTATTCTCTTATCTCATTTGCATAAACAGATAATACATTTAAGTCATAGTTTATAAGTTGCAATGCTTCTTCTTTGCTTATTGAATATCCACTCTTTATTTTTTCTACTAAACCTTTAATCATATCTATTCTCCCACTATTACTTCTATATTTCATAAATTATATTACAATTGTATTCCTTTCGATCTATTTTAGTCAACCTTTATTATTTTTAAGGTTTACATTTAAATTAAAAATATACTGTGATAAATTTATTTAATCACAGTATATTTTCTAATTTTATAATATTATTTTGTTTATATCCCCATCTTGAGTTTCTATAGTTACAACATCTAATCCTTTATACTCTTTAAACAATCCTTTAATATCTTTCATAACTTGGTTCACTTGATTTGAATTTAAGTTATTTATAAAATATTCTTTCCTCATCTCGCTATAACTCGAATCAGATAAAAAATTTCTAATCATAGTAAATGCAAGTACATTTGGAATGTTATTTTCTGTTCCTCTTCTGTACCCACTTCTTCTAGAATACATTCTCATTATATATACCTCCACGGTTTTATCATCTAATAAAAGTATATATAAAATTCAGTCTACGTATTACTTATAGTTTTATTAATTCATAATCTTTGTTTCCCATTCCCATTTCATATGCATAATCAATTACTCTTGTTGCATTTATTTTTGGATGTGCATGTTTAAATACATCATGTCCCATTTCTTTACATACTAAATCATAACAAGCTTGCTCTAATGCTACAGGATCTTTAGATGCTAGTATTCCTATATCATTTGCAATAGGTCTTCCAGACCATGGAACACAATCACAAAGTGGAGTTACGTTCATAACAAAAGTTATATATCCTACTTTATTTTGCTTATTCTCTACTGCTCCATATGCAAATTCAGCCATTTTCTCTATAAATATGTCCTCATCTGTATCCCATTGAACATTTATAGCTCTAACAGGACAAACTGTTGGACATTCTCCACATCCATAACAAACATCATGATCAATTGATGCTTTTTTATCTACCATTGATATTGCATTTGTAGGACAAGATTTAGCACATTTTGTACAACCTATACATTTATCTTCATTTACAGTTGGCTGTACATCAGAATGTTGCATCTGCTTACCTGCTGCTGTTGCACATCCCATAGCTAAATTTTTAAGCGTTCCTCCAAATCCACCTAATTCATGACCTTTAAAATGACTCATAACTATCATTGAAGATGAGTTGTATATTTCTCCTCCAATTTTAACGTTTTTAAAATGTTTTTTGTTAATCTCTACATCTACAGCATTTCTACTGTATAATCCATCTGCGATTATAATAGGTGCGTTCACTACTGCATATGCAAATCCATTTTCTATAGCAGTTGTTAAATGATCTACCGAATTTGTTCTACTACCTGTGTAAAGAGTGTTGGTGTCTGTTAAAAATGGCTTCCCTCCACATTCTTTAACCTTATCTACAACTTGTCTTACCGCAACAGGATTCATATATGTAGTGTTACCTCTTTCCCCAAAGTGCAACTTTATAGCTACTTGATCATTGTCACCTATGAAATCTTTAAACCCTGCTTTGTCAAATAATCTTCTTACATTGTTAAGTACATTACTGTTTTGTGAATTTGAGTATAAATCACAAAAATAAACTTTTGATTTTTCCATTGTTTTTTCCCCTTTTTGTTTATATTCTCTTCTAATTTTACCATTTTAAGGTATTTTTATAACCATTAAATTTATTATTTGTTATCCTTATAAATAAAAAGAGCTTTATAATAAATAGATATTATATAGCTCTCTAAATTCATGTTTTTATTAAATAATATATTTTACTATACTATTTGGAAATATATTTTTGATTTCCGATTGGAAAAATTCTTTCATATAAGATAACTCTTCCTTTGTGTAAACATATTTACCATATCCAAACTGACCATACTTAAAGCTTCTATAGTCATCATTCATTGGAAGTGATGTTTCAGGAAAAATTTCTAGAATTCTGTTTTTAGCTTTAGTAGTGTATCTATGAGATATAACCTCAAATATTATTTTTGTATCATCAAAATCTTTTGGTAATCTATCTTTAATACTTTTAATCAATTCTCTGTATTCAAACTCCCAATTTTCATATAAAAATACAGGAGCTATTATAAATCCAATTTGATATCCAGCTCTAGCTACTTTTGCTGCGGCTTCAATCCTCTTATCTGATGATGCAGTGTAATGCTCATATGTATCTATTACTCTAGGTGTATTTATACTAAATCTTATTTCTGTATGATTGTTATGGTCTATATCTAAAAGACTATCTACATCATTATATTTTGTTACAAATCTAAATCTACCTTTTTCTTCTTTTCCAAAAAACTCAATAGTCTTTTTCAACACATTTGTATATGGTTCTACTGGTATAGGATCTGAGGTTGCAGCACCTTCAAATATAGTTATAGCTGGTAATCTATCATCTATATATTTTTTGGCTTGATTTAAAACATCATCTACATTTGCAAATACTCTAACAAATGGCTTATCTCCTAGCTGAGTATTTAGATAACAATATTCACATCTTCCCATGCAACCACTAACTAAAGGTAGTTGATAGTTAGCAGATGGTTTGCAAGTTTGGAACTTTAAACTTTTTTTAATACCTACTACCAAAGTTTCTTTGCCGTGTCTGTATTGTTCAAACAAAGTATCTCCAGGTATTTTTCCTTTTACTTGATTTGATGAAATTTTTATAATTTCAATATCTTGCTCATTTTTTAATCTATCATATATATTTTTCCCTATTTCAGTTTCAAGACTTCCCTTTTCAAATATTACTCTCTTTGGTTTAAACATGTGTCCACCCTCTTGTAGTATTATTATTTATTTTAATACTATTTTTCCTTATATTCGCTTAGATATTCTAAATTTAAAGTTACTATTTAATTGTTTCACAAATTATAAAAATCCAAGGTTTCTATATATTTTAAAATTTTATGAATAATTCTGATCCCTACTTAATATTATTTATTAAAGGTAAACAAGCCTAATATCATTTATTTATACGAGGGGGATAACTATTATGTTAAACGTAGTTAGTAGAGATTTAAATGAAAAAACTAGAATAATAAGAGAAAGAGATTATATTCCAGCTGTTATTTACTCAAACAAATTAGATAAAAGTATTCCTATAGCTGTTTATAAAACAGATTTTACTAGATTAATTGATGCTGGTGAAAATACTGATGTTTTAGAATTAAATTTAAACGGAGATATAAAAAAATGTTTACTTAAAGAAGTACAGATAGACGGGGTTAAAGATGGTTTTATACATATAGATTTTATGTTAGTGGATTAAATTTTATATTTTCACGTTATAGTGAATATCAAAAGAAGCTATCTCAAAATATACTTATATTGAGATAGCTTCTTTAGTTTAGTTATTTATATTTTATTCACTATATCTAACTCTATCTATTAGTGATTCTTTATTAAAGTTTTTACTTATTAAATAAGTTAATAAAAGCTGTGATACTACAGAAAATACTATCATAATTATTATTTGAATTAAAGGTAGCTCATATGATGCATATGATGCACCTGTTTTTCTAAATGCATATACTGCTATATATCCAAGACCCGTTCCTAAAGTTAATGAACTAACTAACATTGTTAGTGTATAAAACATAGCTTCTATATTTAACATCTTAATTAGCTGTTTATTGGTTAATCCTATTGCCTGTAACATACCTAACTCTTTTTTTCTTGTTATTATGCTTGTTATCATTGAGTTTATAAGGTTCATAAATCCTATTATTCCTATAATAACAACCAAACTATATGCCATTATTTTAGTTGAATTTATAGATAAATTTGCAACTTCTAACTCTTTATCTATAGATGCTGATTGTAAATATTCATTTTTCTTATCTAAACTTTCAATATAATTTTTCACATCTGTATATTTATCTTTTTCAGTATATATACCTATAGATGTTGTTGTATCATTTTTAAATAATTTATTAAATGCATCATTATGAACTGCAAAAGTTCCTGGAGCTGATGTTATAGCTTGTACCTTAAACTCTTTGTCTACTTTTTCATTTCCATCATATAAAGTAATAGTTATTTTATCTCCTACTTCTATATTTATTTCTTTAGCTAATTCCGGAGATAATAATATAATTTCTTTGCCTGATTTTAATTTTTCTAAATCAATTTTTCCAGACTGTAAATAAAGCTCTAGATCTCCTAAATCTGATTCATCAATACTACTAAAGTCATGATATTTATATTCTGTATTATACTCTGGTAATTCAGCTTTAGTTTCCTTGAAAATTTCTATATTTTTAACACCATTCATTTCAGAAATTTCATCTCTAAATTTTTGTCCTAGAGGATTCTTTGTTTGTAAAATATTTATTTCTGTTTCAGGGCTGTCTTCATCTCCAAAAGTATAACTGTCTAAACTTATTCTTAGATCATATGGAAAGTGATCTCTAGCTAATTTTTCAGCATCCATGCTACTAAGTAAACTTGATACAACTATAAACAAAATTCCACTTAAAGATAAAGATATTAAAGTTATATACGTGCGCTTTTTATTCCTACTTAAATTTGCATATGAAAGTCTTTTTATATTTATACTTTCATATCCTTTTCTTGATTTTTTATTTAATTTTTCTTCGCCATTATATCTAACTGCGTCTATTATAGATACTTTTGATGCTACTCTCATAGGCTTTAGTAATGATACAAATACTGTAGCAAAGCTTATTAACATTATAAATATTGCTATTGGCAATTTAGATATGTTAGTACCTTCAAAGAATATTTTATTTATTACAAGTTTATTTATTATATATCCTATAATTGTCCCTAATGGAATTGCAATTGATGATAAAAATATGCCTTCTTTTAATACTATTGATTTTATTTGCTTTTTAGTAGCACCTATTGCTCTTAACTTACCAAACTCTTGAACCTTAGTTACTATTGATAAATAGAATATGTTATAAATAACTAAAATACTTGATAATATAATCACTATTCCTATTAAAGCTCCCCAAGTTATAACTTCTGAATCTGGTTTTAATGATTTTATATAATCTTCATTAGCTAGAACTCTATAGTTAGGTATATCTAAGTCACGTGCTACCTTATTCACTTTATCTATTATTTCTTGACCTTGTAAATTTTTAGTGTTTTTTAATCTTATATATAAATTTAATTTTTCCTTATTCATATCTCTAGTCGACTTCATATATTCTTCAGATACTATTGCATTGTACATTCTTCTTGTTTTTGAACTTTCACTAGATGTTGTTATGCCTGTTAATATAAACTCTGCATCAGTTATACCCTTTTTAGAGTAATCATCATACTGTATTTTTATTTTTTGTCCTATTTTATGTTCATATCCTAATCTATCCAGTGCTAAATCATCTAATACTATTTCATTTTTTTTAGAAGGAAGTTTTCCCTCTATCAAATTCATACTATTAAAATCTACAGCATTTTTGTCCATATATGAAAGTCCTATTTTGCTTTCATCTTCGTATTCCTTAAGACCAACCCCATTTACAACCCCAATACTTTCTATATCAGCATGAGCTTTTACTTCATTATATTTTGCTTGTGTTATACCACCAAAAAGTCCATGTTGAGATCCACAATATAATCTAGTTCTTTCCTTGTTAGCTTCATTCCAATCAACACATGTCATAAAAACAGATGCAAGCAATATTGTAGAAAGTACTATTGTTATTATAATTAATATACTTTTTGATTTATTTTGCTTTAAATTGCTCCTAGCTATTTTAGTAGTGTTAATCATTTATAACACCACCTTTAATAACTTTACCATCTTCAATATATATAACTCTATCTGCCATTTGAGCTATTGTTTCATCATGCGTTATCATTACTAACGTTTGATTATATTTTTTTATCATAGACTTTAATAAACTCATTACTTCATCAGACGTTTTTGAATCTAAGTTTCCTGTAGGCTCATCAGCTAGTATAATAGATGGTCTGGTAACTAGTGCTCGAGCAATAGCAACCCTTTGTTGTTGACCACCTGATAAAGTATTTGGTAGCACCTCCTTTTTTTCATCTAAGCCTAAAGATTTTATAATATCATTAACAAAATTCTTATCTACATCCTTTCCATCTAAACCTATAGGAAGAACTATATTTTCCCATACATTTAAAGATGGTATTAAATTATAGTATTGAAATATAAATCCTATTTTTCTTCTTCTAAAAATAGCTAACTGCTCATCTTTTAAAGAAAATATATCATTTCCATCTATAAAAACATTTCCATCAGTTGGTCTATCAAGCCCACCTATCATATGTAATAAAGTACTCTTCCCTGATCCTGATTTTCCTACTATTGCTACAAATTCCCCTTCTTGTATATCTATATTAGTGTCATCTATTGCTTTAACTAAATTTTCTTCAACTCCATAGTATTTCTTTAAACTTTTAGTTTTTAATATGCTCATTCTTTTTCTCCTCATCTTTGTATTATTTATACTTTTATAATACATAGCAAGTCTTTCAAATCACTTACAGTTATACTTACACTTTTGTAAGGAATAAAGAAAATTTACTTCCCTCTCCTTTTTTAGATGCTACTATAATGTTTCCACCTTGTTGCTCTAAAATTTTTCTACTTAAATAAAGACCTACCCCCGATCCTTCAATGTCTTCTACTTCACTATTTCTATAAAATCTCTTAAATATATTATTAAATTCTAATTTATCAATCCCTATTCCATTATCTTTAATATCAATTCTTACAAAGTTTATAGTTTCTGAAACAGATATATTTATTTTTCCATTTTCATCTGTATATTTAACTCCATTATCAATTACATTAAATATACTTTCTTCAGTCCATTTTGAATCATGTAGGATTTGTATATCATCAAAGTCTTCTAATTCTATGCTTATTTGTTTTTGGTTTGCTTTAACTCTTACGCTATCTATTGCTTTTGTTAAAGTAGATTTTATCCCTTTATTTTCTTTTTTTATGCTTATCATATTGGCTTCTAATCTAGATATATTAACTAACGAATCAATTAAATTATGTAATTTATTTATTGATAGTTTATTTGTTTGTAAAAATTCCATTTTCTCTTCTTCTTCTAACTCTTCTTCAATTAAAAGAGTATTATATAACTTCAAAGAAGCTAGGGGTGTCTTTAATTGATGAGATATATCTGTTACTAACTCTTTAATGCTTTCTTTTTCTTTATCTAAATTACGTACTTTTAAATTTAAACTTCTTGATAGTTTATTTAGATCTGAATAAATTCTATTAAAAATACCTTCCTCTTTAAAGTCATCTTTAATCTTATAATCATTGTTTATTATATTTTCTATATCCATATTAACCTTTAATAATTTATTAAATATGTATTTTATATAAGTAACCACAATAGTTAACACTAAAAAAAGCAATATTACAAAAGTTATCAAATTATTTACCAGGAAATATTTCAAATGTTTTTGGAAATTTACATTTTTATTCATTGTATAACTTTCATCATATCCAAATTTGTCTAAAACTTTACTTCCTTCTTGTATATACTTCTTTTCAGGATTATAGATGGAGTTTACTATATCAACCTCCATTTCTGGAAATTTACTAACTAATGCACCTACTAGCCTTTTATTTATATTATTCTGTTCTAAGTATATATTTTTTAAGTTTTTGTATTGAAACATAGAAAATACACTAAATATTATAATTACACTGATAAATATAATAGATAACTGTTTTTTTAATAATGGTTCTTTTTTTATAATACTAATCATTTTTTTAAACACCTCTTTGCAAAAGTATAACCTACACCCCTTATATTTTTTATATATTCTGGAGTTGATGGATTTTCTTCTACCTTCTGTCTAAGCCTTCTTATATTTACTGCTACAGTATTTTCATCAACAAAATTTCCATCTATGTCCCACAAAGTTTCTATGAGTTGATCTTTTGTTATTGTTTGACAAGAGTTGTCCATTAAGTACTTTAATAACTTTCCTTCTGTTTTACTTAATGTTAATTCTTCATTTTCTTTAATTAATTTATTTTCTAAATAATTGAAACTTAACTTATCACAAGAAATTAAGTGCTCACTATTTACACCACCTATCCTTCTCATAAAAGCATTTATTTTTGATATTAGTACTATTAAGCTAAATGGCTTTGTTATATAGTCATCAACACCAATTTCATATCCAGTTACTATATCAACTTCTTGATCCAATGCCGTTAACATTATTATATGTACATTACTTACTTTTCTTATTTCTTCACAAAAATCAAATCCATTTCCATCTGGTAATCCTATATCAGATATTATCAAATTTATATCAGTTTCTTTAAATATATCCATAGCTTCTTTTATACTTGAAGCTGAATAAACAGTATATCCCTCTTTTTTTAACTTAAAACTTATCCCTCTATTTAATGATTTATCATCTTCTAAAAGTAATATATTTCCCACTTCATCACTCCCTCTGTTTTGTATCTATCTATTTTGATTATAAATTAAAATGTATTTATTTTAAAAGCCTGTGATTATAAAAATTTCTATGTTTGCAATAATCTTTTATTATTTCGTTGATCACATAAAAAAGGCAACTAAAATAATATTATTATTTTAGTTGCCTTAAATTTTATTTTAACATAAACTCTATTATTGCTAATATCCATAAGTGTAATGGATAAAATACATAGAATAAGTATTTACTAAACTTATTGTTCATACCTCTTTCACCATTGTACATTAGCATAAATGGTATCACTAATATAAATAAGAAATCTGAGTTAAACATTAACATATCTATAGTTTCTTTTACTGTATGGTATTGATTATAGCTAGTTGCAAATAATAATATCGATAATATTATATATCCTATTATTTGTTTCTTATTATTGCCTCTAAATGAATATGTGATTAGTATAAATGGTAATACAGCTATTCCACCTTCTGTAAATAGTCCTAGTGGTAATAGTAGTATTGCTAAAGCCATTAATATTAATTTACTTGCACCATTTTTAGATTTACTATACTCAATTAAACTTATTATAGTAAGTCCTAAAGCTAAAGTTGCAAATATATTATTATGAACAGTAACCCCCTTAGATTTTAAAGCTACATTCATAACCATATCACCGACTTGCATGAAAGTTGCCCAACCCCATAATCTGATATTATATTTTAATCTACTTCTTGTATGGAAAAATCCTTCCACTAATAAAAATGCAAATACTGGTGATACTAACCTTGATAATGGATGGAACCATATTGGAAACACATGTGGAAAAGCAAACCATAAATGATCCATTAGCATAACTATTAGTGCGAAAACTTTTATTTGAAACGCATTTAATTTTTTCATTTGTTGTCCTCCTCTTGTTGATTATATACATATTATATATTCATCTTAAGAGTTGAACCATTTATCTAGATTACATTTAAATTACGTTTTTGTAAGATAAGCAATTTAAATATAATCTTCACGTTATCGTGATATTAATGTTTCAAATTATTAGTGTCAATATACATTCTTCTATATAGAGTAATTGTCACAATAAATATTCATAGCGTCACTTAAAAATTGTGCTAAGCCCTCTCCATATTTATCTATATTCTTAGTAAATCTTTCATCTGCTACATACATAAGGGCTAAGCCTCTAAAAATTTCTATTGTACAATTATAGAAATTTTCAGTTATGTGATTTCTCCACTTTTCAACTAGTAATTGAACTTGCTCATCAGAAGGTTCTTTATCCATTAGTTTAGATAATTCTACATATATACTCTCAGCTTCTCCCATTATATTTTCCCAATCATTTTTTGAGTATTTTGATGTCTTTTCTTTACTTTCCTTGTATGCATCTGTTTTACCATATTTTCTTTCTGTTTCTTCTTTATATTTTTCTTCATGTTTTTTTATATCTTCATAATCAAATGCCTTGAAATTCTTCTTATTCATAACATTACCTCCAAAATTATTTATAGTATCATCTATTGATTCTATTATTTTTTCTAATCTATTTTTCTTTTTTATTATTAGATTCCTTTGTTCTTTTAAGGCTTTTTCCCTATCAAAATTCTCATCCTGTAGTATTGTTTTTATTTCTTGAAGCGAAAACTCTAATTCTTTAAAAAGTAAAATTTGATATAATTTAGCAACATCCTCATCGCTATACATTCTATAATTTGAATCAGTTCTTTTACTTGGTACTAAAAGCCCTATTTTATCATAATGATGCAGCATTCTAATGCTTACACCTGTTAATTTTGAGATTTCATTAATCATGTACATGTTCATCCACCTCCTGATTTAATATTAAGGTATAACACAATGTTAGAGTCAACAATAAAATTATAATAATAAAAAATTCGCTTCACTTAATCCACTGCGTGGGCGCTACACTTCATGTCACCAACGACTTCGTCCGTTGCGTAAAAAAAGAGTTAACAGTATGTACATATACTATTAACTCTTTTTAATTAGTTTATTTAATTATAATGAAATTACCATATTCATTAATTTATTGTTTCTCTTTATAAAATCATCTAGTTCACTAGGCTCTAACTCTTTATTAGCAAGAAGCGCTATATCTACTATTTGATTACAAATTAAGCTTATATCATCTTTTTTATCATCTTTATCTTTTAGAGATAAAAGTTTTTTAACTATTGGACTATTATCATTTATAACTAGTGTTTTCTCTTCTTCAAAGTTCATTCCAAAGTCCATTCCAGCAAATTGCGATTTCATTTCAGCCATTCTTCTTGACTCTTCTGATACTAGTATTATAGCTGAAGTGTCTTCACTCTTTAAACTTTCTACTGAATAAGTTTTTACTCTTTCACCTACTGATTCTTTGAATAAATTTTCTATTTCTTCTTTTCCTTCTTTGTTAGACTCATCTTTATTATCTTTTAGTACATCCGATAAGTCTGCATCTATTCTATTAAATCTAACTGGTTGATTTTTAAATTCAACAAATGATATAAAATGATTATCTATTGTTGAATCTAATATTACAGCATCTAAATCATAGTCTTTAAATAATTTTATATATTGAGATTGTTGATCCTCATCACTTACATAGAATATCTTATTTTCATGCTTTTCTTTGCATTTTTCTAAGTAATCCTTAAGAGTTATATACTCTGAATTTATAGTCTTAAATAATATACTATCTTTTACCTTATCATAGAATCCTTCATCTTTTAAGCATCCGAATTTGATAAATACTTGTATATCATCCCAGAATTTTTCATAGCTTTCTCTTTCATTTTTAGCT
Organism: Romboutsia lituseburensis DSM 797; assembly: GCF_900103615.1. Taxonomy (GTDB): domain Bacteria; phylum Bacillota; class Clostridia; order Peptostreptococcales; family Peptostreptococcaceae; genus Romboutsia_F; species Romboutsia_F lituseburensis. The sequence goes on along the minus strand of NZ_FNGW01000009.1, from coordinate 90,999 downwards.
AAAGATTTTAACTTATCAGCTACCTTCTTAACTATATGCTTAGAAATTTTACTTACATCTCTATCATTTTGTAAGAAACTTCTAGATACATTTAGAGGTAAGTCTGGGCAATCTATTACTCCTTTTAATAATAATAAGAACTCTGGTATAACTTCTTTTATATTATCTGCAACGAATACTTGGTTGTTGTATAATTTTACTTTACCTTCTATAAGCTCAAATTCATTATTTAATTTAGGGAAGTATAATATTCCTTTTAAATTAAATGGATAATCTACATTAAGATGTATCCAGAATAATGGTTCATCAAATGTTTTAAATACTTTTCTATAGAACTCTTTGTATTCTTCATCTGTACAATCCTTTGGTGATTTTAACCATAATGGATGTGTATCATTTATAGGTGTTATTTCCTTAACTTCATTTTCTTCTGTTTTTGTTTCTTCATTTTCATTTTTAGCTTCTTCACTATTTTCTTCTTTGATAGTATCTAAATAAATATTAACTGGTAAGAATGAACAATATTTATCTATTATATTTCTTACTGTATATTCTTCTACAAATTCTTTACTATCATCATCTAAGAATAATGTTATTGTAGTACCTCTAGTGTTTCTAGTATCCGAATCACTTATTTCGTACTCTGTTCCACCTTCACTTACCCATCTAACTGGCTTTGCATCTTCTTTGTATGATAAGGTATCTATTTGAACTTTTTTAGATACCATAAATGATGAATAGAATCCTAAACCAAAGTGACCTATTATATCATTTTCTTCATTCATTTTATCTTTATATTTGTTGAAGAAATCTTCTGCACCAGAAAAAGCAACTTGGTTTATATATTTTTGAACTTCTTCTTCTGTCATACCGATACCATTGTCTTCAAATATAAGTGCTGACTTTTCTTTATCTATATATACATTTATTTTGTAATCTTCTTCTTTATCCCCTGCTATTTCTCCTAATGATATTAGCTTCTTGTGTTTATTTACAGCATCACACCCGTTACTTATAAGCTCTCTGATAAATATATCTTTGTCAGAGTATAACCACTTTTTTATTATTGGAAAAATATTTTCTGTATGTATTGATATACTACCTTTTTGACTCATAAATTGTTTCCTCCTAATTTTATTAATTAAAATAATTTTAGGGGTAGAACCTACTCCCTTTATAAATAATATTGTAGCATGTTTGTTAGCACTGTCAAGTAGAGAGTGCTAATTTTTTAATGAATTCTATTTTTCACAATATACATAAATATATTTGATTTAATGCTGCGTTTTAAGTACACGTTACTTAACTTTATCCATTCATACCTTAAAATATACTATTCATCCCATTCATAAGATTTATTAATTTATTTGTGATAATATTATTTCAAATAAATCAAGCTACATAAGTTTAAATATAAAAAAGTTTATTTAATAATTTAAAGGGGATTATACTTATGGATATTTCAGATACTTTGAAAATAAAACTTAAAAATTACAAAGAAAATAATCATAGCAATATTGATATTGAAGTTTATCCTAAAGATAAAAGTCTATCAATTGCATTAGACACTTTTGCCTTTTCACTAAAATCTCTTACAATAGATGTAATTAAATTTTTTAATAATAATAATTTTGAATGTGCACATACAAATAGGTATATTAACAAAAATCCAATATTGCAATTAGAAGGAAACCAATTTACTCTTCATATGAGTTTTTTTGGATGTGCTACTGGAAATGCCTATTCTGCAGCTCCTCATCAGCGAGCTATACTTAAACTTATTAATTAATTATAAACTTGCTGAATTACAAGAAGTTGATAATGGGAGTTTTGTTAGATATATAAACTTGGGCAGCATCGTAATGAGCTCTAAAATTTGGATTCCATGGTTATAAATTTGGTATAGATGGGGTATCTTTTAACTCTCTTAGTGCTCTTGAAATAAGTACAGTTAGAAGTAAGATGTGTTTCAAATAAAATTTAATATTACAGGCTAGTTTCAATTTATAATATAATTGACTATACTTAATAATTTAAAGGGGATTATATTTATGGATATTCCAAATAATTTAAAGGAAAAAATATCAATTTATAACAATAATACTAACAGTGATATTGTTATTAAAATTAATAATAAAGATAAAAGTTTATTAATTTCACTAGATACTTTTGCATTTTCATTAAAATCACTTACAGATGATACAATTAAATTTTTTAATTCTATAAATTTTGAGTGTTTCAATACGGATAAATTTGATGGCAAGAATCCCATAATATATTTAGAAGGTAATTATTTTACATTACAGATGAGGTTTACATCAGCTTTATATTTCGGTATATGCCAATGTGTTTTACTTAAACTTATAAAGTAGATTTTGAATTAAAAAGTAAAAATTTAGTTTTCAAACTTTAATATAAATAAAAGCTGTTCTTTTCAACAATTAACTCTCGGTTTTATAAATATACTTAAAGTAAGGTCTATAATAATATAATTTTAGAATACATAAAGGGGACATAAATATGAATCAAAATAACAAATTAAATACCTTATGGATAAAAATTGGTGTTCCTAGCGCTATTATATTATGTTTTTTTCCTACTCTAGTTGAAAACTGGCCATTTTGGCCATTAGGAAGAAAAATTGGATTGTTTATTTTTATCCTTGTATTATTCTGGTTATTTTGGCATTGCGAAGAAACTAAAAAGAGTAGTATCTAAAACTATAATAGATACTACTCCTCATTAATCATATTTATCAAATAATGAAAAATATCGATCTAATATTTATTTAAATTCTTAATACAAAGTAAAAACCAAACTACTAATTTAGCAAAGACTAACGCTAAAAGTAATAAACTTACTTCTTTGTAACTCAGCAAAGCTGTTATAAATACTAATCCAATTTCAACATAAATAAATATTGAGTATGATTTTGCACTAGTTTTTTCTCTTACTAAAATATTTCTTTCATCATTGCTGTTTATTTCAACTTCTTCTACTTTTTCAGGGTTTTTTATAGCTTTTAAATTCAGAAAAGTTAATCCTACTCCTACAGATGTAAGCCCTATTCCCATGCCCATCACCATACTAGCTGACATTTTTTCTGCTATTACCCCTAATAAAAATATAGCTATCATTATAATTCCTGCTATTAAACCTCCAACTGAAAACATAAGGTCTTTCTTAACTTGATTCATCTTAATTTCCCTCCTCAAATATAAAAACTTCTTCTATTATGCACTCAAAAACTGTTGCAATTTTATAAGCTAACATTATTGATGGATTATATTTTCCATTTTCTAAAGATATAATTGTTTGCCTAGATACTCCACATGTTTTAGCTAGTTCCTCTTGTGTTATTTTTCTTTCTTTCCTTAGTTTCTGAATATTATTTTTCATGTTTACTCCTTTATATTAACAGTAAAATTAACTTTACATTTTAAGTATAGTAAACTTTACATTTTATGTCAACTTAGCTTTACATTTTAATATATTTTTTGTATTTAAAAAGGATAGTTTACTGATTTATTTATCAATAAACTATCCTTAGCTTTAAATATTATCCAAAATATTTTACTCCACTTTCAAATATCTTCTGATCTTTTTCACCTAATATGTTCTTTATAACATGCTCTCCAACTCTTTCTGAGTGACCCATCTTACCAAGTATTCTACCATCTAAGCTAGTTATACCTTCTACTGCATAACATGAACCATTTGGATTGAACTCTATATCATAAGTAGGATTGTTATCAAAATCTACATATTGAGTAGCTATTTGACCATTTTCTATTAATTGTTTCATTACTTCTTCATTAGCAACAAATCTACCTTCACCATGAGATATTGCTATACTATGAGTATCCCCTACTTCTGTATTTGCTAGCCAAGGTGACTTATTAGATGCTACTCTTGTTCTAACAATTTTAGATTGATGTCTACCTATATTATTATAAGTAAGTGTTGGTGCATCTTCTGCTGTTTCTCTTATTTCACCATATGGCACTAATCCAAGTTTTATAAGTGCTTGGAATCCATTACAAATACCTAGCATTAATCCGTCTTGCTTAGTTAAAAATTCTTGTACAGCTTCAGCAACTTTTGGATTTCTAAATACTGTTGCTATAAATTTAGCAGAGCCATCTGGTTCATCTCCTGCACTAAATCCACCCGGCAACATTATTATTTGGGACTTCTTAATTTCATTTACTATTTCATTTATAGAGTCTTCTACATCTCTATCTGTTAAATTCTTAAATACTTTTATATTTGCATGTGCTCCTGCTTTTTCAAAAGCTCTTGCTGAATCATATTCACAGTTTGTTCCTGGGAATGCTGGAACAAATACCTTTGGTTTAGCTATTGTTATAGATGATTTTTTAGCTTCACCTTGATTTATAAAACTTATAGTTTCTATTTTATCTTTTAGAGTACTTACTTTAGTTGGGAATATTGGCTCTAATGTTTTGCAGTGAACTTTATATAATTCATCTAATAAAATTTCCTCTTCATCTACCATTATACTTGGTTTTTCTATTGTTTTTCCAAGCACTACATAATTATATCCCTCTAATATATCTAGGTTACTATCAGCTAATTCTAGTACTATATTTCCATAGTTAGCTTCAAATAAATTTTCTACGCCTTCAGTAAATTCAAATCCTATTTTATTACCAAATGCCATCTTACTTATAGCTTCACATACACCACCAAATCCTAATGCATATGTTGATAACACTTGCTTATTGTGTATAAGTTCAGTTACTTTATTTAAGTTTTTCTTTAATAATTCAAAGTCTAACACGTCGTTTTCTAGTCTATCTGTGCATAACATTATAACTTGTGAATTACTTTTCTTAAATTCAGGTGAGATAACATATTTTGCATCCACAGTATCCACAGCAAATGATACTAATGTTGGTGGTACATCTATATCTTTAAATGTTCCTGACATACTATCTTTTCCACCTATTGCAGGTATCTCTAATCTATCTTGAGCATAGTATGCACCTAAAAGTGCTGCAAATGGTTTACCCCACTTAGTTGGGTTATCCCCAAGTTTTTCAAAATACTCTTGTAATGTAAGTCTTATGCTACTATAGTTACCCCCAATAGCCACAACTTTACACACAGATTCTACTACAGCATATAAAGCTCCATGGAATGGACTCCATTTTCCTATTTTAGGATTGTATCCATAAGTCATTATTGTTGAAGTGTTAGTTTCACCACCAAGTACAGGTATTTTCGCTACCATACCTTGTGCTGGTGTTGATTGATACTTCCCTCCAAATGGCATAAGCACAGTACCACTACCTATCGTATTATCAAATCTTTCTACTAATCCTTTTTGTGAACATACATTTAAATCTGATAAAACATTTATAAATCTATCTTTTATATTTATATCTTCTTCTATAGCCAATTCACATACAGCTTCTTTAGAATTATTTACGAAGAATGTATTTTTTTCATCTACTTTATCCACGTGAACTTTAGTAGTTTGTTTAACTCCACTTGTTTCTATAAAATCTCTTTTTATATTAACTATAGCTTTATCATTCCAAAACATTCTCATATAACCAGTATCAGTTACTGTTGCTACATGAGTTGCCTCTAGATTTTCTTCTCTTGCTAAATCTATAAATTTATCTTTGTTTTCTGATTTTATAACTACTGCCATACGTTCTTGTGATTCTGATATAGCTATCTCGGTTCCATCTAATCCATCGTATTTTTTAGGAACTAAGTTTAAGTTTATATCCAAGCTATCCGCTACTTCTCCTATAGCAACACAAACTCCACCTGCTCCAAAGTCGTTACATCTTTTTATCATTTGTGCTACTTCTTTATTTCTAAAGAATCTTTGTATTTTTCTTTCGTTAGGTGCATCTCCTTTTTGTACTTCTGCACTGCAAGTAATTAAAGATTTTTCACTGTGTTCTTTTGATGAACCTGTAGCTCCTCCACATCCATCTCTTCCTGTTTTTCCTCCAAGAAGTATTACTATATCACCTTCAACTGGTGTTTCTCTAACTACATTTTCTTTTGGTGCAGCTGCTATTACTGCTCCTATTTCCATCCTCTTAGCTACAAAGTCTTCATCATAAACTTCTGCAACTTGACCTGTTGTTAATCCAATTTGATTTCCATATGAACTGTATCCATGAGCTGCTTCTGTCGTTATCTTTCTTTGCATAAGCTTACCTGGTAATGTATTTTCTAATGTAGTTCTAGGATCTCCACTTCCTGTAACACGCATTGCTTGGTATACATAGCTTCTTCCTGATAATGGATCTCTTATGGCTCCACCTAAACAAGTAGCAGCTCCACCGAATGGCTCTATTTCAGTTGGATGATTGTGTGTTTCATTTTTAAACATTACTAAGTATGGCTCTACTTTTCCATCTAGCTCTACATCTACATTTATACTACAAGCATTAATTTCTTCACTTACATCTAAATCTGCTAGCTTTCCTTCTTTTCTTAATTCCTTCATAGCTATCGTTGCTATATCCATTAAACATATATCTTTAGGTTTATCTAAATATACATTTTTTCTTGATTCTAAATACATATCATATGCATCTTTAACTATAGCTGTATATTTTCCGCTCTCTATTTTTATATCTTCTATTTGTGTCATAAAAGTAGTATGTCTACAATGATCTGACCAATAAGTATCAAGTACTTTTATCTCTGTTATAGTTGGATTTCTTTTTTCTGTATTTCTAAAATAATTTTGAACATGCTCTAAATCTTCTAATGTCATAGCAAGTCCTTGTTTATTTAAAAATTCTTTTAATCCTTCTATACTTAAATCTATAAATTTATCTAATATTTCTACTTCTGTTGGTATTTCTGTAGTCATCTTTAAAGTTTCTGGTTTTTCTAAAGAAGCTTCTCTACTGTCTACTGGATTTATACAGTACTCTTTTATTTGGTCAAATTCTTCATCATTTATTTTTCCACTTAATATATATACCTTTGCTGTGTTAATTGTTGGCCTTTCTCCTTGATTTAAAATTTGAACACACTGACTAGCCCAATCACCTCTTTGATCGTATTGACCTGGTAAGAACTCTATTGCAAATACCCTTTCATTTGTTTCTTTGCATTTAGAAACATCTAATGTTTCATGATAAACAATATCTAAATTAGGCTCAGAAAATATTGTTCTAGCTGCACTTTCATATACATCTTTATCTATTCCCTCTATATCATATCTATTCAAGATTCTTATATTTTCTATTTTATCTATGTGTAAACTTTCTATTAAATCCTTTTTTAAAGCTTTAGCCTCAAGATCAAACCCAGGTCTTTTTTCCACTAATATTCTTCTAACACTTGACTCTAAACTTCTAGCATTTAACATATTTTATCTCCTTTTTATAGATTAAATTTGTACCACTTTTTAAGTAGTTTGTTAACACATCATTCAAATTTATGACTTGAACAATCTGCTAACAAATCACTTTTATTTGATTTTATGGCTTAGGCTATAGGTTACTAAGCCATAAAATCTATATAGGAATTAATTTGGAAATAACTTATATACCTGTTCCAATATCAGTTCTATAATGCATACCTTCAAAACTGATTTTATTAATATTTTCATATACTTTTCTTGCAGCTTCTTCAACAGTATTAGCACTAGCAGTTATACCTAAGACTCTGCCACCATTAGTTACTAATTTTCCATATGATATCTTAGTCCCACTATGAAATACTACGATGTCTTTATCTAACTCACTAACACCTTCTATTAGTTTTCCTTTTTCATAAACATCTGGATAGCCACCTGATGTAAGCATTACACAAACAGCTTCTTCCTTTTTGTATTCTATTTTAATTTCATTTAACTTATTGTCTAGAATATGCTCCATTATTTTATGCAAATCAGTTTTTAATCTAAATAAAACCGATTGTGTCTCAGGATCTCCAAATCTTACATTGTACTCCAATACTTTTGCTCCATCTTCAGTTATCATAAGCCCGATAAATAGTATTCCTTTATAATCTAATCTATCTTTCTTAAATCCTTCCAATGTAGCTTTTAGTACATTTTCTTCTATTTCTTTTGCTAACTTATCAGTGTATATCTCACTTGGAGAAAAAGTTCCCATACCTCCTGTATTTGGACCTTGTTCATGGTTATAAACTTTCTTATGATCTTTTGCACTTACCATTGGAATTATTGTGTTATTATCTACAAATGCTAATATTGAATTTTCTATACCTTTAAGAAATTCTTCTATTACTATTTTCTCACCAGCATTCCCAAACTTTTTATCTCTCATCATTTCATTTAAAGTAGTTATTGCCTCTTCTCTATTTTGAGGTATAACTACACCTTTGCCTGCTGCTAATCCGTCTGCTTTTATTACTAATGGATATCCAAAACTATCAATCTCTGCTATTGCTTCATCTATATTTGTATACTCTTTATACTTTGCAGTAGGTATATTGTGTCTAATCATAAAATCTTTAGAAAATGCCTTACTACCTTCAAGTTGTGAACATTCCTTACTAGGTCCGAATATTTTTAAACCTTCTTTTTCAAATTCATCTACTATACCTTTGACAAGTGGTACTTCTGGACCTACTATTGTTAGATCAACTTTATTATCTTTTGCAAATTTTAAAAGCTCTTCTATATTGCTATCATTTATATCTATACATTGTGCTATTTCCGCAATTCCTGCATTTCCTGGAGCACAGTATATTGTTTTTACACTATCTTCATTACTTAATTTCCAAGCTATAGCGTGTTCTCTACCGCCACCACCTATAATTAGTATCTTCATAATTTACCCCCTAGTGCTTAAAATGTCTTATTCCTGTAAACACCATAGTCATATTATTTTTATCACAAGCTTCTATTGAGTCTTTATCATTCATAGAACCACCAGGTTGAACAACTGCATCTATTCCATATTCATGAGCAAGTTCTACACAATCACTAAATGGGAAGAATGCATCTGATGCTAATACAGCACCTTTGAAGTCTTTGTCTTTATTATTTTCTAATGCATTTTTTAATGCCCAGATTCTTGAAGTTTGACCACATCCTAATGCTAGAGTTTGACCTTCCTTTACTATTGCTATGGCATTTGATTTCATATTTTTAACTACTTTCATACCAAATTCCATATCCTTAAGCTGTTCTTCTTTAGGTCTTATTGTTGTAACTATATCGCACTTATCACTTAAAGCATTATTTTTATCTTGAATTAATAATTTACCATCTAAATATTTCATGTCATAAGGTTGTAAGCTTTTTTCTATTCTAGCAAGTTTTAGTACCCTTAGATTTTTCTTTTGTCTTAATACTTCTAAAGCTTCTTCTGTATAGTCATAAGCTACTACTATTTCTAAGAATATTTCATTCATCTTTTGAGCTGTTTCTTTATCAACAGTTGATGTTATACCTACTATTCCCCCAAATATTGATACCTTGTCTGCCTCATAACATTTCGAGTAAGCTTCAAAAGTACTTTTACCTAATCCTACTCCACAAGGATTTGTATGTTTTATAGCTACTGAAACGACTTCTTTGCTATCTTTAAATTCTCTCATAACTTCTAAGCATCCATGTAAATCATTTAAGTTGTTGAAAGAAAGTTCTTTTCCATTTAATTGTTCATAGTTTAATATTGGATTTTTTGCATTTGGCTGAGCATATAAAACTCCATTTTGATGAGGATTTTCTCCATATCTTAAGGTTTGCTCTTTTTGGAATGTTAAATTAAGTATCTCTGGATAGCTGTCCCCTACTTCGCCTGCAAAGTAAGTTGATATAAGTGCATCATATCTTGCTGTAGTTGAGAATGCTTTGTAAGCTAAATTTTTTCTATCTTCTAAATTTAAATCATTATTTTTTAGTTTCTCTATTACCATATCATAGTCATTTACATCAACTATAACTGTTACATCCTTATAGTTTTTAGCTGCTGAACGTATCATAGATGGTCCACCTATATCTATGTTTTCTATCACGATATCGTGACCTTTTCCACTTTTTAGTGTACCTTCAAAATCATATAAATTTACTACTACTAAATCTATAGCTCCTATATTATGCTCATTAACTGTCTCTACATGAGATAAATTATCTCTTTTAAAAAGTATTCCTCCATGTATATATGGATTTAATGTTTTAACTCTTCCATCTAGCATTTCTGGAAACTTAGTAACCTCATCTATAGTTATTGCATTTATTCCATTTTCTTTTAGTGTTTTGAATGTATTTCCTGTAGATATAACTTCATATCCTAGATTATTTAATTCTCTAGCAAATTCTACTACTCCACTTTTGTCTGTCACACTTATTAATGCTCTTTTACTCATTTATAAACACTCTCCTACCTTGAATACTTAATTTATTTTCACAAAATAGTTTTATACTTTCATTTAATATTTTATGTTCAACTTCTAGTACTTTTTTAGCTACTGATTTTGCATCATCATCGTGATTTACATCTACTGTATCTTGCATTATTATAGGTCCATTATCGGCTTTTTCATCTACGAAGTGAACTGTAGCACCTGTTACTTTAACTCCATAGTCTATAACAGCTTGATGCACTTTTTCTCCATAATATCCTTCTCCACAAAATGAAGGTATTAATGATGGATGAATATTTATTATCTTCTCCCTAAAAGATTCTACAAATTTAGGACTTATTATCTTTAAATATCCTGCTAAAACTACTAAATCCACTTTATGATTTTTTAATATTTGTATAACCCTATCTTCATCCGTTTCATATACAGCTTCAATATTATTATGTTTGGCTCTTTCTAGTGCATAAGTATCTTCTTTATTTGATATAACTACTTTTATATCGCCTTTAATACCACCAAACTTAGTCCCATCTATAATAGCCTGTAAATTTGTTCCTCCACCAGATACTAAAACTCCAATGTTTAACATAAATTTACTCCTTCATGTGTATCTACTACATTTCCAATTATATAAGCCTTATCTTTTAATAATTCATCATATTTAGAATCTATACTTATATCATTTTCTCTGTTGTTTATAAAGTTTGACACATTTGCAGCATCTTCTTTATTAACTATTAAAACTAAACCAATACCCATATTAAAGCTCTTATGAAGTTCTCTTTCATCTATTGCATTGAATCCTTCTATCATGTTAAATATAGCTGGCTTATCCCAAGAATTTTTATTTATGTCTATTCCTAAACCTTTAGGTATAACTCTTGGTATATTCTCTATCACTCCACCACCTGTTATATGAGCTATTGCTTTTATTTCATGATGTTTCATTAGTTCTAATACTAATTTAACGTATATTTTAGTAGGAGTTAAAAGTGCTTCTCCTAATGTCATTCCTAATTCTTCAATATATTGATCTAACTTGTAGTTATATGTGTCTAAAAATATTTTTCTTATAAATGAATATCCATTACTATGAACTCCACTTGATGATATACCTATTAAAACATCACCGCATTTAACATTTTGACCAGATACTATTTTTTCTTTATCTGCTATTCCTACAGAAAATCCAGCTAAATCATATTCATCATCAGAGTACATACCTGGCATCTCAGCAGTTTCTCCACCTATAAGTGCACACTCTGCCATTTTGCAACCATCTGCAATACCACCAACTATTTGTTCCACTTGTTCTGCAACTAAATTACCTGTAGCTATATAGTCTAAGAAAAATAATGGTTTAGCTCCCTGGCATATTAAATCATTTACACACATTGCAACTAAATCTATACCAACTGTATCATGTTTATCCATCATTTGAGCTAACTTTAACTTTGTACCAACTCCATCCGTAGATGAAAGTAATACCGGCTCTTTCATACTTGTAAAGTCTTTTAAGCTATACAATCCACTAAAATTTCCTAAATCTCCTATTACGTTATTGTCATAAGTAGATTTTATTTTTCCTTTTATAAGATCTACAGCTCTATTCCCTTCATCTATATCTACTCCTGACTGTTTGTAAGTTAACATGAAAGTAGCTCCTCCTTATCTATTTTTTTTACTGGATAATTTCCATCAAAGCAAGCTTTACAAAATGTTGATTTTCCTTGTGTTGCTTCTATCATTCCATCTATATCTAAAAATTCTAAAGTATCACATCCTATATATTCTCTTATCTCTTCTAAACTATTTTGTGATGCTATAAGTTTAGATCTATTAGGTGTGTCTATTCCGTAATAACACGAAAACTTAACTGGAGGAGATGTTATTCTTAAGTGAATTTCACTTGCTCCCGCCTCTCTTAATGACTGTATAATCAACTTTGAAGTAGTTCCTCTTACTACAGAATCATCTACTAAAACTACTGATTTTCCTTTTACGACACTAGTTAAAGGATTTAATTTTATTTTAACGCCCATCTCTCTTTCTTCTTGAGTTGGCTTTATAAAAGTTCTCCCTACATATCTATTTTTAACTAATCCTTCACTAATCGGTAATTTACTCTCGTTAGAATATCCTATAGCTCCTGCCCATCCTGAATCTGGAACTGGAACAACTATATCTGCTTTTATGTCATCATTTTTTGCTAATATTTCTCCACACTTTATTCTAAAATCATAAACATTTACATTATCTATATTTGCATCATTTCTAGCAAAATAAATATGCTCAAATATACAACTTTTTTTAACTTCTTTATAATTTTCAGAGTAAAAATAAGATTTCATTTCACCATTTTTTATAACTATTATTTCACCTGGCTCAACATCTCTTATAACTTCTCCACCTAATATATCTATTGCACAATCTTCAGAAGCAAATATAAATTCATCATCTTTCTTACCTAATTTAAGTGGTCTAAAACCATGAGGATCCCTTACTCCAACAAGTTCATCTTCACTCATTATTACCAGTGAATATGCTCCTTTTATATAGTCCATAGTCATCTTTAAACTTTCTATTATGTCACCCTTATAATATCTAGCTAATATATATAATATAACCTCTGTATCTGAGTTAGCCTGAAACATATATCCATCTTCTTCTAACATATCTCTTAAATAATTTGCATTCACTAAATTTCCGTTATGAGCTAATGCAATCTCTCTTTTTCTACAGCTACCTACCAGTGGTTGGCAATTGGCTAAATGACTTCCACCCGCTGTAGAATATCTAACATGTCCTATACCCATATTACCTTCTAACTTGCTTAACTCTTCTTCCTTAAACACATCTCCAACTAATCCCATATCTTTTCTGTAGTTTATGTGTTTTCCATCTACTATAGCCATTCCACAGCTTTCTTGACCTCTGTGTTGCATAGAATATAAAGAATAATATAACTCTTTAGATATATTTTTATTTGAATATATACCTACAACTCCGCACATAAGAATCCCCCTAGTTACTTATTCTTGAAAGAACTTCTTCATAGCCCTTTACAAGGTCACCTAAATCTCTTCTAAATCTATCTTTATCTAATTTTTCATTTGTATCTACATCCCAAAGTCTACAAGTGTCTGGAGATATTTCATCTGCTAAAATTATATTTCCTTCACTATCTTTTCCAAACTCTAATTTGAAATCAACTAATTTTAAATTCATCTTTAAGAAGAATTCTTTCATTAATTCATTTATTTTTAAGGTTTCTTCTCTTAAAAACTTTAATTCATCCCTTGTTGCTAACTTCATAGCTACTGCATGATCATCATTTAACATTGGATCTCCATACTCATCATTTTTATAACAAATTTCAAATATTGGTTCATCTAATACTATTCCTTCTTCTATTCCTACTCTTTTACAAAATGAACCTGCTGTTATATTTCTTACTATTACTTCTAGCGGCAGAATTTCAACTTTCTTAACTAGCATTTCTCTTTCTGATATATTTTTTACGAAGTGTGTTGAGATTTGTTTTTCGTGTAACATTTCAAACATTATTGTAGATATTTTGTTGTTTAATATACCTTTTGAAGATATTTCTGCTTTTTTCTCTCCATTAAATGCTGTTGCATCGTCCTTAAAATATACGATATACTCATTCTCTTTCTCTGTAGAATATACTTGTTTAGCTTTTCCTTCATATAGTAACATCATCATTACCCCCTTGAGCCATGTGTAGGCGAATTATTTTAAGTTTTTATCAGCTTCTAATACTTTTTCTTCCATTTCTTTTCTGTATATTATTAAACTATCTTTTATTTCTTGATATTTTATACTCATTATTTGACTTGCCATTAATGCTGCGTTTATTCCTGAATCTATAGTTACAGTTGCTACTGGTATACCTGGTGGCATTTGTACTATTGAAAGAAGTGAATCTAATCCATCTAATGTAGATGATTTTATTGGTAAACCTACTACTGGTATTAACGTATGAGATGCAATTACTCCTGGTAAATGTGCCGCTTTTCCTGCTGCTGCTATTATTACATCTGTATCATTCTCTATCTCTTTTATAAAATTCATAAGTTGATTTGGTGTCCTATGAGCCGATAACGCTCTCGCTACAACTTCTATTCCAAACTTTTCTAGTAATTGTATTCCATCTTCTAATTTTGGATAATCTGATTTTGAACCCATGATTACGGCAACTTTCATACTTTTCTCCCTTTCATTTCATATTTTTTAATATTAATATATGTTTTTGTATTGTATGTTTCGAACTTTATAATTAGATATTATATCATTGTACGTGTTTTATCAAGTACTTTTTTAAAATAGTTCGTAAAATAAATAAAACCAGCTGTTTTTTTTAATAAAAACAGCTGGTTTTATTTATTTTTACGTGTATTTTTTATTTTTTTAACTATTAATGTTTCGTTTTGAAATTCAAATTACGAATATTTTTAAATTTATCATTTTTAATATTTGTTTTTTAATATTTGTTTATTATTTTTTATATTTATATATTTATAAATGCATTCTAAGCTTATTTTCTATGTTTTGCTTAGGCACAAATCCCATTATAGTGTCTACAGGTTTACCATTTTTAAATATCATCATAGTTGGTACTGAAGTTATATTATATTCTTGAGCTATCCTTAAACTTTGATCTATATCTACCTTTACAAAATCTACATCTGTCATACTATTACTTAACTCTTCAAATACAGGTGTTAACATTTTACATGGACCACACCACGTTGCAAAAAAGTCCACTATTACAACCTTATCTGAATTTTCTATTTCTGATTTAAAATTTTCATTATTTAATACTCTTATCATTTTAATTGCCTCCTAATAGTTAATATATTATTATTTAATTTATCTTTAATATTATATTAACATTTTTTGGAATACTATTCTGTGATTTTATCACATCATTTTAAATAATTTAAATAATAATTATATATAATCTTCTATTAAAATATATTACTGCTTATCTTATTTATTAAAAGTGTTGATACAAAACACTTGCTTCCATTTTCCATAAATAAAATTCTATCTTTCTTATTAATACTTGTTATCTTCTCTTTATTTGCAATATATGATTTATGACATCTAATAAATCGATCATCTAGCTTTTCCTCAATATCTCTTAATGTTCCTTTGAATTCTATAGTTTTTTTATCTGTATGAAGTGCTATAGTCCTTTTTTTAACAGTTTCACAAAAAATTATATCATCGTAGTTTACTCTTTCTATACTTTCACTATTTTCTACAATTAAACATTTACTTTCTGCTATTTGTCTCAATTTATTATCTATAAATTCTAGGCATCTTTCTATTCTTTTATAGATACCTTCCATGTAATCCTTGACTATATAATCTACCGCACTTATATGATTTTCAAATACAAGACCCATTTTATCTGGAGATGATGTTATTATTGTTATTAAAGCATTTTTATCTATTTCATTTATTTTTTTAGCTAAAAATATTCCATTTATGCTTTTGCCTAATTCTATGTCAATAAAGTATACTCCACTAACTTTATTTGTATTTATGTAATCTAGGATTTTATCAGGTGAACTAGTTGCTAATTTTATTTTTCCTTTTATATTTTTCTTTTTCAATACTTTATTTATTATATTTATCGTATTTTTTATTTGATCTTCATTCGCTTCACATATAAATATATTCATGTTCATTCTCCCCTTATATGTCCTTGATATTTTCAACATGAAAAGTTATATATTTTTTATATTTGGAATATATCATTAAGATTTGAAATTTTCAATAAAATTAGCTCGAATGGTTCTTTTTACGGTATGAATGGTGAATAAAATTATAAATCAATCATAATTTCTTTATACAAAAAAATCACCTTCGTCCGTAGAAGGTGATTTTCTATAATTAAAACAATTAACCTAAAAATATAAACTTACAAATGAATAATATCGAAAGTATTATTAAAGATATATTTATATCTTTCTTTTTATTTGTAGCTATTTTTAATACTGTGAATGATATTATACCAAATATGATTCCATCTGCTATACTATATGCTAATGGCATCATAGCAAATGTTAAGAATGCTGGTATTGCGTTAGTAAAATCTGAGAAATCTATCTTAGTTAAAGAACCAGCCATCATAACTCCTACTAATATTAATACTGGAGCTGTAGCTTGTGTTGGTATCGCTGTAAATACTGGAGCAAAGAATAATGATAATAAGAATAGTGTTCCTGTTGTAACTGCTGTTAAACCAGTTCTCCCACCATCTCCTATTCCAGCTGCACTCTCAACATAAGCTGTAACTGTTGAAGTTCCTAAAAGTGCTCCTGTTGTAGTTGCTACTGCATCTGCAAATAATGCTTGTTTAGCTTTTGGTAATTTTCCATTTTCATCTAACATATTTCCTTTAGATGCTACACCTACTAAACATCCTACCGTATCAAATAAATCAACAAATAAGAATGTGAATACTACTACTACCATATCTAAACTAAATATTTGATCCACTGGAACTGATAAAGCTTTCATAAATATTGGTTTTAATGATGGAGCTGTAGATACTATCGCCTCTGGCGCTGCTACCAATCCACCTATCATACCTATCGCTGATACTACTACCATTGCTAGAAGGAACGCTCCTTTAACATTTTTTGCTAGTAATATTGATGCTAATAACAATCCAAATATTGTTAATAAAACTAATGGATCTTTTAAGTTTCCTAATGATAATATAGTCGATCCGTTAACTACTACACCTGCATTTGATAATCCTATAAATGCTATAAATAGTCCTATTCCTGCTGTAACTGCATGTTTTAGTATATCTGGTATACAATCAATTATTTTCTCTCTAACATTAGTTAGAGTAAGTAGTATAAATATAATTCCTTCTATTAAAACTGCACATAATGCGAATTGCCAGCTATATCCCATTCCTAAAACTACTGTATATGCAAAGAATGCATTAAGTCCCATACCTGGAGCAAGTGCTATTGGATAGTTAGCTAAGAACCCCATTGCACAACTTCCTATAAATCCAGCTATTGCTGTTGCAGCAAATACTGCACTTTTATCCATACCTGCATCTGAAAGTATATTAGCATTTACCACTAATATATATGCCATTGTCATGAATGTTGTTATTCCTGCTATTATTTCCGTCTTAACATTTGTATTATGTTCTGATAGTTTAAATACTTTCTCTAAAATACCTTTATTCATAGGTTGAGTTACTTGCATTTTATCCTCCTTATATTTTCAAACTATTTTTGTATTTAATTCATTAATAATTCGTACATAAGTTAACTTTACATTGATTATTATATTATATAGTACATTTTATTACAATAGTTTTTTTGAACTTTTTATTATTTTTTTAAATTAAAGTTCGTATTTATATTTATTTTTGTATCTTTCAATCTATTTTTAACCTATTTTCATAAAATTATTTTATTTTTTTATGTATTATGTGGATTTTTTTACCTAATGTTGATATTAAAGTTATTTTAAATTAATTATAATAAAAAAGACTAGAGATTAATCTCTAGTCTTTTTTTAATTTATTTTTGCATTGCATCATATTCTTCTTTAGTAGCAGGAACTTTTATTTCCCCACTCTTTATCTTTTCTACTATTCCATTTACATAATCTAAAACTTCTTTATCAACTAATTTATTAGTTGATTCTGGTATACCTACACCATCTTCTTTAAGTCCATATACCTTTTCTTCTCCACCTTTTAACTTACCATCTACTAATTCTTTAACTGTATCATATACACCTACATTAACTTTCTTTAATGCTGAAGTTATTACATTATCTGGAGCTAAGTTACTTTGATCTCTATCAACACCTATTGCATATTTTCCTTTTTCTTTAGCAGCTTCTATTGCACCTAATCCAGTTCCACCAGCTGCTGAAAGTATAATATCTACATTTCCTCCATACATTTGATTAGCTATAGATTTACCTTTTGCTGCATCTCCAAACGTACCTGCATATTGTACATTTATCTTAGCATCTTTATTTGCCTCATTTACACCAGCCATATATCCATATTGGAATCTTGATATAACTGGATTTTGCATACCACCTATAAATCCTACATTATTTGTTTTAGTCATTTTACCTGCTATAAGTCCTGTTAAATATGTAGCTTCATTTTCTTTGAATAATATTGGAGTTACATTTGATGGTATTTCATCATAAGTTTCATCTACTATCGCAAAGTTTTGATCTGGATAGTTTTCTGCTTGTGTTTTTATATCATCTTTCATTGTATTTCCAACACCTATAACTAAATCCATACCTTCATCCATAAGACTTTCCATATTAGATAAGTATTCAGATGCTTGTTTTGACTCTATTAACTTTACTTTTATACCAAGATCTTTTTCAGCTTGTTGAAGGCCTTCATATGCAGATTGATTAAATGATTCATCATTTACTCCACCTACGTCTGTTACCATTCCTATTTTTAATTCTTTGCTTCCTTTAGCTGATTCTTCCTTAGTTTTTGATCCGCACCCTGTTAAGCTTAATGATGCTATTACTATAGCAGCACTTATTGCTGTTAATTTTTTGAATTTCATTTTATTCCTCCTGCAGTGTTTAATATTTCATATATGTCTATATATTGCATAATATTTGTATTTTATATTCCTAATGTTTGGTTATTTTTTATATTTTTTATAATAAAGCAAATTTTAATATAAATACTATAGTTAATACTATTAAAGATAACCCTACATCTTCTTTTTTATTTGATAATAATTTTAATATTGTATACGAAATGATACCAAACATAATACCATCTGCAACGCTATATGCTAAAGGCATAATTATAAACGTTAAAAATGCTGGTATCGCATCTGTAAAATCTTCAAAGTTTATTTTAAGTATTGAACTTGCCATCATAAATCCAACTAATATAAGTACTGGTGATGTAGCTTGAGCTGGTATTGATGTAAATAAAGGTGCAAAGAATAATGATACAAAGAATAGTACAGCTGTTATAACCGCTGTTAATCCTGTTCTTCCACCTACAGCTATACCCGAACCACTTTCTACAGTTGTAGCTAATGTTGATGTTCCTAAAAGTGAAGATACTGTTGTTGAAAGAGATTCAGCTAATAATGCTTTCTTAACTCCTGGCATATTTCCATCTTCATCTATTAAATTTGCTCTATCTGCTATTCCTAATAAAAAACCTATAGAGTCAAACATATTAACAAATAACAGAGTTAATACTACAACTATCATATCTAAACTAAAGATTTGAGCTTTTTGAACTTCAAAAACCTTCATAAATACTGGTTGAATAGATGGTGGTACATCAACAACACCTTGTGGCATAGGTACTATTGAAAGTGCCATACCTATTGCTGATGTTATTATAATAGCTATTAAAAATGCTCCATTTACTTTTCTTATTAGTAGAGCTGAAGCAATTATTAACCCTGCTACAGCAAGTAAAACTGTTGATGATTTTATATCTCCTAAAGATATGATCGCACCACCTTGTTTTATTATTCCTGCATTTACAAATCCTATAAATGTTATAAATAGTCCTATTCCAGCTGTTATAGCATGTTTTAATACATCTGGCATACACTCTATAATTTTTTCTCTAACATTAGTTACTGTTAATAATATAAATATGATACCTTCTATAAACATTGCACATAGAGCAAATTGCCATGTATATCCCATTCCTAAAACTACTGTATAAGTAAAAAATGCATTTATCCCCATACTCGGAGCTAATATTATTGGATAATTAGCTAATAATCCCATAACTAAACATCCTATAGCTGATGCAATTGCTGTTGCTGTGAAAACAGCGCCTTTATCCATACCTGCTTGTCCCAATATAGTAGGATTTACAACCAATATGTAAGCAATCGTCATAAAAGTAGTGACACCAGCTAATACTTCTGTTTTTACATTAGTATTGTTTTCTTTTAACTTAAATATTTTTTCTAATGTACCTACAGATGTACTCTTTTGAACTGTATTTTGCATCTTGTATACCTCCTTATTTAAATTTTAAAATTACTTTTAAAGTGATAAAAATAAAAGGCTTTTAGCCTTTTATTTTTATCTTGTGTAAAGTGTTATATATACTTAATAGAATTATATTATTCCCACTCTATTGTTCCTGGTGGTTTACTTGTTATATCGTAAACTACTCTATTAGCTCCGTCTACTTCATTAACTATTCTATTAGATATTTTTTCTAAAACTTCATATGGCATTTTGTACCAATCTGAAGTCATTCCATCTGAAGATGTAACTGCTCTTATACCTACTAAGTATGCATAAGTTCTCTCATCTCCCATAACTCCAACAGTTTTTACATCAGGTAATGTAGCGAATGCTTGCCATATTTCTTTGTATAATCCGTTTTCTTTTAATATATCCATATATATAGCATCAGCTTCTCTTAAGATGTCACATTTTTCTTTAGTTACTTCACCTATAACTCTTATTCCAAGACCTGGACCTGGGAATGGGTGTCTAAATATTAAATCTTCATCTATGCCAAGCTCTAATCCTATTTTTCTAACTTCATCTTTGAATAATTCTCTTAATGGCTCTACTATTTGGAATTCTATATCTTCAGGTATTCCACCAACATTATGGTGAGATTTTATAGTAGCAGCTTCTCCATGTCCACTTTCTACTACGTCTGGATATATAGTTCCTTGTACTAAGAAGTCCATTTTTCCTAATTTGTTTGACTCTTCTTCAAATACTCTGATGAATTCTTCACCTATTATTTTTCTCTTAGCTTCTGGTTCTGTTACACCTTTTAATTTACCTAAGAATCTATCTTCACAGTTAACTCTTATTAAGTTCATATCAAACTTATCTCTAAATATTCTCTCTACATCATTACCTTCATTTTTTCTAAGTAATCCATGGTCAACGAATACACAAGTTAAGTTATCTCCTATAGCTCTGTGCACAAGTACTGCTGCTACTGATGAATCAACTCCACCACTTAAAGCACATAATACTTTTTTATCACCTATTGTTTCTTTTAATTCTTTTATCTTATCACTTATAAATGAATCAGTTGTCCAATCTCCGCTTACATTACATACATTGTATAAGAAGTTTTTAAGAACTTTATCTCCTTCTAAACAGTGTTCAACTTCTGGATGGAACTGTACTCCATATAAATTCTTTTCTTTATTTTGCATAGCTGCAACTGGACAATCATTAGTATGTGCAACTGATACAAATCCTTCTGGTAATACATCTATTAAATCTGTATGACTCATCCAAACAGTATTTGTAGTTATACCTTCAAATATTGGTGAATTTTCATAAGTTATAGTTGTTTTTCCATATTCTTTTTCACTAGTATTTCCTTTTCTTACATTACCGCCTAATATATGAGCCATTACTTGTATTCCGTAACAAATACCTAATATAGGAACTCCTATTTCAAATATTTCTTTTGCTATTTTAGGCGAATTTTCTAAGTAAGCACTATTAGGTCCTCCAGTGAATATTATCCCTTTTGGATTCATTGCCTTTATTTTTTCTATATCTGTAGTGTACGGTATTATTTCACAGTACACATTATTTTCTCTTACTCTTCTTGCTATTAATTGGTTATATTGTCCACCAAAATCTACTACTAATACTAATTCATGCTTCATATCTATATTTCTCCTTGTGTACTATAGTTAGGTGCTTCTTTAGTTATTGTTATATCATGTGGATGACTTTCTTTTAAAGATGCTGCTGTTATTTTTATAAATGTAGCATTATCCATTAAATCTTGTATTGTCGGTGCTCCACAGTATCCCATACCTGCTCTTAGTCCACCTATCATTTGATAAACTATTTCTTCCGCTTTCCCTTTATATGCAACCATTCCTTCAACACCTTCTGGAACTAATTTTTTTGCATCTGTTTGGAAGTATCTATCTTTTGAACCTTTTTCCATAGCTCCTATAGATCCCATTCCTCTATATGTTTTATATGATCTACCTCTATAAAGAACTGTTTCTCCTGGGCTTTCTTCTGTTCCTGCAAACAATGACCCCATCATACATACAGAAGCTCCAGCAGCTAATGCTTTTACTACATCCCCAGAGTATTTAATTCCACCATCTGCTATTACTGGTACTCCATATTTATGACCTACTTCAGCACAATCCATAACAGCTGTTACTTGAGGAACTCCGATACCTGCAACTACTCTAGTTGTACATATAGACCCTGGCCCTATTCCAACCTTAACACAGTCAGCTCCTGCTTTTATTAAATCTTCTGTAGCTCCTGGTGTTGCTACATTTCCAGCTATAACTTGAAGATTCGGATAAGCTGTCTTAACTTTTGTTACTGCTTCCATAACACCTTTAGAATGACCATGTGCACTATCTAAAACTATTGCATCTACGTTTGCTTTTACTAATGCATCTACTCTATCCATAAGGTCTGCACTTATTCCTACTGCAGCTCCGCATAGTAATCTTCCACGATTATCTTTTGCAGAATTAGGATATTGTATTTTCTTTTCTATATCTTTTATAGTTATTAAACCTTTTAAATGACCTTCATCATCTACTAGTGGTAATTTTTCTATTTTATGCTTTTTAAGTATTTGTTGAGCTTCAGCTAAACTTATTCCTTCTTTAGCTGTTACTAAGTTTTCCTTAGTCATTGCATCTTCAATACTCTTTGTCATATCACCTTCAAATTTTATATCTCTGTTAGTTATAATTCCTATTAATTTTTTATTATCATCTACGATTGGCACACCTGATATTTTATATCTTGCCATTATATCATCTGCATCTTGTATAGTGTGGTTTTTTGATAAGTAGAAAGGATCTACTATAACTCCACTCTCACTTCTTTTTACTTTATCAACCTCTAGAGCTTGTTCTTCTATAGACATATTTTTGTGTATTATACCTATACCACCTTGTCTAGCCATTGATATAGCCATTTTAGATTCTGTAACTGTATCCATTCCTGCACTCATTAGAGGAATATTTAGTTTTATAGTTTTTGTTAAGTACGTTTCTGTACTAACATCCTTTGGTAATACCTCCGATTTTTGAGGAATTAATAAAACATCATCAAAAGTTAAGCCTTCTTTTAAAATAGTTGCCATTGTAGATCTCCCTTCCCTTGTTAGTTTTTATAAATTTATACGAATGTTAATTAATTTTATTTTATTTTCGTTCGTCTTTAATTATGGTACAAAAAAACCTGTATAGTAACTTCCATATTATTCTCATAAAAGTGAAATTACTATACAGGCTTCCAAAATATCTTCTACTTTCTAGCCAACTTCTAGGGATTTTTATCAGCCTAGACGTTTACTTTATCCGATATTCTGCTAATAATAATTTCACTCATAGTCAAGATATTTACGGTATCTCGGTAGAAACTCTCAGACCTTATTTCCGAGTATATACGAGTGATATATTGTATAAAATTAATAAATGATTTCTTTAAGTTAAATCTTAATTTATCAAAAAATATTTGTTATGTCAATAAGTTTATATTAAATTCTTCATTTATCACATGATTTATTTTATATAGTAGCTGATTCAATGATATTTTGTTGAATTTTGCAATTTTTTTGCAGTCTTCGTATTCTGGAGTCACTTTTATAAGTTTTCCGTCATAATAACCTAATTTAACTTTTACCTCACCGTATGGAGTATTTATCTTTGAAAATTGCCTTTTTAAAACTACTCTATTATATTTATGATATCTCACTCCAAATGTAGTTGTCTCTTTTAGTAACATTTCTACAAATTTTTGCAAATTCCTTTCCTCACATAGAATTGATAGCTTTGTAGCAGGTCTATTTTTTTTCATATATATACTTTCTGTATATATATCTAATGCACCCTCTTTTAGAATTTGTTCATACAGGTATGAATATACCTCTGAAGACATATCATCGATATTTGCACTTATTTCATATATAAATTCTTCTTTTTTTTTATGCCTAAGATAGTTCTTAGCATATTTGGTATTTCAAATTCCTTTTGTCCTATTCCGTATCCAATTTGCTTTACTTCAAATTCTAAAGTATCTACAAATTCGTCACATAGTGTTTTTAGTATAGCTGCCCCTGTAGGTGTTGTACACTCTCCATTTACCGTATTTAATTTTATAGGAACATTCTTTAAAATCTCAGCAGTAGCAGGTGCAGGAACTGGCATTATTCCATGATCACACTTAACAAATCCAGACCCTACTGGAATAGTATTGGCATATATTTTATCAATACTTAATAAGTCTATTAATATGCATGCTCCTACTATATCAACTATAGAGTCAATAGCTCCTACTTCATGAAAGTGAATTTTATCTATAGTTGTTCCATGAACTTTTGCTTCTGCTTCTCCTATAGTCATGAATATGTTTTTGGACATAACTTTAACGTTTTCATGTAAACTACTTTTATCAATAATATCAAATACATCTATCAGATGTCTATGAGCATTAGATTCTTTAGCAACTACTTCTACATTAGTTCCTAATATTCCACTTTCATTTTTTTTTGTTATTAGAATTTCAAATTCATCTTTAATGCTTAGCTTTTTTATTTCTTCTAAAAAAAGTTCCTTTGGAACTCCTAAATCTAATAATGTCGCTAAAGTCATATCTCCAGAAATCCCATTGACTACATCAAAATAAAGTATCCTTTGTTCCATATTTATCTCCTTAGATATTTGTCTTTATATATTTTGTTTAATTTGAACATAATAAATTAAGTGTATTTATATAAATTCACCTTTGTATATATATATTGATTTAATTTCAATTTATTTACTATACAAATTTTATTTTATAAATAAAATTATTTTACTTTAATTTATTTATCATAGATGCTAAATATCCAGCACCAAATCCATTGTCTATGTTAACAACAGATATACCTGATGCACAACTATTTAGCATTGTTAAAAGAGCAGACAATCCTCCAAAGTTAGCTCCATAACCAACTGAAGTAGGTACCGCTATTACAGGAACATCAACTAACCCTCCTACAACACTAGGCAAAGCTCCCTCCATACCTGCTACTACTATAATAACTCTTGCCTCTTGAATTATAGGTAGGCGGTTTAATAATCTATGTATACCTGCTACACCTACATCATATAGCCTTACTACATCATTTCCTAAAAACTTCGCTGTATAATATGCCTCATCTGCCACTGGTATATCAGAAGTTCCTCCTGTTATAACTAAAACTTTACCCTTGCCAAGATTTACAATATCTTTATTTTTTATTTTTAGGATCTTTGATAGTTCTTCATATTCTGCATGATTATAAATTTCCTTAACTTTATTATATGTTTCTTTTCTACATCTTGTCCCTAATATATTAGATCCTTTTTTATTCATCTTTTCTATTATTCCTAATATATGTTCATCACTTTTTCCCTCACAGTATATAACCTCCGGGTATCCATTTCTTATTTCTCTATGATGATCTATGTTAGCGTACCCCAAATCTTCATACATAAGATTTTTTAGCTGATCCATAGCCTGATCAACTTCTAAATCATTATCTTTTACTTGTTCTAATAAACGTCTTATATCCATTCTATTCCTCTCTTTTGCTTATATAATTTATAAAAGTTCTATCATCTAGTATCTATTCTAATCTATAAATATATATATTCATATTTAAATAATTGTAAGATTTAAAGTATATCTAAGTCAAGCTTCATAATATCTTTAAACTATAATTCATAATAGTTGATATTTATATGCGTAAAAAAAGAGTAACTTTCGTTACTCTTTTTAAAATATTATAGATTACATCATCCCTGGCATTCCTGCACCCATTCCTGGCATTGCATCTTCTTTACTTGGAAGGTCTGCAACTGCAGCTTCTGTTGTTAAGAATACTCCAGCTATAGATGCTGCATTTTGTAATGCTGTTCTAGTAACCTTAGTTGGATCAACTATACCAGCTTCTATCATATTTACATATTTTTCATTAAATGCATCAAATCCAATTTCAGGATCTTCAGACATAACTTTTTGTATTATAACAGCTCCCTCAAGACCTGCATTTATAGCTATTTGTCTTAGAGGCTCTTCTAATGATTTTCTTATTATTTTAGCACCTATCTTAACTTCACCTTCAAGATCTTCTACTAACTTATCTAGTGCTGGTATTACACTTACTAGTGCAGTACCTCCACCAGCAACTATACCTTCTTCAACAGCTGCTCTTGTGGCATTAAGTGCATCTTCTATTCTTAATTTTCTTTCTTTCATTTCAACTTCTGTAGCAGCTCCAACTTTTATTACAGCTACTCCACCAGCAAGTTTAGCTAATCTTTCCATTAACTTTTCTTTATCAAATTCAGAAGTAGTTTCCTCTACTTGATGTTTTATTTGGTTAACTCTATTTTCTATTGCAGCTTTATCTCCAAATCCATCTACTATTGTAGTGTTTTCTTTAGTTACCTTAACAGAGCTAGCTCTACCTAACATAGTTACATCAGTTTCTTTTAAATCATATCCTAATTCTTCTGATACTACAGTTCCGCCTGTAAGTGTTGCTATATCTTCAAGCATTGCTTTTCTTCTATCTCCAAATCCTGGAGCTTTAACAGCAACAACTTCAAATGTTCCTCTTAATTTGTTAACAACTAATGTAGATAATGCTTCTCCATCTACATCTTCAGCTATTATTAATAACTTCTTACCTTGTTGAACTATTTGTTCAAGTACTGGTAATATATCTTGTATATTTGATATTTTTCTATCAGTTATTAATATATATGGATCATTTAAAACAGCTTCCATTTTGTCAACATCTGTTACCATGTAAGCAGACACAAATCCTCTATCAAATTGCATACCTTCTACTGCATCTAATTCAGTATGCATTGTTTTAGATTCTTCAACTGTTATAACTCCATCTTTACCTACTATTTCCATAGCTTCTGCTATTAATTTACCTACTTCATCATCACCTGCTGATATTGAAGCAACGTTAGATATAGATTCTTTATCTTCTATTACCCTTGATTGACTTTTTAATTCTTCAACTGCAACTTCAACAGCTTTTTGTATACCTCTTCTAAGTAAAACAGGGTTTGCTCCTGCTGTTACATTCTTTAACCCTTCTCTTATTATAGCTTGAGCTAAAACTGTAGCAGTAGTAGTACCATCTCCAGCAACATCATTAGTTTTAGTAGCAACTTCTTTAACTAATTGAGCTCCCATATTTTCAAATCTATCTTCTAATTCTATTTCTTTAGCTATTGTAACACCATCATTTGTTATAAGAGGTGCACCAAATTTTTTATCTAATATAACATTTCTTCCCTTAGGTCCTAATGTAACTTTTACTGTATCAGCTAATTTATTTACGCCATTTTCTAAAGATCTTCTTGACTCTTGCCCAAATTTTATTTCTTTAGCCATTTTTATCCCCTCCTAAATATTTATTCTATTACAGCTAATATTTCATTTTGTCTTAATATTGTATACTCTTTACCTTCTATTTTAACTTCTGTTCCTGCATATTTCTGGAATATCACTTTATCTCCAACTTTAAGTTCCATTGCTATCTCTTTTCCATCTACAACTCCACCTGGTCCTACTTCTACAACTTCTGCCATTTGAGGTTGTTCCTTAGCTGCCCCTGGTAATACTATTCCACTTGCAGTTTTTTCTTCAGCTTCTAGTTTTTTTATAACTACTCTATCAGCTAATGGTCTTATTTTCATGATTTTTACCTCCTAATGAATTGTATTTTGTATGTAAAAAAAATATATACTATAATAATTTTATCACTCTCTTAACTAGAGTGCTAACAATTATTATAGTATACTAAATATCTATTTTTTTCAATAGTTTTTATTAAATATTTATAATATAGGAGAAAATAATCTAGCTATTGATTCTTTCACCTTTATAGCGAAATTTCTCTCACTAAAATCAGCGTCTTTTATCTCCTCACTATTATCCAAATCATCAAAGAAATCCTTGGTCATTATTTCTACTACTTTTTTATCATATATAAATGCGTTTATCTCAAAGTTTAGCATAAAACTTCTTAAATCCATGTTAGCTGAACCTGTAGATGCTATCTTATCATCAATTATAACAATCTTAGAATGTATAAATCCTTTAGTATATAAATATACCTTTCCTCCAGATCTTAATATATCATCAAAATATGAATAAGATGCGCTATTTACTATCTTATGATCAGCTATTTTAGGGAATATAATTCTTACATCAACTCCACTTAAAGCTGCACTCTTTAATGCCCTTAAAATACTTTCATCTGGTATAAAATAAGGTGTCTCAATATATATATTCTTTTTTGCCTGACATATTGCAGAAAAATATGCATAATGGATAGCTTCCCAATCACTATCCGGTCCACTAGCTACAACCTGAACCATACTATCCCCACAATATGCCATTTTAGGGAAGTATTTTTTTACCATAATTACATCTCTTGTTGTATAATACCAGTCTATTAAGAAAACCATCTGTAACATATAGACTGACGTTCCTTGTATACGAATATGCGTATCTCTCCAATACCCAAATTTTTTATTTTTACCTACATATTCGTCTCCTATATTAATTCCGCCTGTATATCCTATTTTTCCATCTATTACAACTATCTTTCTATGGTTTCTATAATTCAATTTGCCTCCTATTACAGGAAACTTCGCAGGTAAAAACGGTTGAATTTCTATTCCATTCTTTTTCATTTCATTAAAATACTTTCTATGAAACCAAAATCTCCAACAACCTACATCATCATATAGAATTCTTATTTTTACGCCTTCCTTAGCTTTTTCAATTAGCAAATCTTTAATCTTCCTACCAATATCACTATCCTTAATAATAAAATATTCTAAATGTATATGTTCTTTTGCTTCCTTTATATCTTTTATAAGATTTTCAAATTTTTGAATTCCATCAATATATACATCTATTTTATTATTCGTTGTAAACGGGAACATTCCTGTATTTAACAAAAGACTTATTACCCTTTTTTTGGTGTTTTCATCTTTATCTTCATGTAATAATTTACTTTGCTTTATACAGTCTTGTTCTATCTCTACCAACTCTTCTATTTCTTTTAGGTTTTCAAATAATTTTTCTTCTTTTATACTATTTGCTAATTTTTGAGTTTTAAATAATTTTCTTTTTCTTATGTTTCTCCCAAATACAGCGTATATTACTAATCCGATACCAGGAAGTAATATAAATATTAGTAACCATGTGACTGTTCTAGCGGGGTCTCTATTCTCAAGTATAATAGACATGGATATTATTGCTCCAGCCACATAGGATATTACTAGGTAACTTAAAAACAAAAATCCTCCAATACTCATGGCTAATCCCTCTTCTTATTTTGATTTTATCTGCCTATACCTAATTCCCTTGCATAATAGAATAAATATTGTTGTGCAAATCCAGCCAAATCTCCAAATTTATCAATTGCATATTTTCTTATTTTAGGTAAACTCATATCTTCTTCTACGTAAAACTCTTGCATCACTCTCTTTACCCAAACATCCACAGGGAATGTATCATACTTTTGCATCCCAAATAAAGCTATACAATCTCCTACTTTAGGTCCGACTCCATTAAACTTAGTTAATTCTTTTATGCATTCTTCTGTACTTAAATTAGTATATGCAGATATATTTTCTTTATTTTTAATTACACTTTCTGTTGTACTTTTTATATACTTATCTCTAAATCCCGTTTGACAAGCTCTTATTTCTTCTTGTGATGCTTTGTTTAGCTCTTCTGGAGTTGGGAATGCATAATATTCTTTTCCTTCATACTCACCTATAAATTTACCATACTTTCTAGATAAATTCTCTATTGCTTTTTGTATCATTGGAATTCTATTATTTGAAGATATTATAAAAGATACAAGCATCTCCCATCCATCTTGTTGTAATATTCTTATTCCCCATCCAAACTCACAAGCTTTGTCTAAATACTCATCCATATTTTTTAAAGTATTTTTTATTTCTGTGTAATTTGTTCCTAAATCAAAATAATTATACCAAATAGTATTAAACTCCTCTAAATTTGTATTATTTAAGTAAATTTTATCATTATCCTTACTAACATTTATAACTTTTCCTTTAGCTACTCCTGTATATGACCCATCATCTTGTATGTGCCATCTGAAACATTGCCCACATTCAAATATATGTTTTGGATCAAAATCTGCTACTCCTTCTAATATAACTGAATTATTTTTTTCATAAACCTTCATTATTTACTTCTCCTTTTGGGTATATATTTATATTATATTTAATATTTTTAATTTACCCATATTTTGCATAAATTAAATTAGGTTTTTGTTATATGCAAATTTAATTTTAAAAGTCTAGGGTAGAATTAAGATTTTTTTTTTGATAAAATACAGAAGACATTATTTTTAGAAGGTGATTTTATATGAATAACGGCGGCGTATTTATTGCTATAGAGGGAGCTATCGGTGTAGGAAAAACTACACTTGCAACTATTCTTAATGAACATTTCGGTTATACTCTTTTAAGAGAAATAGTTGAAGAAAATCCTTTTTTATCAAAATTTTATACTGATATTAAAGAATATGCTTTACAAACAGAAGCATTTTTTCTATTTAATAGGGTAAAACAATTAGAAGATATTGAAAAAAATGAATTAAGCAAGTCACAGGGCGTAGTAAGTGACTATCATATTATTAAAAATCTTATATTTGCAGGAATAACGCTTGATAAAATGCAATTCCACAAATATAAACAAATGTATAATATATTTGTTAATGATTTACCTCAACCAGATATAATAATATACTTAAATTCTGAAACAGACGTTTTAATGAAAAGAATCGCTACAAGAGATAGAAGTTTCGAAAGACAGATGGATAGAAACTACATTCATGAGCTAAGTACAGAGTATAAGTATTACTTCAATCCATTATCTATAAAGCATAATTTTATGGGTAAAGAACCTTTAGTTATAGAAGTAGACAATTCAAAGCTAGATTTCTTAAACAACGAAGATGATAGACAGTTTATAATAAACAAAGTCGAGGATGCTATAAAAACCCTAGGAGGAAATTAAAATGTTTAATTTAATAAATAAATGTAATAAACCATTAAATAGAGATTTATTCATCACGGTAGCGGGAAATGTAGGTGCTGGAAAATCCACTTTAACAAAATTAGTGGGAGAAAAGCTTGGATTTGAAACTCACTTTGAAAAAGTTGATGGAAATCCATACCTAGAAGATTTTTATGGCAATCAAGAAAAATGGGGATTCCATTTACAATTATACTTCCTAGCTCAAAGATTTAAGCAACAAAAAGAAATAGATAACAATGGATTAAACAATATACAAGATAGAAGCATATATGAAGATGTTGAAATATTTGCTAGAAATCTATATGATAATAAAAAAATGACTAAAAGAGATTATATAACTTATAGAGATTTATTTAATGATATGGTACCTTATCTAAGAAGACCGGATTTAATGATATACTTAGATGGTTCTATAGACACTATAGTCCATAG
Organism: Romboutsia lituseburensis DSM 797; assembly: GCF_900103615.1. Taxonomy (GTDB): domain Bacteria; phylum Bacillota; class Clostridia; order Peptostreptococcales; family Peptostreptococcaceae; genus Romboutsia_F; species Romboutsia_F lituseburensis. The sequence continues at coordinate 59,061 of NZ_FNGW01000009.1, read as the reverse complement.
AATAGGACTTAGAGGTCGTGAGATGGAAAAAGCCGTTGATTTAGGTTATTGGACTAACCTTCATAATAGATACGAGAAATGGATAGGTGAATATGATCAATCTCCAGTTTTATATGTAGATATAAACAAAGTTGATTTAATAAATAACCCAGAGCATCTCGATATGCTATGTGATGAAATAAAGAAAATATTAGGAATGTAGATATCTACATTCTTTTTTTTGTATAAAAGTAAATTATGATTACATTGTAATTGTAAATACATAACTCAAATATCAATATATCAGCAAAATTATACTAAGTAAAAAATATAATAAACACTGCATAAATAGGCGTTTTTTAGACTTAGATATAATTTTTCCTTTAATTTATTACAAAATTTCCGATAATAGTAACTGGATTATATTATCCATATTTTGGTATTATATGGTAAGACCAATAAATACATTTTAATAGGAGGAGATATATTGATTTTAAATATAGCTATATGTGATGATGAAAAAATTCATCGAGACATTTTGAAGGAATATTTAATTCAAACTTTAAATAAAGATTCTTATACTTTAATGGAGTTTGATAGCGGAGAAAATTTGTTAAATAATTACCCTAAAAATGTTGATTTACTACTGTTAGATATTCAGATGAAAAGTATAGATGGATTTGATTTAGCTAAAAAAATAAGAAAATTTGACACAGATGTACACATAATATTTACCACTGCTTTTGCAGATTTTATGCAAAAAGGGTATGAGGTTAGAGCCTTTAGATATTTATTAAAACCTATACAGTATGATGATTTTTCTAAACATATTTTAGAATGCATTAACTGTATAAATGAAGAATACAAAAATTTTATAACCATTAAAGAAAGTGAATCAGGTCAAATAATAAAAGTTCCTATCTCTTCTATTTTGTTCGTAGAAACTGTTTCTAGATCTGTATTAATTCATACAGATTCTAAAGTTTACAAGTCTAGAATTAATCTTAACAAGATAGAAGATTCTTTGAAAGGAAATAATTTTTTTAGATGTCATCGATCATATTTAATAAATTTAAATAAAGTTAATTGCATTACAAAAAACTCAGCATTAATTAAAAATCATGAAATATTTGTAAGTAAGTATAAAGTTAAAGACTTAAAAACAGCACTTACAAATGTACTTGGAGATTTATTATGTTAGAATTTCATGATACTTTCATAAATTTTGTGAATTTTTTTAGCGGACTTATATATTTATTTTTCTTTAAAATAGGTTTAGATCACTTAAGTGAAAAAAAATATAGTAATGTTTTTGTTTACTCAGCATTACTATTATTTTCTATAATTATATATTACTGTGATTTTGAAGCTCCTATAATTTTTGCATTCGCTTGTTTATTATTTTATAAGCTTAACTATAAGGTTAGAATTTTAAGGTGTATTATCATAAGTTTTATATATTGGCTTTTTATGTATATCACTATGGAGTATGTAAGTGTATATTTAGCATTTGTTATAAATTATAATGATATATCTAATGACTATTATATAAATATCGATAATGTAGTGTTAGAAAGTGTTATTATTCAAGCTATTTTTATGTTATTAGCTTTATACATATTTATCTATATAAAAAAATTCTTTAAGTTGAAAAAAATCTCTCATATATTTATACTTGTTCCTATTTTAATAAATATATCAACTTTAATACTATCGTTTAGATTAATTGCTGTGGATAATAGCATTACACATATAAATGATTTGATATTAATTTTAATACCTCTTTTAGTATTAATTTCTAATATATACTTTTTCCTAATAGTTAAAAGATCTATTAGAAGTTATAAGTTTGAATATGAAAATGAGATTTTAAAGGATAATATTTTAAAAGAATATAATTACTATCTAAATATGAGCAGAGAAAAAGAAAAAATTAGGAATCTTCACCACGATATGAAAAATCATATTATTTGTATTAGACATTTATGTGAAAGCAATGAGTTAGAAAAAATAATTACATACATTGATGATATAGAATCTAAAACTTGTAATTATTCAAAATATAAAGATGCATTAAATACAGGAAATATGATATTAGATTCTATTTTAATTAACAAAAAATCAATATGTGAAAATAAGGAAATAAACTTTAATATAGATATGGATTTTTCAAAAAGCGACTTTATAGACATGATAGATGTTTGTACTATTTTTTCTAATTTAATAGATAACGCTATAGAAGCATGTGATAAAATTATAGACTCTAATCTGCCTAAAAATATAGTATTAAAAAGTAAATATATTGATAATTTCTGTGTTATTATAATTGAAAATACTAAAATTAATAAAATAAATAAAAAAAATGGTGCATTTTTGACCAGTAAAATAGATTCATCTATGCATGGAATAGGCTTAAAAAATGCTATAAGTACAGTTGAAAAATACTCAGGAAATGTCGTCATAACTCATGATGATAATATATTCAAAGTTAAAATCGTTATACCTAATACATAAATAAAAACCCTACTTATCAAAAATAAGAAGGGTTTTTTTATTATAATAATATATTGATTAAAATTACTGCTGATACTACTTGTAAAGTTCCTACAAATAATCCGTATAATGATACAGCTTTACCTTGTTTTATTAAATCTTTTATATTAACTCTTAATCCAATAGCCGCTAATGCTATTATCTCGAATTTGTTACTTAGAGCTTTACACATTTCTGAAACTTCTGGAGATATTATATTTGTAGAGAATAATGCACAAGTTATAAAGAATCCTAATACGTACCAAGGAACTTTTATTTTTCCTTTTTTAGTATCTTCTATTTCTTCTTCTATTATGTCATGATTTGTTTTGTTCTTTAAATGTCCAAATAAAAATACTACTGCTACTAATAATATTACTCTTACTATTTTAAATATAGTCGATAAGTCTTTTACTGGCTCGCTTACCATAGCTCCACTGGCTACTACTTGACCTACAGATTGTAATGTCCCACCTATCATAGCTGATGTTTGTACAGCTTCATGACTATATAATTTTTGAGTTAAGACAGGTAATAAAAACATTAAAAATATTCCAGTAACATTTACTATAGTTATTGCTATCCCTTTATCTTTATCTTTTGCATTTATAACAGGAGCTGTAGCTGCTATTGCAGATGAACCACATACTGCATTACCTGCTGCCATAAGGAATCTAAAATCTTGCCCAAATCCTAATTTTTTTCCTATATATAAAGCACCTGCTATAGTAACTGACATTTGTAATACTACAAATAGTATTCCGTTAAAACCTAACTCCATTAATGTTGATACACTTAAAGTCGCTCCTAATAATACTATAGAGTATGATAATAAATCAGTTTCTGAAAATTTATATCCTTTTTGAAAAACTTCTTGTCCTAAAAATACATTACCTATAAACATTCCTAAAAATATAGATATTGTTGCTGCTCCTAGCTTTGGAACTACATGAGATAACACCATACTTGCTAGACCTATAAGTACTGATACTGCTAATCCTGGTAAAATTTCTTTTATTTTATAAAAAATATTATTGCTATTTGTTATTTTATTTATTCCGTCCATTTATATCATCCTTTCTTTTTTGTTTTTTAATCTCTTGTTTATGTTTTTAGTATACATCCGCAGTTATTATAAGTAAAATAAATATAAAATATAATTACTATTAATTTTTTTAATGATTAGAGTTATAATATACTTATAGATTATTATTGGAGGTGTTTTATTTGCTAGAGGAATTAAAAACTTTTATTGCTGTTGTGGAGTATAAAAATTTTACTAAGGCTGGTGAACATTTAAATTTATCTCAGCCAAGTGTTAGTACACATATAAAAAATTTAGAAAACCATTTTGGTGTTGTATTAATCAATAGATCAGTTAAACAAAAAACTATTTTTATAACAGATAGCGGATATACATTATATAAAAAGGCAAAGGAAATTATAAATTTATTGGATACTACATATATGGAAGTTCGCAATACTTCTGATTCTATAAAGGGAAGCTTGAAGGTTGGGGCTAGTATGACTATTGGAGAATATATATTACCTATGTTCTTAGCTACTTTTTCTGAAAAATATCCAGATGTGGATGTTGAAATTTTTATAAATAATACTCATTCAATATGCTCTAGTCTGAAGGAGCTTACTTTAGATATTGGCTTAATTGAAGGAAATTCACCATATTCTAGCTTTACACAAGAATACTTCTTAGAAGATAAAATGATGTTAGCATTTCCATATACGCCAGATTTAGATACTGAAAATTTTTCATTTGATATTTTAGAAGATCAAAAATGGATTGTTCGTGAGGAAGGTTCTGGTACAAGAGAATTTTTAAATATGTTCTTAGCTACTAATGAAATTATACCTAAAGGAATTATGATTTTAGGTAGTAATTATGCAGTAAAAGAAGCTGTTAAAAATAAACTAGGAATTACTATAATATCTGAATTTGTCACTAACCCAGCTGTTTTAAACAAGGAACTATCTACAATTGATTTAGGTAATTCATATACTAGACATTTCTCTTATATTTTACCTAAAAACATAACTGTATCTAAAGCATCTCAAGTTTTTCTAGATGAATTAAAACATTATACATCTAACTTAAATAAAAAAAGACCTTAGTTTTTCTAAGGTCTTTTTCATTACATTCCTAACTCTTTAAACTCTCTACTTCCTGGCTTTACTAATTCTAATTCCCCTGCTTTACATAAAGGACAGTTATCTGCCTCGTGCACTTCTATTTCTAATTTTATAGCACTATATATTGGCATTCCAATATCTTTGTTCGTTCTATTTGCTATACAAGCTACTCCTACAACTTCTCCACCTAATTTTTCTAAAGCTTCTTTTGTTTCTATAGTTGATTTACCAGTTGTAACAACATCTTCTGCTATTATTATCTTTGCACCTGGTTTTACTTCAAAGCCTCTTCTTAATTCCATTACTCCATCTTTTCTCTCAGTAAATACAGTTTCTTTATTTAATTGTCTTCCTAATTCATATGAAACTATAACCCCTCCCATTGCAGGTCCTACAACTAAATCTATATCTAAATCTTTTATTTGCTCTACTACTGTACTTAATACTGCCTCTGCGTATTGTGGAAATCTTAATACTTTAGCACATTGTACATATCTATTACTATGCTTTCCTGATGATAATAAAAAATGTCCTTCTAATAATGCATCACTCTTCTTTAATATATCTACTACATCTACTTTACTCATATATACGTCCTCCAAATTTTGTGTTTTATATCAATTGATTTATGTATTTTTTCTTTTGTTTTTTAATTTGATATTATAATATTCCTCTTATTTCATCTAAGCTTTTTATTCCTTCTTTTAACATAAACGCTTCTATTCCATCTATTATTTCAAGTCCTATTTTAGGATTTATAAAATTAGCAGTACCAACTTGGATACATGTCGACCCAGCCATTATGAACTCTATAGCATCTTGGGCTGTTGTTATTCCACCCATTCCCATTACAGGTATACTGATATTTTTACAAACTTCATGTACCATTCTAAGTGCTATAGGCTTTATTGCGGGTCCTGATAGTCCTGCATATACATTTTCAAATACTGGCTTTCTTTTATGAATGTCTATTGCCATCGCCTTAAATGTATTTACTAAAGATACTCCATTTGCCCCTTCTTCTTCACATACTTGTGCCATTCCTATTATGTCCTCTGCATTTGGTGAAAGCTTTATTACAAGAGGTAAGTTAGTTACACTTCTCACTTCTCTTACTACTTCTCTTGCTACTTCATTTTTTATACCGAATGCCATTCCCCCTGCCTTAACATTTGGACAAGATATATTTAGTTCTATCATATCTATTGGTTGATCGTTTAACAGTTGAACTCCTTTTATATAATCATCCAAAGTACCTCCACCAACATTTGCAATTCTTACTAAATCCAAATCTTTAAAAAATTGTAATTCATTATCTATAAATCCTTGAACTCCAGGATTTTCAAGACCAACACTATTCATCATTCCCGATGGAGTCTCACAAACTCTCATTCCAGAATTTCCGTCTCTTTTGTTTAGTGTAAGTCCCTTACTACTTATCCCACCTAACTTTTGTATATCATAAATTTCATTATATTCTTTCCCAAATCCGAATGTTCCAGATGCCATTACAAGAGGATTTTTAAAGTCTATATTTCCGAATTTAACATTTAGATTAGTCATTAAGTATCACGTCCTCTCCCCAGAATACAGGTCCATCCTTACAAGTTTTTTTGTTTCCAGACTGTGTTTTACAAGTACATACTAAACATGCACCTACTCCACATGCCATATGATTTTCTAAAGATACCATTATTCTAGTCTTAGTTCCCTCTACCATCTTTACTAGCTTTTCCATCATCGGCGTTGGTCCACAAGTTAATATATAATCATATTTTTCTACATCTATTATGTCTGTTACAAATTTATCTCCTATTGCTATGTTCACTTCATTACAAACTTCACTATATTTTTCTTGTAATATAGCTTCATTTCTAAATCCTAAATATGCATCGCAGTTATCTATATTTTTAGCAACTAAGTACAATGGTGCTACTCCAATTCCTCCACCTACTAAAGCTACTTTTCCTTCTACTTTTTCATATCCATTTCCATATGGACCTTCTAATTTTATTGTGTCATTTTCTTTTAACTTGCTTAGTATTTCTGTTCCTTCACCTACTACTTTATATAAGAAAGTTATACTATTTTCACCTATATCATGTATACTTATTGGTCTTGAAAGAAGTGGAAACATATCCCATGCTCTTAACATATAAAATTGACCCATTTTACCTTCAAACTTACCTTCTACCTTCATTAGATACATATCTTCTCCTACGTATCTATTCTCACAAATTTTATACATCTATATTTCCCCCTATTGTCTTTTGCTGGTTAGTCTAAAATTTTACACACATTCTAACATCTTTTCTTCTAATGAAATTTGTGCTTCTTTAACACCTAGAAGTTTCATTATTAATGCCATTCTTACAAACATTCCATACTTAGCTTGTTTGAAGTATACAGCTCTTTCATCACCATCCACGTCTACATCTATTTCATTTACTCTTGGTAACGGATGCATTACTAACATGTCTTTTTGAGCTCTTTGTAATTTTACATTATTTAAGATATAGCAATCTTTTAATCTTTCATATTCTGCTTGATTTTCAAATCTTTCTCTTTGAACCCTAGTCATATATAAAATATCTAAGTTTCCTATAACTTCATCTAAGTTATTAGTTTCATAGTATGCATGACCTTGCTCTTGTATAGTTTCTTTGATATATTCAGGCATTTTTAATTCATCTGGAGATATAAATACAAACTTAGTTCCTTTATATCTAGCCATTGCTTTAACTAAAGAGTGTACTGTTCTTCCATTCTTTAAGTCTCCACATAATCCTATTGTGTGATTTTCTAAACTTCCTTTAAGGGATTTGATAGTAAGTAGATCTGTAAGTGTTTGAGTTGGATGTTGATTTCCTCCATCTCCCGCGTTTATAAAAGGTACTTCTGAATAAGATGCTGCTTCAGCTGCAGATCCTGATATTGGGTGTCTCATTACTATTGTATCTGCATAACATGCTACTGTTCTTATAGTATCACCTAAAGATTCTCCTTTAGTTACAGATGATGAATTAGGTTCTGAAAAACCTACTACACTTCCACCTAATCTGCACATTGCTGATTCAAAGCTTAATCTTGTTCTTGTTGATGGCTCATAAAATAAAGTAGCCAATAATTTACCTTCACATACACGAGAATATTTTGACGGATTGTCAATTATTTTTTGAGATAATTCTAATATTTGATCTATTTCTTTAACTGAAAAGTCTTCTGGCTGGATTAAATTTCTTCCTTTTAATAACATATATATATCCTCCTTTTTCAGCCTCTCTGGACTGAATTTAAAAGTATTTTTTATTCTGATTGAATTCTAACACCTTTTAATCACAGTGTCAACAATTTATAAAAAAATGAAAAGTAAAAAACGCAAAAAGCATGTGATAGAGTACTTATTTATTTTAACTATATACCCTATCACATGCTTTAAATTATGATTATTTATCACGTTGTCCATGACACCACTTTTTACAAAATTCAGCTTTTTTGCTACATATTACACTTTGAGATCCACAACTTGGACAAGATGACTTATCTTGTTCATAATTAATATTATATATTGATCCACAATCCATACATTTAAACTTACAATGATTTGTAGTGTAATGACCCCCACTAATATTAATTGCTTTTCCTTCTGTCAAAGCCATAGCAACCTTATTTCTAGCTCCATCAATTATATTTTGGAATGTTTGTCTTGATATCTTCATCTTTTTCGCACATTCTTCTTGATTTAAACCTTCTATATCTTTAAGTCTCATTGCTTCAAGCTCTTCTACTTTTAAAACAATTTCTTCAAGTTCACACTTAGACTTTCCTATTGGTACGAAATAATTATTTTCTGGAAAAAATTCTACTCTTCTAAATTTAGTTGGTCTTGACATATTTTTTTCTCCCTACATTCGCTACATAATCCAATTAGCATTATATCTGCATCAAATACAGTAAAATTATTTTCTTTTTCTGCATTATTATTTAATTTTAAATAGTCTAAAATTAAAGACCTATTGTATATATCCATTATACTATTACATTCGTTGCATTTAAAGTGTATATGCAGGGGTCTGCCTCCAAATATCTTCATTTCATAAAAATTTGTTCCATCTATATTTATCTCTTTAACTATATTTAATTCTTTGAGCTTCTTTAAAGTTCTATATACTGTCGCAATTCCAACTGAGTCAACTCTAACAATTTGATATATGTCTTCAGCACTTAAATGGCTCTTGGCATTAATCAAAACTTTTAATATATACTGCTTTTGTTTTGTAAATTTATATCCATTACTTTCAATTATATTTCTTAAATGAATTAAATTTTTATCCATTTAATTCTCCTTTAATACACTTAACATATTATCAACTATTGGATTAAATAATTCCTCTAAACTATCGTTTTTATTTTCATAGTTATTATTTGATAAGTTGCAAATTGAACTTGTCATTGGCAATTCACCAAGAAGTTTTAAATTACTTGATTCTAAGAATTGTTCTACATTTTCTCCATTGAATAGTTTTATTTTTTTATTACAATCTGGGCAAAGTATGTAACTCATATTCTCAATAATTCCTAATACTTTAATATCCATTTTTTTTGTCATATTTATAGCTTTAGATACAATCATTGAAACTAAATCTTGAGGTATAGACACCATAATAATCCCACTTATAGGAATATTTTGCATTACTGTTAATGCTACATCTCCCGTTCCTGGCGGCATATCAATTATTAAATAGTCTAACTCTCCCCAAAGTACATCAGTCCAAAATTGTTTAACTGCATTAGATATCATTGCCCCCCTCCATATTACAGGTTCATTTTCATCTTCAATTAAGAAATTTAATGACATCACTTTTATATTATCTTCTGACTCTACTGGAAATAAAAATTGTTCATTTGATGTTGCTTTTTTGTCTTTAAGTCCAAGTAATCTAGGTACACTAGGCCCAGTTATATCTGCATCTAAAATCCCTACTTTGTACCCAGCTTTTCTTAATTGCTTAGCAATCATTACTGATATAGATGATTTCCCTACACCACCTTTACCACTCATAACACCTATAACATTTTTAATGTTATTCATTGGGTTATTTTCTATCATACATTTTTGATTATCTTTACTACATCCATCTTTTGATGGACATGAATTACAACTTGACATAATATCTACTTCCCCCTTTTTAATTGGCATTTGCTAATTAAATGGTAGCACTAAAAAAAGTTACTGTCAAATGCCAATAACTTTTTATAAGTTTTTCATAAATAATATGATTCATTAATGTTTTTAAACTAAGCTTTGGTAGTATTAAATCTTAATTTTTCTATATTTACATTAACTATTTTCACATTTATAGAAGTTACTTTTTCTATGCTTTCTTTTACTATTTTTTGCAACTGGTAACATTCTTTTATCTGAGTTATATCATTTATATTAATATTAATTTTTATATATAGATTTCCATCTATATTATTTATTTGCACTTTATTTATTTTATCAACTTTGCTTATTTTATTAACCTCAAACCTTATGATTTGTTCTATTACATTAGGATTTATATAAAACTTTCCAATATAACTAAATGTAGGTCTTATAATTGTTTTTTCTAAAACTTTATATGTGTTATTTTTTCTTCTAAAAAATCTTCTTATGGAGTTTATGCTTAGGCCACTAGCTATAGGTTTTATTTCCATTGTTGGAACTGGTATTATATGATTTCCATTTTTTCTCGACTTTCTAGCGATGTTTATTTCTTCTTGTGTGCTTACTTCACTTATATTTATGATTCTATAAATTTCACCAAGTTCTAACTTTTCTACGATTTGGTTTATCATTTTATTTGATGTACCAAGAACTAATATTTTATCTATTTTTTGTTCTATTATTTTAGTTTTAACATTTTCTCTATGAATGTCATCATTAAATATCGCTCTTTTAACAGCTTCCATTGTCGTATTAGCCTGCTTAGCTGAAATACCTGCGATTATCTTATTCTTATGTATTAATAATCCATCATCAATTATGTATTTTATATCATTTTCATAAGCTACTTCTAAAGCCTTATAACTTTTACCTGTTCCACTAGGACCAACAAATGCATATACTTTCATTTAGATTCACCTTTCTACTTTTGTTATATATGTAAATAAGGCTATAGATTAATCTATAGCCTTATTTTTATTATATATTATAGCAGAATTCTCCATTCTCCTTAAGTGCCAAAAAGTCTGCATACCCTACATCAAATATTCTATCTTCTAAATTAGGTATTTCAATTTTATTTTTTATTAAGTAGGCTATAGTTCCAGTATATGATATATCACCTTGAGCTACTAACCCATAAATAACGTTATCCTTATATACAAATTTTTTGTATCCTTTTTCATCACATCTAGATATAACTTTATATTCTTCATCAGGTGGTGAAGTTAAACCTAATGATACTGTTGCTATTCCCATAAAGTTCATACTATTTTTAAATGCAAAATTATCATCTATTTGTTTTTCTTTACCTAACATATTATATGCAGCTACAATACCTTGCTTAACTGCTAATGGCCATATTGCATTTTTGCCTACAACATCTCCTGCAGCATATATGTCCTTTTCAGTAGTTTCACATTTATCATTGATTACTATACCTCTATTGTACTCTATCTTTGTACTATCTATAAACCCTGCATTTGGAGCTACACCTGTAGCTACTATGATCATATCAGATTCTAATATACTTCCATCTTCAAACTTTATACCTTTTACATCTTTATTTGCTTCAAGAACTATCTCTTTTATAGCTGAATTAGGATATAACTTAGCTCCTTTTTCAATAAACTTATCTTCATATGTTGATGCACTATATTTATCTAGCTGTTTATCTAATATACGTTTTCCATTATAAACTAGTGATACTTCTAAATTTTTATACTCTAATAATCCTGCCAATGCGTCTATACCAACTAATCCAGCACCTATTATAGCAGCTTTTTTAGATTGAGATGCTTTTTCTTTTATTTTATCTATTTCATCTATATTTCTTAGAGTATATACAAAGTTACCATCTCTTAAATGCTTTATTGGAGGTATAAATGCTGATGCTCCAGTTGCTATTAAAAGTTTATCATATTGTATTATTTGATCCTCTAACTCTACTAATTTTTCTTCTGAATCAATGCTTTTTACACTTCTTCCTTTTATCCAATTTATATTATTTTCTTCTATAAATTTGTCACCTGCAAAATTAATATCTTCTACTGTCTTATGATTAGATATAACATGGTGTAACATACAACGAGAATAAATTTTTTCATCCTTTGATATTATTATTATATTTGCCTCTGAATCTAATTCTCTTAAAGTTTTAGCAGCATTTATACCAGCCGCACTAGCTCCTAAAATCACATAATCAGTTGATTTTTTATTTTTAAACATATTAAATATCTTATCTAGCATAAGCATCCTCCTTTTGTAGCTCTAATGCTCCACTTGGACAATTAGCTACACATCTAGGATATTCTTCATCTTTACATAAATCACATTTCAATACAACTTGTTTCGTTCTATCATCTACTTTTAATACACCATAAGGACAAGACATTACACACATGTAACAAGAACCGCATTTACTCTCATTATATGATACAATTCCTGTTTCATTATTTTTGCTCATAGCTCCACTCATGCAAGTTAATACACATTCTGGCTCATCACAATGTCTACATATTATAGGCACAGGTTTATTATCTTTATCAAGTTCTATGTGACCTCTACCATCATTATCTATATTTTCTAAATCAAGAGTATATATATTGTCGCTTTCACTGTGTTTTAGCATACAAGCTAAAACACAGTTTTTACATCCAGTACATAATTCTTTATTTATTAATATTCTATGCATAACATTCCACTTCCTTTAACCCTAGTTTTTGTCTTCTATCTATTATTATTTCTTCTAATTGATCTGCTGAAGATTTAGGGTCTGGATTCACTATAACGTGACCTCCTGTTAAATCTTTTAATTTTTCAGTAAGTACTTCTGTTACTAGTTTTCCACCTGTTATAAATGGTGGTAATGCTAAATGAAGTGGTAATCCTAATGCTAATCCAAATGCTCCATCAGCTAATGCTTGCTCTTCCAACCATTGTGGTGCTGATAATACAAGTGGTAATTGTGGTAAATCTATTCCTAATTCTGCTGCTATTTCTGTTGCAACTATTTCTAATCTTCCTATTGCTAAACATGGTCCAAAGTTTAATACTGGTGGTATTCCTAATGATTTACATACTTCTTTTAGGTTATCTCCTGCTAATTCCTCAGCTCCTGGAGACATAAGACCTACATTTTCAAGTCCTCCTGTTGAACATCCAGCTGAAAGTACTATTATGTCTCTCTTTATTAATTCTTTTGTTAGCTCAACAGTATTTATATCATGCCCACCAGCAGTCATATTTGAACATCCAACTACAGCAGCTATACCTTTGATTTTTCCTTCTGCTATTAAGTTTATAAGTGGTTTCCATGAGTTTCCTAAAAACTCTTTTAAGTTCTTTTCACTTACACCTGTTAAAGATTGTTCATATCCATGATCACTTGGTATATCTATTTCTACTACGCTTCTTCTTTCTTTGTATGACTCTAATGATTTATTTATTAATTCTGTACTTATAGCCTCTAAATTCTCTCTATCAAATTGTATATATTCTGCATTAGCTTTTTTAGCTACATCATCTAAACAAACCATTTTTACTTTATATTTATCAGCTATTGGCTCAAGACCTGGTATTGTACAGTTAAATTCAGATAATACTATATCAATTGCACCAGTTGAAAGCACTGCTTCACTTGTAAAGTTGTTTCCTGCATGACCAGCAAATACTTCTTGATAATGTTCCCCTCTTAATTGTAAATCTTGACCTACACATGTACATCCTACTAATCTAAATCCTTTTGCTCCAGCTTCTTTAGCCATAGCAACTACATCAGCATCTTTTAATCTATCTTGGAAATGAGAGAATGTTGAGTGTTGATGTCCTGTTATCATTATGTTTATATAATCTTTATCTATAACATTAAATCCTACTGGAGCCATTCTTATAACTGGTTCTCCTAACATAACATCATTTAAAAGATTTGTTAATGTAAGCCCATATAATCCTGTTGATATACCTAAGTTTAAGCAGTTAACTAACATGTCTACTGGATCACTGTTTAGATTTGTTGATGATTTTACTATAGCATCAAATACTTCTGACTTAGCTCCTCCAGGCATTATTCCTAACTCTTTCCATCTCTTTACTCTCGGTCCATATGCAACTTTTTCAACAAGTTCCATTTTTTCAAATCTTGGTTTATATAAATCATTTATAACCTTATCAGCTACTTTGATACATTTTTGATGATTATCATTTTCTTCTATGTCAAATTTTTCAGCTAAATTATTTAAAGCATTTAAACCTTTTATTTCACCTTTAGTCTCTCCTAAGTGTTTTAAGTTTCTAGCAGTGTTTTCTACTACATGTAAATAGCAAGCTGAACCTGATGCTACTGCTCTTAAAAAGTTTCTAGCTACTATTGTATCTGCATCTGCTCCACATATTCCTCTTGGTGATTTAGGTGTTACTCTACATGGTCCATTTGCACATAATCTACAGCATACACCTTGAAGCCCAAATCCGCACTTAACTTTTTGATCCTCTGTTCTGTGGAATGCTGTTTCTACATCCTTAGATGCTATAAAGCTTTCCAATTTTTTATCTGCACTTTCACACATTCTACAAGTATTACAAGACATTTTAAATTCCCCCTTGAATTTTTTATATTTAATTTTTAGTCTTTTTGAGATATAAATCAGATTATAATGATATGACTTTAGTGATATATTTTTGACTAATTTTTAACTATTTTTTTTTACATTTATTATTTACCACCCAAATATTACCTTTAAACATTTTTTTTTATAAATTTTTGAAAAAATTATCTTATATATATTTATATTTTTTTAAGATAGATAAATCCTTAAATTTATAAAAAATTCATTTTAAATTTTAACTTTTATTGATTTTTTAATAAATGTATATTTAAATCTATATTTTTATGAAAACGTTTAAATATGACTTTATTTTGCTAGAATAAGCTGTCATAATATTAACATTCTTGTAGAATTAATTGGTTTGTGCATTGCTCCAAATTTTGGTATAATATTACTGAATAAAATAATAATTAAGGGAGGATTTTGAGATGGCTTACATAATAAATGATGCTTGCATAAGCTGTGGTGCTTGTGCTGGTGAATGTCCAGTTGAATGTATATCTGAAGGAGATAGCAAATACGTTATAGATGCTGGTACTTGTATAGAATGTGGTGCTTGTGCTGGAGTTTGTCCTGTTGATGCTCCTCAACCAGAATAATATTTGCAATAAAAAGGCTATCAAGTAGTTTTATGCTAACTGATAGCTTTTTTTGTACATAAAAAATTATAACTTACCCAGCATTAGATAAGTTATAATTTTATGCACTAAAAGTAAACAACTTGTTAGTGCATCTTGTTGTTAAATTAATTAATAAATTATTTACATTTCTTCATTTTCTTTCATTAAGTATGATAGTGTAAATAAACTCTCAGTTAAGTTTACATTTTCTACTATTACATCTTTTGGTACTTCTAAATCTATTGGAGCAAAGTTCCAAATTCCTTTTATACCCACATTAACTAACTTATTTACTATACTCTGAGCACCATTTTTAGGTATACATAATATAGCTATATCTATATCATTATCTCTTACGTAATCTTCTATTTCCTCTGAATCTAAAACTTCAAATTCTCTTATTTTCAGCCCTATCATTCTTGGATTAGCATCAAATAAGGCTTTTACTTCAAAGCCAGCTTTTCTAAACCCTGAATAGTTAGCAATAGCTTGACCTAAGTTACCAGCCCCTATAAGTATAGCGTTGTATTGTTTATCTAATCCTAATATCTTTCCAATTTCATTGTGAAGAGCGCCAACATTATATCCGTAACCTTGTTGTCCAAATCCACCGAAGTTATTTAAGTCTTGTCTTATTTGAGACGCTGTAAAACCGATTATATCACTTAATTCTTTTGAAGAAATTCTTTGTATGTCTTTATCTAATAAATCGCCAAGGTATCTATGATACTTTGGTAGTCTTCTTATTACTGCCATAGATATATTTTTAGATCCCATGATTTCACCTCCTATGATATTTTTTAAGTCCTTAATATTTTATTGCATTTTTCAAAACCTAATGCAATATCCTTGATTATATTATACCAAAACATTATAATTTTAGGTAGTTTAAGGAGGGATAAATTTATGATTGTTTTGTCATGTAATAACTTGAATAAAAGTTTTGGAATAGATTCGATATTAGAAAACGTAAGTTTTACAGTAAATGAAGGTGATAAAGTCGGTATAATAGGTGTAAATGGAACTGGAAAAACCACTTTATTCAAAGTAATTTCTGGTATATATGGTTATGATAGCGGAGATATATACACTTCAAAAGATTGTGAAATAGGATATTTAGAACAAAATACTAATTTCCATTCAAATAACACTATATTTGAAGAGGTGTTAGAAGTTTTCAAAGACTTAATAGATATGGAATCTTACCTAAGAAATTTAGAAATAAAAATAGCAGAAGAAAGTGCTAATCCTAATTCTTCTCAACTAGAAAAAATTATGAATGAGTATTCTCATAAGTTAGAAGAATTTTCTGAGTTAAATGGATATGGATATAAATCAGAAGCTAAAGGTGTTTTAAAAGGTCTAGGTTTTTCTGATGAGGATATGGATAAGCCTATAAGTATACTTTCTGGTGGAGAAAAAACTAGAGTACTTTTAGGTAAACTACTTCTTAAAAAGCCTACTCTTCTATTATTAGATGAACCTACTAACCACTTAGATTCTGATGCTATAGAATGGCTAGAAATATTTTTAAAGCAATATAGAGGAACTGTTATACTAATTTCCCATGATAGATATTTCTTAGATCAAGTAGTTAATAGAGTTTTTGAAATCCATAATAAAAAATTAAAAAGTTACAATGGAAATTACTCTGATTTTGTTAAATTATCAGCTGTAGAGAAAGAAATAGAAAAGAAAAAATTTGAAGACCAACAAAAAGAGATAAAGAAGCAAGAAGAATCTATTGAGAGATTAAAAGCTTATGGTAGAGAAAAACATCTAAAAAGAGCTAGAAGTAAAGAAAAGGCCCTTTCTAAAGTTGATGTTTTAGATAAGCCTGATGGTGATAGAAAAAGGGCTAGAATTGAATTTAATCCTTCTGTAACGAGCGGTAATGATGTTTTACAAGTAAGAGATGTTTCTATGGGATACGGGGAAAGAATTTTATTTAAAGATTTAAACCTTGATATATATAGAGGTGAAAAAGTTGCTCTTATTGGAGCTAACGGAATAGGTAAATCAACATTATTTAAAATAATAATGAATGAACTTCAACCACTAAGCGGAAATATAAAATTTGGCACTAATGTAAATGTATCTTATTTCCATCAGGAGCAGAAAACTTTAAATCTTGATAATACAATAATAGATGAAATTTGGGAAAATAATACTCATCTTACTCAAACAGCTTTAAGAAGTATGCTTGGAGCATTCTTATTTGAAAATGAAGAAGTTTTTAAAAAAATATCTACTTTAAGTGGTGGCGAAAGAGCGAGAGTAGCTATATTAAAGTTAATATTATCAAATGCAAACTTCTTATTACTTGATGAACCTACCAACCATTTAGACATAGATTCTAAAGAAGTATTAGAAGAAGCTTTATCAGGTTATACAGGAACTATATTTACTATTTCTCATGATAGATATTTCTTAAATACTGTTGTTGATAAAGTTTTAGTACTTGATAAAGATGGTATTTGTGAGTACTTAGGAAATTATGATTATTATATAGAGAAAAAGAAACAAGTCTATGAAATGAGTTTAATAGAAGAAAAAGAAGAAAAAACCAAGACTCAAATAAAAGACGAAAAACGTAAAGAAAGAGAACAGCGTGAAGCTCAAAAGAAAAACAGGCATAAGATCCAACAAATAGAAACAGAAATTCAAGAAACAGAAATTAAAATAGAAGAATTAGATATGTTATTATGCCAAGAAGAAATTTATTCTAATCCTGACAAAGCAAAAGATGTTAGCCAAGAAAAAATTTCTTTTGAAGACAAATTATCTTCTCTTTACGAACAATGGGAAGAACTTATGTAGAAGCCAATACTTTGGCTTCTTTTTAATTTAATTTTAACACGAATTTTTTTTAATATTTTATAAAAATATTTTTGTACTCTTCATGCAAATTTTTTTTAGTATAGTATTATTTGTATAGTCTTTTATAAATTTACTAGTTACATTATTTATTTATTATGCTATTATTTATATCATAAAATTTTATATCAAGAGGTGATTATTTGCAGGGATTATTTACTTTAGATTCTGATAATAAAAGGTTTTATAAAATACTTGTTTCACTATGTATACCTATTATTATTCAACAACTTATATCTACTTCTGTAAATGTAATAGATACCATGATGATAAGTAGTTTAGGAGAAAGTTCAGTAGCTTCGATAGGTGTTGCTAATCAGTTTTTCTTCTTATTTAACATGTCATTATCTGGTATCACAGGTGGAGCAGGAGTATTTATTTCTCAATTTTTTGGAAAAGGTGATGTAACTAACATACGTAAAGTCACTGGATTTAGTACTTTATTAGCAATAATACTTAGTTTATTTTTCTTTATACCAGCTTTAGTTATACCGACTAATATAATTCACATATTCTCTTATGACCCTGAAGTTATTAAATTATGTACACAATATTTTAGCATAGTAGTTTTTTGTTATCCACTTATTGCTATCAGTACTGTATTTAGTATGGGATCAAGAGGAGTAAGAAATCCTAAATTAGGTATGTTTTGCAGTTCAGCTGCATTAGTGGTTAATATAATACTAAACTATGGTCTTATATTTGGAAACTTCGGACTTCCAATGTTAGGTGTAAAAGGTGCTGCTATAGCAACAGTTACTGCTAGAATGGTTGAGTTAGTTTTAATACTTGGATATGTATACTTTATGAAAAAAGACTATGTTTTAAGATTTGGATTCTCTGACTTAAAACTTATAACAAAGGATTTTACTATTTCATTTTTATCAAAAAGTATGCCAATATTTTTAAATGATAGTGCATGGGCGGTAGGTACAGTTTTATATTCTGTCGCTTATTCAAAAGCAGGTACTTCAGCTATAGCAGCTAGTCAAATAGCTACTAGTACAGGTAACTTTTTTATAATGACGGCTGTATGTATAGCTATTGGTGCATCTATAATGCTTGGAAATGAATTAGGTGCTGACAATATAGATAGAGCAATTGTATATGCAAAAAAATTCTCTGCACTTACTTTTTTAGCTGGTTTAATATTTGGCGGATTATTAATATTAAACATACCATTCTTACTAAAAATATTTAGTGTTTCTGATAGTTTAGCTCCTGATATTACTAAAATATTTGTAATTATGGGTATTATGATGGCTCTTAAGTCATTTAATACTTTAATAGTTATCGGTATTTTAAGAAGTGGCGGAGATACAAAATATGCACTATTTTTAGAATTAGGATGTATGTGGTTTGCTTCAATACCACTAACATTCTTAGCAGCATTTTACGGTGCTCCAATATATATCTTAGTTTTACTTACGTATGCTGAAGAAATATTTAAATTTATATTTGGTGTTCCAAGAGCTCTTTCTAAAAAATGGGCAGCTAACATAGTTAAAGAAATGAATTAAAATTAATAAAAGGAGTTTAAAAAGTGAAATTAATCACCTTTGAACTCCTTTTTGTATGTTTTATATTTATAGAAATTTATAATAAATTATCTTTGCCCTATTCTTAGATTTGGAACTGCATTAAGACTCATATCATCTCTTCTTCCATTGATGAAGTTATAATATCCTGCACATCCTATCATAGCAGCATTATCAGTGCATAAATCTATTGGTGGGTATTTTATTTCTATATTTTTTGTCTTACCTAACTCTGTTATTTTCTCTCTAAGAGCTGAATTACATGCTACTCCACCAGCAAGAGCTATTGTATTATATCCTTTTTCCATTGCAGCTTTTATAGCTTTATTAGATAATACCTCAACAACAGCTTCTTGGAATGATGCACATACATCTTCCACTATTATATCTTCTTTTTTCATCTTTTTAGCATTTAAATAATTTAATACAGCTGATTTTAATCCACTAAAACTAAAATCATATCCGTCATCTAAATATGCTCTTGGGAAATCTATAGCATTTTTATTACCTTGTTTTGCTAATTTATCAATTATCGGACCGCCTGGATAACCTAATTCCATAGCTCTTGCTATTTTATCAAATGCTTCACCTGATGCATCATCTCTAGTTCTACCTAAAATTTCATATTCACCATAATTTTTAACTTCTACTAGATGAGTATGTCCTCCTGAAACAATAAGAGTTATAAATGGTGGTTTCAAATCTTTATGTGCTATATAGTTTGCACTTACATGTCCTTCTATGTGGTTTACTCCTACTAGTGGTTTGCCCGTTGTATACGCAAGTGCTTTTGCATAAGATAAACCAACAAGTAAAGCTCCTGCTAGACCTGGACCATATGTTACAGCTATATGATCCGCATCATTTAACGTAATATTCGCTTGTTTTAATGCTTCATCTAAAACTTCATCTATATTTTCTATATGCTTCCTTGATGCGACTTCTGGTACTACTCCACCAAATTTTTTATGTAATTCTATTTGAGTGTTTACTACGTTTGATAATACTTCTCTACCATTTTTTAAAACTGCTATAGAAGTTTCATCGCAGCTACTTTCTATAGATAGTGTTATTATATCTTTCATTACTTCACCGCCTTTATATCATTCCACATTATCATAGCATCCTCTTTGTTGTCGCTATAATATTCTTTTCTAATTCCAGCTAGTTTAAATCCATATTTCTTATAAAGATTTTGAGCAACAATATTAGATACTCTTACTTCTAACGTCATTGCAACTATACTATTAGCTCTGCATAATTCTACTAAAGCATTCACTAGCTTATCTCCTATTTTTAATCCTCTATAGTCACTGTGTACAGCTACATTTGTAATCTGGCCTTCATCCATAACAAACCATATTCCAACATAGCCAACTACTTTATTATCTATTTTTGCAACTAAATATCTTGCAACATCATTATTAAGTTCTTTTTTAAAAGCATCTTTAGACCAATGATGTTCAAAGCAATTTTTTTCTACTTGAAAAACACCATCTATATCTTTTGATGTCATTTGCTCTATTACTAAATTATTTTCCATTTTGTATCCTCTTCATTTTTTCATCATATTGAACTTCTGCTTGAGATTTTCTTATATATAATGGATTTATTCCGAAACAATCATATACATCTATATTTTTATTATATTTATTTATAGCAACAGAGCATAAGCTACTTGCCTTATTTACATTATGAGAAGGTGCAGGTATGTGTATATTAGATTTTAATTTTATCTTGTCTTCGTATTTGTATACTGCTTCTCCAACTATTATCCACTCTTCATTAGTTTGCGATAATTCTTCTAATAAATCATCTATTTCTACTACATCAACTGACTTTAATTCTACTATTTCATTATTCTCAAATTTATATTGACCCATATATACTTGAGTTCTTTGTGCATCTAGTATAGAGCATATCTTCTTGTCACATAAATTCATATTGGCAGCCAATAATTCAACTGAATTAACTCCTACTATAGGTAAGTTATTAACATGTGATATAGCTTTAGCAGTAGACATTCCTATTCTTAATCCTGTAAATGATCCAGGGCCTTCACAAACAGCTAGTACATCTATTTCATTAATATTAATATCGCTTATTTTAAGCATATTTTCTATCATAGGCATAAGCTTTTGAGAATGAGTTTTCTTAGTATTTATAGTGTACTCACAAATCAATTTATTGTCTTCAATAACTGCAACACTTGCAGCTAACGAAGATGTATCTATTCCTAAAACCTTCATTATTTTGTCAACTCCTCAACTATTTCTTCATATTTTTTTCCTACTGGATTTAATATCATCTCTCTCGACATATCTTTATATTTTAATTCTATATGTAAATATTCTTCTGGAAGTATATCTTCTATAAGATTTGCCCATTCTATGATACAAACCCCTTCTCCATTTATGTACTCATCATAACCAATTTCATACATTTCATCACTACTACCGATTCTATAAACATCAAAATGATAAAGAGGCATTTTTCCTTCGTATTCATTTACTATAGTAAATGTAGGACTAGTTATGTAATCATCAACTTCTAAAGCTTCTGCTAAGCTTTGCGTCATTGTAGTTTTACCTGCTCCTAAATCACCTATTAAGCAAATCACACTACCTGGATGCAATAAAGTCCCTAATTTATATCCGATTTCCTTTGTTTTTTGTTCGTCTTCTAAGTATATATTAACCATAATTTCATCTCCATAAAAATTTATGTAATAACTATATATTTCAAATAGATATTTATCTATAAAAATATCTCAATTATAATTATCAACTATATTCATTCATCTTATAACAATACTATTTGTTTTATAAATAAACAAACTATTAATAATAGTCAACTAGATATTATTATATTATAACAATGTATTATTATAAAGTATTTATAAGTATAAACTACATTATTGTTGATATTTTAACTTTGATGATATTTATATTTAAATTTTATTTTCAATTTTCTTATAATTTATATTTTTTTATTTTTTCATAAAAATGTGTATATGGTTCTGAACTATTGACCATAATTTAAATACAAAGGATATTTACTCCCCCAAATATTAAATATTCCTTATTCCCCCAAGCACTTACTTTTTTAAGTAAGTGCTTTTTAATTTTCTAAAAATATACTAATTTTTATATTGTAAATTATATATATTAATGAAATTTTTTACATTATGTCTATTTTAGTTAAACCCCTTTCCCCTTTGTTATAACTTAATTTCACCTAGTATTTTTATATAAGTCCATAATCCAACGTTTATACTAGGAATAATTTTACATGTAAATTTTTATTTTAATTGTGATACTATATTCACATCATCAATTGTAACTTTTTTGTAACCTTTTGATGAAATCTGAATTAAAGATAAACTAGAGGTGGATTAAAATGAAAAAACAAATAAAAACACTAGTAGCAGCAGGATTAATATCAATAGTATCGGCAGGTAGCATAGTTACATCTCATGCAGATTCAAGAACTACTGCATGCAGTAACTCTAATCAAAAATTACAAATAATATGTGTAAATTCAGTTAAAGATTGCTTTAAATATAAGAAAAATTGTAATGTTAACAAACCAAGTAACTCAAATTGTAATGTTAACAAGCCAACTGATTCTGAATCTTCAAATAATAATGTTGTAAAGCCTGAAAAGCCAAATACTACTCCAGAGAACAAACCTTCAGTTCCTGGTGATTCAAACAGCAACAATAATAACAATAATAATGACAACAGTAACAATACTGTAAAACCTGAAAATAAGCCAGAGTCTAATGCTTCATTCTCAGCTCAACAACAAGAAGTATTAAACTTAGTTAACCAAGAAAGAGCTAAAGTTGGAGCTAAGCCTTTAACATTAAATAAAGAATTATCTAATGTTGCAACTACAAAATCACAAGATATGATAAACAAAAACTATTTTGATCATACTTCTCCTACTTACGGTTCACCATTTGATATGATGAAACAATTCGGAATATCTTACAGAACAGCTGGAGAAAATATAGCAATGGGACAAAGAACACCTGCTGAAGTTATGAATTCTTGGATGAACTCTGAAGGTCATAGAAAAAATATATTAAACCCTAACTTTACAGAGCTAGGTGTTGGTATAGCTAAAGCTTCAAATGGACAATTATACTGGACACAAATGTTTATAGGAAAATAATAAATTTATATTAAAAGACACTTATTAAAATAAGTGTCTTTTCTCTTTTGTTATAAGTTTATAGCATACTATTGCCTCTCACAAAATACTTTTATATAAATATAATATAATTACAAATAAAATATTGGAGGGCTTATAGTTGAAAAAACTTATTTCTGTAATCTCGACATTTTTAATTCTTATCATTTGTAATTTTGCACTATGCAATATTTTTAAAACTAGCTTTTTTGAATTTTCCTTCTTAACAGGAATATTAGTTACTATTTTTATAGCATATTTTTCTAGCAATGGTGGAGCAACAACTTCAGCATGTGATATGAGATATAAATTTTTAATTGAAAGCAAAGAAAGAAAAAATAATGGTGATATTGAATTCAATATAAATCTCCCTTTTATAGTATCTCTAATATATACTATAATCACTGGAATTATTAGTTTTATAGTTTACTTTGATCACTTTTTTTAGCAAAAACTAGTTTAGTTTAATCTAACGTATTGGCTCTAAACTTCAAAAGCTCCCTAATTTAAGTTAGGGAGCTTTTATTTTATTTAACTTTATTTAATATTTTCTCTGTTCTTTTGTATAAAGGCAATGTCAACAATGACATTATAGTTGCTTTTAATAAATTAAACGGAGCTATTATCCATATTACAAATGTAAATTTATCTACTATATAAGGATTAATTGCTGCTCCCATTTCTATTACTGCTTCTATCGGCATTATAGTGCTATAAAATGGTAACATTATATAGTAATTTGATAAACAGCCAACTATAGTCATAACAAATACTCCAAGTATAAGCCCTATTATAATTCCTGATTTTTCTCTTTTCTTTGTATAAACATAAGAAACTGTCCAAACAAATGACCCACCTATTACGAAATTTGCAAATTCTCCAACACCACCTGTTGTAGACATACCTGTTATAAACTGTAATAAATTTTTAAGAAATGCTATAGCAACACCTGCCATAGGTCCTAGTGCAATTCCGCCTAATAATGCTGGTAAATCAGATACATCTATTTTTAGAAATTCTGGAAATAACATTGGAATTGGAACAGATATAAACATTAATATATATCCAATTGCAGACAGTATCCCTACCTTTACTAATGTAGATGTTTTAAAAACACTTTTATTTTCTAAAGTTCCTTGCATAAAATATAACCTCCTAATTTTTATTAGGAAAAACAAAAGCTCGAAGAGATCTATCTTCGAGCTTATTTTTTGAGCACAAGTTATATAATATACATAATTTATTGTATATAAATAGACAATGTAAAAAATTTGCTTCTTCTCTCATCCAGACTTTACTGTCGGCTTTGGAATTTCACCAAATCATGCTACAAATGTAGCTCGCGGGCTGTACCGCCGGTAGGGAATTTCACCCTGCCCCGAAGATCTATCTTACTATTGATTTTTCCATTCTTATATTTATATAGTATTAATTTACACTATTAAAGTCAACTAATTTTTTTATATACCTTATATTACCTGTGAATTAATTACGACGACTATATTTTTATACCCATAATTATCTATTATAAACTAATTTTCCATCTATAATAGTGTGTAATACATTACTTTGTATTTCTAATGGGCATCCATCCCATATAACTATGTCTGCATCTTTCCCTACTTCTATAGAGCCTACAGCATCATCTATGCCCAAAGTTTTAGCTGGATTTATAGTTATAGCTTCAAGAGCTTTTTCTTTTTTCATGCCATGCTTAACAGCTATGCCTGCACATAACGGTAAGTATTGAACAGGAATTACAGGATGATCTGTCATTAAACATATATCTAACCCTGCATTAGATAATATTCCAGCTGTATCAAAAGTTAAATTTCTTAATTCTATTTTAGATTTTTCTGTTAATGATGGACCCACGATTACTGGATATCCTTCTTCTACTAAATCTTCAACTATTAGATGTCCTTCTGTGCAGTGATCTAGTGTAAGTTTTAGATCAAATTCTTTAGCTATTCTTATAGCTGTAAATATATCATCTGCTCTATGTGCATGAACTTTAAATGGAACTTCTCTTTTAAGTACTGGTAATAAACTCTCCATTCTTATATCATACTCTGGCTTATCATGATCTTCATGCTCCATGTATAAATCCATTTCATCTAAATACTCTTCTGCCTTTTTTAAATTTTCTCTTAGCAATGAAGCTATAGCCATTCTAGTCTGAGGCATTTTTTCATCTCTTCCATAACAACTTTTTGGATTTTCACCAAAAGCTATTTTAGATGCAACAGGATTTTTTATAACCATCTTATCTATCCTTCTACCAAATGTTTTTATAGCTATACATTGGCCACCCATTACATTTGCACTTCCTGGAGTTGTACATACCGCTGTTATACCTCCTTGAACTGCTTCTTTAAAAGTATTATCCATTGGATTTATACCGTCTATAGGATTTAAGTGTGGAGTTATTGGATCAGTTTCTTCATTTCCATCTGCACCTTCAAATCCCATTCCATCTTCCCATAATCCTAAATGAGTATGGGCATCTATAAATCCAGGAAAAACAAACTTACCATCTGCATCTATAACTTGTGCATCTGATGGTACATCTAAATTTTTTCCAATAGCTACTATCTTCCCATTTTCTATAATTATATCTTCTTCAACTATACCGTTAGTTATAGTATTTATTGTTCCATTTTTTATGAATATCATATATTCTCCTCCTAGTATAAGCTTATATCTTCATTGATAAAGCCACTCTTTGCTTATTCATGTCAACTCCTATAACTTTTACATCTACAATATCTCCTACTGTGACTATAGACATAGGGTCTTTTACAAATGATTTACTCATTTGAGATTTATGAACTAAACCATCATTTTTTATTCCGATATCTACAAAAGCTCCAAAGTCTACTACATTTCTGACTGTACCTTTCAGAATCATTCCTTCTTGGATATCTTCTATTTTTAATACATCCGTTCTAAGTATTGGTTTTATACCTTCTTCTCTAGGATCTCTTCCTGGTTTTTTAATTTCAGCTATTATATCTTTTAATGTTACTTGACCTATTTCTAAATTCTCGCTTAATTGTTTTATACCTACTTCATTAATCTTAGAATCAATTTCTTCTATATTTTTATTTTCTATATCCTTTAATGAGTATCCTAAAATTTCTAACATTTTTTTACAAGTATCATAGCTCTCTGGATGAACGCCTGTATTATCTAAAGGATTTTTAGCATCCAGTATTCTCATAAATCCTGCACATTGTGTAAATGCTTGAGGACCTAGTCTCTTTACTTTTTTCAACTGTGCTCTAGACGTAAAATCTCCATTTTCTTCTCTATATGCTACTATATTTTTAGCTATAGTTTTACTTATACCTGCAATATGCTCTAATAAAGAATATGATGCTGTATTTAAATCTACACCTACGCTATTAACTGAATCTTCTACAACTCCACCTAATACTTCAGCTAACCTTTTTTGATTTAAATCATGCTGATATTGACCTACCCCTATACTTTTAGGATCTATTTTTACTAGCTCTGCTAATGGATCCTGTAATCTTCTTCCTATAGATATAGCTCCTCTTATAGATACATTTATATCCGGATGCTCTTCATTAGCCAATTCTGATGCAGAATAAACTGATGCTCCAGCTTCATTAACTATTATATATTGGATAGGTTTATCTATTTCTTTTATCATATCTGATACAAACTTCTCAGATTCTCTCGATGCAGTTCCATTTCCAATAGCTATGATATCTACTCCATGAGTATTTATTAATTCTTTCAGAGTTTTCTTTGCACCTTCTACATTGTTTTGTGGTTCTGTCGGATATACAGTTGTAAAGTCTAGTAACTTCCCATTTTTATCTACAACTGCAATCTTACATCCTGTTCTAAATGCTGGGTCAAATCCCATTACAACTTTATCTTTAACTGGTGGTTGTAATAAAAGGCTTTTTATATTTTTACCAAATACACTTATTGCTCTTTCTTGAGCTAATTCAGTTAAATGATTTCTTATTTCTCTTTCTATAGAAGGGAATATTAATCTTTTGTATGCATCCTCTATAGATGAAACTATTTCTTGTTTATTTTTAAAGTTATCATTTTTTACATATTCATTTATTATATGATTTATTACTTTTTCATTATTTATTTCTAATTTAACCTTTAAGAAGTTTTCCTTTTCTCCTCTATTTATAGCTAATACTCTATGAGGAGCTATAGTTTTTACTGATTCACTATAATCATAGTACATATCATATACAGATTTTTCTTCCTGAGAATTTTTTGTTACTATAATACCTTCTTTTAATGCAAGTTCTCTTATGTACTTTCTTATTTTTGCATCATCTGATACAATTTCAGCTATTATATCTTTAGCTCCTTTTAAAGCTTCTTCTATTGAGCTTACTTCCTTTTCTTCATTTATATATTTTTCAGCTTCAATATCTAAATTTTCTATATTTGTATTTAAAATAGCTAATGCTAAGCCTTCTAATCCCTTTTCTTTTGCTATAGTAGCTCTAGTTCTTTTCTTTTGTTTGTATGGAGCATATATATCTTCTACCTCTTGAAGAGTATGTGCTTTTTCTATATTTATTTTTATTTCGTCTGTTAATTTTCCCTGTTCTTCAATTATTCTTACTACATCATCTTTTCTACTCTGTAAATTCCTTAAATACATTAATTTATCATGAAATTCCCTTAAAGTTACATCACTCATTTCGCCAGTCATTTCTTTTCTATATCTAGCTATAAATGGAATTGTGTTACCTTCATCTATAAGTTTTATAGTATTATTTACTTGATCATCTCTTAGATTAAGCTCTTTTTTTAATATTTCATTTATATTCATATAAATCCCTCTTCTTTCGATTATTTAGGTATGTCTAGATCTTAAGTATTTTTTACAGCTTTAAAATAAGGCTCGAGAATTAAATTCTCAAGCCCTTTCTTTAATGATTTTTAGATTTATTCATTTTTAAATATTCATTTATAAATAAATCTAAATTGCCATCCATAACACTATCTACATTACCCATTTCTGCATTAGTCCTATGGTCTTTTACTAATTTATACGGCTGGAATACATATGATCTTATTTGGCTTCCCCAAGTTATTTGAGAATATTTTCCTTGAATGTCTTCTATTTTTTCTTTTTGTTCAAGTTCTTTAAGCTCTATAAGCTTGGCCATAAGCATCTTCATCGCCGTATCTTTATTCTTATGTTGAGATCTTTCATTTTGACATTGAACCACAACACCAGTAGGAATATGTGTTATCCTTACTGCCGAATCTGTAGTATTTACATGTTGACCTCCTGCACCAGAAGCTCTATATGTATCTATTTTTAAATCAACCGTATTTATATCTATTTCTATGCTATCATCTAATTCTGGTATAACATCTATAGATGCAAATGATGTATGTCTTTTTCCTGATGGATCAAAAGGAGATATTCTTACCATACGATGAACACCTTTTTCACTCCTTAAATATCCATATGCATTTATTCCTTCTATAAGAAGTGTTGCACTTTTTATTCCAGCTTCAGGATCTGATATTATATCTAAAGTTTTAACTTTATAGTCTTTACTCTCTGCCCATCTTACATACATTCTAAGTAGCATTTGTGCCCAATCTTGAGCATCAAGCCCTCCAGTACCAGCATTTATAGATAAAATAGCATTATTTTTATCATATTCTCCACTTAAAAGAGTTTTTATCCTTACCTTATCTATTTCATTTTCTAATTTAGATATAGATTCTTCTATTTCTTTTTCAATAGATTCATCATTTTCTTCAAGTCCTAGTTCTATTAAAACTTCAATCTCTTCTAATGATGATACAAGTGTATTATACTCTTCTACAGTTTCCTTAAGTGATTTATTTTCTTGAAGTATCTTCTGAGCAGCATCATTATCATTCCAAAAATCCTGCTCATTCATTTTTTCTTCATTTTCTTTAATTCTTGTATTTAATGAAGCAATGTCAAAGAGAAACCCTCATTTCTTCTATATTTGAAGACATTCTCTCTACACTATTTCTATAGTCTTGTAAATTTAACATTTCTGTCCTCCGCTATTATCTACCACAACATTTCTTATACTTTTTACCACTTCCACAAGGGCAGTCATCATTTCTTCCTATTGATTCTTCTTTCTTAACAGTTTTATTTCCTGGTTCATCTGTTATATTAGAAGATAAATGATCAACATCTATAACTTGCTTTCTTTCAACTGGCTCTTCTATAGTTATGTTGAATAGATATCTTATAGTATCTTCTTGTATATGTGTGTTCATTTCATTGAACATTTCAAATCCTTCATTAGTATAAGCTATAACTGGATCTTGCTGACCTATAGCACGAAGTCCTATACCTTGACGTAATTGATCCATAGCATCTATATGATCTATCCAATGATTATCAACAGCTTGAAGAAGTATAACTCTTTCCACTTCCCTCATTCTTTCCGATCCTATTTTTTCTTCCTTATCACTATATATCTTAACTGCTATTTCATAGACTACTTCTACTAATTGTGCAGTATTAAGTTTTTCCATATCTGTTATTTCTATGCTTCCTTTTGGCATGAATAAATGATATAGATAATCCTTAAATCCATCTACGTTTATATTATTTTCTTGAGTATAAGTATTAGCTGCATCTTCTATTAAAGAGTGTACCATATGCTTTATTTGTTCTTCTAAATTTTCACCTTCTAGAACTCTTCTTCTTTCAGCATATATAGTCTCTCTTTGCTTATTCATAACGTCATCATATTGAAGCACATGTTTTCTTATACCAAAGTTTCTACCTTCAACTTTCTTTTGAGCGCCTTCTATAGACTTAGTTAACATTTTATGTTCTATAGGCATATCTTCTTCTAGACCTATTTTCTCTACTACAGAACTTATTCTATCACTTCCGAATAATCTCATAAGATCATCTTCTAATGAAATATAGAATGTAGAACTACCTGGGTCACCTTGACGACCAGCACGACCTCTTAACTGATTATCAATTCTTCTAGATTCATGTCTTTCAGTACCTATGATAGCTAAACCACCAGCTTTTATAACTTCTTCTTGCTCTTGATGAGTTTGCTCTTTAAACTTTTTGTATAAGTTTTCATATTCATCTCTAGCTGCAAATAAGTCTTCGTTGCCTTCTCTATCTATTCCTTCTAACGATGTATCCACTTTATTTATTACAGATTCATCGTATCCTAATCTTTTCATTTCTCTCTTTGTTAGGAAAGTAGGGTTACCACCTAATACTATATCGGTACCACGCCCTGCCATATTAGTTGCTATAGTTACAGCACCTAATCTACCAGCTTGTGCTATTATTTCAGCTTCTTTATCATGGTGCTTAGCATTTAATACTTCATGCTTAACTCCTTTTTTCTTTAATAACATAGATAATAATTCTGAATTTTCTATTGAAACTGTACCAACAAGCACTGGTTGCTTAACTGCATGTCTTTCAATTATATCATCTACAACTGCATTAAACTTACCTCTTTGATTTTTATAAACAACATCTGCTAAATCTTTTCTTAGAATACTTTTATTCGTAGGTATTTGAACTACATCCATTTTATATATAGCCTTAAATTCATCTTCTTCTGTCTTAGCTGTTCCTGTCATCCCTGATAACTTGTTATACATTCTAAAGTAATTTTGGAATGTTACAGTAGCTAATGTTTTAGACTCTCTTTGAATTCTTAAGCCTTCTTTAGCTTCTATAGCTTGATGTAATCCTTCTGAGTATCTTCTACCAAACATAAGTCTTCCAGTAAATTCATCAACTATGATTATTTCTCCATCCTTAGATACATAATCAACATCACGTTTCATTATTACATGAGCTTTTAATGCTTGACTTATATGATGATAAAGTTCTGTATTAGCTACATCTGTTAGGTTATCTACATTAAAGTAAACTTCCGCTTTTTGTATCCCTGATTCAGTTAAAGAAACTGATTTTTGCTTTTCGTCAACTTCATAGTTATCTGGTTTTAATGTTAATACAAATGTATTCGCATCCGCATATAAATGCGTAGATTTATCCCCAGGTCCAGATATTATAAGTGGTGTTCTCGCTTCATCTACAAGAATTGAGTCAACCTCATCGACTATAGCATAGTTTAACTCTCTTTGAACCATTTGTTCCTTATGTATTACCATATTATCTTTTAAGTAATCAAATCCATATTCATTGTTAGTTCCATATGTTATATCACATTGATATTGTTCTCTTCTAACTTGAGGATTTTGCCCATGAACTATTACCCCAACTGTCATTCCAAGGAATTCATATACTTTTGCCATTTGTTCCTTATCACGTTTTGCTAGATAATCATTTACTGTTACTACATGTACACCTTTCCCTGTAAGAGCATTTAAATACACTGGCGCAGTTGCAACTAATGTTTTACCTTCCCCAGTTTTCATTTCAGCTATTCTACCTTGATGAAGAACAATACCACCTATAAGCTGTACTCTATAGTGTCTCATCCCTAATATTCTTTTAGATGCTTCCCTTACAACAGCAAAAGCTTCTGGTAATATATCGTCTATCGTTTCTCCTGCGCTTAATCTCTCTTTAAATATATTTGTCATATTTTGAAGTTCTTTATCTGACATAGAATCAAATTTTGTCTCTAAAGAATCTATTTGATCAACTATCTTATTAAACTTTTTAAGTTCTTTTTTATCCGCCATGTTAAATAAACTATCTAAAAAACTCATATTCAGCATCTCTCCTCGCTCAATTATTATACTAATATTCATTTTACCATAAAAATTCTATATTTAATATTGAATATTTGCCTTTATGTTCTAACGCTTAAAATGTAACTGTTTATATGTAAGGTAAACTAATTAAAAAAGCTATCGATAATTAAATTTATCGATAGCTTTTTAATTAATTTAAATTATCTTATTCATGTTCTATTATTCCGTATCCACCATTTCTACGTTTATACACAATAGATACTTCATCTGTATCTATATTTCTAAACATATAGAAATCATGTTCAATTAGTTCCATTTGTAGTACTGCTTCTTCAGCACTCATAGGTTTCATATCAAACTTTTTATGTCTTTCTATTACTATATTTAAATCATCTTCATCTTCATCAAAGTCAATGTCCTCATTTAATTCTACACCTTGGAATCTTATACTTTCACTATCTTGATGTCTATCTTGCAATCTATTTTTATATCTTCTTAATTGCTTATTTAATTTATCATAAACTACATCTATAGCTGCATATAAGTTTTCTTCTATATCTTCAGCTCTAACTATTGGTCCACTTATAGGGATTATTGTTACTTCTACTTTTTGTCTTGATTTTTTAGCACTAACTGTCACTTTTACTTCTGTTTCTGGATGAAGGTAGTAGTCTAATCTTCCGATTTTTTCTTCTATTGCACCTTTAATTCCGTCTGTTAGCTCCATTTGTTTTCCAGATATTATTATATTCATAAGAACATCTCCCTTCAGTTATAGCAGTATAACTAATTATACTTTAATAAAGTATTCTACCCTGAGTTATATAATCCTTTATTTTTATTGTTAACTTTTATAAATTAATATATTCAAATAAAATAGAATTAATTTTTGGATAATCTACAAATTATATATGTGGATTAATCTTAACAATATAACTGTGGATAGTGTGGATAAATTTGTTAATAACTCTTGTTTTTGTGTATTCCAAGCTATTTTTATAATATTTTCTATCCACAAATGTCTACAACAACTGTTATTTATTTGTGAATTAGTGTCGTTTTTTAATGATTTATACAATTTCAAATATAAAATTTTTTTTATATAGATTTATATATTTTTTTATAAAATTTCAATATTATATTTAAGGATTTTGGAATTTATTATTTTTATAGTTCTTATCAAATACATTTTTATACATATGATATATCTTTATGCTTTGATTAAAATAAAACTAAAAAAGCTATATTCCATAATTGGAATGTAGCTTAATTTTTTGCATAAAAAAAGCACCTATAAAGGTACTTTAGGATATTTAGCTGACCTGGTTTTTGACCCCACACTCGCCTACTGGAGGGTTCGCTTGGGTTCGCCGCACTACTAACTCTCTCGATTTTGTACCGGTAGGTCTTACTTCTAAGCCGCACCATGATCATTAACCCAATTTTTAGTGTTAACTTACGTGGATCCCTTTGCCTGCGACTGGCTTGGACTTGCAACCACAGACCTAAATATCACTTTTTTTATTTTAATATTTTATTAGATATATGTCAATAGGAATTTATTCCTAACAACTAAGCGTGTTAGCTCCTGTTAAAAAAGTTGATACTGTTATTAAATTTGCACCTTCTAATTTTAGAATTCTTGAGATTTCATTCACAGTTGCACCAGTTGTAAATATATCATCTACAAGTATTATATTCTTATTTTCTAAATAAATTTTATTCTTCTTTAATATAAATGCATCTCTTAGCTCGTTTCTTCTTTCTTTTTTTCTTAATTTATAAAGTCTTTTAGTATTTTCTTTCCTTACTATACAATCAAGTACTGGTATATTAAATTCTTTACTTAAATACTTGGCTATCTTATACGCTTGATTAAATCCTCTTTTTTTCAGTCTTGATTTATGTAAAGGTACAAATAGTATATAGTCAAAATTTATTCCCTCTAATATTAGTTTTTCCTTCATTATTGATGCTATATATCTACTCATATATGTTTTATTGCTATATTTAAATCCAAAAATCATTTTTTTACTAAAATCGTTATATTCTATGCATGATATAGCTTTATCAAAATAAAACTCTTTACCACTACAATAGCTACATTCATCTATATCATGTTCTTCTAAAGAACAATTAATTATCGGCTTTCCACACTTAATACATCCATCTAGTATAAAATGAAGTTCATTAAAACAATCCTTACACATAGAGTATGTGTTATTTTTATTTATTGGTTTGTTGCAAATTATACAACTTATATTATCTGGGTATATAAGGTCGAGAAATATATCAGTCATGTATTCATTTATGTCATTTAATTTTTTCAAATGACTATTCATTCTTACTTAACTAACACCCCTTCTTCTTTAAATTTATTAAGTTTATATGCTAAATTTGAATATCTATCATTAGTTCTATTATTTTTTATCATATATTCCAAGTATTTAACATCTCCCACTATTACTACAAGTTTCTTTGCTCTTGTAACAGCTGTATATAATAAATTTCTGCTTAATAGCATAGGAGGTGCCCATGTCATAGGTATTACTACTACTGGAAATTCACTACCTTGGCTTTTATGAATTGTCGTACAAAAACTGTGGTCCAGCTCATCTAATTCATCGTATTTGTACTCTACTATTTTTATTTGATCAAATATAACATATACAATTCTTTTTTCTTTATCTATATGATATACATATCCAATATCTCCATTGTATATACCTTCTCCACTTTCACTTCTATCTTCATTTTCCCATTTTTTAGTGTAGTTATTTTTAATTTGCATTACTTTATCTCCTACCCTAAAAAGTCTTTTTTGAAAATTCTCTTCAACCTTATATTTTTCAGGCTTATTAAGGTATTTTTGAAGTTCTATATTAAGATTAGTAACACCTAATTCCCCTTTCCTCATCGATGCTAAGACTTGTATATCCTTTAATTTATCTACTTTATAAAATTTAGGTAGTCTTTCACTAACCACACTTATTATTTCTTTTAAAATTTCTTCATTTGTATTTCTTTTTATAAAGAAAAAATCTTTATCTTTTGCATTTAAAGATAATGGCTCTCCCTTATTTATTTTATGAGCATTGACTACTATCATACTTTCTTGAGCTTGTCTAAATATTTCATTTAATCTAACAACATTTATTACACATGATTCTATCATATCACTAAGTACGTTTCCTGCTCCTACCGACGGTAGCTGGTCACTATCTCCAACTAATATAACTCGTGTCCCTGGTTTTATTGCTCTTAGTAAACTATACATAAGTAATATATCTACCATAGAAACTTCATCTATAATTATTACATCTGCTTTTATAGGTTCTTCTTCATTTTTCATAAACTCTAACTGATCACTGTCTGTAGCAAATCCCATTTCAAGGAGCCTATGAATAGTTTTAGCTTCCTTGCTAGATGTTTCACTCATCCTTTTAGCAGCTCTTCCTGTAGGTGCTGCTAATACTACTTCTTGACTATTATTTTCAAATATTTTAATTATTGTATTTATAGTAGTTGTTTTTCCTGTTCCTGGTCCTCCAGTTATTATAACTACACCATTTTCTATAGCTTCTTTTACTGCAAGTACTTGATTTGTTGCTAGTTTAATATTTTCTTGTTTTTCTACTACTTTAATTTCTTTATCTATATCTATATATAAATCTTCAAATTCAGCTTGAGATAATTTTATTATTTGCTTACAAACCCCATTTTCTGATACATAGTATGGTATTAGATATACCAACTTCATTCCGTTCATTTTTTCTATATGTACCTTTTGGTCATATGCTAGTTCCATTATACACTCTTCTATTATAGGAGGTTTTACTTCTAAAAGTTTTTTTGCTTCTTGTATTAGAATATCTTCTGGTAGATAAGTATGTCCACTACTTAAAGATTGGTTTAAGGCATATAAGATACCTTGTGATACTCTGTCCTTAGAGTCTTTCTCTATACCTATTTTACTAGCTATATTATCTGCTATTTTAAATCCTATTCCTCTTATATCTTCAGCTAATTGGTAAGGATTTTTATTTATATTTTCTAGAGCTTTATTTTTATATTTTTTATATATTTTCATACAGTAGTTTGGGGTAATTCCATACGGAGATAATTCAATGATTATATTTCTAAGTTCTCTATTTTCTTCATAACTTTTAACTATCTGATCTATTTTTTTACTCCCTATTCCTTCTACTTCTTTTAGACGTTCTGGCATATTTTGAATAACATCCAAAGTATTAACTCCAAATTTATCGATTATTCTTTTAGCCATTTTCTCGCCTATACCATGTATCATACCTGATGATAAATACACATATATGCCTTCTAGTGAGTTTGGGGTAACCGGCATAAACTTATTAACCTCAAATTGAGTTCCATAAGTTTTGTGATTTACCCATTTTCCCTCTACTTCTATACTTTCTCCTACTGATAAGGTAGGCATGCACCCAACTATTACTATCTCATTGTCTGAATTTGCTAGGTGGGCTATAGTATATCCATTTTCTTCATTTTTAAAAACTATATCACTTATCATTCCTTCTATTCGTTCCATACTGCTTCTCCTACAACCATAATATTTCTATCGTTCACTTAAGTTGTAATTATTATACCTTTTATGACAAATAAAATCACCCCTTAAAGTAGATTCTATAGGCCTTTCCTATTCATATACTTTAAGGGGTTTAGTATTTATTTATAAATTAAATTATTGTCCTAATGCTTCTTTTCTTAATACTTCTGCTTTATCAGTTCTTTCCCATGGTAAGTCTATATCAGTTCTTCCAAAGTGTCCATAAGCAGCTGTTTGTTTGAATATAGGTTTTCTTAGGTCTAAGTCTCTTATTATCGCACCTGGTCTTAAGTCGAAATGTTTATTAACTAATTCAACTAATAATTCCTCTGAAACTTTTCCAGTTCCAAAAGTATCTATAAATACAGATAATGGTCTAGCAACACCTATAGCATAAGCTAATTCTATTTCACATTTATCAGCAAGTCCTGCAGCTACTATATTTTTAGCTACGTATCTTGCAGCATATGCAGCAGATCTATCAACTTTTGTAGCATCTTTTCCTGAGAAAGCTCCTCCTCCATGTCTTGAGTATCCACCGTAAGTATCTATTATTATCTTTCTTCCTGTAAGTCCTGTATCTCCTTGAGGTCCTCCTATAACGAATCTTCCTGTTGGGTTGATATATATTATAGTTTCTTCATCTAATAAGTCTGCAGGTATAACAGCTTTTATAACATGCTCTATTAAGTCTTTTCTTATTGTTTCATTCTCAACTTCTTCTCCATGTTGAGTTGATATAAGTATAGTATGAACTCTAACTACCTTATTTCCATCATATTCAACTGTAACTTGAGTTTTTCCATCTGGTCTTAGATAATCTAATAATCCTGACTTTCTAACTTCAGTTAATCTTCTTGCTAATTTATGAGCTAATGATATTGGTAAAGGCATTAATTCTTCTGTTTCATTACATGCGAAACCGAACATTATACCTTGATCTCCAGCTCCTACTTTTTCTATTTCATCTTCACTTATTTGTCCAGCTCTGTTTTCTAAAGCTTCATCAACACCCATTGCTATATCGCCTGATTGTTCATCTATAGATGTTATAACTGCACAAGTATCACAGTCAAATCCATACTTAGCTCTATCATATCCTATGCCTCTAACTGTTTCTCTAACTAATTTAGGTATATCAACATAAGTTTTTGTACTTATTTCTCCTGCAACTAAAACTAATCCTGTAGTAACTGTTGTTTCACATGCTACTCTTGATAAAGGATCCTTTTCTAATAATGCATCTAGTATAGCATCTGATATTTGGTCACAGATTTTATCTGGATGCCCTTCTGTTACTGATTCTGATGTAAATAAATGTCTTGCCATCTTTGTTTCCTCCTTAAATTTAGTAGATTCCCTCGTTTATTATAATTACGAAAAATCAATTTTTTTATACTTTTTACTGGTAATTTTTTAATAACCTATTTAAGAACTTAGTACATTTTAAGAGGTCACGGTTTAGTTATTTATTGTTGAATTAAAAAAACCTCTTCTTTTTACAAGAAGAGGTTAATTATATATATATCAATACGCTAATTAACTAACCTCATCTCTCAAAACCATATGGTTTTGTAGGATTTAGCACCGTCTCCCAAATATGGGTGGTTGCTGGGCTTCACAGGGCCTATCCCTCCGCCGCTCTTGATAAGGTAATCAAGAAAGTTATTAAGTTCTTTTTATTATATGTTCTTTACAATTTACATGTTACTATGTTTTTAAAACGTTGTCAACAAAATTATTTATTTTATCTAATTAATGTTTTCCCCTGCAGTATTTAATTCTCTCTCACAATAAGTCTAAAATATACATTTCCTTATTTTTTTATTTGTTAATTTTATATAAACAGTATCCTATCTTAACTTAATTTCATATTATAACTTATCTACTTTAATATAGGTCTTTTTCAGGCCAAAATTTCATATATTTCTTTTGAAGGGGGTGTTCCTATGTATTTAGCCAAGGTAAATTATAAAAAAGAGAATGTCGTACAAATATTAAGTTCAGTCCTTAAAGATTTAGTTGATGAAAATACAGTTGTGGTTTGTATAGGAACAGATCGGGCTATAGGTGATGCTCTTGGCCCTTTAGTTGGTACCATGTTAAAGAATAGTGACTTTAAGTTTCCTGTTTACGGCACACTAGATAATCCTATTCATGCTTTAAATATTTATGAGTCTATTGAACATATAAAAAATACTCATCCTAAAGGAAATTTCTTGGCTATAGATGCATGCTTGGGATCAAAAAGTAGTATAGGCAATGTACAAATTAGAAAAGGTCCTATTCTTCCTGGAAAAGGAGTAGGAAAAAAACTCCCTCAAATAGGAAATTACTCTATTGTTGGGATTGTAGATAAAATAGATGAAAATAACAGATTTTCTTTTAATAACGTGAGGCTTAGCTTCATAATAGAACTCGCTGAAATAATTTCATTATCTCTATTACTTTCTACCTAATTTCCTATTTAAAATGAATTATCTCGCACTATATCTTTACATAAAGCGCTACTAGTTGTGCGAGCTTTTTCTATTCATGCATTTTAATCTTTGGCTACTTATGTATAATAATTTAATTTTATCAAATAAAAAAAGTCCTATTTCTAGGACTTTTTATCTTACTTTTCTACAAGGGCAAACATTAATTCTCCACTACAAGCTAACTCTTCTCCAACAAAAGCTTTAGCTGTAGCTTTTCCAATGTTTCTTCTTACAGAAGTCATCTCTACTTCCATAGTTAATGTATCCCCTGGTCTTACTTCTTTTTTAAACCTAACTTTATCAATACCTGCGAATACACCTAATTTACCTCTATTTTCTTCTATAGACATCATAGCTACACAACCTACTTGAGCCATTGCTTCTATTATTAATACACCTGGCATTATAGGGTATTCTGGAAAATGACCTTGGAAAAATGGCTCATTTACTGTTACATTTTTTATACCTACAGCCCTTTTTCCAGCATCCAATTCTATTACTTT
The DNA here is from genome assembly GCF_900103615.1 of Romboutsia lituseburensis DSM 797. Taxonomy (GTDB): domain Bacteria; phylum Bacillota; class Clostridia; order Peptostreptococcales; family Peptostreptococcaceae; genus Romboutsia_F; species Romboutsia_F lituseburensis. The sequence continues at coordinate 19,062 of NZ_FNGW01000009.1, read as the reverse complement.
ATCCACTAATAAAAATGGATATCTATGTGGTATTAATTCCTTTATTTGATCTATATTTAACATAAAAATACCTCCTTATTATCTTCTTTTGAAGGTACCCCCTGTTTCAAGCATATCTAAAGAACCTAGTGCACTACCTGTACCTTTAGCTACACAAGACATTGGTTCATTGGCAACAATAACCTTTATTCCTGTTCTTTCTTCGATTCTTGTATTTAATCCATATAACAATGAACCTCCACCTGTCATTATTATACCTGCATCACTTATATCAGCAGCTAACTCTGGTGGTGTCTTTTCTAGTACTGCTAGTGTAGTAAGTACTATTTGTTCTGCACACTCATCAAGTGCTTCTAGCATTTCAGAAGAATTTATTGTTATAGATAATGGTAATCCTGTAACTAAGTTTCTACCGCTTATTTTCATACTCTTTTCTTCTTTTCTTTTATATGCAGTTCCTATTTCTACTTTTATCTTTTCCGCACTTCTTTCTCCGATAAGAAGATTATGTTGCTTTCTCATATATCTTACTATAGCTTCATCAAATCTATCTCCTCCAACTTTTATAGATTCACTAACTACAGCTCCTCCTAACGATATTACAGCTATATCAGCTGTACCACCACCGATATCTATAACCATGCTACCATTAGGCTTAGATATATCTACTCCAGCTCCTATAGCCGCTGCTATTGGTTCTTCAATTATATATACCTCTCTTGCACCAGCTTGGCGTGTAGCTTCCTCTACTGCCCTTTTTTCTACTTCTGTAACACCAGTAGGAACGCAAACCATTATTCTCGGCATAAAGAATCTCCCAAATCCTTTTTTATCCACTACTTTGTTTACGAAATAGTTAAGCATTTTCTCAGTTACATCATAGTCAGATATAACACCATCTCTTAATGGTCTTATAGCAACAATATTTCCAGGCGTTCTACCTATCATCTTTCTAGCTTCTTCTCCTACTGCTAGGACAGAATTAGTTCTTTTTTCTATTGCCACAACAGAAGGCTCTTCTAATACTATTCCTTTTCCATCTACGTATACAAGTACATTTGCTGTTCCCAAGTCTATACCTATATCAGCTCTCGCCATTTTTACAACTCCTTTTGTTTCATATTTTATATTTAAACGATTCATTATTTTTTTGCAAAACACTCCTATAATACAAAATATACAAAAACAGAGTTTTAGTCAAGAACAATATTAAAAAAGATGCAGGTTTTAACCTACATCTTTTTTAATATCTTTCTCATATTTAAGCTTAGTAGCCATGCCTCCTCTTATGTGTCTTTCAGATTTATTCTTTTCTAAAACCATTTTAACTTCTTTAGCTAAAGATGGATTTATTTCTTCTAATCGTTCTGTTACATCTTTGTGAATAGTACTTTTACTCACTCCAAATGTTTTCGCTGTTTGACGCACAGTCGTATTTTTTTCTAGTATATATTTTGCTACAACGATTGCTCGTTCCTCTATATGAGATCTCAAAACTTCCCCTCCTCACATACTAGCCTTAATCATATATATGTGAGAATTTCAAAAAATATAACAGACTTAACCAAATTTGATTAAGTCTAATTATTTTTATTTAATTAAGCTCATAGGATTCATAGAGCTATTTCCCTTATATGCTTCTATATGTACGTGTTGACCATCTTTTCCTTCTACCATAGAAGTGTTACCAACTGTACCTAGAGCTTGCCCTACTTTAACTTGTTGATCTTTTTTAACATTTATTTTTTCACTTAAATTAGAATAAACTACAGTAATATCATTATTACTTTTAACTTTTACTGACATACCATGTTCATCATCTTTAAATACATCTACAATTTTTCCATCTAATAAAGATTTTATTTCTTGACCTTTTAATGTACTAACGTCTAAACCTTTATGTACTTCCCATAAGTTTAGTGTTTTTGAGTAACTAGGTTCTTTATCAGAATATTCTCTGACTACCTTTTCACCTAAAAAACTAAGTTTCGATTCTTCCTTTTTATTTGCTTGTTGCTCTTTTTCTTTAGCTTTAGCTTTTTCTAGGTTATCTTTTGATTCTGTTGTTGTAGGAACAGCAGCGTCATTATCTTTTTGTATTAAATTTACTTCATCATCATTTTTACTTTCATCAGTCTTATTTACAAATCCGTTATTAGAAGCTAATTCATCTACATTATTTTTTGTAAACCAAACTCCGCCAACAGCTACTAAGCAAACACATGCAAACAATGCTAGATAAAAACCATCTTTTTCTAATAGCTTTTTCTTCATACAGCACCTCCAAATATATTTATGTATTTATATTGTTGTCCTAATTTCTATTTTTATACAATTTTGTATATTTTTTATAAATAATATTTGGATAAATACTGGCTATTTAATGTATTTTTATATAAATTTACAAAATAAAAAAGTCTTCCTTGAAGATTTTATAAGGCTGACTTTTTTTGAAATACATATACGCAAATTATAATTATCTTTAATTTTAATATAAGTATAATTTTCTAAGTATTATAAAAAACCCTATAATCTTAATTAGTAAATAGATTATAGAGTTTTACTTTTTAATATAAATCTTTTATTGTTGTTCCTGTATAGTAGTGAGATAAAATTTCATAGTATTTATAACCCTCTTGTGCCATACCTTCTGCTCCCCATTGACTCATTCCAACACCATGTCCATATCCCTTAACAGATATATCTACATAGCTATCTTTAAATGATAAGTCAAAATTAGCTGAATTAAGGTTTAAAATCTTTCTTACATCTGTACCTTTTATCTGCTTATTACCTACTTTAATATTTTCTACAGATCCACCATTGCTTTTATCTATTATTTTAACCTGATTACTCAAGTTATTTTCACTAAGTTGAATATCGCTATATCCTACCTTAAATGCATGTACAAAATCTTTATTACTCATTTTTAATGCTGATGTGTATTTTGGAGAATAGTTTTTATCATATGGGCTGTCAACTGATTTTAAATATGGATAAGACTGTGCGAATACTTCTTCACTGTTTTCTGTTTTTCCTGCTGATGTTGAAAAATATAACGTAAGTATAGGCTTATTATTATACGTTATAATCTGACCTTTTGTTTCTTTAACTGCTTGTTGTATTTTAGAGTAAGAATTTTGCATCCATTTCTCACCATTTTTTTTCTTTAAATATTCATAACTTTTATACTCCTGACAATGCTTAAAGTCTGTACAAACTACTGCATTTGGATGTTTGCTTTGTTTACCTTGGTCTTCTTTGTACATAACAAAAGTTCTAGCTGCTACAGCTTGAGCTTTTAACGCTTCTAAATTAAACTCTGCTGACATTTCTCCTGCTAATACACCACATAAATATTCTTCAATATCCATTTGTTGTACTTTGCCTAAGTTATGATTATAAACATTTATTACTGGTGATTTTTTATCTACTGTTTCATAATTTGCTATTTGTTTTGTTTTTTTCTTTATTGTTTGTACAATAGGTTTTGAATCTACCTTAGGTGTTGCTTCTATATCATCATAAGATACTACACTTATTAATATTGGTATACTTATAGAGCACGCTACTATTGTTGCTAAAACAGCTAAAGGGTTCTTCATATACTTTTCCTCCTTAGTTTAAATCTTTGTCCTTAAAGTATATGAACAACCCTGTTGTTTTAGACTAGTATTTTTGTTATTAATCTTCTACTATCTTTATATTTCCACCTAATGCAGTTATCTTCTTATCTATATCAACATAACCTCTTTGTATGTGATATATCTCTCCTATTTGAGTTTCTCCTTCAGCCATAAGACCACATAATATAAGGGCAGCTCCTGCTCTTAAATCTGTTGCGTTAACTTTAGCTCCATGTAACTTACTTACACCATTAACTACAGCACTTTTACCTTCTATTTTTATGTTAGCTCCCATTCTATTGAACTCAGCAACATGCATAAATCTATTTTCAAACACAGTTTCTGTAACAACTCCCGATCCATTTGCTATTGTAAGCATAGCCATAAACTGAGCTTGAACATCCGTAGGGAATCCTGGATGTGGTAAAGTTTTTATATCAATTGGCTTTAATACTTCTGGTCCTATAACTCTTACCGAATCATTTTCCATCTCTATTATTTCACAACCAGCTTCTTTTAATTTTGCTACTACTGGTTTTAAATGTTCCATTATTACATTTTCTATAACTATATCACCTTTAGTCATAGCTGCTGCAACCATATAAGTTGCTGCTTCTATTCTATCAGGTATTACGTTATGCTCTGCACCTTTTAATTCCTCAACACCTTGTATTTTTATAGTGTTAGTTCCTGCACCTTTTATATTAGCTCCCATTTCATTTAAGAAGTTAGCTAAATCTACTATTTCTGGCTCTTCTGCAGCATTTTCTATTATAGTAGTTCCCTCTGCAAGTGCAGCTGCCATCATTATATTTTCAGTTGCTCCAACTGATGGGAAATCTAAGTATAGTTTAGCTCCTGTTAATTTCTTAGTTGTAGCTTCTACAAATCCATGATCCATTTCTACTGTAGCACCTAAATATTTGAATCCTTTTAAATGTAAATCTATAGGTCTTGTTCCTATAGCACATCCTCCTGGCATAGATATCTTAGTGTGCTTGAATCTTGCAAGTAATGGCCCCATTACTAAGAAAGACGCTCTCATTTTTCTAACTAATTCATATGGTGCTTCGCAAGTAGTTATATTACTAGCATCTACTGTTAATGTATTGTCTTTATACTCTACTTCTGCCCCTACATGTCTTAATAAATCTGATATAACGTGTACATCTCTTAAGTTAGGAACTCCTCTTAATGTTGATTTTCCATTTGCTAATAAAGTCGCTGCTATTATTGGTAATACTGCATTTTTTGCTCCATCTATTTTAACACTACCTTTAAGTGGATTACTCTTCTTTACTAATATTTTTGGCATCTTACTAATCTCTCCTCGTTCATTAATAATCTAATTTTATGATTGGTGTAGCGATGTATATAAGAGTTTTATCTTCATCTTCGCTATACCTCATCCCTATATTCAAATTAATCTTATTTCCTAAATATTCTAAATAATTTTCGCTTAAAATCTTGCTATACGCTGTTATTGAGACAAAATTCTCTTCCTCAATTCTATCTATTTCTTCAGCATTCATATTATATAATATTTTGTCTAAAATATCATCATATTTATTTATTTGTAACTTTTTTGTGTACTCTCCTGATATACATGTATTTATATCAACCTGAGGTGTATGCTTCTTTAAAGTCCCCTCAAGAATCGTATAAATGTCCACTATACTTTTATATACTTTATTCTCTAATATGTCAACTATTACATATGACTCTTTTTCATTTTTCTTAATGCAAATTATGGAAACATTTCTCTCATCAGATTTTATCTGTGCATAAATTTGATTTTCCTGTTTATTTTTACTTTCTTCCCACTTAATATTACTTTCTTCTAAACCTAAATTATTAACGATTTCTATACAAATATCCCTCATTTGAGTTTTAGATATATTATAATCTATGACTGCATTTGCTTTTATATTATAAAACTTAAAATTTGCTTGTGTATTGTTGAAAGTTTCTATTAACTTGTAATATTCATTATTAGATTTTATATCCGCATAAGATATTAGCATTCCCATTAACATAAGTACTATAAAACTTATTATTATTTTGAATGTTTTCATAAAAAAAGTCCCCCTTAAATTATATCGTATTCATAACTGAATTATTGACAAATTTAAGAAGGATATACTCTCTATTGTAGTAGTATTAAATTTTATATATTATGATTTTTTTTACTTAATAATTCTTTTTCAAATTTTTCTATACCTAGTCTATCTATAACCTTACAGATTCTTTCTTCTGGATTTGCTAAGTCTTTATAAGTTTCTAATATATCTTGAACTGTTTCTATGATTTCATCTTCTTGGTATAAATTACTTAATCTATCACCAAATCTATAACCTCTACCCATTCTTCCTCCAAGATATATGGCCATACCCTTTTCTTTAACTTCCATTGCACCGAACGGACAAACTTGTGCACATTTTCCACAGTTTACACATTCACCTTTATTCCAAACTAGCTTTTTATCAACAAGCTTTACAGATTTTTGTCTGCATGATTTAGTACATAAACCGCAATTTTTGCATTTATCTTCATCGAACTCTACATAAACTTGACCGACTATTCCTATATCATTTGTGTTCGCTTTCGCACAATTGTTTGGACAGCCAACCAATGTTATTTTAGTTTTTGCTGGCAAGTCATATGCAAAGTATTCATCATGTAACTTTCCACATAAATCTTGAGTATCATAAATCCCATGTTGACATACAGTTCCTTTACATGCGACTAGTGGTCTAACTTTTTTTCCAGTTCCCCCATGAGCTAAATTAGCATCTTTTAAATCAATTTTTATATTATCAATATCCTCATACTTTATCCAAGGTATTTCTACTGCTAATCTAGTTGTAACTCCTAAGTATCCTTTGCCATATTTTTGCGACAATCTAGCTAGTTCTGTTAGTTGTTCTGCTGTAAAATTCCCTGCCCTGCTTAAAATTCTAATTGAAAAATATCCTTCTTGCTTTTGAGCCAGTATACCTTCTGATTTTAAATTTGCTATTTCTTGTTTGCTTATCATCACATTCTCACCCTTTTCCAATATATGTATATATTTATAGGTTATCATACTTAATAATAACCATCTATCAAATTTATGAATTCTATATATTGTATATTTTTATGGATATCATTACTTTTTTTAATGATTAAATAGTGATTTATTCTTAATATTTATAATTCAAATAAGCCATGCATTAAAAATGCATGGCTATAATTTCTATATTTATTATTCAACTGTTACTGATTTAGCTAAGTTTCTTGGCTTATCTACATCACAACCTCTTTCAACTGCAACATAGTAAGATAATAATTGAAGTGGTAAAACTGTTAATATACTTGATAATATATCATCTACGTTTGGTATATATATTACCTTATCAGCAGCTTTTTCTACCTCTTTGTTCTTTTCTTGAGCAACAGCTATAACATATGCTCCTCTAGCTTTAACTTCTTCCATATTAGATACCATTTTTTCAAATAGCTCTTCTTGAGTAGCTATTGCTATTACTGGAGTTCCTTTTTCTATTAATGCTATTGTTCCATGCTTTAATTCTCCAGCAGCAAATGCTTCTGCATGTATATAAGATATTTCTTTTATCTTTAAAGCACCTTCCATAGCTAAGTTGTAATCTAATCCTCTACCTAAATAGAATGAGCTACTTGCTTCTTTTAAAGTCTTAGCAACATCTTCTTTTATATAAGTTTCTTGTTCTAAAGCTTTTTCTACTTTTTCAGGCATTTCTTTTAATTTCTCTATCATATCATTGTAGAATTCTCTAGTTATAGTGCCTCTCTTTATAGCAAAATCTAAAGCTATCATGTAGAATGATACTAATTGAGTTGTATAAGCCTTAGTTGATGCAACTGATATTTCTGGTCCTGCCCATGTGTAGAATACATCATCTGATTCTCTAGCTATTGAAGAACCTACAACGTTAGTTACAGATAATATTCTAGCACCTCTTTCTTTAGCATATCTTAAAGATGCTAAAGTATCTGCTGTTTCTCCTGATTGACTTACTAGTATTAATAAAGTATTTTCATCTACAAATGGATCTCTGTATCTGAATTCTGATGCTATATCAGTTATTACTGGTATCTTAGCAAATTTTTCTATAGCAAATTTTCCTACAAGGCCTGCATGATATGCAGTACCACATGCTACTATATATACTTTATTTATTTTTTCTAAGTCTTCCTTAGTCATTTTTATATCATCTAATTGGATTTCTCCATTATCATTTAATCTTCTTATTAATGTTTCCTTAACACCATTTGGTTGCTCATATATTTCTTTTAACATGAAATGCTCATATCCACCTTTAGATGCAGCTTCAACATCCCAAGTTATTTCTGTTACTTCTTTTGATACGACTTCTCTATTTTCATTTAATACAGTTAATTTGTCTCCTACCATGTGAACAAATTCTCCGTTTTCTAAGAAGTATACATTTCTAGTATATTTTAATATTGCTGGTATATCTGATGCTATAAAGTTTTCACCTTCACCTAAACCAACAACTAATGGACTATCTTTTCTTACAGCTACTAACTCATTATTGTTGTCTTTACATACAACACCTAATGCATATGCTCCTCTTAATCTTTCAGTAGCTTTATATACAGCATCTAATAAGTTTCCTTCATAGTATTTATCTACTAAATGAGCAACTACTTCTGTATCTGTTTGAGATAAGAATACAACACCTTCAGCTTGTAATTCTTCTTTTAATTCCATATAGTTTTCTATTATTCCATTGTGAACAACAGCTATTGTTCTATCCATATTGAAATGAGGATGTGAATTAACATCAGATGGTTCTCCATGAGTTGCCCATCTAGTATGTCCTATACCTAATCCACCATTTATAGGATTTTTTTCTAAATCTTCAGCTAATATTGCTAATCTTCCTTTAAACTTTCTTATTTCTAATTCATTTCCAGTGTTAACTGCAACACCAGCAGAGTCATATCCTCTGTACTCTAATTTTGAAAGTCCTTCTACTAAAACTTCTGTTGCTTGTCTGTGTCCTAAATATCCAACTATTCCACACATATTTAATTCCTCCTAAAAATATTATTATTTTATATATTTTTAGAGTTAGGTCATATTTACATAAACTTCCCTTTGTCCACAGAATTACTTCTATGTTTTAAGCAAGTTCTAACGATGGTAAATACACCGCAGAGCATCCGCCGATAATTCGATAAACTCTGACCTCGTCAACTCAGTACTTTTTCTTTAATTATCTTACATAATTACTAAGTTCTGGCGCTTATAAGTGAATACTAATATTGTCTTTAGTATCCACTTTTAAATTACGATAGTTTTTCTTGTATAAGATTAGCTAAATTAGTTGCTAATTCTTTTATTTGACCTTCCTCTTTACCCTCTAACATAACTCTTACTAATGGTTCTGTGCCTGATGGTCTTATTAGTACCCTTCCACATCCATCTAATAAGCTTTCTATTCTTTCAATTTCACTCTTTATTTCTGGATACTCCATGTATCTATTCTTATTCTCATTTTTTATTCTAGCATTAACTAATACTTGTGGGTATTGAGTCATTACTGCAGCAAGATTTGATAATTTTTTATTTTCTTCTAATACTATTCTTGAAAGTACTAGTGAACTTAAAACACCATCACCTGTTGTATTATAATCTAAGAATATCATGTGGCCTGACTGTTCTCCACCTAAGTTGTATCCTTTATCTTTCATTTCTTCTAATACATATCTATCTCCTACAGCAGTTGTAGCTAGTTTTATACCATGCTCTTTTGCTGCTATAGTAAGTCCTATATTACTCATTACTGTAACTACTAATGTATCTTGTGCTAACTCTTTTTTCTTATTTAGATGTATAGCACTTAATATCATTATATGGTCTCCATCAACAATGTTTCCATTTTCATCGACAGCAATTAATCTATCTGCATCACCATCATATGCAAGACCTAAATCAGCTTTGTGCGCCAGAACAGCTTCTTGTAGTTTTTGCGGATGTGTAGACCCACACTTATCATTTATATTATTCCCATCTGGCTCACTATTTATAGTAATTACACTTGCACCTAATTCATCAAATACTATTGGTGCAACTTTATATGATGCTCCATTTGCACAATCTAAAACTACTTTTAACCCTTTAAAGTCAACATTTATTATAGACTTTAAATAATCTATATAGTCTCTTTGTGCATCATGCATGTGTATTCTTTTTCCAACTTTTTCTCCTACTGGATGGTAATTTACTTTTTCTATATTATCGATATATTCTTCTATATTTAATTCAACTTCATCAGGTAACTTATACCCTTCATTGTTGAAGAATTTTATACCATTATATTCTACTGGATTATGAGATGCTGATATAACAACTCCACAGTCTGCTTCATATTTTTTTGTTAGATATGCTACTGCAGGTGTTGGAACTACTCCAACAGTTATAACATCACATCCAACAGACATAAGTCCTGCTGTTAAAGCTGCTTCTAACATATCTCCAGATATTCTTGTATCTTTTCCTACTACTACTTTAACTTTTTCTTTCCCTTGAGCTAAAACAAATCCGCCTGCTCTACCTAATTTATATGCTAAATCGCAAGTAAGCTCTGTATTAGCTATGCCTCTTACTCCATCAGTTCCAAAATATTTTCTCATTAAAAATTCTCCTTTCATGAAGAAAAGCTTATCAAATTATAATATATTATTATATACATATAAATGTTCTTAATTCTCTAGTTTATTCCATAAAGACATTTTAATATATATAACTAAAAAGGACAATAGAATTATTTCTATTGTCCTTTTTTTGTAAATTTTTATACTACTTTAGTATTATTTTATAGCTTGTGCTCCTTTTTGTAAAGCGTCTTTATTTAACGGAACAAACTTTTCTTTACTTGGTCCAAAAACTTTTTTGAAAGCTTCTAAAACTGAGTCCATTTCTACTGTTGATTCTGTTTGTAAATAAGCACCTAACATTATCATATTTGCAACTCTAGGGTTTCCTAATTCTAAAGCTAAATCATTTGCAGGTATATAATGAACTTCAACATCATCTCTTTCAACTTTTTTATCAATAAGAGAGCTGTTTACTAATATTTTTCCACCTGGCTTAACTTCTCTTTCAAACTTATCTAAAGATGGTAAGTTCATAACTATAGCACAAGTAGCATCTCCTGTTATAAGTGGTGAACCTACTGGCTTATCAGATACAGTTACTGCACAGTTAGCTGTACCTCCACGCATTTCTGGTCCATATGATGGTAACCAAGAAACTTCCTTACCTTCTAGCATTCCTGCATAAGTAAGTAATTGTCCCATAGACATAACACCTTGACCACCGAATCCGGCACATATTACTCTAGCTGTAGACATATTACTTCACCTCCCCATTAAGATCAACATCTTTTACATTTCCTATAGGATAATATGGCATCATATTATCTCTTAACCATTGTAGCGCATCATTTGGAGCTAATCCCCAGTTAGTTGGACAAGTAGATAATACTTCAACTATACCAAATCCTAATCCAGCTTGTTGAACTTGGAAAGCTTTCTTAATTGCTTTTTTAGCTTTTCTAACATTAGCAGGAGTATCTACAGAAACTCTCTCTACGAATACTGCACCTGGTAATGTAGATAACATTTCACTCATTCTTATTGGGAAACCTTGTTTATCTATTTCTCTACCTCTAGGAGCTGTAGTAGCTTTTTGGCCAACTAATGTAGTTGGAGCCATTTGCCCTCCAGTCATTCCGTAGATAGCATTATTTACGAATATAGTAGTAAATTTTTCTCCTCTAGCTGCAGCATGAACTATTTCAGCTGTACCTATTGAAGCTAAGTCTCCATCCCCTTGGTACGTAAATACAGTTTTATCAGGATGAACTCTCTTTATTCCTGTAGCAGCTGCTGGTGCTCTACCATGAGATGCTTCTTGCATATCACAGTTAAAATAGTTATAAGCTAAAACTGAACATCCAACTGGAGCAACACCTATAGTATCTCCTAACACATCTAATTCTTCTAATACTTCTCCTACTAGTCTATGAATTATACCATGAGTACATCCTGGACAGTAATGTGTTTGAGCTTCTGTTAAACCGTTAGTTTTCTTAAATACAACTGACATTATCTAGCACCTCCTACAGCTAATTGACTTTCTACTACTTCTCTAGCTTTGTTAGCTATACCATCTGGATCAGGTATCATTCCTCCAGCTCTTCCATAGAAGTGCACTGGTACTCTACCTTCAACAGCTAATCTTACATCTTCTACCATTTGCCCCATACTCATTTCAACTGTTAATAAGTTTTTAGCTTCTGGTATTTGATTAAATGCTTCGAATGGGAATGGCCATAAAGTTTTAGGTCTTATAAGACCAGCTTTTATACCTTCTCCTCTTAATATATCTATAGCATTTTTTACTATTCTTGCAGTAGTTCCGTAAGCTACGAATACTAGTTCTGCATCTTCAGTTTTATACATTTCATAGTCTACTTCGTTCTTTTCTATTTCTTTATATTTAGCTTCTAATTTTATACAATGTTTTTCTAACTCATCTGGTTGTAAGTATAATGAGTTGATTACATTAGGTTTTCTTTGACCTTTAGTTCCTACTGTAGCCCAATCTTTAGGTGCTAAGTCTCTTTTTTTAGGAGCCTTAAATTCTACTGGTTCCATCATTTGCCCTATCATACCATCAGCAACTACCATAACTGGTGTTCTATAGTAATCAGCAACATTGAAAGCTTCCATTATCATATCAACTGCTTCTTGAACAGTAGCTGGAGCATAAACTGGAGTTCTATAATCTCCATTTCCTCCTCCTCTTGTAGACATAAAGTAATCTGCTTGAGAAGGTTGTATTCCACCTAATCCTGGACCACCTCTCATTACATTTACTACAACACAAGGAAGTTCTGCACCTGCAGCGTATGTTATCCCTTCTTGTTTTAGTGCTATCCCTGGAGAAGATGAAGAAGTCATAACTCTAGCTCCTGCACCTGCTCCTCCATATATCATGTTTATAGCAGAAACTTCTGATTCTGCTTGAACAAATACTCCTCCAACGTTAGGTAATTCTCTAGACATATATTCTGGTAATTCATTTTGTGGTGTTATTGGGTAACCGAAGAAATATTTACATCCAGCTTCTATAGCTGCCTTTCCAAATGCTTCGTTACCTTTCATAAGTATCTTAGCCATTAAAATTCCCCCTTAATTTTTAATTAGTCTCTCTCTACTGTTATAACAGAGTCTGGACACATAGTAGCACAGTTTGTACATCCTATACACTTATCCATATCAACAACTGTTGCTGGATTGTAGCCCTTCTTATTGATATGAGTGTTGTCCACTGCTACAATTTTTACTGGACATGCTTCTACACATAATCCACAACCTTTACAAAGGTCTTGATTAAAAGATACTGTTCCTTTAGCCATTTTCCTATGCCCCCTTAAAATCTTTCTATATATTTGAGCTCAAATTACATCCAAGCCTCTCTCATATAAAGCTTTATTGGGAATATTTCCCCTTCTAAATCTTTAGGTAATTCAGGTACAAGGTTTTCTAAACATGCAACATACTTAACCGGTATATTACATAATTTTGATACTTCCTGTACTAATTCTTGCCCTCTTAATACATCTTCTACAGTAGTAGATCTAATAAGATGAGTATTATTTATAAGTCCTGTGACTTTTAAACCTGAAGACTTTTCTATTGCTCTTATATGATCGATGACCTTGTCAGCAGTCTGAGTTTGCTCTCTATTTGCATTTACTACACAAAACATATCATAATCATTTTCTTTTATTAAATGATTAAATCTTCCTACCACTCTAGCACCTACATTATCTCCTCCAACATCTATAACATAGTCATAAGATTCATCATTCATTGGAGTTGCTACTTGAGCTGATACTGCGGGTAAATCTAAAGTTGGTGCATCTATTGAACTATCTATTGGAAGTATATCTAAAGATTTCAATAAGTCTTTTTTCTCTCTAGTTCTGAAGTAAACATTCACTACATCTAAGTCTGATAAAGCAACTTTTCCTTTTACTTCTTTTCTTAGCTTAGTTACATAGTTAATTGCAAATTCACTTTTTCCACTTCCATAATGTCCTATTATGATTCTTATTCTTTTATCATTAATTATCATTCATCTCACCCATTAAGTCATATAATCATTTATATATGTTATTTGTTAGTGTAGTATTTTTAATATTACATACACTCTACAGCTAATCCATAAACTTGTGGTTCCTCTTCTTTAGTTAAAACTCTTAGTCCTCCTTGTGCTAATGCTATCATTTCATCTTCACCAGGATAAATTTTAACTTCAGATATATACTTAACTCTATCTTCTATCATGTTTGTAAATAATTTAGAGTAAGCAATTCCACCAGTTAAAAGCACTAAATCTACATTGCCTTTAAGAACTGATGCACATGCACCTATTTCTTTACTTACTTGATAAGCCATAGCCTCATAAACTAGTTTAGCTTTTTCATCGCCTTTAGAGATTCTTTCTTCAACTTCTCTACCATCATTAGTGTTTAAATATCCTACTAGACCACCATTTCCTTTAATTCTCTTTTTAATTTGATCTAAAGTATATTTTCCACTAAAGCACATTTTTACTAAATCACCTACTGGTAAACCACCACTTCTTTCTGGAGAAAATGGTCCTTCACCATCAAGTGCATTAGCTACATCTATAACTCTACCTTTTTCATGAGCCCCTACAGATATTCCTCCACCCATATGAGCTACTATAAAGTTGCATGCACTATATTCTTTTTCTAATTCTTTTGCTGCCCTTCTTGCTGTAGCTTTCTGATTAAGAGCATGGAATATACTCTTTCTATCTATTTCAGGTATACCTGATACCCTTGCTACATCATTCATTTCATCTACAACAACTGGATCTACTATGTATGATGGTATATTAACTTCATCACCTATTTGTTTAGCTATAATTCCACCTAAATTTGATGCATGTTCACCTAGAACACCAACTTTTAAATCTTCTATCATAGCTTCATTTACTGAATAAGTTCCACCTTTTATAGGCTTTAGAAGTCCACCTCTACCTACTACAGCATCTAAGTCTGAAGTTTTCACTCCACCCTCTGCTAAAGCTTCTTCTATTACTGTTTTTCTAAATTCAAATTGATCTGATATTTTTTCATATTGGCCTATTTCTTCTGAAGAATGTCTTAAAGTTTTTTCAAATACTAAATCTTCATTGTCAAATACAGCTATCTTAGTTGACGTTGATCCTGGATTTATTGTCAGTATTTTAAATACATTATTCATGTGGCTATACCCCCTAATATATTAAGCTTTAGCTGCCATTAATACGCCTAAAGCTATTGAATTTAACTTAGTTTCTTCGTTGTCAGCCCTTGAAGTTAATATAATTGGTGCTTTAGCCCCTACTATAACACCTGCATTTTTTGATTTTGAGAAAAATACTAAAGATTTATATAATATATTTCCAGCTTCTATGTCTGGAGCTAATAATATATCTGCTTTACCTGCTACTGGATGATTTATACCTTTATGATTTGCAGCTTCTAATGATACAGCATTATCTAGTGCGAACGGTCCACCAACTATACATCCTTTGATTTCTCCTCTTTCACACATTTCTTCTAATTCTTTTGCATCTATTGTATCTTGCATTTTAGGATTTACTTTTTCTTTAGCACATAATGCTGCTACTTTTGGAGTGTCTATATCTAATGAATGTGCTACTGTGCATGCATTTTCTATAATTTGTTTTTTAACATTAACATCTGGAGCTAAGTTCATAGCTGCATCTGTTATAAAGAATAATCTATCATACCCTTCAACATCAAATACTGCAACATGACTTAAAACATTTCCAGTTCTTAAGCCTACTTCTTTATTTAATACAGCTTTTAAGATTATTGATGTATCTACTAACCCCTTCATCACCATATCTGATTTTCCTTGTGATACCAATTCAACTGCCTTTAGAGATGCTTCTGATAAGTCTTTTATGTCTATTAATTCATAGTTATCTAAATCTATATTTATGCTACTTGCTATCTCTCTTGTCTTTTCTATATCGCCTATCAAAATAGCATTAGCTATCTTCTCTTTTCTTGCCATTTCTACAGCCATTAAAACTTCTTTATCATGACAACATGCTACGGATATAGTTTTAGGACCTCTTTCTCTTGCAAACTTTACTACTTCTTCAAAGTTTCTCATCTACTCCCACCTCTTTTTATATCTAGTGAAATCTCACTTTACTTATCTAGTTAAATAGCTTGACCCCTTTTAAGCCATTTATACTTTACTATAAATATTAACTATATATTTTATTATTTAGCAAAAAACTTTACTATGTAAAATATATTATATAACCTGTGATGTATGACTAAATGATGATTATTTTGAATATTGTATGCATAAAAAATTTAATACTTATTAATTTTTTTAATTTAAGTTGTTTTTTATATTTAAATTATACATTTTTTAGCAACGTTTTCCTAGTCTATTTTAAGTTTTTTAATTTTTCAGATTATTGCCTTATAATGTCTCTTCACTTTTATAGTATTACTAAAATAAATAAGATGCAACAAAAACATCATTTTTTTTACTTTAAACGATAATTTTCATTGCACCTTATTTTAGTTTATTTTATAAAATTATAGTGTTTTATCTGGAGTGATAACCACATTTTTTATATCAGATTCTGTTTCATACTTTATATCATATTTTTGAGTTTCACTAATATCTTGTGACACATCTATATATAGTACTATATCTTCTTTTGTTATAGTTCCTATATTTTCTAAGTATTCTATATTTACATTTATATTATCTGGTATATCTATTTTAGATATATCAATATCTTCTGTTTTGTTTCTTATTTGAATTTCAGGCTTTGTATAAACGAAGGATTCTTTAATTGTCTTTACGGTTTTGAGCTTTATAGTTATATATTTTGTATCTGTACTTATTCCTTCAGGTATACTTAATCCCAGGTCTTTTGATGTACTATTAGCAATATCATTTATATTTAACGGCTCTGTTTCTATATAATCAATTTTGTCTACAACATCTTTTTTACCTTTTATAACTATACTTTCTTGGCTCAATGTATAATCTTTTAGTTTTATATCTGGATTGCTATCTTGTGTAAATTTAATCTGTATAGGTACAGTTTTTTCTTTTAATAACTCTACATTTACTGTTACTGATGATTTTTCAAGCTCAACATCTTTTACTTCGTTTCCATCCTTGTCTACTGGAAATAGTTTTATCTGAGCAGTAAAGTCATTTGTATTTGACCCTACATCAACTACTCCTACAATTTTATCTACCAATTTAACTTGGCTTCTAGGACCTGAAACACCTATACTATCTATACCTTTATCAACAGTAGCTCTAGCTACATTTGACTTATGTTTTCCTTCTGCCTGTATATCAATAGGTTTTTGTTCACTCACTATTTTTTCTAAATTAACTATAAGTATGTTATTTCTAATCTCATGAGTTACTTGTCCTGGAGTATTAGCTCTTAGATAAATATCATTACTTCCCTCCATAGGATTATTTATTTGACCATAAATATGTATATTATCTTTATTAACCTTTTGCAGTTTAGATAGCTTACCAGATACAGATATATCTGTAGTAAGATCAATTTTAGGATATATTACAAGATCTTTATCTCTTAATTCATCCATATTACTTATAGTTACTGGCATCCCTTCAAATAATTTTGTCTCTTCTGGGTCAACTACCGCCATAACATATAACCATAATACTACTGCACTTAACAGGGATATTAATTTTATTTTTGTATTAGTTTTAAATCTCTCTATCATCTGAATATACCACCTTTAAAAAAGCTTTTTTCTTCTGACTTTGATTTCAAATTACTTCTTAATATGTTTGTCATTCTATCTTTAGAAATATTTCTATATAGCTTCCCTGCTTTAGCTATAGATACGTCTCCCGTTTCTTCTGAAACTATAAGCGATATACAATCCGAAACCTCACTAACACCTATTGCTGCTCTATGCCTTGTACCTAAATCTTTACTTAAATCCTTACTTTCTGTCAATGGTAAAAAGCATGCTGCTGCTTTTACTTGAGAATCTCTAACTACTACAGCACCATCATGTAAAGGAGTATTTGGAATA
This sequence comes from Romboutsia lituseburensis DSM 797, assembly GCF_900103615.1. Lineage (GTDB taxonomy): Bacteria > Bacillota > Clostridia > Peptostreptococcales > Peptostreptococcaceae > Romboutsia_F > Romboutsia_F lituseburensis. The sequence continues at coordinate 1,211 of NZ_FNGW01000009.1, read as the reverse complement.
AATATATTAATTAATAATTGTCTAGATACTTCTCCATCTATGCTTGTACCAGTATTTATTATTTCCCCTATTTTAGTTTGTCTTTCCATTATAATAAGTGCACCAATCTTTTGTCTTGATAAAGAATATAATGCTTCTACTATTTCTTCTATTGTATTATTAAGTGAATCCTCTGAAGAATTAGGTCCATTTTTACCAAAAAAATTAAATTTGGTTCTACCTATATGCTCTAGACCTGCTCTAAGTTCTGGTTGAAATATTATTACAGCTGCTAAAACACCAATTTCTAAACTCTTAACTAATATCCAATAAAGAGTATGTAATTTAAATGTTTCGCTTAATTGAGTTGCTACTAACAAGAATAATATCCCCTTTAAAACTTGCTCTGCTCTCGTATCTTTTATAAACATAAATATTTTATAAAAAATATATGCTACTATGGATATATCAACTACATCATTTATAGTTATTCTTGAAATTATATCCACAAAACCACTGAAAAAAGAATTTATATCCAACACAGTTTTATCCTCCTGTTTGAAAACTTCCTAAATAAACATTTTAATCTTTTACACTATGTATTATACTATATAAATCTAACTATATACAAATTATTTACAATTAGTTAATAGTTTAGTCTATAGAGTTAATGTTATTTATATCTATAAAAAAAAAGTTTCACTAAAGTGAAACTTTTTTTATTGGTGAGCGCACAGGGATTCGAACCCCGGACACACGCCTTAGAAGGGCGTTGCTCTATCCAGCTGAGCTATGCACCCATATTTTATTATGGAGCGGGAAACGAGATTCGAACTCGCGACTTCAACCTTGGCAAGGTTGCGCTCTACCACTGAACTATTCCCGCAGATACAATGGCGGGAATAACAGGACTCGAACCTGTGACCCATTGATTAACAGTCAATTGCTCTACCAACTGAGCCATATTCCCGCGGTATTTAATTAAATTGGCGACCTGGAAGGGACTCGAACCCTCGACCTCCAGCGTGACAGGCTGGCATTCTAACCAGCTGAACTACCAGGCCGCATATATGGTGGGACTAACAGGGCTCGAACCTGTGACCCCCTGCTTGTAAGGCAGGTGCTCTCCCAGCTGAGCTATAGTCCCATAAGTTTAATCTGGAGCGGGTGAAGGGGATCGAACCCTCACAGCCGGCTTGGAAGGCCGGAACTCTACCATTGAGCTACACCCG
>NZ_FNGW01000027.1 GCF_900103615.1 Romboutsia lituseburensis DSM 797 | reverse complement strand
TTTAATTAAAGTCTAGAATTTTATATTCTAGACTTTTTTGTATTTTACAACTACAATTTATAGCAACTTATAAAACTATAAATTGATTGAGGGGGAGTTTTAATGGCAGATGAGAGATTAAGTAAACTAGCTAAGTTACTAGTGAATTATTCAACAGGAATAAAAAAAGATGATATTGTATTTATATGTGCAGATGAAGTTGCAACATCGTGGGTAATTGAAGTTGCTAAAGAGGCTATAAAGTTAGGAGCGCATGTAGAGTATAGATTAGAATCAGAAGAAGTATCAGAAGTTAAATTAAAATATGCAAATGAAGAACAGTTAAAACAAGGAAATTTAATTTATGAGACTTTATTACAAAAGGCTGATGTATGGCTTACAGCATGGGGAGGTAGAAATACCAGATCATTATCAAAAGTAGATCCCCAAAAAATAAAGTTATCACAACAAGGTTCATCAAAATGGAAATCTATATATTCACAACGCTGTGGAGATGGGAGTTTAAGATGGTGTGGAACTCAATATCCTACATATTCTGATGCACAAGAAGCAAGTATGAGTATAAGTGAGTATGAGGATTTCGTATATGAGGCAGGATTGTTAGACAAAGACGATCCAATTAAGGAATGGAAAAGAATAAGTAAAGAACAAGAGAGATGGATTAAATATTTAAATACTAAAAGCGATCTTCATATAGTATCTGATGATACAGATATAAGGGTTGGGATAAAGGGAAGAAAATGGATAAATTGTGATGGTAAAGAAAACTTTCCTGATGGAGAGATATTTACATCTCCTATAGAGAATGATATTAATGGATATATAAAATTTTCGTTTCCTGGAATATTTATGGGTAAACAAATAGAAGGTATTAAGTTAGAAGTTAAAGATGGAAAAATAATAAAGGCATCAGCTGAAAAAGGTGAAGAATTATTAAAAGAACTTCTAGAAACAGATAAAGGTTCCAAATTTTTTGGTGAAGTGGCTATTGGAACTAATTATGGCATAAAAGAGTTTACATCAAATATGTTATTTGATGAAAAAATAGGTGGAACAATACATATGGCTATAGGAGATTCAATGCCAGAAGCAGGAGGAAAAAATAAATCATCTCTACACTGGGATATGCTTTGTGATATGAGATCTAATGGAAAGATATATGCAGATGGGGAAATTTTTTATGAAAATGGAAAATTTTTAGATGAAATATTAGAAAAATACAACCTATAGAATATAAAAAACTATAAGAGTTTTATATATCTTATAGTTTTTTTATTAAATATTATATAAAATAGATTTTATGTTAAAATGTGGATAAAAAATAAGGAATAAGCATATAGCATAGGTATAGACTGTATATAATGTTAATAAAATAAAAAATATATGTGGATAAACTTAAAAAAATAAATTAAAATAAAAAATAACTAAAAAAAGTTAAGAAAAAGTGTTGACGATATAAATTTATGATGGTATAGTTATACTTGTCCTTAAGAAAAGGGCAAACACGAAAGACAAAACAACTTAAGAAAAGAGTTGACAAAGAAAAAATACTTTGTTA
>NZ_FNGW01000007.1 GCF_900103615.1 Romboutsia lituseburensis DSM 797 | reverse complement strand
ACCCTTCATAATTTCACTGGCATAGTCAAATACTTCTATTTCTCTTTTCATAATTTCCTCCTCGTAAAAATATTATATTTTAATAATAGATTAGTATACACCCATTAACAAGTACGCACTTTTTAGTAAGTTACTACAAAATTCATTGATGCTATAACTAAAATGATAGATTCTTTTATTAAATTATTTAAATCTATACATAACTTATCCTATCCTAAAAATTATATTTTATCTTTACTATTTCAAAACTTTTTTAATAACATATGATGTTTTATTGATGGAAAATATGAAATAAAAATATAGCTACAAATATATTTCTGTCAATAAAAGTTTTACTAATGATAATTTATATTCTAAATGAGATATCCTTAATATTTTAACTGAAGAAAACCTAATTCAATATTTATCTAGTATGTTCTTAATAGATTTTTAAATAATATAATTATAGTAATTAAATTTCATCTTATTTTTATAATTAAAAATCACTCTTATTAGCAATAAGAGTGATTCTGATAAAAATAATTCAGTTATTTATACATAGAAATCACATTCTCGTCCAAAAGATTGTAATTCCTTTTTTATATCTATATAATTATTTTAATTTATTTTCTAAGTTTTTTCTTCTATTATCTAATGGATTTAAATTAATATGATGAACTCTTTCTTCTTCACTTGGATGCATTATTACATCTTCCATATATACCTTACCACCTGGAATATGTGCAATTACTCTAGGTTGTTTATACCCTTTTGAATATACCCATGTATACCTTTTATTTATCACTCTATCTAGATCTTTAACCGATACTAACGCCTTTGCTTGTGGCTTACCATATCTATCTTTTAGTATTACAGCTATTGTTTCGTCATCTATATTCTCATATTCATTTTTTTCCTTTTGGTTAACAAGCTCTAAGTTAGATTTTCTGTTATCTAAAGTATCTCCATTTATATGTCTAATTGGAGCGTTTGATTGAGTATCCAATACTACTGATTGGATATTTCTTTTAGTACTTTTCACTTTTTTATTATCCTTAGTTATAGTTATATTTTGAACTAAGTAACTATTGAAGTCTTTATGCCATTCTGCAAACCAAACTCCCATTGCTTGTACCTTTTCTAAATCTTCTGTATCTATTTTAGCTATAAGCTCAGAACCATTCTTTTTAAGTATTGTTATATTAGTAACTGAACCTTGAGTCTCATAATTATTCTTTGTTGTTTTGTAATTGTTTATGATAAACACCTCGATCTTTAAATTAGTATTATTTAAGTTTAACAGAGTTTGTTAATAAAAGCTAATAAGTTTTATTATTGTAATTTTTTCTCTTTATTGTTATACATATAATTCAACAAAATAAGCTTTAATCTATCCTCTTATTATCTAACTCAATTTTTTGTATGTTAACTTTTCTACTGATGCTTTTTTAGATGTTCTTTTTAATATTGAATTTATACTACGTATATAGTAATCATCATATATTGGCAGGCTTATACCTAATAGTATTAAGTGTGTGGTTTAATTTAATGCACTTTCTATTATATTTTCAAATTCTTCAACTATCATTATTTCAGTTATCATTTAACTTTATGAGGAGATATATCTCACATTTTTTTCAACCACAATTCTTTTTATAAAAAAAATATCAACTAAATATTTGATATTTTTTGTGGATTTCAATGTTGGAGACGAGGAGAGTCTATAAGTAAGTTTTTTCTATTTTTTATGTTTTTGTACAAACTAGTATTTACAATATCTTTAGTTGTTTCATTTTATATTTTTAAGTTTTAATTTTTATAATATTTTATTTGTATTACAATTGTGTTACTCTGTATTGAATCTATTTTAAGAAATATAATATAAATACATTGAAATAGATTTGAATCCTTTCTGTACGCCTCCTATGACTTCACTTAGATATATAAACTAATAATTAAATTAACTAATTTTTAATTAATCCCTATTTCTTTAAATTTAATTTCTCGGCTTATAATATAGCTCTAGTTTCACCATCTATTATAACTACTTATAACATCTTCACCTTTTATAAAAATTAATATAAGTATATTATAAAGTGTTCACTAAAATATCACAAAATAATCCCTCGTCATATTATAAGAATTTATGTTATTTGAATTATATTTAACTTGATATTTATTAATAAGTTATTACTTTATAGAATATATATTGTATAAAGGGGGATGATTTATTTGGATTCATTGAATATATTTTTTGATTATATAGTAAGTAAAAATTTTAAAAATGAAATTAATGCAATAAGAGAATATCCAGGATACTATCATCATGTAGACAACTATAAAAAGATGTGGAAGAAAACTTCTAAAAAATTAATTCCAGAAGCGAAATATTTACTTAGAACTAAATCTAATAATTCATGTGGTTTTTCAATACCATATGATTTAGCCGGAGGAGTAGAGTATAGGTTAAACTTCGATGTTGACAAATTAAAAAAAATAACTGAAGATATAGATTTATTAAGCGAGGATTCTATGGCATTAGATAAGTATTTTAAAAAACACGGATGTAATAAGTTTATGAATAAAAATCTTTCTAAATATACAAATGATATTGATAAGAATGGAGTTAAGTTAAATTTAAAAAGCGGATTCTTCAAATATATACTTGATTATAATATTGATGAAATTGATAAAAATTATGCAAAAACACGTTCAGATGTGGAGGACCCTATTATCTGTCTTGATATGCTTGGCCTTTTAAGTTCAAATTTACAAATAGTTGTAGCCGATGGCAATCACCAGGCATATGAAAAAATATATATATCTAAAAATGAATATATTGATATATATTTATTAAGTAAAAACTTATGGATAAATGCTTTATTAACAGAATTAGATACAGCCTTTATTAAGATATTTAATAATATTAATTATATGCATTTATATATGACTAATCATCTTTCTTTAGAGGAAAGTAATAAATATATGTTTAAATTATAATAAAAAAGCACATAACCTTAACTTTATACAATTCTACAATTCGTAAGAGTGGTTTTTATATACATATAAAATATATAATCAGTACTATTTGTGGTACTAAATTTAAAACCTAAAGCCTTTACAGTTGCTAATGTCAGCTAAATGGACTATTTGGATTAATTTCTAAAACTTATATATGTAATATATATATAATATTTAAACCGAAAATAGTTACACGTAATAATACTTTTAAAATATAGTCCATTTAGCCCTAATAGTTTATTATATATAAACATACTTTGAATATATTTAGTCCCACTATAATTTATACATAACTAAAGAAGATACTACAAAAATGTAATCTCTTTAACTCCATCAACCACACTATATAATTTTTCTGCAAAAACATCCTCTGTTACGTACTATTGATATTCGAACACATACCATAGTTATACTAGTCATACTTCAGTTACTTAAGTTAGCTGAATACTTATTCATTTTTAAAAGTATATTTCATACAATTAGAAAATGTTAAAATATCAATACTTTTCTATTTGACACCTTTTTTACATTTTTTTATACAACATTTTACAGCAAAAAAGGTGCAACTTTCTGATGGAGTACTACGAATACCATACTGTATAAACATATCTATTCTAACACTTATAAGCCAATAAAATTTGTATTAGTCGTTTTGTAATATTATTTTATTTTATAAAAAAAGGGTGCACCCAAAATATAAATATGTGCACCCTTTTATGGAACCTTCCTAATAATAAAGGTTTCATTGTTTGTCGTTTTGAAAATAATTATTTATTTTGAACCTGAGCAATCTGTATTAAAGATATTAGTTTTTTTATATAACTTAAATATCACTTGGAAAATTATTTATAACTATTTTAATTCATCCATGCGTATCATACATACTAAAATTAGATGACTAGTTATTTGGATCTTCTAAATTAAATTTGAAACTAAGATAGTAACTTTCCATATCTTTATCTATAATACCTTGGAAAACTTGTCCATATATTGAATAAATCTTATTTACGTCGTTACCATAAATATTTTCGTATTTTAATTCTAGTTTTCCTAACGGCATATTCACATAAGTTTTATCGTTTTTATTTCCTTTGTTTGTTAATGCTATGCATTCGATTAAGTTTTTTATTAAACTTTCCCATCCTACAAATAAATATGTCTCTTGGACATCTTGATTATCACAAGATTTAATTATTTGTATTTCATCATCTCTTTTTTCCGGCCTTGAATTGCAAATCAGATTAAAACATTTCTTAAATCTGTTATCTATATGTTTCTGCTGCAAGAAGTTCTCTATTTGATGAGTTTCAGGTGGATTCCATCCTAACGATAAATTAAAAGCATGCTCTTTACCTAAATTTATTAATTTAAAATAGATTTGTTCATATATAAAGAAATTTTCATCTTTTCCTTGGTTACTAAGATAACATGTCTCATTTATTACATCTCTATAAACTAATATAGTATTTTTTAGTGGTACTATAAATGGTTTATTTTTCTCATTTTCTTTTTCTTTTTCTTTTTCATTTTCTTTAATTGTATATCTAACTCCAGTTAAAGTCAAAAAACCTCCAAAAACTCCACCTAAAAAACTTCCCCAAAAAGCTAGCCAATCAGAATCTGATGTTGAGTTAGTTTTTATAGGTAAGTACATAACTTTATTTATAACATATGGAATAATTAATGTTATAGTGATAAAAGCTACTCCTACTATAATCCCAAATTGATACTTTTTTATATACTTTTTCATATTTATCCTCCTGTTTATTTTTCCAACTAATTGTATATTAAATTTCAATATTAAACAATAAAAAAACTGCAGTATATCATTATCATTTTAAAATATTTGATTTTAACAGAATTGGGATAAGCAATAGACAAAATAAACTCACTCTTGCTGTAACAATAATATCTTTCATTGGAGTTTTAGCCTATACCATGAATGTATTTCTATAATAATTTAAAGCCACTTAAAAAGCTATCAGAAGCTTGAGAAGTGGCTTATTTTCATTACTATAGCTGCAATATACATTTATATATACTGTTATTTAATAAATCTGGATTTGTTTTAAATGCTATATTACCTATTTCCTCAATCTTTTTTAACATATTGAGATTATCTAATTTTAAGTGTTCAGTTTGTGGGAATCCGTAAGGATCTTTTCTATCTTTAAAACCATCTTCATTTTCGATTAAAGTAGTTTTTATATTCACAGATTCTTCATATAAATTAGCTACAATAGAAATTATATAAAAGATTCAGCACTAGGTAGGATTAAATTAAAAGATTTAAAATCCATTCATCTACAACAAAATTATAACAAGCTTCTTTATATAGATAAAAAAGCCGTATCAACTATTAAAGGTTTAAATACTAGATTAAAGCCTTGTCTTGCTGAAGCTGAAAAGCAAGGATATATTCAAAAAAATTACTGTAAAATGGTTACTTTACCTAAGGATAATGTAACTAAAGAAATAAAAGTATTAACTAATGACCAGCAACAAGAATTTATTCAATATATAAAGGGTCATGAATTAGAAGTATTATTCTTAGTTGCACTAAGCACAGGATTAAGACTTGGTGAAATTTTAGGTTTAAAGTGGTGTGATATAGATTTTAACTCTGGAACATTAACAGTTAATAGAACTTTACAAAGGGTTACGGAAATAGATAGAAATGGAAATAGAGAAAGTAAAATTATTGAGCAACTACCTAAAACTAAAAACTCAATAAGGACTGTGCCAATACCACAAAATATACTTTCAAGACTAAAGGATCATAGAGTTGAGCAAAATAAAAATAGATTAAAACTCGGTGAAGCTTATTTAAATAATGATTATGTATTTTGTAATAACTTAGGTTATCCTATTGATGATAAAAGACCGGCTAGAAACTTAAAAAGTATTTTAACTAAATTAAACATTGAGCCTATAAAGTTTCATGGATTAAGACATACTTATGCTACTAGATTATTCGAAGCTAATGTACCACCAAAGACAGTTCAAGTTTTAATGGGCCATTATGATATCAGTATAACTATGGATATTTATACACACGTTATGGAAGATACTAAGTTAGAAGCTGTTGAAAAATTAAATAGTATATTTATTTTATAGTGTAGTGTTTATTTAGAATAACACTACACTATTTTTCTTTCTCCTAAATTTAATTTATTTAATCAATTTTAATTATATAATCTTTAATAATTGAAGATATTTCATTTATATTATTAATATCTAATTTATTATCTTTTTTTGTATGTATATTATTAATATATAGTTGTTCATGTTTATTTCTATGAAATGTAGCAAATCGAATTCTATTTTTAAATCTTCTTTCATCCGAATTGGCTTTACTTAAATCCATCTCTTTTACTAAAATATTTTTTCCCTTTATTCCTTTTTTATTTCCACCTATTTTTTTAGCTTCACATATACTATCCTTGTCCCCTGTAATTACTATATTATCTCCTACTCCTACACAGTCAAAATTAATAAATAACTTATTATCAACATCTTTATTCTGAATTTTAAATACTTTAGAACCAATTAATCCCCATTCTTCATTATCAAATAATATGAAGGCTACTTTTGAACTATTTAATTCTTTGAGTTCTGCTGCTATTTTAAATATCGTCAAAACTCCGGAAGTATTGTCATTTAAATTTTCTTTATTTGGGACGCTTAAAATAAATAATGTTATTACAATTAAATATATTGTAGTTGGACAATTAAGTAAAATTAATAGAATTCCTATAAATATCAAATATGCTAATATTGCAATACCACCTTTAATTATATCTCTCTTAAGCATTTTTTTTCCATAAATTATTTTATATCTATGAAGTGATCGAAATGGAGTGTCATAATGAGCACACATAATAACTTTTGCTTTTTCTATATCTCCTATTATTAAATTTTGATTTAAAAATACATATTCACTAAGTTCAACCTTTTCTTGTACATATGTTTTATAACCCATTTGTCTAAATATATTTTGTGCATATTTTATAAAATCTAGTTTTTGATTTCTTCTAAATCTAATTCCATACTTAGATTTTAAATTAGACATAATATCTTGTATTAAATCTAATTCAGTATTATAATTCATGATTTACTCCTTTATTCATAACTGCATAATTACTTTAATTTATATTTCTTATTAAATAAAAAACAAGGAGTAGCTTAATTTAAGCTACTCCAAATTTTTATAACGCTTTTAATTCAGAAAATTCATCTCTAAGATTATTAAGCATTTTTTTTCTATCAAACATAAACTCTAAATTATTATTTTCATAATAATAAATTGTATTAATAAAGTTCTTAGAATCAAATTGATAGTAAAACTTAATTCTAGACTTATCTATATCGCATAAAACTTCTGCTATAATTCCCTTTTCATTTTTAGCATAATTAATATTTATAAAACTATCTAAGTTTAAATTTTCAATTAAATTTGCAGGTGTAAGTAAAGGTAAATAAGTTAAATCATATATTTCATTAAATAAATTCATTAGTTCACCTCCAAAATCAGTTTATTTATTTAGTTAATTATAATATTGTTTTATTGTTCCTTCAACAAGTTTTGTTAATTCTCCAATATATTCAAACGCTAAATCAAAATCTCTATCAACCCATTCTTTTCTAGGCCTTCCTATCTTATTTTTTAGTCTAATATTAAAATATACTGCAATCATAGCTGCATTTTTTTTCTGTTGGTTAGGAATATACCAGTAAGAACCTTTAAATAGATCACAACTCTTCAAGTCATTTCCATCTTTGTCTATATCAAATTTACTTATAAGATTGGGTACTATTTCTTCTCGTATAGTCTCATCTAGACCCTTCTTTTTTCTCTTATACATTAAATCTGGTCTGCCAAGATTTGATGCCGAGCTACGTACTTGATCCATCATCACCTTAGCTTGTTCTTCGGAAATACCTAATTGCTCTTTTAAAACTTTTATTTTCTCATTATAAGCTTCTTCTTCTTGCTTACTTTTTTGAATTAAATGAGTATCAAGATAGTTATCTATATTTAATGAGTTAGACATAGATTCACTAACTTTTCCTAAAGAAGCAACCCCTTTAGAATTACGACATTCATTTGGTAATTCTGTATCAAATTCATTATCAAATTCATTATCTAAAGACTCTTCTATATCTTTAAGACTCTTTATAATATCACTTTCATTTATTTCTTTTTTGTATTTTTCCCATAATCCATCTAAGAACAAATGATGATGAGAAATTATTTGAGCTATATTATCATTTGTATTTCCTTCAGGTATATACCTTAAAACTCTTCCGATAAACTGAACATATGGAAGTTCTGCTCTAAATGGCCTAAATATAGCAGCTATAGATAAATATTTATGGTCATAACCCTCTCCAAGCATAGCTACATTTATAACAGCTTGTACTCTGTGGTTTTCTATATCTTTAAACAACGAAGCTTTTTCCTCTTCTGGAAGATTACTATGTATAACTGCAGTTTTAATTCCTCTTTGTTCGTATAATTTAGCTATTTTTTTTGCATGGCTTATACTACATGCAATAGCAATTATTTTATGTGGTACCTTACTATTTTTTAACTTTTTGTATAATGATTCAATACTAGCATCTACAATTTTTAAGGAACATTCTGTAGAGTATGCAACTGTTCGAGTAACCCAATCCTGATCCCTCAACCCTAAATTAAATATTTCATCTATAGTATATTCTTTAGATTCATCTCCGTCGATTGTAAGTTTTAACTCATCTGGAACATGTTTGATATTTTGTAAGCTTTTTACATATCCATGATACATAGCCCTGCTTAAAGGATATTTATAAATAAGCTTAGCTGTTATCTCTTGACCATCTGTCCTAAATGGAGTTCCCGTTAGCTTTAAAACTTTTGCATTCTTAAAAAAATCTATGCATTTAGTCCAAGTGTCTGCAGTTGAATGATGTGCTTCATCTATAATTATAAAATCAAAAAAATCTGAATCAACTCTATGAAGTAAGGATGAGTCTAATCTTTCTTGCAACTTATGTATATTTAATATAACTATATTCGATGCATTTAGTACCTCATTTGTAGTATTTGCACCTTCATATTCTATTACATTAGGAAGTCCCATACCCATTTGAAATATAGATCTACTATACCAAAAATTCATAGGATTTTCGGGGTTTAAATTTTCTAAAACACTATTTTTTATAGTATTCCCAGGTGTTATTATAAGAGTTCTTTTTTTACATAATCCAAATGGCGCTAATGCCATAATACCTGTTTTGCCTACTCCGGTAGGAAGCACAACTAATGCATTTCTATTATCATTTTTTGCATTAGAATAATAATTTTGTATCGCCTCATACGCTTCATATTGAGGTTGTCTTATCTTTTCATTAGTATTTATATTTGGCATAGATGCCATAAAAAAGTTTTCATTAAAATTAAATGACATACTCATTCCCCCTTTTTATTATTTTTTTATAATATATGCTAAATATAATAAATCATTTTATATTGACTTATATATATCCATTACATAAAAAACTATTTTGTATTCCCTTTATTTTTTTATAGTTGTGTTACTATTGTGTTATTTATGCATAAAAAAAGGAATCGCTATTTATTCTAATTAAGCAATTCCAATCTTTGTAACGATAATTTTTTTAAAATGGTGGAGACGAGGGGAGTCGAACCCCTGTCCGCAAGTCCTTTCCTCGTTGCATCTACGTGTGTAGCCAACTGATTTAGATTCTCGTCGCCCACATCGCCCAGCGGCAAGCTATGTGATTGACCAGTCCCAATTAGTCCACTTTAGGTCGAGACACCCAAAAAGTAGTTCCCTGCATAGTTGACGTCCAGGCCTAGCCGGCAGGAGGGCTGAGGCGGGACGAGCAGAACTAAGCTGCTAAAGCGTAATTATCGTTTGCGTTTGTTTTAAGTCCCCAGTTTTTACGTGACCCAGAGTAACACGACACGCAGCCCCAAGTTCCAAACCCACGTCGAAACCTTTACGCCCCCGTGGTATTTTTAAGTCCTTGGACTGTAGTTATATCGCAAACTTGTTTTTCACCATCTGTATTAAGTTGTTTATCTTGATATATATATTAATACTTTTCGTATTAAAAAGCAATGTTATTTAGTGGATTATACTATAGTATTTGTAACTACTATTAATATTTTCCTCTTAATTCTCTCTCTATATTTCTTTGTGCATCTTTTTTAGCTAAGTCTTGACGTTTATCATGTAACTTTTTACCTTTAGCTAATGCTAATTGTACTTTAACTTTACCATTTTTAAGATACACACTTAAAGGAATTAATGAATAACCTTTTATAGTTGTAAGTCCTATAAGTTTTCTGATTTCATGTTTGTGAAGTAATAATTTTCTAGTTCTTAAAGGGTCTTGGTTAAATCTATTACCTTGCTCGTATGGGCTTATATGAACTTGTTTTAAAAATACTTCTGTATTATCTACTGATGCATATCCATCAGTTAAGTTTAATTTACCTTGTCTTATTGATTTTACTTCTGTACCTTTTAATTCGATTCCACATTCATAAGTTTCTTCTATAAAATACTCATGTCTTGCTTTTCTATTTGTAGCTAATGTTTTTGTTCCTGCCATACTCTCACCTTCTTAACTTTAAAATTTCTTCACTAACATTTATAAGTAAAAATATACCATATCTATACTTACTAGTCAAGTTATAAGACCGTATCTTAAAATGTATAAAAATGCGAAATTATACACCTCAACCCATACGGTTAGGTTACTTAGCTAAAAAACTAAGATTTATATTTAACATTAATTATCTTTTCTCTTCTTTTACAAGTCTTAGGCAAAAACAATTAATAATAAATACTCTTTTCTATAAAATACCCCATAAAGTACTATAATACAAATCGCTTGGTCTATACTATATCTTTACAGAATAACAATTATACTATTTTAACTTATCTAAAAAACCTTGACCTTTTCTAGCTATTACATAGCTTGCACTCTGATGACTACTTAACTTCTTTTCATACGCATACTTCTCTATGCCTATTTTACTTGTATTATAGGGGTTTACCATCTTCAAACCTACCTTATTTCTAAAACAACTATTCTCAAAGGTTTCTTTATACCTACTATAATCTAATTGATTTACCATCTTATTATACGTTTTTCCTTGCTTTCCTTTACCTTTTAGGATCTTGGCCTTTGTTTTCTTAAAGTTTAAATCCTCTATTACTATATCTTTTCCTACTCCCAAAGCATAGTTACATACTTGCGATACTACTTGTCTTATCTCATTTATTGCCTTAATATTACAACCTTTATGGTACATCTTTATATGCTTTAAATTTACTATATTTCCTTCTTTATTTATTTCACATAATTCTATAAAACCTTTATTATAATCTAAACCTAATACTCCATTAGTACTTCTTGTTAAGCAAGTATTCACTTCATTTCTTATAGTTATTACTACTTGTAAATACCATTTCGTTCCTACTCTTTTTACTCTATATGTTAATGGATAAATACCTTCTATTAACATATTTTTTAAATACTCTCTTTGATATTTAAAGTTACATATACCTTCTATATACTTACTATCTTCGGTATACTTATTTTCTTTTCTTAACTTTATATAAAAGTCATCTGTAGTTTCATTATAAGTTATTTGGAATAATTGATTACCCTTTGTTTCATCTTTACTACCCATATAATAAATATTCTTATCTCTATTCTTTACAAAAGTGTTATACCAACCTTTATGACTTCTAAATCCGTTATCGTTTAATCTATATTGGCTATCATACAATTTCTTCGTTCCAAAGCATATCTTTAATATATTATTTTCTAACTCATAACTTAATTGCTTTAACTTCATTTTCTTCTTATTTAGCTTTTGATTTATATAATATAAATACCTTTTATTCTCCCTATACTTCTTTAATTGCTTTTCAGTAGCTTTATTTACCCTTACTTTAGGCTTTATATTATTTATAGCATAACTTAGCTTATTTCGTTTATTTTCTAAACTACCTATCTTATACTCTAATTGTCTTTTCTCATACTCTTTTAAGGCTTTTAAAGACTTTACCCTACCCTCTACTTCATACATTATTGAGTTAGCAGTCCTCTTTAAAATAGTATATTTAGTACATAAATGAGTTACAAAGTAAGACTTCTTAGGATACTCTTCTTTATATGTTGGAGATGTTAGTTGTCGCCATACGTATCTTAGTATTAAGTTATAATCACGTATATAATTTTCAAAGTAAGATACTAATTCTTCGTTATTTTTTAACTCTAAACGAGTTTCTATTGTATAATTCTTACTTACTACGGACATACTAACACCTCCTTCAATTAAATTTAACTATTCTACACCATGAAAGCTTTATCTATGTCTTTTTCTTTCATAGTCACCATCAAATCCATTAAATTTTTCATTCTATTACCCTAATTAACCACTTAACAATTTGTTTTGTAGGGTCTTATTATTTATTTGTTATTATTCTTCATCTTCTACTTGAGTTTCTTGATTATTATCTTCTATTTTATAAAGTATTCTAAAGTCGATTTCTCTTAAATCAACATTTACATTTTCAACTCTAATTTTTACAGGATCACCTATTCTATAAGTCTTCTTAGTTCTTTCTCCTATTATAGTATATGTCATATCGTCATAAATATAATAGTCATCTCCCATATTTGCAAGTCTGCATAATCCTTCTACTGTTGTATCTAATTCTATAAACATACCAAATGATGTTACACTTGATATGATACCATCGAATTCTTCTCCAACTTTGTCTAACATATATACAGCTTTGTAGTAGTCTTTTACATCTCTTTCAGCAAGTTCTGCTGCTCTTTCTCTTTCTGATGATTGAACTGATGCATATTCTACTATATTAGTAAGTTGTTCTTGTCTCTTATTATTTATTTTATTATTTAAATGTTCTTTCATTATTCTGTGTATTTGTAAGTCAGGATATCTTCTTATTGGTGAAGTAAAGTGACTGTAATACTGTGCAGCTAGACCAAAGTGACCACTACATTCTGGTGAATACTTAGCTTGCTTTAATGAACGTAACATTATTGTACTTATCGCTTCTTCTTCTCTTTTTCCTTTTATCTGTTCTATTATAGATTGTAATGCTTTTGGATGAACCTCTTCTAAATCACCTTTTATAGTATATCCAAATGTAGATATAAATTTATTTAAATCTTGCATTTTTTCTGGTGATGGAGTCTCATGTATTCTATAAACAAATGGCATGTTTAACCAGAAGTAATGTTCTGCTACTGTTTCATTTGTTATAAGCATGAATTCTTCTATTATTTTATTAGATATTCTTCTTTCATAATGTTTTATATCTTTAACTGTTCCTTCAGGATTTAATATTATTTTAGCTTCTGGGAAGTCAAAGTCTATTGCTCCTCTCTTAGATCTTCTATCCATAAGTATTCTTGCTAATACTTCTGAATTTTTGAAGTCTTCTACTACATGAGCAAATTTAGCTTTTAATTCTTCATCATCTTTTTCTAATATATCTGAAACTTCTGTGTAAGTCATTCTAGCTTTTGAATTTATTACAGATTCTTGTATATCATATTTTTTAACTGTACCTTTTCTGTCTATTTCCATAAATACTGATAATGTAAGTTTATCTTCATTAGGATTTAAACTACACATTCCATTTGATAGTGTCTTAGGTAACATTGGTATTACTGTATCTACTAAATAAACTGAAGTTGCTCTTTTTAAAGCTTCTTTATCTAGCTTACTTTTTTCTCTTACGTAATGAGTAACGTCAGCTATATGAACTCCTAGCTTAAAGTTTCCATTAGGTAGGACTTCTATAGATATAGCATCATCTAAGTCTTTTGCATCTTCACCATCTATTGTGAATATGTTTAAGTTTCTTAAGTCTACTCTTCTGTCTAATTCATCTTCTGGTATAGCTATTGCTACATTTTCCGCTTCATCTAATACTTTTTTAGGGAATTCTTCTGGTAGTCCGTGTGCTTTTATTATAGAAAGTATTTCTACTTCTTTTGTACCTTTTTGCCCTAATATTTCTACTACTTTACCTTCTGGCTTTCTACCCGCTTGCGGCCATACAGTTATTTGACATACTACTTTATCATTATCTCTTGCACCAGAGAAATATTTTTTAGGTATATATATATCTTGGTTAAATTTCTTTTCATCAGGTATAACAAATCCGAAGTTCTTGTTTGGTTGGAATACTCCTACTACTTTAGTTACTTCTCTTTGTAATATTTTTATTATTCTACCTTCTGCTCTTTTTTCATCTGTAGCAGGTGTTACTATTTCAGCTACAACTCTATCATTGTGCATTGCACTATTTATTTCGCTTGATGGTATAAATAAGTCTTGTGTATATTCTTCATCAGACTCAACAAATCCAAATCCTTTTCTATGAGCTACGAATTTTCCTACAAAGTATCCCATTTGTTTAGCTGATGCTATTTTACCTTTTTTAGTTTTACATATATATCCGTCTTCTTCTAATTCATCTAAAAAGTTATAAAACATCGGCATTTCTGTTGAATGTATATCAAATATAATTGCCAATTCTTCTTTTTTTAGAGGATTGTATGCTTCTTCATTTATTAGTCCTAATAAACGTTCTTTAAGTCCTGGTAACATTTAAGTACCTCCTGTTTTTGTATTTTATATCTATATCAATTACATAATATAAAAAACTATCTATACTGTATCTTATGTTTCTTTAAATATATAATTGATACTAATTTTTATTTCTTATTTTTTCTATTAAATTTATCCGTTTCTTTTCGTTTAGTTACATATATAAACTAAACTTTTATTATACTATTTCCTTATTATACACCATTGCCATACATTGGTAAATTAAACTTATATATATTTAGTTTTTCCTTTATTTAAAAAAAATAGACATATTTTAATACATGTCTATTTTTGGTATTTAATAAAAATAAATTTAATCATAAAGCCCATTTAATACTCTACTTATAGTTGCTTTGCTCCATCTTGTTTTTCTTGATATTTCACTATAACTAAGTCCACAAAATCTTAAATCTTTTATACTTTGTATATCTATATCTGAAATTTGTTTTTCTTTTGGTCTTAATGTGTTTTTACTATCTCTTATTCTTAGTATTTCTTGTTTTAAATTATCAATTTCATCTTGTTTCTTTTTTAATTTAGATTCATATGCATCTCTCATCTCATTAAACTCTAATATATAACTTTTCTTCCACTCATCTTCAGTTTTCATTTTAAACATTGCCATAATTAATTCCTCCTTGTTTCAGTAGTGTTGTACCAATCATAACAATTGATTTCTTTAAAACTTTTTAAAATCCTTGTTGTTTATTACAACTTTATTACGTTAAATTTGTGTATTTTTCAACATTTATAACTAATAACTCTTATTTTAATATTATATATTTTTAGATTTTTAGATTGTTATGAAACTTCATATCACAATATGTTTATAAATTATTTCTAAATCAATTATTTTAATTTCCAAAAATTAGTTGAATGGGTTTATTTTGAGGAATATAATAAAAACAGTAATGATTACTATTATTAAAATTAATGGAGGGGTTTATTATGAATTTAAAAGGAACTAAAACTGAACAAAATTTAATGTCTGCTTTTGCTGGAGAGTCTCAAGCAAGAAACAAATATACTTACTATGCTTCTCAAGCTAAAAAAGAAGGATACAACAAAATAGCTGCTGTATTCGAAGAAACAGCTCATAACGAAATGGCTCATGCTAAAATGTGGTTTAAATTATTACATGACGGTGTACCAACTACTGAAGAAAATTTAAAGGACGCTGCAAGTGGTGAAAACTACGAGTGGGTTGACATGTATGAGCAATTCGCTAAAGATGCTGAAGAAGAAGGATTCAAGCAAATAGCATTTTTAATGAGAGCTGTTGGTAAAATAGAAAAACAACATGAAGAAAGATACTTAGAATTACTTAAAAATCTTCAAGAAGAAAAAGTATTCGTTAAAGAAGAAAATGTTGAATGGAGATGCATGAACTGTGGTCATATACATGTAGGTCCTAAGGCTTTAGAAGTCTGTCCTGTATGTGCTCATCCTAAGGCTTACTTTGAAATAAAAGCTGACAAATTTTAATAATATATGAATTTTATGATATTGATTCAAGCTCTATAAAGTGCTTTATAAATGATCTATCAAGTGAACATGATATAGATATTAGCTCTTATAATATAGTCTTTAAAGGCGTATGTAAATCTTGCAAAAAGCTGACTTAAATTTTTAAGTCAGCTTTTTTATTTATTAAGCTTTACTTTTTTTGATTTCTAAATGTTCAAACCAAGCACTTACTATATTTTTAACTAGTACTCCTATTAAAAATATTATCCATGATACATCCCAGTTATCATAAGTAAAACTAACTATGAAGTATACTATCAAAGTTAATGAGCCTACTATTGATCTTATTCTATATTCCATAGGTGTTTTTTTACTTCCTCTATCTTTCCACTGAATAAATTCTTCATACAATTCATCATTAATTCTAGATGTTGGTTTATCATGATTATTATATCTAAATATACCTGTAGCTATTGCAACTATAACTAATAGTATAACTATACCTAATATTTGGAGTTTTTCAGGTGATTCTGCAAAGAGTAATAATGGTATTGGGCACATTATATATAGCATAGTGGCTATTGTTGTTCTTATGCTTGATTTTTTTCTATAATTTTCTTCTTCTTTTGTATAATCCCTAACATCTTGTATTAATTCATTTATATCGCCAATGTTATCAACTGCTCTTGAATAAGCTTCTGATTCATCTAATCCCAGATCTAGTAAATCATTATACTTATCATTTATATTTGATAGCATTTCTTCTTTTAGTTCATATGATTTTCTAGTTTTAGGTGCATTTTTAAATAAATCATCTACATACATTTTAATTTTATTATTCATATTATTCACCCCTATAGTTTTATATTCAGCTATCTATTAATCCTTTCATTCTTTTTCAGTCTTCCCTATGTTTTATATATATTTTTTTAATTAATATTGGTGCACAAAAAAAGAGTATTCCTAGATGAATTAAATCACCTTGAAATACTCTTTTTTCTCTTAAAAACTAAATTTAATTTTTAAATATTAATCAGTTATATTAAATAATGGCCAATTATTTAAATTACTTAATTAAAAGCATTGCTAATGCATTTAAGAAAAATAATACTGCTGATATTTTTGTAACTCTTCCAAGAAAAGCTTCTTTTCCTTTTGGCTTGAAGTAACTTTGATTCCCTTCTCCACCAAATTGTGAAGGAACTGCACTCTTAGTGTCTTGTGGCATTATGCTCCCTACTAAAACAACAGCTAATACTACTTGTACACCCATTAATATTGTAGTTATATCCATAGTTACTCCTCCTCTCTTTTGTTTTTTCAAAAATTTTGCTTACTCTTTAATATATCACATAAACCCAGTGTATTCAAGCTATGTACCTAATTTTGCTTATATGCATAATTATTGCCATTTTATATTTTTTCTATTAATATTAGGCTTTTATTATCTACTATTTTTTCCATAATAAATCCTGTATAACAAAAAACACCTATCACACAACACTTTAGAATTATTTATGTGACAGGTGTTTTACTAAATGTAAAAATTAGATTTTATTAAACTTATATACTATGAACTTTTATTAAGTTAGTTGTTCCACTTACTCCAACTGGTACTCCTGCTGTTATTACAACTAAATCTCCTTCTTTTAAGTAGTTCATATCTTTTACTGAGTTGATTGAGTTGTCGATTATTTCGTCAGTGCTTCCTGCATGACTTGTCTTAACTGGGTATACCCCCCAAGTTAATGCCAACCTTCTCATTACTCCTTCATCTTCTGTTGTTGCTATTATTGGACACTTAGGTCTAAATTTAGATACCATTCTAGCTGTATGCCCACTTGATGTAAATGTTACTATCGCTGAAGCACTTAAATCTACTGCCGTTGTGCATGTTGCATGACTTATTGCATTTGTTACTGTTACATCAGTTACTTTTCTTTCTTTTAACATTTCATCATAGTCTAATGTTTGTTCAGCTCTTTTAGCTATTGTTGCCATAGTTTTTACAGCTTCTATTGGATATTTACCTGCTGCTGTTTCTCCTGATAACATTATTGCATCTGTTCCATCATATATAGCATTTGCAACGTCTGTTACTTCTGCTCTTGTCGGTCTAGGGTTTCTCATCATAGAGTCTAACATTTGTGTAGCTGTTATAACTGGCTTACCTGCTTCATTACATTTTTTTATCATCATTTTTTGAGCTATTGGTATTTCTTCTGTTGGAATTTCAACTCCTAAATCTCCTCTAGCTACCATTATTCCATCAGATACGTTTAGTATTTCATCTATATTTTCTACACCCTCATGGTTTTCTATTTTAGATATTATTTGTATATGTGTAGCATTATTTTTTTCTAATACTTCTCTTATAGCTAATACATCTGATGCTTTTCTTACAAATGATGCAGCTATATAATCTATGCCTTGAGCTATACCAAATTCTATATCACTTATATCTTTGTCTGTTAGTGCTGGTAAGTTTATTTTTACTCCTGGTACGTTAACTCCTTTATGATTTTTAACTATTCCTGAGTTTTCTACTTTACAGTATATATCTTTTCCGTATACTTCTTTAACTCTTAGTCCTACTAATCCATCATCTATTAGTATAACGTCTCCTTCTTTAACGTCATTTGCTAATTCTTTGTAGCTAACTGTACATATTTCTTTAGTTCCTACAACTTCTTCCATCGTTATAGTAAAGTCTTGTCCTTCTTCTAATAATACTTCTGGGTCTGCAAAGTTTCCTGTTCTTATCTCTGGTCCTTTAGTATCTAATAAAATTGCTATTGGCTTGTCCAATTCAGTTCTAACTTTTTTTACTAAATCCATTCTTGATTTATGCTCTTCATGAGAACCATGAGAGAAGTTAAATCTACATACATTTAATCCGTTTAATACAAGTTCTCTTAGTATTTCTTCTTTATCTGTTGCTGGTCCTAATGTACATACTATTTTAGTTCTTTTTATATCTTTTAACATTGCTTGCCTCCTAAGTATTGCTATTTCTCGATGTCTCTATTAATAATTTTTACTATTTACTACATTATTATGCCCCACATTATTGTAGATACTATCGTCATTGATAAACCTATTAATGATTCATATGGTATTAGTTTTAATCTATCTCCTATGCTCATATTTGTTGCTCCTGCTGTTGCATGGAAAAATGATCCATGTGGTAAATGATCAAGCACTGTTGCTCCTGCATGTACCATTGCTCCACCTGCTAATGGTGATACTCCAGATGCTATTATAGCTGGTGCAAATGTAGCTGATGCTATCGTTGCTCCTGCTGTTGTAGATGCTGTTGCTGCTGACATTAATACTCCTGATATTGGCGCTAATAAAAATGCTGGCATGTTCATTGCATCTAGTAATCCTATTGTTGTTTGTTGTAATGTTGATGCTTTTATTATTCCTGCTACTGTACCAGTTCCTATTAAAAGTATTGCAACTGGCATCATCTTTGAAAGTCCAAATGTTATATATTCATTAAGGTTTTTAGCTTTGCCCATTACTAAACATCCAACTATACCTCCAACTGGAAGTGCTATTAATGGATCTATTGCTATACCTGCTATTGGTCTTAGTGCAAGTAATACTATTGCTACTACTGGACCTATTATTGCTGCAAAGAATGATGGTAACTGTTCATTTTCTTTGTCTTGTTTTACTTCTTCTATTTTAGTACCTTTAATTTTTTTAGCTAACATTGATGCTAATATTACTGTAACTGTAAGTCCTACTAATGCTGGTATTATGTTAGCTGCCATTAAAGATGATAATTCTACTCCAAAGTTTTCTGCTGCTGATATTGTGTTAGGGTTTGGTGATATTATATTTCCTGCTTTTCCTCCACCTATCATTGCTAGTAATATTACCATTGGTGCATATCCTAATTTTTTAGCTATTGCTAGTGCTATTGGTGCTACTGTTATTACTGCTACGTCGACGAATACTCCAACTGATGTTAGTATCATAGTTGATAGTGCTAATGCAAATAATGCTCTTTTTTCTCCTAAAGTCTTAATAATTTGATCTGCTATTTTAGCCGCAGCTCCTGTTTGTATAAGCACTCCAGCTAAAACCCCTGAAGTTACTATACGAAGTATTGCTGGCATTATATCTTTTGCCCCGCCCATCATTACGTCTACTGTACCAGTAAGTCCTGCTCCACCTACTAATCCTCCAACTACAGCTCCTATGATTAAACTGTATGCTGGATGTATTTTTTTGATGATTAAAATGATAGCTACCGCAAGTCCTAATAGGGCTCCTAATGTTGTTATTTGTACATCCATTTATTCCACCGCCTATTCTCCATTGTCTATTTTTTTTTAAGTACATATATTTCATTAATATTTTCTTTTGTTTATTATCAAAATTTATTTCATAGCTTTTATTAAGTTAAATATTTGAGTTGTTGTTTCTATCATATTTTCAGTTGCATTTTCTTTTTGCATAGCTTCTTCTAAAGACATTGATCTGTTTACTATTGAGAAATATGCATCGATTCCTTCTTCATTACATTTAACTGCATCTGAAGTTGTACATCCTGCTATAGCTATTACCTTAGCTCCATGCTTTTTAGCAAGTTTAGCTACTCCTATAGGTGCTTTCCCCATAGCTGTTTGGTTATCTAGTCTTCCTTCTCCTGTTATAACTATATCTGCATCTTTTATTTCATCTTCTAGCTTTATTTCATCTAGTATTATTTTTATTCCTGATTCTAATTTAGAATTTAAGAATCCTAAAAATGCAAATCCTAGTCCTCCTGCTGCTCCAACTCCAGGTACTTGAGCTATGTCTTTTCCTAAATCTTTTTTAACTACATCAGAGAAGTTTATTAATCCTTTATCTAGTTCTTCAACTATTTCTTTAGTCGCTCCTTTTTGTGGTCCATATATATGTGCCGCTCCATTTAATCCAAATAATGGGTTGTTAACATCACATGCTATTTTAAAGTTACATTCATCTAACTCTTTTAATCTGTTATCTATTTTTATACTTTTTATTTGATTAAGTACTTTTCCACCTAATCCAACTAAGTTATTATTTTCATCATAAAACCCAAATCCTAATGCTTGAAGCATTCCTACTCCACCGTCATTAGTAGCACTTCCACCTATACCTACTATAAAGTTTCTACATCCTTTTTCTATAGCTTCTTTGATTATTTCTCCAACTCCATAAGTTGTTGTATTTAAAGGATTTCTAAGTTCTGTTGGAACAAGTGGTAATCCTGATGCTTGAGCCATTTCTATTATTGCTGTATTTGTTTCTTTTAATATTCCATAAGTTGCATTTACTTTTTCATTTATAGGACCTGTAACTGATATCACTTGTTCCTGACCATTCATACCTTCTACAAGTGCTTCTACTGTACCCTCTCCACCATCTGCTAATGGCATTATTTTTATATCTGCTCTATTATAAACATTTAATATTCCTGTTTTAATTGCATTTGCTGCTTCTATTGAAGATAAACTTCCTTTTAACGAATCTATCGAAATTACTATTTTCATATCTTTCGCCTCCCTTTGTTAACATTGTACCAAATACATTTTTCGACATATATGTTATCTATACCAAATTAATACGTTTTCAAAATTTATTTTTTATTATGTATAACATTGATTAATACTATACTTTTTTAAATTAAACTATAGTTTATTTTATGCAAAAAAATAAACTTATTCTTAATTATTTTTTACAAAACAATTTAAAAATAAGTTTATTAATTAGCTGTTTAAATTATAAAGATAGTTTTATACATACTGCAATATAAAGTATTACCGATTCATTAAAACATCTTGGATTTAATCCGCATTTTTGTTGTATCTTTTCTAGCTTATATTGCAATGTGTTTTTATGAATATATAAGTCTTCTGATGTTTGTTTTAAAGACATGTTATTTTTATAATAAATTTCTAATAAATCTATTTCATTATCATCTAAATTTTGAAGTGTTTTTTCTACATATTGATTTTTTATTTCATTATCTACACTTTCTAATATTAATTCTAATTGTAGTGAATCTATATATGTTAAAATCTTATTGTTTTTGCTAGAATGCTTTAGAGCTATTCTTGCTTCTTGATAGGACTTATGGCTTTCATATAAATTCTTTAGCCTACCTACTCCGCCACTTAGCTGACCCTTATATTTTTTTAATATATCCATATATACAAATTTAAGCTTTTCATATCTTTCTTCATTAACTAATGCTATAAATTCGTTTGGATAAATATAAATTTTAAATATATTTCCTATAGTATCAAAAACTCTTTTTATATCACTTTCTATAATTTCTAAATCTGACGTACTATGAGTTTTATTAATTTTCATTATTACAATTGCAAATTTTTGATTTATAGGTATTTTAAATTCTTGTAATATGTTTTCTATTTCTTCTTTATCTTCTACATTATCATATATAAGAGACTTTACAACGTAGTTTATTCTTTGCTTATCAGCCTCATGTTTGTAATTTAATTGTTGTTCTTTTATAAAAATTTCAGTGATCTTAGTAACTAAAAAACCAAACTTACTTATCTCACTTGGTTCTCCTGTTATTCCTATTGCACCTACTGCACTTTCATTTATTCTTATCGGATAATTTATTCCTTTTTTGCTTCCCTTATACTCGTCATTGTCTTCAACAGTTATATTTTTTAAATTCTTTATAGCTTTGTATCCTGCTTGATGAAAAGTATTTAATCTTTTTTTGTCTGTACTTCCTATTATTATTCCATTTATGTCTATAAAGTTTATATCTTTATCTACTACTTCTTTTACTGCATTTACTATCTCTTGAGCTAAATTCAAACTAATTTTATTAACTGCCATAAATTTATCCTCTTAATATTATTTTTTATAAACATAAAGGGTCTTAGATTTCTCCAAGACCCTTTCATTTATATTAACTTAAGTTAAAACTTAAATTATTTTTTTAAGTTGTAGAAAGAATTTAATCCACAGTATCTAGAAGATTCTCCAACTATTTCTTCTATTCTTAATAATTGGTTGTATTTAGCAACTCTATCAGTTCTTGATGGAGCACCAGTTTTTATTTGTCCAGCGTTTACAGCTACAGCTAAGTCAGCTATAGTAGTATCTTCTGTTTCTCCTGATCTATGAGATATAACTGCAGTGTATCCAGCTCTCTTAGCCATTTCTATAGCATCTAAAGTTTCAGTTATAGTTCCTATTTGGTTAACTTTAACTAATATAGAGTTTGCTACACCAGCATCTATTCCTCTTTCTAATCTTTCAGTGTTAGTTACGAATAAGTCATCTCCAACTAATTGTAATTTGTTTCCTAATCTTTCAGTTAATAACTTCCATCCATCCCAATCTTCTTCGTCTAATCCATCTTCTATTGTTATTATAGGGAAGTTGTTAGCCCAATCTTCATATAAATCAACCATTTCAGCAGCAGTTAATTCTTTTCCTTCTCCAGCTAAAACGTATTTTTTAGTTTCTTTGTTGTACATTTCTGTAGCAGCAACGTCAAGACCTAATCTTACGTCATCTCCTGGCTTGTATCCAGCTTTTTCTATAGCTTCAACTATTAATTCTAAAGCAGCTCTGTTTGATGATAAGTTTGGAGCGAATCCACCTTCGTCACCTACACCACAAGCTAATCCGTTAGCAGCTAATACGTTCTTTAAAGAGTGGAATACTTCTGCACCCATTCTTAAAGCTTCTTTGAATGATTTAGCTCCTACTGGTAATATCATGAATTCTTGAACGTCAACGTTGTTATCAGCATGCTCTCCACCGTTTATTATGTTCATCATTGGAACTGGTAATTGTTTAGCATTAACTCCACCTATGTATTGGAATAATGGTAAACCAACTTCTTCAGAAGCAGCTCTAGCTACAGCCATAGAAACCCCTAATATAGCGTTAGCTCCTAATTTACCTTTGTTTGGTGTTCCGTCTAATTCTATCATAACTGCATCTATTCCTGGTTGGTCAGTAGCGTCCATACCTTCTAATTCAGCAGCTATTATTTCATTTACGTTAGCAACAGCTTTTTCAACACCTTTTCCTAGGTATCTTGATTTATCACCATCTCTTAATTCAACAGCTTCGAAAGCTCCTGTAGAAGCTCCTGATGGAACTATAGCTCTTCCAGTTACTCCGCTTTCTAATACTACCTCAACCTCAACAGTTGGATTACCTCTTGAATCTAATACTTCTCTAGCATATACTAATTCGATTACTGACATATCTTTATCTCCTCTCGACTTTTAGTAGGTGATTTTATCAACCTAAATTTTTTTAATAATTTTAATACTGTTTAAAATTTCGTCTTATTATATAAAAAGCTTTGATGGGTAAATTATAATTTTATATAACTTTTTAAATTTTTTAGTATTTTATAATTTTAAGGAATTTTTTATAATTCCATGTGTTATGCGTTAAATTGAATTTTATAATTAATTTATTTTATTATTAAAGATTCTCCAGTCATTTCTTCTGGTTTCTCTAAATCCATCATATCTAATACTGTTGGTGCTATATCACTTAATCTTCCGCCTTCTTTTAGCTTCATAGATTTAGCTTCTTCACCTACCACTATAAATGGTACTGGGTTTATTGAGTGTGCTGTTATAGTTGTTTTAGTTTCTGGATCTTGCATAAGTTCTGCATTTCCATGGTCAGCTGTTATTAATGCACATCCGCCCTTAGAAACTATTTTATCAACTATTTTTCCTACACATGTATCAACAGTTTCAACAGCTTTTATTGCTGCTTCTACAACTCCTGTATGTCCTACCATATCAGGGTTAGCATAGTTTAAAACTATGAAATCATATTTATCTTCATCTATTTTAGCAAGTACTTTTTCAGTTAATTCATCAGCACTCATCTCTGGTTGTAAATCATAAGTTGCAACCTTTGGAGATGGAACTAATAATCTATCTTCACCTTCATTCGGTTCTTCTACTCCACCGTTGAAGAAGAATGTAACGTGAGCATATTTCTCAGTTTCTGCTGTTCTAAGTTGAGTCTTATTATTTTTTGCTAGGTATTCTCCTAGTGTGTTTTCAAGACTTTGAGGTTTGAACGCTACATTAACATTCTTTATTGTTATATCATATGTAGTTAAACATACGAAGAATGTTTTTATATTAGGTCTTTCAAATCCAGCAAAATCAGTGTCAACTATTGCTCTAGTTATTTCTCTAGCTCTATCTGGTCTAAAGTTACCAAATATGATAGAATCTCCTTCTTTTATTGTTCCTACTGGTTGATCATTTTCAACTATAACTGTTGGAACAACAAATTCGTCATTCTTATCATCTGCATAAGATTTTTCTATAGCTTCTTTTGCTGAAGTTGCTGTATTTCCTTCACCTTTAACCATTGCATTATATGCAAGTTCAACTCTTTCCCATCTCTTATCTCTATCCATAGCATAGTATCTACCTGAAACTGAAGCAAATTTACCTACTCCAAGTTCTTTCATGTAGTCTTCTACATCTGCTATAAATTCTAAAGCACTTCTTGGAGCAACGTCTCTTCCATCTGTGAAAGCATGAACGAATACATTTTTAACTCCATTTTCTTTAGCCATTTTTAAGATACCTTTTAAGTGGTCTATATGAGAGTGAACTCCTCCATCAGATAATAATCCCATTAAATGAAGAGAATGATCTTTAGCGTTATTCATAGCTTGTAATAATACTTCATTCTTGAAGAAATCACCATCATTTATTGATTTACTAACTCTAGTTAAATCTTGATATACTATTCTTCCTGCCCCGATGTTTGTGTGTCCTACTTCTGAGTTACCCATTTGTCCATCTGGAAGACCTACATCTAAACCACTAGCGTTTATTAAAGTATGAGGGTTGTTTTCAACTATTTTATCTAAATTAGGAGTTTTGGCATTTAAAACAGCATTTCCTTCAACTATTTTACTTTCTCCAAAACCATCCATGATTATTAATGCGATTGGTTTTTTCATATTTGATCTCCTTAGTAATTAACAAGTTGTGTATAATCACTAGCAGCTAAACTAGCTCCACCAACTAAAGCTCCATCTATGTCGCTTTGTCCCATTATTTCTGCTACGTTTGCAGGCTTAACACTTCCACCGTATTGAATTCTAACTTCGTTAGCTAATTCACCGTAAAGTCCAGCTACAACTTCTCTTATGTATTTTATTACATCGTTAGCATCTTCACTTGTTGCAGTTTTTCCAGTTCCTATAGCCCATATTGGCTCATAAGCTATTACAACTTTAGCTAAATCTTCTTTAGCTACGTTTTCTAAAGCTTTTTCTACTTGAACTTTACATACTGCTTTAGTTTCTCCTGCTTCTCTTTGCTCTAAAGTTTCTCCACAACATAATATTGGATCTATTCCAACTTCTAATGCTTTTAAAACTTTTTTGTTGCAAGTTTCATTTGTTTCATTGAAGTATTGTCTTCTTTCAGAGTGTCCTATTACTACATAGTCCATATCTATTTCTTTAAGCATTAATGGAGATACTTCACCAGTGAATGCTCCGTTTTCTTCGTAGTGCATGTTTTGAGCACCGATCTTTATGTTAGTCCCCTTAGTTGCTTCTTTTAAATCTTTTAATAATGTGAAAGGTGCACATATTACAGCTTCTACATTATCATTAT
The DNA here is from genome assembly GCF_900103615.1 of Romboutsia lituseburensis DSM 797. GTDB lineage: Bacteria > Bacillota > Clostridia > Peptostreptococcales > Peptostreptococcaceae > Romboutsia_F > Romboutsia_F lituseburensis. The sequence continues at coordinate 132,360 of NZ_FNGW01000007.1, read as the reverse complement.
TTACTTTATCTTTAACTTCATTCACAAATTCTAAAGCTTCTGCTATAGTTTTGTGCATTTTCCAGTTTCCTGCTATTATAGGTTTTCTCATTTTAATTATTCCTCCCACTTGGTATTAAATCTTTGAGAAATCTGAGTTTTTCAGATCTCTCACGATTTAATTTAAAATTTATAAGGATGTTTTATTTTCATAAAACTAAAACTGTGGACAATTTTATATATATAAATGTTTGACATGTTTAATTAATGTCTAACGATAATATTCAAATTTATTTATTGTCTAAAGCTACTATCCCTGGTAATTCTTTACCTTCTAAGAATTCTAATGATGCTCCACCACCAGTTGATACGTGAGTCATCTTGTCTCCGAATCCTAATTGGTTAACAGCTGCAGCTGAGTCTCCACCACCTATTACAGTAGTAGCATCAGTTAATGCTGCCATAGCTTTAGCAACAGCTAATGTACCTTGGTTGAAGTTTTCGAATTCGAATACTCCCATTGGTCCATTCCATACTATTGTTTTTGATTCGTTTACTGTATTTACGTATAATTCAGTAGTTTTAGGTCCTATATCTAGTCCCATATGTCCCGCTGGTATGTTAGCATCTTCAGTTATAACTGGAGCTACATCAGCAAATTTATCAGCAACAGCGTTGTCTATTGGTAATAATAATTTAACACCTTTAGCTTTTGCCTTATCCATCATTTCTTTAGCGTATTCTACTTTATCTTCTTCAACTAATGAAGTTCCTATTTCATATCCTTGTGCTTTTAGGAATGTATAAGCCATTCCTCCACCTATTATTAGGTTGTCTACTTTTTCTAATAACTGCTCTATAACAGCTATCTTATCCGATACTTTTGCTCCCCCTAATATTGCAGTAAAAGGTCTCACTGGAGTTGCTACTGCTTCTCCTAAGAACTTTAATTCTTTTTGTATTAAGTATCCACAAACTCTTTCTTCTAAGAATTCACCAGCACCTACTGTAGAACAATGTGCTCTATGTGCAGTACCGAAAGCATCATTTACAAATATTTCAGCTAATGAAGCTAATTCTTTAGAGAAGTTTTCCTCATTTTTAGTTTCTTCTTTTCTGTATCTAGTGTTTTGTAGTAATACTACATCACCATTTTCCATTTTTTCTACTGCTGCTCTTGCATTTTCCCCTACAACGTTATCATCAGCAGCAAATACTACTTCTTTGTCTAACATTTGTGATAATCTAGTAGCAACTGGTGCTAAAGATAGCTCTGGCTTAGCTTCTCCTTTTGGCTTTCCTAAGTGAGAACATAATATAACTTTTGCGCCTTTTTCTATTAAGTATTTTATAGTTGGTAAAGCTCCGTTTAATCTGTTTTCATCTGTTATAACACCATCTTTTAGTGGAACATTGAAATCACATCTTACTAAAACTTTTTTTCCGCATACGTTTATATCTTCTATTGTTTTTTTGTTAAGCATTGACATATTTATTATCTCTCCTTTTAAAAATAAAGCTAACCCATTGTTAATTCTATCAACTCTTCATAACACCGAATTTAGCATATCACGTTTCTTTTTTAGTTTATAATTTATGTTTACCCTTTAGTTGTTTTAAAAAAGTCCTAAGCCTGTAGTTTTAACTACAAGCTTGGACTTTATATGAAATTACTTAGCTAATCCAGCAAAGTATCCTAATGTTCTTATTAATTGAGCAGTGTAAGACATTTCGTTATCGTACCAAGAAACAACTTTAACTAATTGCTCTCCGTTTACTTCCATAACTTTTGTTTGAGTTGCATCAAATAATGATCCAAAATCTATTCCTATTATATCAGTAGATACTAATTGCTCTTCAGTGTATCCAAATGATTCGTTAGAAGCAGCTTTCATAGCAGCATTTATTTCTTCTACAGTAGTTTTCTTTGCTAATGTACAAACTAACTCAGTTAAAGAACCAGTTATAACTGGAACTCTTTGAGCTCCTCCGTCTAATTTACCTTTTAATTCAGGTATAACTAAACCTATAGCTTTTGCAGCTCCTGTAGTGTTAGGAACTATACTTGCAGCAGCAGCTCTACCTCTTCTTAAGTCACCTTTTGCATGAGGTCCATCTAATGTATTTTGATCATTAGTGTAAGCATGTATAGTAGTCATGAATCCTTTTTGTAATTCAAATTTATCATTTAATACTTTAGCCATTGGTGCTAAACAGTTAGTTGTACAAGAAGCTCCTGATATAACTGTTTCAGAACCATCTAATATATCATGGTTTACGTTGAATACTACTGTTTTTAAATCTCCTGTAGCAGGTGCTGATATAACAACTTTCTTAGCTCCAGCTTCTAAGTGAAGTCCAGCCTTCTCTTGAGAAGTGAAGAATCCTGTACATTCTAATACTATGTCTACCCCTAATTCAGCCCATGGTAAGTCAGCTGGGTTTCTTTCAGCAGTAACTTTTATTTCTTGTCCGTTAACAACGAAAGCTCCGTCTTTAACTTCTATTTCACCGTTGAATCTACCTTGAGCAGAGTCATACTTGAATAAGTGAGCTAATGTTTTAGCATCTGTTAAGTCGTTTATTGCAACTACTTCAAACTTATCAGTTTGCTCCATTAATTTTCTTAAAGCTAATCTACCTATTCTTCCAAATCCATTTATCGCAACTTTAACCATCTTGCTACCTCCCTAAATGTAATTAAATATATTCTGACTAGCACTGCTAGTTATAAACTTTGTTATACTAATTCTAATATTCTATTAGCGCTTTCCTCATCAGTTATAAGCACTATGTTTTTATTAATCTTTGTCATCGCTATTAAAGCGTCTGCTTTTTTTGTTCCTGCGAATATGGCAATGTTTTCTTTTACATTTTTAAATGTATCTAAGTGAATACCTACTGTATTTAACTTACAAACTATTTCACCATTTTCATTGAAGTAATGTCCAAAGGCTTCACCTATTGCACCTTTTTTAACTATCTCTTCAACTTTTTCTTCAGGAAGTCTTCTTCTAGTAGCCATCTCAGCTGCTATACCTATCCCAAAAACTAACACATTAGTTTTTTCAATCATATCTAATGTACTTTTTATTTGAGGTTCTTGAGTAAGTGTTTTCATTGCTGCTGTACCTAACTCATCAGGTATATGTAACAACTTATAATTTGAGCTAAGCTTTTTGCTAGTTGTTGCTACTACATTGTTTGACTGAATTTCAACATCTTTACCCATACTTCCTCTAGCAGGAACTATTGTAGCGTTTTCATATTTCTTTTCAGTCTTTATAGCGTTTGAAAATTCTAACATTGTACTTCCACCAGTTATAGAAACTATATCTCCATCCTTTAGGATGCTTAAGAAGTACTCTGCTCCAAGTCGAGCTACATCTTTTATTAAGCTCGGATTATTATCATAGCTACCTGGTACTAGTAAAACTTTTTTGATTCCTAGCTTTTCTTTTACCTTTTCTTGTAGTGTCGATAATCCCATGATGTCATTCATCATATCTTTAAGTTCGTCTAAAAGCTCTAATCCTTCTTGAGTCATGGTCATTCCCGATACTGCTACGTCTATAAGACTTTGTTCTTTTAGGAATTCAGTTTCTGACCTTACTACTCTTTCGCTAATTCCTAGAACATTTGATAATGTTCTTCTACCTATCGGTTCGCTTAAAGATATTTGTCTTAGAATAGAGTATCTTCTTTCCATAACCTCTATAACTTGTGGAATTAACTTTTGTTGTACCTTTAATAAGTTTTTCATATTGTAACTCCTTATTAGTCATTTACATAAGGGACTTTTTTCGTCCCTTGAGTTTATTTTAGTCCCACAAGATAATTTTATTTTAAATGAAATGGAAAGATATTTCAATACTTTTTATAATATTTTTATGTTTTTTTATTTTCTAGTACTCTTTTCTCTTACTCGACGATAAAATTCCTAATTCTTCTCTATATTTTGCAACCGTTCTCCTTGCGACATTAATTCCTTCTTCTTTCAACATTTTAGCTATTTTTTCATCACTTAATGGTTTATTTTTATTTTCGTCCTTTATTTTATCCTGTATTAATTTTTTTATGCTAGTGCTAGATATACCATATTCATCTTCACTTTCTAATGAGCTACTGAAGAAATATTTAAATTCAAACATACCAAAAGGAGTTAGCATATATTTTCCATTTACTCCTCTACTAATTGTCGATTCATGGAAGTCTAGTTTTTGAGCTATATCTTTCATTCTCATTGGTTTTAAGTATCTTGTTCCATATTTAAAGAAATCCTCTTGAGATTTAACAATCTCTTGAGCTATTTTTAGTATAGTATTAGCTCTGCTATCCATATTTTTTATTAATTCCGTTGCTGAATTTAACTTTTCTTTTATAAATTCCTTTGCACTATCATCTGATTGTGCATTTTTTAATATTTCCTTATAAAAATTATTTATTTTTATTTTACAGCTGTCACTTTTGTTATTGTATACTATAAATTCATCATCTATCCTCTCCACAATTACGTCAGGCTGTACGTAAACGCTTTTTTCAGCATTACAACTTAATCCAGGTTTTGGATCTAATGTTTTTATTATGCTAATTAAGTTAACACATTCTTGCAATTGAATTTTATACTTCTTACTTATTTCTTTATATTTATTATTAGCTATAAGTTCTAAATCATTTGCAACAATTTCTTCTAATATTTCATTGTGAATACCTAAATTGTTCATTTGAATTTTTAAACATTCTGATAGATTTCTTGCACCTACTCCACTAGGTTCAAGTTGTTGTATATTTAATAAGCATGTTTCAAATAAAGTTTCATTTATATTCAACTTTTTTATAATCTCTTTTTCTTCGCATCTAAAATAACCATCTTCATCTAAACTATCTATTATATACTTGCAAATTTCCATTTCCTTCTTATCTAATTTATATAAACTTATTTGAAAGTGTAAATTTTCATATATATTTGATGAATACTTAATCATATTTTCTAAATTTATATCATTATCTGAGTTATAATTTATTTCATTTTTATCAAATCTACTAGATTTTTCAATGTGTTTTATATATTCTTCCCAGTCTATATCACTTGTTTTTTCTACTTCTATTAATGGATTTTCTCCTGCTTGTCTTTTTATTTCTTCTTCTATTTCTAATTTATTCATATTAAGTATTGATAACGATTGTTTTAATGCAGTTGTCATTACTAGTTTTTGAGATTGTGTCAGCTCTAAACTGTTATTAAAATTCATAATACTCACCTCATTGTTTAAATATAAGTTTTTTAATTTCCCCATATATTCAATAAAATTAAAATAACCGAAATAACAACTTGCTAAATATAGTTACTTTAACTTAAGAAAACCCTTTTGTACAAATATATTCTATCATATATTTTGCACAAAAGGGTTTTATAGCTTACATCTCGTTTAAGATTTCTCTAAGTTCTTCTTCTGTATACTTATATTTAGAGCTGCAGAACTGACATCCGATCTCAGCTTCTTGTTGCTCATCTATTATAGCTTGTAGTTCATACTTCCCTATAGCTATTAAAACTTTCTTTACTCTTTCTTTTGAACATTCACATTCAAATCCTACTTCTATCTCATCTAATATTCTAGGATTTAATCCATCTAAAACTATACTTAATATATCTTCTGGTGTTTTACCTTCACTCATCATAGTAGTTATAGATGATAATTTAGATATATTTTGTTCTAATTGAGATATAGTTTCTTCTGTTGCATCTGGCATTAATTGTACTATAAGGCCACCAGCATGTTCTACATGTAACCCTGTTGTAAGTACACCTAATGCAACTATTGATGGTGTTTGCTCTGATAGTGCAAAATAGTGAGTTAAGTCTTCTGCTATTTCTCCACTTACTATAGGATACGCTCCATTGTAAGGTTCTCTAAGACCTAAATCTTTAGTTACTTTTACAACACCATTTGTACCTACTGCTGCTGCAACATTTAATTTACCATTTTCATAATCAGGAACTTCTACATATGGATTTTCAACATATCCTTTAACTATTCCTTTTGAATTTGAAGTAGCAAGTATAGAACCTATTGGCCCTCCACCTTTTATTATAACAGTGATCTTGTCACCTTCATTTTTCATCATTAATCCCATCATAGATGTAGCTGTTATAGTTCTACCAAGCGCTGCTGTTGCAACCTTTGTAGTGTCATGTAATCTTCTAGCTTCTTCTACCATATTAGTGGTAGTTGCGACGAAGGCTCTAACTTGTCCATCGCCAGCAGTTGCTCTTATTACGTAATCTTTCATACATATTCCTCCGCCTTATATATTTATTTTTTACATACAAAGAATATTCTTTCACTATCTTTTTTAGGTTTTTCAAATGTAAAGTCACCATAGACTTTTATATCTGTAAATCCTGATATTTGTAAGCTTTCTATTATTTCATCTTCAGTATATGCTCTTTGTTGATGAACTTCTTCAAACTTATCAAATTTTCCATTTGCATCTTTAACAAAAAATGCTAATTCCATTTCTATTAAGTTTTGTTCATCATCAAAATAATTTTGCCATAAATAAGATATATCGTCTCTATTTTCACCATGCATGTTGTTTCCAAGTATAGTAGATAATTTATAATGTGAACTTATATCAAATATAAATAATCCACCATCTTTTAATAATTCATGAGACTTTGCAAATACATTTTCTAAATCGTCATCATAAGTTATGTAGTTAAACCCGTCACATGCACATAATATACAGTCTAAATTTGTAACATCGAAATCTAACTCAGCTATATCTTGTTGAAGCAATACTAGCTCAACACCTTCTTTTTCAGCTTTTTCTCTAGCTACATTAAGCATTTGATCTGATATATCAATACCTGCTATATCATAATTTTTCTTAGTTAAAGGTATTGTTAAGTTACCTGTTCCACAAGCTAGTTCTAATATATTTTGTACTTTAACATTTTCTTTTTCAATTATTTCTTCTATATATTTAATCCATCCATTATAATCAACATCATTCATAAGTTCATCATAAATGAATGCAAAATCGCTATACTGCTCCATCGTCCTTTTTTGCTTCCTCCATCATCTTTTTCTGTTGTTTTTTTCGTGATGTAAGTATCCCACCAATTCTTCCAGCTTCTTTAGCTGTAAGTCCAGCCCATCCTTGTTCTGTTACCTTGTCTAACAGCCCAAGTTCTGATGCTATCTCATATTTCATTATATCATTATCTGTCAATATTTTCTTTTTAGTACTTTTTGCTTTACTTTTTTTACCCGGTTTATTTAAAAGATCATTATTCATAAAAAACACCCCTTTACATATTTGTATTTTTGTCATATGTATGAAATTTATACAAATATTTACGAAGAAAGCATCTTACAATGAATTTGAGTTTATCATTACCAAGATGCTCTTTTTTTAAGTATAAGCTTTTAACATATTGATCCTTTATATTTTAATAGATTAATATATGTCTCTATCCCATTTATAAGGACTTTTTCATCAAAGTTGAAGTTTATATTATGAAGACTGTTAATATATCCTTGTTTTTCATCTCTGCATCCTAGCATAAAAAACAGCCCCGGTACTTTCTTTTGATAATATGAAAAATCTTCAGATATCATTAATGGATTTAATTCAATAATTTTTTGTTTTCCAATTGCTTCGATGAATTCATTAGTTAAATCTTTATCATTATTAACTGCCGGATAATCATCTCTTATCTCAACGTTTATCTTACAATTATAAGAAATTTCTATTCCCGTACATATTTCTCTTACTCTTTTTTTCATATACTCATAAGTGTGTGGATTAAATGTTCTTATAGTGCCTTGAAGATTTACATTTTCAGCTATTATATTCCTTCTAACACCTCCATCTATTTTTCCAATACTAAGTACAGCAGTATCAATAGGACTTACATTTCTAGATACAATTGTTTGTAAATTATTTACTAAATTAGAAGCTATAATAATTCCGTCTATTCCATTTTGAGGCATTGCACCATGTCCACTTTTAGCTACTATATCTATATCAAAATCACCTATTTGAGCCATAAAATAACCTGATTTTAATCCTATATACCCACTTTCAACCTCTGGATACATATGTAGTCCATAAACTTCATCTACTTTATACTCCTCAAATATACCTAATTTTAATAGTTCTTCTGCTCCCCCTGGCCCTTCTTCTGCTGGTTGAAATATAAACACTATATTATCATTTAAATTTTCCTTATGTCTATGTAAAAACTCTATAAGTCCTAATAAAACACTAGTATGTCCATCATGTCCACACAAGTGCTTAACTCCCTGATCAGTTGGAAGACCGTCTATGTCTGCTCTAAATGCTATAGTCCTTTTACCTTTTTTCCCTTTTAATATTCCAACTGTTCCCGTTCCTAAACATTTTTTATACGCTATACCTAAACTATCTAAATAATTTCTTATATATTCTGATGTCTTAAATTCTTCTCTTCCCTTCTCTGCTATACAATTTAAAGTTTTTCTATGGTTATATACCGTTGACTTTAGCTCACTTTCTATTCCCATTAGCCCACACTCCCTTAAATTTTATATTTGATATAAAATTCTATGCGTAAGATTCTATAAATTGCGTCTTTTTTATATTATATATTTTCTCAGTATTATTATCTGTCGATTATTGAAAAACGAATTATTATATAAGATTATAAAATCTAAAGGTTTATTATTAATAAATCAAGAATAAAAAATAAACAAGAATAAAACAATATAAGAAATACTAATAAAACATATCATTTCTGCTAAATTAACTTTTATATTGTTAATAATGTCACATATATCATTTTCACATTTTCTGCATGTTTCTAATATACATGAATATATATTATTGATATCGTGTATTTCACTTCATATTTATTACAGTCTAATCTTTTTAATATGAAATCATTACCTTTATCAATATGTAATTTTATTTTTATATTTTAAATATAAGACTTGCTTTATTTAGCATTTGGCTTATAAATATTACATTTTTGGGGGGATTTTTATGAAAAAAATAAACGTAGCTTTAATTGGTGCTACTGGCATGGTAGGAAGAACATTTTTAAAAATACTAGAAGAAAGACAATTCCCTATAGCTAACTTTTTCCCATTTGCTTCACCTGAAGACGCAGGTACTGTTATTACGTTTAATGGTAAAAATTACTACGTTGAAGCTTTAAGTGAAAATGTTTTTAACAGAGATATACAAATAGCTTTATTCTGTGCAGGTGGGGATGTAAGTGCTAAATATGCTCCTATAGCTGCATCTAAAGGTGTTGTAGTTGTTGACAATTCTAGTCATTTCAGAATGGATCCTGATGTTCCACTAGTAGTTCCTGAGGTTAATCCTGAAGCTGTAAAAAATCATAAGGGTATAATAGCTAATCCTAACTGCTCAACTATACAGGCTATGGTTCCATTAAAACCTCTTCATGATAAATATAAATTAAAAAGAGTAATTTACTCAACTTATCAAGCTGTTTCCGGATCTGGAGTTAAGGGTGTGAAAGATTTAGAGGAGGGTGTACAAGGTAAACAAAATAACTTCTACCCTCATCCAATAGCTTATAACTGCTTACCTCATATAGATGATTTTACTGAAAATGGGTATACAAAAGAAGAATTAAAAATGATTAACGAAACTATGAAAATATTTAATGATTATAATATAAAAGTTACTGCTACTACAGTAAGGGTACCTGTTAGAAATTGTCATAGTGAATCTATAAATGTTGAATTTGAAAAACCTTTCGAACTAAAAGAATTAGTAAATGAATTAAAAAATACTAAAGGTGTAGTTGTAGTTGATAATCCTAACAACAATGAATATCCTACTGCTATAGATTGTGATGGAAAAGATGAAACATTTGTTGGAAGAATCAGAAGAGACTTTAGTATAGAAAATGGAATTAATATGTGGGTTGTAGCTGATAACATAAGAAAAGGTGCTGCTACTAACGCTGTTCAAATAGCTGAATTATTATTAACTTATAATTTAGTGTAAATGTTTTCATTGGCTATTTAATAGTATTCTGCTTCGTGATATCATAAGTATATCACTTACCATTATATGGTTTTAAATATTATTATTTATTGCAATATAAAACTTTAAATGCCTTTATAGGCAAATATATATATAAAAAGGGGATTTTAATATGATATTTAAAGGTTCTGCAGTTGCTTTAGTTACACCATTTACTGAAACTGGAGTTGATTTTGAAACATTAGGGAAATTAGTAGAATTTCATATAGAAAATAAAACTGATGCTTTACTTGTTTGTGGTACTACAGGAGAATCTACAACAATGAGTGATGATGAGCAATTGACTGTTATAAAATATGTTGTAGATAAAGTTAATAAAAGAATACCTGTTATAGCTGGTACTGGTTCAAACAATACTATGCACTCTGTTCATTTAAGTCAAAAAGCTGAAAAATTAGGTGCAGATGGTTTATTAGTTATAACACCTTATTACAATAAGGCTAATCAAAATGGTCTTAAAAAACACTTTGAAACAATAGCTAAAAGTGTTAATTTACCAATAATTCTTTATAACGTTCCAGGAAGAACTTCTATGAATATCAAGCCAAGTATGGTAGCTGAATTAGCTAAAATAGATAACATAGTTGCTGTTAAAGAAGCTAGTGGAGATATAGCTCAAGTTGCTGAAATAGCTAGATTAGTACCTAAAGATTTTGCTATCTATTCAGGAAATGATGATTCTATATTACCATTATTATCTGTAGGTGGTCATGGTGTTATATCAGTTCTTGCTAATATATGCCCTAAAGAAACTCATGATTTAGTTCAAAAATTCTTTGATGGAGATATAGAAGGTTCTAGAGAATTACAACTTGGTATGAAGCCATTAATAGACGCTTTATTTATTGAGGTAAATCCAATTCCAGTAAAAACTGCTATGAATTTATTAGGATTTGAAGTTGGAAACCTTAGACTTCCACTTGCTGAAATGGATCCTAAAAATTTAGAAGTATTAAAACAAGAATTAGTTAATAGAGGTTTAAATTTAGCGGAGGGATTATGTTAAAGGTTATTATAAATGGATGCCTTGGTAAAATGGGGAAAGTATTAACTAAGTGCGTTCAAGATGATGATGAATTAGAATTAATTTGTGGGGTTTCCCAACATCCTAATGATAGTGCTCTATTTAAAGTCTATCCTAAAATGAATGATGTAGTTGAAAAGGCTGATGTTATAATAGATTTTTCTCATCATTCTACTTTAGATGATGTATTATCATTTGCTACTAAAACTAAAACTCCATTAGTAATTGCAACTACTGGATATAATGAAGATGAGTTAGATAAAATAAAAGAAGCTTCTAAGATTATTCCTATATTCCATTCTTCTAACATGTCTTTAGGAGTTAATGTTTTATTAAGACTAGTAAAGGAAGCTACTAAGATGCTCGCTGACTTTGACATTGAAGTTATAGAAAAACATCATAACAAAAAAGTTGACGCTCCAAGCGGTACTGCAGTTATGATTGCAAATGCAGTTAAAGAAGTATTACCACAAGTTGAATATAATTATGGTAGATATGGACGTGAAGCTAAAAGAACTAAAAATGAAGTAGGTATACATGCAATAAGAGGCGGAACTATTGTAGGTGAACACGATGTAATTTATGCTGGTCATGATGAAGTTGTAGAACTAAAACATATAGCTCAGTCTAAAGATATATTTGCTAAGGGTTCTATTTCAGCTGCTAAATACTTAGTTAACCAAGGTGCGGGTTACTACAACATGGATAATATGTTGGGTTAATTTTAAGTCTACAGAAGGAGGATATCAAATGATAAATTTGAATGATGCTTATGAAATTGCTAAGTATATAAAAGAATCTAAGAAGGTTACACCGGTAAAAGTTTATATAAACGGACACTTCTTAAACTTTAAAAATGATAAAGATTTTAAAGTTTTCGGTTCTAATGGATCTTACATTTTAATAGGCGATTATGAAACAATAATGAAATTCCTAGAAGACAAAAAACATCATATTGATGAAATTCATATTGAATACGATAGAAGAAACTCGGCAATTCCTCTTTATGATTATTTAGGTGAACATGCTCGTATTGAACCAGGCGCTATAATAAGAGATATGGTTAGTATCGGAAAAAATGCGGTTGTGATGATGGGTGCGGTTGTAAACATAGGTGCGGTCATTGGGGAAAATTCAATGATAGATATGAATGCAGTCATTGGAGCTAGAGGTATAATCGGAAATAATGTGCATCTCGGTGCAGGTGCTGTTGTTGCAGGTGTATTAGAACCACCATCTGCAAATCCAGTAACAATAGAAGATGATGTTATGATAGGCGCTAATGCAGTAATTTTAGAAGGTGTGCGTATCGGTAAAGGTGCGGTTGTCGCTGCAGGTGCGATTGTTACTCGTGACGTAGAGCCAGGCTGTGTAGTTGCTGGATCTCCTGCTAAAGTTATAAAGCTAAAAGATGAAAAAACTTGCGATAAAACTAAGCTAATGGATGGCTTAAGAGATTTAGATTAAAAAAAGCTCTAGAGTAAAGTATTCATACTTTACTCTAGAGCTTTTTTTGCTTAATTTAAATTATATTAAAAATGTTGCTCCATCTAATGTTTGTATGATATCTACATTAGGTATTTTTCCTATTGCATAAAATGTATAAATTTTATTTGGATTAAGATTTATTTTATTAGTTAAAGCTATTGTATTGTTTTTAGCTACCTCTATATCCATCTTATACTCTTTTGGATCTAATTCTTCATATTCAGTATAATCCATATATTTTACATTCGAAAATATTTGTTGATTATCCATTAATATATTTACATCAGGTGCATCTGGAACTAAATGAACAAATTTAAATTTAGATGTATTTCCAGTAGGTACTCCCATTTCTTCTTTGATTGGTAGTAAATCTACTTTTCCATTATTAATTATAATTGGCATTGTTATCAGTTCATTGCACTTAACATCGACTGTTTTTTCAACTATCGGTTCATCCTTCGTATCTTTAAGATAAACACTAAATATGTGACTTCCTTCTGGTACATATATATATGGAGTAAACTGTGCAAATCTTATATCATTATAAAAAGGAAATCCATTTATATATACATCCACTTCTTCCCCCTCTGGTATAGCATGCAAAATTCTAACCAAAGAATAGTTTTCTTTGAAATTTCTCATTTATATCCCCCCAAGCATAGTAATCTATACTTTTATAGTATTAATTAACCTATACTTTTGTCACTTATTTCACTTGGTTATGGGCATTTATCTATATATCTGTATCTCTAATTTCTATTTCTGTTCCTTCTGGTGCTTTTATCTTAAATAAACTTTCACCTTCTACTTTGTATACTATTTCACCATTTTTAACTTTAAATTTATTATATCCTAGATCTATTATTCGTTGATATTCCTCTTCAACATTGTCTACTAAAAATCCCATATGCACAGGTCCTGCATTTAAAGAGCTCCACTCATTAAAGTTATCCCCAGCTTTTGGTGTTTGTAACTCTATCATAAAGTTTCCTAGCTTTAACCAAGTATTATACTCTCTAGTATGAAAGTCTGGTGTCTCGCTAACTATTTCAAATCCTAATATTCTAGTATAAAAATCCAATGATTCTTGATATTTTTTAGTCTGAATACATATATGGTGCATCATTTTTATCCCCATATTTTAACCTCCTGTAACTGTTTTCATTTAGAAGTTATCCACTTTTCAACGTTTTATCCCGTTAATATGTGAATAACGTAAAAAATAGCTATTCCAAAATATGTTATTAACAATAATATAGCTTGATTTAGTATATAAGTTTTACTTATAACCAAATCAAGCCATAGTTTGTTTGTAACTTTTTATTTTGATATAGCTTTATTTATTATCTGTCTTCGTTTGTAACATTAAATACGTAAGGTATATTTCTATAATAATCTCCGAAGTTTAATCCGTATCCTACAACAAATTTGTCTTCTATTTCAAATCCGCAGTAATCTGGAACTAATTCAACTTTTCTTCTACTTGGTTTATCTAGTAATACACAACATTTTATGCTAGATGGATTTTTAGATTTTAAGTGACTCATAACGTGGCTCATTGTAAGAGCTGTATCTGTTATATCATCAACTATTAAAACATCATATCCTTCTAAGCTTGAATTTATATCTGATACTACTTTAACATTACCAGTACTTTGCTCTCCATGTCCGTAGCTTGAAGTAGTCATAAATTCAATTTTAACTGGTACAGTTATATTTCTTACTAAATCTGCACAGAATATAAAACTTCCTTTTAATAAAGATACTACTAAAAGATTTTTTCCTGCGTAATCTTTAGATATTTCTGATCCAAGTTCCTTTAATCTAGTTGCTATTTGTTCTTCTGAACATAAAACTTCCCATTTTTTAGTTTCTATATCCATAGTTAATCCTCCACTATATATAATGATACTTTCCATTTTATCGAAGATTATCTCCTTTGGCAAGGAGAATTAATTAACCTTATTCATATCATCCATTACATTTATTATAACCTCATCTGTAACAGACATTCCTTTATCACTTACTCTACCTAAGTTTTGTATACTTTGCTCAACTCTAGCACCAACTATACCGTTCATTGGTGGTACAAAACACTCATGTTTAGCTATTATTGCACTTTGTACTGCTGCTGATGCTGCTGACGCTAATTTTAGCGCACAACCAGCTTTAGCTCCATCACATATCATACCACTTAAGTTTGCTACCATGTTTTCTATAGCACCTTCTATTTGTTTTATATCTCCACTCATTAGCCAAGATATGCCAGCTGTTGCTCCTGTTGATGCTGCAACTCCACATCCACAAACTGCTGATAATCTTCCTGTAAAGTTTTTAACGTAAGCTGTTACTAAGTGAGATATAGCTAAAGCTTTAGCTAATTTTTCATCTGATTGAGGGAATTTTTTGTTGTATGCAACTATTGGAAGTATTGCTGTTATACCATGATTTCCACTACCGTTTGAACTCATAACTGGCATTTTAACTCCTGCCATTCTAGCATCTGATGCAGCTGCTGTTATCATCATAGCTTGATTCATTAAATCATCACCAAGTAATCCTTCTTCCATAGATTGTTTTATTCCGTATCCAACACCTATACCTATTTTCCCACTTAATCCGTAGTTAGCTATTTCTTCATTCATAGTTATTCCTTCTAATAAGAATTCTATGTCTTTTAATTCTAATGCTTCTACATTTTCAACTAACTCTTTTATAGTTACTGTATCCATTATATTTTCTTCTTTTGCTACTGTAGCTGCTACTTCTTGATGTTGTGGCTCTTCATTTAATAAAACTTTTCCGTTTTCTTCTAAATAAACAAAGTTATCATGTTTAGCTCTTATAGCTACTTTAGAAGTTCTTGTAGCTCCTTCTAATTTTACTTCTATATAAACTTTTTCTTTTGTATCCGCTGGTGATATAGATATTGGGTTGTTATCCATATATTCTTCTGCTTTTTTAACTTCTTCTTCTGTTAATGTTTCTAATACTCTTAGACCATTTTCAGAATGACCACCTATAAATCCTAATGCTACTGATATTTTTAATCCTAATCTATCTGTTCCCGGTATTCCAACACACATACCATTTTTATATACATTAGGGCTAACTAATACACTATGCTTTACTATTTCTTCTCCTAATAATTCTTTAGCTTTAGCACATGCTAGTGCAACTGCTACTGGTTCTGTACATCCTAATGCTGGTTTAACCTCAGCTTTTAATATATCAACTAATTTTGCTCTTATATCCATCATAATAAATTCCTCCAATTAAATTAAGTATTATGCTTTATTATATAAGCAAATTTCATGCCAAGTTTTTTTAATGGAAAAATTTTTTTAAAAAAATCACTATTTTATTATAATTCCTTGAAAATTTGCATGTTTATTATAATTTTTTATCTTTATTTTTTATTATTTGTATTAAATAATGAATATTTTTTACATAGACATATATTTCTATGATTACGTTTTCATATTTTTTCTCAAAATAAAACAAAAAAATCTCAAAATGAGATTTAGTCTCATTTTGAGATTATATTATACTTTTCTAACTTTCTGTATAAAGTCGCTCTTGATATTCCAAGAGATTTTGCTACTAGCTCTTTATCTTTTTTATAATTTTTATATTTATTTAGCGCCTTTAAGATTTCTCGTTTTTCTAATTCTTCTAACGTTCTTATATTGTCATCATTTATAACAATCTCTTCTGATTCAATATTGTTAACTCTGTTAGGTATTACATTTCTAGTTATTTTAGGAGTAGATGACATGTTTACACTATACTCTATTACATTTTGAAGCTCTCTTATATTACCTGGCCATGAATAGTGTTCCATAAGTTCAATTACATCTGAATCTATGCCTATAACATCCTTATTTAACTTTCTAGCATACTCTAATATCATAAAATCTATTAGTAATGGTATATCACCTATACGCTCTTTTAAACTTGGTAATTTTATCGGTATAACATTTAATCTATAATATAGATCTTCTCTAAAAGTGCCTTTTTTAACCATACTCTCTAAATTTTTGTTTGTTGCTGCAATAACTCTTACATCTATAAGCTTATTTGAGTTTGCTCCTATTTTATTTAGCTCTTTTTCTTGTAATACCCTTAATAACTTGGCTTGTAAATGAAGGCTCATATCTCCTATTTCATCTAAAAATATAGTTCCTTTATGAGCTAATTCAAACTTTCCTAACTTGCCTCCCTTTTTAGCACCTGTAAATGCGCCTTCTTCATATCCAAATAATTCGCTTTCTAGCAAGTTGTCTGGTATTGCTGCACAGTTTACAGCTACAAATGGGTAGTCACACCTAGGACTGTGATTATGTATTGCTCTTGCAAATAGCTCTTTTCCAGTTCCACTCTCCCCAGTTATAAGCACTGTTGATGTAGATTTTGATGCCATTAAAGCTTCTTTTTTAGTATTATTTATTACTTCACTGTTTCCTATTATGTTATCTAAAGTTATCTTGTAGTCCTTGTTTATCTTATTATAATTCTTTATTGCATCTTTTTTGTCTATAAAGTCTATTACATATCCTTTAAGCTCATTGTTTAATATTATTTTACTTATATTGTAAATTCCCTTTAATTCATACCCATCTATTTTATAATGAAAACTACATGATTTATTGTTCTTAAAGTTGTCTACTGTAGGTGTATTTATAAATTTAAGTATATTGAATATATTTTTAGACTTTATGTTGTTATCTAAGTTAAATATTTCTTTAAACTTAGAGTTATACTTATCTATTTTTCCATTTACATCTATAGACACAATTGCTTTGTCGATACTATCTAAAAGTGTTTCTAATTTTTTCTTTTCTAATTCAACTTCATATGATTTTATTTGAGCTTTTATCTTGCTTGATATCAAGTCAGCCATTTTTCTTAAAAAATTCATTAAGCTATCTTTATTATCTTTTATTAAGTTTGCTTGCTCATCTGTGAAAGCTATTAAGCCTATAACACCATAGGCTTCATTGTCTGATATTATAGGGCAACACACTTCCGCAAACTCCTTACAGTTGCCTTTATTGTAACATTCCTTACATATTTCATCACAGCTAGGATCATCTATTATTATTTCTATTCTTTCTGTTAATGATTTATTGAATGCTGAGTATCCATTTACCTTTTTACCAATTTTATCTAGGTATGTGCCAGTCCCTGCAACTCTTACTAGATCTTGATTAATTATAGTTACATCTACTCCCAATACAGCTTCTATTGCCTCTGCTATATTTTGAATATCTTCTTTTATATATTGTAAATTACTCATTTATATCATTCCTTAATCTTTTTTAAATTAAGTATTTCTTTTATTTCTTTTAATATCACATATATTTTATTTAATGTGAATTGAATAGACATTAATATTACAAATAACATTACTATTATAATTAACCCATAATTTAAATCCATATGTATATCCACTCCTCTTTTTATAAATATTCTTTAGTTAGTATAATTAATTATATTTTTTTATCTATTATTAATAATGGATAATATAAAAGACTAGGATAATCCTAGTCTTTATTATATATTATATTACATTATTTATTTTCTTTTTCCTATATAAATGTATCTCTCATTCTCAACTTCTTTTAAATTTCCTTCAAAGTTTAATTTAGAAAATAGACTTACTATTTCTTGAGGATATCGATAATTTATATTTTCTCCACAAAGCCTATGCTTTAAGTTTTTTAATTTAACCTTTATATTCTTAAGGTTTAAATCTTCTAGTACTAATTCACCATTACATTTTAAAACTCTGTTAATTTCTTTTGAAGCTCGCTTGTAGTCATTAGTGTTATTAAAATGATCTAATATTATTACCTTATCAAAGTATTTATCTTCAAAAGGTAAAAATTCTAGTGATCCTTTAACAACATTACAGTTACAATTGTGTATTAAAGAATAACATACATCTTCATAACAGTTATTTTCTAATATCGTAACGTAAACACCTAACATCCTCAATCTTTTTCCTAAGTTGCCTATATTTCCAACAAGTAATATATTGTTTCCTATATCATACTTGATACTATCTAAAAAACATGTTACATCATCAGAAGTATCTGTCAAATCAGCATTAGGTTCATAATCATGATATAATACGCTTTTCACAGTGTTCCCCCTCTTTGTTTTATACATTTATAAATAACATCATAGAATAGATTATAATCAATAAGGGGCAACTATTCAATATATAAATTTCGTGGTTTTTCTAGGAAATCTTATTCATTGTTGTTTTCACTAGTTTTTTTTATTTTTGAAATTGAAACTTCATATGCAACCTTCTTTAATACAGCTCCATCTTCTGTCTTTTTTTCGTACTCTCTGCTCTGAACTCTACCCCACATTTGTATTCTATCACCAACTTTAAGTGACTTTGCAAACTTAGCATTTCTTCCCCAAACTATAGATGGAATATAATCAGATTTATTATAAGGTCTATTTATAGCTACTAATAAATCCGTTATTTCCCTTCCTAACGGTGTTTTTCTGTATATAGGTTCTTTACATATAAAGCCATCAAGGAAAATGCTATTTGGATCTTTATTATCTTCCTCTGATAATTTTATTTCTCTAACAAATACAGTAAGTACTAATCTATTTTTATTATTAATATTCTTATTATAAGATCTCAATTGTCCAACTATTCTGACAGACTTATTATTTTCAAAATCAATTTCTTCTAATAATCTTTCTGATATAGTTATCGGTAGTACATCATTTGAATTACTTAATCTATTTATTCTTATCTTTGTGTTGTAGAATTTTTCACCAAATATTTCATGACTAAATTCTAATTCTCCATCTAATTCTCCTCTTAGGTTTACTACATTAGTATCATCCTTAACAGTAATCATTTCTTTATCCCCCCACAATTGTTAATTCTTATGTTTTATCTTTCTTATATAATAAATATATTTATATCGGACAATTTTTATTACAATTTCTTCACTTGTATTTAACTTAATTTAATATTTTTTATAGTGAAAGTTAAATTTTTAAACAAAGTTAACATTTTTCAAAAATTAATTCCATTATATGTACTTTTATTTAGATTTTTGAACTCCATTACTATCTATTGTAAAATTTTCTTTATAAAGCATTTCTGAAACTGGAACTATCTTATAATCTTCTTTTTTTAGATTCGTTATTATAGAGTCTAAATATGTAGCACTATTATTTATGTTTGCATGAAATAAAACTATAGAACCTGGTTGTGAATTTTTTACAACTCTTTCTATAACATGATTAGGACCTAATTGTTTCCAATCCATAGAATCTACATCCCATTTAACTACTTGATACCCTAAAGATTTACATATGTCCAATGTTTTTGTATCTACGTCTCCAAATGGAGGTCTAAATAAAGTAGTCTTTTCACCTGTTATATTTGAAATTTTATCTGATGTCAATTCTATTTCTTGTACTACTGCATCTTCTGACAGTTGCTTAGTATTTGCATGAGTGTTAGAGTGATTTCCTATTTCATGTCCTTCTTTATGTATTTTTTCAACTAACTCTTTGTTATCATCTACCCAACTTCCAACTAAAAAGAATGTTGCTTTTACTTCATGCTTTTTTAATACTTTAAGAATGTCATCTATATTATCAGTTCCCCATGCCACGTCAAAGCTTAATGATATTTTTTTTTCGTCTGTATCTACTTTGTATATAGGCATGTTTACATTTCCTTGTTTATAGCATAAATATCTTATTCCATAAACTAATCCAAATATTAACGCTAATGTTAATATTAAAAAAAATGCACTAGATAATAAAGATCTTGTTTTCTTAAATCTAGTATTCATATTGCACCTCCTTTTTATATATATGTCCTATATTTAAAACTTATTTTTCAACATTTCAAAAAATTACTATTAAAATAAATTTATTAATTGGGCAAGCTAAAATCAATACTAATAAAAGGTGGTGCATATATGTTAAATCAAAAAAACTCATTTAATCATATGAATGGTAATCAAGTAAATGGCACTAGATTGCCATTAAAGGCAGAACACCAACACGATCTTAGAGAGTCTCACAAACTTGAAAACGGTATAAGAAAAGACAAAAAGACTAAGATGAACAGAAAATTCACTTAGAATAAAAAATTTTTTCAAATTACGTATATAACATTTAGTTTTGGGACATATTAGTATTAACAACACATACACAAAACAGTTTAAGCAAAATTAAACCAGTGTTGTTAGACATCAAAATATCAGGAGGTAATTTACTATGTCAAGCAAAAAAGCAGTTCCAGCAGCTAAAGCTGCACTAAACCAAATGAAATTAGAAATAGCTAATGAAGTAGGTATAGCTAACTACGATAGCGTAGATAAAGGAAACTTAACAGCTAGACAAAACGGTTATGTTGGTGGTTATATGACTAAGAAATTAGTTGAAATGGCTGAACAACAAATGGCTGGGAAGTAAATAGTAAATTCTGACATCTAGGAAAAAGGCTACCAAATTGGTAGCCTTTTTTTCTTGAATTTTATCCAAATATAATATTAAATAAATTGTGCTTTTATTTTTATATATTTTGGTTTAATATATTATATAGAAATAGTTTACGGAGGATGATATTATGTTTGAAAACTCATCTGAAGAATTAGCTTCTCATAAGCTTTTAATTTTATATGTATTAAATAAAATTAATATGGATTTAACTAATTCTCAAATAACTCAAGTTGTATTAGAAACAGAAATAATGAATTATTTTTCACTTCAACAGTTTTTATCACAACTTATGGAATCTAAGTTTTTAGCTACATATAAAGAATCTGATAGAGAATACTACTCTCTTACTCAAAAGGGTCTTGAAATTTTAGAATACTTTTTAACAAGAATTCCAGAAAATGTAACTAAAAAAATAGATGAGTATATACTTAATAATAAAGAAAGTTTATTATCAGATACTCAAGTAAAATCAAGTTTTGTTAAACAAAGTGATCATGAATTTATTGTTAATTTAAGAGTTATAGAAAATCAATCTAATTTAATAGATTTAAACTTAAATGTTTCTTCGGAGAAACAGGCTAAGCTGATTTGTAACAACTGGAAAAAAAATGCTTCATACATGTATGCTGAAGTAATAGACTTACTTATACGCGATAGCCACTAGGCCTACACACATAAAATTGTTGTAGGCTCTTTTCCTACTTTAATCTCTTTTACAAGTTCATCATTACTTGTATCGTATATCTTTATTGCATTTTTTTGAGTATCTGATACTATTAATAGTTTTTCGTCTTTTGTTATTTCTAATCCTTGAGGATTTCCATCTATATTTATACAACCTAAAAGTTCACCCGTATCATAATCTAATATGCTAATATTTTTGTAACCCAGATCTGCAACATACACTTTATTATCTTTGTAGCTAAAACAAACTTGAACCGGCAATAAAAATCCTTCTAGCACCTTTATTATTTTCATTTTAGATTCATCTAATATTACTATTTTTCCGTCCAATGTAGATGTATATATTTCACTTTTCTTACAATCAATTTTTATGTGCCAAGCCTTAAAGCCTATTTCTTTTTTTCTATCAATGCATTTGCTTAAAGTATCTATACATATAATTGAATTTACACATGGTACATATAACTTATTTTCTATATTATTAAAATCAAATCCATGAGGCATTTCATCTACTCCAATTATTCCAACCGGATTTAGAGTTTTTTGATCTAAAATATAAATACTATTTGAATCTTCATTAGATATAAATAATTCTCCGTTACACAATGATATTTGACTTAGATTACCACCTATTGATATGCTTTCGACTATTTCATTAGAGATTAAATCCAATATATACAAAATTCCATTACTAGAACTTGGTATATACATTAAATTTTTTTCTTCATCAACACAAATATGATGTGGATATATATCCTCCTCTAAATAAATTTCTTTTTCAACTTCAAATTTAGGATAACTTAATATGCTTATGCTCTTTGATAGGTAATTAGAAATATATACTTTCAAATAATAACCTCCCCTCTTTATATACATACTACAATAATATATTATTAATGGCTCTTCATTATGACTATGTTTTATACTTGAAATATTATGTAGATATTGGTATTATTAGGGTAATAAAACTATTTTAATTAGGAGTTCATAATTATGAAAATTACTTTTAAACCAAGTGGGGTTTGTTGTAGAGAGATGATGTTTGAAATCGACGATAATAACGTTATCACTGATGTTGAGTTCGTTGGTGGATGTCCAGGAAATTTAATAGGACTTAGACAGTTAGTTATAGGACAAAATGCACTTGAAGTTGCAGACAAATTAGCGAATATACCTTGTGGAGGTAAGACTACTTCTTGCCCAGATCAATTATCTAGAGCTATACGTCAATCTTTATAACAGCTATTATATTTAAAAATGTTTAATAACTTTTGTTAATATCACACATATCAATAATAATTTTAATAGAAATTGTTATTGATAAAAAAGGTGGCATCTTGCCACCTTTTTTGTATACAATAAACTTTGTATTAATTTAACACTAACATTTTATTAACTAAAGTTCTTACTGTCCCTATCATATATAAAGAACCTGCACTTATTACTATATCATCCTCAGATGAATTTTTTAGTGTATATTCTACAGCTTCTTCTATGCTAGGTTTTGAAACTATATTGTCCACATATTTTGAAATTTTATCTTTTAATTTTTCACTATCTATTGCTCTTGGATTATCTGGTGTAGTAGTTATAACTTTATTAAAATATGGCATAAGTATTTCTAATACTCCATCTATATCTTTATCTTCTAACATACCGATTAGAAGAGTTGCTTTTTTTCCATTAAAGTTTTTGTCTATGGCTTTAGCAAGCGATCTAGCTCCATCTTCATTATGAGCTCCATCTATTATAAATATAGGTTTTTCCATTATTTTTTCTATTCTACCTGGCCATTTTGTATTTATAAGACCTTTTCTTATATCTTCTTCTGTTATGTTTAATCCTTTTGTTTCTTTTAAGAAATCTATAGCGCTTAATGCTAAAATAGAATTGTTTACTTGATGGTCTCCTATAAGTTTTATTTCTAAATCCTCATATTTTTTACCCATTATGCTACAATCATATACTTGTGAATATATATCCGATTGCTTTATATTTATGTCATCAAATTTAACTTCTATATACTTTGCATTTTTTTCCTTACATATATCTTTTATAACATCTTTAGCTTCATCACTTTGATAATAAACTATTGCTGTTCCATTTTCTTTTATTATTCCACCTTTTTCATAGGCTATTTTTGCTACTGTATCTCCAAGTATTCCAACATGATCTAAACTTATGGATGTTATTACACTTACATCTGATGTTTTTATAATATTAGTTGCATCATATCTTCCACCTAAACCAACTTCAAGCGCGACAAAATCAACATCTTGTTCGCAATAATAATAAAATGCCATAGCTGTAACTATTTCAAACTCTGTTGGATATATATCTCCTTGCTCTATTTTTTCTTTTATTAATGTAACAATTCTAGCTACATCTTCTTCAGGTATATTTTCTCCATTTATTTTTATTCTTTCTGTGAAAGTTTCTAAAAATGGCGATGTATACAATCCTACTTTATATCCTGATTCTTTTAATATACTAGTTATAAATGAGCAAGTTGAACCTTTACCATTAGTTCCTGCCACATGTATTACATTTAATTTGTCTTGTGGATTTCCTAAAAGTTCTAATAAGTTTCTCATATTATCTAAGCCTAATCTAATTCCAAATTTGTGTGATTCATTAATATAATTTAATGCTTCTTGGTAGTTCATCCCACTTCCCCCTTAGTCAATTTCTCTTTTATGTGTTTATATGTAAAAGTTGTCCTATTTCCAACATATTAGGACAACTTTATCTACTTTTTATTATAGTATATTTTAACTTTAATAAAAACTAATTTTATTCACCTGACATCATAGTCCAAATTCCAATTTCCTTAAATCCAATCTTATGATATATCTTTCCAGCCTTTGGATTATCATAAAATAAACATAAGCTCTTTCCTTCATTCAATAAATCATTACAAAGATTTGATAAACACTTACTCATATAACCTTTTTCTCTATATCCAACTCTAGTTGCAACACCTACAACCATTGCTGACTTACTATTTTCAGCAGTAGTCTGAGCGATACTTAATATTTCATTTTCATCTTTCTCTATATAATAAGCTCTACCACTTTTATCTTCTATTCTATCTCTTATAATATTTTCATTGTGTTCAGATGTATCAAATTCCTCTATTGTATTTAATATATCGCATATCCTGCTTGCATCTTTTCCTATTGCCAGCTTTACACTATCATCATATCTTATTAAATTTTCTTTATCTCTAAGTTCACAAAAATATGTATCTCTTGATTGTTGATTTTTTAAAATACCATCAAACTTGTATAGTAAATCTTTTTTACCAGATATTAGCTTTTTACCACTATATGATTTTATAATTTCTTTAAATTCATCTAAGTTTTCATTTACATCTTCGTAGTATGGTATAAAATTATTTAAATATCTAAGTAAAACACCTTTCAAATTGCCTATATCATCAAATTTACCCCAAACATCTTGAAAATCTTTATCAAACCCAAACTGCTCTATATCACCTATAAAAAATAAATTTATACTTGGCTGCTTTCCTACATAAGATAATACCAATTCTCTATCCTTTTCACTTAGTTTTTGTATCATAAATTTTCCCCTTTTAAATTATTTAAGGTATATATATTCCCTTAAATTAAATATTATCCTTTAAAAAATATAAAAAAGTCGCTTCGCTCCTGTCCCCAACGACTTCGTCCGTTGCTCAAAAATGTCATTTTTACTTTCACAGAGGTGTTAATATTCCCTTGCTTCATAACTCACTAACAGTTTTTTATGTATTATAATTCCCTTAAGCATAAAAAAGCTAACTCAGTAAATTATGAGTTAGCTTTATATATTAATTATTTATATACTTTTCAAATACTTCAGTAAAATCTTTATTACTATATTTTTTTCTTAATGCTTCCATCCAATCTAAATTGAAGTTAGTTAAATCATGTACTATGTTTGTTACATTTCCTTCTATTACACATCTTGATAAAGCTTCATTTGCCATTTTTAAACCATTAGTACCATCTTCTATTGATATATAATTTTTCCCTTGAAGTTTTCCTATCTCAACTAAAGCCTTATATAAATCTTTTAGTTGTTCTAATTGATTTTTATCTACGTCTATACTAAATGCTTGGTTTCCAAAGTTAAACTTTATTTCTATATCTAAGTCTACAGTTCCAGCTGTCTCTAAGGTTACTGAATGAACTTTTTCATAATAAAATTCATGTCTTTCTACTGTTCTTTTCTTGCTAACTGCACTTGCTCCATCTACATGTAAAAGTCCTCTATTAGTAAACACATACTCATCAGATTTAGACTTTATTACAAAGAATATTTTTTCTCCATCTTCATGCATTATATAGTCATCGCCATCAACCTTATCAAAATCTTTAGGCTCAATTATTTTTCCAATGTCTGATAGACCTAATGTATCTGCTGCTATTTTTCCAAATAAGTTCCCTGCCATTTTACCCTCCAAAATTTATGTTATTTTACTCATATTATACCACTAATAAGTATAAATATATTTACATATTGTAATGTTTATAGCGTTAAATAATCTAAATAAAATAAAGTATAAAAATGATTAATTTATTAATTATAATTTTAATAATTTTTAATATAAAAAGATTATAATCTTATATACAATTTTTCAAAAAAAGATTATAATGTAGTTAGAATTCTAAACATGATAATTACAGGGGGGATTGAGTATGAAAAAAGCTTGCATTATGATTCCAATAATATCAATATTGGCGTTAAGCGGTTGTTCAAAACTTGATGATTCACAGATATCAGAAGTTAAAAGCGCCGAAGATTCTGCTAAATCAGAAGAAGCAACTGATAGCTCTACGTCTGATTTAGATATAGGTAAAGAAGTTAGAAAGAAATTTGACCAATTAAAATCAGGAAATAAAGATGAAACACTAAATACTGAAGTTAAGGATAGCTCTCAATCTAATTTAGAGTTATCTAATGATATAAGAAAAAAACTTGATAAATTAAATTTTGAATCAGCTTCAGACAATCTAAAAAATAATTCAACAACTTCAAATTCATCAAGTTCATCAAATAAGTCTAGTATAAATATACCAGACCTAAGTGATACATCTTATAAATTAAATAAAATTAACGATAAATTAGATTCTGTTGAAAGTAATAAAAGCCAATTAAAATCTAAAATAAACGATGCTAATTATAAAATTTCTAATGCTAAATCGACTATAAATGATCTTAATAATAAAGTAGATAAAGCTGGTAAAGACTTAAATACTACTTTAAATGAAAGTAATCAAAGACTAAATGATTTATTAGATAAAAGTAATAGAATCAAAGATATTATTTCAGAAAAATTAGATATATTTTCTAACTAAAGTATAAACTAGGGGTTATATCATCTTTGATATTTAAGCCCTTTCTTATTGAAAATATCCAACATTTTTTAATAAACAAAAAGAGTGTCTTAAAAATAAGACACTCTTTTTTATTTATTATTTCATTTTAGCTTCTATGTTAGCTATTCTTTCTACAACAGAGTTCATCATTTCTTCAAACTTTTCTTTCTTAGCCTTTTCTTCATTTACTAAGCTTTCTGGAGCTTTAGCTAAGAAACCTTGGTTTGAAAGTTTTCCGTTAACTCTCTTTATTTCGCCTTCTAATTTAGCCTTTTCTTTGTTTAATCTATCTAATTCTTTAGTGAAGTCAACTAATTCATCAAGTGGTATAAATATTTTAACACCTTCTATAACAACACTTACTGCATCTTCAGGTATATTAGTTTCATTTTCAACTATTTCAACTACTGATGCAGATGCTAATGTTACAAAGTAATCTTTACCTGATTCCATAGCTTCTTTCTTTTCAGCTGTTGGAACTATTATAACCTTAGCTTTCTTTGATGGTGGTACATTCATTTCCGCTCTTACGTTTCTTATGTTTCTTATACCATCCATTGTTAAGTTCATCATTTCTTCTTCTTTAGCCATATTATCAGCTTCATTGTAGTGAGGGAACTCAGCTACTACTATACTTCCTTCTACTGTTGGAAGATGAGTATATATTTCTTCTGTTATAAATGGCATATATGGATGAAGAAGTTTTAATATCTTCTCTAGTACATATGTCAATGTATATAAAGCTGTTTGCTTAGCTTCTTTATCTTCAGAATATAATCTTGGTTTAACTATTTCTATATACCAGTCACAGTACTCTGACCATGCAAAATCATATATCTTTTGAGCTGCTATACCTAAATCAAACTTATTCATGTTATCAGTAACTTCTTTAATAACGTTGTTTGCTCTTGATATTATCCATTTATCAGCTAATGTCATATTAGCTTCTACAGACTCTCTAGTTACACCTTCCATTATTTCTTCATCTATGTTCATGAATACAAATCTTGATGCATTCCATAATTTATTAGCGAAGTTTCTTGATGCTTCTACTCTTTCCATGTAGAATCTCATGTCATTTCCTGGGGAATTTCCAGTTGCTAACATGAATCTTAGAGCATCTGCTCCATATTGGTCTATTACTTCTAATGGATCTATTCCGTTTCCTAGAGATTTACTCATTTTTCTACCTTCAGAGTCTCTAACTAATCCATGTATTAATACATGTTCAAATGGAGTTTCTCCCATACAGAACATTCCTGCAAATGCCATTCTAACTACCCAGAAGAATATTATATCGTATCCAGTTACAAGTACACTTGTTGGATAGTAGTAGTTTAATTCTTCTGTATTGTTTGGCCATCCTAAAGTTGAGAAAGGCCATAATGCAGAAGAAAACCATGTATCTAGAACATCTTCGTCTTGCTTGAAGTTAGTACATCCACATTTACATTGTTTTGGCATTTCTTTAGCAACTACTACTTCACCACATTCTTGGCAGTAGTAAGCTGGTATTTGGTGACCCCACCATAACTGTCTTGATATACACCAATCTCTTATATTTTCTAACCATTGAGTATATGTTTTATCAAATTTATCAGGAACGAATTCTAAATCTTTCTTCTTTAATATATCTAAAGCAGGCTTAGCAAGCTCGTCCATTTTAACGAACCATTGATCAGAAAGTCTTGGTTCAACTACAGTTTTACATCTATAACAAGAACCTACATTGTGGTTGTGGTCTTTTATTGCTATCATGTATCCTGCTTCATCTAAGTCAGCTATAAGTTGCTTTCTGCACTCATATCTGTCCATACCTTCGTATTTACCAGCTAACTTATTCATAGTTCCATCTTCGTTCATTACATTTATCTTTTCAAGATTATGTCTTTGACCTACTTCAAAGTCATTAGGGTCATGAGCTGGAGTCATTTTAACTGCACCAGTACCAAACTCTAAGTCAACATAATCATCAGCAACTATTATTAAATCTCTTCCTATCATAGGAAGTATAGCATGCTTACCTACTAAGTGCTTATATCTTTCATCTTCTGGATTTACAGCTATACCTGTATCTCCTAACATTGTTTCTGGTCTAGTTGTAGCTATTTCTAAGAATTCATCACTACCTTTTATTGGGTATTTTATGTGATAGAATTTACCATCATGCTCTTCGTGCTCAACTTCAGCATCTGATAAAGTAGTCTTACAATCAGGACACCAGTTTATTATTCTATTTCCTCTGTATATTTGACCTTTTTCATATAGTTTCACAAAGAACTCAGTAACAGCTTCGTTACATCCTTCATCCATTGTGAATCTTTCTCTATCCCAGTCACAAGAATCTCCTAACTGTTTCATTTGGTCTACTATCTTTCTACCAAATTCATTTCTCCAGTCCATAGCTCTGTCTAGGAATTCTTCTCTTCCTATTTCATACTTAGTTTTTCCTTCTTGTTCTTTTATTCTCTCAACAACTTTAACTTCTGTTGCTATAGATGCATGGTCAGTTCCTGGTTGCCATAAAGCTTCATAACCGTCCATTCTCTTCCATCTTATAAGTATATCTTGTAATGTATGGTCAAGTGCATGTCCCATATGTAATTGCCCTGTTATATTTGGCGGTGGAAGCATTATTGTAAATGGCTTCTTATTTGGGTTTGGCTTAGACTTGAATAATCCATCTTCAACCCACTTTGAGTATAATCTAGATTCAAAATCTTTAGGATTATACGTTTTTGGTAAATTAGTATTTTCCATTGTGTTTCCTCCTTATTTATAATTAATATAATTATTTGCTTTTAAGCTTTGTTAGTTTATTGCAATAAAAAAAGCTCTTCATCCTATAATAAGGACGAAAAGCTCGCGTTACCACCTTAATTCCACAAACTATACTATGCTTAATTTCCCCAACGATATAACATTCAGTCACATCCGTTGTTTAAATTCACATAGTTGAAAATAATTAAACTTATTTTCATAGTTATGGCTCTCAATAGATTTTAACGATTCACACCGTCTAAGCTTACTGTTAGTTCAGCTTAGAAACTCCGAAGCTACCTTCTACAAATCTATTCCAAGAAGACTTTTCAGCCTATGAGTCTTCATCTCTTTTGGTAGTATTTATATACTCCTCTTCATCACAGTTTTTATTTTCATTTATTATTTAATTATATCCAATTACTAATATTATTGTCAATTATTTATAATAATATATACCTTATTTTAAGTTTTACTAATATTTTTATAAGTTTTTATCCCAATAATTTCTAGGTTGTGTATCTTCTGTTATTGGTAATATTTCATATCCTCTATCTTTTAAAACCTTTATCATACTATCTAAAGCTTTTACAGTTTGCTCTTTTTCATGCATTAATACTACTAAATTTGGATTATCTCTTCCATAATATAGTACGTTACTTACTATAATATCAGTAGTAGCTCTCCAGTCTTGAGTGTCTAAGTTCCAGTCCCACATCTTATATCCATTTTCTTTTAATAATTCATGAGATGCATCTGGCATATAAGGTTTACTTCCATAAGGAAGTCTTATTAATTTTGATACTTCTCCTGTTATACTATAAAAAGTATTTCCACATGTTTCAAACTCTTTTAATGTATTTTGTGGTGTTTTATATAATTGCTTTATATCATGTGATACGCTATGAAATCCTGCACTATGACCATCTTCTTGTATTCTTTCTACTTCATCTTTATGAAGTTTCATATTACCATTAATCATGAAGAATGTTGCTTTAACATTATTTTTTTCTAATATATCTAAGATTTCATTTGTATATTTTGATGGTCCATCATCTATAGTTATATATGCTATTTTTCCGGATCTCGGTATTGGACCTTTTTGCTCCGGTGTTGTTACTTTTTTCATAATTTCTGTAAGTGTATTATCTCTTATTAAACTTTCTACTTCGTTATTTTCTGTATAGCTACTAGTTTCTTTAACATTTCCCTTAAAATAATTAAAACTTATTACTGAACCAATTATTGCGATACATACTATAGACACAATAATAGATATGTTAGATTTATACTTCATCCCCCTAATCTCCCTCTCATATAATAACGTTAATTATTATCTGTGATATTTCTACTAAATATTTTTAGCACTTGTTCTTCTTCCTTTTCTCCTAACGACTCAATTCTTTTTATTCCCATCATAGTTAAAAACTGAATTACATTTAAATTTTCAAATGGTGTCTGCATTTGAGTTTCTTTGCAATAATCCTCTACATATTTTGTCCCTTTTTCAACTGGCAAGATTCGTTTTGGTCCTCCTACGCATCCACCTACGCATCCCATTCCTTCTATAAAAGTAGCACTTATTTCATTATTGCTTAATTTCTCTAGTCCTTCTTTACATTCTTTTACACCTTGGAATGAATGACTTGTGAATTTTATATCTTCATTTATCCTCTTAGCTGACGTTTTTATAGCCTCACTAACACCTCCACTTTTAGCATACACACGTCCTGCAAATGAAGATTCTACTCTCTTTTCATCTTCTTGATCTACTAAATTAACATTTAATGCATTAAATATTTCTTCTACTTCTTTAAAAGTTAAAACAAAGTCTATAGCTCCCTTTAGCTCATCTATAACTGCTTCTTTTTTCTTTGCCATACAAGGACCTATAAATACAACTTTTGCATCTGGATTTAATAATTTTATAGATCTTCCACAGGCTATCATAGGAGATACTGATGGTGAAACATTTGGTAATACATGTTTAAAATTATTTTCAATCATTCCTACCCATACAGGGCAACAACAGCTAGTTATAAAGTATCCTTCTGGATTTTCTTTCATATGCTCACAATATTCATAAGCCTCTTTAGCAGTTAATAGATCCGCTGCTAAGGCAACTTCTAACATATCTTCAAATCCTAAAAACTTTAAAGCTGATCTTAACTTACCAGGAGTTACTTCATCTCCAAACTGACCTACAAAAGCAGGGGCAACTATAGCATATACTGGACAGTCTTTATCTTTTAATAAATTTACCATTGGCATAAATTGTATCTTGTCCGATATTGCACCTATATTGCACTTTGAAACACAATCACCACATGAACTACAAGTATTGTTCACATTACAATTAATATGCTTTTCTTTTACAAAACATTCCTCTTCTTTATTAGTTCTATCACAATACTTACATGCTTGAGAAATTATAGATATTATTGGTTGAGTAACCTCATTTATATTCATAGCTTCATACGCTAACTCTTTTAATGTTAAATCATATTCTTCTGATACATCTAATCCCATTGTTACTCTCATTAAGTTTGTTATAGTCTCTTTATCGAATTTTTCATATACATCCTCCCCTATAATTTTTTGAGGAATATTATCTATCTCTTCTAAATTGTCTTCCCATACTAACCTTATCAACTCATTAAACAACTTCATCTTATAGTCATCCAAAATTTTTGTATTTAAATTAATCGATTCCATAAAAAAATGCCTCCTTAATATTACTTATATAGGTAATATTTACAGAGACACTGTTTTTTATTTATATTTTATTGATTATTCATTAGATTTATTTATATTATGAAGTAATTTTATTTCTTCTATAATTTTGCTTAAATGATAATTAAAAACAGGGCTTTTACTTTCATGTAAATCCCATTTTATATCTTCTAGCTTATGCAATTCTTTTATCTTTTCATAGTTATCTTGACTTAAATATAGCTTTTTCTCTAATAATTCAATAGACTGCATATGAAAATAAATTTCTCTACTAATGCACAAAGCACTTCCTAATTTTTCAATATCTACATCATTTCTACTATAATTTAATTCATCAACCAATTTAGAATATACACTTTCGACTTTTTTAATTTCTTTTTCTAATTTTTTAATTTCAAAACTTGCTTTATTTACTATTTTAGATTCAATAAA
This sequence comes from Romboutsia lituseburensis DSM 797, assembly GCF_900103615.1. Lineage (GTDB taxonomy): Bacteria > Bacillota > Clostridia > Peptostreptococcales > Peptostreptococcaceae > Romboutsia_F > Romboutsia_F lituseburensis. The sequence goes on along the minus strand of NZ_FNGW01000007.1, from coordinate 99,306 downwards.
TTCAACCGTTAGCTTCTCAATTTGTTTAAATTCATTTATAGTACTATCTAAATAGTCTGGTCTAGCTATAATATAATTTATTAATACACCTACTACTACACCTATAGATGTGTCTAGTACTCTATGAAAAGAATACTGAGCTGGATTTGAGTCTATTATTCCTAAATGTATAGATAAAAATGTTACACATGCTACAACTATGGATTTATTTAGCTTAAATAAATTACATACATAAATAGTCGCCATAACACCTATTCCACATAGTATAGGATTACCTGGATCAATCAAAACAATTAAATATCCTATTATTCCACCTAAAATTGTCCCCTTTACTCTATTTATTCCTGCTTTCATAGATCCTTTTACAGTATCTTGCATAGATATTATACACGCTGTCGCTGAATAAAAAGGGCTCTCAACTAAAAGTCCACCCAAAATTACACACAGCATAACTGCTAAACCTGTTTTTGTGGTCCTCATTCCAATCTTTTGCAATTTCAAAATCTTACCTCCTGGTCGTAGAAACATTTAACTTTATATGACCTTTTTAGATATTTTTTATACTACTTTAATATTATCTATATAAATACATTATTTGTCGATAGTATTTACTCATATTTATATATAAATTCCTACAACGCAAAAAGGGGACTATCTTTTCAGATAGTCCCCAGCTATATATAAACTTTTAGTTAGTTTATTATATTATTCCTTGGCTAAGCATTGCATCTGCAACTTTTAAGAATCCTGCTATATTAGCCCCTACTACGTAGTTTCCTGCATGACCATATTCTTCAGCAGCATTTTTAGATGCTTCGAATATATTTTTCATTATAACTTTTAATTTATCTTCTACTTCTTCAAATGTCCAAGATAATCTCATACTATTTTGAGACATTTCTAGAGCTGAAGTTGCAACTCCACCTGCATTTGCAGCTTTAGCTGGAGCTACTAATAATCCTTTTTCTAAGAAGTATTCTACAGCTTCATTAGTACAAGGCATGTTAGCACCTTCACCTATAACTTTAGTTCCATTTTCAACTAATATCTTAGCTGAGTCTATATTTATATCATTTTGAGTAGCACATGGCATAGCTATATCACATTTAACAGTCCATATTCCTTTTTGACCTTCAACGTATTGAGCTCCTTCTTTTCTGTTAACATACTCTTTGATTCTTTTTCTTTCAACTTCTTTTATTTGTTTAACTATATCTAAATCAATACCATTTTCATCTACTATGTATCCAGCAGAGTCACACATAGCTATAACTTTAGCGCCATGTTCCATAGCTTTTTGAGCTGCATATATTGCAACATTTCCTGATCCAGATATAACTACTCTCTTACCTTCAAATGTATCTTTATGGTAATTTAACATTTCATTTACAAAGTATACAACTCCAAATCCTGTAGCTTCTTTTCTAGCTAAAGAACCACCGTAAGTTAATCCTTTACCAGTTAAAACTCCAGCATCATAAGAGTCTCTTATTCTCTTATATTGACCAAATAAGAATCCTATTTCTCTAGCACCAACACCTATATCTCCAGCAGGCACGTCTATGTTAGGTCCTATATGTCTATATAACTCTGTCATGAAACTTTGACAGAATTTCATTATTTCATTGTCTGATTTTCCTTTAGGATCGAAGTCAGATCCACCTTTACCTCCACCTATTGGTAAACCAGTTAAAGAGTTTTTAAATATTTGTTCAAATCCTAAGAATTTTATTATTCCTAAGTTAACAGATGGATGGAATCTAAGTCCTCCTTTGTATGGTCCTATAGCACTATTAAATTGTACTCTGAAACCTCTGTTAACATGTACATTTCCATTATCATCTACCCATGGTACTCTAAACATTATTTGTCTTTCAGGTTCAACTATTCTTTCTAATATACTAGCATCTATATACTCTGGGTGCTTTACTAAAACACCTTCTAAAGAATGTAAAACTTCTTCGATTGTTTGATGGAATTCAGATTCCCCTTTATTTCTTACTTTAACATCTTCTATAACCTTTTCAATTACTTGCTTTACATTTTTTTCCATATTAATAGCCCCCCTTTTAACTTTAGAAAAACCTTTTCTCTTACATAGTAGTATTTTGTTGTCCTATTTTCAATATCTTTTTTGTAAAAATTTTCTTACTTATTTTAATTAACAAAATCACACTTTAGTGTTAATATAATTACATTTTCTTATCGTATTACATTATTTTTTAAGGTTTTATTAATATAGAATTTTCTGACTTTTAAAGCTGTTTGACAATATTTTCTTATACTTATTTACTTTTATATAAATATATTTTTTTACATAAAATTCGCTTTGATTGAGCCACTGCGTGGGCGCTATCTTTTACTTACTATAAGTTTCTTAATATTTCAAAGTTTAAATTATTTATCTACAATTATAATGTAATCATAATTTTTTTATACGTAAAAAAGACTATTAAATTTATATTTTTAATAGTCTTTTGCTTTTTAAAATGTTTTAACTTCTCTTAGCATGTTTATATAATTGTTAGCTATCCAGTACTTATCTATATCCATATCTATTGCATCGTATATATCACATACTCTACAATACAATTTTTCTATATATTTTGAATCAGAAGCTTTCTCTGGAAGTATCTCACATATGTAATCTTGTAGATCTCTGTTTTCTTTTTCGCCTTCCATTAATACCTCTAATAAATTTCTATAATTCTTTTGTTTGCTCATTACCTTTCCCCCTCATTAATTTTTTATATTTAGATTATGGAAAGATAATAAGTTTTTTAAACCTATTTTTTAATTTTTTTTTAATATACAAAAAAAGAAGGGTAAAATATAATTTTACCCAATCTCTACCATATCGCCTTTTATAGCGTATATTAACTTTTCACATACATTAGTAATATGATCCCCAATTCTTTCTAGGTATCTACCTACAAATAACAATCTAACACCTTGATTTACTGTAGCTGGATTTTGATTCATAATTTCTAAGCAATCTATATGAATTTGAACATATAAATCATCAATTCTATCATCTTGAGCTGCTATTTTGTAGCATAGCTGTTCATCTTCATTCTCTAATGCTAATTTAACTTGAGACAGCATATCCTTACATTCTTTTGCCATTTTAGGAATATCTATTAGTGCTTTTATATATGGTTCTTCTCCTATTTTCAGAGTCTCTAAAGCTATATTTACAGCATAATCGCCTATACGCTCTAGTTCTATAGCTATATTCCCTAGCGCATATACATATCTTAAATCTTTTGCCATAGGTTGTTTTAAAGCAATTAATTCAATACTTCTATCTCTTATATATTCTCTTAAAGTATCAATTTCATCATCTTCTTCTATAACTTTTTTAGACCCTTCTAAATCTTTTCTTACCATGCAGTCTACAGCTTTATCAACAGCATCTTCACATCTTTCAATCATAGTAAGAGTGTATTGCTTAAGTGTATTTATACTTAATTCTAAACTTGTATTAACCATATAAAAAATCCCTTCTTTTAATATTATCTAATATTTAATTCACTATAACGTGATTTTTAAGCAACGGATGTTACCGAAGCGACTTTTTTTATCCAAATCTTCCTGTTATATAATCTTCTGTACGCTTATCTTCTGGATTAGTGAACATTGTTTTTGTATCTCTAAACTCTATTACTTCACCATTTAAGAAGAATGCAGTATCATCAGATACACGTGCTGCTTGTTGCATATTATGTGTAACTATAACTATTGTATAATCATCTTTTAGCTCTTCTATTAATTCTTCTACTTTTAAAGTTGATATTGGGTCTAGAGCTGAAGTAGGTTCATCCATAAGTATTACTTCTGGCTTCATAGCTATTGCTCTAGCTATACAGATACGTTGTTGTTGACCTCCAGATAATCCTAGAGCTGATGACTTTAATCTATCTTTAACTTCATCCCATATAGCTGCTCCCTTTAAACTTTCTTCAACTATTTTGTCTAAAGTTTTTTTGTCTCTTATACCATGAGTACGAGGTCCATAAGCTACATTATCATATATGCTCATTGGAAATGGATTTGGCTTTTGGAATACCATTCCTACTTTAGTTCTCAGCTTTATTACATCGCTGCTATTATATATATCTTCTCCATCTACTTCTATTTTTCCTTTTATAGTTACATTTTCTATTAGGTCGTTCATTCTATTTAATGATCTTAAAAATGTTGATTTACCACATCCTGACGGACCTATTAGAGCTGTTACTTTTTTTTCTTTTATATTCATATTTATGTTTTTTAAAGCTTGTTTCGTTCCATAAAATAAATCTAAATTCTCTATATTTAACTTAGTGTTGTTTTCCATATCTACACCTCTTGATATTATTAGTAATTTGCTTTGTTTAATTTCTTAGCTACTACTTTAGCTATTGTATTTAAAATTAACACTAATATTATTAGCACAACTCCGATACTTGCTGCTCCTTGTATATCACCTTTTTCCTTAGTTAAAAGGTATGCATGTACTGTAAGTGTTCTAGCACTATCAAATATAGTTCCAGGCATTTGTGCTACTGTTCCTGCTGTTAATAATATTGCTGCTGATTCTCCTATAACACGACCAACTGATAATATAATTCCTGATAATATACCTGGTATTGCACTTGGTAATATTACTTTGTAAAGTGTTTGGAATTTAGTTGACCCTAAAGCTAAAGATGCTTCTCTATAACTTTGTGGTACTGTTTTTAGAGCTTCTTCTGTAGTTCTTATTATTACTGGTAATATTATTATTGCTACTGTCAGAGATCCAGATAGTATTGAATACTTCATCCCTAAAGTAACTACAAAGAATATCCCTCCGAATAAACCATATATTATTGAAGGTATACCTGCTAAACTTTCTGTAGCAAATCTAATTGCTGTTACTAACTTACCTTTTTTAGCATATTCTTGTAAGTATATTGCTGATAAGATTCCTATTGGAGTAGCAACTGCTATTGAAAGTAATACTGTATATATTGTAGTTACTATCATTGGCAATATTCCTCCATCTCCTGATGCTGAATAATTGCTAAACAAGAATGTTGGGTTTATTCCACTGATTCCTTGCATAAATATATATCCTACTATTACAACAAGTGTAATAACTGTAAATCCTGCCGATAAATAAACTGCTGATTTTAAAATATTTTCTTTTAACTTTCTCATTTTAATCTACCGCCTTATTTGAAAGTTTGTTTAATACTATATTTAATATTAATATAAATGTGAATAATACAACTCCTGTTGCAAATAACATTTCTTGATGAGTTCCGAATGCATATCCCATCTCTAAAGCTATATTAGTAGTAAGTGGTCTTACGCTATCCATTAAAGATGATGGCATTACTGGAGAGTTACCTGCTACAAGTATTACTGCCATTGTTTCTCCTAAAGCTCTTCCTACTCCTAAAACAACCGCAGCTAATATACCAGATTTAGCAGCTGGTAGAACAACTTTAAATATAGTTTCTATATGTGATGCTCCTAATGCTAATGAACCTTCTTTATAGGCTTGAGGTACTGCTCTTATTGCTGTTTCCGATACTGATATTACTGTTGGTAACATCATTACTGCTAAAACTATTATTACTGCGAATAAACTTTGACCTTTTGGTAAATTAAATATATTTTGTATACCAGGAACTATTATCGCTAATCCAAATACTCCATATAAAACTGATGGTATTCCTGCTAATAGTTCTACTGCTGGTGATATAATCTTTGCTAATCTTTTAGGTGCTACTTCTGCAATAAATACTGCTGTTAGTATTCCTACTGGAACACCAATTACTAAGGCCCCTATTGTAGCTAATATTGATGCTGCTACCATAGATGAGATTCCAAACTTATCTGCACTTGGTACCCAATCAGCTCCTGTTAAAAATTCAGTAAATGAATATCCTTTAAATAAAAATGGTGTTAGGCCTTTGTAGAATACAAATCCTATTATTAAAAGTAAACTTATAACAGCAATTAAGGCACTTATTAAAAACACATTTTTTGCTACTTTTTCTGCTAAGTACTTTCCTTCGTTGCCATTCTTATTGTCTCTTTTACTTACATTTACCACGCGAGACTTTGCTAACATAAAACATCCTCCTCAAAATATCCTTCACTTATTATAATTAAAATAATTTCTCTCTGCTTTATTAGGCATTGACTCCTACAAGTTTATAATAAAGGTCCTAAGTTAAATCCATATTAGATTTAAGTTAAACTAGCGTAAAATTCAGACAATTTTTTTAACATAAATTTTACTTTATTTTTATTATTTTTTTATTTTTTTAACATTTTAACTTTTAATTAATGTAAGGAAAACTTTATTAATTTTTCTTTACAAAACAAAAGACACACCTTTAGGTGTATCTTTTTCATGAGGATATCTATTTTATGCTTATAAAGCCTTTACCTTCCATTATTTTTTGACCTTCGTCACTTAATATGAAGTCTATTAATTTATTTGCTTGTTCTGTCATTGAATCTTCTTTATTAACTAATATAAATGGTCTTGCTATTGCATATGCATTTGACTTTACATTTTCTGGAGTTAATTCCACTCCCCCAATTTTCAACATATTTACAGTATCATCAACATATCCATATGATATGTAACCTATTGCATTTTCATTACCTTCTACTGTAGTCTTTATATTTCCTGATCCATCACTTATTTGAGCTTCTTTAGTTAATGCTTCTGACTCAAATCCTACTTTTTCTTGGAACCCATCTCTAGTTCCTGATCCATCTTCTCTTGATAATACTACTATTGGAGCATCTTTTCCTCCAACATCTTTCCAGTTAGTAATTTTACCTGTATATATACCTTTTATTTGATCAACTGTTAAATCTTTTACAGTGTTATTTTTATGTGTTACTAGGGCGATACCATCTAAAGCGATCTCTGTTTCTTTTAATCCAGCATTTTTTTCTTCATCTTTTAAATCTCTAGATGCCATACCTATTTGAGATGTTCCTTCAATAGTATTTTTTATACCTGCTGATGAACCAACTTGTTGTATTTCAACTGTAACGCCTTGATTATCTGCTTGGTATTTTTCTGCTATAGATTCCATTGCAGGTCCTACTGATGTTGACCCTGATACAGTTACTTTCGATCCATCGTTACTTGATGATCCTGAACCACATCCTACCGCTAAACTTCCTACTAATACTGTACTCGCTAATAATACCGCTATCTTTTTCTTAAACATTTGTTTACCCCCACTCACATATTTTATATTCAAATTATTTTAATGTGTTTTCCTCTTTACAATTTAATGATACTGTTGTTATGTTAAGTGAATATTATAAGTAAGTTAAGTAGATGTAAATTGTGTTAAGAATGTGTAAAAATATAGATTATTCAAAATTATTTCTCAATTATACCTAATTTAATTTAGCTTTTATCTATTTTTAATTTATTTTTTATAGATAGAAAAATTTTTATATATAAAAAGAGCTATCTTAGCTTTTCATACATATTCGCTACGATAACTCTTTTTTACTTAACTATTTATTATATTCTTGCTCTAATTGATCAACTAATTCACCAAATATTTTTAATGCATCATCTACAGATTCTTTCTTTTGCATATCTACTCCAGCTTTTTTTAATTGAGCTAATGGATATTCTGATCCACCACTTTTTAAGAATGATATATATCTATCAACTGCATTTTGTCCTTCTTCTAATATCTGTTGACTTAATGCACTTGCAGCAGAAAATCCTGTTGCATATTTATAAACATAGAAGTTTGAATAGAAATGAGGTATTCTTGCCCATTCTAATTCAATTTGTTGGTCTATAATACATGATTTTTTATAATATTTTTCATTTAATTTATAATATATTTCATTAAATTCTTGAGCTGTTAATGGTTCTCCAGCTTCTACTCTTTCATGAGTTAATTTTTCAAACTCACCAAACATAGTCTGTCTGTATACAGTAGTTCTAAATTGCTCTATATAATAATTTAATAAATAAATTCTTTCTTCTTTAGAATTTGATTTTTCTAATAAATAATTTATTAAAAGAAGTTCATTTAATGTAGAAGCAACTTCTGCAACAAATATTTTATAACTTGAGTATAGGTATTCTTGATTATGCTTTGAATAATAACTATGCATAGAATGGCCTAATTCATGTATTAATGTAAATAAAGAATTTAAATCATCTTTATAGTTCATTAGTATATATGGTTCAGAATCGTAACTTCCCCAAGAATAAGCTCCACCTTGTTTTCCTTCATTCTCATAAACATCTATCCATCTTTCATCAAATGCTCTTTTTATTAAACCTAAATATTCTTCACCTAAAGGTTTTAATGCTTCTAATATAATTTCTTTAGCTTCTTCATACGTAATTTTCATATCAAATTTATCTGTTAATGGAACATATAAATCATACATATGTATTTCATTTAATCCTAAAAGTTTTTTCTTTAATTCAATATATTTATTTAATGCATCTAAGTTTTCATCTACAGCGGATATTAAATTATTATAAACATCTACACTTATATCATCTTGGAATAATGATGCTTGTAATGCAGACTCATAATTTCTTGTTTTAGCATAAAATATTTCTGATTTTATTCCACCATATAAAGTCGATGCAAATGTATTTTTATACTGACCATAAACTGAATACATAGCATCAAAAGCATCTTTTCTAACTTTTTGATTTTTACTTTTTAAAAATACAGAATAATTAGAGTGAGTTAACTTAACTTTATTACCTTCTTCATCTTCTATTTCAGGGAATTCTAAATCTGCAAATGATAACATATCATACACATTTTCAGGTATTCCAGATAAATCAGAAACCGCTGCTAAAATCTCTTCTTCTCTTTCTGTTAATGTATGTGGCTTTTCTCTTAATATTTCACTTATATGTTTCTCATAAAATGCTAACTCATCATGAGTTAAATACTCTTTTAACTTTGCATCATCTATAGCTATAAGTTCTGGAACTATGTATGATGTTGCCATAGATAATTCTGTTGATAGCATATCAGTTTTAGTAGCTATAGATTGATTTTCATTTATTCTTGTATCTTCATGTTGCTTCATATGAGTGTATACATATAAATTTTGAAGTATTCTTGATGCATCTTCTGATACTTTTAAAGCCTCGTATAGGTTTTCCCATTTCTCACTAAGTTTGCCTTTATACTCTTTAGCTTTTTCTATAAGATCTTTTACTTTTTTAATATCTTTTTCTATAGCATCTTTACTAGCATACATTTTTTCTATTTGCCATTTAAATTTTTCTTCTATTTTACTTCTGTCTACTCCCATAATTTACTCTCCTTTAATAAAATTTTAAAGTTATTATATTTTCATTTATTCAACTATATATTCTATCCAATATAATCTAATAAAATGTAATTTTATATTATAAAACTGAGACTAGTATTGCACCTTCTGATGTGAACGTTCCCATTATAGGTCCTATACTAGATATTAATATTTCCTTAAAGTTAGAGCCTTCATTTATTATTTGCTTTATTTTTTCTGCTTTTTCAGGACAATTTGCATGACCTATTACTACTGTTCTAGTTTCAACATGAGTTAAATGATTTTTAACATATTCAAGCGCTTTCTTTAAGCTATTACTTCCACCTCTAGCTTTATCTATCGGCTTAACTAGACCATCTTCTATTCTTATTATTACTTTGAAATTTAATGCATTTATTAACTTACCTGCAACTGCATTAATTCTTCCACCTTTTATTGCATTTTCTAATGTATCTAATGCTCCAAAGAATATAATTTCTTGTTTAAATCCTTCTATTGCATCTAGTATTTCATCCATCGTTTTTCCGTTCTCTATTAGCTCATTACATTTTAATATCATCAAAGCAACACCTATTGAACCACTTTGGCTATCTATAACTTCGATTCTTTTGTGTGGATTTTCTTCTAAGTACATATTTTTAGCTAACACAGCATTACTATATGTACTAGATAATTTAGATGTTAGTGTGAATACTAATACTTCATCTTCCTCACAATTATAAAGTTCTAAAAATCTATCTGGAGAAGGACTTGATGTTTTAGGTAACTCTTTACATCCTCTCATTTTATTGTAGAAAGTCTCATCGTCTATTTCTACGCCTCCAATAAATGACTCATCTCCAAATGCAACATTTATTCCTACTATACCTGGATTTACCCTATCTATAACTTCTTGTGGAAAATCACACGAACCGTCTGTTATTATTTTTATGCTTTTTTTCAATTCATACACCTCAGCTTTAATTTAGTTATACTCTATTTTATATTATTTTAATGTAAATAATCTACACTTATTATGTTTTTTGACATATTTAATTCTTTAACTAACTCTTCCATTATTATTCTTCTATCATAAACTATAAAAAAGCTTAATTTCCAACAGTTATCACCGTCATTTTCTATATCTATATTTTTCACATCGATCTGAGACTTTTCAAACTTTCCATAAAGTATAGATATCATATTTATATTGTTTACTGTTACACTAAATATAGTCTGCTTTTTTCTAAATAAAACCTTATCTATATTTTTTAATATATATAAAGTTATCATTACAAATAACCATGCAGAGATACTTAGTACATAATATCCATATCCAACTGTTATTCCTATACATGCTGTTGCCCATATACCTGCAGCAGTAGTTAATCCCCTTATTCCATTAGACGTTTTTAATATCGCTCCTGCACCTAAAAAACCTATGCCAGATAAAACTTGTGCTGTTAATCTTCCTGGATCTATATTGGCATATGCGCTATAATCATGAAATAACGCTAATGATGTTAATGCAGTAATACATGACCCTACAGAAACTAATATATGGGTTCTAAACCCAGCAAACTGGTGAGATTTTTCTCTTTCTAATCCTGTTAATCCGCCTACCACTAATGCTATTAATAATCTTATTATTATTTCTTTATTGCTTACAGCTATAATTTTAATCTCCCCCTATATTCTCTTTACATTTATCCCCAAAAGAAAATTTTATTTTTTATTATAAACTTTATTTATTTAAATATAAAATATATACTTTATTGTATTATAAAAGAGCTAAATTTATAGCTCTTCAATGTTTTTTTCATGATGTAATATATTTATATGTGTAGGATAAGCAATATGTACATCGTTCTTTTTAAACACTAATAAAATTTGTAATTTAGTTTCCCTCATTGCAGAAAAATATTTATATGATTGTACAACCCCTGTTATAGTATATTTTGCTCCTACAGGATTATCCTCAATATCTGTAACACCATATACCTTAAAAGACTTCTTTTTATCTCCTGATGAAGGGCTTATTGTATAATCCTTAAACTTTTCATTCATTATATCACACACTTCTTCTAATGAATCCATAACTTTCATAGGATCTTCTTCATATGATACTCTAACATGTACTACTACTCTCATTTTATTTTTACTGTAGTTTCTTATACTTGTTATGCTTCCATTTGACACAGTGATCCTTCTTAAATCCCAGTCTCTTAATCCAAGACTTCTTAATCCTATTTCTTCAACAGTTCCTCTGAATTTTTCGTTTATTACAACAAAATCGCCTACTTGTAATTGCTTTTCAAATAATATAAAAAATCCATTAAATATATCTTTTAATATACTCTGGGCTGCAACACCTGCTATAAGCCCTACTATACTAGCACCTGTAACTAAAGTTCCAAATTTAGTAGCATCTATTATTTCAAACTCTCTAAGCACTAATACAAGACTTAGCACAAAAATAATATAATATGTTATAGAAGATAATACACTACATAATGTATTTTCATATCTTTCATCAAACGTAGTTATTTTAAATAATTTCTTTAAAAGATAATGAATTGTTTTTAGCGCTATATATGAACATACAAAAATTAAAATAGATTTTATAATTTTAGCTATCATAATAAATATCATCCTCAACTTCAAATTTACAATAAACTCTTCTAGTTATTTAATATTCTCAGTTTTTTGGTAATATATTCATTATCAACTTTTATAAATTTATGCACAAAAAAACCCACTTTTGTGGGTTATTTACTACTCAAACTCATATACTTATTTATTAACAAGTCTATCTTATTACTTGAATCAACAAGTTCTTCTTTGAATATTTCCGGATACTCTATGTAAGTGTTGATTTCGTCTCTTAATGCTTCTATCTCTTTTTTTAATGCTTCTATTTCACTATTCGCCACACTGATCACCACTATATACAAATTTGTCTATTTCTAGCTCTATAATATCAAATTTAAGCTGTTTTTGTCAACACAAGTACATTACAAAATGTGTCAATAAATGATTAAATTTACTTTAACTGGATATCTATATAAATAGTAGCTATTAGTTGACAATTATAATCATTATTGATATAATTTTATTGATAATGAATTTCATTAGGAGGTATTAATGATGACTGTTTACGATTTAAGAGTTGGTCAAAAGGGTACTATTAATAATATAAACGGAAATGAAAAATTAGCAAAAAGATTACTTGCTTTAGGATGTATAGATAATACTGAAATAGAAGTTAGAAAAGTTGCTCCATTTGGTGATCCAATTGTTGTAAGATTTAGAGGTTTCGATCTTGCTATTAGGAAATCTGACGCTAAAAACATTTCTTTAAAGTAAAGGAGCGGAAAATATGATTAATGTAGCATTATTAGGTAACCCAAATGTTGGTAAAACTACTGTTTTTAACCTTCTTACAGGTTCTAATCAATATGTAGGAAACTGGCCGGGTGTTACCATAGACAAAAAAGAAGGATTTTTAGGTGAAGATATAAAAATTATAGATTTACCTGGTATATACGCAATGGATACTTTCTCAAACGAAGAAAAAGTATCAAAAAACTTTTTAGAAAATGGAGATGTAGATGTAATAGTTAATGTTGTTGATGCATCTAACCTATCTAGAAACCTTTATTTAACAACACAGCTAATGCAATTTAATAAGCCAATAGTATTACTACTTAATATGCTTGATGTTGCAGATGCTAAAGGTATAAAAATTGACTATGATAAATTAGCTAAGGAGCTTAATGTAACTGTAGTTCCAATAATAGCTAAAAAGAAAAGTGGTACTGACAAAATTTCTCAATCTATAAAGTCTGCTTCAAATAGTAAATTATCTTATACTACTAACTGGGGTTCAGAGGTTGAGACTTATCAAAAAATAGAGTCTATATTAGATAAATGTAGTGTTTCTTATTCAAGTAAGAAAACTTCTATAAGCGATAAACTTGACAATATAATATTAAATCCAATATTAGCTTACCCTATATTCATAGCAGCTCTTATGTTATTATTTAAATTTACATTCGATTGGGTAGGTGGACCTTTACAAGAAGGTCTAGCTGGATTAATTGATGCACATGTTGCTAAACCATTGGGTGATATGCTAGTAAATTCTAGCCCTTGGTTTAAATCACTTATACTAGACGGTATAGTTGGTGGTGTTGGTGGTACTTTACCATTCTTCCCTCTAATATTTACTTTATTCTTAGGGTTATCATTCTTAGAAGATAGTGGTTATATGTCTAGAACAGCATTCTTAATGGATAACATAATGAGAAAAGTTGGTTTATCTGGTAAAGCTTTCATACCTATGGTAATGGGTCTTGGATGTTCTTCTCCAGCTATAATGGCAACTAGAACACTAGAAAGCGAAAAAGATAGAAGAATAACTGCACTTATTGCACCTCTTATGACTTGTAGTGCTAGGTTACCAATATATGCATTATTTGCTGGTATATTTTTCCCTGATACTGCAGCAATAGTTACTACTTCTCTTTATTTAGTTAGTATAGTAGTTGCAATACTAGTTGCATTAGTGTTAAATAAAACAACTTTTAAAACTGAAGTTGAACCATTTATACTAGAACTTCCAGAATATAAGTTGCCTACTATCAGTGCAATCTTAAAAAATACTTGGAATAAATCAAAAGGATTCTTATCAAGAGTTGTAACTGTAATGTTCGCAATGTCTGTTGTGATATGGGTTCTTTCATCATTTAACTTTAACGGGTTTACAGAAGATTTAAATAATAGCTTTTTAGCATACGCTGGAAAACTTGTAGCTCCAATATTTGCACCTCTAGGATTTGGTGATTGGAGAGCTTCAGTTTCTATATTAACTGGGCTTGGTGCTAAAGAGATAGTTGTTAATACTATGTATGTTCTTTACGGAAACTTAAATGAGGTTCTTCCTACAGTATTTACAGGAGTTACTGCTTATGGATTCTTAGTATTCTCTGCATTATATACTCCATGTATAGCTGCTCTTGCTACTATGAAAAAAGAGTATGGAAATAAGATGATGTTTATATCTCTTGGATATCAATTTGCTCTTGCATGGGTAGCAGCATTTATAGTTAAAATTATAGGAGGTGCTATATTTATGCCAGGATCATCAAGCTCTATAGTAGAACTACTTATCGGTGGTTCAATTATACTAGTATCTATAATAGTTATATTAAGAAAATTAAATTCAAAACAATCTTCACCTGGATGCAGCGGTTGTTCAGGATGTGCTAGCCAAGGAAATTGTTCTGTAGAGGTTAAGCAAGAAGTACAATAGAAAATTTAGGAGTAATTCTTTATAGAATTACTCCTTTTTAAATTCAATGTTTATTTTTTATATTTTACATAAATAAAAGACAGTAGTATTAATACTACTGTCTTTTATTTATTATATATTTTAGAATTTAACATCCATTTTAATTTCTTTTCCACCTCTATTTACTACTATAGAAGCTTTATCCCCTTTTGAGAATTTATATAGTGATTTATTTAAATCTGACATTGTTGAAACTTTATTATCTCCAACTTTTACAATTACATCACCGGCTTGAATTCCTGCTCTTTGAGCTGCTGTATTAGCTAATACTTCTGCTATATAAACACCTTCTTCAGCTTCTAGTTTTGTACCTGTTGATGATTCAAATATAGCTAAGTCTATTCCTTTTATACCTAATGTTGCTTTTTCAAATTTTCCTGTTTTTATAATTTGTTCAACTATTGGTTTAGCTGTATTTATAGGTATTGCAAATCCTAATCCTTCTGCTTGAGATGCTTTTGCCGTATTTACTCCTATTACTTGACCTTTTTCATTTAATAAAGGTCCTCCACTATTACCAGGGTTTATACTAGCATCTGTTTGCATTAAACCAGTCATATTAGATTTCTCTGTTTGTATAGTTCTATCTAAACCACTTATTATACCTTGAGTTACACTTTTTTGGAACTCAAGACCTAATGGATTTCCTATCGCTATTGCTATATCACCTGTTCTTACATTGTCACTATCACCTAATTCAGCTGGAGTTAATCCTTTTTTATCAACTTTTACCATTGCTAAATCAAGTTGAGGATCATTCCATAAAACTTTACCTGTTGTATTTGATCCGTCATTAAATAATACATTAACATCTACCGCTTTTCCATCAGATACAACATGTGAATTTGTAAGTATGTATCCATTTGCATCTACTATAACACCTGTACCTACACCTTGAGATTGCGTTGGTATAGCAAATATATTGTTAGTATCTATAGTTGTAGTAGTTATCCCAACTACTGATGGCATAGCCTTATCAGTTACTGCATGGTAGATATTCTTACTTTTTCCATCATCATTTATAACTATTTCTTTAGAATTTGATTCCGATTTTCCCATACTATTTTTCATTAAAACAACAGTTAATAAACTACTTAGCATACCTGTTATTATACAGACTATAACGATTAGTCCTATTCCTCTTTTACTTGACACAAATATCCCTCCTAATTAATTTCTAAAAATAAATAATCATCCTTATTATGTATTTTTAGCAAAATTAATATTTTAATAACATTTATTTTAATTTTGTCTAAAAAATTTATATGACAATTAAATATTTTTTATATTTACTTTTAATTTTTATAAAAGTATTGTTGTTTAAAAATAAAAGAAATCATCATTAAGATAAATTTATCTTAATAATGATTTCATTATATTACTGTATTCTTAATTTAACCTTAACTAATTTAATTAAGATTAAAGTCTTTTTTCTAATTCTTCTTTTTCTTTTTCAAATCCTGGTTTACCTAAAAGTGCAAACATATTTTTCTTATAAGCTTCAACACCTGGTTGATCAAATGGGTTAACACCTAATAAATATCCACTTACTGCACAAGCTTTTTCAAAGAAGTAAACAAGGTATCCAAAGTTATATTCATCTAATTGAGGTATGTTTACTATTAAGTTTGGAACTTGTCCATCTGTGTGAGCAAGTAAAGTTCCTTGGAAAGCTTTATTGTTTACGAAGTCTACAGTTTTACCTGCTAAGTAGTTTAATCCATCTAAATCTACTTCTGCTTCGTCTATAGTTACATTTTTCTTAGAGTTTTCTACATTAAGAACAGTTTCAAATAATATTCTCTTTCCTTCTTGTATATATTGACCCATTGAGTGTAAATCTGTTGAGAAGTCTACTGCTGCTGGGAATATACCTTTATTATCTTTACCTTCACTCTCTCCATATAATTGCTTCCACCATTCAGATACATAGTGTAGTTGTGGTTCATAGTTTACTAATAATTCAACATCTTTACCTTTTCTGTGTAAAACATTTCTTACTACAGCATATTGGTAACTGTGGTTAGTTTTTAAATCAGATGTTTTAAATTCTTCACAAGCATCTGAAGCACCCTTCATCATAGCATCTATATCAAGGTTAGCACATGCTATTGGTAATAATCCAACTGGAGTTAATACAGAGAAACGTCCCCCTACATCATCAGGTATTACAAATGTCTCATACCCTTCTTCATCAGCTAATTTCTTTAAAGCCCCTTTAGCTGAATCTGTTGTAGCATATATTCTCTTGCTTGCTTCTTCTTTTCCATATTTTTTTTCTAAGAAGTCCTTGAATATTCTAAAAGCTATTGCAGGCTCTGTTGTAGTACCTGATTTCGATATAACATTTATAGATACATCTTTATTTTTGATTACATCTAATAAATCCATCATGTATGTTGAACTTATATTGTTACCAACATAATATATTTCTGGAGCTTTTCTTTCGTCTTTAGATAAGTTATTTCTAAAAGAATGACTTACCATTTCTATAGCAGCTCTTGCTCCTAAATACGATCCACCTATCCCTATTACTAATAAAACATCTGAATCCGATTTGATTTTTTCTGCAGCTTTCTTTATTCTTGCGAACTCTTCTTTATCATAATTGTTAGGAAGATCAACCCACCCTAAAAAGTCATTTCCTAATCCAGTTTTTTCATGAACCATATTGTGAGCAGCGTCAACAAACGGTTGCATGCAGTCTATCTCATTTTGACTGAAGAATCCTAAAGCTTTACTATAATCAAATTTTATATTTCCCATAAACTTACCTCTTTCCTTTATGTAATATAATGAAATTATATCATAAAAAATATTATAGATTAACAAAAAAATAACAATTTTTTTAATTTGTATAATTATTTATAAAATAATAATATTGATATGTTTTAAATTTCTATTTTATTAAAATAATTTATTATCTAATAATTAATTTATATATTCTTATTTTAATATTATTTACAAAATTTAAAATAAAAAAGTTGCCTTTTTAAGGCAACTTTTTTTATTAATTATTTGTTACTCTGTCTGCAATAACTTGTTGTGCTATATTTACTGCATGATCTGATATTCTTTCTAAGTTAGATAATATATCTAAGTAAACAACTCCATTATCTATACTGCATAAATTGTTATTTAATCTATGCATATGATTCGCTCTACACGATTTTTCCATTATATCTACTTGTTCTTCCATCTTTATTACCTTACATGCTAAATCAACGTTAGATGTTCTCATAGCTTCTAAGGAATAAGTATATGCAGATATAACCTTGTTATACATATCTTTTAATTCAACCATTCCTAATTCAGAGAATGATACATCCGAATCTATAGCAAGTTGAGCTAATTCTGCTATATTTTCTGAATGGTCTCCTATTCTTTCAATATCATTTACTGTATTAAATAATACATCAACAGTTTCTCTTGAATTTTCGTCTAAAGATGCTTTAGATAATTTTAATAAATAATTTAATATTAGTTTTTGTAAATCATTTAGTAATAACTCTCTCTTAAATGATCTTTCAATTTTTTCAGGTGATTTTTCGATTAAACCTTCCATAGCTGAGTTTAGGCTTTCTTTTGCTTTCTCACCCATTCTTAGAGTTTCTTTTATTATATTAACTAATGCTATTGAAGGAGTTTCTATCATTCTATCATCTATATATTTAACTGTTCTTACTTCATCTTCATCTTCATCTGTTTCTTTATCTGGAACTAACTTTATAGCAATCTTTATTATTAGTTTAGTAAATGGTAATAAAGCTACTACTGATACTATGTTGAATAATGTATGTGTGTTTGCTAATTGTCTAGCTACATTTCCTGGATCCATAGCTACAACTATATGTTGAACTGGCTTGCTAAGGAATATTAAGAATATAATTGTTCCTAATACATTAAATACTAAATGCATCATTGCAGCTCTTCTAGCATTTTTATTAGCTCCAACACTTGATATTAATGATGTTACACATGTACCTATGTTTTGACCATATAGTATTGGTAATGCAGCCTCTAAAGGTATTAAACCTTTTGCTGCTAAAGCTACTAACATCCCCATTGAGGCACTTGAACTTTGAACTATTGCTGTTATACCAAAACCTAATAAAAGTCCTAATAAAGGATATTTACCAAATGTAAGTAATAAATCTGTAAATCCTTTGTATCCTGCTAAAGGCTCTACTGCTGCTTTCATAAAATCCATACCCGTAAATAATAAACCAAAACCTATAAGTATTTCAGCTAAATTCTTTTGCTTTGGTTTATTAGAGAATAAATATAGTATTATACCTATTCCTAAAGCTAGTGGAGCCATTCCTGTTAGGTCTAAAGATACTAATTGTGCTGTTATAGTAGTACCTATATTTGCACCCATTATAACTCCTACAGCTTGAGGCAGTGACATGATTCCCGCATTTACAAATCCAACTACCATAACAGTTGTTGCACTAGAACTTTGAATTACAGCTGTAACTAATGCACCTACTAAAACTCCCATTATAATGTTACTAGTAAGTAATTCAATTATTTTCTTTAATTTGGCCCCGGCTGACTTTTGAAGTCCGTCTCCCATAAGATTCATTCCATATAAGAAAAGTCCTAGGCCTCCCATAAGATTTACTATAATTTCCAAAATTGTTTCCTCCTAAAGATAATCCTCATTTCGGTATAAATAAATACACCCCTTGTATTTTATCAAATCCTAAGGGGTGTTATGTTAAAATTATGTTAAATATTATAGAATTATTAATAATTTGTTAAGATTATGTAAAATTTTGTAGATTTATAGGTTAGAATATTTCATTATTATTTTTTCTGCACACTTGATTCCATCAACAGCTGCAGTAACTATTCCACCTGCATATCCCGCACCTTCTCCACATGGATAAAGATTTTTTGTATTAGCTGATTCTAATGTTTCTTCATCTCTGACTATCCTTATAGGTGCTGAAGATCTAGTTTCTACTCCTGTTAATACTGCATCATGCATTGCAAATCCATGTAATTTATTATCTAAAGATACTAAAGCTTCTTTCATAGTAGTAGTTACAAATTCAGGAAGACATTCTCTTAAGTCAACAAATTCTACACCTGGTTTGTATGATGGCTCTACACTACCTAGACTTGTTGTTACCTTGTCATTTAAAAAATCACCTACAAGTTGAGCTGGAGCATTATAGTTTTTTCCGCCTAATTCATATGCTAATTTTTCATACTTCTCTTGGAAGTGTACACCTGCTAATGGATCATCACTACCAAAGTCTTCAGGTAATACATTCACTAAAAATGCACTATTAGCGTTTGCTTTGTCTCTTGCGTGCTCACTCATACCATTAGTTACTACTTCAAACTCATTCGATGCTGAAGCTATTACACTGCCTCCTGGACACATACAAAATGTATATGCAGTTCTAGCATTAGAAGTATGTTCTATTAATCTATAATCAGCAGCTCCTAATCTCGGATGGTTGTAAAATTCTTTGTACTGTGATTTATTTATTAATTCTTGAGGATGCTCTATTCTTGCACCTATAGCAAAAGGTTTTTGAATTATTCTTACGCCTCTTTTGTGTAACATTTTATAAGTATCTCTTGCACTATGACCTATAGCTAAAATAACAGCATCTGATTCTATAGTTTCTGTTTCATTTATAACTACAGCTTTTATTTCTTGATTTTCAACTATAACATCTGTAACTTTAGAGTCAAATCTAACTTCTCCTCCAAGTCTTATTATTTCATTTCTAATATTTTTAACTACACCTTTTAATATGTCCGTACCAACATGTGGCTTATGAGAGTATAATATTTCATCTGGAGAACCAAAATTAACTAATTCTTCTAATACTTTTCTACATCTTATATCTTTTATTCTTGTAGTAAGTTTTCCATCTGAAAATGTACCAGCTCCACCTTCTCCAAATTGTACATTTGAATTATTTTTAAACTTTCTATTATTCCAGAAATCATTTATATCATTTGTTCTGTTATCAACATCAAGCCCTCTTTCTAATAAAAGTGGATTATACCCTTTTTGAGCTAACAATAGCGCTGCAAATAATCCTGCTGGTCCGCTACCAATTATAATAGGTCTATTGTTAAGTTTTTCAGTACCAATCTCTACACCTATATATGTAGCCTGTTTTACTTTTACAACATCTTTTACTTTTGATTTTAAAATTTTATCTTCATTGTTAACTTGTGCATCTACAGTATATACAAAGTCTATTTTTCCTCTTCTTCTAGCATCTATAGATTCTTTATATATATTGTATTTTATAAGATCTTTTTCCTTAATTTTTAATTTTTTTATTACAAGATCTTTAAGTGAAGAAATATCTTCATCTATTCCTAATTTTAAGTTAGATATTCTTATCATAAATGTTTGCTCCTCTTTTGTTTTTTACAATCTACATATAAATTATATATTTATCTATAGATTTTTATGTATTATAGTTTGCTTGTATGTAAAAAAGCTAGGGTATTAAGCCTAGCTTTATATAAACATTACATCTATATTTTCTTTTTCTAAATCTATTTCATATATTTCATTGAAAATAAATTCTTTAATATCATCTGTTATAGATTCCTTGTTTACATTTGAGTTTAAATTTGTAACTAAAGCTAGTGCATCATTAGACTTACCTAATCTATCTACATAAGCTTGATTCACTTTTAATATCACAACCTTTAAGTCACATACAAACAGATCTTTGTTTCCTAAATCTATTTCATCATCATACTTATACACTTTAAACTCAGTTACTCCTTCATAAGGAGTTATATTCTCTATTCCTACTAAATTCATATTTAATTAGTCCTTTTTTGTTATAAGGCCTCTTATAACCTTCATATTATTAAATACTTTTTCTAAGAAATTCTCAGCTTCTTCATTATCTAAAAGAGCTATTTCTAATTGTTCATCATCATTAATACCTTTAGATTCACAATATTGTTTAGCAACTTTTACTAACTCATTTTTTGCATCTATAGATAAATCAAATTCTTTATAATCTATTATTATGTATTGTTTAGTTTTTTGAGTTTGTCCTTCATTGTATCCTATTTCTATATGATAAATAACAGCGTAAAGGTTATTTGGATTTTCTTCTCCTTTGTATACAGGTACTGCAGGATTAGATTTTATAATGTTTGTTGATACTGCTATTGCATTTCCTAAACTAAGACTCATAACTATACCTCTTTCTATACATTTTATATATTTACTATTTTATACATTATTCGCATATATTAAAACCTTTTTTTATAAATTATATAAAATTTAATTTTTATACAGTTATTTTTCAAATTTAGACAAAATTTTAGGAACTATATATTAATATAATTCCTAAAATAATTTTAAATATTTATTGTTGTTTGTAATATCTTTTATTTCCATATAATATTTCATATAATGAAAGTTTATAAAATATTTTAATAATTCCTATGATACTTTAAGATCTTTATATCTCTTACCTAATGTACTTGGACTTATTTCATATTTTTTAGATATTTGAGCTTGTGTTATGTTCTCTCCAGCAACCTTTTTGATGTGGTATTCAACTGCAGCTGCCCATCCGTTTTCAGAACCTTTCACTTCTCCATTAGCTTGTTTGTATTCATTCCAGAATGATATGCAAGCATCTATATGTTCTTTTTCAACGTTTTGTCTAAGAACTCCACACACTTTACATTCATCTTCTATAACTTCATCTTGCGTTACAGCTACTTCTTGAGCTGCTTGATTCATTTTAGATTCTTTTTGTTGTTTTAAATATTCTGCTATACTTGGATCTAATAGTTGTTGCATATACTTATATAGTATATGAGTATGATGTATTAAGAAAGTTTTCATGTCTTTATATAAGTCTTCATATTGTCCGAATAAATGTTTTATATCATTGCATATAACATCTTTAACTGCATCAGATATGCTTATAGTTACATCTATTAATATACTTATATCATCAACTGTAACTATTCTTGCTATCATGCTACTTCCTACTTTAAAGTCTTTTAATAAGTTTACGTCTTCTGTGTAAACTTCTTTGTCCGTTAAGCAATCTTTTAATAAAATTTTATCGTCTTTTACTTCAGTTACTTCGTATATTCCTACGTATGATTCGAATAAGTTTCTTAATATCTCTACATCTCTTGTAGTTAAGTTATCTCTGTTGTTTTCATAAAACTCAACAGTCATAACTTTCTTATTCTCCATTATATGATCTTGTATAAAATACGTATTGAAGAATCTTTCAAACTTTGTATTGATTGCTTCATCTTCTACTATATAAAACATTTCTTTAGCTTTTTCATACTCGTCTTGGTATTTGTCTTGCTTAGCAAATTGCTGTATTTTAGTATATAATTCCGAATATTGCTTTTGAGAAAGACTTACCTTTCTACTAGCTCTTTCAGATACAACATCTTTATTTAAACAACATTTTTTATATTTTCTGCCACTTCCACAAGGGCATAACTCGTTTCTCCCTAACAATGTGACTGTCACTCCTTCGTTTTTAAATTAAAGTACAATTTGTTATTATACCATTTTTTCTCCAAGTATTCTATAATTATGCTATTTTTTTATATTTTTTTGTATACTGTAAACTTTTGGTATAACAATTAATTGCATTATTTATAGATTTTCTATAAGTTTAATGCATATTCCTTTAAGTTTTACTAATTAAGTTTATACTAATTATCTTAATATTTATCATTAAAATCTATTAATTTATTCGTTTTTTCATGCTTTTTTATTATATGACCATATACGCCACTATAAATATTCTAATATCGACTTTAATTTATGTTTTATTTTTAGGTTGTTAGAGTTATTTTTTAATTACTAATTGGTTTTATTATCTTTATTACCTGTATCCACTTTAGATCCATCTTCTTCTTTATAATCTTTAGGATAAAATACCTGTTGTCCTACTTTCACAACAACTGTATCTTCTTTTATTTCTATACTAAATTCACCCTTTTGGCTTTGTGGAGAAGGCACTTTACTTAAATATTTGTTCTCTTTAAGTTTTTCAATTGGTATATTAGAATAATCTTGTATTTTTTCATCTTGCATAGCTAAATTTACTGCAGTAGCTATACTTGAAGCAGCTACATAATCAGCTTTTTCTTTTGCATTTCTTTGAATCTGTCCAAATTTCATAAATCCTAAACTTGTTAATATACCTAATATTGTTATCACAAGAACCATTTCAACTAATGTATATCCTGGTCTCTTTTTCTTCTTTAAATTTTCTTTAATACCTTTATTCATTAAAATTATCTCCTCTATTGTATTGCAGTTATTGAATCAAACATAGGTAAAACCATAGCAACCATAAATATACAAACAAAAATTCCTAGTATAATCATTATCGATGGTTCTATCCATTTCATCATCTTCTCTAACATAATATCTAATTCATTATCATATAATTTTTCACTAGTACTTAGGCAATCATCGAGTTTTCCACTTTCCTCTCCTATATTTATCATTGATATGAACATATCAGGAAATATATTTGAAATATTCAAAGAATATGCAACTTGATTACCATTTTGTATATATTCTATAGAAGTACTCATTTTTTTATAAATATAATCACTATTTATAACTCTAGAAGATATATCTATAGCTTCTACAATTTGTACTCCACTTTTTATCAAAATTCTTAAAGACTTACAAAATCTTGTTGTAATAATTATTTTCGTTATCTTATTAATTACTGGAAGTTTAAATTTAAGATTGTCAAATTTTACTTTAGAACTTATTTTTGATAGACAATATAAGGTAGGTATTATGGCTAAAGTAATAAATATTATATAAGTATATTTTGTTCTTATAAATTTAGATGTATTTATTAAAGCTTTCGTGATTAATGGTGGGTCTATTCCATTACCATCAAATAACATTTCATAGTTTGGTATTACAAATACCATTATAATTATAAATGATAAAAAAGCTAATGTAGATACTATTATAGGATATATAGATGCATTTCTTATTTTAGCTTTCATTTTGTACTCTTTATCGTAATATTGAGCTAAATTCGTCATTGCTACATCTAGTTTCCCACTAGTTTCACCTGCTTTTAACATACTTATGAAGAAATTTGAAAATGAATTGGTATTTGTAAATGAATCTGTTATTGAGTTGCCTTGTTTTATATTTTGAGATATTGCTTCTAGCTTTAATGAAATTTTTTTATCTGATTGTTGTTTTATTATATCTAAAATTTTTAATATTTCACATCCAGATTCTAATAATATAGACATTTGCCTGCATAAAATACTTAGATCTTTATCTTTTATTTTATTATCTTTTATCAGCATAAATTGCTTAAAATCATTTAAATTCTCTTTCGCTTTTATTACATTTTCAGAATAACTTTGCATACATTAATCTCCTACTAATATCAAATTCTCGGCTATAGAACATTCTTCTATAGTTGTTATTTTATCTTTTATCAATAGCTTAGCACTTTCTTCAAATGTAATCATATTGTTAGTTTTAGCTAATTTTTTTATTTCTTTATATCCATTCATTTGTTTTATTGATTCCCGTATATTATCATCAATTTCTAGTATTTCATAAATAGCCGTTCTTCCTATATATCCATCGTTGCAACTTTCACATCCGACTGCCACTTTACTTTTTATCGAATTATCTTTTACAACCTCTTTACTACATATTGGACAAACTTTTCTAACTAGTCTTTGAGAGATTACACCTATAAGAGACTCACTTATTAAATAAGGTGGAATTTGCATATCGATAAGCCTTGATATTGATGAAATAGCATCATTGGTGTGTAATGTACTTATTACTAAATGACCTGTAGTAGCTGCTCTAATTGCCATTTTTGCAGTTTCTAAGTCTCTAATTTCTCCTAACATTATAATATCTGGATCTTGTCTTAAAATAGACCTTAACCCAGACTCAAAACTGATACCATTTTTTCTACTCACAGGAGTTTGATTTATTCCTTCCATTTTATACTCCACAGGTTCTTCTATAGTCATTATATTCTTATTTTTATATCTTAATTCATTTAATAACGAGTATACTGTTGTAGTTTTTCCACTTCCTGTAGCACCCGTTATTAACAATATTCCAATATTTTTATTCATCATATTATTAATTTTTTCTATAGCATCTTTAGAAAATCCTAATTCCTCTTTTTTCTTTAGAAATGAATTTCTATTTAATATTCTAAGTACAATTTTTTCTCCATATACAGTAGGCATACTAGATGCTCTGATATCAATCTCATCATCATTTAAAACCATATCTACTCTACCATCTTGAGGAATTCTCTTTTCTGTTATATCCATAGACATTTCTAATTTTATAACAGATGATAAATATGGATATATATTCATAGGAAATTCTTTTATTTTTTTAAGTTCTCCATCTATTCTAAACCTTATAATTATTAAATTTTCAAATGGTTCTATATGAATATCACTAGCTTTTTGTAAGACTGCTTTATCTAAAATATCTTTAAATATACTTCTTGCATATCCTTCATCTAGTGTTTGATTTTCTGTATGAGTTTTTGTATGTATATTTTTATCTGATTCTTTTTCTTGCATTAATATCTTTGAATTACTTTTAATAACTTCATCTTTACTTACATTTACTTTATATTTACTTACTAACTTAATAGGAATTGCACACTTTAAAATATTTTCTTTACTAATAATCTTAATCACCCTTTATGCAATCTAATTTATTTGGAACATTCATCTTTTTCATAGATATGTTTTCGTCTACTTTAAATTCTACTTTCATAGGATAATTATCTTCTATACTTTTTATATAATGGCTATCTTTTTCTATGTACTTATTTAATTTTTTCAAGTCTCCAATAACCTTTATTTCGTAAGGTTGTACAATAGGCACAGAGTTTATATTTATATGACTACCAGCTAAAACTATTTCCGAGTATTGATTTAACCTTTGATCATTTATTGAAATAAATTCACCTCCATTTATTTTAATTTCATTGACTATGTTTACTAATATTTTATTATAGTCAATTAAATTTGCTATATTACCTACATCTTCACTTAATGCATCTATTTTTATTACTATTCCTTTACCCTTAATATCTGTATAAGATAGGCGTTGTTTTAAATTATCTATTTTATTTATAGATTTTTCATCAGCAAATTTATCTTTTAATTCATCTAACTCATCTTCTAAGTTTTCTTTTTCTTTTTCTAATTTTTTTATGTTTTTATTAATCTCTTTAGTTTCTTTTCTTAGTAGCTTAATTTTACTTATGTATTCGTTATTGTTAACTTTATTATCCTTTAGAGATATACCAATGAATGCTCCTGATACAATGCTCATTAGTATTATCAACACATATTTATTTTTCATACTTATATACTCCTATAAAACGATTTGTAATAATAAATATCATAGTTATTTTAGTATTGTTTTTGTTAAATATCTATATATTATTTTTTGCAACATATATTTATAAATATTTTTATTATAAATTAAAAGAGAGTATGCTTCATATTTCAAGCATACTCATCTTTACTTTTATATTTTTTTACATAAAAATTATTATCTATTTTTCGTATTTTAATATTCTATTAACTATCTCTTTTCTTAATGTTTCTATTTCATCAAATCTCATATTAGGAGCATAATGTGCTTCTATTACATCGTGTTTAGCTTTTGCTTTTTTTAGATTAGAAATTCCATAATTTATTAGTTCATTAAATACTTTCTTATCAAAATTTATTTCCTCTTCATATTTAGCTAATTTATATTGATCTAAATACTTATCTAAGTCGATAGTATTTCTTCCTTCAAATAGTTTACTTGTAGTTATTCCTATATCTAAATCCTTTATAATTATAGTCTCTAACTTATCTTTTATTAGAGGATAATGATATACTTCTACTTCCATTCCTTTTTTTATAGCTTTATCGCATACTCTTTTCAAGAATGTTGTTTTTCCAGTTCCGATATTTCCACTTAAATGATATATTTTAGATACTCCACTTAAAATGCTATCTGCATAATCTACATGACCTACCGGAGTTATCGCTGTTCCAAATAAATGTCTCTCTTTTTGATATATTCCTGTGCTACTTGCATTTTTAAATAAATCATATATAAAATGTTCTGTTAATAAATTTACCTGACCAAAATCCATGCAATCTTTATACTTTTCTTCTATATCATAATAAATTGGCTCTGCTGATTTTAAATATTTATATGCTCTTCTAAATGAGCTACTTATATCTTTTCCACACTCTACTATTTCCACTTTATTTTTTTCTAAATTTTCTAGATTCCAATAATCACCTAAGTTAACTATCTCATCTATAGCCCCTGGATCTTTAGGATCTACAATATGAGGTGCTGTTCCATCTAATAATACAACACCTAATTCTTTTATCAATACTGCATCTAATGAACTTGGATCTGATGGACAATAATGTAATTCTATATCATATCCTTTTTCTAAAAATTCATTAGCTATCTTTTTCATTAAAGATGATTTTCCTACTCCTGGGCCTCCTTTTAAACAAAATATTCTATTTATATTTTTTGTTATGATATTATCGAAGAAGTTAAATGATCCATTTGCTGTATTTGCTCCTGGAAATAATTTTCTAGATTTACCTTCCATGAATAAAGCCCCCTTTAATATTTATCTTCTATCTTATTAAAATATTACTAAAGCCCTTATTTTGTTACTCATCATACAGATAATTTATTTATCTTAGTAATTAAGTCTAATTATGCTTAAAATCAGCTTGTAGCCTTTAATTAATTATATTTGATGTTCTATACTAAAAATCCTCTACTTTATTTTTATAAAGGCTTTAAATCCATATTTTTAGCATTGTAGCCTTATTTATATTAATTTATTAAAATAAAAAATAGAGTAACTCACGTTACTCTATTTCTTAGTCAACTGTTATTTCATATCCATGCTCGTTGTATTGTTTAATTATCTCATCCCAAATTTCTTCAACTCCAGTTTTCTTTAGAGAAGATATTGGTAATATTTTTTCATCTTTTTCTAGTTGTAATTTTTTTCTTATTATACTCATATGCTTTTGATATTGTCCTCTAGATATTTTATCTGCTTTAGTAGCTATTACTACACAGTTATATCCAAAGTGCTTTATCCATTGATACATCATTACGTCATCATTAGTAGGTTCATGTCTTATATCTACAAGTAATAAAATGGCACATAGCTCATCTCTCTCTTGTAGGTATCTTTCCATTATAGTTCCCCATTTTTCTTTTTCAGACTTTGCAACTTTTGCATATCCATATCCAGGTAAATCAACAAAGAAAAACTCTTGATTTATAAGATAGAAGTTTATTGTTCTAGTCTTTCCTGGAGTTTGACTTGTTCTTGCAAAATTTCTTCTATTTAATAATGTATTTACTGTTGATGATTTCCCAACATTTGATCTACCAACTAAAGCTATTTCAGGTATACCTTCGTCAGGATATTGCGATTTATTTATCGCACTCATCGTTATTTCTGCATTTCTTATTTTCATTATTTTTCACCATTCCTTAATAATGCGTGATCTAATACTTGATCCATATGTTCTACAAATACAAATTCCATCTTTTCTTTTACATTTTGTGGTATCTCTTCTAAATCAGCTTCACATTCTTTTGGAAGTAATACTTTAGTTATACCAGCTCTATGAGCAGCTAACAGTTTTTCTTTTACTCCACCTACAGCTAATACTCTACCTCTTAGAGTTATTTCACCTGTCATTGCTACATTGTTTAATACTGGTATATTAGTTAATGCTGAGATAACAGCTAAAGCCATAGTTATACCAGCTGATGGTCCATCTTTTGGAACAGCACCTTCAGGTATATGAATGTGTATGTCATTAGTTTTATAAAATTCTGGATCTATATTAAATCTGTCAGCTATTGATCTTATATATGATATACCTGCTTGAGCAGATTCTTTCATAACATCTCCTAGCTTACCTGTTAACACTATTTGACCTTTTCCTTTAAGAGCATTAACTTCTACAGTTAATGTTTCTCCTCCTACTGATGTCCAAGCCAGTCCAGTTACAACTCCAACTTCTGGTTTAGCTCCTGCTAGTTGATGTCTATATCTGTTTTTTCCTAAATAGTCATCTAGATCTTTTTTAGTCACTACAATCTCTTCTAATGAAGGATCTTCAACATACTTTTTAGCAACTTTTCTGCATATTTTTCCTATCGTTCTTTCTAAACTTCTTACCCCTGCTTCTCTAGTGTAAGAATTTATTATATCTCTTATAGTTTCATCATCCATCTTTAAAAATTCAGGATTTAAAGCATGTTCTTTTATTTGTTTTGGAAGTAAGTATTTTTTAGCTATATTTAATTTTTCTTCTTCTATATAACCAGATACTTCTATTATTTCCATTCTGTCTAGTAAAGGTCTTGGTATTGTGCTCAAACTATTAGCAGTTGTTACAAAAAGTATTTTAGATAAATCAAACGGCATTTCTATGTAGTGATCTACGAAATCCTTGTTTTGTTCTGGATCTAACACTTCTAGCATAGCTGAAGAAGGATCACCCTTATAATCTGCTGACATTTTATCTATTTCATCTAATAAGAACACTGGATTTTTAGTTTTTGCTTCTTTTAGTCCATTTACTATTCTTCCTGGAATAGCTCCTACGTATGTTCTTCTATGACCTCTTATTTCAGCTTCATCTCTAACCCCACCTAAAGATATTCTTACGAATTTTCTACCTAAAGAATTTGCTATAGACTTAGCTATAGAAGTTTTACCAACTCCTGGAGGTCCTACTAAACATATTATTGGTCCTTTTAATGACTTTGATAACTGTCTTATTGCTAAATACTCTAAAATTCTTTCTTTAACTTTTTCAAGACCATAATGTTCATCATCTAATATCTGTTTAGCTTTTTGTAAATCTAATTTATCTCTAGTTTCATTATTCCAAGGTAAAGAAAATACATTGTCTAAGTATGTTCTACTTACTGATAAATCAGGTGACATCGGAGAAACTTTTGAAAACTTGTCTATCTCTTTAGCAATTTTTTCTTTAGTTTCTTTTGGAGCTTTAATCTTTTTAAGCTTAGATCTATACTCCTCAACTTCCGAATTTATATCTTCGTCTTCTCCTAATTCCTTTTGAATAGCTTTTAATTGTTCTCTAAGATAATATTCTTTTTGAACTTTATTCATTTGTTTCTTAACTCTTAAAGTTATTTTCTTTTCTATCTTTAATATGTCTATTTCTTCTAAAAGAATTGTGTAAACTAACTCTAGTCTCTTCTTAACATCAAATTCTTCTAAAACTTGTTGTTTTTGCTCAGGCTTTAGATATATATTAGCTGCTATAGTATCTATAAAACGGTCTACATTATCTATTTCTCCTAATGATATAAGTATCTCCGGAGAAACTCTGTTGCCAATATTTATGTACTCTTCAAATGCATCAAATACATTTCTAACAAAAGCTTCAACTTCTATATCTTCTTCTGCATTTTCTTCATCAAACAATATTTCTTCGATTTTTGCACTGAAATATCCATCCTCTAGCTTTATTTCTGTCGCCTTACCTCTAGAAATACCTTCCACTAATACACGTACAGTATCCCCTGGTAATTTTATCATCTGTTTAACTTTACAGATTGTCCCAACATGATAAAAATCGTCTTCTGTAGGCTCATCTACCTCTGCAGCTTTTTGAGATGTTAAAAATACTAAGTCCTCCGAGGCCATTGCTTCGTCTAAGGCTCTTAATGATACTTCTCTACCTACATCAAAATTTAATATCATATATGGGAATATCGCTAATCCTCTAAGTGGAATTAACGGTAATTCATGTTCTACTCTAGTATAATTCTGTTCCACTAATATCACTCCTTAAAGTGCTAGATTTTATTGCTTTATATATTATATATTTACGAAAGTTAATTTTCAACATTAATACTAACTTATTAGTATAATTTAATCTTATTTTACAACACATATTAAATTATATTCTAATTTTCAGCTATTGATATAATTCCCATCTATTTAGTTTAAAACTCATACTTTCTTAGTTTTTATTAAAAATATTATTGTTATGTTATAATGATTACATATAACATAATAACATATAAATTTTAAACTCTGGAGGTCTTATTTAAATGTTAAAATTATTTTTAACCTTTGTAAAGATTGGTACCTTTACGTTTGGAGGTGGCTATGCAATGGTTCCTCTTATTGAAGATGAACTTGTACATAAACAAAATCTCCTTACGCAAGAAGAATTTATAGATTATTTATCTATAGCCCAAAGCTTCCCTGGCGTTTTAGCTGTAAATATCTCAGTTTTACTAGGATATAAACTTTATAAAATTCCAGGTGTTATAGTATGTACACTAGGATCTATACTTTCAGCCTTTGTAATAGTTTTGGCTTTTTCTTATTTTTACTTTAGCAATGGTTCTTCAAAATTTCTCGACGGTTTCTTTAAAGGGGTTAGCCCAGTTGTAATAGCACTTTTATTTTACTCATTCACTAACCTGCTTAGTAAGCTTGATAAAACTAAAAAGAATATCCTATTACTTATTATATCATTTATAGCAATAGGTATATTTAAGTTAAGTCCAATTTACTTAATAATAGGAGGAGGTATATACAGCTTATGTACAAAATAATTTTACTTTTCCTCATATTCCTAAAAATCGGTGCATTTAGTTTTGGTGGTGGATATGCTATGTTACCATTTATTCAACAAGAGTTCATACATAAGTATAACTTTATTTCTAGTCAAGAATTCTTAGATTTATTAGCTTTATCTCAATCTACACCAGGACCTATTGCTATCAACTGTGCTACTTTTATCGGATATAAAGTTGGTAATATATTAGGATCTATATCCGCAACTTTAGGTGTGATAATTTTTTCAGTTGTTTGCTTAACTATAATTTCTAAACTATTTGATAAATTTAAAGATAACCCTAAAATAGAAAATTTGTTAGTTGTACTAAGACCAATCACATTAGGATTTATTTTAGCAGCTGCTTTCTCATCTGCTTTAGATATACCTTGGGACTTATATTCAATAATAGCATTTGTATCTTCTTTTTATCTTTTATATACAAAAAAAATCGGTTCAATATCCGCAATTTTTATATATGGTATTATCGGGATGATACTATTTATGTAAGTTAAATTTCTCTCAATAATTAAATTTAAAAAAGAAGCCTACAAGACTTCATAATTATAAAAATTCTAATTTTGAGGAATTTAAAAAGGAGCTATAAGCTCCTTTTTTATTTATGCACTTTCTTCTTGATCTTTAAGTACTATAACTGGTTGAGCTCCTCCGTCTACCGCTTCTTTTGTCACTATAACCTTTTTAACGTCATCTCTAGAAGGAACTTCAAACATACTTTCCATCATAACATTTTCAACTATACTTCTCAGACCCCTTGCACCCGTATTTCTCTCTATAGCTTTTTTAGCTATAGCACGAAGAGCATCATCTTCAAATTCTAGTTCTACTTCATCTAACTCTAGTAATTTTTTATATTGTTTTACTAAAGCATTTTTAGGCTCTTGTAATATTCTCATTAAAGCATCTTCATCTAATAATTCTAAAGTTGCAACAACCGGAACCCTACCTATAAATTCTGGTATTATACCAAATTTAAGTAAATCTTCTGGAAGAACTCGAGCATATACTTTACCTAAATCCATTTCTTTTTTACTTTCTATTTTAGCTCCAAATCCTAGTGTTTTTTCTCCACCACGTTTTTGGATTATCTTTTCTATTCCATCGAAAGCTCCTCCTAATATAAATAATATATTAGTAGTGTCTATCTTTAAGAATTCTTGATGTGGATGTTTTCTTCCACCTTGTGGAGGAACATTAGCAGTAGTTCCCTCTAATATTTTTAGAAGTGCTTGCTGTACACCTTCTCCACTAACATCTCTAGTTATAGATGGATTTTCAGATTTTCTAGCTATCTTATCTATCTCATCTATATAAATTATTCCTCTTTCAGCTTTTTCTATATCAAAATCAGCTGCTTGTATAAGCTTTAAAAGAATATTTTCAACATCTTCTCCAACATACCCAGCTTCTGTTAATGATGTAGCATCTGCCATTGCAAAAGGAACATTTAAAGTTTTTGCTAAAGTTTGAGCTAGTAATGTTTTACCTGAACCTGTAGGTCCTAATAAAAGTATGTTACTCTTTTGAATCTCAATTTCTTTAGTGTTAACTTTTTTGCTGTAGATTCTCTTATAGTGATTGTAAACAGCTACAGATAAAGCTTTTTTAGCCTTCTCTTGACCTATTACATAATCATTTAATATCTCCATCATTTCCTTTGGTTTTGGTAGTGATGTAGTATCCTCTTCTATAGTTTCATCTACTTCTTCTTGTATAATTTCATCGCAAAGTTCAACACACTCATCGCATATATACACATTTGGTCCTGCAATTAATCGTCTTACCTGCTCTTGATTCTTACCGCAGAATGAACATTTTAACTGTCTTTTTTCTTCGTATTTTGACATATTAACACCTCTTCCTATCTACGGTCTTGTTGTGATTACTTCGTCTATTAAGCCATATTCCTTAGCTTCATTTGCACTCATGAAGTTATCACGTTCAGTGTCCATTTGAATTTTTTCTAATGGCTGACCAGTTCTCTCTGATAGTATTTGATTTAATGTTTCTTTCATTTTTATTATTCTTTTTGCATGTATTTCTATGTCTGTCGCTTGCCCTCTAGTTCCACCTAATGGTTGATGTATCATTATTTCACTATTTGGTAAAGCAAATCTCTTTCCTTTTTCTCCTGCTGATAATAAAAATGCACCCATAGATGCTGCCATACCTATACATATAGTAGATACATCTGGCTTTATGTATTGCATAGTGTCATATATGGCCATACCAGCCGTTATACTTCCACCTGGTGAATTTATATATAAATGTATATCCTTATCTGGATCATCGGCCTCTAAGAATAATAACTGTGCTACTATAAGACCAGCAGTAGCATCATTTACTTCATCTCCTAGAAATATTATTCTATCCTTTAATAATCTAGAATATATATCGTACGATCTTTCTCCTCTTCCTGTTTGTTCAACAACTACAGGTACTAATGCCATGGATCATACCCCCTCTTATAACTTCTATTTTATATATATAATTTACAGTAGCCTATTAGGCTACTGTAAAAAATTAAGCTATTGTTGCGTTTTCAAGTAATAAGTCTATAGTTTTTCTTATTTTAACTTGACCTTTTATATCTTCAACATCTGTTTCTCTTAAAGAAGCTTTTAATTTTTCAACTTCCATGTTGTACATAGCTGACATTTTTTCTAATTCAGCTTCTACGTCTGCATCTGTAGCTTCTACTTTTTCTGCATCAGCTATAGCTTCTAATACTAAAGATGACTTAACTAATTTAGCTGCATCTTCTTTTCTTTCATTTCTTAATTCTTCTATACTTCTTCCAGTCATTTGTAATAACTGTTGTAAGTTTAATCCTTGGTATTGTAATTGGTAGTTAAGTTCCATTAACATATTATCTATTTGATGTTGTACCATAGCTTCTGGAACATCTACTTCTGTATTTGCAGCAACTTTTTCAACTAAAGTATTTCTCATTGTAGCTTCTGAAGCATTTTTAGCTTCTTCTTCTAATTTAGCTCTTACGTCTGCTCTTAATTCAGCTAATGTATCAAATTCACTAGCATCTTTAGCGAATTCATCATCTAATGCTGGTAATTCTTTAACTTTTACATCATTTACTTTAACATTGAATACAACTGGCTTTCCAGCTAAGTTTTCAGCATGGTATTCTTCTGGGAAAGTAACATTAACTTCTACTTCTTCTCCAGCTTTTTTACCAACTAATTGCTCTTCAAATCCTGGTATGAAAGTATTTGATCCTATAGCTAAGCTGTAGTTTTCACCTTTTCCACCTTCGAAAGCTACACCGTTTTCGAATCCTTCGAAATCTATAACAGCTGTATCTCCATTTTCTATTGCTCTATCTTCTACGCTTACTAATCTAGCGTTTTTATTTACCATTTCTTCTAAGCTGAACTTAACTTCTTCTTCTGTTACAGTATTATCAACTTTAGATATTTCTATACCTTTATAAGCCCCTAACTCGAATTCTGGTTTAACTTCTACATTAACAACCATTACTAATCCGTTATCTTTGCTTATTTCTTCAACATCTAAATCTGGTCTATCTATTGGATCTATATTTAATTCCTTTATAGCTTCTGGATATACTTCTGGGAATAATATTTCTATAGCATCATTGTAGAATACACCTTTTCCGTATTGAGTTTCTATAACAACCTTTGGTGCTTTACCTTTTCTGAACCCTTGTATATTGTACTTACCTTTAGTTTTGTTGTATGCTTTTGTTACTGCTTCTTCAAATTTATTGTTATCTACAGTTATTTTTAAAGTCACTTTGCTGCCTTCTTTTTTTATTAATTCTGCTTTCATTGACTTAATCCTCCTATATAGTTATGTAATAATTTTGTATATGGAATTATAATCCATTATACTTATAGTTAACTCTTTAATTATAGCACATAAGTTTTTTTATTTACAAGTGTTCCCTTCATTATGCAACTTAAGGATATTCCACTTATACACCACATTATAATCTTATTTCTTTTATATTGATTTGACCCTGTTTTATATCCATTATTACGAAGCTTTTATAGTTTACTCTTCTTGGTAAAGATAAACTTCCAGGATTTAAGTATAATATACTATCCTTTTCTATATTTAATGGAATATGCGTATGACCAAAAATTACTATATCTGCATTTACTGATTTAGCCTTTTGTTCAATTTCATCTATCCCATACTTTACCCCATATTTATCTCCATGGCATAAAAATATTATTTTATCTTCTACTTCAAATAATAATTCATCCTCTACATTGTCAAAATCGCAATTTCCTTTTACAGCCATTATACCTACATTAGTTTCATTATGTATGTACTTTGAATCCGAAAAATTATCTCCAGCGTGAATTATTAAATCGCACTCTTTCAAATATGGTATAGATTTGTCGATGAATTTCTTCATCATATGAGTATCACTAACTACTCCTATTTTCATTATCTCACTACCCTTTTGCTAAACTCACTTTTCATTAATTTTAAAGCATTCGCTCTGTGACTTATACCATTTTTTATAGTTGCAGGCATTTCAGCAAACGTCTTATTGTATCCATTTACTATGAATAATGAGTCATATCCAAATCCATTTTTACCTTTTTCTTCAAATCCTATAGAACCTTCACAAGTTCCTCTAACTACAAATTCTTTTCCGTCTGGGAAAACTACAGCTATCGCAGATACAAACCTTGCAGTTCTTTGACTTGCTGGAATGTTAGCTAATGCTTTAACTAACTTTTGTCTATTTTCTTCATCTGTAGCATTTTCTCCTGCATATCTAGCTGAATAAACTCCTGGTTTTTTTCCTATAGCGTCAACTTCTAAACCTGAATCATCTGATATAGCTATTTTATTAGTTAATTTTGCTATAGTTCTAGCTTTTATTAATGCATTATGCTCAAATGTTTTTCCATCTTCAACAATTTCAATTCCACCTAAGTCTACATCTTTTAATGAATATATAGTATAATCAAAATCGTCTAATATAGCCCCTATTTCTTCTAACTTATGAGCATTATTAGTAGCTATAACTACTTCATCCCCATACTCCATTCCTAATATATCATCTGCTATTTTTCCTAATGCAGCTCTTTGAGCTTTTATTAATTCTTTATTCCCTTTTTCACCAAGCTCTAACAATGCATTTAAATCAGTTCTTGAGAAAGGACGTTCTTCACCTGTTCCTTGAACTTCAACAAACTCACCTTTATCTGTCATTATTATATTCATGTCAACTTGTGCGTTAGAATCTTCTTCATAGCATAAATCTAAAACATGCTCTTGATTTACTATACCAACACTTATAGCTGACACAAAATTTCTAACTGGAATTTCTTTTATAACTTTAGACTTATGTAACTTGTCTAGAGCATCTACTACTGCAACAAATGCACCTGTTATTGAAGCAGTTCTAGTCCCTCCATCAGCTTGAATCACATCACAGTCTACCCAAATAGTTCTTTCTCCTAATTTGTTTAAATCTATAACAGATCTAATAGCCCTTCCTATTAATCTTTGTATTTCTTGAGTTCTTCCATCTACTTTACCTCTAGATGATTCTCTTATTTTTCTTTGATGAGTTGATCTAGGAAGCATAGAATATTCTGCATTTATCCATCCAGTTCCTGTATGTCTTAAAAAAGGTGGTACTTTCTCTTCTATAGATGCCGTACATATAACTTTAGTTTCTCCCATTTCTATTAGTACAGAACCTTCTGCATACCTAGTATAATTTCTTGTTATTTTTATATCTCTTATCTGATCGTTACTTCTATTATCAATTCTAGCCATTACTAATACCTCGCTTAAGTATGTTATGTTGATTTTTCATTCGTTCAACTTTATTCATATATTACTAATATTAACATATATTACAAGTTATTTTCCACTATTAACAATTTCTATATACTCGTTAATAACTTTAAAATAATATTAATTTTGATCTATTGTATTAAATATCTTTTTTTAATATCAGCATATTACTTTATAAATTATTCTTTACATCTTCTTTTGTTTCTAGTTTAGCCAATTCAATAAATTGATTTTCATCGATAACTTTAATTCCTAATTCATTTGCCTTAGTTAACTTAGATCCAGCTTCTTCACCTGCTAATACAAATGTAGTCGATTTACTTACGCTACTAGTTGCTTTTCCACCTCTAGATTCTATAATTTCTTTAGCATCATTTCTTTTTAATGTAGGTAATGTACCTGTCAGAACAATTTTCATACCTTCAAAAATTTTAGGAATATCATTATTTGAGTCATCTTCTGCATTCATATTTACGCCTGCATTTTTTAGCTTATCTATTACATTAAGATTTTTTTCTTCTTTAAAGAATTCTATAACACTTTTTGCCATGATTTCTCCAAATTCTTCTAAGTTTATTAAATCTTCAAAAGATGCCTTTATAATTGAGTCTAAACTATCAAAATTCTTAGCTAAAATTTTAGCTCCTTTAACCCCTACAAATTTTATCCCTAGTCCATTTATTAATCTCCATAAATCATTTTCTTTAGATTTTTTAATTGACTTAACTAGGTTGTTTGCAGATTTATCTCCCATCCTTTCTAGATTAACTACATCTTCTTTTTTTATACTATATAAGTCTGCAACATCTTCTATTATTTTTTCATTTAATAATAATGTTATTATCGATTCACCCAATCCATCTATATTCATTGCATCTCTCGAAACAAAATGTATTATTCCTCTTCTTATCTGAGCAGGGCAAGACATATTTATGCATTTTACAGCAACTTCGCCTTCAAGTCTTACAGTAGGCTCAGAACATACTGGGCATTTTTTAGGCATTTCAAAAGCTAACTCATCGCCAGTTCTTTCTTCTTTTATTACTTCAACAACCTGTGGTATTATATCTCCTGCTTTTTGAACTAATACAACGTCATTTATTTTTATGTCTTTTTCTCTTATATAATCTTCATTATGTAATGTTGCTCTACTTACGCTAGTTCCTGCCAACCTAACAGGTTCTAATACAGCTGTAGGAGTTATTGTACCTGTTCTACCTACTTCAACTATTATGTCTATTATTTTTGTTTTCTTTTGCTCTGCTGGGAATTTATATGCAATAGCCCATCTTGGACTTTTTGCAGTATAACCCATAACTTCTCTTTGTTTTAAGTTATTTACTTTTATAACCATTCCATCTATTTCAAAATCTAGGTTTCCTCTATTTTTAGTCCAATATTCTATATAATCAATTACTTCATCGATTTTATTACATACCTTATAGTTAGGACTTACCTTAAACCCTTGAGATTTTAAAAACTCTAATGATTCACTATGGCTCTCAAACTCTAGATTTTCACCATGTTCTAGATTAAATATAAATATATCTAAAGGTCTCTTTGCAGTTAACTTAGAATCTAACTGTCTTAGTGATCCTGCCGCTAAATTTCTTGGGTTCGCAAATAACTGAAGACCTGCTTCTTCTTGTTGAGCATTTATTTTATGGAAATTTTCTTTACATATGTAAACTTCTCCTCTTACTACTATCTCATTATCTTCTTCTATTTTTAGAGGAATTGTCTTAACTGTCATTAAATTTTTCGATATATCTTCCCCTACAACACCATCTCCTCTAGTCGCTCCTTTTTCAAAAACGCCATCATTATATGTAAGCCCTACTGAAAGTCCATCTATCTTAAATTCAACTACATATTCAACATCACCATTTACCATATCTCTAACTCTCTTATCAAAATCTCTTAAATCTTGACCTGAGTATGCATTTGATAGACTTAGCATAGGTATTTTATGTACTATTTGTTCAAATTTATCTAAAGGTTTACCTCCAACTCTGTTTGTAGGTGAGTCAATTCTCTTTAATTCTGGATTTTCCTCTTCTATTTTTATTAATTCTTTCATTAAATTATCGTATTCAAAATCCGATATCTCAGGCTCATCCTGATTATAGTATTTTTCATTGTGATAGTTTATTAAATCTATAAGCTCATTCATTCTATTCTCTATACTCATGCTATCATCACCTCATATGCTTATTTACATTTTTAGTATTGCCATTTTCTAACTTTTAATATATTTTAGTATATCATTTTAGCATTATCCTTGTGAAATTTTTTATTCACCTTAGAGTAACAAAACTGGTATTTCTAAATACACTTCATATTTAGTAATTTTTAAAATTTATTATAATATCTTTAATGACAAAAAAGTTACTCTATTAATAGAGCAACTTTTATTATTTTCACCTAATATCCTTTATATATATCCATAGTATTATTTAAAGGTTTATTATTTATGTAATTTTTAAGATTATTATATATCATATTAAAATTCCTATCATTATTTTTATCTGATACCCATGAATTATGAGGTGTTATAGTTATATTTGCAAATTTCCATAGTTCATTATCTTCGCTCAATGGTTCCTCTTGAAATACATCTAGCGCTACCCCTCTAAATTTATACATATATTTAATTAGATCATTTTCATTTACAATGTTTCCTCTTCCTACATTTATAAACACTGATTTATCTTTCATAACACTGAATTTATCTTTATTTATTATTCCAATAGTATCTTTTGTAGCTGGTGTTGTACATACAACCGTATCGCAGTTTTCAAATACTTCATTCATATCATTTGTTGCAAAGCACCTATCAAAATATTTTTTATCGGTTCCTTTTGTATTTACTCCCCATAGTTCAACACCAAAAGCTTTTAACCTCTTAGCTGCTTCTGTAGCTATTGTACCTGTACCTACAAAACCAATTCGTCTACCGTATATTTCTGTCATGTCAAAGTTCATTTTCCACTTTTTATCTTGCTGTTGTTTATAGAAAATTTTACTATTTTTATATATTTGCAAAATATACATTACTATCCATTCACTTATAGGAATGCTATATCCACCTTTATTATTCGCGATTATTATATTCCTTCCATTTATTTTTTCTTTAGGTATCTGGTCCACACCAACACTAGATGTTTGGATATATTTTAGATTATTCATTTTTGATATATCTAAGGTACTAAATGGATTATATGTTACTAATACATCCACTTCATTAATATCTTTATCATTTGTCACATTCTTTTCATTAGCATATATTACATCGTATCCTAGTTCTCTGACTTTTTGAAATTTTTCTTCCCCATAATTTATAGTAAATAAAATCTTCACTACAATCCCTCCCATGTATTATTTTGTTATATTATAAGTATTTTATGTCAAAATAAAAAGTCCTTCAATTCTGAAGGACTTAATCTATTTAAAAATAAATGTATAAAAAGACTATGATGTTAAAACTATGAGGTGTAATATACATTTATTTATAATTATTGTGGCCAAATTAAATTAATATATTCTCATATATTTTACTTTACAGTTCAAACTTTAATTTTTTTTCATCTTTTCTAGTGTACTCTTTAACATATTTAGAAATACTTATTAAAGCATCTTTGTCTTTAATAATAAAAGTATTTTCTTTTTTTTCTATATATTTTTTTTCTACAAATTTATTTATTGTATTGTATAAATTTTTTCGACTTGTTGATAGTAAATGACACAAACTATATATGCTTTTAAATTTAAAAATATCATCCTTTGAATTTTCTAATATATAATGAGCGAACAGTTCTTCAAATCTAAATAAATCTTTCATTATTAATTTTTTATACATATTATACATTCTTTTACTAGTTTTAAAAAAGAATATATTTAAAAACTCGGGATTATTTTGAAGTATCTTAAATGTTGAAGCATTTATTTTAGCTAAAGTTACAGAGTTTTCTGCAATAATATCACAAAATAAACTCTGATCATATAAATCACTAATTTTTCCTACAAACTCATCCTCTGGAACTATATCAACTAAGAAACTTTTTCCATACTTAGTCATACATTCAACTCTAACAATCCCTTCTAATATAAAAAACACTCCGTCTACACTTTCTACCCCACTAGATATATATTGACCTTTTTTATATTTATAAATTTCAATTTCATCCATATGTTTTTTTATACTATGATATATGACTGTATCCTCTAATTTCATGTTAATATACCCTTTCCCCTCTATAGTTGTAACTAAAAAACTCTACTCCTTAATTTTATAAAATAAAAACTAGCAATTCAATAATTAGAATTGCTAGTTTTTATTTTATATTTTTTATTTGTATAATTTTCTAACTAAAACATAGTTTCATGACCTATATAACATGCTATTTCATTATCTAAAAATTTATCTTGTATCTCTTCTAATTTACTTAGATCTACATCACCTTTATCATTATAGTCATAAATCTCTCCTAGTTGGCTCCATTTACTTTCTCCAAGTCTATGAAAAGGTAATAAGTTTATCTCATATAAATCATTTTCTTTCATAAAATCAATAATTTTATATACATTGTCATCATCATCATTGAATCCACCAATAACAGGAACTCTAATGACCAATCGACCATTCCAATTACATTTTTTCAATAATTTAATATTTTGGTGTATTAAATCATTATATACACCTGTTTGACTTTTGTGTTTTTCTCTATCCATATGTTTTAGA
This sequence comes from Romboutsia lituseburensis DSM 797, assembly GCF_900103615.1. Lineage (GTDB taxonomy): Bacteria > Bacillota > Clostridia > Peptostreptococcales > Peptostreptococcaceae > Romboutsia_F > Romboutsia_F lituseburensis. Next base: position 56,383 of record NZ_FNGW01000007.1, on the reverse strand, counting down.
TCTATAAAAGCAAAATCTATATAATCCATAATATTTAAGAAAATATCACTTGATACATATGCACTAGTTTCAATAGCTGTGTGTATATTTATTTTTTTACATTCTTTAAGTATATTAATTAAATATTCATGATGAATCAATGGCTCTCCGCCACTAAATGTAACTCCACCTTTACTTCTCCAGTTATTAGAGTCTCTTTTTATTATTTCCATTAATTCTTCTACAGAATATTCCTTTGAGCATATTTTTAATGCATTATTATAACATGATTTAGCACATTCAAATGTTGTGCAAGTTTTACAAATATCCCAGTTTAAAATTGGCTTATTCGAATCATCAAAAGTTAAACCACCATTTTTACATTTATCATTACAGGCAGTGCATCCTTTATCATATTTACAAGATAATTCACTAAACATTATATGAGATTTTATTTTCCAACTTTCAGGATTAGCACACCATCTACATTGCAAAGGACATCCATTAAAAAATACCGTTGTTCTACAACCTGGTCCATCATGAACAGAAAAGCTTTGTATGTCAAATATATTGCCTTTTAAATTCATCTAGATTCTCCTTTATTTAAATTTATGTCCTTTACATGTTACTGCGTTTAAACTTTCAAAAGTCCAATCTTCTTTTTCAAGACCTGTGCAAGTTCCCATTCCTTTTTCATCTGGATTTTCAAAGTTTTTACAATTTTTACATTTTGGCATTAATGCCAAATTTGAGCATGTTTCTGAGTCTATATTTATAAGTTGTTTTGTTATTCTACATATCCCCTTTGTAGCATCTATAGTTGAAAAGTTTAAGCAATCATTATGTTTTAATTTCATTATTTTACACCCCTTCGTATTCAGTTCTAGCTATAACTTCATCTTGTATTGGTTTACCTAACTCACACCAATATTGAGTAAATCCTGCAACTCTAACCATAAGATCTCTATAGTCATCTGGTGTTTTTTGAGCTGTTTTTAATACTTTTGAATCTACTACATTATATTGAATATGGAATCCACCTTTTCTTAAATACGAACGCGTAAGATCTAATAATTTCTTACTTCCTTGCTCACCTTTAACTGATGCAGGATGTAATTTTAAGTTCATTTGAGAATTTTGAACTTGTGCTTGATCCCAACAAGTTGCTGATTCAAACAAAGCATATGTCCCATTTTTATCTGTTCCTGGATACGCTGATAATGATCCATCTGAGTAAGTAGTTCCACTCAATCTACCATCTGCAGTAGCTAGAGTAGCTGCACCTTGAGGTCCATGAGTAGATACTGATATTTGGCAAGGATACATTTTTTTACCATACAGAGACTCTGCTTTTTCACATGCTTTCAATAACCATTCTTGGTAACCTTTCAATATGTTATCTGCATAATAGTCGTTATTTCCATACTTCGGAGAATCTAAGCAAGCTTTATAAATCTCATCATATTTTCCTCCGTCTTCTAGCTTAACTTGATCAGCTAAAGAATAATTTCCTATTTCTAGAGCATTTTTAAATCCAAAATTATTTAAAATAGATTCTTTTAATTGATCTAAACTATATAATTTTTTATCATATACTAAGTTTTTAATAGACGCTAAAGAATTTACCATAGTTACAGTTCCACAAGTTTCTACATTTAGTGTTGCATTGTATCTATATCCCATATTTCCTATATGCTGACCTTTATCTAAGCAATCAGGTTTTAAGAAAGAGTTTATAACTGACATATTTTGCTTTCTCCAAACATCTAATTCTATGTTGTTTGCCTTTTCTAAAACATTTATTATATGTTCATAATAGCTTGTAAATACTTCCCATAACTCTTCATATGTTTCTAGATTCTTATTATGAGGCTTTAAAATCTGAGCTCCCGTTCTATAATCTTTTCCATTCATTAAAACAAGTTCTAACACTTTAGGATTTGCTATAAAATGAATTCCAGAACCAGCAGACTGACCAGCTCCTCCAGCTATCCAATATTTTTTTTCATTCAATGTAAGTTCTTTCCAACATCCTGGAGATGTTTCTAGACATCCTCCTAATGCAACTGCTCTTGCTTCTTCTATTGTCATACCCTCATCTGCAAATTGTTTCATCATAAAGTTTATTGAATTCACGTTATTTACCCATGCAGGATATCCTGTACCTGTTTTTGTACATTCAGCTGCTTTTAATAAAAAGTCTTCTGGTAATTTTTCATCATATAGTACAGTCAACGTTGGTTGAGGTGTTTTACAACTCATTCCAGACTCTAATAATAACATTTCTAGTTCATTAGCTCCTGATTGACCATCTCTTGTCAATCCACCTATACTTAAAGTATTGAATGTATTTCCTGATAAAACTCCACCATTTACACCTGCAGATGCAAAGCAGTCTATACATGTTATCTTAATTCTATATAGCTCTAGTAATTCTAAAGCATCCTCTCTTGAAAGAATCCCTTTTTCTTTATCTTGTTCATACCAAGGATATAAAATTTGCCCAAATCTACCTATAGACATACCTGATATAGCATCTTCATTTACTGATGCTATGTGAACAGTATATGAAAGTTGAAGTGCTTCTCTAAACGTACGAGGTTGATAATGAGCTATCCATTCTAATATATCTACAATTTCTAAATATTCATTTTTTACAGTTTCATTAGGTTCCACTTCTGCTAAATACTTTGCATGTTTTGCATAGTTTAATATCCATGTTTGTATTCCCTCTATAACATGAATTACAGCTTCATAAAAATATAGTCTATCCATTCCTACTAAGCCATCTCCATTTGCATTTCCTGCAACTGTTGCTCTACATTCTTTTGCCATATTTATAAGTTCATCAAATCCATATTGTAATGGATAATAATAATTTATTATTTCTCTTCCCTGAGGAAGTGTATATCCTGAATCAAACATTGAAACTAAACTACTCATTATTTTTTCTTTAGTTTCGAATTCTGGCATCATTTTTTCATATCTAAATCCTACATCTTCTACAGATTTACCTACCCATTCATTTGCAACTTTTAAAAGTGCTGGTATCTCTTCTTGTCTCATACCAAATTTACCTGCTATAGAAACTACATTTCCAAAGCTTTTTGTTACATTTCCGCCTCCGCTTCCAAACTGAGTTAATTCATCCGCTGTACTACTAGCAATTTTTTCTGCTTCTTTAGATATTTCATCTCCTTGAGATATAAAGAAACTTTCACTTAACCAAGGCATAGGGAATGCCCCTCTATAATTCATAGTTTTTTGCATGACTAATTTTTCTCCAGGAACTATGTTAGGTGTTAAATGAGAAAATGCCTCTTTTAATGCTTTTGCCCTCCTTACTACTGTTATTTCTCCATCAAATTCTTTCCATGCCCTATTGTACCAGTATGGAAATTCCATATCCGCTGTTGATAATGTATTATAAAATATATCTCTTAATGCTTTTGCTCTTGGCGTTGGTTCTTTTTCTGCTTCTTCGTACTGCGAGCTTATAGCAGAATATTGGTCTGTATTTATTCCCCTTTTTGATAAAATTTCTTTTATTTTATCTTCTTTTAATTTATCCATTAACGTCCCCCCTATATGTAAATATATAAATACTGTATTATACATTCAGACTAAGAAGGTAGTGTAAAGTATACACATTTTTAAATAATGTTAATTTTTAGCACAAAAAAGTACCTTTAATAAATTAATATTAAAGATACTTTTTATATAAGTCTATATTTACTTTTTTATTAGCTTTGCAACACTTTCAACGTGCATTGTATGAGGGAACATATCTACTGGCTGTATTTCTACGCACTTGTATCCTCTTTCATCTAAATATGCTAAATCTCTAGCTAATGTTGATGGATTACAAGAAACATAAACAACCTTATCAGGAGACATAGATACTATAGTATCTAAAACTTTCTCGTCACATCCTTTTCTAGGAGGATCTACCACTACTACATTAGCAGTTTTTCCTTCGCCGTACATTTTAGGAACAACTTCTTCTGCCTTACCTACATAGAATTCAACATTATCTAAATTATTTATTTGTGCATTTATCTTAGCATCTTTTATAGCATCTGCTACGATTTCTATACCATATACTTTTTTAGCTTTTTGAGCTAGAAATAAAGATATAGTACCTATACCGCAATATATATCAAATACAGTATCATTTTCTTGTAAATCTGCATACTCTAAAGCTTTATTATATAAAACTTCTGTTTGTATAGGGTTAACTTGGAAGAACGAAAGCGGTGATATTTCAAATACTAAGTCACCTATATAATCATTGATTTTTCCTTCACCGTATACTACTCTATTTTCTTTACCTAATATTACATTAGTCTTCTCTCTATTTTCATTTACAACTAATGTTTTAAATCCTGGCACATTATCTTTTAGAACAGATGCTAGCTCACTTAAATATGGTAACTTTTTACCATTAGCTACTAACACTACCATAACTTCTTTAGTTGTAAATCCTATTTTTGTTACTAAATGTCTTAAAACTCCTGTATGAGTCTTTTCATCATAAACACTAACATTATATGCATTTATATAAGTCTTTATAATTTTAACTATTTTATCATTTATATCGTGTTGTATAACACACTTATCCATAGGTATTATATCGTGACTTTTTTTCTTGTAAAATCCTATAACAGGTGTATTACCTGATTTTTGTATAGGGAATTGAGCTTTATTTCTATATCTTAGAGGTTTATCCATTCCTAATGTTTCATGTATAGTAACATCCTCTAACTTTCCGATTCTACTGATAACTTGTTTAACTTCATTAGTTTTTATATCAAGTTGTTTTTGATATTCTAGTTCTTGTATTTGACATCCTCCACAATCTTTAAGATTGTCGCTACAAACTCTATCTATTCTGAAAGGTGATTTTTCTATTATTTCTACAATATCACCAACAGCATAATTTTTTTTAGACTTATTTATTTTAACTTTTACTTTGTCCTCTATTAATCCGCCCTCTACGAAGACTGTAAAGCCATTGTGTTTTCCTATTCCTACTCCACCTTGACCTATATCAACTATATCTACAATATACTCTTCATTTTTTGATAACATTAAGGTATCCTCCGTCCATGTATTTTAAGAAACTCCAAGATTTAATTTTACCAAAAAAACAGAGGCTTATAAAGCCCCTATATGAATAAATCTCTACTTTTATATCCTCTATACAGTTGTAAACAAGCAAATAGTAATAATATACACCCAAATATTGGTCCTATATACACTAATTTCTCTGCCAAACTTTGAGCTACGCCACTATCCACTATAGCTTTTACAGCCCCTAAATAATCTGATTTAGCATTAATTCCATATCTTATCCATGTAAAAGATGTCATAAGCGCAACAGGCACTACACTCATAGTCATATAAAATCCAGTTATTGATCTTTGTTTTACTCCTTTTAATCCTATATATATTGGTAAGAAGAATAATACCGGTAATATAAATCCATAAAATTGTGGTGATAATGCTAAAAATAACATTGCACTAAATAAAAAACTAGTTATATACTTTCTTAAATAAGTAGTTTTTTCTTCAAAATCACATAATGATGCTTTTAAGTATCTTATATAAACATCTATGCTCGTTTCTAATTTATTCTTGTCTTTAGATGCTTTTACTTCTTTTATTAGCTCTACACCTTTTCCGTTTAATTGATTATATTGAGTTTTAAATTTATCAGAAATTTCAATTTCAGTATATTTATTTAGTAGTTTGTCTAATTGTAATCTATATTTTTGTTTTTTATTTTCTTTCAAACTTTTATTCTTGTCTATTTCAGCGTTTAATTGCTTTATTGTAGTTATTACTAGATTTGTATTCATTTTATCCCTCCCTTTAATTATATAATACTATATCCGCTTAAACTTGTCAGAAAATTCGTTCATTTTTTTGTATTATATTTAGTCAAAAACCCTACTTTAAAAGTAGGGTTTTATATTTTTTATTTCTGATCTTTTACAATTTTTTTCATGGATATACTTATACATACAAATATCGTTGCCCAAATTACACCCATAAATCCCCATGCTGCACTAGTCATAAAATTTACCCTCCTATTCTTTATGGAGTTTACTTATTTTCTTCTTTTTCATTTACTTCATTACTTTCTATCTCATCTTTATACTTAGTTTTGATTGATTTATATGATTGAATAAACCCTATTATCAATACTCCAAATACTACTATTCTACCTAAATTAACCCAAATTGCAAATTCTGGTATTTCAGCTACATAACTAGGTACAACTTTGAAGTTACCAGCTATCCAATAATCTCTTGTAAAGAATACTAAGAATGTTATTATTGTAATTGGTGTTAAGAATTGATGGAATAATCTAAAGAACCATTTAGGAACTTTCCATAAGCCACCTCTATTCATTTCTTCTAAAGCTTTATCTTTTACACACCATCCTATTACTATAATTTCTATTAATCCTAGAACTATTAATAGATAGTTACCTATCCAGTTATCAACTTCTGTGAAGTATACTAAGTTAGCACTTTGAGTTAATATTGACTCTAATGCTATTGGTAAACCAACTATTAGATATCCAACGAATACTATCCAAGCACCTTTTTTTCTTTCTATACCTGCATCCTCTTCTAACAATGCTACCAAATAATTGTACATTGCTATAGCAGATGTGACACCAGCAAAGAATAATAATAAGAACCACATAGCTCCAAATATTCCTCCACCAGTCATAGTACTAAATACATTCGGTAGTGCCATAAATGCTAAACCTATACTTCCTTTTATACCTTCTGGTCCTAAAAATGCATAAGCTATAGGAATAACTGCTGTACCACCTAATATAACTTCTGCAAACTCATTTAATGATATAGTTGCTACAGATGCCGTTACTATATCTTCATCTGGTTGTAAGTATGAAGCATAATTTTGTATTATCCCCATACCTAAAGATAATGTGAAGAATATTTGACCAGCTGCAGCTATTGCAGATTGCCATGATAATTGACTAAAATCTGGATTCCAGATATAGTTAAGTCCAGCTAATGAACTCCAATCGGGATTAACTGGAGCACCAAGTGTTAATGATCTAATTCCTAATATAATACCAAATACGTATAGTACAGGCATCATTACTTTAGCCCATGATTCTATACCTTTTTGTATACCTTTCATTACTGCAAATGCTAAACAAAGTAATGCTATAACCCAAAATACTAAGTTTTTAGGATCCTGAATATAACTTGCGAAGAATCCTCCTGGATCTCCTTTATATCCACCTGTTAAAGAATTAAATGCAAATCCTAAAGACCATCCAATAATGTGATTATAATAAGAGTTAACTAATATAGTAACACCAAATGCTATCATCCCACATAAAGAACCAACTATAATTGCTTTTTTAGGTTTCATTGCTTGTTTTGCTTGTAAATACATCATAGGCCCTAATGTCCCATGACCATGTTTCCCACCATAACGCCCTATACTCCATTCAACTAACATTACAGGTAAACCTATAACTATTAGTGCAAAGAAGTATGGTATCATAAATGCTCCTCCACCATTTGAAGCAGCTACATACGGGAATCTCCAAAAATTCCCTAGTCCAACGGCATTCCCTGCCATTGCTAATATTAGACCAATCTTCGAACCCCAGTTTTCTCTACTTTCAGTCATTAGTCTATCTCCCCCCTTTAGATATAAAAAATTTGATTCGCTTAATCGACGATTTTATCGAATCAATTTTAAAGATAATTTCTTGATTGCTCAAATTTTACTGAATTTTCTGAACAATCAATTTATAAAATAACCACTAAGATTTCATCATTATATGATTTCATCCTTAGTGGTTATTTTTACTAGCTTAAAAATATAGTAACACTTTACTTAATAATTTTCAAGCAATTATTATTAAATTTTCAGAAAATTTTAATTTTTCATTCTTTATTATAAAACTCTACTTGAGCCTCTATATATTACACCTCTTGATGCATCTACTGTTACAACTTCTCCGTCTTTAACTGTTTCAAGTATTTTATTAGCTGATACTACAACTGGTTTATCTAAATTTAAACCAACTATAGCAGCATGAGAAGTCATTCCACCATCTTCAGTTACTATTGCTCCAGCTTTTTCTATATAAGGGTTCATATCTATATTAGTCATAGTTGTAACTAATATATCTCCTTCATTGAAATCTGCGCAATTTTCACCGCTCTTCACTATACGAACTTTACCTTCTGCTGTCTTAGTTCCAACACCTATACCTTGAGCTATTTCTTCACTTATAACATGAACTTTTATTAAGTTAGTAGTTCCACTTACTCCAACTGGTACTCCTGCTGTTATAACTACTAATTCTCCATTATTTATAAAGTTAGCACTCTTAGCAGCTTCTATAGAATTTTCTATAACTTCATCTGTATTTTTAGAACTTGATGATTTAACTGTGTAAACTCCCCAAGTAAGCCCTAATTGTCTCATAGCTTTTTCATTAGTAGTAGTAGCTATTATTGGACATTGTGGTCTAAACTTAGATACCATTCTTGCAGTATGTCCTGAAGAAGTAGAAGTTATTATAGCTGATGCATTTAAATCTATAGCTGTTGTACAAGTAGCATGACTTATTGCATCTGTAACTGTTGTGTTATTGCTAGCATTTTTCTTTAATAAATTATCATAATCTAAAGTTTCTTCTGTTCTTTTAGCTATAGACGCCATAGTTTTTACAGCTTCTACTGGATATTTCCCTGCAGCAGTTTCTCCAGATAACATTATAGCATCTGTTCCGTCATATATCGCATTTGCAACATCTGTTACTTCTGCTCTTGTTGGTCTTGGGTTTCTTATCATAGAATCAAGCATTTGAGTAGCAGTTATTACTGGTTTAGCTAATTCATTACATTTTCTTATCATCATTTTTTGAACTACTGGTATATCTTCTGTTGGTATTTCAACCCCTAAGTCACCTCTAGCAACCATTATACCATCAGAAACTTTTAATATTTCATCTAAATTATCTACACCTTCTTGGTTTTCTATTTTAGATATTATTTGTATATCTGTAGCATTATTTCTTTCTAATATTTCTCTTATAGCTAATACATCTGATGCTTTTCTTACAAATGAAGCTGCTATAAAATCAACATCTTGGCTTATACCGAATTCTATATCACTTATATCTTTATCAGTTATAGCTGGTAAGTTTATACTAACATTTGGTACATTTACTCCCTTATGATTCTTAACTATACCAGAGTTTTCAACTATACAAACTATATCTTCTCCATTTACTTCTTTAACTCTTAATCCAACTAATCCATCATCTATTAATATTACATTTCCTGGATTAACATCTTCTGCAAGACCTTTGTAACTTACTGTACATATTTCTTTAGTTCCTACAACATCTTTCATTGTTATAGTAAATGTTTGGCCTTCTTCTAATAATACTTCTGGATCAGCAAAGTTCCCTGTTCTTATTTCTGGTCCTTTAGTATCTAATAAAAGAGCTACTGGCTTTCCTAATTTTTCTCTAACCTTTTTAGCCATATCTAATCTTCCCTTATGTTCTTCATGTGATCCATGAGAGAAGTTGAATCTACATACGTTTAATCCATTTTCTACTAATTGAGTTAAAACTTCTTCTTTCTCTGATGCTGGTCCTAATGTACAAACTATTTTAGTTCTTTTCATATCCTTTAACATATATATATTCCTCCTATATTATATAGATAGTATTTTTACCATTTCATAAGTATCTTTATCAAAGTCTCTTGTCATTGATAAAGCTTCATTTATATCCATATCAATTATCTTATTGTCTTTAATACCTACTACTTTTGCAGCTTTTCCATCTAATAAAAGTTCAACTGCTCTAACACCCATTCTACTTGCTAATATTCTGTCGAATGCTGTTGGGCTTCCACCTCTTTGAACGTGTCCTAATATAGTCACTCTTAGGTCAGCGCCTGTCTCTTTAACGATTTCCTTACCTAAGTCTTGAGCATTTCCTACTCCCTCTGCTAAGACTATAATGCTATGTCTTTTACCTCTTTTTTGAGTTGTTTTTAATTTAGTGCATACATCTTCGACTTTAAATTCAACCTCTGGAACTATTATAGTTTCAGCTCCTCCTGCAAGACCTGCATATAAAGCTAAATCTCCACAGTGTCTTCCCATAACCTCGATTATGTTAACCCTTTCATGAGAAGAAGAAGTATCTCTTATTTTACCTATTGCATCGATTATTGTATTCATTGTTGTATCAAAACCTATAGTATAATCAGTGTACGCTAAGTCATTATCTATAGTACCTGGAATACCTATAGCTGGAAAACCTAATTGACTAAGTTTTAATGCTCCATTGAAAGATCCATCTCCACCTATTACGACTAAGCAATCAATACCAAATTTCTTTAGTACTTCTACTCCTATCGCTCTACCTTCTTCTGTTTTGAATTCTTCACATCTAGAAGACTTTAGTACAGTTCCGCCTCTATGTATAATATCTCCAACAGATGATAAGTTCATTTCTTGTATATCTTCTTCTATTAAACCTTTGTATCCTCTGTTAATTCCGTATACTTTACATCCATAGTATATTGCAGATCTTACAACAGCTCTTATAGCTGCGTTCATTCCTGGAGCATCTCCCCCACTTGTCAATATCCCTATAGTTTTCATAGTGCTACCTCCTAGTTATACATTTAAATATATTAGGACATTTTTTGTCCCTATATTGATTTTTCATCCCATCAAAGTTAAAAAAATTAGAACTATTAAAATATTCATTTTCTGATATTATACCACAATATGAACCATTTTTTTCATAATATTATTATATTATAAATTTTTTATTTTAATATCCTAATTTTTTTAATTTTATTATGCTATTTTTTTACTTTTATATTTTCCTTTGATAATAGATGTTCTAATTCTAATAATAAGTCGTTTGAAATACTTACATTCACACCATTCCACTTATATAATTGCTTCGTTTCTTGAGCATATAAAAATATATTTTCACTTCCAGGATATTTGCTACATATTTTAATAATATCATTCATTATCTCTTTATTGTTGAAACTATCTATTTTTAAATATAAGCCTAGCTTAGAGTCTACTTTAGCTGGTGAACTTTCTCTTTTATTATAGTTATATCTATTCTCTTCAAACCTTGATTTGTCACTTATATCTTTTATTTCTCTAGCTATAAGTTTTGCATTTTCATCTTCTTTTATACTTAAAGTTCCTTTTATATATACTATATCATCTTCATTTAATATTTGATTATACTTTTGTAACAACTGTGGGAATATTATAACTTCTATAGCCCCATACAAATCTTCTAATTCTATGAATGCCATTAAATCATTTCTCTTAGTTGTTTTTATAGTTTTATTTGTTATCATACCGCCCATTATAACTTCTCTTTCATCAAGAGCTAAATAACTTTGTGTATCATCTTTTAAAGCATTTAATTTTCCATTATCTATTGATGTATTTCTTTGAATTTCTTCTTCAAATTCGGCCAAAGGATGTCCACTAACATACATACCTAATACTTCTTTTTCTAGGTTTAACCTTTCTCTTTCTTCATATTCATTTATTTTTGGAATTGCACTTACATTATGAAGTTTATTATTTTCTTCTTGAGCAGAGAACGCTTCAAATAAAGATATTTGGCCTTGTACATTTTTCTTTCTATCCATAGCAATACTATCTAATAGATTTTCATATCCTGCCATTAAGCTCGCACGATTTTCACTTATTTCGTCAAATGCCCCACATTTAATTAAACTCTCTATTACTCTCTTATTCGTGTCTTTAGAATCCAGCCTTTTTGCTAAATCTCCAAAGTCTTTGAAATTTCCATTTAATTGTCTTTCGTTAATTATATTGTTTATAATATTTACACCAACATTTTTAACTGCGGCTAATCCAAATCTTATGTTATTACCTTCAACTGAGAACTTAGAGAAACTTTTATTTATATCTGGCTTTAAAACTTGAATTCCTAAAGAATTACATTCTCTTGTATATTCAACAACTTTATCTGTATTTCCCATTACACTTGTTATTAAGGCTGCCATAAATTCAACTGGATAATATGCCTTTAAATATGCCGTCTGATAAGATAAAACACCATATGCAGCTGCATGAGACTTATTAAATGCATACTTTGCAAAATCTATCATATCATCGAATATTTTATCCGCTATATCTTCTGGTACACCATTTCTTACACAACCTGAGATTTCAATATTTCCATTTTCATCCTCTTTACCATGAATAAAATATCGTCTTTCTTCTTCCATTACGTCCATTTTTTTCTTACCCATAGCTCTTCTAACTAAGTCACTACGTCCATACGTATATCCTCCAAGTTCTCTAACAACTTGCATTACCTGTTCTTGGTATACTAAACATCCATAAGTAACTTCCATTATAGGTTTTAATTTTTCATGTAAATACTTTACATGATGAGGATTATTTTTATTTTCTATATATGTTGGTATAGAATCCATAGGACCTGGTCTATATAAAGAAATTCCAGCCACTATATCTTCAAAATTATCTGGTCTTAATTGTTTCATGAAAGTTCTCATCCCAGCACTTTCTAACTGGAATACTCCAAGTGTATTTCCTGATGATAATAGTTCATAAACTTTGTGATCATCATAATCCATTCTTGAAAAATCTATTTTTCTTCCATAATTTCTTTCTATTAACTCAAGAGCATCCCTTATTACTGTAAGCGTTCTTAAGCCAAGGAAATCCATCTTTAAAAGCCCTAACTCTTCTAAAGTCGTCATTGTAAATTGAGTCGTTATTGCATCTTGATGTTTATACAACGGCACATATTCATCTACAGGATTTTTAGATATAACAACACCAGCAGCATGTGTTGATGCATGTCTTAGCATACCCTCTATTTGTTTAGATATATCTATAATTTCTTTTGTTTCTCTATCCTGTTCATATAAAGCTCTTAAATTTGGATTTGTTTCTAAAGCTTTATCTATTGTCATTCCCAATGCAAAAGGTATCTCTTTTGCTATTTTATCGACTTTATTATATGGAGTATCTAAAACTCTACCAACATCTCTTATTGCAGCTTTAGCACCCATTGTTCCAAATGTAATTATTTGGGCAACATGATCTTCTCCATATTTCCTTTTTACATAATCTATAACTTCTTCTCTTCTTTCATAACAGAAGTCTATATCTATATCGGGCATAGATACACGCTCTGGATTTAAAAATCTCTCAAATAGTAGCGAGTATTTAATTGGATCTATATCTGTTATTTTAAGAGTATATGCAACTATAGAACCAGCAGCACTACCTCTACCAGGGCCTACCATTATATTATTTTCTTTAGAGAAATTTATAAAGTCCCATGTAATAAGAAAATATTCAACATATCCCATTCTTTCTATTACATCAAGTTCATAATTTAGTCTTTTTATAACTTCTTCAGTTGGAGTACCATATCTTTCTTCTAATCCTTTAAAACATAATTCCCTTAGGTAGGTATCAGGTGTATAGCCACTTGGTACATCATATTGAGGAAGATGTATTGTATTAAAATCAAACTCAACATTACATTGTTCAGCTATTTTTACAGTATTTTCTATAGCTTCAGGTGCATATGGAAATAACTCTTCCATTTCTTCTCTGGATTTAAGATAAAATTCATCACTTCCGAATCTCATACGATTTGGGTCATTCACGGTTTTACCCATTTGTATACACATAAGTACATCATGTATTTTAGAATCTTCTCTATTTACATAATGAATATCATTGGTCGCTACTAATGGTATTCCTATTTCCTTTGATAACTTAACTAACCCAGAATTTACTTCTCTTTGTTCTGGTATATTGTGATCTTGTATTTCCAAATAAAAGTTATCTTCACCAAATATTTCTTGATATTGTAATGCTAACTTTTTAGCTTTTTCATAGTTTCTATCCATAAGAGCTTGTGATACGTCTCCAGCTAAACATGCTGATAATGCTATAATACCTTCGCTATGTTGTTTAAGCTCTTGCATATCTACTCTAGGTTTATAATAAAATCCTTCAACATATGATGTAGATACCATTTTTATTAGATTTTTATATCCGTCCATATTTTTAGCTAATAAAACTAGATGTCCTTGATTTTTATCATAGTTAGGATCTTTATCTTTTAATGTTCTTGGTGCTGTATAAACTTCACACCCTATAATCGGCTTTATTCCTTCTTTTTTTGCTGTTTTATAAAAATCTATTACTCCAAACATACATCCATGATCTGTTATAGCAATAGATGACATATTTAATTCTTTTGCTCTAGCCACTAGTTTCTTAACCCTTGAAAATCCGTCAAGTAAACTGTATTCGGTGTGAACATGAAGATGTGCGAAATCTTTGCTCACGAAACCACCTCCCGTCTTATCTTTTAATATTACCACAAAAACATATCATAAAACAAAATTCATCCTTCTTATTTTAATCAAAATTAAAATACCCAAAATTAATTACTTAACTTTGGATATTTTGTATATTTATTTAATTCGAATTTTTTACCATATTCTTATATCCTGCATAGGTTGCATAAAAATAACCTAAATAAATAACTAAAAATATTAAAGCTGTTGCTATTGATGATACTCCTATATTTGGCCTTCCAAACATTTTTATAAATTCAGTTATAACATATATTGCAACTGTAGAGTGTACAAATGCTAAACCTAGTGGTAATGTGAAATGTATCATAGTTTGAACAAATATAGTTTTATTTATCATACTGTCTGTAGCCCCTATACGTTTTAATGATTTATATCTCTCTATATTGTCGCTAGCCTCAGAAAGTTGCTGTAATGATAATACAGCCATGCTAGATATTAAAAATACTATTCCTAAATAAATTCCAACAAACAATATAGTAGTTGTCATTCCTTTATTTTCTAAATATGCTTGATCTTTTGTAGTTCCTAATATAAATCCATATTTAGAATTCCCTTTTCCTTCTAAAAATGATTTAAATAATTTTGAATATTTCTCTTCTGACCTTTTTCTTGATTCATCACTATAATTAATATCTATGCTAGAAAAAGTATAATCTTTAAGTTCTATACTTTTTAGTAAGCTATCATTAATTATTAATGTAAACATATTTATATCCATTGCAGATGTGTATAAGGCATCCGTTATTATTTTACTATTTTTCACTGTACAATTTATATCATTAATTGTTAACTCTCTATTGTATTTTAATATATCATTTATTATGTTAACTATTTTACTGCTATTTGAAATTAATAATACTTCATTTTTCTTTAAATTAATCTTATTTTTTCCATCTAAATTTCTAATTTTATTATAATCAGAAATTGTTATTATACTTGAACCATAAGTTTCTATTTTATTTAAGCGTTTATAATCTTCTTCTTTTATTTTGTCTTTAAATAATTTTTTTATATCTGATTTACTACCATAAACTGTATACTCAACATACTTTTCATTATTATCAAAATCATATCCTAGCTTATGTATACTCTCAGAAATACTTTTTATTTCATCATCTTCTGAAATATTCATTCTTGCGCTAGCATCAAAAGGTGTATTATTTTTTAAATCTTTCTCTAATGCATTTTTAAAGCTAATACCAGTTGATAGCATACCTATAGTTAAAAAAAGCATTAAACATATAACTGACATAGATATAAAATTTGTCTTAACTTTATTGCTTATCTGATTTAATATAAACATATTTAAACTTTTAAAATATATATTTTTATTTCTTTTAATTAAGTTTAATGCAAATCCAGCTAATCCAAAAAATAATAAAAATGTACCAAATATGCCTAGTATTATTGATTTAATAAACAATTTATTACTAGCATCTAATCCTGATTCTATAACATATATATAAGCTATAATTATTAATATTATAGATATTATAAACGTCACTATATATATTATCGGTTTTTTTAATTTCATAGCTTCATTTTTCCTAGATGCATTGAGCATATCTATAATTTTATATCTCGAAATTATAAGTGTATTAAATATTATCACAAGTATAAATATTATACTAAAATATAGTGCTGTCTTTAATATGGCACTATATGAAATTATAAATATATATTCATTCATTGGTATATCAAATAATTGCGAGGTTAATAAAGATAATCCTTGAGAAAAAATTATACCTAATATAAGACCACTTAAAAGCGACAGTAATCCTACAAAAAATGCTTCTAATACTAATATTTTGGATATTTTTTTAGTCCCCATACCCAAAGACATATATATGCCAAATTCTTTTTTACGTTTTTTTATTAGGAAATTATTAGCATATAATATAAGTGAACCTTGTATAAAACTTACAAATAAAGATATTAAACCAATTACCTTTATAACTGAATCCATTAATTCTAAGTCACTTTTTCCAATTTCTATTATAGCTTTTTGTGATTCTATTGAGTTAAAACTATAAAATATACAAACAGACAAAGTTAGTGTTAAAAAATATATTGTATAGTCTTTAAAACTTTTTTTTACATTACTTAAAGCTATTTTAAAATACATTATTATCATCACCACCTAATAGCGTAACTACATCCATTATTCTATTAAAAAATTCCTTTCTATTATCATTTCCTTTTATTAATTCATTAAAAATTCTCCCATCTTTTATAAACAACACTCTATTTGAATAGCTTGCTGTAAATGCATCATGTGTAACCATAAGTATTGTTGCTTTTAATTCTGTATTTAAATTTTCTAATCTATCTAAAAGCATTCTAGCTGATCTAGAGTCTAATGCGCCTGTAGGTTCATCTGCTAAAATTAAGGCTGGGTTTTTAACTATCGCTCTTGCTGAAGCTACTCTTTGTTTTTGTCCACCTGATATTTGATACGGATATTTATTAAGTACGTCATAAATACCTAATATACTAGCTATTTCTCTTATTTTTTTATCTATATTATGTACGTTTTCTCCCTTTATAGTTAAAGCTAAAGCTATATTCTCATAACAAGTCAATGTATCTAACAAGTTAAAATCTTGAAATATAAATCCTAATTCATCTTGCCTAAACTTATCTAATAATTTAGATTTTAACTTAGTTATGTCTTGATCATTTATTATTATTTTTCCTGATGATACATTATCTATTGTTGATATACAATTAAGAAGAGTTGTTTTTCCACTTCCTGAAGGGCCCATTATACCAACAAATTCACCCTCATCTATTCTAAAACTTATATCATCTATAGCTTTCGTTATATTCTCTTTATTACCATAATATTTCTCTATATTCTCTACTTTTAGTATGCTGTTCATGTTTGTCCTCCTTATATTGACTTTTAAGTACTTAAATTTATAAGTATATTTTATATTTCTTATTTATAATAAACCTTACATAAATTCTTATTTAATATTACATTTTTGAAAGATAACAAATTTCTATAGACATTATATAATAAGTTTTCCTCAGTATCTGAATAAATATAAATTTATCGCATAAAAAAGGAGTTATATTTAAATATAACTCCTTTATCCTCTAAAACATATAAACTTATTATTAATCTCTTAACTTGTTAGCAATTTCTTCTAATTTTCTTAGCCTATGATTTACTCCAGATTTTCCAATAGGTGGTTCTAGCATTTCACCTAACTCTTTTAATGACATATCTTCATACTCTACTCTAAGCCTAGCTATTTCCTGTAAATTTTCAGGCAAACTATGTATACCTATTGTCGCTTGTATTAATTTTATATTTTCTACTTGTCTAACAGCTGCATTTACAGTCTTCGAAAGGTTTGCTGTTTCACAATTTACTATACGGTTAACGTTATTCCTCATAGCTTTTACTATCTTAGTGCTTTGTAAACTTAACAACGCATTGTGAGCACCTATTATACTTAATAAATCTGATATTTGTTCACTTTCTTTTAAATATACAACGTAATTATTTTTTCTAGCTACTATTTTACAATTAAATCCAAAAGAATTTATTAATTCTTTTAAAGATTCAGCAAAATCTTCATTATTTGTCACAAATTCCATGTGATAATTTTTGCCTGGATCACTTATAGATCCTCCACCTAAAAATGCACCTCTTATAAATGCCCTTTTACATTCATCATGCTCCATAAGATTTGTCGGAACTTTGTTTAAAGTGTAAAACCCGTCTCCCGGTGCTAATATTCCTAGTTCTTTTATAAGCTTTTCTGCTCCCATTTCACTTGTTACCATTAAAACATAACTATTGTTTCTTTTTAACATTTGGTTTTTATTAACTGAAATAGTTGTATTTATTCCAAAGTTTTGTTTTAATAGCTTAAATATTTTACGAGCTATTGAATTTAATTCTGTGGTGATTTTTAAATTTAATTTTTTATAGCCTACAATTTGTATACTTCCTGCTAATCTTACTAAAGCTGCTAATTCTGTTATATTGCAGCAAGGGTTATCTGATGTAATCCTCGCTAGTTCATTTTTTGTTTCAGCTGAAAAAGACATGTGCATCACCTATAAACTAGTTCTTTTTTAATCTTTTTTTTATTTCTTGTAGAGCTACCTTTATTATTTCTTTCTCGTCATCATACCTAGCTAAATCTACAACTCTATCTAAGTGTATAAACTTTGCATCAATAAACCCTTCCTCTTTTTGAGGAACAGTATCCATACTTCTAGCTTGCATAAGATACCAGAAAACTGTCTTATGAACAGCTCTATTTTCATCCCAGTTTTCTTTAAAGGTATAATGAATTTCGCCCAAATATTTTAATATATCCGCTTTTACGCCTGTTTCTTCTAGCACTTCTCTTAGTGCTGCTTCTTGCCTATTTTCTCCTTCTTCTACCTTTCCTTTTGGTAAAACCCAATCTCCATTGAATTTTCTAAGCAAAAGTATAGCATTGCCAAACAGTACTACACCACCGGCACTAACCTCTTCTCTCATAGATGTTCACTCCTTAAAACTAACATAATAATAAGGATTTCTACATAAACCTTTAAAATCCTTTTTTACTTGCCTGTGTCATTTTTATGACGTAGTGCCAAATCAACAACCACATTAGATATATGATTTGCATCATGTCTAATATAGTTATTTTTTATTTCTATCAAGTTCTCTTCTATAGTTTTTACCCCCATACTTTTTAAATATTCTTTTTGATCTTTATCTAACAATACTTGTGTTGCTCCATCATTTTGATATATTTCAAATATATCTTTAGGTAACACTTCATTATTAGCAATGACATAGTCTAGTATGTTTTCTTTTGTATGCTTCACTATAGAATTTACATGATCTAATACATTATAATTATCTGTTTCTCCCGGCTGAGTCATTATGTTAGATATATATACTTTAGGAGCCTTAGATTTCTTTATCGCGTCTACTACTCCTTCTACCAATAAATTTGGTATTATACTTGTATATAAACTTCCTGGCCCTATAATAATTATATCAGCATTTGCAATAGAATTGATTACTTCATCCAAAGGTTTTACGTCTACCGGATCTAAATATACCCTTTCTATAGTACTTTGTTGACTTTTTACTTCTTTAGGTATAATAGATTCTCCCTTAACCTTATTTCCATTTTTAAGCTGAGCAATTAATTTTATATCTTCTAATGTCACAGGTAAAACTCTACCTGTTATAGCAAATATTTCACTCATTTTATATACGGCAACTTCAAAGTTACCGTATAATCCATTCATAGCTGCTAAAAATAGATTTCCAAAACTTTGACCTTTTAATGCTCCTTCTGTAAATCTATATTTCATTACCTCATCCATAGTAGGTTCTATATTTGCAAGAGCTAATAGACAATTTCTTATATCTCCTGGTGGTAACATTCCTAAGTCTTCTCTTAAAACACCAGACCCTCCACCATCATCAGCAACTGTAACTATTGCTGTAATGTTTTGTGTATAGTGTTTTAATCCTCTTAGAAAAACTGATTGACCTGTTCCTCCTCCAATCACAACAACGTTAGGCCCTAAATCATCTTCATGTCTCAAGCCATTAAATATGCGTGATTTTTGTTTTACTACTTTTCTATATAAGAATAGAGATATTATCAGTGCAATCCATCCTGTTACCCCTATTACTATAAGTACACTTGTCATTTTGTCCTCCATATTATCTCAACATAGAGTCTCTATGCTTTTTAATCACTCTATATCCTTTATTAATTAACTCATCATATATAAGATTTGATATAGTTACAGATCTATGTCTTCCTCCTGTACATCCTATCCCTATTACTAAATGTTGCTTTCCTTCTTCAATATACTGAGGAACTAAAAACTGTATCATATCATTTAATTTACTAAAGAATTCTTCACTTATTTTTGAATTCATTACATAATCTCTAACATCTTGGTCATCACCTGTTTTAGGTCTTAATTCTTCTAAATAGTATGGATTTGGTAAAAATCTAACATCAAATACTAAATCACAGTCTGCTGGTATTCCATGTTTAAATCCAAATGACACTACTGATATAGTTAATTTATTATTTTCTTCGCCTACACAATAAATTTTACTTATTTCATCCTTTAAATCTTTAGGCTTCATATTAGTTGTATCAATTATGCAATCTGATATTTCTTTTAGTGGTTCCATTATCGTTCTTTCCATTTTTATACCTTCTGGTATTTGCATATTTCTTGATAATGGATGATTTCTTCTTGTCATTTTATATCTTTTTAATAAAACATCATCTGAACAATCTAAGTACAGCATTTCGTACTTGTAATTTTCTTTTCTTAAGTAATTTAAACTTTCATGTAAAGCTTCAAAAAACTTTCTTCCTCTTATATCTATCCCAAGCGCTACTTTATCAATACTTGAGTTTGGTTGATAGCAAAGTTCTGCAAACTTAGTTATTAATGCAGGGGGCAAATTGTCTACACAATAAAAGCCCATATCCTCTAAAGCTCTCATTGTTTCACTTTTTCCTGATCCTGAAAGACCTGTAACTATTACAAATTTCATATATACTCCCCCTTAATTTATAATTTAATATTTTCTACTAATGATAAATCCAGGTTAGCTTCTCTTATGTTTTTCATTGCTAACTCAAAGTTTCCTACATTTTCTGGTCTATGTGCATCTGATCCTATAATAAATTTATTTCCTATATGCTTAATTTGATTTAATTGACTTGCATTTAAGTAGCTATGACTACTATTTATTTCTAATCTAGTATCTGTATCTTTTGCTACTTTTGCAATTTCTTCGATATATACATCACCTTTATCTCCTGGATGAGTGATTATAAATATATCATTATTTTTCATAGCATTTATTATAGCCTTAGTATTGTACTCTTTTGATTTTTCATTCTTTAGCACATAATTATTGCAATGATTAAGCATACTTTTTAAAGATGTTGGCGATGATCCAAAATGATAACCTGCCATTACATAATCTAGTAGCTTAGAAACTTCATCATTTATATCTATATTACCATTTTCATCTAATATATTGCACTCCATACCTAAAAGTATATCTATATTAGAATATTTAAGATTTAGTTTATTAACTTCTTCTCTCATCTTATATATATCTTTAATCTTGACTCCATAAGTCATATGTTTATAACTATGATCAGATATGCCTATTGTCTTTATACCTTTAGATATTGCCTCTTTTACATTATCTTCTATTGTTCCTTTTCCATGGCTATACACTGTATGTGTATGATAATCCGCTAGTATTTGCATTATTAATCCTCTCCAAGTATTTTAACTTCTTCCTCAAGCATTATTCCAAATTTTGCATTTACTGTGCTTTTTACTACATACATTAACTCTAGTAAATCTTTAGCTTTTGCATTTCCTAAGTTAACAACAAAACCACAATGCTTCTCAGATACTTGAGCACCTCTTAATGTTAGTCCTCTTAGTCCACTATCTTCTATTAACTTTCCTGCAAAATGACCCTCTGGTCTTTTAAATGTACTTCCTGCACTAGGTAAACTTAATGGTTGTTTAGTCACTCTTCTTTGCGTAAAGTCCATCATAGTAGCTTTTATTTCTTCATGATTTCCTTTTTCTAATTCTACCTCTGCTGATAATACTATATAGTCTGTTTTTGAAAGTATACTTCTTCTATACCCAAATTCCATCTCTTCATTTGTAAACTCAAATATATTACCATCAGTATCCATTAATTTTACTGATTTAACTATATCCTTCATTTCTCCACCATAAGCACCTGCATTCATAGCTAAAGCACCACCAAGTGTTCCAGGTATACCTGCTGCAAATTCAAAACCTTTTAATTCTTCTTTAAGAACTGCCTTTCCAACTACTGAAAGTAATGCACCTGATTGAATTTTAACTTTATTTCCTTCTATTTCAAAATGGTTGAAGTTATTAGATATTTCTATTACTACACCTCTTATTCCACCATCTTTTATTAATAAATTTGAACCATTTCCTATAATTAAGTATGGAACGTTTTCTTTTTTTATTAACTTAATTATATCACTTAATTGTTGTTCAGTCGTTGGTTTAACTAATATATCTGCAGGACCACCTACTCTAAATGATATATGCTTCTTCATAGGTTCATCTAACTTTATATTTTCCTCACCTACTATATTTAATAAACATTTATATATATATTCCTTATTCATATATTTCCTCCTAGTTTATACTATTTATTCATTATTTATCTATATTAACTATATTATTAATTTCATCTATTTATATATAATAATGTATTAAAAAAAAAATAACAATATAAAAAGCCTTTAATATAAATTAAAAAAGCGTTGATATAACTATATCAACGCTTGAGTTTTCTCTTTAATTTGTACTAGTTACTTTTTGCTTTTTTAAATAACAGCTATGATACATGTAAGGGACAATTATTCCTCCACCTACAATATTTCCTAATGTAACAACAGCTAAATTAGTTATTAACTGTGCCATTGTTACTTTAGCTCCTAACATCATACCCATTGGAATAAAAAACATATTTGCAACACTATGCTCAAATCCACATAATACAAATAGCATTATTGGGAACCAACAAGCAAATATTTTTGAAATTATATCTTGTGCACCTGTAGCCATCCAAACTGCTAAAACAACTATCATATTACATAGTATTCCTCTTAAAAACATTTGTGTTATTGTAAGATTTGCTTTAGCTTCTGCTAACCCTATAGCTTTAGTAGCTGCATCACCAGATAATGTTGCTGAATAGAATACTACTAAAACCAATAACAATGAACCTATAAAATTTGCTATGTAAACAAGTCCCCAATTTCTAAATACCTTACCCATTGTTATTTTTTTCTCCATAACAGCTAAAGTCATTAAGTTGTTTCCAGTAAATAATTCTGCTCCACACATTACTACTAGCATAAGTCCAACTGGGAAAATCATTGCTCCTGCAAATTTTGCAAGTCCTGCGTCAATTCCTCCTAGTGTTTGAGTTATTAATATGTTTCCTAATCCTCCTAAGCCTATAAAAATACCTGCAAGAATTCCTAATAAAATGCAATTTTTAGCTGAAAAATCAGCTCTTTTTGTATTTACATTTACTATTGCACTTGCAATTTCCCCGGGTGTTAACATTCTTTTGTCCATAATTCCACCCCCAAATTTATTTATAGATAAGCTTGCAAAAATATTATAACACCGTTTTCCTATATTTTGGTTAAAAAACCAGTTGTATACATTAAACCTTTATAATATTTTATGTTATATTTAGTTTATTAATTTCTAAAATATTTGTCTTTTTTTATAAAAACTATTTAACATAAGTTTAGCTGTTTATTGTATACAAACTCAATTTTTTATTGTATAATTATTTCTGTTGTGCTTTTCGACAAAAATATTCATATAATGAGTTTATATGAATTATGATATTATACTTTATATTTTATATTTTAAGGAGGACTTTTATATGTCAGATAAAAAGATGCTTATGCCTGCTGAAGTTGCTGAATACACTGTTAAAGCTGGTATAAAAAAAGCTAACACACCTACAAAACAAGTTTTAGCTTCTGCTTTCTTAGCTGGTGCTTATATAGCATTCGGTGCTTTAGGATCAATAGCTGCTGCTTATAATTTATTAGCTAATCCTGCTACTTACGGGTTAGGGAAAATGGTAGCTGGACTTATGTTCCCTGCTGGACTTATGTTTGTTTTAGTAGCTGGTGCGGATTTATTTACAGGTAATATACTTGTTACTTTAGCTGCTTTAAAGAAAAAGGTTACTTGGGGTCAAACTTTTAAAAACTGGGCTCTAGTATGGATTGGTAACTTAGTTGGTGCAGTACTTGTTGCTTACCTTGTAAGTTTATCAGGTGTATTTGATTGGAGTAATGGATTATACGGTGGTGTTGTAGTTAAAACTGCTGTTGGTAAACTTGGATATACATGGGTTGCTGCTATAGCATCTGGTATATTATGTAACTGGATAGTTTGTGCTACTGTTTGGATGACATACGCTGCTAAAGATGTAGCTGGTAAATTATTAGCTGGATTCTTTGGTATATTCTTATTCGTATGTGCTGGATTTGAGCATAGTGTTGCAAATATGGGATATTTATTCGCTGGATTCTTCAGTAAATCTAACCCAGCATTTTTAGAAGCTGCTCATAAGACAGCTGCAGATGCTGCTGTTATAAACTTACCAAATATATTTGTAAATAACTTAATACCTGTTACTATAGGTAATATATTAGGTGGAGCAGTATTCGTTGCTGGTGTTTACTACTTCATATTCCTTAACAATAAGGAAGAAAATTCAGCTCAAGAAAAAAAAGCTGCTTAATTTATAAATAAAACTTAAATAGTTATTTAAAAAGGATGAATTATGATAATATTTCATCCTTTTTTATTTTATATTTTGCATAAAATAATATTTATATTGATTTGTTTCTTGACTATTTATCACGTTTAAATTAATATTAATGTATTTATTGTAGATTAATAAACAAGGAGGTCATACATTGATAGACTTATCTTTTTTTAAAGGTTCTGGCTATGAAATACTTGGTACAGCTGTATATATAATTAATTTCTTAGTTATTTTAAACCTTATTTTTAGAGAAAAACGTAGTATTGAAACAACTGTAGCTTGGATACTTATTTTAAGTACCATCCCCGCATTAGGATTTATTTTATACTTTAGTTTCGGAAGAGGAATCTCTAAAGACAATATGTTTAAAATAAAAGAAGCCGAAGATAAAATAATAAAAAATAATATCTTAGATACTCATGTTAAACTTGAATCAGCTAACAAATTTGAACCTAATGTTGTAGGTCATAGAGATATGATTTATGCCTTAGCTAATTCAAACAATGCTCATTTTACCGATAATAATACAGTTGATATTTATCCTGAATCTAGTGAATTTTTCGATTCATTATTAGATGAATTAAAAAAAGCAAAAAAATATATAAACATACAATTTTATATATTTAAAGATGATGAAATCGGAAGTAAAATTCTAAATATTCTTTTAGAGAAAGCTAAAGAAGGTGTTGAGGTAAGACTTTTATATGATGCAGTAGGTAGTAGATTATTTTCTGATAAAACTATTCTTAAATTAAAAAAGAATGGTGTAAAAATAGGGGCATTTTTCCCTTCATTTATGAAGATTGTTAATTTTAACTTAAACTATAGAAATCATCGTAAAATAGTAGTTATAGACGGTAATGTTGGTTTTGTAGGTGGAAACAATGTTGGCGATGAGTATCTAGGTAAAGATCCTAAATTTGGAAATTGGAGAGATACTCACCTTAGACTTACTGGTGACTGTGTAAGAGATCTAAATATAAGATTTATATTAGATTGGAGATATACTACTAAAGAAAATTTAGAATTAGACAAGTATTTTAATGATGATTGTTGTGTAACTATGCCAGCTTCATCTTCTACATCTAATAATGTTGGTGTTCAAATAGTTTCTAGTGGTCCAGATATTACTGAGTTAGATGAAATAAAGTATGGATATATTAAAATGATTCAAGGTGCTAAAAAATATGTATATATACAAAGCCCTTATTTCATTCTAGATAGAACTCTTACTGATACTTTAAAAATAGCTTGTTTATCTGGTGTTGATGTAAGAATAATGATACCTTCTAAACCAGATCATCCTTTTGTTTATTGGGCATCTTGCTCATATGCTGGAGAACTACTTAAGTTTGGAGCTAAAGTGTATACTTATGATCAGGGATCTTTCCTACATGCTAAGACTGTAGTTATGGATGATGCTATATGCTCTATAGGTACAGCTAATATGGATATAAGAAGTTTTGAACTTAACTTCGAAGTTAATGCTTTTATGTACTCTTCTGAGGTTGCTAAAAAGCAAAGATTAATATTTGAAA
Organism: Romboutsia lituseburensis DSM 797; assembly: GCF_900103615.1. GTDB lineage: Bacteria > Bacillota > Clostridia > Peptostreptococcales > Peptostreptococcaceae > Romboutsia_F > Romboutsia_F lituseburensis. The sequence goes on along the minus strand of NZ_FNGW01000007.1, from coordinate 30,011 downwards.
ATGATATATTAAATTCTAAAGAAATGACTTTAGATTTATATAACTCAAGACCTACTAATATAAGAATGAAAGAATCTATCTCTAGACTTTTATCTCCTGTATTATAATAAAATATCCTTTCACTTATATAGTGAAAGGATATTTTTTGTTATAAATTACTTAAATTCGCTATTGAAGCTTTTCTTTTATTTTTTATATTTTCTTCTAAGTTTTCCACTATTTTAAAAGCTTGAGTTGGACATACCCTTTGACACGCAGGACCATCTGGTGATGAAATACATAAATCACACTTATTAGCTACCATCTTTTCTACACAATATAATTTATCTTTATTAAAACTATCTATTACTGCAAAATCTATGGCCCCTATAGGACATGCTAACATACATGTTTTACATCCTACACACTTTTCTTCTTCTATTTTAATTACATTATTTAATTTACTTATTGCATTATTAGGGCATACATTTAAACAAGGTGCATCTTCACAATGTCTACACTGTATAGGAGCACTTACTTTATTAGTTTTTATTACTTCAAGCTTAGGGTTAAAATTTATATCTTCTGGATTTTGATAAAATATATTTTCTTCAGAATGTGCTACAACACATGCTACTGTACACGTTCTACATCCTATACATTTATCAGGATCTGCTATTACAAAATAATTCATATTTATTTAACCAACTCCTTCTTTATACAATATTTAGTATGTAAAAGGTGATGTGATTTTTCCCCTAATGGTTCTCCTAAATATTCATTATACATTTTTTGAATTTCTAAATTCTCATGTGACTTTCTTGTTGGTAAGTTTTGATCATGGCTATAAGTTGACTTAATTCTATTTTCATATGCTTCTAATCTATACTCTTCTAGCAATAATTTAGGTTGACCCCCACCACTTACACATCCTACTGGACAAGTCATTACCTCTATGAAATCTAACTCTAGATTTCCAGCTTTTAATTTCTCAAGTACTGGGATTACATTTTTAAGTCCTGTTACAACACCTACTTTTAAATTAAGATCCCCTACTTTTATTTGTTTTTCTCTAAATCCTTCAGTTCCTCTTACTTCTATTACATCTACACTTGGTATACTTTTTTTAGTGATAAGCTCATATCCAGTTCTTATAGCAGCTTCCATAACTCCACCTGTTACGCCAAATATAGTACCAGCGCCACTATACTCACCTAGAGGAGTCTCAAATTTTGTTTCTTTTAAATTTTTAAAATCTATATCCATATCCTTTATTAAATATGCTAGCTCTCTAGTTGTTAAAACTACATCTACATCTTTGTACCCGCTAGAATTCATCTCTTCTCTATCACATTCAAATTTTTTACAAGTACAAGGCATAATAGATATACTAAATATTTGTGATGGATCTATATTATTAATTTTTGCTCCATAAGTTTTAAATACTACTCCTGCCATTTGTTGAGGAGATTTGCATGAAGATAAATGATTTGTTAACTCTGGATAATTATCTTCCATAAATTTTACCCATGCTGGACAACATGATGTAAACATTGGTAAATTTTCTTGCTCTGTTATCCTCTTTATTAATTCTGTGCCTTCTTCCATTATAGTTAAATCAGCTGCAAAGTTTGTATCATAAACTCTATCAAACTTTAATGCTTTTAATGCAGCTGCCATTTTTCCAGGTGTTAACTCTCCTAGATTATATCCAAAGTCTTCACTAAGTGCTACCCTTACAGCTGGAGCACATTGAACTACAGTAAAAATATTAGGATCTTGTAGTGCCTTTTTTACTTTTTCTACATCACATTTATTGTATGCTGCAAACATAGGCTCTTTTATGATTGATGGAATTTTTCTTTGATTTTTTATATTATCTACAAACTCAATACTTTCATCTATTATAGATGCATATGACTTGCATACTTGTACACATTGTCCACATATTATACACTTATCAACATTTATTTGTTGTGGTTTTCCCTGTTCCCCTTCAATTGCATCCACAGGACAGACTTTACTACATTCTCTACATCCCGTGCACAAATCTTTATCTATATCAACTATCATAAACGCTCCCCCTTAACTTATTTTATTTATTAGCCATGAGCAAACTTGCTGCTGCTTTTTTATTTTTAGCTTTTTTATCGTCCATGGGTGTAACTAGTTTTAGGGCTTGTTGTGGACATGCGTTTACACAAGCTATTTTTTCTTTATCTTTACATAAATCACACTTATATGCTACTTTATTACTTTCTTTTAATGCCGCTTGCTCAACCTCTTCACCGTCTTTATATTGTGGCAATAAATCTATGGCTCCAAAAGGACATGCAACTAAGCACGTTTTGCATCCGATACATTTTTCCTCGTTGACAATCATAACATTATTTTCTTTTTTGATTGCATTAACTGGGCATGTATTTAAACAAGGAGCATGCTCGCATTGTCTACATTGTATTGGCATATAAAATTTTTCATCTTTAACTAGATACAATCTAGGTATTACCGGTATTTCTACTGTTCCAACTGTATATCTAATATTATTTTCTTCATTATGGGTTGCAAAACATGCAAGTTCACAAGACCTACACCCTGTGCACTTATTTGGGTCTGCTATTACAAATGAACCTATTTGATTTTTCATATTCCCCTATTTCCCTTCTTAAAAGTATTTAATACTTCCATTTAAACCTTAATTAACACTCTCTGAGGATTTGTATAAATATTCATTCTTTCTCCTCTTACAAAACCTATAAGAGTTATATTTAATTTATTTGCTAGTTCTATTGATAAGTTCGTAGGTGCTGATTTTGATATGATTACAGGTATTTGCATTTTAGCTGCTTTAAGCATCATTTCTAATGAAATTCTTCCACTTACTAAAATAATTTTATCTTCCAAATTAATGCCCTCTAATATACAGTGTCCGATAGCTTTATCCATTGCATTATGTCGTGCTACATCTTCACAAGTTATTACAGCCTTATTTTGATTAAATATAGAAACACTATGTACTCCACCAGTGTCTTTAAACAATTTAGATGAATTTAAGTTTTTATTCATTATTTCATATATAGTTTCTATCTCTATGCTCACGCTATTATTTTCTACCTTTTCACATTCTATATAGTTTAATGGATTCAAAAATATCATTTCTTTATTTAAACTTGTATGTCCTTCATTAGATATTTCTACATTTACTATTGATTCTAACTCATTAACTTCTATTTTCTTAATATCATTTTTATTTTTTATATGACCTTTAGTTGCTAAAAAACCGACTATTAGTGGTTTTATATCTCTTGGTGTACATAAAAACGTACTATGATAATTTTTATTTAATATAAGGCTAAGTGGATATTCTCCTATTATATCTTCTTCTATATATTTTACATGTTCTTTTTCTATTTTAATAATTGGCTTCTTATATACATCGTCATATTTATAATCAATTAAAATATTTTTCTGATTTTCTTTTTGTAATTGTTGATTTTTAAATATAAAAGATTCTATAAATGATACTATTTCTTCTAAATTATTTAGATCTAAATTTAATATACCTTCAACATTTTCATCTGTTGCTAGAGCCAAAAAAGTTCCTTTTTCAAACTTTTCATCATTGAATAAAAATTTATTATCTACTGATTTTCTATGTACTTCAATCTTAGGAAAATTATTGTTTTTAAATCCTTCTGTAAAAATAATATCCACATCATTAAATAATTTAACAATATTATCTATTCTTTCTTCTTCATTTAATGACTTCATTAATGCTATTTTTTCCTTTGATGCTAGTACAACTTCTAGAGCTCCAGCTTTTGCAAATTTATAACTATCTTTTCCTTTTTTATCTACTTCAAATTTATGAGCATCATGCTTTAATGCTCCTACTCTATATCCTTTTTGTGTAAATTTTTTTATTAATGATTCTACCAGAGTTGTTTTGCCCATCCCTGATTTAGTCGACACTATTGATATAATGATTTTATCTGATGTTGGATATATATTTTTCATTTGTCTTATACCTTTCTAGCAGCTTTTATATCATTTTCAATAATTTAAGCATTTTCAATAAGCATTTGTTTTCTTATTTTTGTATACTCATCTTTAATAAATTGTTCTGCTTTATCTTGATCTTCTATTTTTTCAATTTTTATTGCACAATACTTATATTCAGGTGTTTTAGATATTGGATCTAAGTTAGCTATTGTAAGTTCATTACATGCTCCTATCCACCACTGATATGTCATATATGTAGCCCCTTTATTAACTCTATCTGTCACTAATGCTCTAGTTACTACACTTCCTCTTCTTGAACTTACCCTTATAAGTTCTCCATCTTCAATACCTAAATTAGTTGCATCTTCTTCATTTATTTGAAGATACCCTGGTTCATCCTCTAGCTTAGCAAGAGCTCTACAGTTACCTGTCATAGTTCTTACAGAATAATGACCTACTTCTCTTACTGTACATAAACTAAATGGATATTCATCATCTTCAACTTCCATAGGTGGTCTCCATTCTGTTGCAAATAAATTCGCTTTTCCACTTGGAGTTGAGAATACTTCACCTTCATATAAATACTTAGTTCCTATATCATGTTCACCTTCATCCCTACAAGGCCATTGAACACTTCCTTGAGCTTCCATTTTTTCATATGTAGCTCCTTTAAAACTTGGGCATAAATTTCTCATTTCATCCCAAATTTCTTTAGTGTTTTTATACTTCATCGAATATCCCATTGCTGTTGATATTTCGCATATTATCTCCCAATCTGTTTTAACGTCACCTTTTGGTTCTACCGCTTTTCTCATTAATTGGAATCCTCTATCTGCACAAGTATAAACCCCATCATGTTCTCCCCATGAAGTAGCTGGTAAAACTACATCTGCATGAAGTGCTGTTTTATTCATAAATATATCTTGTACAATTACAAATTCTAACTCATCTAAAGTTTCTCTTACTTCTGCTGCATCTGGATCACTTTGGACTGGGTCTTCTCCAAAAATATAGTATGCTTTAAGCTTATGCTCCTTAAGTACTAGATGTGGAACCTGAGTTAAGCTATAACCATTATTTGGCGATAATTTTACTCCCCAAGCATTTTCGAATTTTTCTCTTACCTTATCGTCTACTACATTTTGATAACCTGGATATACATTAGGAAGAACTCCCATATCACAAGTACCCTGCACATTATTTTGCCCACGAACTGGTCCTATACCAACACTTTCTCTACCAAAATTACCTGTAAGAAGTGCAAGTGATGCGAGACCCTTAACAACATCTACCGCTTGACCAAATTGAGTTACACCCATTCCATAAAGAATCATTGCATCTTTAGCCTTCGCATATTCTCTCATAGCTTTTCTAATTAAATCTGCTGGAACTTTTGTTATTTTTTCAGCATATTCAGGTGTATATTTTTTTACAATTTTTTTATATTCTTCAAATCCTACTGTATTTTGTTCAACAAATCTTTTATCATATAATTCTTCTTCTATTAATACATTTCCAAATGCATTAACTAAAATCATATTAGTTCCACCTTTTATAGGTAAATGTAAATCTGATATTCTTGCTGACTCTGTAATTCTAGGATCAGTTACTATAATTTTTGCTCCTTTTTCTTTTGCTCTTACTATCCTTCTTGCAACTATTGGATGTGAATCTGCTCCATTATATCCAAATACAAAAAGCAAATCACTATTTTCTATTTCTGGTATAGAGTTTGACATTGCTCCATTACCTAACGAGTAAGCCAGACCGGCTACTGATGGTGCATGTCAAACACGTGCGCAATGGTCAACATTATTTGTACCAATTACAGCCCTCATAAATTTTTGCATTATATAGTTTGCTTCATTCCCTGGCCCTCTTGCTGAACCTGTCCCCATTATAGCATCTGGTCCATATTTTTCTTTTATTTCACTCAATCTAGAGGCTGTATAGCTTATTGCTTCATCCCACTCTACTTCTTCTAATTGTCCATTTTTTCTTATCATAGGCTTTTTTAATCTAGATGTTAAAATTTTAGGGTCGTTTAAAAAGTCCCATCCATAGTGTCCCTTTAGACACAAATTACCTTCATTAGTTCTTCCATTTGCAGGTTCTGCTCTTACTATTTTATTATTTTCTACTACTAAATATAGTTGACAACCAGCACCGCAGTAAGGACAAACTGTTAACACTTTATTCTCCATTGACAATCCTCCCCCTCAAGTTTTTTGAGTAAATTTATTTTAAATACTTCTTGTCTATAGATGAAAAATAAATTTGTCGTTAATATAGAAGTAATATAAAATCGCACTAAGTATTTGATTATTTTTTACAATGCTTGTCTTAAATCGACCTTATAAAAGCCATATAAATTAATTTATATTCAATAAAAGTACATTAAATTCCTTTAATGTTTCAGAATCTAACGATCTTTTAATTTAATATAATGTATAATTTTTACCTATATATTTTTTTAGATCTTCTTGAGTATTTAAATTTATGTATATGTCTTCATTAAATCCTTCTTGCTTAAATTCCTCATCATGTATAACATTAACTTTTATATCTTGTGAATTTAAAAAGCTTCTAATTGATTTAGATTTTTCATTATAAATATATTCATATAAGTTATCTTTTAGTGATGTCTTATAAAATCCATGAAAAAATTGAACCCTACCTTTTATATTTGATATATATACACTATATTCTCTTTCTGTATTTAAGTCTTCTACTATTTTATTTTTCAGATAATTTATATAATAATTATCTATATTTGGCATATCACAAGCTACTATATAAGAGTACTTACTTTTGCTTTTACTTAATCCTGCTAATATCCCTCCAAGAGGCCCTACATTTTTTATATCATCACAAATAATTGTATATTTACTATTTTCATACTGCTCAGGTTTATTTGTTACTATAATTATCTCTTCAAAATGTCTTTCTAAATTTTTTATAACTTTATACATTAATCGTTCATTATCTATAACTAGAAATTGTTTATCAAATTTCATCCTTAAACTTCTTCCTCCAGCTAGAATTATAGCTGTATTAGAAATATCCATATACATCATCCCAACTTTTTAATTTTAAGATTGCTTTTTATATTGTAAATAAAGTAATATTAAATTAGCTATCTTACGTAAATTATAATATATATTTATTGTGTTGAAATATGTTATATTTGTATAATATAATTTTATAAATAAATTTTAATATATGACTGTAATTGTGTATAACCTTAGCAAAACTTATCAAATGTAACTTATTAAATATTTTGAATCTTTAAATATTTTATACCATTCATAATATTTTATATATTATAATATATTTAAATACATCCTAATAATTTGATTAAATTCAGGTATTATATATCTCTATTATTTATTCATACCATTACCTATCTTTAATAATTCGCTACACTTTTTAATCCAATTAATAAATTTAAAACCAAAGGGGGATTTGTATGTGTGATTTCATTTCATGCAATAAGAAATTATTTGAGCAATTAGATAGCTTCATTGATGCTCTTCCATCTAAAAAAGGTGCTTTAATACAAGTACTGCACCATGCACAAGGTATATTTGGATATCTACCTAAAGAAGTACAACTTTATATAGCTAAGGCTTTAGATATATCTCCTTCTAAAGTTTATGGTGTTGTAAGCTTTTACTCTTATTTTACAACTGAGCCAAGAGGAGACTATAAAATTAGTGTTTGCTTAGGTACTGTATGCTTTGTTAAAGGATCAGATAAAATACTAGCTGAGTTTGAAAAACAACTTGGTATTAAAGCTGGAGAAACTACTAGTGATCTTAAATTCTCTCTTGAGGGATTAAGATGTGTTGGTGCATGCGGACTTGCTCCAGTAGTTGTAGTAAATGGAAAGGTTTATGGACAGGTTACGCCACAGCAAGTTACAGAAATACTAGACCACTATAAAGATTTAGAATTAAATTGCTAAGGGGGATGTAGAATGAGTAAGATAAAATCATTTGATGAGTTAAAAAATTTAGTGTCTGAATTAAAACCTGCTCTTGATATGAGGGAAAATCATACTAAAGAAAATCTTACTAAGAGAGAGATACTTGTTTGTGGAGGTACAGGATGTACTTCTGCAGACAGTATAAAAATAATAGAGAATCTTAGATCTGAAATTAAAAATGTCGGATTAGAAAATAGTGCCGAAGTTCATCTAACTGGTTGCTTTGGTTTCTGTGCTAAAGGTCCAATAGTTAAGGTATTCCCTGATAACGTTTTTTATGTTCAAGTAACACCTAATGATGCTAAAGAGATAGTTAATGAACACTTAGTTAATCATAAAGTTGTTGAGAGGTTGCTATTTGAAGAACCATCTCTTGACCATAAAAAAGTTGAAAAGCATGATGATATGTCTTTTTATAAAAAACAATCTCGTGTTGCTTTAAGAAATTGCGGACATATAAACCCCGAAAATGTTAATGAATACATAGGATGCGATGGATATATAGCTTTAGGTAAATGTATTAATGAATTAGCGCCAGATGAGGTTATAGCTGAGGTTAAAGCTTCAGGGCTTAGAGGTAGAGGTGGAGCTGGTTTCCCTACAGGTATAAAATGGGAGTCTACTGCTCAAACATCTCCAGGTAAAAAATATGTTGTATGTAATGCTGATGAAGGTGACCCAGGTGCTTTCATGGATAGATCTATACTTGAAGGTGATCCTCATAGTGTATTAGAGGCTATGGCTATATGTGGTTATTCTATAGGGGCTGATACAGGATATATTTATATAAGAGCTGAATATCCTTTAGCTATTGAAAGATTAAAAACGGCTATAGCTCAAGCTGAAGAAGCTGGCGTTTTAGGCGAAAATATATTAGGAAGTAATTTTAATTTTAATATAGAACTAAAATATGGTGCAGGAGCTTTTGTTTGCGGTGAAGGTACTGCTTTAATAAACTCTATTGAAGGTAAACGTGGGGAGCCAAGAATGAAGACTTACAGCTCTTCTAAACGTGGCCTTTGGGATAAACCTACCTGCTTAAATAATGTTGAAACATTTGCTAATATACCTGCGATAATTAATAAAGGAGCTTCTTGGTTTACTGAATATGGTACTCAAGATTCTTCTGGAACTAAAGTATTTGCTCTTGGAGGAAAAATAAGCAATGTTGGTCTTGTTGAAGTACCGATGGGTACTACTTTAAGAGAAATAGTTTATGAAATAGGTGGAGGTATACCTGACGGAAGAAATTTCAAAGCTGTTCAAACTGGAGGACCATCTGGTGGGTGTATAGCTTCAAACAACCTAGATACTCCTATTGATTTTAAATCTTTAAGTTCTATAGGTTCTATGATGGGTTCTGGAGGTATGCTTGTTCTAGATGATTCTGATTGTATGGTTGATATATGTAAATTTTTCTTAGAATTTACTGTTGAAGAATCTTGTGGTAAATGTACACCTTGCCGTATAGGTAATAAAAGGTTACTAGAAATGCTAGAAAACATAACTGAAGGAAAAGGAACAAAGCAAGATCTAGTTGATTTAAAAGAATTAGCAACTACAATAAAAAATACTTCTTTATGTGGGCTTGGAAAATGTGCTCCTAACCCTGTTTTAAGTACTTTAAATAATTTCTATGATGAGTATTTAGCTCATGTTGTAGATAAAAAATGTCCTGCTGGTAAATGTCAATCTTTATTGGACTACGTAATAACAGATGCCTGTAAGGGATGTACTAAGTGTACTAAAGTTTGTCCTGCTGGTTGCATAACTGGTAAAGTTAAAGAAAAACATGAAATAGATACTACTAAGTGCTTAAAATGTGGTGCTTGTATGGATAGCTGTAAATTCAATGCTATCATCAAACAATAATTTATTTTGGGGGGATATTAATGAGTTTAGTTAACTTAACTATAAATAGTAAACCTGTATCAGTGCCAAAAGGTACTACTATACTAGAAGCCGCTAAACAAGTAAATGTTAAAATACCTAATCTTTGTCATTTAAATATGAATGAAATAAACATGGTTAACCAATGTGCATCTTGTCGTGTATGTATGGTTAGTGCCGGTAGAGGATTAGTGCCTGCTTGTGGAACTCTTGTTAAAGAAGGTATGAACGTTCAAACAAATACTAAAGAAGCTTTAAGGGCTCGTAAAAATGTTGTTCAATTATTATTATCAGATCATCCTCAAGATTGTTTATCTTGCGATAAAAATGGAAATTGTGAATTACAAACTATAGCTGCCGATTTAGGTATTAGGGAAATAAAATTCAAAGGAGAAAAATCATGCGCTCCTAAAGATACATCATCTAAGTCTATAGTTAAAGATCACGATAAATGTATATTATGTAGAAGATGTGAAACTATGTGTAATGAAGTTCAAACTGTTGGAGTTCTATCTGGTATAAACCGTGGATTTAATACTGAAGTTGGTACATTCTTTAATGCTAGTTTGTGTGATACAGAATGTACTTACTGTGGCCAATGTGTAGCAGTTTGTCCTACAGGTGCTTTAACTGAGGTAAATAATATTCCTGTAGTTTGGAATGCTTTAGACCAAAATGAAAAAACAGTTGTAGTTCAAGTCGCTCCTGCTGTAAGAGTTGCTATTGGTGAAGAATTTGGTTTAGAACCAGGAGCTATATCTACAGGTAAAATGGTAGCTGCATTAAGAGCTTTAGGATTTAAATATGTATTTGATACAAACTTTGCAGCTGACTTGACTATATTAGAAGAAGCTTCTGAATTTTTACACAGACTTAAAGATGGTGAAAACCTTCCAATACTAACTAGCTGCTGTCCAGCTTGGATAAATTTTGTAGAAGGTAACTATCCTCAATTATTAAATCTGCCATCTAGTTGTAAATCTCCACAGGAAATGTTTGGTGCTGTGGCTAAGAACTATTTTGGACCTAAAGTTATAAATGTTGAATCTAAAGATATGTATGTTGTATCAGTAATGCCTTGTGTTGCTAAAAAATATGAATGCGCTAGAACTGAATTAGGTCAAGAAGATGTGCTTGATGTAGATATATCTATAACTACTAGAGAACTTGCTAAAATGATAAAAGAAGCAGGGATAGATTTATTAAATCTTGAAGATGAGTCTTTTGATAGTCCTTTAGGAGAGTCGACAGGTGCTGCTGATATATTTGGTGCAACAGGAGGAGTTTTAGAAGCCGCTCTACGTACTGCATATGAGTGGGTAACTGATAAAGAACTATCTGATGTTAATTTTACTCAAGTAAGAGGTCTAGAAGGTATAAAGGAAGCTAGCATAGATATAGATGGAACTATAGTAAATGTATGTATAGCTAGTAGCTTAGGTAACGCTAGAAAAGTTATGGATGAAGTTGCTAATGGAAACTCTAAGTATCATATAATTGAAATAATGGCCTGTCCTGGTGGATGTGTTGCCGGTGGTGGTCAACCATATCATCACGGTGATTATGATATAGTTAAGAAAAGAGCTGCCGGACTGTACAATATAGATGGAAGTAAAGAACTTCGTAAATCTCATAAAAACCCTGCAATAGTTGCTTTATATAATGAATTCTTAGGGGAACCTTATAGTGAAGCTGCTCATAAATATCTACACACTCATTACTTTGACAAGAGTGTCGTTTATGAAGATGCATGTGGTGAATGTACATGTTCAAAAGAAGCAGATGCTACTATATAATTAACTTATTTTGATAAATTTAAAGGATTAACTTAAATATATATTTAAGTTAATCCTTTATTGTTTTTGTTATTTATTTTTTGTATCTATTAAATTAGATAATTTCTTTGTAAATTCTTGAGCTGCATCATAGCCCATTCCTTTTTGTCTGAAGTTCATAGCTGCAACTTCTATTACCATAGCTGTATTTCTTCCAGGCTTAACTGGTACTACTAGTTTTTCGATATTGATATCTAGTATTTCTTCATACTCTTTATCTAAACCTAATCTATCGTAATATTTATCTTCATCCCAAGATTCTAAATGTACTACTAAGTCTATTGTTTTTGTATTTTTAACTGCCCCTACTCCATATAAACTTCTAACATCTATTATACCTATACCTCTTATTTCTAAGAAATGTCTAAGTAGTTCTGGAGACTGTCCTAAAAGCATACTTTCATCTAATTTTCTTATTTCAACAGCATCATCAGCTACTAATCTATGTCCTCTTTGAACTAATTCTAAAGCTGTCTCAGATTTTCCTATACTACTTTCTCCTTTTATAAGAACACCTATACCATATACATCCACTAAAACCCCATGTAGCGTTGTGTGAGGAGCCAATCTATCATCTAAATAATTAGATAATCTGTTTATAAATCTAGTTGTATTTCTTTTTGTAGTCAAAATAGGTCTTTCATACTTTTTAGCATACTTAATAACATCGGGTCTTACTTCTAAGTCCCTAGTTACTATCATTGCTGGAATTTCATGAGCAAAGAATTTATCTAAAACGTCACTTCTAGTTTCTTCATCTATATAACTAAAATAATTATATTCTGCTTTTCCTACTATCTGTATTCTATCATAAGGAAAATGTTCAAAATAACCAGCATATTGAAGACCTGGTCTGTTTATATCTTGAGAATATACATAAAAATCTTTACCTTCAGGCATATATAATGGGTATAGATCTAAATCTTTTATCATATCTCTGATTGAAACTTTATCAATTGAATTCATGTTATATTTATCCCTTTCTGAAAAAATTATATACACTTTCACAAGAAGCTTTATTCATCCCCTCTACTTCTAGTAGTTCTTCAAAAGTAGCTTTTTTTATAGCTTCAATATCCTTAAAGTGATTTAATAGCGCTTTTTTTCTTTTTTCTCCTATTCCTTGTATATCATCTAATACTGATTTTGTCAAAGATTTATTTCTTAAACTTCGGTGGTATGTTATTGCATAATTATGAACTTCTTCTTGAATGCTTGCGACAAATCTATACAAATTAGATGTTTTATCTAACTCTATCTCCTTTTCCTGGGAAATAAGTCCTTTTGTTCTATGTTTATCGTCCTTATACATTCCCCACAGAGGAATTTCTACACCATTTGCTTGCAACACTTTTTTTACAGCACTAACTTGTCCTTTTCCACCATCTAAAAGAATTAAATCTGGAAAATTGCCATATTTTAGCCTTCTCTCTACAATCTCTGCCATAGAGTCATAATCATTTGGCCCTATAACAGTTTTAATTTTATATCTTCTATATTCTTTTTTATCTTTTTTCCCATCAGTAAATACAACCATCGATCCAATAGAATCTACTCCCTGTATATTTGATATATCAAATGATTCTATTCTTTTTGGTGCTTCTTCTAATTTTAAAATTTCTTTTAATTCATCTAATGCACCAATACTTTTTTCATACTTTCTTTTATTCAAATCTGAAAATTTTTCTAAGTATTCTACTGCATTTTTTCTTACCATTTCGACTAGGCTTTTTTTCTCTCCCTTTTGTGGTACTCTAATAGTTACCTTTTGACCTTTTTTAGCTGATAGCCATTCCTCTAAAATAAAGCTATCCTCTATTTCATCTTCTATTATTAGCTCTTTAGGTATATATTCTTGCTCCATATAAAACTGCTTTACAAATGAACCTAATATAGATTCTCTTGAGCTTTCCATTACGCCTTCTAATATAAAATGTTCTCTTCCTACTATCTTTCCATTTCTTATAAAGAAAACTTGTACACATGCCTCGTCATGAGCTCTCGCCATAGCTATAATATCTTGATTTAAATCTGATGTAGTAGCATCAATCTTTTGTTTTTGCATCATTTCTTCTAAGCTTCTAATTTTATCTCTATACATAGCTGCATCTTCAAAATTAAAATCTATGGCACATTTATTCATCTTTTCTTTTAAAAGTTCTATTAATTTTTCCTCTTTACCTGATAGAAATAATATAATCTCTTCTACCATTTTATTATATTCATCTTTATTAACATTTCCTGTACAAGGTCCCACACATTTTTTTATATGCATATTTAAACACGGTCTCATATTATTTTTAATAGCTCTATCTATATCTATATTACAAGTCCTAATAGGATAAGTATTTCTTATAATTTCTAGGGTGTCATTTACTGCTGATGTATTCGTATAAGGTCCAAAGTATTTTGCCTTATCCTTTGACACTCTCCTCACTTTTAACACACGTGGAAAGTCCTCATTTGTTGTTACTTTTATATAAGGATATGTTTTATCATCTCTTAATAAAACATTATATTTAGGTCTATATTGTTTTATCAAATTACACTCCAATATTAAAGCTTCTAACTCTGAATCTGTTATTATATATTCAAAGCTTTTTATATGTTTTACCATAGAAACAACTTTAGATGAGTGATTTTTAGATGACTGGAAATATTGTCTTACTCTATTTTTTAATGATATTGCTTTTCCCACGTATATAACTTGTCCATTTTTATCCTTCATTAAATAAACTCCAGGCTGAGCTGGCAGTTGCTTTAAATGTTCTTGTATATCAAACAAATTCTCACCTCCGAATTAATGATTATAATTTAATTATACCCCAAAACCAAAAAAACGAATAACCAACATAGTTTATATATGTCAGTTATTCGCTTTATATTTTAATGCTTATTTATGGTTTGATCCATTTATTTGTAGCATAAAAGTAGTTGCTGTTTCTCTTGTTTTAAGTTCTTTACTATCTTTATATTTATCTACAAAGTCTGAGCTTAATACTGCTCTATCTATTTGGCCATCTTCATATAAGTTAACTTCTGCCCCTGTATCCTTAACTACTTTTGTATTTATTTTTTCTAATTTAACATTAGATGCATCCCAGTAAGTAGGATTTTTTGACATTACATATTGATCTTCCATTTTCCAACTTGTCAATGTAAATGGTCCATTATAAAGTTGATACTCAGCTGCTGTTCCATATTTTGCTCCACACTTTTCAACAAATGCTTGTTTTTGTGGGAAGAATACTTGGAATGATGTTAATTGTGGGAAATATGGTACTGGTCTAACTAATTTCACTTCTAAAGTATAATCATCTATCGCTTTTACTCCTACACCTTCTACCCCTTTATCTACTACTTCCATTGCTCCTTTTATGTCATTCATTATATAAGAATATTCAGATGCTGTTTCAGGTGTTAAAGTTCTCTTCCAAGAATATTCAAAATCCTTAGCAGTTACCGGAGTCTTATCTGACCATATGGAATTTTTTCTTAAATGGAAAGTCCAAGTTAGCCCATCTTCAGAAACTTCCCATTTTTCTGCTACCCCAGGTTGAGCTTTACCCTTCTCATCTACTCTTATTAATCCTTCCATTGTAGTATTCATAACTTGGAATGATTGTTGATCTGTTGATTTGCTAATATCCATAGAAGGTATATCTGCCGTAGTTGATAGATTTAAAACTTTTTCTGGTTTATTTACATCTGCATATGTGTATGTGTAATCTGCACCCCAAGAGTTATTAACTATTCCTGATACATAATCTTTTTCTAAGTAAGCTACAGATTTTTGATATATTGGAGCTAAGTATGCATCTTCTAGCATCATTTTTTCAGCTTCTGCATATTTTTTATATCCTTCTGCTGTTGGAAGCTTTTTAGCTTCTTCTATTAATTTATTATATTCTTTATTATCATAACCTACTTGCTTTGAAAATTGATTTCCAGTTTCCATTGTAGATAAGAAAGTTAAAGGATCTGGATAATCAGCTCCCCATCCCGAAAATGATATATCAAATTTACCTTTAGTCTCTCTATCTAGTTTTTGCTTAAATGGCAAATTAGTAACCTTTACTGTTAGACCCTCTAAGTCTGATAACTCTGATTGAATAAACTCTCCTGTTCTTTTGCCTAAATCATGATCATATGTTATAATTTCCATTTCTGTTGTATCAAATCCAACTTCTTTCTTGGCTTTATCCCAAGCTTCTTTAGCCTTTTCTTCATTATATGAATAACCCATTCCCTCTGTAAGGTCAGCATAGTCTTTTCCGTTATCTAGTGCTAATTTTAAAGGTGTAAATCTATCCATCGTCTTTGATCCGTTATTTAGTATAACATCACAATAAGATTGCTTATCTATTGACATAGCTATTGCTGCTCTAGCATTTTCATTATCTAACACTTGTGCTGACGTAGCTGTTTTTGATCCTGAACTTGTATTTCCCGATCCACTACACCCCACAAGCAAACTCGAGCCAATTAGTGCTATAGTCGTCATTACTGTTAATTTTCTTTTTAAAAACATATTTATTATCCCCCTATAAATTTATTGTTTATTATACATATGACTTTTTAGTACATTTATGCATGTACCCATCTATATTTATTAATTTATATATAAAAAGCGCATAGCCTGTATAGAATTATCTACTAATGGCTATGCGCATATTAAGTTATCTAACTATTATTTTATTTTTTAGCTCCTTTTCCACCATTTATTTGTAACATAAATGTAGAAGCAGATTCTCTTGTTTTAAAGTCTTTACTGTCTTTATATTTATCAACATAATCAGAAGTTAAAGCGGCTCTATCTATTTGCCCATCATTATATAGATTAACCTCTGCTCCTGTTTCTTTAACTACTTTTGTATTTATTTTATTTAATTTAACATTTTCTGCATCCCAATAGTTAGGGTTTTTATCCATGCTAAATTGGTCTTCCATTTTCCAACTTGTTAATGTAAATGGTCCATTATATAATTGATATTCTGCTTTTGTTCCATATTTTTCTCCACATTTTTCAACAAATGCTTGGCTTTGTGGATAGAATACCTGGAATGACATTAATTGTGGGAAATATGGCACCGGTCTATTTAATTTAACTTCTAAAGTATAGTCATCTAATGCTTTTACTCCTACTCCATCTACACCTTTATCAGCAACGTCTGTTGCTCCTACTATATCGTCCATTATATATGCATATTCAGATGCTGTTTCTGGATTTAAAGTTCTCTTCCAAGAATATTCAAAATCTTTAGCAGTTACTGGAGTTCCATCTGACCATGTTGAATTTTTTCTTAAATTAAAAGTCCAAGTTAATCCATCTTCTGATGCTTGCCATTTTTCTGCTACACCTGGTTTAACATTACCTTTTTCATCTATTCTTGTTAATCCCTCCATTGTACTATTTACAGTTTGGAAAGATGATTGATCAGTTGCTTTACTTATATCTAAAGTAGGTATATCTGATGATGTAGCTAAGTTTAGAACTTTTTCAGGTTTATTTACATCAGCATATGTGTAAGTAAAATCTGCTCCCCAAGTATTGTTTACTATTCCAGATACATAATCTTTTTCTAAATAAGAAGCTCCTTTTTGGAACAATGGAGCTAAGTATGCATCCTCTAACATTATTTTTTCTGCTTCTGCATATTTCTTGTAACCATCTGCTGTTGGAAGCTTTTTAGCTTCTGCCATTAATTTATTAAAATCCTCATTAGCATATCCTACTTGATTGGCATATTGACCACCTTTTTGCATTGTTGATAGGAATGTTAATGGATCTGGATAATCTGCTCCCCATCCTGTGAAAGAAAAATCAAAATCTCCTTTAGTTTCTCTTGCTAGTTTTTGCTTAAATGGTAAATTAGTAACTTTTACAGTTAAACCTTCTAAGTCTGCTAATTCACCTTGAACAAATTCACCTGTTCTTTTACCTGAGTCATGGTCAAATGTTAAGAATTCTAATTCAACTGTATCAAATCCAACCTCTTCCTTAGCTTTAGCCCATGCTTCTTTTGCAGCTTCTTCGTTATAACTATATCCTGCATCTTTAAGAAGATCTGTATAATCTTTACCTTCATTCAAAGCTAGCTTTTTAGGTGTGTATGTATTTGAAGGTATAGACCCATTATTTAATATAACATCACACAAAGCTTGCTTATCTATAGCCATTGACAGAGCAGCTCTTGCATTTTTATTTGCTAGCACTTCTTCGGCAGTAGCAGCTCCGCCTCCGCCACTTGATCCTGTGCCACCACCTGAACTACTACATCCAGCTAGTAAACTTGAACTTAATAATGCCACTGTTGCCATTACTGTTATTTTTCTTTTTAAAAACATAATACTCACCCTCCCATTTTTTCTTTCTAAACAAATAAACTCATATATTTAAAATTTATTGTATAGCATTTTTGATTAAAAGTCATTTATTTTTTTTAATTTTTTGATTTTTATCTAAATAAAAAAAATTTTATAAATTTTTTTATTTTAACTTGAAATTACTTTAATATGACATTACAATTAGACTAATAAATATTTTCGAAGGCGGTGACATTATGAAACATTTTTTAACCTTACTTGCATTTGACGGAATAATTAGTACAATTTACGCCATTTTTAGCGGTTTTAGTAAGTATTCCTTTTTAAACTGCGCTTTTATCATAGGCATGATTTACTTCTTATTTGGTCTAATGTGCTTTGTATGGGAAAAAGGATTTTTCAACATCACCATATTCGCATTCAATAAGCTGGGACAACAGCTACAAAAGAAAAGGGGAGTATTGTGTGATGATGCCGATATTACAATAGATGATTTTATAAATAGAGAAAACAATTTTTTTCTTACATATAATTTACTTTTCTCTGGTTTATTAATTTCGGCTATATCTATTGGCATAAGTTTTATTTCTATATCATAGATATAAAAAACTATTTTATTATTAAAAGGGGGGATTAGCGGTGTTTCGCTATGTGATGAAACGTATTATGTACATGTTTATAACACTTTTTGTTGTTATATCTGTTACTTTTTTCTTGGTAAGACTTCTTCCAGGAACTCCATTCAATGATCAAAAACTAAATGCGCAACAAATTGAACAATTAGAGGCACAATATGGACTAGATAAGCCCGTACCTGTTCAATACTTTAAATACTTAACTGGTGTTTTCCAAGGTAAGTTAGGTACATCTTTTAAAAATGCTAACCAAAAAGTTGAAGATATTATAAAAATACGTATAGGCCCATCTGCTATGCTTGGTGCTCAATCTTTAGTATTCGGTACTATTGTAGGTTTAGCTCTTGGTATAGTTGCAGCACTTAAACGTAATACTATTTGGGATTATCTATGTACCATTTTATCAGTTGTAGGGGTATCAGTTCCGTCTTTCGTATTTGCAGCCACACTACAGCTATATATAGCAAGCAAAATGAGTCTATTACCTATAACGTGGGGTGTTCCTTTAGGATCTGATTTTAGGTATGTATGGACAGTGTTACCGTCTTTAGCTTTATCATTCTTTACTATATCAAATGTTGCACGTTTTACTAGAACTGAGCTAGTAGAAGTTTTAAACTCCGACTACATAGTTACTGCAAAAGCAAAAGGTTTAAGCAAAGCCACTGTTATATTAAAACATGCTCTTAGAAATGCTTTAATACCTGTTATAACTGTTTTAGGACCTCTTGCAGCTGGATTACTTACAGGTTCATTAGTTGTTGAAAAAGTCTTTGCAGTTCCTGGCATTGGTGATTTACTGGTTAATGCTATAAACACTAATGATTTATTTGTAATATCTGGTGTAGCTATACTTTATAGTGCATTCTATATTGTAGTTATATTAATAGTAGATATTCTTTATGGTGTAATAGACCCTAGAATACGTTTAGCAGGAGGTAATTAAGATGGTTGATAAAGTTATGATTGATGGTCAAGAAGTTAAATTAACTCCTGAGTTATTCGAATCTGCCCTTGCAGAAACTGGAGATAATGAAGCTATTTCTAGACCTAGTTTAACTTTCTGGCAAGATGCCAGAAAAAGATTATTTAAAAATCCAGGAGCAGTTGCTGGTTTAATAATTTTAACTTGTATAGTTCTAATGGCAATACTTGCTCCTATGTTCTCTAAATTTGATTATAAAACTCAAAATATAAGACACACTAAAGTTCCACCCAACATGCCTATTGTATCTTCTCTAGGTATCATGAATGGTAAAAACTCTAATGGTGTTGATGTTTATAAAGAAAAAAATATCCAAGAAAAATACTTGTTCGGTACAGATTCTTTAGGACGTGATATCTGGACTCGTACATGGACTGGTGCAAGAGTTTCTTTATTTATAGCTGTATTAGCAGCTGTATTTGATTTACTAATTGGTGTTACTTACGGTGGTATCTCTGGATACTATGGTGGAAAAGTTGACCTTATCATGCAGCGTATAATAGAGATTATAACTGGTATTCCTCAACTTGTTATAGTTACACTGTTTATAATGGTATTTGATCCAGGTATACTCTCTATATCTCTAGCGATGGCTGTATCTGGATGGACTGGAATGGCGAGGGTTGTTCGTTCTCATGTATTAAGACTTAAAAATCAAGAGTTTGTTTTAGCTTCTAAAACTTTAGGTTCTTCTGATTTTAGACTTATACTTAAACATCTTTTCCCTAACGTTATTGGTCAAATAGTTGTAATGATTATGTTCTCATTACCAAGTGCTATATTCTACGAAGCTTTCTTAAGTTTCATAGGTTTAGGTCTACAACCACCTCAAGCATCACTAGGTGTATTAATAAATGAAGGTTACCAAGCATTACAAAACTATCCGTACATGATGCTTATACCATCTACTGTTGTTTGTTTATTAATATTCAGCCTTAACTTATTAGCAGATGGTTTAAGAGATGCTGTTGACCCAAAAATGCGTAATCAATAATTAGTAAGGGAGATGAATTAATTGGAAAAATTACTAGAAGTAAAAAACCTATGTGTTAACTTCGGTACTTACGGCGGGGAGGTTCAAGCTGTTAGGGGAGTTACATTTGATCTACATAAAGGAGAAACTCTAGCTATAGTTGGTGAGTCAGGTTCTGGTAAATCTGTTGCCTGTAAAACTATAATGAGAATATTATCTGCTAATGGATTTATAAAAGATGGAGAAATTTTATTTGAAAATAGAGATTTAACAAAACTTAGTGAGAGGGAAATGGAGAAAGTTAGAGGTAAAGATATAGCTATGATATTCCAAGATCCAATGACTTCTTTAAACCCTACAATGACTATTGGTAAACAAATTATGGAACCAATTATAAAACATCAAGGACTTAGTAAAGAAGAAGCAAAATTGAAGGCTATAGAACTTATAAGCTTGGTTGGTATATCTGAACCAGAAAAAAGATTTAAACAGTATCCTCACCAATTTTCTGGAGGTATGAGACAACGTATTGTAATAGCAATATCATTAGCCTGTAATCCAAAGATATTAATTGCAGACGAACCTACTACTGCTCTTGATGTTACTATACAGGCTCAAATACTAGAACTTATAAAAGATTTACAAGCTCATACTGGTGTAGCTGTTATATTTATAACTCATGACCTTGGAGTTGTTGCTAATATGGCTGACAGAGTTGCTGTTATGTATGCTGGAAAAATTATAGAATATGGTACTTCAGATGATATATTCTATAATCCTCAACATCCATATACTTGGGGTCTTTTAGGTTCTATGCCTACTTTAGATATAGGAGATAATGATTTATATAACATACCAGGTACTCCTCCTGATTTAATGAATCCACCTAAAGGAGATGCATTCGCTCTTCGTAGTGAATTTGCTATTAAGTTAGACCATTTAGCAGAGCCACCAATGTTTAAAATAAGTGATACTCACTATGCTGCCACTTGGCTATTACATCCATTAGCTAAGAAGGTTGAGCGACCTTTAAACATTGAAAGAAGGAAGGTGAATGTAGATGAGTAAAAAGATATTACTTGAAGTAAAAAATTTAAAACAACATTTTAAAGTTAATAGAAATACAACTGTAAAGGCTGTTGATGATGTATCTTTTCATATATATGAAGGTGAAACATTTGGATTAGTTGGTGAGTCTGGATCTGGTAAGTCTACTACTGGAAGAGCTATTATTCGTCTTTATGATCCTACTGCTGGAGAAGTTATGTTTGATGGAAAAAATATATCTGCTAAAAAATTAAGTAGATCAGATAGGCATCATGTTAATAAAAACATGCAAATGATATTCCAGGATCCAATGGCTTGTCTAAACCCTCGTATGACTGTAGCAGATATAATAGCTGAAGGTCTAGATATACATGGCTTATGTAAAAGTAAAGAAGAAAGAACTAAAAAGGTTTATGATCTATTAAAAACTGTTGGTCTTAATGAACAACATGCCAGTAGATATCCTCATGAGTTCTCTGGAGGACAAAGACAACGTATAGGAATAGCTCGTGCATTAGCTATAGAGCCAAAGTTTATAATTGCCGATGAGCCTATATCTGCACTTGACGTATCTATTCAAGCTCAAGTTGTTAATCTTCTTAGAAAGTTACAAAAGGAAAATGGTCTTACTTATTTATTTATAGCTCATGACCTTTCAATGGTAAAATATATAAGTGATAGAATAGGTGTTATGCATAGGGGTAAATTAGTTGAATTGACTACTGCTGATGAACTTTATGAAAATCCACTACATCCTTATACAAAATCATTATTATCCGCTATACCACTTCCTGATCCCGACTATGAAAAAGGAAGAACACGTATAAAATATGACCCTAATATGCATGACTACTCTACTGAAAGTCCTGAATGGGTAGAAATAAGACCTGGTCATTTCATATATGCATCTAAAACTGAGCTAGTTCAATATGAAAAAGAACTTTCAGCAAAAGAATCTAATGCATAAACCAATTTATGAAAAACAAATATTCTTTTCCTTTGAATATATATTATATGAAAATAAAAAATAGGTAGATTAAAATCTACCTATTTTTTGTATTTATATAATTACTCCTACTCCTAAAACTACTATGGAAATTATAGAAATTATTACTATCAAAGGAGTAACGAATTTCAGCCATTTATCATAAGTTACATTTACCATCGCCAAAGATGCAAGTATTAATCCTGTAGGTGTTATAAATCCTATAAGACCTTGTCCAAATTGGTAAGCACTTACTATAATATCCCTATTTACTCCAACAACATCTGCAAGAGGTGCCATTATAGGCATTGATAGCACTGCTAATCCAGAAGATGAAGAAATAAAGAATCCTAGTACTATATAAACTAAGAACATTACCGTAGAGAAAATAACTCCACTCATGCTTGATACTAAGTTGCTTAAGCTATTTAAAATAGTATCACTTATCATACCACCATCCATGATTATTGTAACACCACGAGCTATACCTATTATTAATGCAACACCTAATAGCTCACCAGCCCCTGATACAAATTCTGAAACAAACTCTTCTTCCTTAAGACCTGAGATGAATGCTAATATGAATGTTACAAATAGGAATAGAGCTGTCATTTCTTTAAACCACCATCCTAATTCTTTAACACCATATACCATAACTACAAATGAAACCGCAAATATTATTAACATAAGTTTTCTTGCCCATGTAAATTCCGGTATTTCACCTTCATTATGAGCTTTTAAAAATTGATTTTCTAAATCTTGTTTTTGTGAATAAATTAAAGATTGAGTTGGGTCTTTTTTAACCTTTTCAGCATATCTAACGGTATATACAACACAGACAATAAGACCTACCACCAACATAAATAGTCTTATAGCCATACCACTTGTAAAATCTATACCTGCTGTATTTGATGCTATAACTGTTGAGAATGGATTTACTGTTGATGCCATTGTCCCCATACATGATCCTAGATATATAGCTGCTATAGCAACTAAGGCATCATACCCAGCTGCCAAGAATATGGGAACAACAATTGGATAAAATGCTATAGTCTCTTCTGCTAATCCAAAGGTTGTGCCTCCTATTCCTATAAGAACTGTTATTATAACTATTAACCAAGCTTCTCTACCTTTTAAGCTTCTTGATAGTGCACTTATTCCTGCTGTAAATGATCCTGTTTTGTTTATTACACCAACTATTCCACCTATTACTAATACAAATGCTATAATATCTATAGAATCATATAGGCCTTGAACTGGTGCATTTAAAAATGTAATTACTGCCTTAAATACATTAGTTTTTTCTTTTTCTAATTGTTCGTAAGTACCTGGAATTGCAACAGGCTTACTTATAGATCCATCTGTGAACTTACTTAAATTAATTTTTACCCCAAGTTCATCAAGTGTTTTCTGTGTTGCTTCTTTTTCAGTAATTTCACCTGTCGATGACTCCACTGAAAATACATTAGTCTCAGCATTATAAAGTAATTTAGCATACTTTCCTGAAGGTATAATATAGGTAAGACCTAAAACCAATAGCATAACTATAAGTGTTACAGTATAAGCTGTTGGAAATGAAAACTTAAATTTCTTTTTTGATGACACTCAATCATCCCCTTTATAAAATTTTTTAGATATCTTACCTATTCTTCAAGGTTTAAAATAATCCTTTATATAAATTTATTTTTCTTTGTTTTTTGACTTAATTAAAGTATTTTTTTAAAAACATTCCAGTATAAGATCCTTCTACATTTGAGACTTCTTTAGGCGTACCTGTAGCAACAATTTTACCACCTTTATCTCCACCTTCTGGTCCTAAATCAATTATATAATCACAAGTTTTTATAACATCTAAATTATGTTCTATAACTACTATGCTATTACCTGTATCAGCTAATCTTTGTAATACTTGAATTAATTTATCTACATCTGCTATATGAAGACCAGTTGTAGGCTCATCCAGTATATATAAAGTTTTACCTGTAGGCCTCTTACTTAATTCAGTTGCTAATTTTATTCTTTGTGCTTCTCCTCCTGATAATTGAGTAGATGGTTGTCCTAATTTTATATAAGAAAGACCTACATCCATTAATGTTTCAAGCTTTCTTCTTATATTAGGTATGTTCTCAAAGAAATTAAGAGCTTCTTCTACATTCATATCCAAAATATCAGCTATAGTTTTATCCTTATATTTAACCTGTAATGTTTCCCTATTATATCTCTCACCTTTACATACTTCACACGGCACGTATACATCTGGCAAGAAATGCATCTCTATCTTAATAATACCATCACCCTTACAAGCCTCACATCTACCACCTTTTACGTTAAAACTAAATCTTCCTTTTTGATATCCTCTAGCTTTAGCTTCATTAGTAGATGCAAATAAATCTCTTATCATATCAAACACACCTGTATAAGTAGCTGGGTTTGAACGAGGAGTTCTTCCTATAGGACTTTGATCTATATTTATTACTTTATCTATATTTTCTATCCCCTTAATTTCCTTATGTTTACCTGGTCTTTCTCTTAATCTATTTACCTTACTTGCTATACCTTTGTATAATATATCATTTATTAATGTACTCTTTCCTGAACCAGATACTCCTGTTATACAAGTAAATTTACCTAATGGGAATTTAACATTTATATTTTTTAAGTTATTTTCAGTAGCTTTAACTATTTCAATGTATTGTCCATTACCTTCTCTAGTTTCCTCTGGTATTTGAATTTGTTTTTTCCCACTTAAATACTGACCTGTTATAGAGTTTGGATTTTCTAGTATTTCTTCAAGGGTACCTTGAGCTACAATTTCTCCACCGTGAACACCTGCACCTGGTCCAATATCAATAATATAGTCTGCTTCTTTCATAGTATCTTCATCATGTTCCACTACTATTAAAGTGTTACCTATGTTTGTTAAATGTCTTAAAGTTCCTATTAATCTATCATTATCTCTTTGATGAAGACCTATACTTGGCTCATCAAGAACATATAAGACTCCAACTAGAGCTGATCCTATTTGAGTTGCAAGTCTTATACGTTGAGCTTCTCCTCCTGATAAAGTACCTGCTTTCCTAGATAAATTAAGATAGTCTAATCCTACATCTCTTAAGAAAGATGCTCTTCCTTTTATTTCTTTTAAGATTTCGTGAGCTATAAACTTTTGTTTTTCACTTAAGTTTATATTTTCTATATAACTTATTAGTTCATTAACTGAAAAATCAGTTACATCCATTATATTTTTGTTATCAACTAGTACAGATAGTACCTCTTTTCTTAGTCTTGCTCCCTTACATTTAGGGCAAGGTTTCTCTGCCATAAATTCTTCTATTTTATCTCTAGAATACTCTGAATTAGTTTCTCTATATCTTCTTTCTAAATTTACTATTACACCTTCAAATGGAGCCTTGTATAATCTGTTTCCACCATACTTAGATTCATATACAAACTCAACCATTACATTATCGTGTCCATATAATAGCTCGTTTACAAAATCTTCAGGTAAATCTTTAAATGGTGTAGATAAATCCACATTAAACTTGTCAGCTAAACTTTTTACCATTTTGCTATAATATGTATCATCATTAGTTCCAACAGATCCCCATGCTACTATAGCACCTTGTTTTATAGATAATTCCTTATTTGGAACAACTAAGTCTGGATCAACTTCTTTACTTTCACCTAATCCATTACAACTATCACAAGCTCCAAATGGACTATTAAATGAAAACATTCTTGGTGATAGTTCTTCTATACCAATACCATGTTCTGGGCATGCAAATTTAGTTGAGTATAATATCTCATCTCCATCTATTATTTGTGCTATAACTAAACCGTCCGATAACTTAACTGCTGTTTCTATAGAATCAGCTAATCTTGCTTCTATTCCATCTTTAATTACAATTCTATCTACTACAACCTCAATGTTGTGTTTTTGATTTTTATTTAAATCTATATCATCTGTTACCTCATAATTTTCTCCATCTACTCTAATTCTTACAAACCCTTCTTTTTTAACATTTTCTATAACTTTTTTGTGCGTTCCCTTTTGACCTCTAACAACAGGAGATAAAATTTGTAACTTTGTTCGTTCTTCAAACGCCATCATTTTGTCTACAATCTCCTGTATAGTCATTTGACTTATTAATTTACCGCATGTAGGACAATGAACTTCTCCCACTCTTGCAAATAATAATCTTAAATAATCATAAATTTCCGTAACTGTACCAACTGTAGAACGTGGATTTTTAGATGTTGTTTTTTGGTCTATTGAAATAGCAGGTGATAAGCCTTCTATATATTCTACGTTTGGTTTTTCCATTTGACCTAAGAATTGTCTTGCATATGCAGATAAACTTTCTACATAGCGTCTTTGGCCTTCAGCATAAATAGTATCAAATGCTAAAGAAGATTTACCTGATCCAGATAATCCTGTAAATACAATAAACTTATCTCTAGGTATCTCTAGATCAACATTTTTTAAGTTATGCTCTTTAGCTCCTTTTATTATAATTTTATTTTCCATTTATATATTAATCCTTTCCTCAAGTTGCTTAATTTTATCTCTAAGCTCTGCTGCTCTCTCAAATTGTAGGTTTTGTGCAGCTTCCATCATTTCAGCTTGTAGAGTCGCAATATTTTCTTTTATTTCATCTATATTATCAGTTTCTTTTATTCCATATGTAGCCTCTTCATCTGCTACTGTAGTAGCTTCTATAGCATTTCTTATACCCTTTTTAATAGTAGTAGGTGTAATTGAATGCTCTTCATTATAAAGCATTTGAATTTCTCTTCTTCTTTTAGTTTCTTCTATAGCACTTTCCATAGATCTAGTTATTTTATCTGCATACATTATAACTCTACCTTCTGAGTTTCTAGCTGCACGACCTATAGTTTGTATTAATGAAGTTTCGGAACGAAGGAAACCTTCTTTGTCTGCGTCTAATATAGCTACTAAAGAAACCTCTGGAATATCTAATCCTTCTCTAAGTAAGTTTATACCTACTAATACATCAAACTTACCAAGCCTTAAATCTCTTATTATTTCTACTCTCTCTAATGTATCTATATCTGAATGTAAATACTTAACTTTTATTCCAATTTCTTTTAAATAGTTACTTAAGTCCTCACTCATTTTTTTAGTCAATGTTGTTATTAAGACTCTTTCATTCTTTTCTATAATCTTATTAATCTCTACAACTAAATTATCTATTTGATTATTTATAGGTCTAACTTCAATTATAGGATCTAGTAATCCTGTAGGTCTTATAATTTGTTCTGCTACTGTTGTTGAGTGTTGAATTTCATAAGGTCCTGGAGTTGCTGTAACAAATAATATTTGATTTATATTTGATTCAAATTCTTCAAAATTTAGAGGTCTATTATCATAAGCTGACGGAAGTCTAAATCCATTATCTATAAGAGACGATTTTCTTGACCTATCTCCAGCATACATACCTCTTACTTGTGGTACTGTAACGTGCGATTCATCAACTATTATTAGATAATCATCTGGAAAGAAATCCATTAAGGTATATGGCTTTTCTCCAGGTTTTCTACCCGTTATATGTCTTGAATAATTTTCTATACCTTGACAAAACCCTATTTCTCTTAACATTTCAATATCATATCTAGTTCTCTGATCTATTCTTTGTGCTTCTATTAACTTATCATTTTCTTTAAAATAGTTTATTCTTTCTTCTACTTCTTTTTCTATTTCAATAATAGCTTTTTCTACTCTTTCTGGAGTTGTAACATAATGAGATGCAGGGAATATAACTATATGATTTCTAACTCCTACAATTTTTCCTGTTACATAATCAATTTCTGTTATTCTATCTATTTCGTCTCCGAAAAATTCTATACGGATTGCTTTTTCATCATTGTTAGCAGGAAATATTTCTAAAATATCTCCTCTAACCCTAAAAGTACCTCTTGTAAAGTTAATATCATTTCTTTCATATTGAATTTCGATTAATTTTTTTATAACTTCATCTCTATCTTTTTCCATTCCAGGTCTTAGAGATACCATAAGTTTTTTATAGTCTTCAGGATCTCCTAAACCATAAATACATGAAACAGAAGATATTATAATAACATCATCTCTCTCTAATATAGATGCTGTTGCCGAGTGTCTTAATTTATCAATTTCATCATTTATGCTAGCATCTTTTTCTATATATGTATCACTATGTGCTACATATGCTTCAGGTTGATAGTAATCATAATAACTAACAAAATATTCTACTGCATTATCTGGAAAAAATTCTTTGAACTCACTATATAATTGAGCTGCTAAAGTTTTATTATGAGCAAGTATTAATGTAGGCTTTTTTGTCTCCTGTATAATATTTGCCATTGTAAAAGTTTTACCTGATCCTGTAACCCCTAAAAGTGTAGAATACTTTTCATCATTATTTATAGCTGTAACAATGGATTTTATAGCTTCAGGCTGGTCACCTGTAGGCTTAAAATCTGATTTTAAATTAAAATCCATCAATCTCACTCCTTTTTTACGAACATAGGTTCTTAATAAGTATAATTATATCACATAAATTATAAATTTATTTTTTAATTTGTTTATTTTTGATATTTTACCCAATATAGGTCAATTTCAACCTATATAAAATTAATGTTTTAAACAATAAAAAAGTCGCTTTGCTCCTGTCGCCAACGACCTAAAAAACAGGTCCGTTGCTCAAGCCTAGCAGTTGGTATTATAACTTATCCACAAACCAGATAATTTATAATACCTTAATATAATAAAATAAAGGCCTCTATGGGGGATAGAGGCCTTTTAAAATGGGGGAGATTGAGTAATTCATTTATTTATTAAGTTTTACATTATAATTATGCCCATATATTAACTTTATATACATTTGTTTTAATTTTTTATAGAATTTTTTATAAATAAAAATCCTAGGAAAATTTCCTAGGATTAAATAGTACATAATATTTATATAAATGAAAAAATCATTTATAGTCTATAATTTATTTTATAAATAAAAAATAGATTACGTGGCTACGTCTTACTCTCCCAGGGGGTCGCCCCCCAAGTACCATCAGCGCTAAAGAGCTTAACTTCTGTGTTCGGAATGGGAACAGGTGTATCCTCTTTGCTATAATAACCACATAATCTTTATTTTTTAGAGTTAATACTCTGAAAACTGTATATCATTTAGAGTGAATCATTTATTGGTCAAGTCCTCGACCTATTAGTATCGATAAGCTAAATACATTACTGCACTTACACCTTCGACCTATCAACCAGGTAGTCTTCCTGGGGTCTTACCCTTACGGTGGGAAATCTTATCTTGAAGTTGGCTTCGCGCTTAGATGCTTTCAGCGCTTATCCATTCCGTA
>NZ_FNGW01000004.1 GCF_900103615.1 Romboutsia lituseburensis DSM 797 | reverse complement strand
AGTTCTATTGGTAATACTATATTTTCATAAACATTTAAAATAGGAATTAAATTAAATTGTTGAAATACAAATCCTATTTCTCTTCTTCTAAATATTGTAAGTTCCTCATCATTTAATTTAAATATATCACTATTATTTATAGCTACATTTCCTTTTGTTGGTCTATCAAGACCACCTATCATATGAAGTAAAGTACTTTTTCCACTTCCTGATGTTCCTACAATACAAACAAATTCTCCTTTATTTACTTCAAATGTTACTCCATCTAAAGCCTTAACTAAACTTTCATCTTTCCCATAGTATTTTTTTAAATCATTAACTTTTACTATACTCATATTCCCCTCCTAAAAATTATCTTTTGTCTATGCTATAAATATATCAAATAAATATAACAAACTAGTGTCTCAAATATAACACTTTTGACATATTTCAATAATTTTTATATCTATAATTATGATACTAAACCTTTTATTGTCATTTAACTATTACAAGCATAAAGATCAATCACTTTCATAGTTTTGTGCTAAACTGTCCAATAAATATTATACTATCTCATTTCGTTGTATTTAAAAATATAAAAAAGTCGCTTAGCTCCTATCGCCAACGACTTCGTCCGTTGCGTAAAAAAATACTTCATAATAGTAGCACTTGACTTTTCCAAAATTTGTAATTATTATAATAAATATAATACATAGGAATCCGAGGTGTTGGTTATAAATAAAGAACTTATAAAAGGAAGTACAGTTACCATTATCCTAAATGCGTTAAAAAAACAGCCACTTTATGGATACGGTATGATTAAGGAAATTGAAAACAAATCTGGTGGAGTGTTTTTATTTAAAGAAGGTACTCTATACCCTATTTTACATGACCTTGAAAAAAATAAGTTTATAGAATCGTTTTGGGATGTTGAAAATGGTAGACGTAGAAAATACTACAAGATTACAACTAAGGGGTTAAAAGAATTAAAAAGTAGGGAAAATGAATGGAAAATATTTAGCAAAACAATGGATTTTGTACTGGGAGGATGATTTTAATGACTACTAAAGAAAGTACTGTAGATAAATTTTTACAATCTGTATGTAGATTTGTCTCAACTGAGGAGCGTGCACAAGATATAAAGGATGAACTTAAAGATCATATTGAAAGTTATATTTGTGAATATACAAATGATGGATTTTCTGTTGAGGAAGCAACATCAAAAGCTTTAATGCAAATGGGAGACCCTGATACTTTAAGTACTGGCTTTAAAGATAAGATATCTAATAAGAATAGAATATTTACAATAAGTTTATTCTTATTTTTTATTACCTCACTTTCATCAATGACAATTTATGCTTATATTAATAATATTTATTCAATTATAGACCTTTTAGTAAATATGGCTATTTTTATTTTATATCTACCACTTATTTTTGGAACTATAAAAGCATACAAAAAAAGTAAAACTTTATCTAAAAAAGAACCTATTTTTCATATACAAAGCTATAAAGAGCCAAATTGGTATGAGGTAGTGCTTAAACCTACTAAATGGTTCTTTATACTTTCAATTATATTTCTTGTGTTAGGATTTTTAGTTGATTTTAAAGATATTCCTAAAAATGAGCTTTTAAATGAAACTTTAGATATGATGCATGTTTTAAACTTATATGTTATTTCTATTGTTATGTTTTCTTGTTTATCACCTAAGAAACAAAATAACATTGTATATGATGAAGGGATACTTACATTTGAAAACTTTATTCCTTGGGATAACATTTCAGCATACAGATGGACGAAAGAGCATTCTAAAGGTAAAGTTATTAATTCTATTGAACTAAAATTTAAATTTGGTCGTTCATATACTCAAAGAATTATAAAGGTAAGTTCTTATCAAATGAATTTAGTGGATGAAGTATTTAAATCAAACAATATAGAAAAATGTCAATTTCTATAAAGTTTTTAATCATATATCTTACTAAAAATAAAATAGGAGCATTAGCTCCTATTTTTGATTATAATTTAATCTAGCTTTTATTATTTCAAAAATTGTATCTCCCTCATTAAAAGATGACACAGCTCTTATATATGACTGATTGTCATTTTTATCATAGTAATCCTTTACTTCTAACATTGATATTTCATAATAATTTAAAACTGAAATTAATGCTAAATAGTTTATTTTCTCTGTACTTTCAGTACCGTCTATTTTGTTTAATATATCTTTCTTTTCTTGGTTTATTTGAGATTGTATAAATTGCATATCTTTTTTTACGTTTTCATAATTATCACCTTTTAGTATAGATAAAAAAATGGTATTTAAAGAATTTGAAATAGAATCTATATCTTTAATACTTCCTTTAACATCTGCAAATACTATATTGGTACAAAGGATAAATGCTGCCATGGTGCATAATATTTTTTTGTACATAAACTCCTCCTATAAAATTTATACTCATAGTATTTGATATTTCTATGTATCTTATTACCTTTATTCCTAAATAAAAAAGTGTAGACAAATTTGTATTTACACAAATCTACCTACACTACTTTTTATTAATTATTAATATAAAATGTGTTTATTCCATTATTTCTTATAATTCCATTCTTAGGAATTTGAAGTACTAACAATAAAAATGATAATATATCAACTGATGATCCAGCTGAGTTTATAATTGATAAAGTTAAAATAATCATTGGGTCAAATCCCATTAAAGTCATTATAAAAGGAAGTACAAAAGATAGCATTATGAAAGGTAGTATTGTTATAACTAAATATCTACTTTTCTTTATTGTTTCTTCTGTATAAACAAATCCTCCCCATAGTTTAACCGAAATAAATGTTGATTTTGACTTAATAAAATTAGGAATAAAAATCAAATGAACAATCTCATGAAGTAATATGTATAAATATATATATATTATGTATCTAAACTTTATTGTAAAACTTATGCCACCACCACTAATAATAGAGTTAGTAACTGTTACTAGGTCCTTATTTATCCATTTCATAAATAATATACATAAATAAATATTTAAAATTGATATAGGTAATGATATAAGTGTTGCTGTTACTAAATTGTTAGGCTCTTTTAGCATTTTCCAACCCTTATTGATCATTTCTTTTTTTACATTAACATCACCTTCTGGTATTTTGCTTATATACTTCATAAAATTATCCTTTCATGTAAAAGTCTATATACAATAACTTTACTTTACTTTTCTTTTATCTCATTAATCATTTGTTTAAATTCTTTATCTGTAAATGCACCTACGTGTTTTTCTCCATTTAAATAAAAAGTAGGGATGAAATCTATCTTTTTCTCATCTCTTTCTTTTAAAATACGTTTTTGCATTTCAACTCTTTCATTTTTAACATCGCCTAAATCAAAAAATTTCTCTACATCTTCTACATTTTTCATTTTAGTCCATGTCTTATAATTATCCATTACATAGTCTATAGTTTCTATTTTCTCAAGGTCTTTGATCCTATTAAATATAACATCATCATACTTAAACTTTTCAAAATCCACATGCTTTACCATGTAATATATTTCACCATTTTTAATCTTTTCTGTCAACGTTTTTCCAATATTTTCATGTAGTTCAAAACAATCTATACATTGAAAACTCATATATTCTACCATCTTTATTTTAGCATTAGGATTTCCATATCCTATACCATTTTTTATATCAATTTCATCTTTAGTGTTTGAATAAATTGAATATGCAGATATAAAAATGATAACAAAAGCAACAAAGAAAAATAATTTAGTACCCCTTTTTTTATCCATTTACTTTCATTTCCTTTTCATAAGATTTTTTTACAAGATTTTTATTTCATAAAGCTTTTACTACGCTTTGTTTTTGAACCTATAAATAATAAACCTGCAAGCACCACATATATTACTATATATATTAAAATCATGTGAGAATTAATATTTAATGTACATCCCTTTTCAGTTACACCTAAAACTATTCCATTATTAAATAGATTTACACTCTTGTTGCTAAATAGTGAATATAATAAATAAAAAACTAAACTAAACGGAATAATTATAAAATATATAACTGATAAAATACTTAAGTTCTTCTTCATTTTATAGCTCCTTTCATCATCTTCTTCATCAGAATTTTTTCAAGTATACCATTTCCATCTTTTGTAAAAGGAAGT
This sequence comes from Romboutsia lituseburensis DSM 797, assembly GCF_900103615.1. Lineage (GTDB taxonomy): Bacteria > Bacillota > Clostridia > Peptostreptococcales > Peptostreptococcaceae > Romboutsia_F > Romboutsia_F lituseburensis. The sequence goes on along the minus strand of NZ_FNGW01000004.1, from coordinate 457,197 downwards.
AAATTTATTATATTAATAACAAACCCAATTCCTAACAAGAAAATCATTAAATCTTGTACTATTAATGATATAAATATAAAAACAAATCCCAATATACTAGGTATAAGAGGTCCTAATAAAATAGACATTATACTAGATTCTGTATTTAATTTAACTATACTTACAGTAAATCTTTTGGCTAATATATATCCATGAACTTCTTTATTTTGAACTTGAGTAACTACTATGTGAGTCCATTCATGAAGTACAAATCCAATTATTATTGCAAATATAAAAGTAAAATAACATCCAATAGCATAGTATATTTCCGAATTAAAATTCAAACTAAAATTACTTGTGAAAAAACAAATAGGTATAATAATAGCAATCCACATTATAAGTAGTTTCTTAACTACTATATAAAATAGTAATAAAAACGTAGCTATTTTTGATTTAGGTATAGAATATCTTTTTTTATATAAATATTGACCTATTGTTAAATTAAAAAGGAAAGCTAATAACTTATTTCCTATAACTTTTCTTTCAACTAGATTTTTCTCTTGTAAGTTATTTACTATGATGTTTATATCTCTTTCTAATACTTGTTTACTTACCTCATATTTCTCAACAAGCAAAGAAGCGATATCATCTATGGTATTATTTCCATCTAATAAACTTAAAATATTGTAAGCTACATGATTTAACTTAACACTTTTGTCCAAAGCATTATCTACGATTAAATTTTCACCTATGCACACATCTTTAGGGATAAAGAAAACTGTTCTTAATTTTAATAGTGACTTTAATTTTTCAATAATAAAAATAACAAATAATTTCATAGATCTCCCCCTTTCTAAATTTAAATTAACTATAAAGTATAAATTTACTCTAATAGAGAATTTAATTTATAAATCTTTGGTATCATAAATAGAATAACTAAAACTCCAGCTACAATAAATTCATATATATAAGCTCCACCAAAAGTCATTGATATTACAGCAATCAATATACTTATTGCAGCAAATGATAAAAATACAATTATATTTGAAAAAGGCTCTTTTTCTCTAACTGGTACAATTATTCCATATGTGTAAATTACAACTACACCTAGTGCAGTGTATATTATTCCATCTTTAAATATATCTAAGTTCATTCCTAGGTATGTAAATACAATAAGATATAATAGTGTATACACTAATATTCCAACTATAAGATTTCCTACTAATTTACCATAAGAAATTAATTTAGTTGAAATTGGAACTACATTAGAGTAAATACTAAAATTTTTATCCTCACCAAATGAATTTAGTGAAAAAATTGAACAAAAACTTGATAAAAGTAAATTTATTACTACAATATTTATTGTACTTGCATCTAAAAATCCTATAGATATAACTACACAAATTAGTACAAAGAAGTTTGATATATTAGTTTCACTTCTTACAATGTACTTAACTTCTTTTATAATAATCCATAAAAACTTATTATTGCTTTTAGGTATATGTTTAAATATCATTAAATTTCTATTTTCAAACTCAATACCACCAAATATAATTGTTATAAAAATTCCTACTAATAAAATTATTGCACTGATTATTAAAGAGTTTCTTGTATCTATATGATTAAAATATTCATAGCCCATAAACATGTCTGTAACTGGTAATAAAATATTTATTATAGATATAGTGTAGGTTTTAGTTTCAACTAAAAGGCTTTCCAAGTTGATTTTACTAACTAAATATATAAAAGTATTAATTCCTAAAATAATTGATGCTAATTCTCTAATAAATTTCTTTTGTGATATAAAGTATAGTAATCTAATTATTAATAAATAAATTGTATTTAATAAAAAATATGTTAATAAAGATTGCATGATTATAGATAATAAATAGATTGCAATAAACTTTATACTTACTTTAGAACCTATAAAAGATGGCAAGTGGAAAAATATGACGTAACACAAATTAGTAATAACTATAAAAAATAGCTCTTGAAGTGTTTGAGCACATATTTTTTCTTGTTTTGTAATAGGTAAGCATTTTATTATTTGACTATAATTGCTACTATCATTATTTGAATTTATTAGTATTATGTATACAACAAATGTAATCAAAGTTACATTCAACATACTAGATGAAATGAATGAAAAAAACATACTTTGATTACCAGTGATAATTGCACTAATCATAGGGGAAAATATTTTATAAGAAAGTATCGATCCCAAGATAATGAAAAACGGAACTACTAAAGATATAATAATAAAATATTTTTTTAATTTATTATATAAATTATTTTTAACACCTTTAAGCATTGTTGTTAAAATTAGAAATGATTTCTCCAATCTCATTTTTTCTTTCCTCCCCCATAGAAACATTCATAAAAACTTGTTCTAAATCATCACACTTAAATTTATCTTTTAAGAAATCACTGCTCCCTTTTGCTACAGTGTCTCCTTTATAAAGCATTATAACTTCATCAGATAATTCTTCTATTAAATGTAAATCATGTGAACACAGTAATATACTTCCTGATTCTGTGAATCCCCTAAAAAGTTGCTTTGTTATTATCATTGACTCTACATCTAACCCTCTAAATGGCTCATCTACAATTATTAATTCACTGTCTAATGAAAAAGCAGTTATTATTTGAATCTTCTTTTTCATACCATGAGAGTATTCTTTTATTAATATATCTAAAAAGTCTTGCATATTATACAGCCTTATTAATTTTTCTAATTTATCGCTTTTTTTTATAGAATAGATCGACAATACAAACTTTATGTATTCTCTACCAGTTAATGATTCTGGTAATATTAAATCATCTGGAATGTATCCTACCTTTTTTTTAAATTCTAGACTATCATTTTTATAATCTTCATATAGTATACTTCCACTACTGCATTTTATAGTCCCTAAAATTGAATTTATTGTTGTAGTTTTTCCTGATCCATTAGGCCCTACAAGACCTAATATTTTGTTTTTACTTAGTGAAAAACTAAGATTTTTTATAGCAACAATCTTATTATTATAAGTTTTTGTTAAATTATTAACACAAAGCATGTCTTGTAAACCCTCCTCTTCTAATATTTCATTTAAATATGTCAGAGGTCTTACCTTTAAATTTTCATCATTTGTTATTTTTTAAATTTAAACGTTTTGACCTTAATTAAAATTTACTATTCCTATTTACACTCTATGTTAACGTTAAGTCCGTTATCCCACTTAACTCCACCAGTAAAGCTTCCTTTACCTTGGATTAAACACCATACTGCAGCTCCTAAAACTACAGAAGCTCCTAATCCTAATAATACTGCTACAAATACAAGGAACCAAGCTTCCTCTTCACATATTTCAAAGTTATCGCACTCTACTACAGGTGCATCATATTTTATTAATTCCATTTTTTCATTTCCCCCTCTAATTTATTTGGTAAGACCTCTGACCCTTCAAAGACATTGCTGATAATTTTGTATCAACCGTATCTTTAATCAAATTGTTACATATTTCCAATTCCTTCGCAACAAGTTTTTTGAGAAAAATTTTTCTTTTTGGAATTTTCTCGTAATTTAGGTCGAAAAATAGTCTTATGTGCCGATTAAGTATTTTTAAGTTTTAGCTTTAAAAATTAAACCACATTTAATAAAATGTATTTTTTATTTAACTAAAAATAGGATAATCCTTATTTTCTTTAAATAAGAATTATCCCTTTTTTTTAAGCTATTTTAAGCATATTTTTTTTGAATTTTTTTTATAATTTATAATATTTAAAATTAAAATCATTAAAATAATTTAATTTTAAATATATTCCATTTAAAAATCATATTAAACTCTATTAATTAGAAATTTTATCAACTATATAATTTTTTGCTATAAATTTATATATATCTATTATATTCTTACAAAAAATAAAAATATATTACCCATAAGTATAATTTTTTGTAACATATACAATTTTTTTTATATAATTATTATTTTTTAATAAAAAATTCGCTTAAGCGTAAAAAAAATGATCCTTTTTGATAAAAGAATCATTTTTTAAAAATTATTTTGATATATTTATTATAAACTCATCACTAAGTTTTTCATACTTGCCTTTAAATTGTTTACCATCTTCTGGGTTTTTATCTCCATAAACAGTTAACTTAAGTTCTTTTGCTTTTTCAGGGAAATCCATATTGAATCTATCAAATTCAAATTTTCCTTTATCATCAGAACTCTGATTTAATGAAAATACTACCTCATTACCTAAATCATCTGTTCCTTTAAGTTGTAAGTAATACCCTAATTCTTTCTTTTCTTTTGTATAAGTTATTTCTTGCCCCATAACATTGCTTGTGTATTTATCAAGTGTGATAGTTTGACCATTCTTAAGTTTGATTTCTTTGTTAATATTTATTTCTTTAGTAGTATCAGCTACTTTTGCTTGAGTATTAAAGTCAAACGCCCAAGGTCCTTTTAGAGTCTCTTCTTTACCATCTTTTAAGTACTCAAGGTCTGTGTATTCTACTGATATTTTAACATCTCCTGTTAACTTTTCATCTATTTTATAAAATATCATTGATTCTACAGTATTGTCATCTACACCTACACAAGTTCCATCTCCAGTTGATTCTATAACTTTCCCATTTATAGAAACTTTTGCCTTAGGTGATATGTATCCTGCTTCTATTTTATTTTTTGATTTAAAAGATGAAGTAATTATTAATTGATCTTTGTCTAAAACAACTTCATTTAAACTTACTGTAAATCCATTTCTAGTTACAGTTTGAAGTACTTCTGTTTTATAATCTTTTAGATCTTTTTTTATTCCTAAAGATGTAGCTATATCATAAAAGAATTCATTAACATTAGCAAAAACATGTCCTCCTAAATCAGTAGTAGCTAATACACCTATACTTAAAACAGCTACTGATACTACTTTTAACCCATTTAAATATTTAGTTTTTCTGTTAACAGATTTCTTTAAATTCTTCTTAAACTTTGCTTTTTCTATATCATTTACGTTCATTTCAACAAACTCACTTTCATCTAAATTTATGTCATTTAATAATTCGTATATATCTTTATTTTTCATATTTACTACCTCCCATCAAAGTGTAATCCCCTTTTAGCTTCTTTCTCCCCCTAGATATCCGGTTATCTACACTTGCTTTTGTAAGATTTAATTTTAAAGCTATCTCTTCTGATTTAATTCCAAGGAAAAATTTCATTACAAATATATCTCTATCAATATCATTTAGTGTATTTATTAAAGCTATTAATTCTTCTTTGTTTTCTGCTTCAATAATTTCATCTTCAACTGTAGTTTTATGTGTATAATCTGAATCATCTAAGGCTACTTCTGATTTTTTAGCTTCTTTTCTGTAATAATCAAGTGCTTTGAATTTGGTTATTGCACATATCCATTTTTTAAAGTCATCATTTTCTCCACTAAATTTATCAGAATTATTCCATACTGATAAAAATACATCATTCATACACTCTTCTATAATCCCATCGTTTTGTAATGGTGATAGTATTTTATAACTTACTCCTTTTACTAGTCCTAAATATTGGTCTACTATATACTCTAGAGCGTCCTCTTTTTTCTTTTTTAATCTTTTTATATAGTTACTTTCATTACATGCCATGTTGTCCTCCTACTTAATTTTACAGATAATATTATTTAGGCTATTATCTTTTGTAAAAGCTTTTACACTATATATAACGAACGAAAAAAAAATTATTATCATAAATTTTAAATATTTTTTTAATTATTTTCTTAAGTCATATTATACTCAAATAAATAATCTATAATTTATAGTTACAAAAATTAGCTTCTCTTAGCGCTAAACTTCATGTCATCAACCACTCCCGTACGTTTTTTCTCAAAAATAAAAGCTTCTTCTTAGAATTTTAATTCTAAAAAGAAGCTTTTATTATATATTAATTAGAAAATTTAGCAACTGTAGCGTATCCACTACCATCTCCACCAGTCACAAACATCTGCCCACATCTTATCCATGCATGTGCTACCATATTTTTATTTTCTTTATTTACACCTAAGTATATAGTAGTTGAAATTCCTCGTTTTTTAAGCATCCTTTGAACAGTCATAGCCTGTACCAAACACAAGCTTTCCCAAGGAGTAAACTTACTTATTGTTACTACAACATCTCTTACTATTTTTGCTATTTTATAATCATCTAGTACTACATCATCTGCTGATTCAGTATTGTATGTACCTAATTCTTTTTTTAATTTATTGAAAGGAACCTTTAGTATTTTAGCTCTCATTAAACCTGTTAAAAAAAAAGCTTCTATAAACAAAAGCTTTTCTTTTATACTTAACTTAAATAAAAACTTGTTTATTCTTTTAACCCATTGATAGAAGCTCAGCATTTTCTAATCCCGTTATAAATTCTAATACACTTTTTTCACAAGTTTCTCTATCTACATCATATTCTCCAATAAGTGTATCAACTATTTCACCTACTTTAACAGGCTGTTCTATCTCTTGCCATATTCTACTCCCTACACCATTTAAGGCAAAATATTGACCTTTGTCTAAATCCATCATTACTATTTCACCGTCTAAATCAGTAGCGTCTAATTCTCCTCTATGAGATACTATCGTTTCTAAAGTTATCATAAATTAATTCCTCCCTTTAAACCCCGCTTTTTAATTGACTATTCTATCAACATTTATACATATATTATATTTTTATAAAAACTTTTAAGACACTACCCACAAGTATAATTTTTGTAATACTTATAGAGTTAAATTTCCTCTTGAAACATGCTAATGGGGTCGCTAAATTTACTATTCATGTCAAAACAGTTGAAAATTCAAATAAAGAATGCTAATTTTTAAATGCAGTTTATATAACTTTTATTTAAAGTTTATGGAGGTAATGAATATGAAAAAAAGAATTTTAATAACAGGATTTTTAATAGCATCATTAAGTTTGGTTGCTTGTTCAAAAACGCCTGAAAAAAATGATATAAGCACTTCTTCTGATGAACAAGTACAACAAATACAAGAAACCAAAGTAGAATTTACTGGTAAAACGATAGATGGAAAAAATATCGACAGTTCTATATTCAAAGATTATAAACTTACTATGATAAATATATGGGGAACTTATTGTGATCCTTGTATAAAGGAAATGCCCGATTTACAAAAGTTATCTGAGGAAGCAAAAAAATTAGACGTAAATGTATTAGGAATAGTAAATGATGCTAGCAGTGAAGATACTATTGAGTTAGCTAAAAAAATATTAACTGAAAAAGGAGTTAAATTTGATAATTTATCTTGTGATGAAAAATTAGAAAAAGGGCTATTAAAGAATCTTATGGGAGTTCCTACAACAATATTTGTAGACAAAGATGGAAAAATTGTAGGTGAAGAAATAGTAGGTGCTCAAAGCAGAGATTCATATATGGATAACATAAAGAAGCTATTAGAAAGTGAAAAATAATAATATGAAAGATCGATTTATAAAGTACATCATACTTTTTTTAAGCATTGGTTTTATAGCATTTGGAGTTAATCGAAGTGAAGTTAAGGTAGTCTTTAATAAAGCAATTAATATATGTTTGGAGTGTATAGGAATTGGATAAAAGAACTTTAACTCAAATATTTGCAACAATAATTACCAATGCTAATGTCAAAGGATTTTTAGAAAGAAATATATATAAGGGTGACTCTAAAAAAATATGTGTCCCAGGGTTAAACTGCTATTCATGTCCAGGAGCAATGGGTTCATGCCCAATAGGTGCTCTCCAAGCTGTATTAGGTGGCATCAAATATAAATTTTCATTTTATGTAATAGGTATTATATCTTTGTTTGGGATAATCTTTGGTAGATTTATATGTGGATGGCTTTGTCCTTTTGGATTTTTCCAAGACCTTCTTTATAAAATAAAAACTAGAAAAGTAAAGATAAATAAGAAAATAGATAATGTCTTAAAATATTTAAAGTATGTTATACTTATTACTTTTGTAATTCTTATGCCTATATTTTTAACTAACGAGTTTGGCATATCTAAACCATATTTTTGTGAATTTATATGTCCCGCGGGTACACTAGAAGGTGGTATACCTTTAGTATTATTAAATGAATCTCTAAGACAAACTATAGGATTTTTATTTACCTGGAAGATATTTTTATTGTTAGTTATGATAATATCATCTGTATTTATATATAGACCATTTTGTAGATATATCTGTCCATTAGGAGCTTTTTATTCTTTATTTAATAGATTTAGTTTTTATCAATATACTATAGACAAAGATAAGTGTACAAGTTGTAAACTGTGCAGTAAATCTTGTCATATGGAAATAAAAATCTATGAAGATCCTAAGAACATTGATTGTATAAGATGTGGTAAGTGTAAAAAATCTTGTCCTCACGATGCTATCAAAAGTGGATTTAAATTATAATACCTTAATATATAAAAAAGCCAATTTAAGATGATTTAACTCATTTTAAATTAGCTTTTATTATATTAAGCTATTTTACTAGCTTTTCCTTCTTTACGATTTTTAGCAAGTTCAGCTATTGCAGTGTATAAAACATCTGTTGATGAATTTAAAGCTGTTTCACAAGAATCTTGTATAACCCCTACTATAAATCCAACACCAACAACTTGCATAGCTATATCATTTGGTATACCAAATAAACTACAAGCAAGTGGTACTAAAAGTAATGATCCTCCAGCAACTCCAGAAGCTCCACATGCACTAACAGCTGAAAGTACACTTAATATTACTGCTGTTCCTATATCTACTTTTACTCCCATAGTATGAGCTGCTGCAAGTGCTAGTACAGATATTGTTATAGCTGCTCCACCCATATTTATAGTAGCTCCAAGAGGTATTGAAACTGAGTAAGTATCTTTGTTTAAACCTAAATCTTTACATAATCCCATATTTACAGGTATATTAGCAGCTGAACTACGAGTAAAGAATGCTGTTATACCACTTTCTTTTAAACACTTAAATACTAATGGATATGGATTTTTACGTATTGCTATGAAAGTTAATATTGGATTAACTACTAATGCAACAAATGCCATACATCCTACTAGTAATACTATTAATTGCCCATAACTAAATAATGATTCTATACCAGCTGTAGCTATTGTATCAAATACTAATCCCATTATACCAAATGGTGCTAAGTTTATTATCCATCTAACTGCTTGAGATACTGCATCAGATATATTTATTATAACTTGCTTAGTTGAATCAGAAGAATTTTTAAGAGCTAAACCAAATACTAATGCCCATGTTAATATACCTATGTAATTTGCATTTGCTAATGAACTTACTGGGTTAGATACAACATTCATTAATAAAGTTTGTAATACTTCCCCTACCCCTCCAGGAGGTGTAACACCTTCAGCTCCAGCAACTAAAGTCAATTTAATCGGGAACATGAAACTTGCTATAACTGCAACCATTCCTGCTATTAATGTTCCTAAAAGATATAATGCAACTATTGATTTCATGTTTGTTTTTTTACCTTCTTTGTGTTGGCAAAGAGCTGCCATTACTAAGAAGAATACTAATACTGGAGCTATTGCTTTTAATGCCCCAACAAATAAAGATCCAAGTAACGCTATAGGTGTAGCACTTGGCACTACTAAAGCTAATATAGTTCCTAAAATAAGCCCCATGATTATTCTTTTTACTAAACTAATATTATTCCATTTTACTGCTAAATTGTTCATAATTCCCTCCTGTAATTTTAAAATGTCATTAATAAAATTTACGATAATATATTTTTACAAACCCCTTTACCGAAAACGTTATCTTTGCTCTATATCCATTTTAGACTATTTTATACAGGAAAGGTTGAGACAAAATTTTAATCATTTTTCCATAATTTTTCTCTATACTATAGTTTTTTTGCATTAAAATTCAATTTTAGTAAATAAATTCACACTTTTCTGTAAATATAATTATATCAATAGAAAAAAACACTAACTTATCTAAGTCAGTGTCTTTTATAATTAAAGTTATATTTACTTTTTATCAATTTCATATGATATAACTTTTCCACTTTGTGAATCTATATCATAGCTATATTCTTGATTATTATAATAAAAATCTATATCATAATTTTCTATGCCTGTAGTCTTATCAATTTCATATTCAACTTTTGAAAAGTTTACTTTGTCACTTGTTAAATTTGCGTGTTTTAATGCTATTTCCTTTGCTTGTTCTTCAGTTATTTTTGCATTGTTATTATTAAGCTTTTTATCTTGATTAATTTCATGGTCTTCTATATCTTGGTCAAATTCTATGATTTCGCCTGTATCTGCATTAATTTCATAATCATATTCAGTCTTATCTACATAAAATTCAACATCATATGTTTTTACCCCATTGTCCATATTCTCTTCTGATTTTACAAATGTAACTTTATCATTTGTTAATTTTGCATGCTTTAAGGCTATATCTTTAGCTTCTTCTATTGTTATTTTGTTTTGTGTAGCTTGTTCTTTAGGTGCTTCATCTTTTACTGGTGTTGAATTATTACATGCTACAAAAAACATACTTGTACTTATAATAAGTGTTGCTATTAATGTTTTTTTCATATTGGTCTCCTTTATGTAAAAATAATTATATTCTAAGCTTTTGCAAAAATATAATAAATATACTTATTCCAAGGTTTCCTCATATAAAAATCATTTTTAAATAGATTCACTTTATAACGTCAACGATTTTGTTTATTGATTAAAATTTAATTTTATAAATCATCAGCACTCACTTTTGATTTTTTATTTTCATTAAATTTAACTATAGCATTAACAATCATTAATCCTATAAAAGCACCTACACAATCTATCATTACATCTTTAAATTGAGCCCCTCTACCAGGTATAAACAATTGATGAAATTCATCACTACAAGCATATAAAAATGCTATTAAAAAGGATATATATGTAGCTTTTTTACTAGACTTTTTAACTTCATAAATAACCATAAAACAAAGTACAGCTAGTGTTAAATATGAAAACATATGAGCACCCTTTCTAATAATAAACTGGGCACTATTTGATACTAAAATATCATTTAAAAGACTTCCTATTATAGGAACATTTTTTAGCATTTCTATAAAACTACCTGATATGTTAAACGATACATTTCCAGGTTGGTTAGACATAACAAATATAACCATCATCCATACAGCAATACTTGCAATAATTATCTTCTTTTTACTCAAAAAACCACTCCTTTTAATTCTTAAATCCTATTAATTTAAACATATAAATTCTAATTAAAATTATGGACCTATTTTGGATATTTATACCAAATAAGATTCATTTAATATAATTTAAATTAAAAATTAATATCTAGACTAACGCATATGACTAAATTAGCTTACAAATCCGTTAATCAAAGTGGTTGCAAGTATCATATAATTTGAAACATAAATCTTTTATTCTTCATTAATTTTAAATAAGATTATTTATATAGACACTCTATTTTTACCATTAAATTTAGATAAATATAAATTCTCATCTGCTTTTCCTAAAGTATTATATTTATTTTCTTTAAAACTAGCTACACCTATACTTACAGTAACTGTAATATTTTCACTCCAAGTCATGCTTTCTATGGTTTTTCTATATCCTTCACATTTATCTAAAACTTCTTTTTTAGTTTTGTCTTTAATTATTATAATAAACTCTTCTCCACCATATCTGTATATAGAGCAATTGTTATTTAAATTTCGTCTAAAGAACCTACACATTCCAACTAATACTTCGTCTCCAAATTGGTGTCCATAATTATCATTGATTTGCTTAAAATCATCAATATCAAGCATTGCAACATAAAAGTCCATATCACCATCACCTTTTAATAAGGTATCATACATTAAATTAAAGTATCCTCTGTTGTAAACTTTGGTCAATGGATCTATTTTTAGCTCTGCTTCTAATCTTTTATTTTTTATATTATAAGATACTACAGTAACAATAAAACCAGTCAACACAAAAATTACTATACCTAAAGTTGTAATTTTATTTTTAAAATCTGCTTCTAATTTTATTGCTTCTTTATATTCACTAATACTATTTTTTAAATAAGAAGTAGCGATTTCATTTTGATATTTAGAATATATATTTTCTAACGATTCATTAGTATGATTAAATTTATTTGTATCCCCTACTATATGGTAAAGCTCTTTTAAATTTGTTAAAATCAATATTTCATAACATCTGCTTTTTCGTTCATACATTTTATTATAAGCCATCTCATAATATTTTATAGCTTCATAATATTCACCAATTAAATATTCATAATTTGCATATCCAGCTATAGCTAATATATCCGTATCTACTAATAAGATTTCTTTTTCTTCTTTTAATATCTTGATAGCTTCATCTATACATTGTTTAGATTTTTTGTATTCATTTGTTTTATCATAAGTCATACTTTCAAATATTTTTGCATTAACTAAATAATCGTTATAATGTTCTTGTGGTATTTTACCTTCTAGTTTATAAATTTTATCTATATATTTTTTTAAATTTTCAGTATCTTTTTTATTTAAGTTTACTTCACATAAAGATGTGTATGCATATAGCCTTAGGTTATATTTTCTATCATCATCTGTTTTATTTATATAACTTAGTGCCTTATATACAAGCGCTTCAGATAAATCATATGCACCTACATCATTAAACATTAAGCTTAAATCTATTAGGCTTTTTGATTTTAAATATGTATCTCCTTTTTCATTTGCAGTATGTATAACGTATAAGAAACTTTTTATAGTTTTTTCTCTAGCTCCCACTATGTAATACATTGTAGCTAGATTTTCTGTAAGCCCAAATATATTCTCTTTATTGCTTCTTTCCATGCTTTTTTCCATATTTTCAATAATGAAATAAACTCCATCAGGCTTATCTATATACTTACATAGACTATTCCATACTAAAACATGGCTCTTATTGTCCTTTTTTAAATTTATATTTTCTAATGCTATCGTAGTATACTGCTTAGCCTTTTCATAATCACTTTCTATAAATTTATTCGCTAATTTATTGTATAAGTAATATTTTATAAATTTATTATTAGTATTTTTTATTTGCTTTGTAGCTGAATTAAAATACTTATTTGCATTATCCAAATCCCCATTATATTTGCTATAATATCCTAATATAAAATTCTCTTCTACGTTTTTATTATTTTTATTTAGCAAGGAAATTAAAGTTTTATTATTTAATTTAAAATCCTCTTTTTCATAATTATTTAATTGATGATGTCTTTTAATATTACTTACTTCTTGATTTAGGTTATATATATAGCACATTTTATAAAATAGCACACTTATAGTTACCAAAATAAATATTATTTTTAGCGTCTTACTTTTCATTCTATACTCTATTCCCCTCGCAGTCTTGTGTTGTGTTTTATTTTAAATATTTATTTTCGTCTATTAAATTAAAAAGAGTGTTAACATTTTCCTGCTTACACTCTTTTTTACTGATACCATATTACCATAAATATCTAATATTGAAAATATTTTCTATATTATGTATAAATTAGAGTCTATTAACTATTTATTTTCATTTCCATAAATAAACTCATGCCAAGCTTTTATATTCGGCTCTTTATCCCACTCTAATACCCAGCCTTTTTTATCATTTATAATATGACCATTTCTATGTTCTTCTAGGGGAAACTGTAGTTGTTCTATATCCTTATCATTAATGTTAAACACTGTATATCCTAAGTTTAACATCTGAATAGGACTTATATTTGTTTTAGTGTTTTCTAAAAGTATATCTGCACATTTTTTATATTCTTCAGGACCTTTTTTTAAGAACTCTTTATAAACACTTTGAGCTACTTCTCTATGTCTATTATCCCTAGCAAATGCACTATCAGTATATCTTATTCTACTAAATGCAAGTGCTTGATATCCATTTAATCTTTGAGTTCCTGATTTAGTTATATATTCTTTTTTAACTTCATCCTTTTTATTGTAATAGTACTCATAACAATCATCTATATACTTATTAACTTCATCAATGTCTTTTTTATCAATATTTACTTCTACTCCGCCTAACTCATCCATAATATCCATAAATGAAACAAAGTTAACAGCTATATACTTATCAATTTTAATATCAAAATTAACTTTAAATACTTCTTTTAATAAATCAATTCCTTCGTATGCATATGCATGAGTTAACTTTTCAGTTGAGTATCCTGGTATATCTACATATGTATCTCTTGCTATTGATGTTATTTTTATATCCTTATTTTTACTATCTATTGTAACTAACATTACAGAGTCAGATCTATTCCCTTTGTCTATGTATCTTCCATCGATTCCTACCAATAATATATTAGTTATACCCTCTACCATTTTTTCATTACTATCTTGTTCACTTTTTACAGCTTCATCTCTTACATATATAGAATTTAACTTGCTATATACAAATCCAAACCCGGCTAAAATAATTAAACTTAATGTAATTACTAGTCCAATTACTATTTTTTTAAAATAACTCATCTGTCTCCCCTACCCACTTATTTATAATTTTATTTCCTAAAAAATTAGCTTCACTTAAGCCACTGCATCAGTCTACACTTCATAGAGCAAACGGCTTCGTACGTTGCTTAAAATACAAACAACTTATATTATATTTTAAATTTAATGTAATTGGTATTATGCTTAAGTATAGTATTAAAAGTATTAAGTTTATATATAAAAATAACTACACCTTAGTATTTTCAATATTTTTATACTAAGATGTAGCTATTAATTAAATTTCTATATTGATATTTTTTTATTATATATCTTATACATAATGATATTAAGTACAATAGTAGCTACTATAAGTGCTAACGAAACATTTGCTACTGTAGGTAGTATATCCATTAGCGCTGACCAATCTTGTATGCCTACTAGATGATTAGTATAAAGTATTTGCATACCTAAAGAAATAGCGCATGAACTAATACTAACCCCCGAAATTATCCCCAAACTTTTACTAGTAGACTTATCTTGTCTCATAAGATTTATTATAGGAATTACCACTGCAATCAAGCCAAATAAGATACTCCCTATATTTAACCAACTATAATCCATAATAATATTTACCCTCCAACTTTCTAATTTGAATATTAGTCCAGATTGTATTATACATTTTTTCCCAATCAAAAACAACTAACTTAATAATTTATAGAAAATGCTAAATTCAATCTATTTATGTACTTTTTATAAATTATCTGTACAAATCTATTCTATCTAAAAAAATAATACTAACAAGTTTTTTCATATGTATAATACAGTTATCAACTTTCTTTAAGTTCATCATCGCTGAGTGCTCCTTTAAAGAAGCTAGTATAAAACTTTATTAATTACATACCCTATTAATAAATCTATAATGGAGGTAATGTTACATATGAAAAATTCTATACAAAATCAACAAATGAAAAATCAAGCTGGGATGAATATGCAAAATTCTGCTCAAAATCAACAAATGCAAAATCAAGCTGGAATGAATATGCAAAATTCTGCTCAAAACCAACAAATGCAAAACCAAGCTGGAATGGATATGCAAAATTCTGCTCAAAACCAACAAATGCAAAACCAAGCTGGGATGAACATGCAAAATTCTGTTCAAAATAATAAAATGAAAAACTCTATGCAAAATCAACAACAAAATAATATGCAATAGGATATTTTTCGTTAAATGCAGAGAGTTGAAGTATGGGCAATTTTGCTCATACTTCAACTCTCTACTTTTATAGTTAATTCTTTTTCTTAAACATCATAAAATGTAAACTCTGACTGATCTATATCTTCTGTATTATATGTTATATAAAAAGCTTTCTCATTATCTTTCAATGTTATCTCAGAAAGATCACTCATCTTTGGTAATTCATAAACTTTCATTTGAGAGGTTATAAATTCTAATACTTCCTTTGCCATTAAAACTCTTTCTTCTTGTCTAAATAAATTATCATTAAAACATAATCAAATCAATGAGATTACCTTAATGGGCATATTTTATGTCTAAATAGTCACTTTGTTATAAAATCTAACCATTGTGTTACAACATTCACTACTATAATATAGAAAATAATGGTAAAATAAATCGTGATATATTTTTGAAAAATTTTAATATCATTTTATATAAAGGAGATATTTTCTATGGATAAAAAATTTTTGTTTTTTAATTTAGATAAGCTAAAAAGAGATAAAGACTATTTTATAGTAGTACTTTTTTTAAATATTACAATGTTTGGGGTTCCGATAGTGAGCTTAGCGGATGAAGCTAATGTTAATATACATAATACTAGAGTACAAGGATATATATCTACAATCCTATGTTTTGCAATAACGCTAATGTATTTAATTTTTATAAAAAAAGAATTTAAGTTAATGAAAAAAAATTAGAAGAAGTATGTTAAATATGGGGGAATTTATATGATTAAAATAGTAGCATTCGTGGGTAGTCCAAGGAAAAATGGTAATGTAGATACAATAATTCAAAAAATCTTAGATGGAGCTACCTCTAATAATGCAATTATAAAAAAATTCCACTTAAATGATATGAATATAAAGGGATGTCAAGGTTGTCTATATTGTAGAAAAGTACACGATTGTGCTATTAAGGATGATATGCAAATAATTTATGATGAAATAAAAGATGCAGACTACATTATAATAGGGTCACCTGTTTATATATGCCAAGTATCTGCTCAGACAAAGCTTTTACTTGATAGATTGTATCCTTTAACTGAAATAGATAAAGCAAAACATATTCCTCGTTTTGGTAAAAAGAAATTGATAATGGTATATACTCAAGCTGCTCCTTTTTCTTTTTTATTTAAAAAGTATTTTAAGTATACAGCAAAACATTTAAAAGGTATGGGTCTTGAACAATACAAAACACTTATAGCTACAAAAGCTTTTGAAAAAAACTCTACTAAATCAAATAAAAAGGTATTAGACAACGCTTATAAATTAGGAGTTAAGATATCTGCTAATAAAATAGACTAGGCTAAATTTAAATTTAGCCTAGTCTATTTTATTATAAAGAAACTTTTAATTTTTATATATTATTTTATAATATTGAAATACATAAATTTACATAACTTAATTTTAATGATTATTTTTTAGTTATAACTATGCATAATAAATTTTATATAAAGAGATAAATATTATAGGATACATATGGAGGTGATAATATGGAAATGAACACACAAGATTGTGTAAAAAAAGCTTTATTAGATACTCAAGAGAAAGTAAGAGATTTTATGAGCTACTCTGAACATGTAGATGATAAAGAGTTAAGTAAATGCTTTAAAGAATTTGCTGAAACTGAAGGCTTACAAGCTAGAAAATTACAAGAACATCTTGATAGACTTAAGTAGATAAAAAAGAAATCTATTAAATTTTTAATAGTATTTCTTTTTTATGCTGCTACAGATGAATTGTAAAAAAGGCTATAAATCAGCCTCTTTACATATATTCTTATGCAAAATTAATATATTGATATATATAAATATAAAACTAAATCTTAAAAGGGAGGTAACTCGTTTTGTTTAAACACGATAAAGCCTTATTTCATGAAGTTAAAGTTGAAAAACCTAATCCTCAATATGCAGTTCTTATGCAAGAACAATTAGGAGGCGGTAATGGAGAGTTAAAAGCTGCTATGCAGTATTTATCTCAAAGTTTTAGAATAAAAGATCCAGAAATAAAAGATTTATTTTTAGATATAGCAGCAGAAGAACTTAGCCATATGGAAATGGTAGCGCAAACTATAAATTTACTAAATGGACATGATGTAGACAATTGTCAAGTTAGTTCTGGAGAAATTCAAACTCATGTTCAATGTGGTTTATCACCTGTATTAATAAATTCATCTGGTGCTCCATGGACAGCAGATTATGTAACTGTGACAGGAGACTTAGTTGCTGATTTATTATCAAATATAGCATCTGAGCAAAGGGCTAAAGTTGTGTATGAATATTTATATAGACAAATAGATGATAAATACGTTAAAGAAACAATAGATTTTTTACTTAACAGAGAAGAAGCTCATAATGCTCTATTTAGAGATGCTTTAAATAAAGTTAAAAACACTGGTTCAAATAAAGATTTTGGTGTTACTGAAGACTCTAAACTATATTTTGATTTATCATCTCCAGGTCCAAATCATGATGCTAAAATAAATATAACACCTCCATCTTTTGAGGAACCTATTATAAAAAAATAGCAATGCATAATTCTTAAATACTACCGCGTCGAAAAATTAATTTTTAATATGCCGATTTTAATTAATTATATAAAAAGATAGTGAAGTTTAAAGAAATTTTTCTTACTTTCACTATCTTTACTTATTATAACTTATATTAAAATCAAAACTTTAAGTTCTAAATTTCTTACCATTTCTTGCTATGTTATAACCCATCTTCTTTATACATTTAAATTTTTTAAGGCATAGTTAAATATACGGTGCTATAATTTTTTTAAAGGGGGGATATCATTGAATATAATTGGAATAATAGGAGCAATGCCTGTTGAAATAAATCTTATAAAAGACAATTTAAAAATAATAGGCGAAGAAGAATACGCAGGATTTAAATTTTATATTTGTGATAAAGAAAATATAAAAGTAGTACTAGCTTCTTGTAGTATTGGAAAAGTTAATGCAGCTAGTTGCACTCAAATACTCATAGATAAATTTAAGGCTACACATATAATAAATACAGGTATTGCAGGAAGTCTAAGTGAATCTGTAAAAATATGTGATATAGTTATTTCTAATGCTGTAACTCACCATGATGTTCGTAAATCTCAAATGACAAACTGGTTCCCGTTTAAAGAAGAATTTGAATCAGATAAATTTTTAATAGATGTAGCAATAAAAGCCTATAAAAAGATAGAATCTATTAAATTTAATTATCATATTGGTAAAATAGTTAGCGGAGAATCATTTATTTCAGATTGTAATTTAAGAAATTTAATAATTGAAGAGCATTCTCCTCATTGCGTTGAAATGGAAGGTTCTGCGATTGGTCACGTTGCATATATAAATAACGTACCATTTTTAATTATTAGAAGCATCTCGGATAATGCAGATGATAATGCTACTAACTCTATAATAGATTTTGAAAAAATATCAGCTAATAATTCAGCTCTTTTGGTCTTAAATATTCTAGATATTTTAGATAAAGCTAACTAATTTTTAAATTTAAGTTTGAGATGGAAAAGTTTTTTCATTAATCATAAGTAGTACATCTTCTTTTAATGATCATTTAACTGATTAAACTTTGTTGAATATTATTTATATCAAATTAGATCTTTTCTCTTTAAAAATTTCAACATTTTTATACATCCTCACCTGCAAATAAAGTTCGTACTCCAAGATGTTAAAGGAGTTGATTTAGCGTTAGTCTTTGCTCCTACTTCAACTCTCTTTATTTATATTTTGATGTCAAAAATCTAATCTATTAATTTTGTACTAAGTCTATTTTTTACTTAATACTTTAGACGTTGCTAAATTAACTCCTAGTGTTACTGCTCCTCCAATTATTAATCCTGTTGCTATGTTATATGACTTAACTACATAAAACACTCCACCAGCCAAAACTCCAACAGTTCCACAAGTAGCACCTAGCATAGCACGTTTTTGCTTAACCTCTAAAGGTGCTGTAAATATATTATAATCTTTAACTATTTTCTTTGATGATTCCATTGCTTTTTTTCTATTATTTAAAGCTTTACTATTTAGTGTTTTCATTTATTCCAACCCCTTTAAGATTATTTTTAACCTTATCTAATAACTCATCCCCTATAACATCTACTCCTAATTGCTTCATAGTAAATTGAATAAATACAAATCTATTTACTGTCTCCTCATATGTCCTATTAAATAAAATAGGATTTAACCATATATTACATAGTAAAAGTAACAGTTCTGAACATTCTTTTGGAAAATCTGTCTTTAATGAACCATCCTTAACCCCATCTTTAATTATTTCAAAGAATTTAATTGAATCTATATTCACTGTTTGAATAATACTTTGAATAATGGCTTTACTATTATTTGTTTGATTAAGTAAGAATCTATTTGTTGTATTTATTTTTTCATCACTCATTAATCTATTTAATACATACTTAATCTTTTCTTTAGCATTACATCCATCGGCTTCTTGAATTAACTTATCTAAGTAGATATTAGCCTTTTCTTTCTCTAAAAGTAGTACTGATTGTAATATTTCTTCTTTTGATTTGAAATAGTGGTATATAGCTCCTTTAGAAATACCTAGTTCATTGATAATGTCTTGTACACTTGTTTTTTCATAACCCTTTTCAATAAAAAAATTATACGCAGTAGATAGAATATCTTCGTATGTCTGGTTTGATAAATTATTGTTTAACATTATAGCCTCCTTAATACCGACCGTCGGTTTGTAATAAAATAGTATCATTAGAGATTTCATATGTCAAGGCAATGATTTAATTTAAGTATTTACATTCCATTTGAAAAATTTAACCTAACCGTTGTGTTGCAACGTTTATTACTATAATGTAAAAAATAATGGTCACATAAATCGTGATATGTTTTTGAAAAAGTTTTAAGATCATTTTATATAAGGGATATATTTTTGATTGACTTAATTATAGTTCGTTCGATTAAATGTATCTATGATATTGTACTAACACCAATACAATACAAATTAATAAAAAAAACAGAGAAAAATCTCTGTTTTTTATTTTAAATTTATGATTATTGTATTGTTTAATTTATCAAATTCTTCATTACTGTCAAGTGGTTTTGAATAGGGATATAGTATAAGAGATGTTGCATTCGTATTTATATTACTATTTTGATTATCAAGCGCAAATGTAACGAAACCACTTAAATTCTCATCTAAATATAAACGATCTACAATGAATTCACATTTATTGCCGAGATTATCTGATCCGATTAATTTGACCTCTAAACTAGAAATATCACCAGTAACTGAAGTTTTGATTTTAGAACGGAACATGTTACCTTTATACTCTGTAAGCTTCATTGAAATATTATGAGTTAAATTTACAACTTTATCTAGCTTAACAGTAGCGGATGTTTCCTTTAATACATCTGGATTAACATTGAAATTGAAATTCCAAGAACCCTCTATTTTATTAACATCAGCTTTCTCATTTGTAATTAAAGGTTGGTACTGAATCTCAATATTTGAATTCTTTGTCAAAGCTTCTTTAAACCTATATGTGCTAATGCTGTTAATTGTAGAACTATCTTTACGCTCTAACATTTCATCTGAATCATACGAAAGTTTTTTGTTATTGACTAGTATCGTAGCTTGAAATTTTTGTTCGTCTAAAAAAGTTCCACTATCAGATTTTATAGTAGATGATACGATTAGTTCGTTTTCATCTACTAGTGCTTCGTTTATTGTTATAGTATATCCTTCATTGCTAATAGAAGAACCGATTGAAGCTTTATATTCATCTAAATCATTAGATGAGCTGAAATAACTCGCTATACTAATAAAAAAGTCTTTGGTATTGGCAAAAGAATTTGTATTTAAAAAAAATATATTTCCCAAAATAAATACTGCAATGGATAAAGAAAAATTTTTCATCCTTTTTCTCTTCTTCTTTAATACAGCAGCTCTCACACTTGTTTCTATCGTTCTATCTAACTCAGCAGAAACCTCTATGTTGTCAAAAAAATCATCTTTCATACAAATAATCCTCCTTTAAAATATCTTTCATAGCAATCTTAGCCCGTCTCAAGTAAGTTTTTACAGTATTAGATGGGACCCCCATTATCGTAGCTATTTCATCTATAGTCAAATTATCGAAGTATTTCAATATAAGTACTGTTTTATATTCATATTTTAATGAATAAATAGCATTATTAATATCTATCTTCTCGCTTAGATCACATGCAAAGTTATCTCCAGCTGTGAGTGAATCTGTAAATTCAAGATTTGGCAATCCTTTCTTCTTGCAATAATCACATGCGCAGTTTATCAGTATTTTTGCGATCCAGGCTTTAAACGAGGAATATTTTTTTAGTTTTTTTATATTTAACCACGCTTTACACACGCACTCTTGGACTATATCTAGAGCGTCAGACTCATTACCTGTATAACTGTAAGAGATTTTATACAAGTAGTTTTTGTATTTCTTCAGTAGTATTTCATAGCATTCAGCGTTCCCCTTTATGCTTCTTTTTACCAGTTCATCTTCAGATAAAAAAACTAAACCATCATACCCCTTCATAAAACAACTCCTTTCTATTAAATTTACAATAACACATCAGTTATTGCCTACACGAAAAAAAGTAGGGATTTATATTTTACAATACATAGACTTCAAATTCATCTAAAAAGTTTCAAAAAAAGTAAAATAAAATAAAATAAAGCAAGAGCCTTATAAAAAGCTCTTGCTTTGAATTAATTAGTTGTGCCGCTATCTCTTAATTCTCTTATCCATACAAAAGTTCTTGTTGGATAAGTTAATTTGAGGCTGCAGCAGCTGTTGATGCTATAATAGCTACCATCATTGCGATTTCTATAGCTATTATTATTTCTAAAAATATATTACTACTTATTGAATCTACATTACTGTCTTCATTTAAATATTGTGCATATGACGCTGCTACTATTGATGCACTAAGCATATTTCTATTATTTTTTCCTAATGCCCAGTTTCCAAATCCTTTTACTTCACTTAGTTTATTAGATACTCTCACTATTTGTTCTACTATTTTATTTTCATCATAGTCTATAAGTGCTAATGCTCCTATTAATGGATAACCATAGCCATCTATCTTACATTTTTCCTGTTCTAATAACTCTTTAATTCTTATTACTTTATCTATAGTTTTTGCACTTTTATCTTTATCAAGTGCCATTATATGAGATAGTGACTGAAGGTTATTTGATTTAAAAAATCCTCTTGAGTTAAATATTTCATAAGCCTTTTCTATGTATTCTAGATCATTATCTAAGTCATTTGAATTTATAGCTATAAGTGCCGCTCTACAATAATCATCACTTGATGTTAACCAACGGTGATGTTTTTTCATAAAATCATATACATATTTTGTTTTTTCTATAGATGTATTTATGTCCATTTTATCTTTATTTGAATGTATTATTATTGCTGTAAATGGTAAATATGAGTCATTAATAAATTTCTTTTCTTTTAATTTATCATATATATTTTTTATTGATTTAAATTCTTCTTCTCTATTTGACTTTGTTGATAGTATGTTTGCTAGATAAAACATACTGTGGCCTCTAAAGTTTGAGAACATACTTGTATTTTCTTTAATTACATTTATACTCTCTTCTACTGCTAGTTTATTTATACTTTGATTTTTTATTGTAGATGATAGTACACAGCTATATTGCATCATTCCCATTTGCCATGATCCTTTTATTTCTTTTATCATCTCGCTATTTTTTATAAATAAATTTAATTTATCGTTTATTATGTACTCTTCCATTTTATATCCCCCAATGTTATAGTTGATAATACTTTAATAATTATAATAGCTTCTTAATTTTCTCTAGTCAAACGATAATCGGTATTGATAATAAATTGTAACTAAATGTCATTAAATCCTCTACATCTTTATTGTTTATTTTTAGGTAAAAGTGAGTAATTAAGATAATCCTTACTATATTGTTACAATCGCAAGTTACAAGCACCTTATCTAATACATAGGAAATACGCATATCTAATTTTTAAGTAGCCTAAAACTATTAAAATCTACTATTCTTAAAAATGTGCATTAAAACATATGTTTTAGTGGACAAATAAAAAGTATATGGTTATAATAAAAATATTAAAATAGTATGTACTATTTTAATATTTTTTTTGAGTTATAGTTATGCGTCATAGAAACTCAGTGAAGATGGGTGACAACCTGCTGAGAGCTGATGGTGCCGGGAAGAATTTATAAGGATACTTTGAAAATTCTATTCCTTTTATGATTTGTGAAAATCATAATGAATGGTAAAAGCCAAAAGAATAAGTTGGTTTGCCAAGCTTTAGTGCATATAAAGGTAGTAGCCTTGTGGTGGCTGTAATAGACGCCTCAGTGAGGAATAATCCAACGGGGTATAAGTGTGGTACCTTATATGACATTGGAAATACCAAACAAAGCCATTTGTCTTGAAACAGAGAAATCTGCGTATAACACAAGAACTATGTTAAAGTAGCCTTATGACAAATAGAGACGATATAGACTTCTGAAAGTTAGGTTAAATTTATGAGTAATCATTCTCATGTAGGATATGGTACTTTGTACTGGGGTAAGAAGCTTAGGGTCGCTCCCAACAGCTCAGACTTATCTCCCTAGTGACTGAAATATATATGAAACTATTGTGAGGTACAGTGAAAACTGTCTATGGCGTATAATTATAATTCTAAAATAATATCTAAAGTTTAATTTCAAATTGATTATACAAATTACCGTCTTTTTCATGACTTTTAAAGAATATTCCATTATTATTTAAAATAACTTTTTCAGAACGTATATTAGCTTTAGCACAATTTAACACAACTTTATCAAGCCCAATTTCCTTTGCATAAGGTAGCGCTAACTCTAGTATTTTATTTCCATATCCATTACCTCTATATTTTGGAGCAATATCATATCCTATATTACCATCAAAAGGGATATTACCATGTCTAATTCTAATAGATCCTAGAACTTGCTCTTTATCATTTACTAACCAAAAACTAGAACAAGGTACATAACCTTCAGGAAGATCAATGCCTTTAGCATTATTATTAAGTTTACTCACATATTGTTTAAAATCTTTATAAGCATCTCTATAGACATACATGTACTCTTTATCTCCTGATATCTTGTAGTCATTAATATACTCTAAAAAACTCTTTTCATATTTTATGCTTGGTATTTCTAATCTAATATTCTCCATATAAACTTTCCCCTTTCTATACTATCACTTATATTATATATATTATTCATAATACCAATGTATTTAGTTTGTATAAAAAAGAATTTAGGTTAGTTAAAAAAATTAATTATATATCATTGGTGCATCTATTTATATTTTAGTCATAATCCAAAAGTTGATGTGATATATATGTAATATAGAGATATAAATATATCACATTAACAGGGGGACGATTTACTATGTATGAATATAAGTTTATAGAAGTACCATTAAAAAAAGGGTTTAAAGTTAAATCTGGAGATACGTTTGAAGATTGTAAAAGTGTTATAAATAAAGAATCTAAAAATGGATGGAGATTAAAGCAGGTTATTATTCCGGCTAATGAAAATACAGGATTTGCTGCCCCAGGTGTTGCTGCTCCTTATTGTTATCAAATTATATTTGAGAAAGAGATAAATAGTTAAATATATAGAAAAAGGCTAGCCCTATGACTAGCCTTTTTCTATATATGCATCTTTAAATCATTTATACTTAACCAATACCTCCTATAATTCCCCTGTATATCTATTATTATATATACACGCTCTACTTCGCATCATATAACAATTACGTACTTGTTTTTATTATAGCATTATTTTTACTAATTTATTGTCAATTACATAAACGCTGGTATGCTCAATTTAAAATTAAAAGTTATGCAATGTACATAATTTGTTGTTAATATATGGGATAGTATATAATATTTAATATATGGGAATTAAAAGGGAGGGGAATATTGTGGAAGATTTAAAAGAAAGAGCAGTGGAATCAATTATACATACAGTTATAATAACTATTTTTTCATTAGCTATTATATATTTTATAGCAACTAATATACCAAATAACTATTTTTTAATGTCTGTTTCTATGCTAGGGATTATTTTTATATTAAACTACATTAAAAAGCCTTATATAGAAGAAGATAAAAATAAATTGGCAATTAATAGTTGGATATGCCTAACAAGCATCATTTTTATAGGAGTTTTGATTGGTAAAATGTTATCTTTTTCAGCGCTAATTGGATTTGGATTAGGACTATCTGTGTTTGACGTTATTAGTTTTACAAAAATCGGATCAAAGACTACAAATGCAAAAGTAATGAAAAATAAAAACTTAACAATTAAACTTATAGTTTACGGGACTTCATTCAAATCAAATAAACCAGTTCCAACATTAGGATTTGGAGATTTCTTATTTTATACAATATTGGTATCTAGTATCTACAAATTTTCAAGTAGTATTGAAATACTATTTTATTCAATGTGTTTAATACTTTTAGGAGTTATTATTAATCTTTTAATAACTTGGTTTATATATGAAAAAGATTGGTATAAAGGTTTCCCAGCTACATTCATACCATTTATATTAATAGTATTATTTATGATATTAAATTTTTCTTATCTAACTTTCTAATAAGATTTATTAATTTTCACTTTGATATTTTTATCTAAAAAATAAGCCTAACAAGTAATTTTACCTGCTAGGCTATATCTATTAAATTATTTTATCTATATAAAATCTATTTTAATTTAACTAAATCTCCATCATCAAATCCTGATGTGATATTAGCTATATTTAATATTTTATATTCACTATAATTCTCTAAGCTTATAATATTGCTTAAAGAATCCACTATAAGGTTTAAAAACTCTTCCCAATCAAGCATACTAACTTCTTTTTGATCAAACTCTAAATACCTATTATTTGGAACAAAATCCTCATTGCACGCCCAATCATCATCCTCAGCATCATACTCATTTGAACCAGTTAAATAAACTGTATATCCATTTTCTGACTCAAATATTCCAAAATTTAATGCTTGAATGCCTTCAGGCAATATCTCTTTACTTGATATTTCTTTTATCCAATTTTCTAAAATACTATCTATATTTTGTCTTAACATTTAATTATCTCCTAGCTTATTTTCTCTTTATGTATTAGATGTTGTTTTTGCTAAACAAGTTGACACACTACACTATAAATATAATAATTACCATTATTCTTCACATATTTATTAATGTATTCACAAGCTTTTTTTCTACTGTCTTCAAGCAAACTCTGATTTACTGACCCGTCTATATACCAACTATCATAAGTTGACTCTAATATATTTCCATTCAGTGAATAAACATCCCCTCCAAGAATCACATATTTTTTGTCTACTAAGAAGTCAATAACTTTAATAATATCCTCGCTTTTCCATGCTATTTCGGATATACCTATAGATTCAAGGTTGTATGAGCGCTTTATTAATTCTTCTGGTAACAAACTATTATAGTTACTATTTTTCATAATTTCTCCTTCTAAAATATCTTTTCCATAAAATAAATTATATAAAAAAATCAAAATCTACATTTTATATATCAAGTTATTTATATGGGTTATTAAAAATATAAAATAATTAAATTTATGGCACAAATATATCATATATACTTATTTCTTTACTTTTATAATCTGCATCACAAATTTCTGCTGGAATAAAACCTCCACCTTCTATCTTATATAATAATTTCTCTTCTACATAATACTATGTTCCTTGACACTCCACTTTTATAGTTAGACATTCTTTACATATCGTGAAATATAAATACATTTCTCCAATAGTAAAATCTACTTCTTTTATAAGATTAAATGAATTATAATAACTTTCTCCAGATACAGTTGCAATATAATTCATTTCTTTTTTGCAAACCGGACATTCTCTATCCAAGGGCTCTTGTGCATATAACGGAGCTCCTAAAATCCTACATAAATATTCAGTTCCAAATAATTCTATTGCGTTTTCATATTTGATAATATTTATTGGTATATCATCTTGTGTCATTTCTTTAAGCGACATTTTTATATTTGGTAATGGAGATGGTATCTTATCCTCATCATCTTGTGTCCAATTTTCAATGTCATCTTGACTAATAATTTCAATTGATTTATTTTGTGGATTTAATTTAAACACCTGAGTATCCCAAGATGTAGAACAATTTAAACATGATACTAATGGTATTTCCGTTATACCTTCTATATTAATGTCATTTAATTTAGGATCTTCTAAATCAAATGTAAAAATTTGGTGCATTGGTTCATTGCATAATTTGCATACAGGTACGTTCCAATCATTACCTCCAAATTTGTGATTATATTTATCAATTCCTTCTACAACTCTATACCCTTTTTTATCCTTCCAGTGTGGTCCGAAAAGATAACTATATGGTTTATTGATATTTCCAGTATGTGGTCCTAAAAATGACATATTTATTAATTCCTTTCTTTATGGATTATTAAAACTTTTGTAAAGATTATGAAGACATCCAAATTTAAAGTTTTTCCACTAATCTATCTCTCATCAATTACTTGTAGCTGGTCTTCTAGTAATATCTTTAACTTTGGTAAAACTACATTAAAAAAATCACCATTTATTCCTTCGTTTATATGTAAGATATTACACTCATCACCTTCATCTACATTTAATATATATTTTGCATCACT
The DNA here is from genome assembly GCF_900103615.1 of Romboutsia lituseburensis DSM 797. Taxonomy (GTDB): domain Bacteria; phylum Bacillota; class Clostridia; order Peptostreptococcales; family Peptostreptococcaceae; genus Romboutsia_F; species Romboutsia_F lituseburensis. Next base: position 428,772 of record NZ_FNGW01000004.1, on the reverse strand, counting down.
AATTTCACGATTTTTATGTACTATAGCGCATGTAAATTGCCAATCATCTCTTAGTATCTGTATGGTATCTGATTTATTTAATGCTTCATACCATCTTATTTTTGGTATTTCATGTTTAGGCTTTGGTATGTTATAACCCCATTCATTATTAACACAAATAGTTCTTTCTTTTATGAATTTTTTATCTTTTTCACTTAAACAATTTAACTGTTCTTCTATTATGCAAAATAGCAGCCTGTCACTATTTTCTAAAAAACAGTCAATTATATTTGAGTTATTCTCTAAATATTTCTCTTTCTCAAAATTCAATATATTGTAGTCATCTTCAGAGCTTAGTATATTATCTATATTGTCGTAATCTTCTAACAAATACCATGAGTTGTATACTTTTAATTTCATTTTAATCTCCCAACTTATTTTTTATTTATGTAATTAGATGTTATTTTTGATAGATTATTTATACCTGCATATGTTAAATTTCGATATAAATTAAAAACTAATTATCCTGTGGTGTTAAATCATATAAACACATTGGTAGATCATGTTCGTACATAGGGTCCATATATGTTAAAATTAATGCTATACTTTCATCATACCCACTCATTTTGTCTGCATCATCTTGATTTAAAATTTCTTCATTATTAAACTTTATCCTTAAATTCTTGACTATATTAAAATACTTATTTGCAAAATCATCCTCATTCATTATTTTAATATCTTTAAGAATATCTTTGTAACCTAATTGCTCACCTGCATTATAGTGCTTATCAAATATAATATTATCTTTTACAAATTGTATTTGTCTTTCTATAATATCAATCATAGTAATATCTTTCATTTTTTTATTTATCGTATTTGTTGGAATCCAATTTCTATATTCTGCATAATAAAAACTTGGATTTATACATCTTAAAATTAATACTATAGCATTGTTATATCCACATATTTTATCTACTTCATTTTTATTTTTGTTTAAAATTTCAATACTGTTAACCTGTTCATTCATCTTATCAAAATGTGTTCCTATATCATCAATTATTTTAATGTACTTATTTTTAAAATCATCCTCATTCATTATTTTAATATCTTCAAGCATCTCATTGTAAGCTAATAACTCACCTTCATCGTTATACTTAAAGTCTATTTTATCAAATACAGTATTTGATTTTGTAAATTGCATTTGCCTTTCTATAATATCAACTATAGTAAACTGTTTCATTTTTTTACTTAACATTTTTGTTAGTCTCCTAATTATAATAGATATGTTTTAATTTATTTATATGTATTTTTGTATATCACATTTTTTAAGCTCTTTTTCTAATAAATTTAGATTTTCTACAGTAGAAAGTACGCAATATATCTTTGAAAGAGTTTTATAGTCATTGCAATTTCTACCTTCATTCCATTCAATTAATGAATCTGAAATAATATCATAGAAGTATCCTAAATTATAAATTTCATTTGCTAATAAGTATTCAGTATCTCTTAGTACAATAATTAAACTACTAAATTCAATCCATTCTAAATCATTTAAACATTCATCAAGAGAATCCCAGTTGTATGAAAAGTAACTAGGAAAATTTAATTTATTAGCGATTTCTACCATTAAACTTTGTTTATCTTTACAATTTTCACACTCTATTTCAACTACTAATACGTCATTAGAGTTATTTATTATTTCTTCTTTTATTTTCTCTTCCCATTCAAAGTACTTACAAATGTAAATATAGTTTTTTTCTATTAATTTTCTGTGCATTTATTGACCTCAAATTCTTAATTTTAATAGGCTTGAATTAATTCTTTAGCTAATTTATCTAAATACCCTACAAATAAAATAGATATAATAACTTACTATAAAACTATAAATTTAAAAATTCATTCCAACTTTTTTTGAAAGTTATACCGATTTCTTTAAATGAAATTCTACTTTCTCTTAATCCTTGTCTATCATTAGTTCCTATTAATTTTATTTCATCTTTGATTAATATAATTCGTTCTGTTCTTTGATTAATTTTTTTATTAAAAATTATTTTTAATAACTCTCCTTGTTTTAAAGACATATCATAATACTCTATCCATGATTTTATTGCTATATCAATATCCATAAGTTGTCTTTCTAATAAAAATCCACCATTATTGTACATATCTTTAAATGAGTCTATTGTATAAAATTCGTTATCTACTACCCAAAAAGCTGTAGTTATCAGAGGTAATGTATCTCCATCTATATCGTCTAATAAATATTGCAATGCTTCTTCTTCACTTATATTTATTATTTCTTTAGGCGCTCCTTCAAAGTATTTTCTAAATTGTCTACAATTATCTATTGAATTTAATCTATCACTATTATCATTTCGAAAAGCTCCTACACAAATTTCAGGATGGAATGTTATAGTTCCTCTACTTCCTTCACTGTCTTGAACACTATAATTCATTCCATCCCATGAATGTTCATTTGATATCTCTGGATAATGAGCTACCATAATTGCATGAGCAATTGTCGCTAACATACACCCTTTCCATAGCTGCTCTCTTTTCCAATTTATTTTTTGTATCTTATCATTCATTATAATTAATCCTCTACTTATTCTACTTTAATTAATTTACTTAAATATTAATAAAATATATTAATCATACTTACGTCTTTTTTAATATAATTACAACCTTCTGTTGTTTCAGATGCAATTATTTCATTCACAGGATCTCCATATGATATCCACTTATCTGAAATACTTCGAAGAAATTCTTCATGCTGATTTTTATTAAAACTTTTATCAAGTTTAATTAATACTTCTACGATATGAATTCCTTCAACCTTCCAATATGGTTCAATTTTTTTATATTCTTTACTTATTATACTATTTTGAATTTCACTAATAATATGTTCAAATATCAACTTTGCTTCATGTTGATTCTTTGAATATTCAAATACTCTAAATAACATTAATTCACCGCCCTATTTATATCTAATGTTTCTAACAAGCTGATTCTAATGTTTTTACATTCAGTGAAAAAACATGTTCGCCAAGAATTATATATTTTGATCTACTAAAAAATTGATAGATTTAATAGTGTCTTTTCCATAAAATAATACAATTGCAATTGCTATAAAAAACATAATGGCTATTGAATCATATATTGTTTTTTGAATTAAAATTTAATTATACTCATTCATACTCCTGTCCCCTTCTATTTTATTAATATTCTTCTAACGAGAGTATTAAAGTACCTTGGAGAAAATCTGCATCTACTATTACAGCTTCTTCGTTTACCCAAAATACTGCTGGTTTAATATTATCCTTTTCCATTTCAGGTACCCATTTATTTAAGAACTCATATAAATCTATCCTTTTAGCTGTATATGTTTCCCAGTCTCCCTTAGCACATATATCTGCATACTGCTTATCAGGCCAAAGTGGTATAGTCACGCCTTCATCACCTTCTATTGTAGCCCATCCATCGTCATAAAGGCCCCATAGCTCTTCATAGTAAGCTACTGTTGTATTAAAATAACGATATTTATCAGACTCTGACATTTGTAGAACATCTTTATAAGTTATTCCATACTTAGGTGGATATAGCATATAATCATAATTATAGTTCCACTCAGCCATTTCATATTTAGCCATTATAGCTTCTTCCAAACCACCAGGTGATATTTCATCTACATAATGTAATAAATATCCCTCTTCTCTAGTTGCTTTTCTTATTACATCCCATTTGTAGTTTACTACATGATATTTACTATCTACCCCCATTTTAAACATAGGTATATTCAAGTCTTCTGGAATTTGAGCATTACCTACTATCTTCCAATCCCCATCTCTAAATGAATAATTAAAACTTCTTGTTAAAAGCATTTTGGGGCTTTTTATTACTTCTTCTATAGATTTATTTTCATCACCTAATATATCATATATTAGATATAGGTTATATTCTTTATCTATTACCTGTCCATATGAGTACAATCCTTCTTTTATCTCTATTGTAAAAATATCTCCATCTTTAGGTCTTTTTCTTCTTTTTATCACTTTTGATTTCTCCTTTATATAGCGAATATTCAAATGGACTAATTCTTATTTTTTGTGTAATCAAAATTTACTGATACATAAAAAAATATTACTGAAATTATCAAGTTCAGTAATATTTTTTATAAAAATCTATTCTGATAAATTATTATATATTTTAATTAGTAATATGTAAAAATTATTTACACTGAAATCCTTAATAACAATCCCAGTTAAATAATACGTTACTAAAATCTTTATTTTTCAGATCTTCACTGTTTATAAAGAAATTACAAATACCGCAGTCTCCCCATACAATACCTTCATCTTCTTCAGTATCTATTTGAAGTAAAAGTGTATCAAATCTCCTTAAAGACTTTTCACCTTCTCTTGGATCTTGCTGAGCAAAGAATGGATATCCACCTAGTTTATGTTGAGTGCAGCCATCTTTTTGTTCATCGTCATCATCATATATTTCATCCATAACTTCGTCATCTATAGTATTTATAAATGATTTATTACATTCATTATTGAATAGTTTATCAAAATTATAATCTTGAATAGTAATACCTTCTTTGGCAATCTCAAATTCTAATTTATATTCATCTTGAATTGGAAATTCTTCATCTTCATTCCATGATTCGAAGTCATCTATTTTTTTAATAACATCATCTTCTTTTATCGATAAATCTATATTTTCATAATAAATAACCCTAAAATTATCTTGTTTAGTTTGATTATCAAGATCCATATTATATATATCATTTACATAAAATTGTAAGATTCCTTCATTAGGAAAAATATTATTATCTGGCAAATCTTCAAAATTTATTTGAGATAATAATCTCAATTGTTGTCCATCTTCATTTACTGGTAATCCACTACACTTTGGCAAATAAGGAACTCCTCCAAATTTACTGTCATATAGAGATGTATTTTCCTTAATTGCACTAATATGTAATACTTCTTTCAATGTATTCTCTTTTACAATGTTGAGAATTTCTTTTACTTGTTCTACAGTAGGTGATTGATTCTTCACTTTTTAATTGCTCCTCTTTTTTTCATTATTTATTGAAATTATCTATTTTACTAACTTGTTTTATAAAATCTGCTTTTAAATCACCCTCTAAATATCTAGTTGGTACAATATAAGCTGTCAATAAACTTGTGTATATAACTATTATGTCATCATATATTTTTACATCTTTTATAGCACTTTTTAATACTCTTTCTGTGGAAGATTTATTAAATATAGTTATCGACTCCTCATCAATAATAATTCTCTTACTTCCAAATAGTTCTGTGCTATCGCCTTCTTTTATCACATTTTCAATTTCTCTTTTGGTTAAAAGTTTATTAGCCTTAGGATAAATTACAAGCCATATAAACGCTTCAATTGTAGTAGCTATAATAATGTCTTCAACACTAGTTTGCATCATCATATTAATACATAAAAAACCTATTGGCATTCCATATTTATTTAACTTTATATCTCTCTTATGATATGGTGAATTACTAAGGTTATATAATTCAAATTTAATATAATCCTCTTTTGTTACTTCAAAATTAATTTCCATTTAATCTCCTAATCTACCTAAAATTATTTTTTGATTATTAAAAATAATTTTATATTTATTTTTATAATTTTACCATATTTTTAATTATATTCTAATATTTTTTACATTTTTCTACATTATTATTTTGTTCTTTAATAAAAAAAAGTTCTAAGATTGAAAACCCTAGAACTTTTTATACTATATTCTATTAATTCACCATTAAAAGTTACGATTGAGTTAATATTTCTCTTTCAGCTTTTTCAAACTCCTCTAAAGCTATAGGATCATTATTATCAAAAGACTTTCTTGTCCATAAACTTGGTATATTTTTTCTAATACTATTGGCCAATAAACTTAATAATGTAGTTGCTTCCTAAGTTAATAACATCGTAGTGTTTTTCTTCATTAACTAATGGTATCCACTCGGTAAGTATATTTAGATAGTCAATATAGATCACTAATTTATCTTTGGGTAAATCTATTTTATTAATAAAGTTCACTTCTAATTCATCCCAATCTTCTTTGATTAAATAGTTGATATAATCATGTACTTCCTTAGAATCATCATTAAATCCAATACTATTATTTTCAATTATTTTTAAAGCTTCACTAGTATTTTCTATATATAATCTAATACCACTATTGGCAACCCATAATGCTTTTAAATCTTTATTAGTAGCATAATTTATTAAATACATATCATCTTTTAATTCATACCCTAGCATTTTCCATATTTCTGCCATTTCCTCTATTGAGATTATAACATTTAAATATTTTTCATTTAACTTTATGTTATCTGTAGGAATCCACAAAATTATATTTCCTAATCTTTTTATAATTGTAGGTGTTGTAATATTTGTTCCATAATTTAGCTTTAGCTCTAAATATCCATTTACAGATGTTACTAGATTATCTACATATCCACTGTACAAAATTTGTTCTTTATAGTATAAGTTACATTTTTGTTCATACATTTCTCCATATAACTCTATTTTAATTTTCATATTTCATCCATCCTTTAATCTTTCCGATTTATAGTAGCCTATATCTATTGATAGTAGTCTACCCCATGTATCATAAGTATAAGGTGCAACTTCATTTGTAGAACGATCTATTAATTGTATTATATCTCCTTTGAAATTTCTTACTTCGTAGTATTAATATAAGCCTAACAAATTCTATGATATGTTAGGCTTATATCTTTAATTCTTTATACTATTTATTTAACTTTCCATTTATCTTCATTACTAAATGTTTCAAAATCATATTTTGCTACATAATCAAATTCTTCATTATTTTTCATTTCATTATTGTAATGTAATTACTCTTTAGTGATTGTATTTTTTATATTCATATATTCATCATAGGCTTCATCTATTTTGTTTTTGCATATATTTTTCCATTTAGATACTAAAAGCTTTCGTAGCTCTACATCATTAAGTTCTGGTTCCATTTCTCCCCCAAAACCTATACAATCATCAAATTGTTCTACTAAGCCATTTATACCCACATAAGCTATTTCATTTTGCGCATTAGTATAGCTAAAAAACTTACATTCATTTTCAAAACAATGGCTTCCTGGATTGTTAAGCCCATTTAAACAGTATGTTGGTTTAATATCACCTTTTGAAACTTCACAATCGCAATATACTTCCAATAATAAGTGTTTAATTTCCATATAACTTCCCTTTTCTAATTAAAATTTTTTTATTAATACGTTAAACCATTCTTCAAACAAATAGTTTATTTCATTTTTATCAGTTACATTTACAATTGTTCTTTATCCATTTTGAGTTTTGAATATTGTAATATTTTATATCATCATTAAATAAGAAATATACAGGAAATTTTAAACTTAATCCACCTGATTGTTCCCAACAAGATAAAAACCATTCAAGTATAATTTTTTTCTCAAGTGCTTCTAATATTTCATAATTTTTTTCATAAAAATTAAAAAATAAATCTTCTTGTGATTCTTCAATCTGATAATATTCTAGCTCTTTAAAAATTTCCTTACTTTCATAAAAAAGACTATCCTTATCATACTCATTAAATACCTTATCCACTTCACTATTCATTGAATATACCATTAAATTCAAATCCCAAGACTGTATGGATGCACAAAATTTTAACAATCCAACCTCTGGATAAAGTTTATATGAACATATATCTCTCAATTCACTTATTAAATTTTTCGTATAATTAGCAAGTTTCTTTCTTATTTCATTTTCATAATTTTCAATATTATAAATGCTTATTAAATCAATCTCTTTTTTTCTTTTATAAAATAGATATACATCTTCTCGCTCTTGTTCTAATAATCCATTGTAATGTTCTACTGAAAAAACTAATTCATGATATCCCCAAATAGCTGATAGACTTATTTCATCACTAATCCCAAAATATCTATGATGCCAGGTATTAGGCATCTTATGGTCTACTACCTCAAATAATTCAGCACAATACCAGCTAGCCATATCATAATCATCATATATTAAATAATCTAAACCTTCTTCATAAAGGCTTATTCCGTATACGTTATATATTTTATCTAGTGTAATTTGCTGATGATCAGTTTTCATATCTGTGCCATATTTTCTAATACTTCTTGGGGTGAATGTATAACCATTTGTACTTGTACATTTTATTTTCATTGCCGAACACTATCTCCTATATTTTAAATTTAAAGTCATCTAAACTTTTCATATTTGTATTAATTAAAACCTTAATATTTTTAATTCCTTTCAATATAGTGCAGTAAAACTAGATGTATGGAGACTCTATGCATTCTACAAATAAACCTAATTCCCTAATCTTTTTTAGTGCATTTTCAGGATTGTTTTTGTTTCCAAAGTACATATAATAATCATACCCAAAATGAATAAAGCATGAGTCTCCATTAATCTTACACCAAAGTTTATCCCTTAGTACTAATTTATATAATAATCTACGTGGATTTCAGCTCCTATATAATTAGCAAATTCAATAATTGGAGACTCAAATATCATAGCAGGTCCTCTGTTATCTTCAATCTTAATAACAATCATAAATAAATATTCAACGTCAATCTGTGTCCTTAACTTTTTTAGTATTTCTTTTTTTTCTGAAATAGTTTTAAGCATCAAATTAATCTGCTGTGATATATCAAATGATTCATAATATCCAGTTTCTATACTCCAACAAGTTTCCTTTCTAGTTGTATATCTTCCCTTATCTCCTTTGATATAAGAGTCTGTTGGCTCTAAATTTAATATTTGAGTAACTACATCAGGATTAAAATAATCACCTACAATATTAAATTCAACATTTACATTTGTCTTCATTAATTCTCTCCTTCTATTTATATATTACAACTTCATCTGAAAAACTATAGATTAATGATATTATATATAGTTTGAAATTTTTTATCTTATAGTATTAATATAAGCCTAACAAATTCTATGATATGTTAGGCTTAGCATATATTTTTATTTTATCTTCTTGATCCTTTAGTGACGTATTATCTACTTGCATTAATGTGGTTAAAAGAAACCAATCTAAGTGATTTCTTTCTTCATGTATCCTTAAATTTTATTATTTATATAAAAAAAGTTCTTATATCTTTAGATATAAGAACTTTTTTTATATAAATAATTGGTTGCGGAGGCAGGACTCGAACCTGCGACCTTTGGGTTATGAGCCCAACGAGCTGCCAACTGCTCCACTCCGCGATATTATTTGCTACATCTATTACTATATCAGTTATATGATATTATGTCAAATTTAATTTATGTTACTTTGTAAAATACGTTGATATTACTTACATACACAAGTTTTACATAGATTTTCAAGTATCATAATTTACTTGTAATAAAAAGACACTAAAAAGTGTCTTTTTATGAATCCATCTATATTATAATATAGTTATGTTTTCTGCTTGAGGTCCTCTAGCACCTTTAACTATATTAAAGCTTACTTTTTGACCTTCTTCTAATGATTTGAATCCATCAGTTTGTATTGCTGAGAAATGTGCAAATACATCTTCTCCACCATCTACTGTTATAAAACCAAATCCTTTTTCATTGTTGAACCATTTTACTATTCCGTTATTCATTTATATACTCCTAATTAACCTATTCAAGATTTAATCTTGATTTAATTTTGTATTGCTACAAATATTATTATATAACACTTTTCAATAAATAGATACAATTTTAATTCATATACTAAATTTACCTAAGATGGGTTAATCAAGAATTACTTAATATATATGATCGGAAAGTAAAATTCTACCTCCCCTATTGGAGCTATAGTCCCCCTAAACTATAGCTTTTTTATTTGCATTAAAGCTTAATTATTGTTGTTGCATTATTATCTTATGAGTTTTATTTATATGATTAATCATTTCTTCCATACTTGAATCACTAACCTTACACTTGTATACAACATTTTCTTTGTATCCAGATAAACTATCTTCATATAACTTAACAATAAATAAATCTTCTTCCATAGACAATTGCAATCCCATTTTACTTGTAATATCAATTTGTTTTATTATCATGTAAATATATTCATCCCTTCTTACTCATTGAAATAACTCAATGCCCCTTATTTTATAACTATATTTATCTTAAACTACGGCTTTTTATTTACTTAAGTCTTATATACCCTTGATCACTACTTTTATAACTAATTATCTCATTTTTTAATTTAAATTCTACTCATAAATTTATATAAATATTTTTATTTTCAACTGTTAATTTCTAAATATTTCCATGGACTTTACTGTTACTCTTGCACTCACTTTTATATGTATCATAGTCATTACCTTTTCTATAAACTGTATCTTCTACAGAACCTGTAAAGTTATCTACTGCTTCAAGGATAGTTTGTAGTGCTCCAACTCCTACAATTCCAGTATTATAATTTTTAATTCCTTTCAGTATAGTTAAATAAAACTATATATCGTATCAAAAAACATATTTAGGCAGCCACCATATTCGATGACTGCCTAAATGTATTTTTTATAATTTTATATCAATAGCTATACTACTTCAAATTAGTTATTTCATCTTCAGATAATCCTGTCTTTAATGCTATAGTTTCTAAATCTAACACATCTAGCAATGATTTTGCTATTTCTATAGCTTTATTTTTTTCACCTTTTTCAATTCCCTTTTCAATACCTTTTCTCTCAGCCTCATTTAAAGCACTTACTTTATCTTTTAAAGTTTTAGCTCTCATTTCATAAATTTGGCGTTGAGTATCATCATTACTCATTTTAATAAGTTCATCTTTTGCTTGCCTAATTTCTTCTATATTCATTTCTAAACTTCTAACTCTTTCACTTTCTGGGTCTCTTAAAAACTCAACCCAGTTGACAAGCATGTCCTTTTCGTCACTTCCTTCTTCTAATTTAGGAATTTCTATGAAATGAATTAAATATTGAGGCTTTAGAGTTGCATTTAAAAATGATATTAGTATTTTAGGGTTCTTTTCATTTCCAAATATATTTTTAAACACAAAATCCATCTTAGGATCTAATAATCCTCTCATCTCATCACATCCTTTATTTAACTGTATTATGATTATATCATAATATATATATTCTAAGAATAATTCTACATGATCAAATCTATTTATTATTTATATTACTCTTCCGTTTAAATATGAATACTTAGTAATGTATGGTATTAATCCTATACTTATTGTGTTACTCGATAATCTTCCTATTTTGTCATAATTATAATTTACATTGCCATTTAAATCGTATTGATAACTTTCATCAAATTCTTCTTTGTATAATTGTAGTCCATCAAAGTATGCTGAATTTACATTGTAGTTATATTACTATTAAATTTACCAGTTTTGCATGAAAAAAAGACTGTAGGTAAGTTTATTTTTACACAAACCTATCTACAGTCAAGATTTTGTTGTAGTATAAATACTTTTTTCAAAGTCTTTATACTCTCCTAAATTTTTTTTATTATGTTTTATTTAAAATTACAATAATTTAGTTTTTGACTAAAATTTACAGATACTATAATTAAATAATATTGTCATACTTAAATTATTAAGGCAAGGTTGTGAATTATTGTAAGTATTTAGTATAATTTTATATTGAACTTTGTTCATTTTTCCTTAAAATCATCTTACTCAATAATTTTTTCTTTAAATATACATTGTAATTTTATAAATAATTCTTGAAACTAAATTCAAGATTATATAAGGGTATTAGTTAGAATCATCTTGTCCCCATAATACATAAAATCCACCTTTATGTTTTTTAGCATCAACGCTAATTTCGTATTTACCATTTTTTTTAGGTGTAAATTCAAATGATGATGTCTCAATATTATTTTTATTAAAACATGTTTCTCCATTTTCATCTTTAATTGATAAATTTAAATTACCTTTTTCTGAAACAACATCAAATTTGACAACTTGATCTTTATCTACATTAATTGTTTTTGAATCTGAGCCATTAAAAAGCTTGTATTCACTATACCAATAATCATCGTCTGATTCAGTTACATACATAAGTTGCATATCACAGCCTAACATAAATATAGTACAAATTGTCATTAAAAATATTACTAAATATTTTTTCATATATTTTATCCTCCACTTTATGTCTAGTCCAAAGTATTATAAGTCCCTTGCTATGGCTAGTTTTACACCTAGACTATATATAATTTATGTAGTCTATAATTTACCTCTTTAATACAGACACTATATTTAGAGTTATTTTGTCACTTTTTACTTTCCTCAATATATTGATATTACTTTAATAATTAAGTTTTAAAATTAATATTATTTCATTAGTAATAAAAAATATATGTATATCTCTAGGTATTAATAAAATTTATAATAATAAAACTTACATATCATATACTGTATTTTTAGAAATTGTAGAATATACTACGAGTCTCACTAAAATCTATATCTATAAAAATTGTACACATTATTGCTATTTCCTTATCAAAATCTTCATCTAAGAACAACTTGTACTTGCCATCCTCATATGGCATAAATTTATCTCTAATTATGTGTGCTACTTGTTTTCCATTACAATCAATAAATATGTTTCTTCCATCATCATGTATTTTATATTTATCATTATTTATTTCACCAACAGCATTTGCAGTATTTACTTTTCCACCTTGCCACTTTAAGTATCCTTGTCTAACTTCATCTTTATAAAAAATATATGGACACATTGCGAACAAAAACGAACCTATAATTGGAATATTAATTAGGATGCGTTGTAACCAACCTTCTTGTTTAATAAAACATATTTTATTTTCATATTTGTCATATAAATATATTTTTGTCATTCCTTCAATAATAGGTCTCATTCTACTTCTTTTAGCTGTATATATAAGTTCTTCATCTGAGTATATCTTAAATTCATGCTTCCGTGTTTCAAGCTTATATTTTTTTAACTGCTTTTTTTCTATAACTAGCTCCATTAATGTAATCCTTTCTTATTTTAATATTAAGTTAAGTTAGCATTTTTATAATATATATTTTATTTTATTCCATATGTAGCCTCAAAGCCTGCACCATAATGACTACCCCAGGTAAGTTTCTTCCCTTTCTTCCTACCATATGTAGCTCCTAGACTGCCTAAAGTTAAAGTACCTCCTATTGTAACAGTTTTCCCTATTTTTTTAAGGCGAAAACTTTTAGATACACTAATTTCAGCTAAAGATACTCTCCCATATAATGATTGTTCTTTTGTATACAGAGATGTTCCTGCCGTGATACTAGGACCTTTAATACTCCAATTTTTCGTACCTACTTTGACTAATCCAGCTTCAAATCCGCCTCCTATTCCATATCCATATTTATCTTTTTTTGATTTTCCATTTGCTATTTCACGTATACTCTTTGGAAGGTTAATCGTTAGCTTATTAACATTCTTATAAAATCCTTGTGCTATGACTTTACTTTTGAATCCAGTTGGGTCTTCACGATTTACTGGATTATTGTTGCAATATGCAAACATATTGTGAGATAACAGTTCTCCTGTTTCTCCAACTATACCATCTGCATTTAGAAATCTTCCCCACTCTGGGTTGTAGTATCTACTTTGCAAGTAATAAAACTCTGTTTCATTATCGTATCTATACCCTCTATATCTATATGGGTTCTTTACTCCTAAACTATCTTTTAACTTTCCATCTATTGATAATAGCCTACCCCATGTATCATAAGTATAAGATACAACTTCATCACCTGAACTATCTATTAGAGATATTATATCTCCTTGAGCATTTCTTACGTAGTAATATTCTACTCCATTTAACTCTATACTTACAAGCTTATTTTCACTATCATAAGTGTAATAGATTTTATCTGTTCCATTAGTTTCAAATGTTACATTACCATCTACTACATGGTACTTTGTTGTAACTCCATTTACTGTCTTTTCTGTTCTTATTCCATCATCATCATATTTATATTCTATGTCATATAGACTTTTTCCGCTTCTAGATATCTTTGATAGCTGTCTTCCTTCTTCCCATTCAAATTCCCATTGTTCATAAAGTGGATTTTCTCCATCTTTATCTACGTTACCATCTATATCTAGAATTTCACCATCAGTATTAGTAACCCATTTCTCCCAAGCTATTGGATTACCTATTTCATCAATTCCTATACTTCTTGTATTAAATCCTGTAAATTTATCTTTCCAATTATTATCAATTGGTTTAGATGTAGATATTACTGTAGGAGTTGTAGATTCGCCTTTATACAGCTCTCTTTTTAGTAAGTTTCCTCCACCATCATAGTAATACTTTATAGTTTTTTCAAGTGCTCCACTACTATTTCTGTGTTCTTCTTTTTTAAGTTCATTTAATTCATTGTAGTAATATTTTATTGTTTTTGAGTTTTCAGTTATAGTTTCTATATTACCGTTTTTATCATATGTGTAGGAAATTTTCTTTCCTCCATTTTCAATAGATGATATCTTGTTTGTTGTTGACCCATCTATTCCATTTACATATGAATACTTAGTGCTATATGGTATTAGCCCTGTACTTATTGTGTTACTTGATACTCTTCCTATTTTGTCATAGTTATAATTTACATTTTTATTTTTAGGTGTTGTAACACTTGTTGGTCTATCATCTTTGTCATATGCGTAACTTGTTACATATGTGTTGTTGTTTACTTTTTCTGTAACTTTGTTGTGATTGCTATTTGCATCGTAGTTGTATAATATTTCATTTCCATTAGATTCTTTTATTTTTACTAACCTATCTGATAAATCATATATGTATCTGTAGTTTACTTTATTTACTAAGTCCTCATGATATCCTAAGTTTCCACTTGCATCATATGAATATTTATGTCTCTCTTGAGTTACATTTGATGCATTTGTATACTTTTCAGATATTACTCTGTCTTCATTATCGTATACAGAACTTACTTTTTGGTTGTTTCCATATTTTGATTCTAGAAGTTTACTACTTCTTGCTTCGTAAGTATTAGTTATTAAGTTTTGATTTCCAACTGCTACTGTTGTGTTATTTCCTAATGAATCGTAACCAAAATTATAGTTAAATTCATTTATGTACTTTGAGGTCTATACTGATAATATGCTAATTTTTTTCAAACAAAAACCCACTACAATACTTGCAGTGGATTTCTTTACCTCATTTATAAAATATATTATTTATGTTTCTTATGATTTAAATTTAAAGTTGATGTTACCAATACTTTTCATCATTTAATTCTTTAAATGTATGAGAGTAATGCTTTTTATTAGAAAATCCTGAATATTCAAGTCCTATACATGGTGATAAATCTCCATCAACTATATTAGTATCTGTAAAGCTAAATGTATCTAACTTTGGTAAATCTTTTATAAATTTTATATTTTGAATTTCCCCACAATTTATAAAAGCAATTAGTTCTATTTCCTTTAAACGAGATACATAATTATGATTTTTAATTTTTTTGCAGCAATCAAAACTTAGCAATTTAAGTGTTTTAGATACTTTTTCAATCGCTTCAATACTTTCCAATTTAGGTGCCCTATAAATTTCAAGTTCCTTTAATTTAGTGAATTTTTCTATTCCATTTAAGGATATTATCTGAGTTTGAAATATTTGTAAATCTTCTAAATTTGATACTTGGTGAAGTTCTTCAAGATTCTTACTTTTAGGTTTATACTTTGATATTAAAAGCGTCTTTAACTTCTTACATTCATTTAATCCTTTAAGATATTTAGCATCATTTATATTAAAATACTCTAAGTTTTTAATTAGAGAAATATTAAGTTCTACAGTCGGCTCATCAACATATAAACTTTTAAGATTTCTTAAGTTATATAGGGGCGAAAAGTCACTAATTCTATTAGCAATTATATGTACACCTTCTACATTCTTGCATTTTTCTAGGAAATTAATCTCATTTGAAAAATAATATAATTCGCTTATCATTAATTTTTTTATATTATTTTTATTTATATAATCAACATATTCATTTGTTCTATCTTGCTCTATTACTATCATATTTTCATGTTCAAAAAATCTGAATCCATCTATAAATTTATCCATTTTTTATTTTCTCCTAATTCTATTTAAGAAATTACAAATACTATTTATCCTTAATAATTGTTTTGTATGACAATATTTTATCCCATTTAGTGTTTTTTCGGTTCTTCTTTCATCATTCTTATAATTAAATATAAAACAAAGTCCAATAAGTAACTTAACCTATTGAACTTTATTAATATTATTTATTATCTTTTATATCTTTAATAGCCAATTGAAGAGCAGAAATAATTTGCTGTGCTTCATCAACACCAAACCATAATTCAGCACTTCCATTATCTATTTGTGAAACCTTTAATCCAATTTTATTGTTATTAAAAGTTTTAGTTTCAACTACCCCTTGATTTTCCTCATCAAATTCAGTTTTATCTATATTAATATTTATAATAATTTTAACTTTATTGTTCATCTAAGAAATCTCACTTTCCATTTAATTTTAATGATTTTTATCTTTAATCTCTTTAATAGCAATTTCAAGTGACGAAATAATTTTTAGAGCTTCATCAACATCAAACCATAATTGAGGATCTCCATTATATTTTTCTGAAATACATAATCCTATTTCAGCATTATCAAATGAATTTACTATAATTACCCCTTCATTTCTCTCGCTGAATTTAGTATCAGCTATATTAATAGTCGCAATATTTTTAAGTTCATTATTCATTAAAAAACTCTCACTTTCTCTTTAGAATTAAAAATTAGGTATTTTAGCACCTGGCATAAAACGAGTATGGGCATATCCTGGCCCATCAACATGGTAATGTGGACCTTTGTGATATTTGGGTGCAGTAGTGTCGTATGGATGTTGCTCATGTGTTACGGTTACGCCATTAGGCAGCGTCCACTTTGTTTTATTCCTGCCCTTAGTCTTCGGTCCATCTTTAACCTTTTGCCCTTGTTTCCCTAAAATTTTGTCTAACTCTTTAGGATTTTTAGGGAATGTTTTTGTTTTACTTTTTTGTTTTGTTTTTAACTCTGATGAATAAACTTTTATTTTAGACCTATAACTTGTATATGATTTCTTTATCCTATTTTGTGTATATAATAAAGATCCAGCTATCATAGTTTCAAGTAACGCAATTCCAGTTACCAATGGATTACGACGTCGGATTCCAGTTGCAGATTCCCCACCTGTGTCTTCATTGTTTACTGGGTCATTTGAACAGTATGCAAACATATTGTGAGATAATAATTCTCCAGTTTCTCCAACTAAACTATCTGCATTTAGAAATCTTCCCCACTCAGGGTTGTAGTATCTACTTTGTAAGTAATAAAACTCTGTTTCGTTATCGTATCTATATCCTCTATATCTATATGGGTTCTTTACTCCTAAGCTATCTTTTAACTTTCCATCTATTGATAATAGTCTACCCCATGTATCATAAGTATAAGATACAACTTCATCACCTGAACTATCTATTAGAGATATTATATCTCCTTGAGCATTTCTTACGTAGTAATATTCTACTCCATTTAACTCTATACTTACAAGCTTATTTTCACTATCATAAGTGTAATAGATTTTATCTGTTCCATTAGTTTCAAATGTTACATTACCATCTACTACATGGTACTTTGTTGTAACTCCATTTACTGTCTTTTCTGTTCTTATTCCATCAGAGTTATATTTATATGCTATATCATATAGACTTTTTCCACTTCTAGATATCTTTGATAGCTGTCTTCCTTCTTCCCATTCAAATTCCCATTGTTCATAAAGTGGATTTTCTCCATCTTTATCTACATTACCATCTATATCTAAAATTTCACCATCAGTATTAGTAACCCATTTCTCCCATGATATTGGATTCCCTATTTCATCAATTCCTATACTTCTTGTATTAAATCCTGTAAATTTATCTTTCCAGTTATCATCAATTTGTGTAGAAGTAGATGTTACTGCAGGAGTTGTAGATTCTCCTTTATACAACTCTCTTTTTAGTAAGTTTCCTCCACCATCATAATAATACTTTATAGTTTTTTCAAGTGATCCGCCACTATCTCTTACTTCTTCTTTTATAAGTTCATTTAGTTCATTGTAGTAATATTTTGTTGTTTTTGAGTTTTCAGTTATAGTTTCTATATTACCATTTTTATCATATGTGTAGGAAATTTTCTTTCCTCCATTTTCAATAGATGATATCTTGTTTGTTGTAGATCCATCTATTCCATTTAAATATGAATACTTAGTAGTGTATGGTATTAGTCCTGTACTTATTGTGTTATTTGATAATCTTCCTATTTTGTCATAGTTATAATTTATATTTTTATTTTTAGGTGTTGTAACACTTGTTGGTCTATCGTCTTTGTCATATGCGTAACTTGTTACATATGTGTTGTTGTTTACTTTTTCTGTGACTTTGTTATGATTGCTATTTGCATCGTAGTTGTATAATATTTCATTTCCATTAGATTCTTTTATTTTTACTAACCTATCTGATAAATCATATATGTATCTGTAGTTTACTTTATTTACTAAGTCCTCATGATATCCTAAGTTTCCACTTGCATCATATGAGTATTTATGTGTCTCTTGAGTTACATTTGATGCATTTGTGTACTTTTCAGATATTACTCTGTCTTCATTATCGTATACAGAACTTACTTTTTGGTTGTTTCCATATTTTGATTCTAGAAGTTTTCCACTTCTTGCTTCGTAAGTATTAGTTATTAAGTTTTGATTTCCAACTGATACTGTTGTGTTGTTTCCTAATGAATCGTAACCAAAACCATAGTTAAATCCATTGTGTGTTATAGTTTTTAGTTTATCATTTTCATATGAATAACTATTAGTTATTGTAGCTCCATCTGCAACTTTTGATGTGCTTTGAAGTCTATCCATATTATCATATGAGTATGATGTAGCTTTTCCATTTGCATCTGATACGCTATTTAGATTTCCTTTTGTTTCATCATAATTATATGTTACTACGTTACCTTCAGAGTCTTTAAGACTTTTTATGTAGTTTCCATTTGCAGTGTAAGTTGATGATGAGTTTATAAATAAGCTAGAATCTCCAACTTTTGATGTTAATGGATTTCCGTAACTATCATATGTAAATGAATATACTACATTTTCAGATGATGTTGCATCTAACATATTATGTTTTGAATCATAATTGTACTTAAAACTATTTCCTTTAGGATCTACAGACTTAATTAAATCATTATTTGTATTATATGCAAATTGTGAGTTTTGCTTATCTAAGTCTTTTGTAGATACTACATTACCATTTGAATCGTATTGATAACTCTCATCAAATTCCTCTTTGTATAATTGTAGTCCATCAAAATATGCTGAATTTGCATTGTTGTAATATAGTGCATAAATTTTAATACTTTTATAATCACCATCAGCTACAACTACCTTTGATGTATATTGCCATTCATTTGAATCTTCGTTAAATCGACCTCCGATCCATTGATATGTTCCATCTGTTTTTTCAATACCAAGGTCAATTGCATAGTTTCGATCTGGTACTCCTTCTCCTTTTGACCAGCCTCCGAATACTATTGCATCACCTTTTTTTCCTGATATATTTACTGTTTGAGCTATATACTTACTTTTATCTGCTTCTCCACTTATTTTAAATACATTACTACCTAGTGATGCAGGTTGACCTGTAGCTGTTGTTCTAAAATCAGAACTATTACAAGCACTATTAGTTTGCCAAAAATATGTTTCGTACTCAAAGTTTGCATTTTCTACTAAGTTGTATCTGTTTGCTGTATTTCCATCTTCTAACTGTAGATTATCAAAATATGCTGTTCCTGTTTCTCTATCAACACCTGCTTTAACCGTCGCTGAATTAGACATTGCATCTGAAGGTAATGTAAATGTTGTTTCATATCTTTCCCAATCTTTTGTTCCATTTATATAATCAGAGTATACACTTTGCCATGTTCCATCCGATTTTTGATATGTAACAATTAGGGCGGCACCTTTTTTATTTCCAGTTGAAATATTATTGGTTTTTATATATCCAGAAAGTGTATAAGTTTTTCCTTTTTCTAATGAAACACTTTGATAGTAACCCTGATCTCCTAGCGCATTAGTTTTTTCAACTTTTAAAGATTGATTTCCTATGTTCTTATTTTCAGTTGTAAAACTTATGTTAGCAGTTGAGTTACCATAGTTAAACTCACTCCAATATCCATTTTGTTCAAAATTATGATTCTTTAAATAGTTTGAAATAGTTTTTTGTAATTTTGATTGGCTATTAAGTTTATTTTTATTTCCGCCACTTTCAAAATATTTATAATACTGAGCACTTCCATCGTTGTCTTTTATATTTATTGTGTTTCCTTGATTATTAAATTGATATACATTTTTTCTACCTTTATAATCAGTAAATGTTGTTGTATTATAACCATAAGATACACCAATCTCTTCTCCAAGTGTCCCATTTGTATGAGATTCTTGTGCTTTTTGTACTCGATATGGAGAAGTTTGATAATATGTATATGTTATTTTATATCCATCAAAATTTGTTGCACTTGTTAAATTATTATTTGAATCATAAGTGTACGTAGTATATTTAGAATCAGGATAAGTTATTTTTGTAAGTCTATTTGATGCATCATAAGTAAAAGTTGTTGTTCTATTACTTGGATCTACTATAGTTGTAAGTCTTCCATTAGCATCTAGATTTAAATTTACAACTCTTCCTGCTCCATCTGTTATTTTATTTAAGTTTGGTCCATCATAACTTAATGTTATTTTGTTACTGTTATTATCTTCTATGTACAATAAAGTTCCATATTGATTAAATACTAATTGATTTCCACCTTTATCTTTTAGCTTAAATCTTCCATTTGTAACAGATGGATCTATTGTCAAGGTTAAATCTAATCCAGATTCATCTTTGTATGTGTTTGTTGTACTATATTCTAAATAATGTTTGGTTCCATCTTCATCTATATAAACGTAATACTGGGTACCTCCAATAGTTTCAGAAACTATCCGCTGGTTAAAATTAGTTCTCCACCCAAGCCCATACCCTACACTTGAACTTCTATCATTACTATTGAATACATGATTTATGGAAATTGGCATTCTATTTCCATTCATCTCTAAATCATCATGAACTAGGACAAAGTTTCCATTATAGTCATTAATGTATCCCGTTCCAGCTCTTCCTATATCTTGCGAATGATATGTCCAGTAATCTTCTAGACCAGAATTATTTATATAATCTATTGTAACTTGTGGCCTAAATTCTGCTTCGTCTGATGATTGATCTGATGAAAAATACTCTGTATATCCTGTAGTTTCATTATTGTTTTTTATCATCAATCCATAGTTATTTCCACTTGAATACCATTCTTTTACTATACCTGTTATATTCCACGTTAAAAATTTGCCTGCTTCACCTTGAGCGATTGCATAATCTTCAATTTTAGATCCATATGCAGGTTTATTATTCCATGTTATACCATAAGAATTCCAATCAGATAAAACTTTATGTACATTTACTTGTGCTGATGTTGAATTATTTGAGTATAATGACAAATCTAGATTAGCATTTGTTATTAGATCCCCTGTTTTTAATTCAGGTAAATCAAATGACATATAACTTCTATTTATACCTGAAAGTGACCCTTTTCCAGTTTTCAACATAACGCTATTGCTAAAATTATCTGTGCCATAACTTTGAGATACATGAGCGTCATGTATTTTAGTTCTTTCTATAGGTGTGCTTACTGATGGGTCAATAGTTATTGGGTAAACTCTATCAGTACTATCCATCCACTCCTTATTTGGAACTAATTCTAATATAAATTCATTTTTATTTTCTTTAATATTTAATTGGATATCATTGCTTATTTCACTTTTTGCATCATACATAAATGGTGCATCCATCATGAATACTTGTTTACTTGTATCTTGAGCATCATAAAAAATTATGGTTTTATCTTCTTGTAATTTAGGAATTAAATTTTTAAGTTTTAGATTAAATCTGAATACTGGGTCATTCAATTTTTCTTTTATAATTATACTTTCTTTTATGTCTCTAGATATAAGGTCATATCTAAAATCTACATTTTCATATACATCTTTAAATTTAACAGATGAACCAATCTTAGGTACAATCTTTTTCTTTTCTTCTTTTGATAATGAATCCGAATAGTCATTATCATTTCCAATAATTTCAGCCTTAGAATCAGATGCATTATCTATATTCCATGATAGTTCATAGCTATCTTTTTTTATTTTTACGGTTTTCTTTGCTTTTGTATTATTAGCTATTTTTATCTTATACTCGTTTTGCTTATTTTCTAATACATTTTGATTTTCTTCATTATCAAGTTTCTGGACTAGAGAGTTGTCAATGTCTTTCCATTCATCATTCTCTTTATAATGAACTGCATTTGGATAAATAGCAGCTTCATATGATTTGTCTTCTTTCAAGAAATATTTTACATTTTCTTCTCTTTCTTCTTTTATTTCTCCAATTATCTTAGGTTCTTCATTTTCATCTAACGCATCTTCTTTTTTAAATATAGAAAATATGTTAGGTATCTCTTGTGCAAAGATTTCCATAGGGCATGATGTTGCAAATATGGAAATAATTAAGATAATAGATATTATTTTTTGATACTTTTTCAAATTACTTCTCCTTTTTAATAGTACATCTATTTTATTTGTATATACCTATATCTATATCTACTCACCACCTTTAAATGATATAGAATACACAGATTTATAATTTTATCATCTTTTTTATTTTATTAAAATACATTTTTTTACATTTTTCTACATTTTTTTACATCGAATTTATGAAAACCAATGTCTTTTATTATTTTTTCTCATTAAAATTTATGTAATCATATCATCACACTAAAAAATCCGCTACACTTCATGTCGCCAACGACATCATCACACTAAAAAAACGCCCAACACTATTTAAAGTGCTAGGCGCTCATATTTATTTTTTATGAGAATTATTTGTCTTTAAATTAACCTGATAAGTGAAATCTACAGGATTTTTATCAT
This sequence comes from Romboutsia lituseburensis DSM 797, assembly GCF_900103615.1. Classification (GTDB taxonomy): domain Bacteria; phylum Bacillota; class Clostridia; order Peptostreptococcales; family Peptostreptococcaceae; genus Romboutsia_F; species Romboutsia_F lituseburensis. Next base: position 405,662 of record NZ_FNGW01000004.1, on the reverse strand, counting down.
CTGTAGGAGCTGCATAAGATGTAATCATATAGTTATTTCCATCATGGAATAACTGTCTTAATGATAATGCATCCTTTTGAGTTACATTGAATGGATCCACTGTAATAACCTTATAATTTGTTTTCTTTCCATTTTTGTTTCCAACTTCTCTTTCATTAATAAATGTTACTGTGTAATTTACATATTCACCAGCTAATTCTTTAAATGATTTAAAACCATCTATAGAACTTCCATCTTTAATATATCCAATTTCAGGTATTTCAATATTATCTATATACCATCCAGCTTCGTTATTTCCCCAGTCTGTTAAATAACGGAATGAAACTAATATTTTTTGACCAGCATATGCACTTAAATCAAATGTTTCCTTTTTCCATCCATCATAAGTTCCTGTAAATCCTGGAAGGTTTTCTTTTATTTTTGGATGTCCTTCTTGCACTGCATCGCTACGTGTATTTTCATTAGCTAGACTTACCCAAGTTTTACCGTTATCTGTAGAAACTTGAACAACTCCAAAATCCCATTGCTCTTCTATATTAATAAGGTTATCAAATTTTAAAGTCGCTTTGTCTTTATTAGTAAGATCTGCTTCAAATATCAAACCATTATCTGCTTCATCACCTGTATTACCCCAAAGTACTTTATTATTTGGATCTTTAGGATCAGCTACTGATTTCCATGGACTTGATAAGAAGTCTACACCATCAAAAGATATACTACTAATTTTATCTTTAAAATCTAATTTCTTAAAGTCTCCACCCCAAGCTGGAACCCCTGTTTTTTCAAACTGTGCAGCTTTTTCATAGTTTACTGTCATACCACGTTTTGTACCTTGTTTATCTACAGCAATATCTCTAAGATTGATACTATCAAACTTATAATCCTTATTTCCTCCTCTGTCACTATCTAAAGCTAGTGCAGTTATAAAGTTTTGATAAAGCTGAGTAAAAGTAAGGTTTATTCCATGATCTTTTAATACTTCATTAATACTATTGATTCCGTGATTTTTATTTAATGCTAAATCTTTAATAAAGTCTTTACCAAATTTATCATTCATATATAAAGTAAATAAATATACCTGACCATAATCGGCAATAGTTTCTGGACCTGTTGATGTTACTTTATGTTCATCCCAATTAACAAGTGAATTTTCTGGATGATCTAAATAGAAGTTGATAGAACCATCATCATGCCCATATCCTCCAAGATATTCAGAGAAAGTAGACATACCTTCATTAATCCATGTTTCTTCAGCAGCATCATTGTCTGCATGAATCAAATGTTGAAGTTCATGGATAGTTGTTCCATAGAATGTAGATTCTAAACGAGTATCCCAATCTCTTGTATCTATTGTTATGATATTTCTATCCATGTATTTTTCAAGTGTTTGCCAGTAAAAACCTGCTACAAAGAATGGATAATTTGGATCATTATAATTATCATCTATAATATTATCTACTAGCATTATAACTTTTTCACTACCCTCATAATAACCTTTAGGAATGCCTTCAACCTTTCCAGCTATAGGAGATTTTGAACCATCATGTTTGTCTGGAGTTCCAAAAAATTCAGTATCTTTTGGATAAATATTTTTATCAAACTCATCACGAAGTTTGTCTACTTGACTTTGTGTAATTACAGGATCTGGACGAGAATCACCTTCTGGGAAAGATACATCATTTGCTACCCAAATTTCAACATTCTCTCCAACACTACGAAGAGTAAATTCTTTGAAGTTTAATTTTCTATTTAAAAATAGCTTTGTTCCTCCATCGTATGTAAAGGAATCATTATTAGTAGAATCTTTTGATGACTGGTTTTCATTAAAATTAAATTGTGCTGCGTTTGCTTTGATATCCTTGTCTGCTTGCTTTAGAAATGATGAATCCTTAGATAATTGCTCTAGTTGACTATCTACATCAATACGATCTCCGTATTTCTCCACATTCCACTGTGGTGTAGTTTGTGCATTTGCCTCTATAGGCCTTGCAGACCATGAAGCCAACATAGAAAATGACAATGCCCCTGCTGTTACAGTTGATAACAGTTTTTTGTTTTTCATAAACTTCCCCCTCTTATTTATTCAATTTTCAAACTAATTGTATTTCAATAGTAGCATAAGAAGGTTTGAAAATGAATAATTTTCCATTTGCAAATTTGTGCTAAATACGCTATTTTCCATGTTATTTCGAGCCATTACCTTCTTTTTCATACATTAATTAGTGTCAATACACCAATTATCCCTTAACAATTTTGTTTACATAATTAACACTAATACCATATTCTCTAGCTAGGACATCAGCATTACACCCATTAAATTTATTAATAATTTCCCTATTTCTACTTTCCCTAATAGCACTTTTATATGTAGGAATATATAAATTGTTCCCCCCATAAAGCTTAGTAATCTCTAAAAACTTTTCCTCTCCAACAATATTAAATAAATTACTTACATTAATACTTAAATCATCTAATTTAACCTTCATATAAATCCCCTCCTATTTATTAATCTCACTAATATAATACAGCTTTAAGCAAAAAGTCGCTTCACTCCTATCGCCAACGCCTAAAAAACAGGTCCGTTGCTCAAATATATCAACTTGTATTCTGAAGATGTTGTGAAAAACTATTTTTAAAATTTTTTACTCTAAAAAACATTGCCAATATACTTTATAACTACATTTTCATCCCACTAAGTACTATATAGATATAAGCTAAACAAGCTTAAAAAACAAAACAAAGGGAGGAATGAATTATGGCAATAGCTACAAAAAATCCATCAGGATTAAAATTAAAATTTCAAATTGGTCAAGATGAACTAACAGGAAAGATAAAGACTAAAACTAAGACTTTATCAAACGTAAAACCAAGTGCATCTAATGATGCTGTTCATGAAGTAGGTGAACTATTAGCATCACTTCAAGATCATACTTTGCTAGAGGTAGCAAAAATAGATAATACAACATTATCTGCATAAAATTTCATGGCGCCAACGACTTTGCCTGTTGCTTTAAAAATTTAAATTTATGGAGGTTTAATTATGGAAATTAAGAAAAAATTAGTAATGACTTTTAAAACTGTTTTAGGTAAAAAGGTATCTATATCTGTGGATAATCCTAAAGAAGGTTTAACTGAAGGTGAAATAAAAGCTGCTATGGATAATATACTATCTAAAAATATATTTACATCAAATGGTGATGATTTTGCCGCTTGTGTTGATGCTAAAGTAGTTGAAACTGGCACTGAAAACTACGATTTAGCTTAAGGTTAAATTATGGATAGTAATTTTCAAACTCTAATAGCTAATATAGGCTTTCCAATTGCTCTATCTATGTATTTACTAGTTAGAATAGAAGGAAAACTATCTAGCTTAACTGATAGTATAAATGAATTATCCAAAAACATATTAAATATAAAATAGCTAATGATTTCGACCGTTGCTATAAAGGAGAATTCTCATAATTGAGATATTCTCCTTTTTTAATCATATCCCCCTAATATTCAATATATTGAAAATGTAGTCTAGATCCTTTATAACAGTAATGCCTAAATCCAATCTCCCCATCTCTACATTTTGCAACTATTAAATCAACTAATTTAATTCCCTTTTTCTTAGCATTTAGCACACTTCTTTTATCTCTTTTAATATCATCACATGCTTCATCAAATTCAGATAAAACTGGTTCGTGTATATAAATAACGTTATTGCTATCATGAAATATAGCCTTACTATCTCTCATAGGTCTTTCACCCCAAGGTCTAAAATCTTTCATTTCATCATTTAATTGACTTAGCTGAATAACAGGTATATCAAAGTCTAAGGTAATATTTTTAAGTTCCCTAGATAAAGTAGCTACTTCTCTTTCCCTATTTTGCAAACTACTTTCAACACTCATAAGCTGAACATAATCAACTATAACTAAGTCAGGATTTAATACTCGTATCCTTTTTCTAAGTTCACTAATAGTACTTATTTTGTCATTTATATATATCAAGTTTCTTTGACTAAAATCACCCATGACTTTTATAATACTTTTCCAACTATCTTCGTCTAAATCCTTATTTTTCATATTCTTTGTGCTAATACCTGTTCTTTTTGTGAGATTTCTCATAAAGACTTGCTGACTTGTCATTTCCCTACTTACAAACAAAACTTTCTTTTTTTGTTCCATACAGTTTAACATGATTTGAAGGGCTAGAGCTGTTTTACCAACACCACTACGAGCTGCAATAGTAGTTAATTCCCCGTTGAAAAGTCCCCCAATAACATCATCTAAAAATTTAACCCCAAATCTCATACCGATTTCTTCATCACTTTCTAAGAAATTCAATAAACCTTCACATATATCACAAATACTATCGTTGTATTTTACTTTCTCTTTGTTTAATATTTTTTGCATCCTATTTTCAAAATTATAAATAACAGAATTTATCTCATCTCCATCACCTAAACTTTGAAATAAGCTTGTACAATTTTTTATAATCTCTCTTCTTAAATATTTATCTTTTAAAATTTCAATATGAGTATCAATAGCAAAACTTTGGCTCATTACCGCTAAGTTGCTCAAATAACTTATATTTACTTCTAAATTATTTTCACTTAACTTAGTTGAAATAGTCTGAATATCCAAACTCATATTTGATTTGTATAAATCAAGCATAATACTAAAAATCTCTTTGTTATAATCAAAAGTAAATAAATCTCTACTTAATTCTTCAAGCTTATATCCTAAAGATTCATCTACTATAAAAGTGCCCAATATAGATTGTTCTATATTAACAGCATCAAAATTTTTCATACCAATACACCTCAATTTATAATTTGGTGGTAAGGTGTAAATTATAAATTTCGCTAAGGTTATCTATAACTTAATTATAGTTTCATTTGAGTTTATTTCGCAATATATTTTTACAATTTTTTCTAACTATTAGTAATCAAACTTAATGTCCCAAATCTCACAATCATTGCTATCATCCACTTTATTAGTATTAATTTCATTTAAATATCCTTCAAATTTATTGCTAAATAAAGTTTCAGGTCTTAGATATTTTGCCATATCACTATACAACCATTGGCTGCATTTAATATCTATAACTTTATAAAAATCATCTAAAACAAAACCTTCGTTAATTCTAGCATCAACCACACTTTTAGTTTTTTTAGTAGTGCTTTTAAAATTCTTGCTGCTTTTTTCATTTAGGTAATCGATTATAGACGCGTATATATTATTTTTATTTAAATCTCTTTTTAAGTTCTCTTTTTTTAAGTTCATCAAATCACTATTCATGTCACTACACATATCTTTTACATTAGTATTAGTATATGTATTGATATCACTAGATTTTTCTATATCCTTACCTTTACTTAAATCAGTTTCAAAATCTTTCACCACATACTCATATACAGAATTATTTCTAGATAAATTTCCCTTAATGATATTTTTTATTATCCCTATATTTTCAAATTCTTTTATGAGATTGTAAGCTTTTCTTTTAGATAAATTAAGCTCCCTTTGTACTTCACTTATAGTCAAACTAAACTGACCATCGGGCAAATCTTTAATCAATCTATTTATATTTTCTTTTCTCATAATATAATGATTAAACCTTATTTTATCAAGATCTTTTAACACATCAAATTTCAAAACTTTGCTATTCATTTTATTAAAACAATATGCCATATTCACTCCCCCTTATATAAATAATACTTAATAACAAGCAAATCGTAGTTTATTTTGAGTTAACTTTCAATATATAAAATTAATTTTCTCAAATTTTTTTGTAATTTGTTTACATAAATAAAACCTTATACTATACTTAACTTATGGTGGGGTGATAAATTATGACTTTCGGAGAGAAATTTAAAGGTTTAAGGTTAGAGAAAAAACTTAATCAACAAGAAATGGCAGATGAGTTTAATAAATTGTATGGATATACATTTACAAAAGCATCTATATCTCAATATGAACACGATAAAAGAATGCCTGAAATAGAAGCATTAAAAGACTTTGGATTATACTTTAATGTATCTGTTGATTACTTACTAGGGAAAAGTAACGATAGAAACAAATTTACTGATAACGATAAAGTTCAGTTAAAAAAGGATTTATTAAATTTTATTAATGGTTATTTAGGTAACAATAAAGTATCTAAAGACATAAAAGATGATATATTTAATTACCTATCTAAAAATTATCGAGATTAAGTAGTATGAGCCACGTATTTCGTGGCTAAATTTACGTTCTTTTTTTCGAACTTATGATTTGTTTGACCATAAAAAGTTGAAATTTTATTTATCTAGTGTTATAGTTGTTCTAGGCAACATTGCCATTTTTTGTAAAAATTTTAAAATATATAAATTAATTAGGGGGATTTTATGTTTTTAGATAAAGTATTAGAGGATATGGACATCGAGGTAGAGGACAATAAAGAGGAAGAAGAAAAAGAAGTTAACCATTCAGCACACTATAACAGAATTATAGCTTTAGCTACTATGGTTTTCACTAGTGACTGCTTCACTGCAGAGGAAAAAGAAGAGTTACATATGAAGATAAAATGTATCTACGATGAAATATAAATTTATTAATTTTTTACTTGAAATAAATGCATTTATATAGAATTTTTTTTAAAATTATACTTAATTATAAGTAAAAAATAAAGGAATTTTTTCATTTGTGTAGAATTAAAAAAATAGTAAATTAATAAGATTACTAATTTAAAATAGATTGGAGAAATAACTATGGGATACACACAGGACTGGTTGATCAGGCAAATCGAGGGGATTGGGCGTTGTGTAGCTAAGTTAATATTTAAAACAAGTTCAATAGAATATGAAATACATGATAAAGACAACTACTCGCAAGCTGATAAGTTATATGAAGAAATTCATAGTCTTATTAGCCAACATAAGATTTGTGAAGCTGAAAATTTACTATTTAAAACTTTAGATGAAAGCAATCTAGATTATTTAAAAGTAGCTGTGGATTTTTACCAAACTATTAGTAAGTTTTCTGAAAATCAGTTAGAAGAATGTAATTTTTCTAGAGAAGAAATATTCGAAGGATTACAGGATATTCTAAAGATTTATAATGTGCCAATTTCAAATTTTGACTTAATATAATTTTATATTTAACTGTTTTTTTATTTTAAAAAGGCTAATATTTTAGTAAATATTAGCCTTTTTTCTTTTATATTTTATTTTTCAAATATAATATTTATTTCTTCTATATTGTATTTATTTAGTTTGATACTTATCTACTATATTTAAATTAATATGTCTAAATTATTATAATAACTCTCCATATTTTTTAATATATATTTTCTTAAATATAGTAACTACAACCATATAGCCTACTATTATTAATGCTAACCATGCAAAGTATACTGCTGGCATAGGGTACATATCTAGTGCTGTACCAAATGGTATATATGGAATTAGTGTACCTATTATTATTCCTATTGTAGTGAAAACTGTTAACTGAGTTGATGCATTACTTTGTATAAATGGAATCTTAGGAGTTCTAATCATATGGATTACTAAAGTTTGAGTCCATAATGATTCTATAAACCATCCAGCATTAAATGCCATCATGAATAATTCTTTATCAACACCAGGTGACCAATAGTGTCCTCCAGTTATCATAGGACATATAACAAAGAATAATACTATATAAGTAAGAATATCAAATATAGAACTTGTTGGTCCTATCCATCTCATAAAGCTACCTATAGAATCTGCATTCCATTTACGTGGAACTTTTAAATACTCTTCATCTACATTATCCCATGGAATTGATATACATGATATATCATAGATTAAGTTTAATATTAATAGTTGCACAGGCAACATAGGTAAAAATGGAAGCAATGCACTAGCTACCAACACACTAAACATATTACCAAAGTTAGAACTAGCAGTCATTTTAATGTATTTTACTATATTTGCAAAAGTCTTTCTACCTTCAACTATTCCCTTTTCAAGTACCATTAAATCTTTTTCTAATAATATTACATCTGCAGATTCTTTAGCTATATCAACAGCTGTATCTACTGATATACCTATATCTGCTTTTCTCATAGCAGGAGCATCATTTATTCCATCTCCCATAAATCCAACTACGTGACCATTTTCTCTAAGTATTGAAACTATTCTAGCTTTTTGCTGAGGTGATAACTTAGCAAATATACTAGTTCTTTCTACTTCTACTTTTAACTCTTCATCAGTCATAACTTCTACTTGATGTCCTAAAAGTATATTATCAACACTTATTCCCACTTGATTACATACATGTCTAGTAACTTTTTCATTGTCACCAGTTAGTACTTTTACATCTACTCCGTACTCTTTTAATGCTTTGATTGCTTCTACAGAAGACTGTTTAGGTGGATCTAAAAATCCTATATATCCCATAAGCACCATGTCCGATTCATCTTGTACAGAGAATATTCCCTCTGGTGAAGGCTGAGTTTTTTGAGCTACTGCAATAACTCTCATACCCACTCCATTTAAATCTTTAACTGTCTCTAAAATCTCTTCTTTAATTTCCTCAGTAAGCTCTACAACCTCACCTTGGTATTCTGCAAATGTGCATATGTCTAACATTTCTTCAACTGCACCTTTTGTTATCATTTGAGTTTTTTCGTTATTATCTTTTAAAACAACAGACATTCTACGTCTAGTAAAGTCAAAAGGTATTTCATCTACTTTTTCATAAGCTTCATTTAAAGTTTTAAGTCCATTTTGTCTACCATGATCTAGTATGGCTTGGTCTAGTAAGTTTTTAAGTCCTGTTTGGAAATAACTTACCAAATATCCATGTCTTAGTACTCTAATATCTTCATTTCCGTGTATATCTAAATGTCTTTCTAATATAATTTTGTCCTCAGTTATAGTACCAGTCTTGTCAGTACATAAAACATCTATAGCACCAAAATTTTGTATAGAATTTAGATTTTTAACTATAGTCTTGCTTTTAGACATTGATAGAGCACCTTTTGCTAAGTTAGTAGTTACTATCATAGGTAACATTTCTGGAGTCAAACCAACTGCAATAGATATACCAAATAAAAGTGCATTTAGCCAATTACCTTTAGTTATACCATTTATTAAAAATACTATAGGTACCATTATCATCATAAATTTGATTAATAAAACACTAACAGCATTTACACCTTCATCAAAACTAGTTAACTCTCTTTTTTCAGTAACTGTATTTGCTATAGTCCCTATTTGTGTATCGTCTCCAGTTATTATTACAATAGCAGTTGCCGAGCCACTTATAACATTCGTACCCATAAATGCAAGGTTTTGAGCTTCTATATAATTAGTTAATCTTAACTTATTGTTTTTTAAATTAGCAAATTTTTCAACAGGCTCTGATTCACCAGTCATAGATGCCTGACTAATAAATAAATCTTTTGCACTTATTATTCTAACATCTGCTGGAATCATATCTCCTGCCATTAATCTAATTACATCACCTGGCACTAAATCTTCTATAGGTACCTCGTACTCTTTATTATCTCTAATTACAGTTGATGTAGTTTTTATCATAGCTTTTAGCTGTTTACCAGCATTATTTGATTTACCTTCTTGTATAAACTTTAACATTGCACTTAATGTAACCATTGTAGCAATTATAATTACAGTAGTTAATTCTTTCTCACCAGGTTTAGCTATCAAGAAATCTGTGACAAAAGATACTATTGCTAGTAATAGTAAAACTAACGTAAAAGGATTGATAAATGCTTCAAATAATCTTTTGTACCAACTATCCTCATCTGATTGATTTAGTTCATTTTTACCGTATTCCTCAGTTCTTTTTTGTACTAAATCTTTAGTTAATCCACCTTCACTAGTGTTAAATTCCTCCATTAATTCCTCTGGACTTAAAGCTGAGAATTTAACTAATTTTTCTTCAGTCTCTTCTTTATTTAATCTCTTAGCTATTTGTATTGGTTTTCTGTTGAATTTTAATTTCATGTTTATTCCCTCCTGATTAAGCTGTATTTTCTCTTGCTTAGGGAATAGATACTAACGAATTCTCATAAAAATTTTAGGTCTTCATCCGATATGTCTCATCTATCCCTGTGTAACTATGCCTTTCCAAATCCATTTGATATCACCTCTCTCTATTAATTAAAAGTCGCTTCTGTCACCAACAACTTCGTTTATTCAAAAAAAATCCTCATTTAGCTACAGCCAAACAAGGATTTAAATCTCATCAAAATAAATAGTATATATTCTCTCGTTCAAGCTTTAGCTTCTTAGGGCATGATATTGAATTAAAATACACCTTCACTTTCGATGTATCCTGCTAACCAGCTAATAGTGTCTCCACTATTTCGCGGCATCAACCCGTATCCCTAAGGTAACCTCACCTACCGATATATTAAATTTTCCCATGAAATCCAGTAATTTACACTACTTCGAAAAGTTGTTTTATTATTTAAAGTAAAATCAGACTTTTCTTACAATTCCACGATGTCATTATAAGTCATTTTTTGTTTATAAGTCAATACCCAATTTTAAATTTATTATAATATTTATTTTGATGAAAAAAAATCCGAGGCTTATATATACAATTAAATATATTATGTCCTCGGTATTGAAATTTATTTAAAATAACGGTTTTTTAGCTATTTTTTTAAGGTAATATTATTCTTTGTCCAGGGTATATTAGATTTGGATTTTTGATATTATTAAGCTCAACTAATTTATTTACTGTTGTATTATAATTTAGTGCAATTTGACTTAGTGTATCTCCTGATTTTACTATATATACAGGAGTTGATTGGTGATGATTCCCACTTTTGTATATCTTTATTACTTGACCTGGATATATTAGATTTGGATCTTGAATATTGTTATCTTGTACTAGTGCATTTACTGTTGTGTTATAATTTAATGCTATCTGACTTAGAGTGTCTCCTGGCTTTACTATATAATCTATTATTTTTGGATTATTTGTTTTATGGTGTGTATCTTCAGATGGTTTATGATGTGGCTTTTCTGTTGGCTTGTGCTCAGTATCTTCTTTGTGTTCTAATAATATTTCACTTGAGAAATAATCTAAATCCGTATTGGCACCTACTCCTCTAACATCTCCTGAATCAGAATATTGCCATCCAATATATTCCTCTCCCCATACAGGGTTTTGTTGAGGATAATTTGAACTATACTCAGCTATCCATAACTTATAATTTCCTATATCAGAATTAGTATTTAAGCTAGTTTGAGCAAAATTTGTATATGTGTAAACTACAACATCTAGTCCACTAAATTCTTTTACAGCTTCTAAAAATTCTATAGCTTGATTAGTTAATTTTTCATTGTTTAGACCTCCTGTTTCTTCTAAATCTAGTGCTAGTCTACAATCTATCTTGAATCCTTTTAATGCATCCACAAAATATCTGGCTTGCTCTCTTGGAGTTGGTGAACTACCTGGATTGAAATAATGATAAAAACCTACCTTTAATCCATTTGCTTTTGCTCCATTATAAAACTCGTGTAAATATGGATCAGTATAATAAACACCTTCTGTAGCTTGTATATATACAATTTTTACATCTGTTTGAGCAACTTGGCTGAAATCTATGTTTCCAGACCAGTTGCTCACATCTATTCCATTTATGTTACAGTTGTTTCTAGACATATTCATACTCCTTATGATAAATTCAGTTGTTTTTTGACAACTTAATTTATTATATTAAGTTAGTATAATAAATGTTAATCTGATAAAAATTCCCTTTGTTTAAACGTAAAAAAGTGTAGATAAATTTATTTTTCATAAATCTATCTACACTCCATTTTATAATTATAATTTAATTATTTTAATCCAGCTTCTGTATGTAGTACATCTATTGCACTTCTTAATGTACTATCATTTGCTAAGTAATTTACTCTTGCATATGTGATAGCTTCATTAAGTGCATCTATCCATGCTTCTTTGTTTTCTTTATCATTTTTATCTACACGTTGTAATGCTCTCATATCGTTCATTAATCTTAATGCTACATTTGCACTTGGGAATATTTCTTTTTCTATTCTGCTATATAAATCATCTACCCATTGATTTGATTCCATACCTTCTAATCTTTGTTTTGCAGCACCTGTAAATGCCATCATTCTATTGTAGTTATCTACATTTGTTAAATCAGCATTATCTAATAAATCTAGTGCTGTTTCTATTTCTTGACGTGCATAATCATATTGCTCTCTATCCATGTTTACTTCTTCTGTTTTTTGATCTTCTTTATCTTCTGTTATTAATCCAGCTTCTGTATGTAATACTTTTATAGCACTTCTTAATGTATTGTCATTTGCTAAGTAGTTTACTCTTGCATATGTTACAGCTTCATTAAGTGCATTTATCCATGCTTCTTTATTTTCTTTATCATTTTTATCTACACCTTGTAGCGCTCTCATATCGTTCATTAATCTTAATGCTACATTTGCACTTGGGAAGATTTCTTTTTCTATTCTGCTATATAAATCATCTACCCACTGATTTGACTCCATGCCTTCTAATCTTTGTTTTGCAGCATTTGTAAATGCCATCATTTTGTTGTAGTTATCTACGTTTGTTAAGTCAGCATTATCTAATAAATCTAGTGCTGTTTGTATTTCTTGACGAGCATACTCATATTGCTCTCTATCCATGTTTTCTATATTTGTTTGACCTTGCTCTGGTGCATTTGCATTAGCTGTTATTGTTGGAATACAAGTCCCAAATACTAATGCTGCTGCCATAGCTGATCCTACTAATTTTACCATTTTGTTTTTTATCATTTTTAATTCTCCTAATTCTAAAATTTACATAACTATAAAATGTAAAAATATTCCAATAGCTATAATATAATTTTATCAATATATAAATTTTATTTAATTAGGTATCAGTATAGTCTTGTTTAATACTAAAGAGGAGCAGCTTTAACAAATAGTATATAAATCTATAACGTTATTTATAAGACTGTATTTGAATAATAATTGTCTATATAAAACAATATCTAGTACGTTTATCTTTTAAAATATGTACAAATAAAGAAACTTCTTTTTAGATGTTGTACTCTAAAAAAAAGTTTCTTTATCTTCTATAATGAATTTTATGATGTATGCATTTGATCTTTATGATATATAGAATTATGTAAGTCTTTTTGTTCTTGTGTATAATGCTTAGTTGTGCAATAGTCACAAGGGTATTTTAGTTCATCATTAGCTGTGTCTTTTAATCCTAATACATTTAATTCTGGGTTGTTCCAATCTTTTTTATTCATTGTTTTAAAACCTCCAACTCTACAATCTATGTATAATATTATAGGTTTGTAATAAACTTTAGAACACTACCCATAGGTATACTCTTTGTAATACTTATATATAATTACTGGTATTTAAAACACATAAATAGGGTGCTTAGCATCGCTACTCACCCCTAAATAATATATCCAAGTCAACAGTAGCTTCTAAAAAACTTCGCTTATGTTCACCTGTAAATCTCATACCCTTAGATAATTATTCTAATATCTTTAAACAGGTCTACCAAAGTCTGTTCTAATTTTATTTTCCAATAAATATCTAATATGGCATTGCTCATATTTTTCATTATCTTTTCTTATCCACCAATAATCCTCTAATGTCATTCCTTTATTTTCTTTTAGTATTGTCCATGGGTTATATATTGATAAACCCATTTTATCAAGTATATGATCTATAGCATCTCTTTCTGGAGGCATAATTCTATCCTCTATCCACCAAAGTATATTTTCATGAGTAGGTTTGTAGTCTAATGATAAATTTGTATAATCATAAAGTATTGGTGGCAAGTATTTTGTATCTTTAATTTCTTCATTTAATTTAAATGAAAATTGATCTTTATCTTGATTGTAGCTTATGTTTCCTACTTCAATATTTTTATACATTAGAGTATAATTTTCTAACATAATTTAACCTCTCCTCTAACAACATAATCATTGCCCTTACTCTTTTTTCTCCAAGATAATCTTTGTACTCTTCTATAATTTTAGTGAATTCTTCATTAGTGTTATTTAGGTTAATGTGAGGTAGCTTCTTAATTAACTTTATCTGTGAATTGTGCTTATTTTCAAAAGGTTTACTTTTATCATACCTTTTCTTTGCATATTCATTTTTATTAATAGCTTGTATCTCTTCTAAATTTAAGTCTGAGTATAAACTTAAACCATTATCAAATATTGGACAATATTTTCTTTTTCCATTTATAATATATCCAAAATTATTAAAATGTCTATCTATATTATTAACTATAAAGTCAAATAGTAAAGTTTGGTTTATTTCTTCTTCAAAATCTTTAAAATCCTCTAGTAATTTATTGTATGTTAGTTTTTGATTATAGTTTTTATAATGTTTTGCAAAGGTAATCAAAGTTTCATCAGCTTTTAAAAAGTTATCACTTACACAGCAAAGTATTTCTTGTTCTTCAAAATCTTCGCAACCTTTGCTTTTTATAACTTCTAATTTATAGTCAACACCTTTAAGACCAAGTTTTTCTCTTATTCTTGAACAAATACATTAAACCACTGGATGTACTTTACTAAAAATGCCGTAATGTAGTGCTCCACTTTTATAGTATTTGTCTTCACTATTCCATTTAAGTAAAACACCTTTTGATGTTTGTGATAATCCAATAGATTGTAAATTTGTAGTGTTAAGATTTTTAATTTCAATCACCTTCTTTGTCATATTATATTAAAAATTATAACATATTAGCCACAGATGTAGCATTAATAGTTGCAGCCATTATTTAATACTACAAGTATATTCTACCAACTATACTAATTTAATAATCTATATCTATTTAATTTTGTATATAAAAAAACTGACACATGAAAACTTAAACCAAAAAAATAATAAAGCCAACAGTCATAATAATAATTAATCTACTGTTGGCTTTATTTTTTATTTATTATTCAGCATCTATTGCCACTTCATCCATTACATTAACAGTCACTTCTTTAGCTTTTTTATTTTCACCTTTACTTCTTAAAAAGTCCATAAATTCATCTCTAAGCTCTGGTCTTTTTAATGCAAAGTCAACAGTAGCTTCTAAGAAACCTAACTTATCCCCTACATCGTATCTTCTACCTTCAAAGTTGTATGCGTATATAGCTTCTTGATCTGCTAAAGTTTGAAGTGCATCTGTTAATTGTATCTCTCCACCTTTTCCAGGATCTTGATTTTCAAGTATATCAAATATAGCTGGAGTTATTATATATCTACCAAGTATAGCAATATTTGATGGAGCTTTATCAATATCTGGTTTTTCAACCATGTCCTTTACCTTGTATACTCTATCTTCTATATGCTTAACATCTAGTATTCCGTACTTGCAAGTATCTTCTTTTGCAACTTCTTGAACACCTAATACAGTAGTTTTGTATTCATTGTAGCAATCTATTAATTGCTTTAAACAAGGCTTTTCACTATCTACTATATCATCACCTAAAAGTACTGCAAATGGATCGTTTCCTATGAAACTTTTAGCACAATGAATAGCATGTCCTAGCCCTTTTGGCTCCTTTTGTCTGATGTAGTGGATATTTACCATGTTTGATATGTCTTGTACCATCTTAAGCATTTCTTTTTTGCCTTTTTGCTCAAGTTCTAGTTCAAGTTCTACTGATCTATCGAAGTGATCTTCTATACTTTTTTTGCTACGACCTGTTACTATTAGTATTTCTTCTATCCCTGAGTTTATTGCTTCTTCTATGATATATTGTAGCGTTGGTTTGTCTACTATTGGTAGCATTTCTTTTGGTTGTGATTTTGTTGCTGGTAAAAATCTAGTTCCTAGTCCAGCTGCTGGTATTATTGCTTTTCTTACTGTGCGTTTCATTTGTTCCTCCTGTTTTTCCCCTTGTATATTGATAGGTCTTATTTTACTTTATTGTAATTCTAACCATTTTAATATTTCATCTTTATTTTTTGATTCTTTAGTTGTTTTAAATATAAGATTAAATTTTTCTTTTAGTGTAAATTTGTTACCAAATAATCCATATAAAAATTTATGAATATATGCTATTGGTATTAATATTTTATTTTTCTTAGCATAATTGTATTTATCCCCCCATGTATCTATAGGTCCAAACATTGTATAAAATACTTTTTTAAAATATACATTTTTAGGTTCCTCTCTATCTATGTTACATGCTGACCAATTAGCATATTGCTTATGAGTATGTCTTTTTCCGAATACTCCATTTGAAAAAATTTCATCTATAAAGATATTCATATTTTCTTCATCAATACTTTCGATATATATTTCACTTGGAATTTCCATATTGAATAATTTATTACATATATTAAATATTACAGATGTGAATTTTATAATATTGCATTCTTTCACCTTTTTATTAAATAAACTCCAATCAATTAAATGTCCTTGTTTTTCAACTAATACAACTAAATCACATAGCTGCCTAATTCCAAATCCAGCATCCTTAATATGATTTACCATATGGGTTATTAAATGCAGTGTCATATCTTCTAGGGATAGTGAAAGTGCATTACTTACTCCAATATTTACTGGAATACAAGTTTCCCATATATTATCTTCTATTGAATCTATACTATCAAAAAATCTACCATTACCTAACACCCAATGTACTTCTATATCTAAGTGATTTTTATGTTTAAATCTTATATGATGATGATATTCCCTATCAGATACTGTATATCCTAGAGTTTCTAGTATTAATCTTACTTTATTTAAATCACCCTCTTTAACTATCAGATCTGCATCTCCCATAGTTCTTTGCTCTGGTTTAGGATAAAGCTCTCTAACTATTAATCCTTTTAATGCTACTACCTGAATCGCTTCTTTATTTAATTCATCTAATACTTTAGATACTTGTTTTATATGGTTTATTTGATACATTCCACTAAAAAAAGTAGTTTTTTTCAAATCATCTAATGTTTCTTTATCCATAGTTTTTGTATAATCTGTATTATTTATAGCTGTATATATAAGCCCCTTTACACTATGTTCATTAGCTTCTTCTATTACTTCGTTCCAGTTTATATTTTCATTAATATCTAGTTCGTACTTTTGTCCTCTAATAGCATGTGACAATAGATTTATTACTAATTCTTGTGATTTATTCATTTTATACTCCCTTGTTTAAAATAAATTAAAATTATTCATAATAAATTATACACTCACCCTATTTAACGCACTATACTACACCTAGGTTATATATAGTACTACTTTTTAGTTATATAATATATAAGTTTAACTATTATAGTTTACTTCTACTGTTTCCGATTTAGCGTTTTTGTTTTTTAACACAGATTTAAACTTTTCTAATGCAGGAACTAAAATACATCCTATAGCAAAAAATACTATACTGAATGTTGATATGGTCATAGGTGACTTAGATACTTCAAGAGATGTCGGTCCCATTATAACAGCATATATAGAACCAATCATAAGACCTATAATACAATATATAGTTTGAGGTCTAAAGGTTCTAAGTAAATATCTAACAGATCTTACAGTTGCAAACACACCAATCAAAATTCCAAAACTAAATATTATTATACCTGGTAAATATCCAAAGTCTAACTTAAGTACTTCCTTTATAGCAGTAAGCATAGGAACGTAAAGACCAAATATTAAAAGTATAGTTGATCCTGAAATACCAGGCAACACCATTGCTGATATAGCAATCATTCCAGATATAAATATATAGCCTATAAACAATATATTTAAATTATTAATATTTACAGAAAAACTTTGACTACTATTTTTTACTGGATTAAAATAAGTCATTGCACATACTATGGCTATTCCAATTACTAAAAATACTATGTTTTTCTTATTTTTTGATAATATCTTTTGTTCTGATTTAACTATCAAAGGAATAGATGCTATTATAAATCCTAGAAATAAAGAACTTATCTCATATATATTTTTTTCAAATATAGATGTTATAAATAATACAGATAATATAAATCCAACTATCCATCCTAGCCCTATTTTAGATAAAAATCTGAGTGCATTTATTCTACCGCTTCTATCTCCTAATATTAAGTTATTTAATGAATTTACAAAGTCATCATAGAATCCTAATATAAATGCTACTGTACCACCCGATACTCCTGGTACGCTATCAGCTAGTGCCATACAAAATCCTCTTATAAAATTTAATATATATGATCACCTCTTTCTTAAAATCAATAAAATAAATAAAAGATCATCATAAACTCATGATCTTTTATTTTAAATTTCTTAATCTCGATTGAACAAATCTCTTGTGTATACTTTTTCTTCTACATCAAATAGCTCTTTTGATAATCTATTAGATACTATTATATCACTCATAGATTTAAATTCTTCTAAATCATTTACAACCTTTGAATTGAAAAATTTATCCTCTTTGAGTACTGGCTCATGTACTACCACCTCTATACCTTTGGCTTTTATCCTCTTCATTATACCTTGTATTGATGAAGCCCTAAAATTATCAGAATCAGTTTTCATTGTTAAACGATATATTCCAACTGTTTTAGGATTTTGCTTTATTATTTGATCTGCTATATGATCCTTTCTAGTTGTATTTGCATCAACTATAGCTTGTATTATGTTGTTTGGTACATCTTCATAGTTTGCTCTTAACTGCTTAGTATCTTTAGGTAAACAATATCCACCATATCCGAATGAAGGGTTATTATAGTGACTTCCAATTCTAGGGTCTAACCCTACACCTTCTATTATTTGCTTTGTATTAAGCTCTCTAACTTCTGCATATGTATCTAGCTCATTAAAATATGCAACTCTCATTGCCAAGTAAGTATTAGAGAATAATTTAACAGCTTCTGCTTCTGTTGAATTAGTAAACAATACTGGTATGTCCTCTTTTATAGCCCCTTCTACCAGTAAATTAGCAAACTTTTTAGCTCTTTCTGATTGTTCGCCTACTATAATTCTTGAAGGATAAAGGTTATCATATAAAGCTTTTCCTTCTCTTAAAAATTCTGGTGAGAATATTATGTTATCACAATCAAACATTTCTTTTACTCTTTCAGTATATCCAACTGGTACTGTTGATTTTATTATCATTGTAGCTTCTGGATTTATTGAAAGTACGTTTGCTATTACTGCTTCTACACTTCTTGTATTAAAGTAATTTTTATCTGGATCATAGTCTGTTGGTGTAGATATTATAACAAACTCTGCATCTTTATATGCTTTATATACATCAGTAGTAGCTACTAGATTTAATTCCTTAGTAGCTAAATATTTTTCAATCTCTACATCTACTATTGGAGATTTTTTATTATTTATAAGGTCAACCTTGTCTTGTATTATATCTACCGCTACTACTTCATTATATTGTGCTAGTAAAATAGCATTTGATAATCCTACATATCCAGTTCCTGTAATTGCAATTTTCATAAATTAATTTTGCTCCCCTTTTTTTATATTTTTTAAAACTTATTATATATAAAATTATTATATTGTCTTAATTTATTAACGATCATTAAAACTACATCTCTGTATAGATATAAAATTATTATTGTAGATATCAAACTAATAGCTATAGTATTCAGGTCTAATTTATGTGTAGTTGAATATAAAGCTAAAATCGATAGCATTATACTAGATACATAAAACTGATTTAATGAATAATTTACATTATAAACCCGCTTAGATAAAGAAGTTCTCATTAAGAAAAATATAATATAAGATATACCTGTTGATATTGCAGCACCCTTAGCTCCCAGTTGTGGAACTAATAATATATTTCCAATTATATTAGAAAATGCCGAAATTAAAGCTACATAAATATGATAGACACTTTTTTTCATAAATCCAATTCCTATTACTGTTGTTTCTGATATAGTGTACATTATTGGATTAAACACTAAAAATGGAAATACAAACACAGCTTGACTATATTTACTCCCCAACAATAAAACTATTATATCTTTAAATGTTATAAGTAATATTCCTAGTATTAACATTGTAAATGAAACTATTTTATTTATTTCTATAAAAAATAGTTTCGCATTATTTTCATTAACATACTTTTCATGAGCTACAGGAACCCAAAATGTAGTAAATGTATTTTGAAATGCATTTAACAAAGCAACTATAGAATATGAAGCTGCATATATACCGACTTCTTCATATCCTCTTAATAGATTTAAACTTATTTTATCTGTTGATTGAAATATCCATGTAATGGCCATAGAAAAAAATAATGGTGATCCATATTTTAATATATCTTTTTGAGAAGTTTTTATTGTTCTTAAATTACACTTAGTGAACCAATCTTTTCTTTCTATTAGAACAGATACTATTACAGTTAAAATATTCGACGTAACTAATGCTAGAATCAAAGTATTGCAAGAATTTTTTGAAATTTTTAAAAATATCAGTATAAAAGCTATGTATAATACTTTACCCAATACCTGTAATGCTGAATATATCTTAGCTTTTTGTTTCATCCTTATAACTAGTAAAGAAAATCTTCCTAGCATACTAAATGAAATAAATAATATCATTAATAAAATTAATTTGAATGAATATTCTCCTATAATAAACTTTGAAATCGGCTTATAAAATATTAATAATACCACAGATATCATTATATTTATTTTACAGTTTAAGGATATACATTGTCTAAGTAAATACGATCTATCTTCAATTTTTTCTTCATAAAAAAATCTAACATATGCTTGATCTATGCCTAGAAGAATTAAAAGGAGTATAAAATTAGATATTGTATTAAACATAGAATATCTCCCCATTTCCTCCGGTGCTATAATTCTGGTTATTAATGGTGCAGAAATAAATCCTAAAATTAAAACTATTCCATTTCCCATTGCAAATTCAGTAAATTTTTTAAATAAATTATCGTTCATACGTTCTCCTATTTTTATTATTTATAATATTATGTAATACTTTTTATTAATCTGTCCCATTCTTTTATTATTATATTAGGATTAAACATACTAGCTCTTTTAATGGCATTTCTAGATAATTTAGTCCTTTTATCCTCATCATTTATTAAATCAAGGATTTTCTCTGCAAATGTATCTTTATTATATCTCTTAACGATAGTTCCACATTCATACCCCTCTATAATTTCTACTGGACCAGAAGTTTCAAATGTAACTATTGGCAATCCACACTGCAACGCTTCTGTAACTACAAGTCCGAACCCTTCATTTCTAGAAGTCATTGCATAAATATCAGCACTTAGCATATATTTTTCTATATCCTTAGTAAATGGAAATATTTTCACATAATCATTTAAATTATTGCATAATATTAAGTTTTGTAATTTACTTTCTTCATCTCCACTACCTATAATGTGTAATTTCCATTCTTCTTTTGTATTTTCTTTAATAGTCTTAAAAATTTCTATTAGCATATCAAATCCTTTTTGATATACTAATCTTCCAGCTGCTATTATAACTTTATTTTGCTGATTACTTATATTTCTATTACTAAAACTTAATGGATTATATATTACTTGCGAGAATACATTTAAGTTTTTTTCATATTTTAATTTATCACTTTTAGTTAATACTATATTTTTATCCAATAGATTTAGATAAGTTTTAAATAAATTTTCTCTATTTCCGTAATATTTATTTTTAGATGTAAAGTATGCATCATATGAGCTATGTTGCCACCCTATCGTTTTACAATTTAATTTAGTTTTTATTATACCTAGGAATACTGAGTAATACCCTTCACATCCTATTACACAATGGTATTTATTTCTTATTATAGTATCTGCTATTTCATCTAGCTCTCTTTTTTTATAATACACATTAGTCTGTAGCTTTATAAACATCGGTCTATTTAAGATATTAGTAAACTTATTAATTCCTCTTAATAGTTTTTTATATAAATATATTATTTTTTTCTCCTCAACTCTTTCTACATTTATAACTTTAACTTTATTATTTAATTGATATTTTGTTCTATCTATTAAAATTTTTTTATCTGTACAAATTATATCAACGTCATATCCCATATCTATAAATAAATTAGATATATTTGTAACAACCCTTTGAACTCCTCCATTTGAAAAAACATTATGGCATAAAAAAGCTATTTTCATATTTTTTAACATCCCCTTTTAACATTTTTGATATATTAATTATCATAAATACAAAAAAACAAAATATTAACATATAATCTCCATGTAATGCTAAGCCATTATAAGTATTAACTTGTATAAAAACAATATAATAACTTATTAATAAATATACTTGTCTTCTTTTTATTAGTAAAAATGTTGGGATTATCATTATTGGTATATATATTAGTACCATTGTTAAAATTCCAAATTCAAATGCAAACATCCTTATCGGATACTCAAATGCAGCAGACGCCCAATTTATATAATTATTAAGTTCAAAAACAAATCCATTTCCATATCCTGTAAAAAATTTCATTGGATATTGATTCATAGACTTGATAAACTCCCACTTTTCAGATCTACCAGTTGTTAAACTATCTCCCATAAATCTAGTAATTACATTATCAAATAAATTAAATTCATTTCCTAGTATAATTATAAGAGCTATTATAATTATTTTGCTTACTTTTGAATCTACTTTAAATAATAATACAATAGCTAATGATATCATTACTATTCCTGTTTTACTTGCAGTTAGAGATATACCTACTATACTAAAAATTGCTACCCATAATTTACATCTATTATTTAAAATATAATAACTATATATATTGTTAATCACAAAAAATATTAAATACATTTGTGTATTAAATAATGGATGACCCATAAAAGAATATAGTCTATATATTTTTTCTGATTGTTGCATCATTACTAAATCTCTTATTCTTGGAGTCATAAATTTAGATAATTCTATCATTATGTTTATGCCTAAGAATTTTTCAATTATTCCTATAACTGTTATAACTATAATTATACAATTAATAGTATTTAACCAAAATTTCAAAATTTTTATAGTATCTTTCTTTTCTAACTCGAATCCAATAATTAATAAAGGCATAAAATAAATCAATATACACTTTATTATCCTACCTAAATCTACTTCATATAAACTAGCTGTAAATAGATAAATTAGTATTGTTATATACCAAAATGCAAAATATATTTTATTTATATTTTTTATGTACTTAAGAAATAATATACCTATAGTTATTACAGCAATAAAATTTACAGTTCCAAATTTTCCACCTAATATTCCACTTCTAATTTCTTGTGGAAATATAAACAACGTTATTATAAAAAATATAAATATATTTTTTATATCTATATTAAGCTTTTTATTAGTCATTTATATTTTTCCTGTCTGTTTATATATCTTACAGTGCAACTTGTTAAGATTTAATAAAGATAGGATAAAATCTAAAAATGATTTTATATTTAATGGATTTTTAAAAAAAGATTTGATAAAATAACGTTTATACTTCCTGTTTAAGCTCATATTGTATACACCTATAGACCTTAAAAATTTTGATTCTATTTTATTATTTTTACTATGTTTATCTAAAAAAATTTCTAATGCCTCTATAGCTTTTTCCCTACTTTTACTTATACTATTCTCTTGATGATATACATTAACCAATACTTTATCTATTACTTCTACCTTATATTTATTAACCAATCTAATTGCAAGATCCCAATCTTGGAACCTAGGCAAATCATTATCAAAAGGTTCATTAATCAAGCATTCTTTTTTTGCAAGAATAGTTTGAGTTGTTATAAAATTGTCCATATATATATTTGAAGAGTCTACATTTATGTTCTTAGGAAACACATATTCTCTATCTTCACTTTTAATCAATACTTTACAAGCTACAACATCTAACTTCTTTTTTTCTAAATATTTCAGCTGTATTTCAAGCTTATTTATATACCACTCATCATCACTATCTTGAAAAGCTATATATCTACCAGAAGCTCTTTTTATTCCTTCATTCCTAGCATAGCAAGCACCTTTGTTTTGTTCTAGTTTAACAAATTTAATTCTATCATCCTGTATGCTTTTTACTATATCTTCTGTATTATCATTTGAATTATCGTCTACAACTATAATCTCTAAGTCACCAATAGACTGATTTAGTACACTTCTTATTGACCTTTCTATTACAGTTGACCTATTAAACGTTGGAATTATAACAGAGATCATATAACCACACTCCTTATCTCATAAATTTACTTTGGATATACCATATGAAAAACTTTCATTTTCCATAGTAATATTTTCACCAATACTATTTTGTCTGATTTATTTATAATAAAAATATGTTTACATCTTTTATTCCACTCATTATACTTTGATCTTTTAAAGAATGAATATAGTTGTTTTAGATCTTTCTTACTATTATAATAGTATAAGTAATAATATCTTATTAAAGTATATAATGTATTTGTATAAAAAACTTTAATCTGCTCCCCTCTAAATGTTAACTCCAGTTTACTTATGTACTCATATATACTATTTATTGTATAAAAGTAATCATTTAATATTTTTTCATTCTTTTTATGAATTAAGGATGTCTCCCTTTGTCTATAATAATATAAAGGTTTATTTAAAATTCCTATTTTTTTAGAACTATAAATTTGTTTCATTACAGGAATCCAATCTTCAAAGTACATATTTGGCTGGAAATAAAATTTATTTTCAATTAGTTGTTGTCTTTTAAATAGCTTATCCCATACAAATCCATTAACCTTAAATTCTAACATCATACCCAATATATCCTCGTTAGTATATACGTCTTTTTCAATTATATTAAATACTCGTATTTTATCCTTTCTAGGTTTATGATCATATTTTTTTATATGACCACATATAACAATATCATAATCTAAGCTTTTAGCTTTAGAATACATTTCTTCAATCATATTTATTTCCATATAATCATCAGAATCAATATACATAACATATTCACCCTTAGCATGTCTTAATCCTAAATTCCTAGCTTCTGATACACCCTTATTCTCTTGTTCTAAATATATTATATTTTTATACTTTAATTTAAATTTTTCTATAATATTTTTACTTCTATCAGTTGAACCATCATTTACTATTATCACTTCTATATTTTTGTATGTTTGGTTAAAAATTGATTTTAAACACTCTTCTATATAGTTTTCTACATTATATACGGGAATTATAATACTTATCATACGTTTATCCTTTACAATATATTTTTATGTGTTCACTTATATATTCATCGCTACTGAAATATTTATTAAAAATATTTTTAGAATTTATTTTCATCTCAATCAATTTTTCTCTATCTTTGTACAACTCTAATATTCTATTTGAAAATTGATCTATATCTTTTACATTCACTAGGTGCCCATTCATTCCTTCTACTATTTCTTCATTTGTTCCATTAATATTGGTTGCAATTACAGGTATTCCTTGAGAAAATGCTTCAATTGGAGCTAATGGTAATCCTTCTATATATGAGCATAATAAAAGTAAGTCAATATATTTTAGATGTTCTATTACATTATCTTTACTTCCTAATAAAATTATAAAATCTTGTAGTCTTTCTTTTTTTATATATTTTTCTAGGTTTTCTTTTTCTGGCCCATCTCCTATAAGTACAAATCTTATATTATCGTTTTCTATTACAGTTTTTTTTGCTATATCTACAAAATCATATACACCTTTATAATCAATTATTCTACTTACTTGTGCTATAATAAAATATCCTTGATCCTTTAAATTAATTAATCTTTTATCTACTACTTTATTGTCATTTTCAGTTTCTATAGTATTATAAATAGTAGTTATCCTATTTCCATTTAATTTAGATTTAGTTTGCAATATTTTTTTTGCTGATTCACTTACTGTTATTATTTTTATACTATTTAATGCAAACTTAGTTAATCTAAATTTATCTTCTATACATAGATGTTGTGTATGAATAACTTTTACTTTTACAAACTTAGATACTATCTTAGCTGTAAGTGCCGACATTCTATGATGGCTATGAATTATATCTATATTTTCGTCTTTAACTATTTTTATTAATTTATAAACATTGGATATTATTATACTAGGCTTCTTATTTACTACGTCATGTATCTTATAATGCATAATTCCCAAATTATTTAATTCGGACTCTAAAATGCCTCCCATGCTTGCTACAATTATTTTATTATCTTTTTTCAATTCTTTACATAATTTCAATATGCATTTATTATCACCACCCAAATGCATTGAATTATTAAGATAAAGTATATTCATTTTTCCTCCTATAAATGTATCTATCGATTTTGTTATACTTTCTGTATTTAATACATACTCATTAGTTTTAAATTGTTTTAAAATTTTTAGAACAATTCATAACTTGATTATTTCATCTATATTTTTTAATAATCTATAATATTTATTATTTTGTTTTTACTTAATTAAGTTTATAAACATTCTACTTCAGTTATTATTTAAGTAAAATTTAGATAAGGCTGTCATTCCTTCTTTAACCTCTAATAAGGAACCAACTACCAAAATATTTATCTTCACATTTTTCACTAGAACTTTTCATTTATATACTTTTATATTATATTTTCAATATAATTGTCTAATTTACATATAAATTCTTGTGATGATTTATTATATTCTTTAAAGTTAAATTTCTTTGATATTTCTATCAAATCGCCTATTTTTTTTTCATTGATTGTTCCAATTATATATCCTTCTTTTATAAATTTTTTTACAATTTCTACTTGATGATTATCAACATGCTCATTATATTTAATTAATCTTGGTATAGCAATTACTCTTTTTTTAAAATTTATCGCCTCTAGTATTGATCCAACTCCTCCATGACATATAACTATATCAGCCTTTTCTAAATAATATCTAAATTCTTCTTTTCCCATAAAATTAATTACTTGATATTTATTAGATTTAAAATGTGTATGACCTGATTGTATTATTACTTTATCTTTTAGGTCTAATTTTTCTAATTGATTTAATATTCTCGTAAATTTCATTTCAAAGGTTCCAAGTGTTACAAAAATCATTAAAATAACCTACCTTCATATATAGTATCTTGAAATTTTTCTTTCAATTCTCTATGTTGGACAAAAAATAAATCTGATATTGATTTCAAATTTTTCCCAGTTAAACTTAAAGATTCTACTCTAGCGAAAGACTCAATATACACTATTTTACTCCTCATAATCTTACCTATATAGCAAATTGGAATAACACAGTTAGCTCCTGTAGTTACTATAACATCTGGCCTATACTTAAAATAAATTATTATGGATTTAATAATATTGAATATAAATTTAAATAGAAACTTTATAAATGGTTTTCTTGATGTATGAATCAGAAACGATATCCTGTTCCCATATATATTTTTTAAATTTATAGTGCTTTCTGTTTTTTCAGTAACTATGTAAGATTCATATTTATTTATTAAATATTCCATCTGCATTAACTCTGATAAGTGACCCCCTGCAGATGAAATAAACAATACTTTTTTCATATTTGCAATACTCTCCTATCTATGATGCATTTTCATCTCCAAACAGTACAAACACCGTTTTAAATATCAGCTTTATATCAAGCCACAAACATCTATTTTGTATATATTCAACATCCATATCTACCCACTCATCAAATCCAACATTATTTCTACCACTTACCTGCCATATACAAGTAAGCCCTGGCTTCACTCCAAGTCTTTGCATTTGATATGCTGTGTACTGCTCAACTTCATGAGGTATAGGTGGTCTTGGACCAACTAAGCTCATATCACCTTTAAGTACATTAAATAGCTGTGGCAATTCATCGATACTTGTTCTTCTTATAAATCTACCTATATTAGTTATTCTAGGATCGTTTTCTATCTTGAAAACTGGCCCTGTTTGTTCATTTTGATCCATAAGTTCATCTAAAAGTTCTTCTGCATTATGTACCATACTTCTAAACTTGTACATTTTAAAAGTTAATGGATATCTGCCGTTTCTTTCTTGTGCAAAGAATACCTTGCCTTTTGGATCTTCTAATTTAATAAGTATTGCTACTGCTAAAAACAATGGAGATAATAATATAAGACCTGCTAAAGAACATACTATATCGATTATTCTTTTAGTTGCTGTATAGAATATAGAGTTGTTTGTTTGTATACTATCTATATCAATAGCTACAGCTGATTCATCTATTTCACTTTCAAATCTAAATCTTTCCCCCATTTTACCCTCCATAATATAAATTCCATTTATACTATTTATTACTGTCTCTCTTATCAACTTTTATATATTTATCTGCAAATAATAAATATACATATCTAGTTCCAACCGCCAAAACTGATATAATCAGTACATTAAAAATATAAAATAATGGTGACTTAGGCAAATTAAAAGTTTTATCAATTAAATATATAGGTAACATTGCTACGAAACATGCAGTAAAAATATTTCCAATAATTCCTGCTTTATCAAACTTAAAATAAATTTTATAACAGTTAAAAATACCTAATAAAGATGTGTTAAATACTATATATAAAATCAGTGTATTTAAGCTTTTCATTCTAAATATGTGTGAATTATCTATTTTCAATAATTGACTGCTAATTAACATAGCTAGTACTATACTGCATATATCAAGAGCCCATGTCATCACTTTTTTAGATGTATTTTTTTCATTTAAGACTTCACTTTTTACTTGCATATAAGCCTCCTACATGGCTTTTTTACGCCATGGATTTTTCTTTTTTGTTCATTTTTCTATTAGCTTTTTTAGATTTTCTTCCTTGATAGTAGTACGCATAATAGTCATGTCCATTAGTTTTTACTGCAAATTTATTAAGTACTGTTCCTATTATTTTTGCTCCTACACTATCTAGTCTTTCTTTTGCTAGTTTAGCTGTTTCTATATCTGTTTCATTTGCACCTATTACTAATATGCATCCATCTGAATAACTTGATATTACTCCAGCGTCTGTTACTATTCCTATCGGTGGTGCATCTATGAATATATAGTCATAATTATCTTTTAAATTATCTATAAATTCTTTCATCCTTTGAGATGCCAACATTTCTGAAGGATTTGGTGGTACTACTCCACATGTTAATACATGAAGGTTTTTAGTATCTGTGCAGTTTACACAGTCTACAAAAGTTGTATTATCTACTAATACATCTGTAAGTCCGTGTAAGTTACTTATTCCAAACATTCTATGTACACCTGGGTTTCTTAGATCTCCATCTATTACAAGTACTTTTTTGTCTAAGTTAGCAAATGTTGTTGCTAGGTTAGTTATTACTGTTGTTTTTCCTTCGTTTTGTTTACTACTTGTTACTGTTATTACTTTCATTTCTTTGTCTAGATCTGAGAATTGTATGCTCGTTCTTATTCCTCTATATGCTTCTGATATAGGGGATTTCGGATTTTTTATAGTTATTAATTTTGGCATATTTTACTTTCCCCCTATTTTATTAATCCTTCATCAGGTATTACTCCTAATATTGGTAGTTCTAAATGTTTTTGTATATCTTGTGGTGTCTTTATTTTGTTATCTAGATATTCTATTAAGAATATTACAAACAGTCCTATCATTGCTCCTAGTACTGCTGCTATAACCATGTTCATTGTTTTGTTTGAGTTTATAGGCGCTTTTGAAAGTATTGCTTTATCTATTACTTCTACCTTATTGGCATTTGTTATTCTTTTTGCTTCTTTTCCAAATACTTCAGGTATTTTATTTGCTATATCTCTGGCTCTTTCTGGATTTGTATCTTGTACCATCAAGTTCATTATTTGTGTTTCATTGACTGGTGTTACTGATACTGATGCAGCTAGTTGATTGTATGTCATGTCTAGATTTAAATCTTTTATGACTGGTTCTAGCACTGCTCTTGATTTGATTACTTCTCCATATAGTACTGCTAGCTTTTGTGTTACTGACATTTGATCTCCTGTAAGTACTGTAGTACCATTTATTGGTTCAGCACTTACTATTAGCGTTGTTTGTGCTTGATATACTGGAACATATCTAACATAACTTATAATTCCACTAACTGTTGTGGCTACTATTGCTATAAGTGCAATTATCCAAAATCGCTTTTTTATTATTGCGAAATACTCCCTTAAGTCAATTGTTTCTTCCATTTACTTCCCTCCACTTATCCTCCAATTAATTTTGTTTAAGTTTTAACTCCTATATTATTATATTTTTTTAGGTAGATAACGAATACTACCCACAGGTGTAGTTTTGTATTCCTTTTTGTATTAGCCCTATAAGTAATATGGTTAATTTGTTTCTACATATGTGTAACACAAAAAATCTCACTTTATATGTTTTATATAAAGTGAGATTTAAATTATTGTTAACTATTTAAATATTTTAAGATGGTCCTAGTCCCGGTGGTTTTGGTGGCTTATTACTACTACTACTGCTGCTACTCTCATCCTTTCCTAGTGGCCTTATTCCTAGAGGGTCTTTACTTATACTTTCAGTTTTTCCTATTCCCAAGCACGTTATTTTAGGTTTTTTCCATTCTTTCATAATATCTCCCCCATCCCTTTTGTTTTATTTTTATATTAACCTTATTTTCTTAATAAGGAATATAAATAATTTTATAATTCTGATAATTCATTTTCTACTAAGTCCATCTGTTCTTCTATTGTTATCTTGTCTGATGGTCGTTTTATTTTATATAAAGGAATACTGTTGATTAATTGAATTGCTTTTTTAAAATATTCTGGTCTCGTTCCTATTGAACTTTCTACCCCAAAGAAATATATGTTATTCAGCATATAGTCAATTTTTTTATTGCCTTCTATTTTTTCTATACTAACTTTTTCATATTCATCTTTAGATACTATTTCAAATATAGCTTGTACTTTACATGGCTTTGGTTCAAACATTTGGTTTACTGGCACTTTGTATCTTATTCTTTCAGTATCTTTTTTATTTATTTCATAGTTTTTTTTATTATATCCCAATACTTTCATAACATCTTCGCATATCTTATTTTGTGGATATGCAGGTTGAGCTAGTACACTATCCTTTAGTATATCTAGTGCTACTACATCATCTGATAAAAACTTATATCCCTTATTATTAAAAGCTGATGCTAATGTTGATTTACCTGCTTTACTTTTGCCTGATATTATAATAGCTTTATCTCCTTTTGATATGGCTGATCCATGTAGTGCTATGGTTTTTCTTTGAATTAACAATATTCCAAATGACCATCCTAATAAAAATGATTTTATTCTTTCATTATCCTTATCTTTTAATGGTTCTATTATTATGGTGTTACCATTTTTTATTTGATATATTGCAATGTCTTTAGTGTATACACATATATCATTTATATCTGTACCTATCCATGAATTGCTTTTTACTTGATTTTTTATTTTATTATTAGTTTTTCCATATATTATTTTTACATCTATTTGGTTACATTGATTGTCCTCTATTTTTACAAGTTCTTCTAGTTCAATTTCTGATTCTATATTTAACCCATATACCCTATATTTAAATGACATAAATAAAATTATCCTTCCTGAAAAGTATTATTTAGTATAATAATACCTTTTATAGAATTTTCAGAAAATTATTCTTAAGTATAATTTTTATTATTTTCATAATTATTTTTTTATATTAATTATACAAAAATAGAGCAATATAATTATGACTCTAGTTTTGATACTTTTATTAAATGGATTTGTTAAACAAAGCACTTGTTAAGATACCTATTTCTCCTAAGTACATTTAATATATACTTAAGGAAAATAGATATATTGAATTGATATAGGAGGATAGAAAAATGGAATACAATTTCAAATTAACACTAGAAGAATATGCAACTGCTTTAAAGTTTATATCGGAATTTGATGAGAAAAATACTCATGTCTTAAAGTTGATTAAAAAAGTTATTGTTGGATCATGGCTAATAATGAGTATTATATATTTTGTTATTTATGGGTTTAAAGCATTCTTAGTTTTTGGTGTGTTAGCAGGATTAATAGTCTTATTATTGTTTTGGGGACTAAGTCCTGAACAATTACATAAAAAACGACTTAGATTAGTAAAAAATAAAGTAAATAAAAATCCTGATATACTAGGTTGGCAGAGCTTAAAAATTGAAGAAAATAGTATTATATATTCTTTTGAGGATAATATAAAAAAAACAAATCTTAGCAATGTAAGTAAATTTTTTGAAGAAGATAGTATTATTGTCATTATTAATAACAAAGGTAATATATCTGCCCTTATTCCATGTTCTTGTTTTCAAACTCCTTTAGATAGGGAAAAATTTATTAATACTTTAAATATAAGTAATCATTAAAATTAATTAGCTTAGCAAGTTCGTAATTTTAATATAATGCAAATTAACTATAAAAATGACTGGCGATGTTAATGGAATACAAAGCCAGTCATTTTTATTATTCTATTTAATAATAGAATAATTTAACATATCCTATTAAATTATAAACTTGGCATTTCTTCATTTTCAAATTCTATATTTTTAAATTGCTTTTTATTTGGCTTATTAGGTTTGTTTGGTGATTTTTCTTGCATATCCATAAGCATGTTTAATACTAATGTTGCTGTTTCTTTTATGTTTTGAGGATCTATTTTATCTAATGTATCTTCATCTGTATGATAGTATGGGTCTTTGTCAAATTGTATAAATACAGATGGTATACCTGCTGCTTCAAATGGTGCATGATCACTTGATCCTGAGTTAAAGTGTCCTCCAAATTTATATCCTAATTCATTTATATTTTCGTGTGCTATATCTGTTATTTTATGTGATGCATTATCATCTATGTTATATGTTACTACTTGATTTCCTACTCCTACCATATCAAGATTTATCATACCTGCTATATTTTCAGCTTCTCCTGATTGTACTAATTGTTCTACGTATTCTTTAGATCCTACTAGCCCTATTTCCTCTGCTCCAAATGCAACAAATTTTATATTATATTGTAGTTTGTTTTTAACTTCTGGTTGTGATATTAATCTAGCTAATTCAAGTATTGTTGCTGTACCACTTGCATTGTCATTAGCACCTGGACAGCTTACACTATCAAAGTGCGCTCCTACTACTAATGTTTGAGGATTTTTAACGTTTTTATGTGCTGGTAATTCACCTACTACATTGTATGAAAAACTATTTGGTTTTACTATAGTGTTAACTTCCATAGATACATTTACACTTTCTCCAGCATTTACTTTATCTACTAAAACTTTTCCATCTTCTAAGCTCATACCTACTGTTGGTACTACACTATCATTTAGTTCACCTAGTGTACCATTTAACATTCCACTAGCATTATTATATATGATTACTCCAACTGCTCCATTGTTGTATGCATTTTTAGCTTTATCTGCAAAAGATATTGAACCCCTTTGTATAAGTGCTATTTTACCTTGCAAGTTAGCTTCTTTACACTCATTTTCTGTTCCAGTTTTTGCATATACAAGTTCACCTTCTAATTTTTGATTAGTAGGTTGTGAGTATGTCAGTGTTTTTACAGTTACACTTTGATTATTTATTGTTAATGAAGACCCCTCATCTATAAATCCATCTATCCCATCTACTGTTTTAAGTTCTGAGTTTAGTCCTAATTTTTTAAATTGGCTTTGTATGTATTTAGCCGCTTCATGTTCTCCCTCAAATCCTGTAACTCTGGCGTTATCTTTATTTTGACCATCCTCCATTGATAGTCTTTCTATATCTTTTAGTATTTTATTCACACTCAGCTGCCTCTCTATTTTTGATAATATCCCATTTGAAACTGATGATGCTGATGCTGGAGTTGTAAATAACATTGGAGCTACTATTACTGCTGATGCAGCTACTACACATATTTTTTTCTTTTTAGACATAATACAAACACCCTCCTGTAAATATAAATATTTATTTAAATTAGTCTATTATATCTACAGGTTGTTTTATGATAGTTATTTTTATTTTTGCACAAAAAAATAACTTCTGGTAGTTCAGAAGTTATTTTTTTGATTCTAAGCACAATTAGTTTTCAATATCATAATAAGATTTTTGTAATAAGACTTTTCTATTGATAATTTGAGTTTAAGTTTTTTATCACTATTGATTATATACGTACTTGGCTTTAATTTAAATTACTCTATGTATTAATTTTTAATACTCCTATAGTATAATTTTTTACTTATACATATTACTTCTTGCTGTATCACATTTATATATATTATTGATAAATTCTATTTTAGATTATTTAATATATCTGGTTATGAAACAAGTGTAACCTAAAATATACTATAAAAGAGTAAGAAAGGTGGTCAAAAAATGAATGAAAAAAATATTGATTTATTAGCAAATGAACCAGTATATAAAGCAATAGTCAAGTTATCTATCCCCATGGTTATGGGAATGATGGTACAGGTATTTTATAATCTTGTAGATACATACTTTATAGGTATGCTAGGTGATTCTAGTCAATTGGCAGCATCTAATATAGCGCTACCTATATTTATATTATTAATGGGTATTGCAAGTATTATAGGTACAGGGGCATCGTCATACATTTCAAGATGTCTAGGTAGTAAAGATTATGAACAAGCAAATAAAACAACTTCAATATCGGCAGGGTTATTGTTAATGATTGCAATAATTGTAACTGTATTAGGTTTAGCATTTTGTAAGCCATTAGTAAAATCTCTTGGAGCTAGCGGTGATACTTATGAGTATACTTATCAATACGTTAGTATAATGCTTGTAGGTTCTATCGCTGTAATTGGTAATTTTGCATTTGGTCAATTATTAAGAGCAGAGGGTAATGCTGTGAAATCAATGATGGGTATGGTAATAGGTACAATTCTTAATCTAATATTAGACCCAATATTCATTTTTAAATTTAATCTTGGAGTATCAGGGGCAGCACTTGCTACTATAATAGGGAATCTGGTCGGGTTTATATATTATTTAGCATGCTTTATAAAAGGTAATACTGTTCTTAAGATAAAATTAAGGCTATTTAGTTTTGATAAAAAGATACTAGGCGAAATATTTAAAATAGGTTTACCATCATCTTTTAATCAAATATTAATGGGTGTTGCAACTATAGTAGCAAACAATATAGCTATAAAGTATGGAACTCAAACAGTAGCAGGAATGGGTGTTGCTGCAAAGATAATGATGATAGGAACATTTATATTTATAGGGTTCTCTACAGGGTGCCAACCTATTATAGGCTATAGTTATGGGGCTGGTAACTTAAATAGAGCAAAAGAAGTAATTAAAATAGGTACTAGATTAACTTGTATTATAGGTATAGTGCTACTAGGAGTATTTGCCATTAGTTCCCCAATATTAATAGGATTATTTACAAAAGAGCCTCAAGTAATAGATAAGGGAACAGTAATATTAAGGGCATTAATATGGTCATTACCTTTTATAGGAGGGCAAATGATAGCAACAACTGCTGCTCAATCTATGGGTAAAGCAGTACCTGCTATGATATTATCTATCTCTAGACAAGGATTACTTTATATACCATTATTATTAATATTAAATGCTGTTTTAGGATTTAATGGATTTATATATGCCCAACCAGCTACTGATATTATAATGAGGGTGTTATCTAGTATTTATATATCAAAAATATTTGCAAAAGAGTTACTAAATATTAATGGTAATATTGATCCAAAAGATACGCTTATATAAAAAATCCGCTTCGTTTAATCCAATTCATGGGCACTACACTTCATGTAGACAACGACTTGGTCAATTTCTAAAAAAATAGCTTCCGAAATAATCGGAAGCTGTTTTTGAGTTTTTGTAAAAAATTTAAAAATAAATTAACTAAAAGAAATATGATTTTTTACAATAATTTTGGGAATTTTCATTAAATATAAATATATTTAAGATACTTTTATTATAGCATCTGTTTTTTTAATATTATATTACTCTTAAGAGTAATTTTTTTATATTTCTACATATTTTTTTATATTATTTTACAGTTCCCTCATTTTCAACTTCTTTAAACGACATTATATTACTTTTATTTCTTTAATTTCGCTAAAGCTGCTGCAAAAGGATTATTGAAGTTTTCGTCAGTTTTGTTTTGATTTTTTAGATATTTATTTACATCTTTTTTAGATGCTTTATTTTTTTCTTCTGATTTTCTTTTATTAAATGTGCTTAATTTTTCTCTATGTCCACAGCTACAAACAAATGTCTTTCCTTCTCCTTCTCCACGAAGTTCTAGTCTTTTATGACATACTGGACATCTTGCATTTGTTGTTTGTGATACAGTTTTTCTAGTGTTACATTCTCTATCTTCACAAACTAACATCTTACCTCTTTTTCCGTTTACTTCAAGCATGAACTTTCCACACTCTGGGCATCTATTTTTAGTTAAGTTATCATGTTTAAATTTAGAGTCACTTTGCTTTATTTCTTTTACTATATCTATAGAATAATTTTTCATGTCACCTATAAATTTGTTTTTGTTTAACTTTCCTTTTGATATATCATTTAATTGATTTTCCCAAGAAGATGTTAATTCTGGTGTTTTTAAATCTTTTGGTGCAAGTTCTAATAATTGCTTACCTTTTGATGTTATGTGTATGTCTTTTCCTTTTTTCTCTAATAAGAAAGTGTTAAATAATTTTTCTATTATATCAGCTCTTGTCGCTACTGTTCCTAGTCCATTTTTCTCCATTTGTGTAAGTAAACTAGCTTCATTTAGATATGATGGAGGGTTAGTTTTTCCAGTAGTTTTATTTATTTTTTCTACTTCTAACGTATCTCCTTCTTTAACTGTTGGTATACTATCATAGCTTTCTTCATCATCGCTATCTTTGTACGTTTCTCTCCATCCTAAAGATATTATTTTATTACCTTTAGCAGTTAACTTTTCATCATTTATTTTAGCTTCTATACTTGTTTGTTCATATTCAAATGGAGGACAAAGTACTGCTAAAAATCTCTTTACTACTAAGTCATATATTTTTCTTTCTTTATCACTTAAATCACCTAAGAATACTCTTTCTTCTGTTGGTATTATTGCGTGGTGATCACTTACTTTTGAGTCATCAACAAATGATTTATTTCCTTTTATTTTTGTTTTTAATAGTTTTGTGCATACTCTTGAGTAGTCACTTACATTTACTGCTTTTATTCTATCATGTAATGTTTCTACTATGTCTGTAGTTAAATATCTAGAGTCTGTTCTTGGATAAGTAAGTACTTTGTGGTGCTCGTATAGTTTTTGCATTATTGATAGTGTTTCTTTTGCTGAGTATCCAAATATTTTGTTGGCATCTCTTTGTAATTCTGTTAAGTCATATAGTGCTGGTGAATATTTTTTCTTATGACTTTTATTTACTTTTGTTACTTCTATTTTTGAGTTATTTATTTTCTTTATAGTGTTATCTACTTTTTCTTCGTTAAAGCTACTACTTGAGTTTTTGTTATCTACCCATGTAAATTTAAGGCTACTTGAACCTTTAGTTCCTATTACATTTATTCCATAGTAGTTTTTAGGTTTAAATTCCATTATTTCATTTTCTCTTTTAAGTATCATTGCTAGTGTTGGAGTTTGAACTCTACCACAAGAAAGTTGTGCATTATGCTTTGTTGTAAGTGCACGAGTTGCATTTATTCCAACTATCCAGTCAGCTTCTGCTCTTGCTATTGCTGAATAATATAGATTTTCGTATTCTTTAGCATCTTTAAGTTTATTAAATCCATCTTTTATTGCTTTATCTGTACTTGATGATATCCATAAACGCTTTAATGGCTTTTTAACTTGTGCTTTTTCTATTATCCATCTAGCTACAAGCTCTCCTTCACGACCTGCATCTGTTGCTATTACTATTTCAGATACGTCATCTCTATTCATTTGAGCTTTTACTGTGTTGAACTGTTTACTAGTCTTTTTAATTACTACAGTTTTTAAATACTTTGGAAGTATTGGTAAATCATCTATATTCCAAGATTTGTATTGTTGACCATAACTTTCTGTATCTGCTAATGTTACTAAATGTCCTAGTGCCCATGTTACTATATATTTTGGTCCATCTATATATCCATTTTTTTCGTTTTTGCATCCTAATACTCTAGCTATATCTCTACCTACTGAAGGTTTTTCTGCTAGTACTAATATCTTCTTCATCGTATTACCTTCCTTTGATTGCCCATATGAGCATATTGTTTTACATAATTATTATATTAACATATATTTTGAAGTATCTACTAATTTAAATAATTTTATATGCAATAAATATACATTTTTTCCATATTCCATTAAATTGTTAGTGGTCAATACGAATTAAATTGTTGACATTTTTTAGTTTATTTAATATTATAGATAGTGAATAATGCTAACATAATTAAATACCCGTTTGAAGCTTTATAGAAGAGTTGTTAATTTTAACACACCGACGGAGTCGCACTCTCAGGTACTTTTTCTAAAGTAGGACTGTAAAGTTTAGGGAACTCTGGAGAGACCTATTATAGGCGCCGAAGGGGCAAGGCAATACTGCTCAATCTCTCAGGCAAAAGGACAGGGATTATAAACTATTTTTTAGTACTTTTTTGGTACTCATTTATAGTACGTTCGTTTATCCAGAGCTAAATCTAATATTAGATTTAGCTTTTATTATTTTATAACAAAATCTTATTTCAAAATTAATTGTATTACAAAGTTTAATCTTATTCTAAGATTTTTAAAGTATGATTTTGTTTAAATGTTATTTTCTAAGGATAAACTTTATTTCTTCATTCCTGTCAATTAATTCATTTTACTCCAAAGATTTATTTAGCTTAAAATTTTAAATTGTTTAATTTCTTAAACAATGATACAAGGGGTGTTCTTTATGAATTTAATTGATGTTTTAAACTCTGTGGACTCATTTATATGGGGACCACCATTACTAGTATTATTAGTTGGTACTGGTATCTTATTTACTTTCAGACTTGGATTTTTACAAATCACTAAACTTCCAACTGCATTAAGATTAATTTTTAAGGCTGAAAACAGTGGAAATGGAGATATTTCTAGTTTCTCAGCGCTATGTACAGCACTTGCTGCTACTGTTGGTACTGGTAACATCGTTGGTGTTGCTACTGCTATAAAGGTAGGTGGACCAGGAGCACTATTTTGGATGTGGCTTGCAGCATTCTTTGGTATGGCAACTAAGTATGCTGAAGGTGTGTTGGCTATAAAATATAGAACTAAGGATGAAAATGGTCAAACATCTGGAGGTCCTATGTATTATATAGTTAATGGTCTAGGACAAAAGTATAAGCCGCTTGCAATATTCTTTGCTATAAGTGGTATTTTAGTGGCATTACTTGGGATAGGTACATTTACTCAAGTTAACTCTATAACAGATTCTATAAATGGTAGCTTTGGAATAGATCCAAGAATTACTGGTATTATATTAACTTTAATAGTGGCTTTAGTTATATTTGGTGGAATTCAAAATATATCTAAGGTGGCAACAGCTATAGTTCCATTTATGTCTGGTATATATATCTTTATGTGTTTATTAATTGTATTTACTTCATTTAATAAAATCCCAGCTACATTTACACTTATATTTGATGGTGCATTTAATTCAACGGCTGCTGTAGGTGGTTTTTTAGGTTCGAGTGTTGCTATGGCTATTAGAAATGGTATAGCTCGTGGTGTATTTTCAAATGAATCAGGACTTGGTAGTGCCCCAATTGCTGCTGCGGCTGCTAAAACTAATTGGCCAGCAGAACAAGGTCTTATTTCTATGACTGGTACTTTCATAGACAGTTTAATTATATGTTCACTTACTGGTTTTTCTATTATATTATCAGGGGTTTGGACTGGAGATTTAAACGGTGCTCTTATGACACAGTCTGCTTTTGAAAGTGTACTTCCTAATGTAGGTCCTTTATTTTTAACTCTTAGCTTAAGTTTATTTGCTTTTACAACTATACTTGGTTGGAGTTATTATGGAGAAAGATGTTTTGAGTTCTTATTTGGTACTAAAGGTATAAAAGGATATAGATTAGTATTTGTTTTGATGGTTCTTTTAGGTTCTTTCTTGAAATTAGAAATGGTATGGATAATTGCAGATATAGTTAATGGTCTTATGGCTATTCCAAATTTAATTGCCTTGATATTACTTATGCCTGTTGTTGTTAAGGAGACAAAGCTTTATATGTCTCATATTAATTCTATTAATAAAGAAGTGTTTGAAGAATATAATGATAATGCTATTTAGGTAAAAATTTATTGTACTAAATCTACTTTAGTTTGTGATAGTCACATTTATAATAGTAGTTTTGGTTTTATATATTAAAATAGCTATTGCAAAGTGATTCCCATAATCATTTTGCAATAGCTTTATTTTATATTATTGATTGTTTATTATTTCAGTAGCAACTCCATTTGAGTCTATTTCCCATCCATCAATAACTGTATTTGCTACCATGTCTCCATTTGTATTGAAGTAATACCACTCATTTGATATTTTCTTCCATCCTGTTACCATATCTCCATCTGCATTGAAGTAGTACCATTCATTTGATATCTTCTTCCATCCTGTTTCCATGTCTCCATCTACATTGAAGTAGTACCATTTATCTGATAATCTCTTCCATCCTATTTGCATATCTCCATCTGCATTGAAGTAGTACCATTTATCTGATATTTTCTTCCAGTCTGTCACCATATCTCCATCTGCATTGAAGTAATACCATTTACCTGATATTTGCTTCCATCCTGTTTCCATATCTCCATCTATATTAAAGTAATACCATTTGTTTGATATTTTTTTCCATCCTGTTGATATTTGTCCATTAGTATTTAAATAGTACCACTTGCCTGATGATTTTTTCCATCCTGATACTGGCTTATTTTCTGTATAATAATACCATGTGTTATCAGCTTGATACCATCCATTTTTGTATACTCCTAAATATTCTTCTAAACATAATCCTGAATTATATATCTTTTTAGCTAAGTCTGTCCCAACATATCTAAAATGCCATGGCTCATACATATATCCTGTTATGTGTTCTTTATTTTTATCGTATCTTAGTATAAATCCATATTTATATGAATTGTCTCTAAGCCATTTACCTTCTGCTGTATTAGCAAATTTTTGAGATGCATTTAAGCTAGAATTGCTTCCACCTATATCAAATGCAAGTCCCGTTTGATGCTCACTATATCCTGCTCTTGCAGAGTACTTATCTGCTTTTGCTTGTCCATCTCTTTTTACATAGTTGTTGTATAATCTATCTTGATAAGCATAATTCCTAAATGTACTAAATGCATTTAATTGTAAACTATTTTTTTCAGCTTCTCTTTTCATATTTTCAAAAGCATTTCTAGCTTCTCTGTTTTCACCTGGATTATAATCTTTAGGTAGGCCATATTGCTTGTTTACTAATAATACCCCGTTTATATATGTAATCTTTTCAGCAGCGTTAGATTTTACTACACCAAAATTCATAGCTATCATTATAATAGCTAAAATTATAATACTTTTACGTCTATTCATCCAATCTCTCCTTTTACTTCTTTGTTTCCTTTTTTAACCCTTACTTTAAATATTCTACTACAACATAACTGCTTTTTCTATAAAATCTCCTTTTTTTCTTTGTATTATCTACTATTTTTACATTTTACTTTCTTTTTTTGATAATAAAAAAGAGTTATACTTCGTATAGAAATTAACTCTTTTTTTATTAAAACTGAATATGAGATATTTGTTTTATACTCATATTATTTATTAAATATATAATATATAAATTTTTAATGTTCTTCGAATATATCTTGAATGAATCTTTCAAAATTTTCTTTTTGGCTACATTTATTACCAATATAAACTTCTTCAGATGTTAATATTTTATTTAAAGTTTTAGGTTTTAAAGATGGCATTGAATAAAATTTATTTTTTTGTGTTAAATCTTTTAGTGTTTGGCCTATATAAAAAAGAGATTCATAATATCTACCATTTGAAAATCCTAATGTTTTTTTATAATATGGACGTTTACTAGCGAAAAATAAAGATTTAGCAAGCCATCCTTTATTAGCAAATCCATCTATTGTTGTGTCAGTTAATACAAAGTTTAAATAAGGTGTAAACTCAGTAAATTTACCATTTCTAGTTTTTATTCCTAAAATAGGATACCATAACCCTTTAGTTTTTCCATTGTTAGTCCCTGATGAACTATAAAATGCGAGTGTAACTCTTTCTACTGAATAAAAATATTTAATATCTACATCTATTAATCCTATCCTTCTAAAATGCCTAGTGGTATATATATTTGTTCTAAAAGAATCTTCATAAATTTTCAATATACCGTTTGAATTTATCATATTTTTAACCACCTATATACTGATATAATACAAGCCATGTATAAATACATGGCTTATAGAAAAATTAAATTAAACTACTGATAATCTTAAGGTCATTTTCAATCTCTTCTATATTATTATATTCCCCATCCATACCCATAAGTTTTTTTAAAAAAGTTCTTTCATATTGATTTAAATCTAATTCTTCAAACCATGGCTTTTCTTCATCTATTTCTGATTCAGGGTAATATGATGTATAATACAAATGAATTAAAAAATCACTTAAATACCAATAATCTATTTCTTTTAAATACCTCTTATTGTCTATATATCTAGCTAATCCAAAGTCTATTAAAACTAATTCACCATTTTTTCTAACTATTACATTTGGGAGTCTTATATCTCTATGAACTATATTATTTTCATGTAATATCTTCATAATTGATATAAGTTGATTAGCAATGGTATATATTTCTTTTCTTG
This sequence comes from Romboutsia lituseburensis DSM 797, assembly GCF_900103615.1. Classification (GTDB taxonomy): domain Bacteria; phylum Bacillota; class Clostridia; order Peptostreptococcales; family Peptostreptococcaceae; genus Romboutsia_F; species Romboutsia_F lituseburensis. Next base: position 362,869 of record NZ_FNGW01000004.1, on the reverse strand, counting down.
AAAATTCATATTCATGTCTCACTACTAAATCTTCAAAGTTGTTACCTTCGATATATTCCATTATATAGCCTTGTGTATTATTATTTTTAAAAGTTGATATAAGTTTAGGAAATTGAGGGTTATTTAAATTTTGCATAATATTTGCTTCATAAAATACTTTTTTAGGGTATTTTTCTAGCATATCTTCTTTTAATTGTTTTATTACAACTTTGTTCAGATCTTTGTCCTGTGCAAGATATACTATCCCATATCTACCTTCTCCAATAATTTTTATTATAGTGTAATTATTTATTTGTTCTCCTCGCTCATAATGTTTATCCATTTATAAACATCTTCAGTCAATCATTTTATAAGTCTCTACTGTAACTGTAACTATAGCTATAACTGTAACTATCTCCAACATTAATATCACTATATCCATAGCTATAAGATTTACTATTTTGAGATTGGCTCGTACTATATGAGTTATTATCTTGAGATTGACTTGCACTATATGAGTTATTGTCTTGAGATTGGCTTGCACTATATGAATTGCTGTTTGATTGGTTTGACTTACTATGAGATTTTTTTGATTTTTTATAATAATTTTTCCCTTTACATGATTGTGATTTTAAATATCCCATACTTACACCTCTTTATTAAATTTTAATAACTATAAGTTGATTTATAGTTAGTCTATTATATGCATGTTAACCTCATTATTCTACAAAATTCAACATTTTAGTTTGAAAATTAATAAAAATATCCCCTATATAAAGTATTTTTTATATAGGGGATATTTAGTTTATTATTTTATTTTAGTTGCAACTCCACTTGAGTTTATTTTCCATCCATCTATTACTGTATTTTTAGCCATTGCTCCACTTCCATACATATAGTACCATTTACCTGATATTTTTTGCCATCCTGTTTTCATTGCTCCACTGCCATCTAAATAATACCATGTTCCACTTAAATCTATCCATCCTGTTGCCATAGATCCACTAGATCTTAAGTAATACCATGTTCCGTTTACTTTTTCCCATCCTGTTGCCATTGCTCCACTTGGTCTTAGGTAGTACCATGTTCCATTTAAGTTTTTCCATCCTGTTTCCATTGCTCCACTACCATTTAAGTAATACCATGTTCCATGTACCATTTTCCAGCCTGTTTGCATTTTACCATCTTCACCTAGATAGTACCATTTGTTAGCATCCTTTAGCCAACCTTTGCTCTTTATTCCATTTTTATAGTAATACCATACTTTATTTTCTTGCTTCCAACCATTTTTATTGTTTTCAGGTAATTTGGGTTCAGATCCTACTCTATTTATAGTGTTATAATACGCTGTTCCATCCTTATCCATAGAACTATTTAATATATTATTTTTATCATATACTTCTGTATAAACTCCACTTTGCTTAGACACTATTGTATATGTATCTCCTATTTGTTTTAAATCTCCATTTACATATAGTCTAGCCATTTGTTTTGTATAATCCATTTCTAATAAAATAGCTTCTGTTTTATTTGTTTCTATTGTTACATTCCCTTCTATAATAACTTTAGAATTACCTTGTATGCTTAGTGGTCTTCCACTTTTATTTTTTATATTTACATTTTTTAAAGTTAGATTTTCATTAGACACCCATATTGTACTTGCATAATCAACTAATTTCGTCATTGTATTATCTATATCTACATTAGTTATTTTTACATCTGAATCTAGTCTACTTACATCTATTTGTGCATTTATCAATTTGCAATTTTCTATATTAACTGCACTTATACTACAATTTACTACTGTACTATTTTTTATACTTTGTCCTGTCATTGCTATACCATTTTCTATAGTACAGTTTTCTATATAAACCTTATCAGAATTCATCCTAATGCTATTAAAATCTATATTAGTTATGTCTAATCCTTTATTACATTTTACATCAAAAAAAATATAAGCATCAAATTTATAAGATATTTTTGGCTTATTAGTTGATGATTTTCCTACTATTTTTTTATATTCACCTTCTATTTTTATCATACTATAAATTTCTTTTTTAGATATTTCTATATCATTTAATACTATTATTTCTTGCACCTTTGGATTTTCTAATGCTGCCACTAATTCATCATCTGTTGATACTTCCTTTGTTAATTCCATACTTGAATCTGGTAGTTTAGGTGTATTTCCTGTTCTCAATGATGTATTATAGTATCCGCTACCTCCACTATCTAATCCTTTTGATAATATATTTGATTTATCATATACCTCAGTATAATCTCCATCATTTTTAGCTTTTATTGTATATGTATCTCCTACTTGTTTTAGTTTTCCATTTACATATAGTCTAGATTTATTGTCATTTGAAGAACCTTCTAACGATATGGCTTCTGTTTTATTTGTTTCTATTTTTACATCGCCTTCTATAACAACATCAGATTTACCCTCTATTTTTATTCCTTTTCCATATTTATTTTTTATATTTACATTTTCTAAAGTTAGATTTTCATTACCAACAATTATTGTACTTTCATCATATTTTAAATCTGTATTTGTATTGTCTATATCTACATTTATTATCTTAGCATCTGAATCAAGTTTTCTTTCATCTATTTGTGTGTTTATTAATTTACTATCGTCTAGCCATTCTGTACTCATTGCACTATTTTCTATAGTACATTTTTTTATGTAATTTGCTCTAATACTAGTATTTTTAATATTTGAATTCTCTATATTTAGATCCCATCCTATTATTTCAACGTTATCTATATTTACATTTTTTATAGATGCGCTTTGATAAAATGAAATACAAGCCTCACTGTCTTTATTACCTATAGATGATATTGTATATTTATTAGTTGACGATTCAGATATTATTTCTTTTGATTTACCTTCTACTTTGATTTTTGTTTGATTTTCTTGTTTAGATATTTTTATGTTATTTTTTAATATTATCTTTTGAACTGAAGGATCTTTTAGAGCTGATATTAATTCATCTTCATCTTTTACCCCTACTTCACTACTTCTTGCCTCATTAGTTTGAGCTACATAGCTCTTTGGATTTTCTAACGCGTATGTTTTGCTTACATTGTATGTACTTACTCCTAATGCAGCTATACTTAGCCCTAATATCACGGATTTTTTTAACTTTCTCATATGTTTCCCCCTATAACTCTTTACTACATTATTTTAGTTGCAACTCCACTTGAGTTTATTTTCCAACCATCTATTACTGTGTTTGCAGCCATTTTTCCATTAGCATACATGTAGTACCATTGACCTTCTATGTTTTGCCACCCTGTTTGCATTTGATAATTAAGTCTCCAATTAACATCTCCTAAACTTATTTTATATAAGTACCAATAGTTATCAAGTAAAACCCATTTGTACGTTTTATCCTTATCTTGGTTACAATCTAAAGCTTTCTCATAGTTAGGATACTCCTCTTTAGTGTATATTGCATATCCACCATCCGATTTATATACTATAATTTTACAAAAAGGTAAATATCTATTATTACCTTCAAAAACATTGCCCTCTTTTTTGTCTAGTTTCTCTATGAAGTATCTATCATATTCTGGCTCCATACCTGGACAATCAGATTCTATAGATATACCTTTAATATCTTCACCATTTTTCACTTCTATTTTTATTTTATCTCCTAAGTAACATATATTTTTTATAGGATTTTCATATTTCTGGGCATCAAAGCTATATTTTTGTAAAGCTTCTTTATCTGTAATTACTGGTGTGTATCTTTCATAAAAATCATTTTCATATACCCCAACTTCAATTAGCTTACTATTACCTTCATAAGGTATTGCTCCACTTTCAGTATAATGAGGAACATAAGGCTTTGGATAGTATGGTTCTAAACCGTATCCTAGATAGCCTTCATAAATCCCTTTGTCACTATTGTATGTTAGACAAATTTTATACTCTCCACCAGAAACATTATTATTTGCAAACTTAAGACCTATACGTTTTGGCATGCTACCATTTGTATTCTTTATGTCTAACTTTGCACTTACCTTAACTTTATCTCCTACAGATAAAGTTTCTTTTTTTTCAATATCAAGGTTTAATAACTCAGCCTTTTTTGTATCAATATCAAATTTTCTAAAGGTATTTTCATTAGCTTCATTTCTAATATAAGTTTTTTTCAATACCTTTGTATAGTGTACTACTATCTTTTGAGGCTTAGTGTTAGTTATAACTCCATCAAATGATTTACTATATTTGTCGTAAGTAAACTTATTTCCATCTACTATAATATAGTCTACATCTTTATTTGAAATTTCTACGCTAGCATTAACCGGCTTAAATAGTTCATATATACCATCTTTATTTTTAATGGTTACATTAGATATAATCGAATCTAAACTTATTGAGTCTGGATCAAATGCTCTATGTAAAATTACCCCTTTTGTATTATTTTCTTGTGCATATATACTAGTTTCTTCTAGCCACATTAAGCATGATGCACTTATAAGTGTTATTGCTAATACACTTTTACATTTTGATTTTAATAACATCTTTATTCCTCCCCCTATTTTGCTCACTTATATTATAGTAACATATTTGTTAATTTTTGGTAATATTGTGTTCTGCTTTCTAACTATCTTTTACCTTACTATTTTATAAATAAAAAAGAGTATTTCTAAATGAATTTTATCATTTATAAAACACTCTTTTTCTAGTTTAATGAATTTATATTACTTATTTTATTTTAGTTGCAACTCCGCTTGAGTTTATTCTCCAACCATCTATTACTGTATTTTTAGCCATTGCTCCGCTTCCATACATATAGTACCATTTACCTGATATTTTTTGCCATCCTGTTTTCATTGCACCACTGCCATCTAGATAATACCATGTTCCACTTAAATCTATCCAACCCGTTGCCATTGCTCCACTTGATTTTAAGTAGTACCATGTTCCGTTTACTTTTTGCCAGCCTGTTTTCATTGCCCCACTACCATCTAAGTAATACCATGTTCCATTTACTTTTTCCCAGCCTTTTTGCATCGCTCCACTGCCATCTAGATAATACCATATTCCATCTACCATTTTCCAGCCTGTTGCCATTTTTCCACTGTCTTCTAAATAGTACCATGTTCCGTTTACTTTTTCCCAGCCTGTTGCCATTTTTCCATCAGATTTTAAGTAGTACCACTTATTGTCTACAAGCTTCCAGCCTGTTTGCATCTTGTAATTAGCTTTGCCTTGAGATTGACTTATTTCATATAAATACCATTTATCATCTAGCATAACCCATTTGTGCTTTCTTTTTGCATCGTCATTAGGCTGTAGAGTTTGTACATAATTAGGATAATCTTTTTTATCATATATTGCATATCCACCATTAGATTTGTATACTATTACTTTACATACTCGTTCATCATAAAGATTTATAATAGAACTATCTCCTTCAAAGATATTTCCTTCTTTTTTATTAAGCTTAACTATATGATATCTATCTTTAAAATCATGAAATGCTGAATTATCATATTCTATAGCTATACTCTCAATATCATCAGCATTTTTTACATCTGCTTTTATTTTATCACCTAAGTAATATATATTTTTTATAGGATTTTCATATTTTTGTGCACTAAAACTATACTTTTGTAAAGCTTCTTTATCTTTAATTACTGATTCATATATTTCATAAAAATCAGCTACATATACACCTACTTCAATTAATTTGCTCTCACCATCATAAGGGATTCCACCTTTTTCAGTATAATGAAATACAGGTGTATCATCACGAGGTGGTTCTAGGCCATATCCTAGATATCCTTCATATACGTCTTTATCTTTATTGTAGACTAAAGAAATTATGTACTCACCTTTAGGAGCATTGCTATTTGCAAACTTAAGCCCTATACGCCATGGCATTTTATCAGCTGTATTTTTCATGTTTAATTTTGCACTTACCTTAACTTTATCTCCTACAGATAAATTTTCTGTTTTTTCAATATCAAGGCTTAATAACTCTAATTTTTTCACGTCAACATCAAACTTTTTAAAAGTATTTTCATTGTTTGTATCTCTAGTGTATATTTTTTTCAATCCATTCTTATAATATACTACTATAGTTTCTATCTTTTTATTGCCAATAGTCCCCTCAAATAAATTACTATCTTTGTTATAGTAGAAACTACTTCCATTTACATTTATGTACTCTACATTTTCATTTGTAATCTCTACACCAACCTTAGCATATTGGAATGGTTCGTATATACTATCTCCATTTTCAATAATTACATTAGATATTATTGACTCTAGACTTATTTTATCTGGATCAAGTACTCTAGATACGTTCCCTTCTTTATTTTCTGTCTCAGATACTTGTTTTGCTTGCGATACTTGATCTTCTTGTGCATATGCATTGATAGCTTCTACGCTCATCATACATGATGCAGTTATCAGCGTTATGGCTAATACACTTTTACATTTTGATTTTAATAACATATTTTTTCTCCCTCTTACTTTTTATACACATTTCCCCTATGTATTTGATTCACATTCTGCTTAATTATATCAAATGATTTTTGATTAGTTATCAAATTCATAAAATTACCTATAATTACCTAATGATTTATAAATTAAAAGTTTTATTTTTTTAACCTTTTTATATTAAATTAAAAAAAGTATGAACTTTACAAGTCCATACTTTTAAAAATCAATTATTAAATTTCACTATAACTTTTAAGTATATTCTCTTCGCTGTTTTTCTCAGGGAAATTTACTTTTATATACTTAAATAAATATCTAAAAGAAAATACCAACCCTAATATCCCTACAAAAATATATATAGTACTTTCTATATTAGATATAGATGCATTTTGATTTGCAAAAAACATTGAAAACACTGTAGCTATGAAATATAAAAAGTTATAACACATATGAGTTATGGTGCTTATCAAAATATTGTTATATTTTAAGTATATCAATGAGAAAATTACACCTGCTATAAATGAAAAAACATGCCCAAGGCCTGGATGAAGTATTGCAAATACAATAGATGATAAGATTATCCCCTTACGAACCCCAAATTTAAAAGAAATTCTACGAAGTAGTATTCCTCTAAATACAATCTCTTCAACAATTGGTGCTAATATAACTGTGAAAGTGAATAAAAATACAGTTGAGATAAAGCTTAATTTTTCTACAGGTTCAGATAGCATAGAGTCTACAATCTCAGGATTAATTTTATATATTATAGATATAACTACTGCACAAATAGAAAAAACCATAACTAAATCTATTATTGAAAGAGTTATTACTTCTTTATAATTTACTTTTAGTTTAAAGCTATTAAAAGTATCTATATAATCATCTTTTATTATTTTAAATTTAAAAATAAAATATATTAACATTGTACTATTAACAACTGTCATCCAAAAGTTTTCATCTAAAAAGCTTTTATCTTTTAAAACCTCTACTTCTGATATCGTTCCTATAGCAATTGTTATAGCTATATAAATAAAAATTAGTTTAAATAAACTTATTTTATCAAAATATCGTTCCAATTATATCCCCTCTTTGCTTAACACGTATTATTACTTAATATCATGTATTTTCATTTTATTTAGTTCTTCATTTATTCTCTTTTTAACTGACTCTCTTCCCTCTGCCCAAACACACATTAAAGTTAAAAACATTATTATACATGCTGGTATTAGAGAATGAGTAGTTTTTGAATGACTAAAATAAATTAACCAAATTGAAAATCCTAACCATATAATAGGTAAAAATCCACCTATAACCCATTTTTTTCTAGTACTTAAATATTGTTGTGTAGCTAATACAACAATCGCTACAATAATTGATATAAAAAATTTAAACATATTATTTTTCCTCCTTTTCTTCTTTGTATTTTTCAATAATCATTTTTGCAGTTTCTAAGTCAATTTTAGAATCAATTGCTAGACCTTTTATAAATGTACAAAACGGTTGTTGTTCTTGCTTATCATTTAGATTTATCTTTTGAATTAATTTATCTAAACGAAGTCTAACAGTTGGATAAGAAACTTCATATAACTTAGATATTTCCTTTAATGATCCAGATGTTATTATAAAATTTTTTATAAAATTTAAATCTTCTTGGTCTAACGCTAATATCCATTGCGGTAAATTTTTTTCGTCCATAGTCTTCCCCTTAATTTTATTTACATTTTTTTCCATTAAATCTTTAACAATATTAATTGTAGCTTTAACTTTATTAAAGTTCAAGTGTAATTTTTAATTACTAATGAATTTTTTATCTATTTCTAAAAAAAAGAGCTATCTCTATATAGAGATAGCTCTTTAATAATTATCTATAAAAAACATCTATAAATGGTGCATGATCAAATACCTCTTCATCACTACCATCAACTAAAACTTTAACACCTTTTATCCAATCCCCTTGGTAATCTCTTTGTAATAAAGTCTCTATTATAGCTGCTTGAGATATAGCTCCACCAGTTGACCCTGCAAAGTGTTTAGCCCACTTTTGTTGGTCTACTAAGTTTACAGTAGCTATACCATTATTGTCTATTGATTGTAAAACCATTTGTACATCATCTTTAAAGTAGTCATCTTTTAAAGCTGATATTAACTGATTTATTTTTTCTTCTTTTGAAGCACTGTTTTTTATTTTTATAGTTTCAAATTCAACTATTTTATCAGTGTCTTCTTCTTTTGCTGTGTATATTTTAAAATCTGTTGTTTCTGATTTTTCTTCTTTTTTATCTTCTTGACCATTTAAGTTCTTTTTAGGTTCTTCTTTTTTATCTTGAGTATTTTCTGTTTGTTCTTTGTCTTTATTTTCGTCCTCTTTTTGTGTATCATCAGTTTTGTTATTATCATCTGTTGCGTTATCTTTTGGCGAATCTATATTTTCTTGTACTTGATTATTATCTTTTTTAGTTTCAGTAGTAGTTGATTGATTTGCACATCCTACTAAAGTTAAACTCATCATTAATGCCAGTAAACTCACTTTTAGTTTCATCAGTTTATTCTCCTTTTTATTAAAATTCGCTTCGCTTAAGCCACCCGCGTGGGCGCTACACCTCATGTCGCCAACGACTTAGTCCGTTGCTTAAAATTCGCTACTTTTATTAAGCTTAAACTAATGATACCAAATTTTGCAAAATAAGTATTTACAATAAAATAACAATATTCTTACAATTTATTTACAATTCGCTAATTTATGTCATGTGCGTATCTATTGTAAACTTGCAACTTTTCTTAAATTAGCTAATGGAAGTACTGCCATTATACCTACACAAAGTACTCCTTCTACTCCATGACCTGAGAAGTTGTATAAGAATGAATAAAGTACAGGATTCATTCCTTCTGGTGCAAATTGTCCAAAGAAAAATACTCCAGACAAAAAGTGAGATGTTGTATTTAATAATATTGCAGCCAAACTACCAAATATAATTCTTTTCTTATCATCTTTTCCAAACATATCGCTAAGCCCTAGTGCCATATCAGGAATAGTATAATCTAATATAACTTGAGCAGGATGCATTATATATCCACCCATTAATAAGCTTATAGTTCCTGTGATAAGACCTGCTGTAAGTCCTGCCTCTCTTGAATATAAAACTGATACCAATAACAATGGTAGCATTGAGAACATGTTAATTCCTCCACCTTGAGGGTATCTTACAAATGGAATTAATGATAGTATATAACTCATTGCACTAAACATTGCTATTACAACCATTTCTTTTGTTTTAAATTTATACTTTCTCATTTTTAAAACATATAAAGCTAATGGTATTATGCACACTACAAGCAATATACTATTAAACATAAGCTAGTTCACTCCCCTCATATGCCATATGCCAAAAGTCCATTTCATATATACTAGCTTTTCTAAATATACTTATAAGGTTTCTTTCTTCTTCCTCGCTTAGGTCTTTACATATTTCATTAGTAAAATCTATCCACTCATTTGTAAACTTAGTATATCCTTCACTACTATAAGCTTCTATCCAACTTTTATAAAAACTATCTTCCATAAATTCTTTATAGTTTTCTTTTAATTTAAGACCTATATAGTTATAACTCCATGTGCAAGGAAGTATCACAGATATTATTTCCTTAGCCCCACCTGCTAATGATACATTTTTCATATAGCTTGTATAACTTTCATTGTTTTTGTGATACTCATATTTTTCTATTTCATCCATATTTTCTCCAAAACCTTTTAGATATGAAATATGGTTGGCTGTTTCATCATTTAATATCCCATCAGCACCTTCATAAAACATATTCATCTCTCTTATAGTGTTGCTTTTCACAACCCCCATGCAGTACACTTTTGTATATTCTTTTAAGTATAAATAATCTTGTATAAGGTATTTTCTAAATTTCTCTTTATCTAAAGTTCCTTCTCCTATTTCCTTTAAAAAAGGATGCTCTAAATAACTTTCCCAAATATCTTTGCTTCCCTCAAATAAACGCTCAGTAAATAACATCTCTATCTCTCCCTTTTATATATTTAATATTTAAGCTAGAACTAGCTCTTCTATCTTTGCATATGTATTTAATTTATCAACATTTAAACTATATACTTCATCCATTAAATTCACTTTAAAGCTTCCTATAGCTGGATTTTGACTATCAGCTAGTTCACCACATAAAGACATTGTCAAAATACCCATAGTAGCACATTCTAATGTATTTTTATCACAGCCTAAAAAACTTGCAATTAAACTTGCACTCATACAACCAGTTCCAGTTATGCCTTTAAGCTTTTTAGTTCCATTATTTATTTTATAAACGCTATCTCCATCTGTTATAATATCTGTCTTTCCTGTGGCGGCTACTACACATTCTAATTTCTTAGCTACCTTTTTTATAATCTCTGTACAATCTGTTTCATCATCAAATGAATCTACACCTTTTCCCTTTACATCAAATCCCCCTATAAATTTGATTTCTGCTATATTTCCTTTTACTACATCAAACTTAACTTCATTTAAAAGCTTATTAGTAAGATTTGTTCTAGCTTCAGTTGCAAACACACCTACTGGGTCTAATATGACAGGCTTTTTGTACTTATTAGCAACTTTACCTGCTATTAGATATAAGTTTAATAACTCTGAATTCATAGTTCCTATATTTATAACTACTGAATTTGCTATCTTTACTATATCCTCTACTTCCTCATATGAAAAACTCATCAAAGGGCTTGCCCCTAATGCTAACGTTATATTAGCACAATCATTTATAGTTACATTATTTGTATAATGCAAAACTAATGGATTTACGTCTTTCACCTTTTCAATTAAATTAAACATATTAAAGTCCCCCTAATTTAAGTTTTAGTATTAAAATTCGCTTTGCTCATGTCGCCAACGACTTCGTCCGTTGCTCAAAAATATCATTTTTTTACTTTCACAAAGATGTTGATATTACTATACTTCATAGCTTACCCACAGTTTTTGATGTATTATAATGCTTTTAAGCGTAAAAAAAGCTATACCTGATTAGGTATAGCTTTATATACAATAAATATCAAAATTAATGTTTAGATTTGTAACTATCTAAAATAATATTTGTTGTGTTAAGTCTTATAAAGCTTCCCTACGCTGGCATTATCCAGATCAGGTATAAGGGTCGGTAGTCCTCTCAGCCTAGTGGCTCCCCTAGCAATTTTTAAATTGTATTTACACTTTAAGTATAGTACTTTATTTTTATGTGTCAACTAATTTTTCCAATTTACAGCAAAAAAATAAAAGACAATAGATTTAATAGTTATAGCCATCAAATCTAATGCCTTTTACCAAAGCTTATGCTTTTTCCTCTTTTTCGACTTTTATTAAATAACATCTACTACTTAGCATTTAGTCACCTATTGGCTATTGACTTCATTTACTAACAGTCATGAGATTAAAAAGAGGTAATTTTAATCTCAGTTAGGTTATTTAATATGACATCCTAAGACATCTCATCTATCTAATCACCCAATAGATACTAGTAAAAGGTTTAGGTTATTGCCTAGCTTTTATCTAGTGTGTTTAGATACAAGGTAATCTAAATCACCTTTGTAATAATATATTAACCAATTCTTTATTTTAAATTCATAATTAATTAAATTTTTTATTTTAAGCAACGAACGAAGTCGTTTGCAACATGAAGTGTAGCGAATTTTTCATCTATTTATAAATATTTTTAATATTTGAATAGTCCAAAATCAGTTTCTACTGTAAATTTATCTCTGCTAAGTAGTCCACCATAAGATATAGTTAAGTTTTGTAATTGAGCAGCTAATTTTACGTTTATTACTATCTCATATCCCTCTGCTTTAAAAAGTAAGTCATCGTCTTCTTTTTTGTCAAATGTAAAATCTAGTCTACCTTTTTCAAATATAGATTCTCTTTTTGTTACTATTCTTATATATTTATGCTCGCTGTTTTTTAGTAATTTATCTAATTCAGCTTTTGCTGGTTGTGTAATTAATATTTCCATTTTCCATCTCCTCTGATAAAAATTTTAATTTATTAGCTATGTTATCCAATTGTCCACAATATAACACATATTAGTTTTTGTGTAAAGAATAATTTATACTTGTTTTTTTAATAATTAATATATAATAGTTTGTTAATTAATTATTACATTTATGTCGATTCGATTTTAATTTAGTTGTAAAAGGGGTATAATATGTACTTATGAGTATATTTTAAGGATGTGAACATATGCGTTTGTTTTTTTTGATTCAAGTATTAATTACATGTTTTGTTTTTATAATTTCTAATAAATTAGATTTTAGTGGTACTTATTTTTCATATAACAATAGCATCTATATTTTAACTAATATAATATGGAATTTACAGATTTTGATATCTATTATATATACTTCAAAAAAAATTAAAAACAATGATACTATTCATAAAACTTTAATTGGTGTTTTGTCTAGCATTTACTTATTGTCTACTATAGATTTAGTATGGGTACTTGGTTATATGCGTATGAGGCAAACGATTCCAATTTATGTCAACTCTTTACTTATAATATTGTTTTTTTTGACTACTTTTTATTATTTAGCTAAATTAATTAAATATATATCTAGATATAAGATATTTTATATTGTATTTAGAGATTCTTTAATTGCATTCATTCCGATTGCTATCTTATTTTTCGATAGCTTAGACAACATATTCTTAATTACATTTTTAAAATCTCTATTTTTACAATTTGAAAACGTTAAGTTTACTTTTTCAGTTTTAGAAAAAATATCAATGATATTTTATGGATTTTTTGTTATGTTATTATTTATGTTTTCAATATATAAAAAGAAATTTAGAAAAGCCAGTACTTTCCTTTTAGCTTCTTTTTTTGTATCAAATTTTATATATTATAGTAGCTATGTGTTAAATATATTAGATGATAATGTTGCATACGCCCTGCATATAAGCTTAAACAATTTTCTTCATATAATTTTACATTTAATGTTTTTATATTATCTGATAAAAGATCAATATGTTAACGAGGAGCTTATTAATAATGAACATAATCAAATTAATAATAAAATTACTAATATATTTTTAGGTATAATACCTCTACTATTTTTATTATTATATATTTATGTTTCTAAATTTATAGATTCTAGCATTTCCCCTTACAAATATATTAAAGTAACTATAATAAGTATAACTTTACTTATATTTAGAGATGCTTTGGTTCTAGATGAAAATATTAAATTATTAAAAAACATAAAAAAACAATCTAAGTTAGATTATTTATGTGAAATATATAATAGAATTGGATTTAACTCAGCATCTAGATCATTTAAAAATAATTATACTTTATTTTTCTTTGATATAAAAAAGTTTAAAGATATAAACGATATTTATGGACATGAATCAGGAGATAATGCATTAGTATTTGTGGCTAATTTACTTAGATCTATTTCTGAGGACATAGATAAAGAAACACTATTTTGTAGATATGGTGGAGATGAATTTATATTTGCTATAAAATCTGTAGACAAAAACTATATAGATAATTTATCTTCTCATTTTAGTAAAAAAAGATATATCAATGCTTTAAACAATGATTATAAAATTTGCATAAAGTTAGATGTTGGTTATAGTGTAAATACCGAATCTAAACATATTTCAAGGGTTGTTCAAGAAGCAGACTATGCTATGTATGTAAGTAAAAGAAATGTTAGTGGAGCTGTTGTTGAATTTGATAGTAAATTAAAAGATGAATTTGATAGAGTTAACTTACTAAAAAAAGAGTTTAAAAATGATTTAAGCAATAAAAAAATATATGCAGTTTATCAACCTAAAGTCTCAATTGACTCCAATAAAGTTTTAGGATATGAAACTTTATGTAGATGGAATAATGATGTATTAGGTGAATTAAGTCCTAATGATTTTTTGCCAGTAATTGAAAACATGGGAAACATGAATGTCTTAGATGTATATATATTTGAAGAAGCCTGTAAGTTTCAAAACTTACTCTCTTGTGAGGGAATTTACCAGCAGTGTTCGGTAAATATTTCTCTAAAAACTCTTCAAAACCCTAGTACTTGTGAAAAAATCATTAAGATAACACAAAATTACAACATAAATCCTAAAAATATTACCCTGGAAATACTAGAAAGTATTACTTCTAAAAATAATTTATATATATTAGAAAGAATAAAAACTTTAAGTGATTTTGGATTTTTAATTTCTATAGATGATTTTGGAACAGAGTACTCCTCCTTAAGTAAATTATTTACTATTAAGTTTGATGAAATAAAAATCCCTATAGATTTTGTAAAAGAAATTGATAATATGGTTCAGTTTAATGTTGTTAAATATATTTCTAATTTGGCAAATGAACTTAATATAAAAACAGTTGTAGAAGGAATAGAAAATGAAACTCAGCTTAAAGTTTTTCAGCTTTTAAACTTCAACTCAGCTCAAGGATTTTATTTTTCTAGACCTTTAAAAGCTGAAGATTATATAACATTTTATAAAGAGAATATAAAAAAATACTGGAAATAATATTCCAGTATTTTTATCATCTATTTTTGCTTTTTATAAACTATATATCCCATAAATATTACTATTACAGTAGATACTATACCTGTGTAAATTTTGTTTTTTTCTATTATCTCAATAGTCTTTTTACCTTCCTTTATTACATTAACTTCTTTTGCATGTATATCCATATCTCCGCCATGCTCACTACATGCTCTATTGAAAGTTCCTTTAACATCTATTGTATCTCCAACTTTGCTATATCCACCAAATTTACTTACTTTATTAGCATCTTCAGTTCTCATATAAACTCCCATAGCATTAGTTGTATCATTTATATTTATCCAAGTATGATCGTCTCTTTTTAGAGACTCTCCTATTGCTTCACCTTTTATTGTTATTTCTTTTTTATCAAAGCTTTTTCCATTTTCTATTAAATCATTTATCGTATATTCATTAGCACTTATTTTTAAAGGTATTATAAATATTGTACAAATAGATATTATTAATAATGCTTTACTTATTTTCTTATACATAATTTTTTTATTCCTCCAATAGTAAATCCAATTAACGCAAAGACTGCCATAAACTCTAATCTACCTAAATACATTGCTATAATATAATATACTTTAAGAGGATTTGGCATTGTAATTGAAGTTATACCTATTGATAAACCAACATTTCCTGTTACTGATGCTGACTCAAAAGCCGAATCTAACATTGGATATCCATAATAGCATCCAAGCATGGTTCCTCCTAAGAATAAAATCATATAAAGTATAATTATCAAAGCACTAGATTTTACTACGTCACTATCTAAAGTATGTTCTTTTAAATGATGATATTTAAAAGTTTTTACTCTTCTATCTGATATTAAGCTCTTTTTAATATCTGCTATAAATCCTTTAACTACAATTCCTATTCTAAGAGCTTTAAATCCTCCTGCAGTAGAACAAGCACAACCACCAAATAACATTGCAATTATCATTACTAATATAGCAAAATCTCCCCATTCTAGAGCGAACTGTCTTGCGTATAAATTCATAAATCCTGTCGTAGTATGAGCTGATAATAGTCCATATACACCTTTTCTAAATATAGCAGTTGCATTAGGATATACATTAAGTCTAGCTAATCCTTTTACTATAAAGAATGAAGTAAGCAAGATTGTAGCTGTAAAAGTTTGAATTTCTATATTTTTATAAATCTCTTTTTTATTACCCTTCCATATAGCATAGTGAAGTCCAAAGTTTAATGCCCCAAGTACAAGGAATATTACCGTTACTATTTCATAAGAGAAACTGTGGTAATATAACATATTCTGGCTCATTGGTGAAAATCCTCCAGTACTCCATGCAGATACAAATATACATGCTGCATGATAAAGAGATCTCATAGGTTTAAGACCTATAAACATACCATTTATCCATAGTACAAAAGTCCCTATTGCAAAATACAATAAACTTATTATCCATATCAATCTTGTTGTATTTCTTGTATTTGGTGCTAATTCAACATCCTTACCTTCTCCAACATACATTTTGTAAGCGCCTTGAGTCTTTGAAGATAAAAACATTATTGCAAGTACAACCATACCTTGACCACCAACAAAAGTTAAAATATGTCTCCATAAATTTAAACTTACACTTAAATGATCTATATCTTGAAGTAAAAATACTCCCGTTGTTGTAAATCCACTTATAACATCATAACACGCATCTAAAAAAGATTTCATATGACCACTTAAGTAATATGGTATTGCACAAAGTATCATAAGTAGTATCCATGAAAGGGAAGCAACTATTAGTCCGTGCTTCCATTCCATGTATATTTTATCTTTATTTGTATTTCCTATTAGTATTAGTCCAAATCCTATTATAAGTGATATATTTATACTTATAATAAAATCAATCAATGGTTCATATTCTTTTAAAATTATTGAAGTTAATATAGGTATTAGCATAAGAAGAGCTGTTCCTATAACTATATATCCTGTATAGTAGCTTATAACCTTAACATCATTTATATTTCTTTCCGCCGCTTTCATAAAATTTACCTTCTTATATTAAATTTGTCATAATTAATAAAACAGCTACTAATATTGACATATATGATAGTTCCTTTACCATACCAATAACTATCTCTTTAATTTTTAACATCTTACACACCTCTAATATTAAATATATTTTTATACTAGGTAATTTATGTTTAAATCACCATTTTTTAAATGGTAATACTCTAATGTCTAAATAATGCTTTTTCTAACTTCGAATAATTTTTACCATCTTCATTTGTCATATTGTTGCTATCTGTTACTAAAACAATTTTATCATGTTCTTTTATCATAGTATCTCCCTTAGGATATATTACTTCTCCGTCCCTAAATACAGATACTAATACACAGTTAGCTGGTATATCTAAGTTTTTAACTAGCTTATCGCACCATGATGCCTTTTTGTCTATATCCACTTCAGCTAATATTGTTTCTCCTCTTTCAAATATTTGTAATATCCTTATTTTTTCACTTTCACATTCCCAATCAATTAAGTTAGTTATTACTTGAGTACTACAAACCGTACTGTCTACTCCTAAAGTCTTAAATAACTGTTGATTTTTAGGGTTATTAACCCTAGCTATAGTATGTTGTATATTGAAATTATTTTTAACAACCTGGCAAATAACTAAGTTCTCCTCATCTTTACCTGTAACTGCCGCTACAACATCTGCTACGTCTATATCTGCGTCTTTTAATACATCTATATCTGTTCCATCTCCATTTATTATATCTATATCAACTTGTTCAGATATTTTTTCGCATAAGTTCTTATCTTTTTCTATTAAAGTAACATCATGCTTTTTATTTTTTAGTGTGTTTATAAGATAAAATCCAACTTTACCTCCACCAATTACTATAACTTTCATTTTTACTACCTCTTTTTATAAATTTTATAATTTCCTAAGATATTAGTTATTTTGAGCAACGTACTAAGTCGTTGGCTACAGTCGCAAAGCTACTTTTTTATATTCTACTTTTTAAAGCTTCAATACCTAGTTTTATAGGATTGATATATTGTATATTTAATGATTTATAAATATGCTCTTTGCTTACATCTGCTACTTTTGCTACAACAGTGTTTACATTAAATATATCTTTTGCTACCTGACATGCAGTTATATTTATACTGTCATTTTGCGTTAATGCTAAAAATACATCTGCATTTTCTATTCCTGCCTCTCTTAAAATATCTAAGTCATACTCTATTCCAAGTATCCTCGTTGCATTTAGTCCCGTACCTAACAAATCCAACCTTTGTTTGTCTCTGTCAACTATTACAAGATCATGCCCATCATCTAATAAGTCTTTAGCTAAGTTTGAGCCAATTCTTCCACATCCAGCTATTATGATGTACATATGTTTTCACTCCTTAATTTATATTTACATTGAATTGTATTACATTTTACATTAAATTGTGTAATCTTTTTAGTTAAATTTTGGTTAAAAATTTTTAATCATTGTACAACCATAGGATTTATCTTGATGTTTAGAATATTTTTTATAAAAAATCTAAAACTATGACAAGGAGGTGTTTTTATGAAAAAATTAATTTTAACTTTATCTTTTGTATTCTTGTTTTCTAGTATTTCATTTGCTTATAGTAGAGAAATCTCCGTAGAAAACAATACTTCACTTACTGAAAAATTAGGATATCCAGTAATAACTATAACTAATCATTCAAATAAAAAATTAAGTGTTGATTATAACTATTATAAGTATCCAGATAAAGCTCAAATAGAAGATGTTCTAGCTACTGTTGTTTTAGAACCTAACGAAAGTAAAGAGCTTCACCTAAAAGGACTTAAATTCTTAGCAAACACAGGTCAAGTAAGAAGAGTATGGTTTACTTGGAATATTGAAGGAAGATTAAAACCAAAAGATGCTCATATAGATACATTACCATTTACTTATGTAGATAAAGCTGAAGAACAATTAGGATAATCAAATTTTTAAATCAAAAGAGTGACTTTAAATTTTAAGATTCATAAGTCACTCTTTTTAAAATTTTTAACTAAATAACTTTATTTGTATTTATAGTTCATATCCAAGTAATAAAATCATATCTTCTAATTTTTCCACATTACTTTCATTTCCATTTTCATACAAATGCAAGCATCTCTTTAATTTACACTCACCCTTTATTAATTTAGTTGCAAATGCTAAACAAGTTTCTTGACCACATTTTTTACAATTTAACTTAGGTAAATATGCATAAGCTTCTATTGGACTTGGTAATTTTCTAAGTTCATCACATGGAGTTATTTCTTCTCTTTTTTCATCTACTTCATTAATAATATCTTTTATATAATCTAATACTTCAAATGCTTCTGTTTCATTTATTAATTTCGCTACATTTATATTATCTTCAAACATAGTTATAATCTTATGTTCCTTGTTAAATACAAATGTATTAGCTTTTTTGTTATAAATTCCTGTTTTTAAATATGTATTTAAATAAGGAAATATATCACTTATGTTTCTTGGTACATTAGCCTTTATTCTTATTCTTTTTGAATCTGTTGTACATGGTTGGATAAAACTTAAATTAATACTTTCTAAATACATTTTTATATTCCCCCATTTAGTCTTGTATTTCATTTAATGCATAAACTAAAGTATCAACTTCATGTTTTTCATTAAAGTATCCTATTCCTATTCTTATGCTTCCTATATCTTTTGTACCTATTAATTCATGAGCATTTGGTGCACAATGAAGTCCTGCTCTAAGCATTATATTATGTTTTAAATCCAGTTCATTAACTACATCTTCAGCTCTTTTATTTTTTAAATTAAATGATATTACCCCTACAATATCATCACTTTTTTTCGGTCCATATATTTCAATATTTTTCACATTACTTAATTTATCAATTGCATAATCTACTACTTCAGTTTCTTTTGTATGAATTTTTTGTATAGTTTCTTTATTTATAAATTTGATCGCTTCTTTTAGTCCTGCTAGCCCACTTACATTTAAAGTACCTGTTTCTAATTTATTTGGATAATAATCTGGCTGATATTCATATGCTGAATCGCCTCCAGTCCCACCTGCTTTTAAAGGTTTTATATCATAATCACAATTTACTATAAGTCCACCAGTTCCCATTGGCCCTAACAAACTTTTATGACCTGTAAAAGCTAACAAATCTATATTACTTTTATTTACATCTATATCTATTACTCCTGCTGTCTGAGCTGCATCTACTAAAAATAATATATTATTCTCCTTAGCTATTTTCCCTATTTCATCTATTGGCTGAATAGTACCCAATACATTTGATGCATGATTAAATACTATTAACTTTGTATTATTCTTTATTTCCTTTTCTACATCAAGTGGATTTGTGTATCCTTCTTTACTAGCTTTAACTTTTGTTATAGTTATGTTTATTTCTTTTTCTAAAGTTTTTAAACATCGCCATACAGCATTATGTTCTAAGCTACTTGTTATCACATGATCATTTTCTTCTAGAATTCCTCTTAATGCTAAATTTAAAGACTCTGTCACATTAGATGTAAATATTACTTTTTTATAATCCTTAAACTTAAATAAATCTCCTACTAACTTTCTAGTTTCATATACTAAAAAATCTGATTGCATAGCTTTTTGATAAGAGCCTCTTCCTGAGCTTGTCCCATTATTTATCATAAAATCATACATGGCTTTTGCTACTATTTCTGGCTTTGGATATGATGTTGCTGCATTATCTAAATAAATCCCCATAACCATTCCCCCTTAATGTTATGTTAATATCACTTAAGTTAATTTTAGCATAAAATCTATCTTAGATTATTTAATACACAAAAAAACGCAGAATTTTATAAATTAAATTCTACGTTTTTTTAAATGTAATGAAATTATATTTTAAGTTGTTTTCTTTCATTAAAGAAGTCTTTATAAGCCATATATGTAGCTAATATTACTGATATAGAAACTGATGATAATATCATAAATGTAACCATAATCTGAAACTTTATTGCTATAAGAGGTGATGCTCCACCTAATATAAGACCTGTCATCATTCCGGGAAGAGATACTATTCCTAGAGTTTTAGCTGAATCAATTGTAGGTATTATTGCCATTTTAATACTATCTCTAATTATTGTTTTAGATGCATCACCTATATCACTTCCTAGAGATAATTTTACTTCTACTTCACTTCTTCTATTTTTAAAACTCATGTTTAAATTTCTATATGCTAATCCTATAGCTACCATAGAGTTACTTATTATCATTCCTCCTACTGGTATTATTTCATTTGGTACAAATGCTATAGCTTTTGATACTATAAGAACTGAAAGTGTAATAGCTGTTCCTACTATTATAGATATAAAGGAAATAAACTCACAGTTTTTAATTCCTTCTCCTCTTTTTTTAGTATTAAGTGCTGCATTTATTATCATGATTAACACTAAACAAATTGTGAACACAGGACTTTTTTGACCAAATATAAATTCTAATATATATCCTACTATAACTAATTGAATAATTGCTCTAATCATACTTATAATAATTTCTTTTTCTAGCCCAAGCTTTTCTTTATAAGATATGAATATTGGTATAATGATTAAAACTGACGCTATTATTAATGATAATGTATCCATTATTTTAATATCTCCTCTTTTACTATCTTTCCTTGTTCTATTTGAATTCGTTTATTAAATATAGACTCACTCTGCTCTAAACTATGAGTTATCCACATAACAGTTACACCATCTTCATTCAAATCTTTTATTAAATCCTGAACTATTTTAGCATTTTGAGAATCTAATCCAGATGTAACTTCATCTAAAAGCAATATTTCTGGCTTATACAATAAATTTCTTATAAGAGCTACTCTTTGCTTTTCTCCACCAGATAAAGAGTTTATTCCTTTTTCTAGATAGCTTTCATCTAAATTTAACTTTTTCATAAATTTAATTATCTTATCTTTATTAACTTCTTGTTTTCTAATTTTAAAGGGATAAGATAGATTTTGATAAACTGTATCTCCAAATAGATAAGGTATTTGAACACAATAACTTATTTGTTTTCTTAAGTTTATAGGTTCATATGAATTATAATCTTTTTCATAAAATGAAATGCTTCCACTTGTTGGACTTATAAGATCAGAACAAAGTTTTAATAAAGTACTTTTACCAGATCCAGAAGTACCTATAATTGATACGCAATCTCCTTTTGATATCTTCAAATCTATACCATTTAAAATGTTGGTATTTTCAAAAGAATATTTTACATTTTCAAGGCTAAGTATACTCAAATTTAATCCTCCATAATATTGATATTTTATTATTACTGTCAATTTATATTATATAATAAAATTACCCTAAGATTATCATTTTTAAATATATAATATTGTTAATATACAAACAATTTATAAAAACTTTATAAAATACAAATACCCATACCTAACTATTAGGTATGGGTATTTCATTATCTAGATTAATTTTTTATTATATTTATTTTTTCCATATTACGCTTTTCGGCATAAGATTTCACTGGAAACTTGTTTAATCTTTCATTGTACTCCTTAAGACTCCCAACAGCAAGTTCTTTTATTATACCATCTATACTATAATCTAATTCTTCTATAGATTCTATAGATTTTGAAAGTTTTTCATCTTGTTTAACCTTTTCATTTTTATATAGTTCTACTAATACTTTGTTAACATCTTTATTTACTTCATTGATCATATCTATTCTTTTATTTGTATCACTAGTACTTTCTGAAAACTCTGATAGTTCTATTAACTCTTTTGTCTTAGTATCTATATTTTCTAATGTTTTTTTATCATTGATATACTTTAATATATCAGCTTGAGACTTTAATATAATATCATTTCTTTCAATTGCTGTATCCTTTATAACTCTTACATCTGATTCTATATCAACATAATCATTCTCAATAAAGTTAGCTTGACCATAACCCCAAACAAAAACTCCTCCTAATGGTACTAATATTACTACTGTTGCAACTATTGCTGCTCTTACTTTTTTATTTTTTAAATTTATTTTCATTTTAATATCTCCTTAAATTTTTAATTTATTTGATCTTTCACTTATATATTCGAATTGAATTTACTTAATCTTTCACTTTTTCATTAAAATTTTATCCTTGTATAGCTTTTATTGGATCTAAGTTTGATGCTTTATATGCAGGTATTGATCCAAATATAGCTCCTATTAATACAGATATAAAAACTGCATTAAAATATATTTCTATTGTTGGTATAGCTTTTATTCCTAAATACCCAGATGCATAATTAGCTGCAAATGTACCTACAATCATTCCTACGATTCCACCTATTAAAGTTATCACTATTGTTTCTATTAAAAATTGTATAAGTATATCTTTTGGCTCTGCACCAATTGCCCTTCTAATTCCTATTTCTCTTTGTCTTTCAGTTACAGACATATACATTATATTCATTATTCCTATCCCACCTATGAAAAGAGATACATTTGATATAACAGATGTAAATCTATTTATAGTCTGTTGCATATATCCCAATTCATGTGTTTGATTATTTCCGCCAGTTAATGCATACTCACCATCTTCTGCTGTATTAGTTTGAAGCATATTAACAACATTATCGCCTATTTCCATTACATCATAGCCTTTACTAACTAAGATATTAACTCCACTTATAACACTTCCAAAACTCTGCATATTGTTTAATTCATTTAATATTTTGGGAGACAAATATGATTTTGCTTGTTCAAATAAATCATCCATTTCTGACTTATTTTCTTTAGATTCTTTTAAAACTCCTATAACCTCAAATGTTTCTCCATTAATATCTACGGGTTGCCCTATTGCTGATTTAGTATCTTCTCCAAATAATTTAGAAGCAATTAAACGGTCTAGTACTATTACATTTCTATCTAGATCCTCTAGCGAAAATAACCTACCACATTCAACATCTAATTTTAGCTTATCTTTGTACTCTATAATTTCACTAAATATACTTTCATCTTTACCGTTAATTTGAGTTCCATAACTTAAACTTTCAGCACTACCATATTTAGCAACTACTCTTTCAACTCCACTTACTAATGAAATTTTATCTAAATCCTCTGATGTAAATGGATTTATTAAACTTGGGTCAATAGAACTTTCATAGTTTTGATCAAATCGTATTGATATTTCTCTGTATTTAGGATCATCTAAATTTTTATCTCCCACTTCTTCTATTCCATTTCCGATACTAGATACTACAACTACCGAAGTTATACCTAAAACTATCCACACCATAGCAACTATTACACGTAACTTATTAGTCTTTATATTTTCTATTGCATTTTTTATAATTACCATAACTATTCCTCACTTTCTACTACTACACCATCTTTTAATCTAACAACCTTTGTTGCGTAGTTTAAAAGTTCTGGGTCATGTGTAACCATAATTATTGTTTTTCCATCGTTATTTAATTTTTTTAATAAATCCATTATGTCCTTACTTGTTTCAGTATCTAGTGCTCCTGTTGGTTCATCTGCAAATATTATATCTGGTTCATTTACTAGAGCACGAGCTATTGTAATACGTTGTTGCTGACCTCCAGATAATTCTAATGGTTTTTGATTTATTTTATCTGATAAATCTACTAGGTCTAAATTATGCTTAATTTTTTTATCTTTTTCTTCTTTTGAGTATTTATTATTGTATATCATTGGTAACTCAACATTTTTATATATATTTAAATTTTGAATAAGGTTAAATTGCTGAAACACAAATCCTATATTTGTATTTCTAAATTTTGATCTCTCTTTTTCACTTAAATTTGTAACATCATTTCCTTTAAATATATACTGACCTTCACTAAATCTATCTAAAAATCCTAATATATTTAGTAGTGTAGTTTTTCCACTACCTGACTTACCCATTATCATTACAAAGTCACCTTTTTTTATTTCTAAATTTATAGACTTTAAAACATGTAATTTATCTTTTCCAACTGGATAATATTTTTGCATATTTCTTAATTCTATTATATTGTTGCTCAATCTAAGCACCTCACTTCCTATTTTTTATTCTAATTTTCTAATTCACTTCTATTTGAATAAACTTCATCTCCATCTTTTATATCTCTACCTTGTACATCTTTTATAATTGCATCATTTTCTCTAACCCCTGATTTTACTAATGTAAATTCTTTTTGAACTTCGCCTTTTACTATTTCTGTTTTTAGCGCTTTTCCATCCCTTACTTTGTAAACATAGCT
Source organism: Romboutsia lituseburensis DSM 797 (assembly GCF_900103615.1). Lineage (GTDB taxonomy): Bacteria > Bacillota > Clostridia > Peptostreptococcales > Peptostreptococcaceae > Romboutsia_F > Romboutsia_F lituseburensis. The sequence continues at coordinate 337,623 of NZ_FNGW01000004.1, read as the reverse complement.
TTTTAAACCTTCATTGATTATTGCTGTGTTAGGAACTTTTTTATCATCACTTCCATGCAGTGCTACTATTTGCATATTTAATCCATTTTTTAAATTATCTTGATTTTTTAAACTTATCTCAACTCTATAGTTAGTCATTCCTGAATTTCCATATATATCTTGATTTTCACTAGAATTGTCAACTGGTCTATCACTTATCTTATCTATAAATCCATAATACTTTTCTTTTGTTGCTATTGACATCAACTCTACTGATTGACCTTTATTTATTTTGTATGAATCTCTTTCATTTACCTGTGCACTTACATATAATTCTGTACTTTCTAAAGTCATCACAGATCCTCCAGCTTCTTTTGCTTTTGATAAATCATTTAAGTATATTTTTCCACTAAATGGTGCATAAACTGATTGATATGCAGTTTTATTTAGTATAGCTACTTGGCTATTTAATTGCTTTATCTCCATATCTATAGCATTTTTACTTTCTTCATCTATAGCACTTTGTTTTTCCTTTTTCTTAACTCCTATTTGTACGTTTAAATCAGATATTTCTTTTACTTGAGCTGAATTTTTGCATAAAAATAACAAGTCCCCTTTTTGAACATGTTGACCATCGCTAACTTTTATAGTAGATAATTCACCTTGTTCTGCTGAAACAAATAATTCTTGTGATTGTTTGGGAACTATTTTACCACTCATAAATATTTTTTCTTTCCCAGCCACATTATATATATCTATCAAGCTTTGTTCTTGTTTTTCGTATTGAGCTTGAATACTATAATATCTATAAGCAAATACGCATCCACCCAACATTGTTACAGATATAAGTCCTACTATTATTTTTTTCTTTTTGTCTAATATAAATTTTTTAGTCATAATTATCCTCCGCTATATATAAATTAAATAATTTTATTTACTTTCTTTGTCTTACATATATTTATACGAATTAAAATTTCATTATCTTTCACTATTTCAAAAAAAATAAAAAAGTCGCTTCGCTCCTGTCGCCAACGACTTCGTCTGTTGCTCAAAATATTTTTATGCTCAAAACCAATTTATTTATATAACTTGCTTTCATAAATTATCTACATAAAATTAAGTATCATATATGTCCCTAAGCATAAAAAAAGATAGAAACTAATTTTATATAGCTCTATCTTTTTATATCTATTTACTTAAATCTATAGTAAATTCATCACCTATTTTTTTGTATACTTTTTTATAATCTCCTGTACTATCGTCTAATATCAATAAATATGGAGTAAGATTTAGTTTTTTTGCATTTTCATCAAACATTCTTAATGTGTCATCATATTCATAAATATATTTTTGACTCTTAGAATCAAGTACTCCTTGTATTGAAGTAAACTCTACCTTATTTCCAAGGTCATCTCTACCTTTTAAAATTATCTCTATAGCATTTTTTTCATTTTCAATATTTTTATGCCCTGTCATAGTTAATTTTATTTTTTGACTTATTATATTCCCTCTATAACTTTCTAACTTCATAGTAGCTCCTGTATCTAAATTTATCTTTTCTTTTAATTCAATATTTTTAGTATCTTTGTAAAGTTTATCTCCATTAACCTTAAACTTAAATGTCCATGGACCTATTATTCTTTTAAAGTAGTTTAAATCATCATCTTTACCTATAGCAAAATCCATTATTCTGAATTTAACATTTACATCACCTTTGTACTCTTTTGGCAATTCGTATCCAATTATAAAGTTTTGTTTAGATTCATTTACTTTTCCATAATATCCTCTTGCTGATCCATATATTTTTTCTCCATTTACATATAAATGATCTGAAACCATATCTAAATACTCATTTTCCTTTAGTTCTTTGTCATACTTTCTATTCATATGAATTATTAATTCATTTCCATCTAATATAACATTTTCTATTTTTAATGTTAAACCTCTTCTTGTAACTGATTGATTTATATAAGAGGAATATTCATCAATTTTATTATCTACTCCTAGAGCTATCTTTACAACCTCTGCAATATCTTCTATCGTACTATATGCATATGCACCTATTTTAGTTTGAGATATTATGCCTAGCGATATAATAACTATTGATGCTGCTGATATATATTTTTTATAATTTCTATTTTTATTAGATTTTCTAAATTGTTTTTTTAATTTCATCTTTTCTATATCTGTAAGCTCTTCTTTTTCATATTCATCTAAATCTACTTCTATTTCACATAATAAATCATAAATATTTTTATTTTCATTAGTCATAATACTTATCTCTCCTTTAACTTAAACATATCTCTTAATTTTTTCTTTCCCCTTGAGGCCCTAATATATAATGTATTTTTATTTGTCCCCATATCTAAAGCTACTTCTTCTAAATCTTTTTGTTCTATATACAATTTTATAAATAACTCTTTATCTTGAGGCTTTAATTGATTTAACATATCTTCTAACTCTTCGCTTATGTGTTCTTTTGTAATTTCCTCATGTACATCATAATTTGAGGCTATATCTAAATCATCTATACTATCATGAGTTACCTTTTCTTTATATTTCCTTAGGTAGTCTATAGATTTATATTTTGAAATACTTGCAACCCAGTTTTTAAAGGAGCTTTTACTCTCATCAAATCTATCAATATTATTCCAAATTGCAAATATTATATCATTCATACATTCCTCTTGATGGCTTTCAAGTGTGAATAGATGTTTTTTTATTACTGTTTTTATAATCCATGCGTAATTATCAATTACATATTCTAAAGCTTTTTCATCTTTATGCTTTAATCTGGATATAAAATTCTCCTCTGTAATTTTCATTTCCGTTCCTCCAAAACTTTTGTTTTTCAATAAATTCCGATCTACCTATTGATTCGTATAAATTCTTTCAATTCTTTCAATTTATCATTTATTTTTTCTATTTTTATATTGTTTATTCAAACTATCATTTTAGCTTACCTATATTCAATTAAAAATATTATAATAAATGTATCTCTTTTATTAAAGGTACAAAAAAAGTCCCCTAAAGGGGACCTTGATAAACTAATTAAACTCTTTTTTATTGAATCTGATCTTATTATATCTTCAAAACTATCTAGCTATCTTAAAACTATTTTATTATAAATTCTAAGCAATTATGAAACTCATCTATTACGTTACTTGCATGTTGTTTTAATTCTTCTTCTGCATAACTAAAAGTATATGAGTTTTTATTAAACCTTTCAAACATGCTTAAATCATTCCAAGAGTCTCCTATTACAAATACATCATCTTCATGAACTCCATAGTTTTCTAATACTCTTGAAATACCCTCTGCTTTAGATATATCCTTAGGCACTATATCTATAAAATATTTGTTTCTATATATACTTAAACTATCTCCTAGTTTATTTTCTATATCTGATATTTTTTCTTGTGTTTTTTCTATATCTTTATCTCTTATTTCAAGTCCTATAATATTTGCACTATATTTATTAGAATAAAACTCATCTTCTGTTATCCTAGTTACATTCCATTGTTCTTCCATACCATCTATTTCTAATACAGGATTATTAAAATATCCATCAACTATATATAAATTTTCACTGTCTGCGAAATAAAAATTAAAACTTTCTTTATCTTTTGAGTCTTCAAATACCTTTTTTATAATTTCATCTTCAATATCTTTACTATAAATAACTTCAAGATTTTTATCTAGTACTACAGCTCCATTACATAATATATATCCATCTGCTTCAATATTATAGTCCTTTACTAAATGTTTAACACCACCAAAATTTCTTCCTGTGCATAATAAAAAAGCATGTCCATTTTCTCTAAACTTCTTGATATACTCTATACTTTTTTCATGTATACCATCATTTACATATAATGTTCCATCTACATCAGATGCTAGTAATTTTCTCATACGCCCTCCTAAGTACTCTTTGCTTTATATATTACCATAATTTATATTAATTTTGCCATTTTTTACGTTCAAATAAATTATAATTACATTCTAACTATAAATAAGTGGCTTAAGCAAATCGAATTTTTACGTTTGTATTTTATTATCTTTATTTACCCATTATAATTATAGTTATAATTTATTATTTTGAGAGGTAAAAATGGGCAGTATTTTAATTTATTCAACATCATTTATAGTACTTATACTATTATTGTCTAGAAGTAGTGAACTACTCACCACTTAACTACCTACGGTAACGTTTGAAGTGGCAGCTTCTTGGTCAATAGTACCATTGTACTAAGTATCTCCAAGCTTATAGGATAGTTCCTATCCCAACTATATACCAAAATTATATAGCTAATTTCAGTAGGTTCATACTAGCATTTAAATCCCTGTTATGATGAATTTTACAATCTGGGCAAGTCCATTCTCTAAGTGCTAAATTTTTTACATCTTCATTCTTATATCCACAATTAGAACACATTTGACTGCTTGCATAGTTACAAGGAGCTACAATTATTTCTCGCCCATACCAACTTGCCTTATATTCTAACATTCTTCTAAATCCATACCAACTTGCTTCACTTATAGCTTTAGCTAACTTATGATTTTTCTGCATATTTTTTATCTTTAAGTCTTCAATAACTATTGTTTGGTTTTCACATATTAGTTTAGTCGATAACTTATTAAGAAAATCTGCCCTTTGGTCTGCTATCTTTTGATGTAGTTTCGCTACTTTTAATCTTGCTTTATTTCTATTTTTACTTCCTTTTACTTTTCTTGATAAATCTTTTTGTAATTTAGCTAATCTTTTTTCAGAACTTCTAAGGTGTTTAGGATTTTCAACTATCATACCATCAGAGCATACAGCAAACTGCTTTAATCCTACATCGATACCTATTTTTTTATCTATATTAGCCAATTTTTCTATTTCAGTTTCAACTAATACAGATATATAATACCTGTTGCTCGGTGTTTTTGATATAGTACAACTTTTTATTATTCCTTCAAAAATCCTATGCTGCTTTATTTTAATCCTAGTTTTCAATTTAGGTATTTTTATATACCCATTTTCAATATTTACAGTTGATCCTTGATTATTAGTTGTGTAACTATGATAATTAGTTTTCTTTGATTTGAACTTAGGAAATCCTACTGATTTATCTCTAAAAAAGTTCTTATATGCTTTATCTAAATTTAATTGTTCATTTGCTAATGCTAAACTATCAACTTCTTTTAACCACTCGTAATCTTTTTTATACTGGGCTGGCGTAGGGTATTTAATTTTTTTTATATCTAAATCTTTATTTTCTTCATAAGATTTAATTCTGTCTGCTAACATCATATTATATATAAATCTACTGCATCCAAATGTTTTTGCTAAAAATATCTTTTGTTCTTCATTTGGATATATTCTATATTTATATGCTCTAAGCAATTTTATCACCTACTTTCCTTGATTTTCTATATATTGTTTAACAACTTCTAATGGTGGTCCTTATCATGATTCCATTCTATCAACTCTACACCATAGTTAGGCGAAATATCTTCAAATATTTCTTTTAGCCTAAGCGATATGGCACCATCTATAACTGATCTTCTATATTTTATGCACATAACCAAATTGTAGTGTAATAAGAATACTGAATGATTATTACTATCTAATTTCATTAATTTAACTCCTTATTATTATTTACTACTGATTTAATCATATAACATCTTTTTATTATGAAAATCAAAAATAACCTGACGCTAGACTTACATCCTCCACCTACTACAATACCCGCTAAAATAGTTGCAATTATTATCTCTGTTACTAGTGTAATATGCTTGACTGTATTTTTAAGCAGTGTACTATCTTATAAAGATACATTAAAAAAAGATGTAGAGTAATCTACATCTTTTTGAATTTATATTAATTAAATCTAAATTTGTTATATAGCTATATTGTTTTTAATAGCTTCTACTACTCCATTTTCATCGTTACTTTTAGCTCTAAATCTAGCAACCTTTTTTAAGTCATCATGTGCATTTTCCATAGCATAACTATGATAAGCTGCACCCATCATTTCTAAGTCGTTTAGATAATCTCCAAATACCATTGTTTCTTCAAAATTTATACCTAACTTTTCTTGAAGTGCTTTAATGGCAACGCCTTTATTAGCTCCTTTTGCAGTAATATCTAACCAAATCTCACCTGATATTGTTACTTGAAGGTTCTCTCTATAATCATTAAAGTATTTATTACTATTATTTTCAGATCCTGAGAAGTCACAAATAGTTACTTTTAATATATCATCATCTATTTGATTTACGTCTTCAACAATTTCATATCTTTCATAATATTTCGATACTTCTTTTATAAATTCTTCATTATCACTTTCTACATATGCAGCTTTTTTACCACATAAGATTACATACGAATTATCTATTGTTCTTCCGATTTGTATAAGTTCTCTTGCTACACATTTATCTAATGCATTTATAAATAATTCCTCATCTTTATATACTACAAAAGTTCCATTTTCTGCGATAAACATCATTCTATCTTTTATAGATTCAAAACGCTTAGCTAAGTTATAATATTGCCTTCCACTTGCAGCTGCAAATATTATATTATTTTGTTCTAACTTTTCAAATACGTCAAAGAATTCATCATGAATTTCATTATTTCTATTTAATAAAGTTCCGTCCATGTCAGTTGCTATAAATTTAATCATTTCGTAACCTCCCCAAATTGTGATGTTAATTTCAATTATATCAAATTTAGACAAGTAATTCTTATTTTTGTACAAAAAGAACTTTATTGTTAAGTAATATCATTATTTAATTTATAATACCTTTTTACATATAATTTAAAGTTTATAAAATTAAAAGCTTTCTCATTACTTTATACATTATAAAGTTTATAACAAATAAACTAACTAAAGTTAAAAGTAAATTATGACTAAAAAATTTAAAACATATCACAACACCTATAACCTGTGATACCATAAATATTGATAAAATCAAAATCAAATTAAAAATCAAACTTTTTTCTTTTATAATCTTCCCACTAAAATTTTTCAACTTTGTATCCAATCTTTAACACCACCATTAACCATTTTTATTTTAGTACTTTTATACTTTATTTAACTTATTACAATTATGTTATTTGTTAGATTTATGTACTTTTTCCCACAATTACTATTATACAATATAATTCGTTTATTTTTTAATAAATCTATCAATTGGTAAAAATTTGATTTACTATGTTAATTATACATTTCTCAATGTTAACTGTCTGTTAAGTTATATTTTTATAATACAATATAAATCTTAAGATTTTCTTAACTAAATTCTTAAGATTTTCTTACAAATTTTTAAATTTATTTAAATAGTTTGTTTATCAGACTAATTTCGGTTAATTATGAATACTGATTATGCTAAAATATTTGTCTAATATATAATGTTACGCGCAATAAAAAGGAAGCATATGCTTCCTTTTTGCTAATTTCTAATTTAATTAATGTCTATGTATATTATTAAAAAGTCGCTTCGCTTAAGCCACTACATGACCGCTACACTTCCTGTGGCCAACGACTTCGTCCGTTGCCAAAGACTAGCAGTTAGTATTATAACTTAGATAAAGCAGATATTAACATTTCTTCTTTGAAAGGTTTTACTATAAATCCTTTTGCTCCGTATATTATAGCTTCTTTCATTCTTGCTTCTTGTCCTAAAGCTGATATCATTACTACTGCTGCAGCTGGATTTACTTTCTTTATCTCTCTTAAAGCTTCTAATCCATCCATTTCTGGCATTGTTATATCCATTGTTACTATGTCTGGTTGTAGCTCTTTGTACTTTTCTATTGCTACTACTCCATTTTCAGCTTCTCCAACTATTTCAAATCCATGCTTTGAAATCATGTTACGAATAGACATACGCATAAATGCTGCATCGTCAACTATTAATACTTTTTTCATCGTATTCCTCCATGTTATTAATTTTAGTCTTTTACCTAGTTTAAAATAATGCTTATATAGCTTTATACTAGCACTAGATATATCAAAATTAGTATTCTTATTTTTAAATTTATCCACTAATTATTATACCTAAAAATTTAAATTCTTACAAAATCTTTATTCATATTTTTACTATTTTTTTACATATACTGATGGTTTTATACGCTCAAAATCATTTTGTAAATTCGATAAATTTTCTGATAATCCAATTATTAAATATCCACCTGGCTTAAGAGCTTCATAAAGTCTTCTACATAGTTTCTCTTTTGTAGGATTGTCAAAGTAAATCATGACATTTCTACAGAAAATAACATCATATTTACGTCTTTCCCATCCTATGTCTTTATTTAAATTAAAATATTTAAACTCAACTAAGCTTTTTATATTATCATTAATTACATAAGTTTTCTCATTTGCTTTTTTAAAGTAATTTTTAACCCATGTTGGTGGTAATTTTGCTATTTTATCTGGTGAATATGCACCTAATTTTGCTTGTTTTAGTACATTATTAGATATATCAGATGCTGTTATAGATACCCTTGATCTTGTATTTATACCAAATACACTTGATGCCAACATAGCTACACAGTAGGCTTCTTCACCTGTAGATGAAGCTGCTGACCATATTTTTAAACCTCCTATTGGTGGTTTTTTTAAAGCCTTTGCAAATACTTCTTCTTTTAAAAATTCATAGTGCATTTCTTCACGCATAAAATATGTAAAATTAGTAGTAAGTCTTTCTACTAAAATTGAAGCTTGTTCTCCCGTTCTATCTTGTATTAGAGCATCTATATAACTTTTAAAATCCGTAAATCCTAAACGTTTTACAACAAGTAGTAATCTAGTTTCAATTAATGTTCTTTTATTTTCTAGATTTATACCATAGTTATTGTACATAAAATTTTTTAAACGCATAAAATCATTATTCGTTAATTTCATAATTCATATCCCCTACAATTTCTACTAATGAATTACAGTCTAATATTAACTGGACTTCATTGTTTATTTCACTTATGCCACTTATAAAGTTTTGCGCTATACCATCTTTACTTGATGTTGTCTTCATTATTTGACTTTCTGATATATTTATAACTTCATTTACTGCATCAACTATTAATCCTATTGTATTTCCTTTATGTTCAATTATAATTACACAAGTTCTCTCATTATACTCAATAGGCTCCAAATCAAATCTCATCCTAGCATCCATTACTGGAATTATTGTACTTCTTAAGTTGATAATCCCCTTAATATATTTAGGAATAAACGGAACTTTTGTTAATGGTAGCATTTCTATAATTTCTATAATGTACTTTGATGATAATGCATATTTTTTATTATCTATGATAAATACCATGTATAAATTATCTATATTGCTCTCTTCTATTTCTTCAATTTCTTTCACTAAAATACATCCTCCTTCTAGATATATTTGTCACTTTTTCCAACACTTTTAATGCGTAATTTACTCGTTGTGGTATCAAATACAATAGTTCTTCCACAAGTTCCTAAAACATCTTCAGAAACAATAGAAATTTTTAATTTAGCTAATGTTTCTTTACATGCTTTTACATTTCTTTCTCCTATAGTAAATATACTATTTCCTGTATTTTTAAAGTTAAACATATGTGCACCACCTGCTAATTTAGCTCTTATAAATCTAGTGTTTGCACCTGCTCTTATCATTTCTTGATATAATAAGTTGATCCCTGAATCCGCATACTTTGCTTTATTTACTACGTTTTTTTCAAATTTTGAATCTGAAAGTAAAACATGAACTAATCCAGCAATCTTACTTGTTTCATCATAAAGCACAACACCGCAGCAAGAACCTAGGCCTACTGTCATTATTTGATTAGGTGCTTTTACAATTTTAAAATCTGCTATACCTACTATAACATTTTCCATTAATTACACTCCTAAATACCAAATCCTAATGCTGATAATAACTTTTCACATGAATCAACTTTAGGTATAAAGTAATATTTGCCTTCTACTTGATTGTCTACTGTAAAGAAGTCTGTTTCTATACATAGTATCGAGTCAAAAACTTGTCCGTATATTGAAGCTGGTAAATTCATTATTGCTCCAACCATATCTACAGAAAAATATGGTACTGATGGTGTTATACTTAAGTTTGTCATCTCTGATATTGATGTTAAATAAGCTCCACAAAGTATGTTGCATATTTCTCCTATTGAACTTAACTTTTTACAAACATCTTCATAATCATTTCTATCACATTTAATTTCTTGTTTAGTTATTTTTGATAATAGATTAAAAGCTGAGTCAACTTTCATAATAAACATAACAAATCCATCTATATCTTCTGAAAGCTCTAGTACTGCTCCTACAACTAATTCTTCTGCTGAATTATAACTATTTGTTATGTCTGAAAATTTAACCATTTCACCATTTGGTAGACCAATATTTACTATTTCATCCACCATCATAGATAATGAAGTAGATGCATTTCCAGATCCTATATTGCTTATCTCTCGAAATACATTCAATTTATCACATCCAAATTCCATATATAACCTCTTTCTATCTATTCATTAGATTATACTTTTGTTTGCATTCTCTTTAATTGATTTAAAATTGCATTTGGCATCATATCTAAAGACGTTTCTTTGCAAACAGCACCCATATTCATTGCTGCCATTGGCATTCCATAAACTACACATGAGTGTTTGTTCTGTCCAAGAGTATAACCACCTGCTTTTTTTATTCCTAAAAGGCCTTTAGCGCCATCATGACCCATTCCAGTTAAAATTACACCTATTGCATTATCTTTAGCTACTTGAGCTACAGAATCAAATAAATAATCTACTGAAGGACAATGACCACTAATTTTATCACCTGGTTTAATTTCTAATATATATTTACTACTTTTTTTTAAAATTCCCATTTGCAGTCCACCTGGAGCTATGTATGCATGTCCACTTAATAATTCTTGTCCATTTACACCTTCACATATGTTAATGACACATTCTCTGTTTAGCCTCTCTGCATATCTTTTTGTAAATATTGGAGGCATATGTTGAGTAATAACTATCGGTGGCAACCCTGCTGGTAATTGTTTCAATAACTTACTTATAGCTTCTACTCCTCCCATAGATGCACCTATAGCTATTATTTCTTTACTATTAGTACCTTTTCTTATAACTGAACTACTTGTTGTAGGTCTTGTATTAGATGGTGAAACCGACTGAGATTGAGTAGATTTAATACTTTTCTTTTTTTCTAATTTTGCAACCGATGCTTCCTTTATCTTAGCTGCAAGGTCTTTTGAAAACTCATCCATTGTAGTTGCAGTTGGCTTGTCAACAAATCCAACTGCACCTGCACTTATAGCTTCAAAGCATCTTCCGTCCGCTCCACTTATAACTATTGTAGGAATAGGACATTGCTCCATCAATATCTTTAAAAACTCTATTCCATTTATTCCTGGCATTTCTATATCTAACGTTAATACATCTGGCCTTAACTGTAATATCTTATCTCTAGCTTCATATGAATCTTTGGCAGTATCTACAACCTCTAATTCTGGATCCTCTTGAAGATACTTTGATATAACACGTCTAAATATGCTAGAATCATCAATTACTAATACTTTTATTTTTTTATTTTTTTCCATAGACTATATCTCCTTTTAAATACCCTTAGTGTCTTAATTCATTTATGTCTAGCTTCATCTTAAAAATTTAGATAGCTTGGTCTATAGTAATCGTGTTAATATGTTAATAATTTTTACCTACTTATGATGGCATTTACATCAAATATTAAACTAATAGAACCATCTTCTAGTATTGAACAACCTGACATATGAGATTGTACATTTTCAAACTGTGTTAACAGTGTAGGTATTGGTTTTATTACAACATGTTGTTGACCTATTATACGGTCTACGATTATACACACATTACCCATTTCAGATTCAACTAAAATCATAATACCCTCGTCAGATTTTTCACTTTCTATACCTAATAGATTTGATAATCTTTTTATTTCATAACAATTCCCTCTTATGATACTATGTTCTTCTCCATTTGGATTTTGAACTATCTCATATGATCCTTGTCTAAATACTTCTTTTATATTAAGTGATGGTATTATGTATATCTCATCACCTATTTGAACTTTCATACCATCTACTATAGCAAGTGTTAAAGGTATACGGATTATTATCATAGTCCCTTTGCCTTCTTCACTGTCTATATTTATAGAACCTCTCAACTTACGTATATTTGTATGAACAACATCCATACCCACACCACGTCCAGAGAACTCTGTTACAGCTTCTTTTGTAGAAAAACCTGGAGCTAATATGAAATTGTATGCTTCCTTATCACTTATTTCATCTAAACTCTTGTTTGTTATTCCTTTTTCTATAGCTTTTTTAGCTAAAACTTCTTTGTTTAATCCTTTACCATCATCTTTTATAACTATTACTACATCTCCACCTGTGTTTTTAGCTTCTAATGTAATTGTTCCTTTTTCCGGCTTAGATTTTGCTATACGATCTTCTGGCATTTCTATACCATGGTCCATACTGTTTCTTATCATATGCATTAGTGGATCTGATATATTTTCTAGTATAGTTTTATCTACTTCTGTTTGTTCTCCAACTAATACTAAATCAACATGCTTACCTGTTTTTTTACACATGTCTCTTACAACTCTTTGCATTTTTGTAAATGTTGAAGATATCGGCACCATACGTATAGACATTACAACGTCTTGTAGTTCTGTTGTTAATTGATGTAATCTTCTAGCTTGTTTTTCAAACATATCTCTATCAAAGTTTTCTAACTGAGATTGTTTTTCTACCATAGACTCAGTTGTAACAATTTCTCCAACTAAATTCATTAACATATCAACTTTACTTATGTTAACTGTTAAATAACTATTTTTATTAGAGTGAGCTTGATTATTTTGAGATTTAGCTTCTTTTTTAGATGAATCTGTTTTTTTAGTAGTCTCTTTTAATTCACTTGATTTTTCTTTATTTAGTGCTTCATTTATTTTGTTTACTTCATCATTTACAACTTCTTGATTTTTTTCTAATATTTCTTCATGCACATCTTCGCTAGTAATTGCAACTTCCGCTATAACATTTTCTGTATTGCTACTAGCTTGTGGTTGTTCTTCATCTTTAATTTCTACAAGATCATAGCTTTGTAAAAACATAGTTTCTTCAATGCACTTTTCTATTTCTGATCTTTCTTTTTCTGTAGATAGATATAAATCAAAACCATTTTCAATAATTTCTTTATCACAATCACTGTTTAAGTCTTCTGGAATAGTTTTTAGACTAGAGCATAATCCTTCTATAGATACCATTAGTCCAAGTGCTCTAATTGACTCCATTCCACATCCTTCTTCAAATAATGCCTTTGCATGGTACTGAGTATGACCATCTATTTTTTCTAATTTTACAGTATTAATTTCTGCAGCTTTTTCTCCTGGGAAATTTATCTCTAAGTTTTGTTCTGTAGCTTCTTCTTCCTTTAATAGCTTTATAACTCTTTCATGAAGTTCATCTATGCTAGCCTCAGGAAACAAACCTTCTTGAACATTATTTATTTCTTCTTTTAAGAAATCTGTAATTGCTAAAGTAACGTCTATAACCTCTTCCCATTTATCATAAGAAAGTTCTCTACCTTTACGTATTTCATCGAAAACATCTTCTATGCTATGAGTAATATGCATTAAACTTTCATATCCCATCATAGCTGATGCACCTTTTATGGTATGCATTACACGGAAAATTTCTTCTATTTGTTCACTTTCTAATCCACCATCATCTGATTGACCGCCAAGTAAAATTTCTTCTAATTGTTCTAGTAATTGCATATTTTCATACACATAAAATTCAACCATAGAATCTACACCGCTCATATTTTTTCTCCTTTATAATTTATAACAATATATTTTAATTTATATTTAATTTCTAAAAATGGAAGCATAAAAGCTTCCATTTTTTTACTCAAATTCATTCATAGCAAAATAATTATTTTCATTATTGCTAAAATTTATAGACTTATTAGATATTCTTTGATTTTTTAATCTAAAGTTTTCAATAAGCGATTTAAGCATTTGGGCCTGTCCACTTAACTCTTCACTAGCTGCAGCACTTTCTTCTGATGTTGCTGAATTTGTTTGTACTACTGCTGATATTTGTTCTACCCCTAATGTTACTTGTGCTATTGCACTTGCTTGTTCTTCTGATTCTTTAGCTATCTCATCAACTATTTCAATAGTTTTATTTGTTGTGTCAATTATTCTGTTAAGAGAATTTGCTGTGTTATCTACTATATTAGTTCCGTTTTCTACTGCCTTTATAGAGTTTTCTATAAGTGTAGATGTATTTTGAGCTGCTTCTGCTGATTTTGCAGCTAGATTTCTAACCTCATCTGCTACTACTGCAAATCCTTTACCTGCACTTCCAGCTCTTGCTGCTTCTACCGCTGCATTAAGTGCTAATATATTTGTTTGGAATGCTATATCATCTATTGTTTTTATTATTCTTCCTATTTCATTTGATGTAAATGATATTTCTTCCATTGCATTTATCATTTGTTTCATTTGAGCATTTCCTTCTTCTACCTCATGCCCTGCACTTAGTGTTAATCTATTAGCTTCTCCTGCATTTTTAGCAGTATTTTTAATTTTTTGAGATATATCCATTATTGTAGCTGATAATTCTTGTATTGAACTTGCTTGTTCTGTTGCTCCTTGTGATAACATTTGTGATCCACTCGCTACTTGATCTGATGCAGCTCCTACTTCTTCTGATGCTACATTTATTTGTGACATTGTTTCACTTAAATCATTTGTTATCTTATCTACTGATTTTTCTATTTCTTTAAATACTCCTATATATTCAACTTTAGTTTCTACATCAAAATTACCTGAAGAAACTTCTCCTAAAACATCTACAGTATCATTAACTATATCTTTTATTTTTTCACTCATTTGACGCATACTATTTGATAAGTTACCTAGCTCATCTTTAGCTTCATAGTCAATGTCTATATCAAAGTTACCTTCTGCCATTTTATTTGCAGCATCCTCTATTTGTTCAATTGGTGTTTTTAGATGTTTTGTAAGATATATACATACAAATAAACCAAATATTATGCTTAAAGCATTAAGTGTTGTAGATATAAATCTTGATTTTGCAACACTTGATGCTACTTCTTTATCAAATTCACTACCAATAGTTTGTGCTTTATCATATAAGTCATCTGAATTTTTACTAATTTCTCCAAATATATTAGCGTATGTACTTATATCTATATCAGTTAATAAACCGCTAAATCCTTCTTGTTTAGTTTGTTGATATATTTTTTCATATTCTTGTTTTAATTGACTAGTTAAATTTTCAATATTGTTTATATTATCTGCGACCTTATCACTTTCAGGATTGCTACGAAGCGTCTCCAAACTTTTCGCTATATTATCAAACTCTCCTAAAATCTTTGATCTATGTGACTCATGATCATTATCTGCAAATGAACCATTAATATATCTTGATATTCCTACTATATTATTGCGAATCGACATAGCTTGATCTGTTAATTGATACGGTCCCTCAAATAACTCATGGCTTAATGCTCCTGATTTTTTTAAATTATATACCGCATTACCATTTGCTAAAGCTGTAAACATAAGCAGTACAATAAAGCATATAGCAATTTTCCTACCTATCTTAATATTTTTCATATAAATGCCTCCCCTACACTTTGCTTAAAATATGATTTTATTTATATACTTTTAGAATCCCTCCACTATTCTTTCAAGCATATATGTTAAACTATCCTAATCATTTTTTACTAAATATTTTATTACTTTTTTTATACGGATAAATATGTAATTACTTTATATTTTATGTAATATATTTTCTTTTGCTGTCAAATACACTTGCGTTGCTTAAAAGGCTCTTTTTCAACTAATTATCATGTATGGTTGCTCATGTTTAGCGATTGGCATTATAACTTATCCATAAACCATATAATTTACAATCTCTTAGTATATAAAAAAGAGAAGCATCATGCTTCTCTTTTTTAAAATTAATTTTATAAACTATTTACATTTCATTTGTAGAAAAATATCCACTTGAATCTGACTCAAAGTTTATAGATTTACAATTATTTCTATCATCTTTTAATTTGAAGTTTTCTATAAGTGATTTTAACATTTGAGCTTGTCCACTTAATTCTTCACTTGCTGCTGCACTTTCTTCTGATGTTGCTGAGTTTGTTTGTACTACTGCTGATATTTGTTCTACTCCTAATGTTACTTGAGATATAGCACCAGCTTGTTCTTCAGATTCTCTAGCTATTTCATCAACAATTGTAATTGTTTGATTTGTTGTATCTATTATTTTTTGTAAAGATTCAGCCGTATGATCTACTATATTAGTTCCATTTTCTACTGCCTTTATAGAGTTCTCTATAAGTGTAGATGTGTTTTTAGCTGCTTCTGCTGATTTTGCTGCTAGATTTCTTACTTCGTCTGCAACTACTGCAAATCCTTTACCAGCGCTTCCTGCTCTTGCTGCTTCTACTGCTGCATTAAGTGCTAATATATTTGTTTGGAACGCTATATCATCTATTGTTTTTATTATTCTTCCTATTTCATTTGATGTAAATGATATTTCTTCCATTGCATTTATCATTTGCTTCATTTGAGCATTTCCTTCTTCTACTTCATGCCCTGCACTTAATGTTAATCTATTAGCTTCTCCTGCATTTTTAGCAGTATTTTTAATCTTTTCAGATATATCCATTATTGTTGCAGATAATTCTTGTATTGAACTTGCTTGTTCTGTTGCTCCTTGTGATAACATTTGTGATCCACTTGCTACTTGATCTGATGCAGCTCCCACTTCTTCTGCAGCTACATTTATTTGAGACATTGTTCCACTTAGATCATTTGTTATTCTATTCACTGATTTTTCAATACTTTTAAATACACCTATATACTCAACGCTAGTTTCTACATCAAAGTTTCCAGATGCTACTTCACCTAAAACATCTACTGTATCATGTATAACTTCATTAATTTTATCACTCATTTGACGCATACTATTTGATAAGTTTCCTAATTCATCTTTTGATTCATAATCAATTTCTATATCAAAATCACCTTCTGCCATTTTATTTGCAGCGATTTCTATTTCTTCAATAGGTTTCTTTAGACTTCTTGTTATGAATATACATATTCCTACGCCTAAAGCTATACTAAATATACTCATAGCTAAAGAAGCAATCCATGATTTTGCAACTGTAGATTTGACACCTCCATCAAATTCCACACCTTTATTTTCTGCATTTTCATATAAAGTCATTGCATTTTTCACACATTTATCATATGTTTGGTAGTAAGCAAGCCCTTCATTTATTACTAAATCTTTAGCTGATTTAAAGTCACCTGCTTTTATAAACGCATTTGCTTTTTCATATTCTTGTCTTAGCTGTACTACAGAACTTTCAAGCTCATTTACTAATTGTTGATCTGCAGACGGATCTTGACGAATTATCTTTACTCTTTCATCTATACTTTTAAAATTATCTACGATTGTACTTTCATAACTCGCCTCTGTCGGGTCTTCTGCAAGAAGTGCATACGCAAGATTTTGATCCATAGATGCCAAGTCTCTACGTATTCCCATAGATTGATTAGTCAATTGGTACGGTCCTTTAAATAATTCATGGCTTAATGAGCCAGCCTTTTTTAAGTTATATAGTGCATTGCCACTTGCAATTACTGTTACAAGTAATAATACAAAAAAACATACACCCAATTTTTTTCCAATTTTCATATTTTTCATATTGTGAGCCCCCCTCATTAATGTTTTTTATATTATGATATAGTTAAAATTTTAACCACATTTTCATGAATTATTTGTCAATTCATGAAATATTTTAGCTATTACATAATATATCCACTTTAAGTATTCTCCAAATTTTTAATCCCATTAAAATATCTGTTATTTTCCTATATACGGATGATTTTTTTTGGACTTTAGTTTTATAAAAATATTTATTTGTTTATTTTATGTTAAGTTTTTTGTATACTTTAATTCATTTATTTATATGTCTAAATTATAGCTATTTATCAACAGTTATAATTTAATCATAATTTCCTTATACGTAAAAAAGTAGAAGCTTTAAAGCTTCTACTTTTTTATATACTAATCTTATTCATTTGTTGAATAATAACTTTCCTTTGTAAATTCAAGGTTTTTAGAGTCCCTGTATTCAGAATTTAATTTAAATTTTTCAATAAGTGATTTTAACATTTGAGCTTGTCCACTTAATTCTTCACTTGCTGCTGCACTTTCTTCTGATGTTGCTGAATTTGTTTGTACCACTGAAGAAATTTGTTCTACTCCTAATGTTACCTCTGCTATTGCTGTTGCTTGCTCTTCCGATGCACTTGCTATTTCATCTACTAATACTTTAGTTTGATTAGTTGTTTCTATTATCTTCTTCAGAGACTGAGCTGTATGATTCACAATTTCAGTTCCATTATCTACTGCAGTTATAGAATTTTCTATAAGTGTAGCAGTATTTTTTGCTGCTTCTGCTGATTTCGCCGCTAGATTTCTTACTTCGTCTGCAACTACTGCAAATCCTTTACCTGCATTTCCTGCTCTTGCTGCTTCTACTGCTGCATTAAGTGCTAATATATTTGTTTGGAATGCTATATCATCTATTGTTTTTATTATTCTTCCTATCTCATTTGAAGTAAATGAAATTTCCTCCATAGCATTTACCATCTGCTTCATTTGAGTATTTCCTTCTTCTACTTCTTTACCTGCCATTAATGTTAATTTGTTAGCTTCGCCTGCATTATTAGCAGTATTTTTGATTTTATCAGATATATCCATTATAGTTGCTGATAATTCTTGTATTGAACTTGCTTGTTCTGTTGCTCCTTGTGATAACATTTGTGATCCGCTTGCTACTTGATCTGATGCTGCACCCACTTCTTCTGCAGCTACATTTATTTGTGCCATTGTTTCACTCATATCTTTGCTAATTCTAATTATTGAATTTTCTATTCTTTCAAATACCCCAATGTACTCAACATTAGGTCTAACGTCAAGATTTCCTATTGCAAATTCTTCTAACACACGAACAGCATCATCTATAATTTCTTTTGTTCTGTTACTCATCTTTCTCATACTATCTGATAAAGATCCTAGTTCATCTTTTGATTCATAATCAATTGCTATGTCAAAATCACCTTCTGCCATTTTATCAGCAGCCATTTCTAATTCTTCAATTGGATTTTTTAAACTTCTAGTCATGTACATAGATACAAATATACCTATTAATATACTTAATATACTTATAATTGAGAATGTAATTATAATAGTTACTATAGTTTTTTGTACTTCATTATAATACTCATTGGCAGTTTTTTCTGCATGTGTATTAAGATCCATAGCTTCTTGTGTACATTTATTTATTAATCCTACAAAAGTTTTTGCATCAACTTCAGATTCTTTACCTGTAAATCCTGCACTTTGTGTTATTGCATACATTTTATCATATTCTTGTCTTAATTGATCCATTGTACCTTTAAGTTCGTCTATCATATTTCTATCTTCAGGTGGTAAAGCCTTATAAAGAATTTCCATTCTCTTATTTATACTATCAAACTCTTGAATTATTGATGTTCTTGCTTTTGTATGATCTTGTGAAATAAATCCGTCATTTACATGTCTTACTATAGATACTAAATCTCTACGAACTCCCATAGCTTCAGTTGTAGATAAAAAAGGACCTTCAAATAAATTTTGATTTGCATTTTTTACATCTTTTAAGTTAAAAATTGCATAAACACTTGCACATGCTGCCATTATTATTAAAATAGCAAATGATATCGTTAATTTTTTTCCTATTTTTAAATTTTTCATATAAACTCTCCCCTCAAATTTATTCCTTTGATTTTGTAACTACTTTCTCTTATTTAAACTTTAATCGTACACCTCCTAAATTTTAATTGTTTTTTTGATATTAATAAATCTAATTAAAATTCATGTTTAAAAACGGAAGCTTCCAGCTTCCAATTTTATAAGCTATTTTAGGTTATTAATTAAAAAAGTTATCATTTCTAGGCAATCGTTTTTTTATATGTTTTAATATTTTGTACCATGTATTCTATATACGGAAAATTTATATTTACCTTTAGCTTTTTTATATTTTAAAATTTAAATTTTTATAACTTACTTAAATTTTTTATTAACTACATACATTAATTATCTCCCTTTTTTAATATATCTTAAATTACTTAAACAAAAAAACTGTTTCTAAAAGAAACAGTTTTTAATTTATATTATTCAAATTTATTTTTATCTAAAAATTAATATATTCTTCTACTTTATTATCATTTTTTAGCCTAAAGTTTCCTATAAGTGATCTAAGCATTTGAGCTTGTCCACTTAACTCTTCACTTGCTGCTGCACTTTCTTCTGATGTTGCTGAATTTGTTTGAACAACTGCTGATATTTGATCTACCCCTAATGTTACTTGGGCAATTGCGCTAGCTTGTTCTTCTGATGCTTTAGCTATTTCATCAACAATAACTATAGTTTGGTTTGTAGTTTCTATTATCTTTTGTAAAGATAATGCTGTATGATCCACTATACTAGTTCCATTTTCTACTGCATTAATAGAATTTTCAATAAGTGCTGATGTATCTTTTGCTGCTTCTGCAGACTTTGCTGCTAGATTTCTTACTTCATCTGCTACTACCGCAAATCCTTTACCTGCACTTCCTGCTCTGGCTGCTTCTACTGCTGCATTTAATGCTAATATATTTGTTTGGAATGCTATATCATCTATTGTTTTTATTATTCTTCCTATTTCATTTGATGTAAATGATATCTCTTCCATAGCTTTTACCATTTGTTTCATTTGTTCATTTCCTTCTTCTACTTCATGTCCTGCACTTACTGTCAGTTCATTGGCTTGTAAAGCATTACTTGCAGTATTTTTAACTTTTTGTGATATCTCATTTATTGTAGCTGATAATTCTTGTATCGAACTTGCTTGTTCTGTTGCCCCTTGTGATAACATTTGTGATCCACTTGCTACTTGATCTGATGCAGCTCCTACTTCTTCTGCCGCAGTATTTATTTGTGACATCGTCTGACTTAAATCTGTAGTTATTTTTAAAATAGAATCTTCTATCTCTTTAAATACTCCTATATATTCTACATTCGTTGATATATTAAAGTTTCCAGTAGATACTTCACCTAATACACATGCTGTGTCGTCTATTACTTCTTTTGTTTTATAACATACTTTACGCATGCTATTTGCTAATGTACCTAATTCATCTTCTGACTCATATTGGACTTCTATATCAAAATCACCTTCTGCCATTTTATTTGCTACTACTTCTAGTTCCTCTATTGGCTTTTTTAAGTTTTTTGTTACATATAAGCATATTACAATACCTAATAATATATTTAATATGTTCACTATACCTGTAGTAATTTTAGACTTATTTAAAGTACCTTGAATGCTATTATAAAAATTAGTTCCTTTAGCTTCTATCTCATCATACATTGATATTGAATCTTGTGCACATTTATCATATACTGCCCACCATTCACTTCCTTTAACTGTTATTTGAGCCGCTTCATCTGGTTTTCCTTGTTCCACCAACGAGTAAACCTTTTCATACTGACTTCTCAAAGAACTCATATCATTTTTAAATTCATCAATAGTACTTGTATCTTCTATACCTGAGTCTATTATCTTTTGCATCCTTTCTTCTATGCTAGCAAAATCATTTAAAATTGTGTTGTTATATTCTGCATAATTTGGTCTAAATATTGCATTTGTTAAATTTCTTCCTATAGAAACTAAATCTCTACGTATACCCATAGTTTGTGTTGTTCCATCATATGGCCCTTTATATAATTCTTCATTAAGTTTACCTGCTTTGTTCAAACTTCCAAAAGTAAATATACTTCCCAACGCTGATACTATCAAAATTATTGCAAATGATAGTGCTAACTTTTTACCTATTTTCAAATTTTTCATTCATATCCTCCTAATATTCTTATACCTTTAAATTTTTTAAACTTAAAATCATTTCAATATTTAAATAATTCTATTTAAATTATTCGGTTATTTTTAATTTTTTTTTATATTTTTTTATTAAAATTTTAGTAAAAAATTAAATTTAATTAATTTTTGCCAAATTAAAAGCTGTGAAATTAAATATAATTTAATCTCACAGCTTAAATTTAAAGTAAAAAACATTTTACTTTAATCACTATTTTAGCGCTATAATTTATATGCTAATAAATAAGTAATTTACTTAAAATATTATTTTATAATTTAGATAATGCTGATATTAGCATTTCTTCTTTAAATGGCTTTACAATAAATCCTTTTGCTCCATAAATAATAGCTTCTTTCATTCTCGCTTCTTGACCTAATGCAGATATCATTACTACTGCTGCAGCTGGATTTACTTTCTTTATCTCTCTTAAAGCTTCTAATCCATCCATTTCTGGCATTGTTATATCCATTGTTACTATATCTGGTTGTAACTCTTTGTATTTTTCTATTGCTACTACTCCATTTTCAGCTTCTCCAACTATTTCAAATCCATGCTTTGAAATCATATTTTTTATTGACATACGCATAAATGCTGCATCATCAACTATTAATACTTTTTTCATTTTACGTTCTCCATTTCTAAATAAATTCTAAATATATTTTATTAATTCAAGTTTACATAACAATTTCTTTATTTATTCCACCTTCAATAGATATTAATTCCTCACAGTCAAGTATAAATTGAACTTCTTTATTTATTTCACTTACACCTTTTATAAAGTTTTGATCATATTCTTTTCTGTTAGATGTAGTTTTCATAATTTGACTATCTGAAATATTTATAACTTCATTTACTGCATCTACAATAAGTCCTATTTTATTGTCATTATTCTCAATAATAACTATACAAGTTCTTTCATTGTATTCAATTTCTTCCATTTTAAATCTCATTCTAGTATCCATGACAGGAATAATAGTACTTCTTAAGTTTATTATTCCTTTTATGTAATCAGGTATAAATGGAACCTTAGTTATAGGTAGCATTTCAATAATTTCTATAACATACTTAGATGATAATGCATATTTTTTATTATCTATTATAAATACCATGTACAAATCATCAACTTTGTTATCTTCAGTATTATCAATTTCTAAAACTTCAGTAGTTTCACTCATAGTATCCCCTCCAGCTTATCTTGTCAATAGACTTATTAAGCAAGTCCTAATGCTGCTAGTAGCTTTTGACATGAATCTATTTTAGGTATAAAGTAAAACTTTCCTTCAACTTCTTTATCTAATGTAAAGAATTCTGTTTCTATACATGATATTGAATCTGTACCAGGTCCATATAAAGATGCTGGTAAATTCATTGCAGTTGTTATATTATCTACACTAAAGTATGGTGGTGATGTCACTATATTTAAGTTTGTCATTTCTGATATTGCACTTAAGTATGCTCCACATAATGTATTACATACATCTCTAACAGAACTTAATTCTTCATTTATAGTTGCAAGATTATTTACTGTTCTTGATACATTTCTTCTTAAAAGTTTCGACAATAATTTATATGCACTATCAGCCTTTATAACAATCATTACAATACCTTCCATATCTTCTGAAAGCTGAAGAACTGTTGCTAAAACAGGTTCATTTGAAGCTCCATGAGTTGCAACAATATCTGAAAGTTTGTTTATTTCACTTTTTGGAACCCCTATATCAATTACCTCATTTACCATCTTTGCTAATGAAGTCGATGCGTTCCCCGATCCTATATTACTAAGTTCACAAAATACACTTATAGTATCCATATTCATCCTCTTTCTCTTTAATTTTATTTTTTATATTTATCTACTTATAATGGCATTTACATCAAATATTAAACTAATAGAACCATCTTCTAGTATTGAACAACCCGACATATGAGATTGAACATTTTCAAACTGCGTTAACAGTGTAGGTATTGGTTTTATTACCACATGCTGTTGACCTATTATACGGTCTACTATTATACATACATTACCCATTTCAGACTCAACTAAAATCATAATACCCTCGTCAGAGTTTTCACTTTCTATGCCTAGTATGTTTGATAATCTTCTTATTTCATAACAATTTCCTCTTATGATACTATGTTCTTCTCCATTTGGATTTTGAACTATTTCATATGATCCTTGTCTAAATACTTCTTTTATATTAAGTGATGGTATTATATATATCTCATCACCTATTTGAACTTTCATACCATCTACTATAGCAAGTGTTAAAGGTATACGGATTATTATCATCGTACCTTTGCCTTCTTCACTATCTATATTTATAGAACCTCTTAACTTACGTATATTTGTATGAACAACGTCCATACCTACCCCACGTCCAGAGAACTCTGTTACAGCTTCTTTTGTAGAAAAACCTGGAGCTAATATGAAATTGTATGCTTCTTTATCACTTATTTCATCTAAACTCTTATTTGTTATTCCTTTTTCTATAGCTTTTTTAGCTAATACTTCTTTGTTTAATCCTTTACCATCATCTTTTATTACTATTACTACATCTCCGCCAGTATTTTTAGCTTCTAATGTAATAGTTCCTTTTTCTGGCTTAGACTTTGCTATACGATCTTCTGGCATTTCTATACCATGGTCCATACTGTTTCTTATCATATGCATTAGTGGATCTGATATATTTTCTAGTATAGTTTTATCTACTTCTGTTTGTTCCCCAACTAATACTAAATCAACATGCTTACCTGTTTTTTTGCACATATCTCTTACAACTCTTTGCATTTTTGTAAATGTTGAAGAAATAGGTACCATACGTATAGACATTACAACGTCTTGTAGCTCTGTTGTTAATTGATGTAATCTTCTAGCTTGTTTTTCAAACATATCTCTGTCAAAGTTTTCTAACTGAGATTGTTTTTCTACCATAGACTCTGTTGTAACAATTTCTCCAACTAAGTTCATTAACATATCAACTTTATTTATATTAACAGTTAAATAACTGTTTTTATTAGAATGTGATTGGTTATTTTGAGGTTTAGCTTCCTTTTTAGCAGGCTCTGTAGGTTTAGCTTCTTCTACTATCTCATTTACTTTTTCTTTCTTTAAAGCTTCATTTATTTTATCTATTTCATCATTTGTAACTTCTCTATTTTCTTTTACATCTTCGACTTTCTCTGTAGCTTGTTCATGTACATCTTCACTAGTAATTGCAGCTTCTGCTAAAGCACCTTCCATCACTAACTCTTCAACTTTTTGTTCTGCCTTAATATTAACTTTAGATTGTTCTTCATCCTTAATCTCTACAAGATCATAGCTTTGCAAGAACATAGTTTCTTCAATACACTTTTCTATTTCTGATCTTTCTTTTTCTGTACTTATATATAGATCAAAACCATTATCTACTATTTCTTGATCACAATCAGTATTTAAATCTTCCGGAATAGTTTTTAATTTTGAGCATAACCCCTCTATAGACACAACTAAGCCAAGTGCTCTAATAGATTCCATACCACATCCATTTTCAAATAGAACTTTTGCATGGTACTGAGTTTGTCCATCTACTTTTTCCAATTTAACAATATTTTCTTCTTTAGATTCTTCAGGAAAATTTATTTCTAAAACTGGCTCTTCAGGTTCTTCTTCTTTTAGTATTTGTATAACTCTTTCATGAAGTTCATCTATACTAGCTTCAGGGAATAAACCATCTTGAACATTATTTATTTCTTCCTTTAAGAAATCTACAATCGCTAAAGTAACATCTATAACTTCTTCCCATTTATCATAAGAAAGTTCTAAGCCTTTACGAATTTCATCAAAGACATCTTCTATACTATGAGTAATATGCATTAAACTATCGTACCCCATCATAGCTGATGCACCTTTTATTGTATGCATTACACGGAAAATTTCTTCTATCTGTTCACTTTCTAATCCACCATCATCTGATTGACCACCAAGTAAAATTTCTTCTAGTTGTTCTAATAATTGCATATTTTCATGCACATAAAACTCAACCATTGGGTCCATTCCACTCATGTTTT
This sequence comes from Romboutsia lituseburensis DSM 797, assembly GCF_900103615.1. Taxonomy (GTDB): domain Bacteria; phylum Bacillota; class Clostridia; order Peptostreptococcales; family Peptostreptococcaceae; genus Romboutsia_F; species Romboutsia_F lituseburensis. The sequence continues at coordinate 311,542 of NZ_FNGW01000004.1, read as the reverse complement.
ATCTCCTTTACAATTTATAACAATATATTTTACTTTATATTTAATTTCTAAAAATGGAAGCATAAAAGCTTCCATTCTTTAAATCTATACATTACAATAACTTTTATTATTTTATTCAAACTCGCTTATAGCAACGTAATATTATACATCACTTCTAAAGTTTATAGATTTATTAGAATTCCTTTTATTTTCGCTTAAATTTTATAATATAAATATTAAAACTACTTTTACTATAATATGTTTTATAGTCTTTCAAACTATTTTAATTCTCTAATTTTATATAATTAGTTGTTTAATAATTGTTTTATAGTTAAACATTTTATTATTTTTTTTATACGGATAAACATGTAATAACTTTATATTTTCTATAACATATTTTCATATATCGTTAATTTTTTTTATATGGTTACTATATAAACTCCCAAGCTCTTTCGAACTTGGGAATTATTTTTTTATGTAAAAAGGATTTAAACCTACTTTTAGTGCTCTATACCTTTTTATATTTAATTTTTAGCGAAATAATCATTTGAATCCGATTCAAAAGTTATAGACTGATTACCATTTTTATAATCTTTTAATTTGAAGTTTTCTATAAGCGATTTTAACATTTGAGCTTGTCCACTTAGTTCTTCACTTGCTGCTGCACTTTCTTCAGATGTTGCTGAGTTAGTTTGTACTACTGCAGATATTTGTTCTACCCCTAATGTAACTTGTGCTATAGCACTTGCTTGTTCTTCAGATGCTTTAGCTATATCATCAACTATTTGAATTGTTTGATTTGTTGTATTTATTATTTTTTGTAAAGATTCTGCAGTATGATCTACTATACTAGTTCCATTATCAACAGCTTTTATAGAGTTTTCTATAAGTGTAGATGTATTCTTAGCTGCTTCTGCTGATTTTGCGGCTAGATTTCTTACTTCATCTGCTACTACTGCAAATCCTTTACCTGCATTTCCTGCTCTTGCTGCTTCTACTGCTGCATTAAGTGCTAATATATTTGTTTGGAATGCTATATCGTCTATTGTTTTTATTATTCTTCCTATTTCATTTGATGTAAATGATATTTCTTCCATAGCTTTTATCATTTGTTTCATTTGTTCATTTCCATCTTCTACATCTCTACCTGCGCTTAATGTTAAAACATTAGCTTGCTGAGCATTCCCTGCTGTATCTTTAATTTTTTCTGATATTTCTGTTATAGTAGCTGATAACTCTTGTATTGAACTTGCTTGTTCTGTTGCTCCTTGAGATAGCATTTGCGATCCACTTGCTACTTGATCTGATGCCGCTCCTACTTCTTCTGATGCTACATTTATCTGTGACATTGTCTCACTTAAATCAACAGTTATTTTTTCTACAGAATTTTCAATGTTTTTGAATACACCTATATACTCTGCTTCTGTTTCAATATCAAAGTTTCCTGATGCAACTTCTTCTAATACACGAACTGTATCCTCTATAACTTCTTTTGTTTTATTACTTACTTTACGTATACTATCTGAAAGAACACCTAACTCATCTTTAGACTCATAATCAATATCTATATCAAAATCTCCATCTGCCATTTTATTTGCCGCTAATTCTAATTCTTCAATAGGAGCTTTTAAACTTTTTGTAACAAATATGCATATTACAGCACCTAAACCTATAGTAGTTAAACTTACTGCAGTAGCTATTAAGCTAGATGTAGATACAGTTTTCTTAACACCATCATTGAATTGAACTCCAGTTTTTTCTGCATCTTCATATAAAGCAACTGAATCTTGAACGGCTTTATCATATGCAGCCCAATATTGGCCACCTTTTTCAGTTATTTCTTGTGCTGTTTTACGATCTCCTTTTGCTATAAGATTATAAACATTATCACATTGACCTCTTAAGCTTTGCATAGAATTTTCAAATTCTTTAATTAGATTTTGATCACCTTCAAAGTTTTTAGATATAATATCAATTCTTTTATTTATACTATCAAAATCACTTTGTAATGTTGAGTAAAAACCTTGATAGTCTTCTCTAAATATTGAATTTCCAAGATTTCTACCTATAGAAACTAAATCTCTACGAATTCCCATTGTTTCTGTTGTTAGTACATATGGGCCTTCATATAACTCTTGACTTAAATGACCTGCTTGTTTTAAATTTGATAAAGCATAAAAGTTTCCAAATGCTGAAAGCATTAGTAAGACAATAAAAGACAATCCTAACTTTCTTCCTATCTTTAAATTTTTCATGTAACTACCTCCCCGTATTTAAATTTAATAAATTCTAGCCATTTTTATAAACCTATTTAGTTCATTTTACGACATTTTTTAACATAATATTGCATTTTAATATTTTACAAAGCAATAATTTTATTTTAAGTTAAAATTATTTTTTTACAATTTTATACAAAATTAATGTAAATATTAGCTGCATTGTTTATATACGGACAATTTTTAATATGCTTTATATTTTAAAATTCAATTTTTTTATATTTAACTATAAAAAAATAAATTTAATTTAATAATCCAAAAATTTAATTTAAAATTTAATTTATTTTTATATTTTATGAATATTATTATTTTATTTTTGAAGATTTATTTCTTTAAATTCAACTTATTTATATTCATTTATGATTAGTTTAATTTTCAAAATATTTTTCTGTTTACGCTTAATAGTTTATTATTAAATAAAAAAATACTTGAGATCCTCTTTTAATCGCAGAGAACCTCAAGTATTTTTATTTAAATATATTAGTTATAAATTGTGTATGTTCATTGAATATATTTATACCTATAAGAATAAGAATAATTCCACCTATTAATTCTGCTTTTCCTTTAAATACATCACCTATCTTATTGCCTACAAAAACACCTATCAAGCACATTAAAAATGTAACTACAGCTATACTCAAAGAAGCGAATACTATATCTACACTTAAAAATGCAAAACTTATTCCTACTGCTAATGCATCTATACTAGTTGCAATAGATAACATAATAAGTTCTTTATTTGATAACTTCTCTTCACAAATATCTGCACTAAATTCACACTGAGCTTTATTATTTTTCATTTCTTTTTCTTCTTTGTTAGATTTTATATATTCGCTAATCATTTTATATCCTAAAAAACTAAGTAATATCAGTGCAATCCAATGGTCAACAGATTTTATGTATTTTTCAAAACTTATACCTAACATCCATCCTATAAGTGGCATTCCACCTTGAAATAGCCCAAAAGCTAATGCTATTTTTATCCCTAATTTTTTACTTAAATTCTTAATTGTCATACCTTTTGTAACAGATACTGCAAATGCATCCATAGAAAGAGCCAGTGCTGTAAATAAAATTGCTATTAAACTCATAATTTCCTCCTAAATTCTACTAATATAATTACATAAACACTTACCGTTCTTATAAAATAGTTTAAAACAAAAAACGAGACTTATGCATGCTAAAATAAGCATGCATGAGTCTCGTTTTTTAAGATTAGACCAGACTATGAAGTCATTATGTTGATCTAATCACACTATCCGTGCAAACTACTCCCTCAGCAAAGCTGAAAAAATATTATTTATGTTAATTAAATTATATTATATTTTACTAATAAATACAATTTTTTTATTTCATAATATATCGGATTTGTTATAATACTAATATTAGGACTTTTTAATCATCAAAGGAGATAATAACATGACTTTTAAGTTTAAGTCTTTAAAGAATAAAATAATTGAATATATTAAATTTAATGTAATAGGCATAAGTAACTTTTTTATTTCTCAGCTAATTTATTTATATTTATTTTTGCATTTAAAAATATATTACATTTTAGCTTATACATTAGTAAGTATTTTTAGTGTGTGCGCATCATACTTTCTTAATTCTAAATTTACATTTAAAGAAAAAAAATACTGTCCTAAAAAATTTTCATTATCTGCATTAGTTTATATAATAGAGTATATTTTAAATATGGGGATTATAATTTTACTGGTTAATGTATTTGATGTAAGTAAAGTTTTAGCACCAATAATTTCACCTTTAATTTCAACTCCCCCTGTTTTTTTTATGATGAGAGCTGTAATAAAAGATTCAGTTCACTCATAGCGCCAACGACTTCGTTCATTATTAAAAAATAAAGGTGTATAAAGATTATAAATTATATAATCTTTTTACACCTTTATTTTATATGTTTTTAACATTATAATCAGTTGATAACTTGTCTTGATATGTACTTACAAGTTTTGCTAACATTTGTTTAACTTCATATTCACTAGGTAATATAACAATTCTTCTAGCATCCATTATAAATTTAGTTTCTTTTGTAACTATAGTATTACTAGATACTTTTTTATTTACACTACCTTTCATATCCATAAGTAACTTAGATACTTCACCTTTAGTTATATTTTTCAATATTATTTTTACTTCTTTTTCAGTAAGTAAATTTTCATATATTACTTTTTCTAATTCTTCATTAAACATTTCCATTATTGAAAAATTACTATTTTTTATATATTTTGAACTAACAACTTTAGTGAATTTCATTACTATAAGTGCAAAAATAATCATTGTGACTAAGTTTATAATTAAATAAATTTCAGTATCATCTATCAATTTCCCAAAATTAGTAACAGCTTGAACTACTATAAATCCTATAAATGCCCCTATAAACCCTAATGGTAGATCAATATTTCTTATTAGCTTTTGCTTTGAATCTAAATCTTCTACATAAAGTTCATTATCTATTTCATAATTTCTAACTTGATATAATTCTACATTTATCATATTATCTACTTCTTTTAAGCGTTTAGCAAATCTTAAATAAGAAGATTCATCCACTGTATTATCTAAAGATAATCCATTTATAAACTCTTCTCCATATACTTTTATTGCTCTAACTATAGATTTTATTAATGCATCTTCTCTATTGTCACCATTCCACATAGCAAGCGCATATTCCATACTTCCTGATATCCCTAGTATATGGTCGCACTCTATGCTCCCATCTATATCATAAAAATTCAAACCTCTTAATCTTCCATCACAAGCTATAGTTTTAGCTTGATTATAAGTTACACTACCTCTTTTTAAGACTTCCTTTGGATCGATATCCGTTTGTGTCAAACCCTCTTTAATTCTATCCTCAAAGTCACTTATCGCTTCATCGTATTTATCACAAGGTATTTCAACACTAATAGGTGATCCATCTTCATTTATATATCTTAGCTCTCCGTAATTTAAGCAAGCATCTACACATCGTTCTCCCGTACTGTTGTATTTACTCTTTAATACTTTCGCCATTTACTATCCATCCTTTGCTATATAGGCTTAGCTTATAGTTTTAACTAGTTCTTCCTCACCTAATATACTTGTTATTCTTACTCCGAAATTTTGATCTACTATAACTACTTCTCCATAGCCGATTTTTCTACCATTTACATATATTTCAACTTCTTGATTTTCAAATGTATCTAATTCTATTAATGAACCTTTACCTAAATCAAATATATCTTTTAAAGTCATCTGAGTCCTACCAAGTACAACACTTACATTAAGTTCAATATCTAATACTCTATCAAATTTTTCACTCATTGTCTATACTCCTTTCTTTATGCTATCTGTAACTATAACACCATTTCTTTTCTTTATAAGTCCAGGCTTACATGTAAACACTCTAGCCCCTGCTACATCTAGTTCTATATCACCATTAACTTTGCTATCTAGCTTTATAGCATCTCCTACTTTTAGGTTAAGTAATTCCTCAACACTTATACTAGTTTTTCCAAGCCTTGCAAGTAAATCAGTTTTTGCTCCGCATACATTATTATAAATTGTATTAGTAAATTCAAAATCATACTCTAAATTTTTACTTCTAAATAATTTTTTAGTTTCTAAATACTCAAGTATTGGTTCCATACAGCTGTATGGCTCACAAAATCTCATTTTTCCAATTTCTTTATCACCATACATCATCTTCATATGTGCTATTAGAACTGATTCACTTATTGGATACTTTTTACTAGCACCTGCATTTGTATGTACCCTTAAAACATCTCTGTGAGTACAACTTTCAACAACATACATTCTAGATAAAAACTGAGAGCTTGTTTGGAATATTAATTGTTTATCTATTTCTGTAAGTTCTCTTTTATAATTATCAAATACTCCATCTCCACCTAACATTAAGTCTATAAGAGTAAGTGCAATCGGCTTATCTATTTGGAATATAAGATCTTGTACTAAAGGCTGTATAGCGTGCTCTACTATTACAGACTCTGTATTTATTAATTTCATAAATTCATCATAGTTTGTTTGCTCTATCTTTTCTACTTTACAATAGATTTGGTGCTTTTTTAGCTCATAAGCTAAAAATAGATTTATATTTTTACAAAACTCTTCTGATACTACAGATAAAAATCTCATATTATCACTTGAGTACCTCTGAGGTTTTTTAAAGTCATATATTTTTACATCTTTATTCATATTTTTTTGTACTTAAAATACTCACCTTAGGTTTATTTTAATGCACTATCTCCTTTCTTAATTTTATCGACCTTGAAGATTGTTTATCATACTCCACATTTCATCTACAGCCTTAATACCTCTACTGTTAAATTGAAAGGCTCTTTGTGTCATTATTAAATCTGTCATCTCGCTTTGCATATTTACATTAGACATTTCAACATGACCTTGTAAAAGCTTTTTGTCTTGTACTATATAAGTTCCTGCTTGTTCTTTTAAAACAAATAAGCTATCTCCTACAGGTATTAAGTCATTATCTCCTTGTGGCATATATAAATCTATTTTACCTACTTTTTGTTTATCTAAAAATACTTCTCCTGCTTTATTAATACTTAATTCACCATTAGATAGATCTGCACCTTGAGGAGGCATTCCATTATCATATTTAACCTCTAGGATATTACCATAGTCATCCACTAAACGTCCATTTCCATCTAAAACAAATTCACCATTTCTAGTATATTTCTGAGTACCATCTGGTGTCATTACTTTAAAAAATCCTTCTCCATCAATAGCTAAATTAGTATCTATGCCTGTATTTTTTAATGATCCTTGCATAAAATTTCTAGTAGCTTGAGATGTTTTTACTCCAGTTCCCATTACAGAGTCTTTAGAGTTATTTGGATATGATGGTCTATCTAAGGTTTCTGTATATAAATCTAAAAATTCTATGTCTAATTTTTTATAGCCTGTTGTTTGAGAGTTTACTATATTATTAGATATTATATCTATTTTATTTTGATTAGCACTCATCCCAGTTTTGCTAGTATGCATTATATTATACATTATTTTTTCTCCCCTTATCTTACTGTGCCTATTTCATTTGCTATTTTGCTAAGAGTCGAGTCTATAGTTTGTATAACTTTTTGATTAGCTTCAAACTCCTTAACAGTTTCCATTAGTAATGCTGTTTCATTTATATAATCAACATTAGATGTTTCTAGATATCCTTGTTTTACTCTATAATTATTAGATTTAAATCCAGCTTCTCCAGAGTATAAGTTATCTCCTCTTTTTATAAGCTTATCATAGTTTTCAAAATCAACTACATTAAAAGTATACTTATCTACACCATTGATATTTATTTTATTATCTGGTGTAACAGTAACTTTATCAGTTCCAACATATATAGGCTCTGTAGCTCCTGTTGCATTATTTATACCTGTGACATAATGTCCTGCATTTGTAACTAAATAACCTTGAGTATTTACCTTGAATGATCCATCTCTAGTGTAAAAAGGATTATTATTTCCATCCATAACTTGGAAAAATCCCTTGCCTTCTAATGCAAAATCTGTATTATTGCCAGTTTCTTTATGTACGCCTTGTTGATGACTTGTTACAGTTTCATCTATTCTTACACCAAAACTTAAATCTCCTAAATATTGTTGATGCCCAACTCCATTTATATATTTATCCTTATTGTATAACATAACTTCATCAAAACTTTTTGATGTTAGAGTTTCTTGCTTATAACCTGATGTATTTACATTTGCCAAGTTATTTGTTATAACACCTTGTCTAGCTTGTAATGTTAACATTGAAGATACAGACGAATATAAACCTCTTAACATAACCTATCCTCCCTTAATCTATGTATTTTAACTTCTTCATTGCTAATCTTAGGTTAGCAATTGCTCTGCTATTTAATTGAGACACCCTTGATTCTGAAACGCCAAGCACTGCACCTATTTCTTTTAATGTAAGTTCCTCATAGTAATAAAGTGATAATACTAGCCTATCTTTTTCTTTTAATGTCTCTATAGCTTTTGCCATAATCTCTTGAAGTTCTTCATTTTCTATTATAGTACTTGGAGAAAGAGCTTCACTTTCTTTAATTGTATCTATAAGCTTCACTTCATTTTCATCATCAAAAATCACATTATCTAAAGATGCATTGTTTAAATTTAGCAATTTCGATTTTATATCATTTACTTCTTTTTTCGATATTCCCATATGCTTTGATACTTCATCTAAGCTAGGTTCTCTAAAAAACTTATTTTGTAGACTTTCAACAGATTTATTATATTCTTTTATTCTACTTACATAAGTTCTAGAAACAGGTGAATGCTTTCTTATTTCATCTATTATATAAGATGAAATTCTTATAGATGCATATGTAGAGAATTTAACACCTCTATTTTCATCAAATTTATTGCTTGCATCTATAAGACCCATTACACCATAGCTTACCAAATCCTCATACTCCATACCTATCTTATTAGTGTGGTATTTAGATGCAATATGCTTAACAAGAGGCATATTGCTCATTATAAGTTCTTCTTGTTCATATACCGTCAATATCTTCAACCCCCTTGTTATATATTGATTACACCTTGAGCTTTTATTTGAATATCACTTGGTACTTCATTAAGTGACAGTATCGTTACATGAGGGAATACCATCTCAACTAATTTTCTGAATGGTGCCCTTATTTTTGGAGATACTAATAATATCGGCCTATTATTGTTAAAGTTTATATTTTCAGTCATACTTTGTATATTTGTAAATATTTTATTAGTTGTATCTGGATCTACTGCAGGATATGTTCCATTGACAGATTTTTGTAGATTGTTACCTATTAGATTTTCAACTTCCATAGATAAAGTTGCTACTGTTATTGAATTACTTTCATCAACTAGCTCAGAACAAATACTTCTGCTCATGGCCATTCTTACATACTCAGTTAAAAGTTCTATATCTTTAGTATTTCTTGAATGATCAGCTAGTGTTTCAAGTATTGTAACTCTATCTTTTATAGCAATTTTTTCTCTTAAAAGATTTTGGAATACTTTTTGAACTTCACCTAAAGTCATTAAATCTGGTATTAGTTCTTCTACTACTGCACTATATCTTTCTTTAGTTGCATCAATTATAGCTTTAACTTCTTGTCTACCTATAAGTTCATGAGACTTTGATTTAATTATTTCTAATAAGTGTGTTACTAATATAGTTGTAGGATCTACTACTGTTAGTCCATATAATTCAGCTTCTTCAGCTTTATCTTTATTTATCCATAAAGCATCAAGTCCGAAAGTAGGTTCTTTAGTTTGTATACCTTCTATGTCTATACTCATTCCCATAGGATTCATGCATAATAACATAGTAGGCATAAGGTCATATATAGCGACCACATTACCTTTTATTTTTATACTATACTGATTAGGATTTAATTGTAAATTATCTCTAATTCTTATCGGTTGAACTAAAATACCCATATCAATTGCACACTGTCTTCTTACAGATACAATTCTTTGAAGTAAATCTCCACCATTAGATTCATCTGCAAGAGGTATTAATCCATATCCAATTTCAACTTCTATAGGTTCAACATTTATAAGAGATGAGACGTCCTCAGCAGTATCTATACTAGGTTCAACATCCTCTTCTTGATATTGAGCACTTTCTATTTCTTCAAGGGCTTTTTCTTTCTCTTCTTTATTTAATAAGAATGATATCGCTATTGCTGCTATCCCTAAAGTGAAAAATGATAATTTAGGAAGACCTGGTAAAAGTCCTAAAACAATTAAAACTACACCTGTCATTGCTATTGCAGTTGGCACAGATATTAACTGTTTTCCTAATAAACTACCAAAGTTTTCGTCACTATCAGCTCTAGTTACTAATATACCTGCTGAAGTAGATATTAATAAGGCTGGTATCTGACTTACTAGTCCATCCCCTATTGTAAGTCTTATATAAGTTTGAACTGATTCAGAAAAACTCATATCTAGCATTACTACACCTATTACTATACCTCCAAGTACATTTATAGTTGTAACTATTATACCTGCTATAGCATCCCCTTTTACGAATTTAGATGCACCATCCATCGCTCCGTAAAAGTCTGCTTCTTGTTGTAATTCTCTTCTTTTCTTTCTTGCTGTTTTCTCATCCATCATACCAGCATTTAAATCAGCATCTATACTCATTTGTTTACCTGGCATAGCATCTAATGTAAATCTAGCTGATACTTCAGATACTCTACTTGAACCGTTTGTTATAACTACAAACTGAACAATTATTATAATTAAGAATATTATTACCCCGACCACGTAATTTCCACCAACAACGAAACTACCAAAGGATTCTATTACGTTACCCGCATATCCTTGACCTAGTATAAGTCTTGTTGATGATATATTTAGACCTAGTCTAAATAAGGTTGTAACAAGCAATATAGTAGGAAATATTGATAGTTGTAGTATATTAGTTGAAAAAAGAGTAAGTAATAATATTAATACTGAAAATGCTATATTTATTGCTAACATAACATCTAGTAAAAATGGTGGAAGTGGTATTATAATCATTAATACGATTCCTAAGATACCAAACCCAACGAATATATCAAATCTTTTCTTGAAACTTAACTTTTCCATCTATAACCTCTTTTTATAACTATTTGTATTTATTTTTAATTTTATAAACAGCCACTAATACTTCAGCTACTGCTTGATACATTTGCTCCGGTATTTCTTGATCTATCTCAACCTCTTTGTATATAAGCCTTGCTAGCGGTTTATTTTCTATAATTGGTATATCATGTTCTTTAGCTATCTCTCTTATTTTAAAAGCAACTAAATCCGCCCCTTTAGCAACTACGACTGGTGTTGCATCTTTTCCTTGCTCATATTTAATCGCTATAGATATATGAGTTGGGTTAGTTACAATTACTGTTGCTGAAGGTACTGCTTGCATCATCCTTTGAGTAGCCATCTGTCTTTGCTTTTGTTTTATTTTCCCTTTAATATGAGGGTCACCCTCCATTTGTTTAAACTCTTCTTTGACCTCTTGTTTAGTCATTTTTAACTCTTTTTTGTGTGTATATTTTTGGTATGCATAGTCAAAAACTGATATAACTACTACAGCCAATACTATACTCGATAATAAACTTTTTATTAAATCTATTACAGTTTCCATAAGGTATGGGAGATAAATATCCCCACTTTTCATAATTCCTTCAAAATTTTTATTCATAAACGAATAACCTATATATAAAAGTACTGATATAATAGCAATACTTTTAACTAAGTTGCCTATTGCTTTCATAGAAAACATATTTTTAAATCCATTTATCGGATTTAATTTTGATAACTTAGGTTTTAATCCTTCTCCACTAAACATTAACCCTGTTTGTATTAAGTTTCCTATAACTCCAAATATCATTATAATTAATCCCATAGGTAAAAATATTATCATAAAAGAGGTCATAGTCTTCATAATTAAAACATTTAGCGTATTATAATTTATATTCGTTCCTAAATCTAAACTAAACATATTTACAATGAAGTTTTTTAATTCTACTATTATAAAATCAGACATCGTATAAACGATAAATAATATTGCTATAAGAGTTATTGCCGTTGTTACTTCCTTACTTTGTGCAACATTACCTTGCTTTCTTGCATCTTTTTTCTTCTTAGCAGTAGGTTCTTCTGTCTTGTCACCTCCTGCAGATAATATTATACCTACAGGCCCTAATGTGGTGGTCAGCATGTCATTGTTCATGCTAAGTAATGTTCCATCTAAAATTGATGGTATTTTGTTAAATAAGTTATGCATTTCTGTTATCATAAACGGCAATGCTATTATAAAAAATACAATTCCTACTAAAAGTTTTAATGGCATTCCTACAATCATTACATTTAATTGAGGTACACTTCTTGAAATAAGTCCCATTATTAAGTCAGTAATAATAAGAGATAACATTATAGGAACTGCTATTTTAAATCCTATTACAAAGTATTGTATAAATACATTTATTACATAGCTAAAGTTATTTGTAAGGATAGACTCTCCTATTCCAACTAATTCAAAGCTATGTTGTATGCCTTTAATCAGCATGTGATGGCCATTCATATTAAAAAATATTATTATTCCCATCCAGTACATAACATTTTTCATTAAAGTAGATTGTTCTTTAGTATTAGGATCATATATATTTGCCATAGCTAATCCTAATTGCTGATCTATTAAACTACCTGCTATTTGCAAGCTAGTAAAACATATGCTGGTTATATATCCCAAAACTAATCCAGTGATAGTTTCCATTGCTGCGCAATTAATTAAATCTGGTACTGTAGCAATATTTATGTCTATATCTATACCGTATGATATTATTAAAGACATAAACAAAGTAAAGCATACTTTAAACATTTTTGGAGTCCCATTTGGGAATATAACATTTATAGAAGCGAAAAATGTTATTAATCTAATAAATACAAGTACTATCACTTACATTACCCCTTTATAAAAGCTATCATAGTCATAATTTTATTTGTAAATTTTACAATTTCTTGTAACATCCAGTTTCCACCTACAACTAAAGTTATAGCTATTACTATTAGTTTTGGAACAAATGTTAATGTCTGCTCTTGTATTTGAGTTGTTGCTTGAAATATACTTACCAGTAATCCAACTACTAAAGATAAAATAAGTATTGGTCCTCCTACTAATAAACTTGTATATAATGCTTCTTTTACTATGCTCATTACCATATTTTCAGTCATAATTTTATCTCCTTGCTACGTAAAGCTTAAAAGTAAAGATTTAATTAATAGATTCCATCCATCAACCATTATAAATAGTAATAATTTAAATGGTAAAGAAATCATAGCTGGAGGAAGCATAAACATACCCATGGACATTAAAGTACTTGATACTACTATGTCTATTAATAAAAATGGTAGATATATTAAAAATCCTATTTGGAAAGCTGTCTTAAGTTCACTTATAGCAAATGCTGGTGCTAATACATAAAGTGGTATATTTTCTCTAGTTAATTCATCTTTATCTAGCCTTGAGCTTTCTGCAAATAGCTTTATATCTTCATCTCTAGTTTGATTTAATAAAAATTTCCTAACAGGTACTTGAGCTTTTTCTATCATCTGTTCAAATCCAATTTCTTCTTCTATATAAGGCTTTATCGCATTATTATTAATATCATTTACGGTCGGCGCCATTATAAAAATTGTTAGTGCTATAGCTACTCCTATCAATATTTGATTTGGAATAGATTGTTGAGCACCCAAGGCTGACTTTATAAACGAAAACGTAATAATTATTCTTACAAAACTTGTCATCATAAAAATAACAGTAGGTAACAACATTAAAAACGTTAAAACTATAAATAACTTTATTAAAGGAGTAAATTCTTGTTGATTATTTGCCATAAATTTAGCGAAGTCTTCCATATCTCTTCCCCTTTAAATTTAATTTATTTAATTTAAACTCATTTAAATTTAAGTTATCTGTATTAATGGTATTTGTGTTAGATTTTTTTAATCTAGATTTGCTTAAATTTAAATTAGCTATATCTACTTTAGATTCTTGTTTTAAATCCTGTATATTCTCAATCTCTTCTTTGCTTAATTCTTTAATTTTTTCTACCTTTGAAGGTGATGATACTAAAACACAGCCTTCATCACCTATTTTTAAAACAAACACATCAGTATCTTTACTTAAATTAGTTCTTTCTAGAACTTTTGTGTATTTATTATTTCCTATATTAGAAAAATTTGCCTTACTTAATTTAATTGAAGCCACTATCAAAACAATAATAATAGGCACAAATACTATTAAGTTTATTATATATTGCAATACATTATCCATGGCATCTCCTACTTTTACTATCTTTCAATCTTTGTTTGATTACTTTGTTTTTGATTCGCTTGTGTATCTTTATTGCCTTTATCACCTTTAACTTTTTGTTCCACCATTAATATATCAATTCTTCTATTTATAGCTCTATTTTCTGGTGTATCATTAGGTACTAAAGGTTTATACTCTCCGTATCCTTTAACAGAAAATCTCATAGGATCAATCTGTTTATCATGAACAAAATATGTTACAGCACTAAGAGCTCTTGCTGCTGATAATTCCCAGTTAGATGCAAATTCTTTATTATTCATAGGCACATTATCTGTATGACCTTCTATAAGTACATCATTGTCATGTTCATTTATTATAGTAGTTATTGTTTCGAGTACTTCTTTATTATTTTCTTTTAAATCTGCTTTCCCTGGTTCGAAAAGTATTGTCTCATCAAGCTGAAGAACAATTCCTCTATCTTCTTTTCTTAGCTTGATAACCTTAGTCAATCCATTTTTTTCTATTGTATTATTTAATTTTTTTGCTAAATCTTCATATTCTGTATTTCCAGATTTAGGGTCTTTTGTTTTAACTTCTAAATCCTTTATATCTTTAACTTCACTTACTTCAGTAGTTCCTTTTAATGATGACTTTAGGGCATGATTTAGTTGTTTTAATTTTTCACTATCTACAGCAGATATGGAATACAATAATATGAAAAATGTAAGAAGTAGTGTTATAGTGTCAGCATAGGTGTCCATCCAACCATTAGTATTTACATCATCACCTTTTTTCTTCCTACGCGGCATTTACACTATCCTCATTTCCATCTCTTGTATAATACGCTTTTCTTTCTTTTGCATTTAAGAAAGTTACTAATTTTTCTTCTATTGTTCTTGTACTATCACCATTTTGAATACTCATAATTCCTGATATCATCATTTCTAAAGCTTCTACTTCTTTTTCACCTTTACCTTGTATGTTATATCCTATTGGATTAAATATCCCATTTGCAAATAATGCTCCATAAAATGTAGTTATAAGGGCAACTGACATACCTGATGCTATATCATCAGGAGATCCCATGTCTACAAGCATCTGTATTAATCCTATTAAAGTCCCTATCATACCAAATGCTGGGGCATAAGAGCCCCATATTTTAAAGAACTTAGATCCTTGTTCATACATAGATTCTTTTGATGCTAACTCCGTCTCTAATATTTCCTTTACATTTTCTGGTTCTATTCCATCTATAACTAATTCTAAACCTTTTTTTAAAAATGGGTCTTCCATCTCTGAAACATCTTGCTCTATTGCTAAAACGCCATCTTTTCTTACTATTCTTGATATTTCCTTAAATTGATCTACTAAGTCCATCTTATATACATTATTAGATGTTATGCTTATTTTTACTGCTTTTGGTACTTGTTTTATATCATCAAGTGAAAATGTTATAAGTACTGCAGCAAAAGATCCACCTATTGTTATTGCTAATGAGGCCGGATCAACAAATGGTCTAATGCCTGTTTTTCCTTGTGAAATACCATATAAAACTACTCCGAATACTAATATTAATCCTATCGGAGTTAAAATATCTTGCTTTTTCATTTTACTCCTCCTCTACTATCTCTTAAGGTTTACTATTTCCTGTAACAACTCATCACTTGTTGTTATAACCTTACTTGCAGCTTGGAATGCTCTTGTTGTTACTATCATTTCTGTAAATTCTTCTGATAAGTCAACATTTGACATTTCTATAGCACCTTGGTTAATTTTACCCATTACTTCTGTCTTTATTGGGTCTCCAGAGTTCGCAGAAACTTTATAAAGGTTTCCTCCTAGAGCTTCTAATCCTTCTGGATTTTTAAATACTGCTACGTTTAATATTTGCTGAGTTCCCACTTTTATTGTTCCATCATCATTTAAAACTGGCATTTTAGTTCCATCTTCTAAAAGATAAGATATTTTTCCTTCTTTAGATATGTTAAATTGTAATACTCTTTTAGAATCTTTTGTTCCAGGAGCAACTGGATTTCCATCTTTATCTACAGCTTTAGGTATTTCTATAGGTTTATCATCAACCCCAACAACATAATACCCATCTGATGTAACTAACTTTCCATCCGCATCTAAACTAAATGATCCGTCTCTTGTATATGCATAATTATTTTCTGAAAGCTTAACTTTGAAGAAACCATCTCCATCTATAGCTAAGTCTGTTGGTCTACCTGTTGGTTGTATAGCTCCTTGCACCATATTCTTAAATATACCACTTACTTTAGTCCCTATACCAACTTGACCTGGGTTAACCCCACCTATTCCACCACCTGGTTGACTTGCATATATTGCATTTTGATATAATGCATCTGAAAATCTTGCTGCTGTCTTTTTATATGCTGTTGTACCTACGTTAGCAACATTGTTACCTACAACGTCCATTTTTGTTTGATTTGCCTTCATACCACTTATTCCTGAATACATCGATCTTAACATAAACTATTACTCTCCCTTATTTTTTGTATTTTCATCTGTTTCTGGCTCTGGTTTTGGTTCTGGTTCTGGCTCTATTTTTTCATTACTTACTTTTAATAACGCTCCATATGATACTTCTACTAATTCACCAGTTTTATCATCTCTGACATTAATATAAATAACACCATTTTTTATATGAGTGCTTTCAACCTTACCAGTCATTTTTTTAGGTTCTTCTTCAGAGTTTTCCATCCCCTCTTCAACTGGTGCATATGCTTCTATATTTTTTCCTATTAATGCTGTTGCTGATCCCATAGCAGAATTTATAAAAATTGCATCTGCTGCTCCCATAAGCTCCTCTAAACTATCATTCATTGACATCATTTGCTCTAGGCTATTGAACTGTGCAAGCTGAGTGACATATTGAGTTGGGTCTTGAGGACTAAATGGGTCTTGATTTTGCATCTGGGCAACAAGTAGCTTTAGAAATAAATCTTTATCATTTTCTTTTCCTTGCTCAATAATCGGAGTCCCATTTTCTGTTTTGCTAGCGCTTTTAGGTTGTTTTACTTCTTGTGTTGAAGTTTGTGTATTTAAATTTGTCCTAGTATTTATACTTGACATATTATCATTAGCCTCTCTTTAAATTAAAATATTTAGATTATCTTCATCTAATCTACTTTCAATAGAATCTTCTATATCTTCAATTATATTATTTATATTTTTATTTCTTCTTTTTTGATTTTGATGATTTTTTCTTTCAAACTCTTGATTTAAGTTATCTGAGAAAAACTTTTGATTGTCATTTTTTATATCTACAGATACTTCTTTAACTTTTATATTTAAGTCATTTAAATGTTTAACTATATCCCCTACATTTTTATTAACTAAATCAAACACATCATCTTTACTTATAGTTATCGCAACTTTAGTTTCTTCTGCATGCTTTATAAGTTTTATAGTCATTTCACCTAATTCTCTAGGGCTTATTTTTATGTTAATTTCCTCTAGGCCATTTGCTTTAAGGTATCTAACAGTTTTTACAACATCATCACCTATAAATTCTTGTCTTATTTCTTTAACAGGAGGATTAGTTATTACTTCTGTATTTTCATTAGTTGTAGATGTTGTCTGTACTCCAGGAGAAAGCATAAACTGATTATTATTTTTTTCTCCTAATATATCTTCTAATGTATTTAAGTCTTTATCTGATTCAGTTGTTTTTATTATGTTTGATTTAGTATTTAAAGTCATAATGTCTAATTGTTCATAAGAATTCTGTTCTTGTTTTTTATTAATTTGTGTAAAATCAATATCTAAGCTTTTGTTAGTGTCTTGAACTTTATTTTCTTCATTTAAAGAGTCCAAGACATTATTATTAGACTTTACATTATCTAAAGTCCCTTTATTTGAACTTTTACTATTTAATATCTCTTTAATCTTATTTAAAACTTCTTCATTTAAATTTTCAGGGCTAGTTAATTTCATTTCCCCAGATTTAACTAATGATTCAAGCAGATTATCTATATCATTACTTTGTAATTGATTGATATTTTGATTTTTAACAAAATCAACTAAATTATCTAATTTTACATCCGTATCTTTATCAAGTAAATTAAGTTTGCCCGACTCATCTATTTGACCTATTTGTTGAAGTAAATTCATCAACTGCTGAATTAAAGTGTAATCCACATCTTCTGTATTATCATTAGTGTTTAGTGTTAATTCAGAATCTTCAACATTGGTTTTTAAAGCATTTAAAAGTCCTTCAAATTGATCTTTACTTGATGAAGATGTACTGCCATTTGCACTTCCCTGAAAATTATTCATAATTTGCATTGAAATATTCAAATTCATATCCATCTTATTTCATCCTTTTATTATGCACTTGCATTATTTCTGATATATGCATATAATGCAAATTCATCATTTGTTATTTGTTCTATTCTTTCTTCTTCTTTTTTTAGTCTAAGCATTTCATTTTCCTTAAGAGTCTCTAATGATTTCCTCTTTATTTGTTTTTCTATAAAATCTTCTTTAGCCTTAGCTACTTTTACTTCTTCTTTTTCAAGTTGCTCGTTAGTCACTTTTATAGATTGCGTAAGTGATGATAAATAATTAATTGTTATCTTTTGAGTAACTACATCCTGAGCCTTACTTATATCTGAGTATTTTTTATAATTCATTTCTAAATTTCTTAAATTGTTTTCTATAATTTTTTTTTGATTTTGAGCCTGAGTATATCTTAATTTACTTTCCTCTTCATCTTTTATCTTTATATCTAATAACTTTTGTAGTTTAAACTTAAATCTACTCACTTACGTCAATCTCCTTTAGTCAAACATATTTATTAATAGTTCTTTACTAACATCAAATGGAGTACTTTCATTCACTCCCTGCTTTAAGTATCCATTTACAGTATCTATATACTTAATAGCATTATCTATATTTTTATTAGAGCCACTTTCATATGCTCCAATATTTATTAGGTCTTCTGCTTCTTTAAATGTTGCAAGTATATCTCTAGCATAAGATGCTGCTTTGTTATGTTCTTCTTCACCGATTTCTTTCATAAGTCTACTTACACTATTTAATATATCAATAGCTGGGTAGTGATTTTTATGAGCTAGTTGTCTTGACAATACTATATGTCCATCAAGTATACCTCTTACCGTATCTGCTATTGGTTCATTGAAATCATCACCATCAACAAGCACTGTATAGAAAGCTGTTATAGAACCTTTATCTGACATTCCTGTTCTTTCCATTAGTTTAGGTAACATTGCAAATACTGATGGAGTATAACCTTTTTGAGCTGGCGGCTCACCTATAGCTAGTCCAACTTCTCTTTGAGCCATAGCAAATCTTGTTACAGAGTCCATCATAAGTAATACTTTTTTACCTTGATCTCTAAAGTACTCAGCAATAGATGTAGCTGTTAATGCTCCTTTTAATCTAACTAAAGGTGATTTATCAGAAGTAGCACAAACTACAACTGACTTTCTCATACCTTCTTCACCTAAGTCTCTTTCTATAAAATCAAGAACTTCTCTTCCACGTTCTCCTATAAGGGCTATTACATTGACATCTGCTTCAGCTGTTCTTGCCATCATACCAAGTGTTGTACTTTTACCAACACCACTCCCTGCAAATATACCTATCCTTTGACCTTCGCCACAAGTTAAAAATCCATCAATAGCTCTTATTCCTGTAGGCATTATGTTAGTTATTCTAGGTCTTCTCATAGGATCTGGTGGTTCGTTAAACAAACTGTATCTTTCTCCTGATAATATGCTACTTTCATCTATTGGATTGCCTAGACCATCTAATATTTTACCTAAAAGTTCATCACTACATCTAACACTTAGAGGTATACCTTGAGCAACAACTCTACATCCAGGGCCTATACCTGCAAGTTCTCCTAAAGGCATTAATATAACTGCATCATCTCTAAATCCAACGACTTCACAATTTATAGGATTATTAAGATTGTTATACACTGTACATAACTCCCCTACAAATGCTTTTATACCTTCAACCTCTACTGTTAGACCTATAATTTTAGTTACTTTACCTTCACACATTACAGAAGGTATATCTTTAACTCTTTTAGTTATTTTTTCAAAATCTAAGTTAATCATAGTAACTCCTCTTTTATCTTTTCTATTACATGATCAATTCCAACGATTAATCTTCCATTTACATTATCAATAACTGCATTTCCTTGTTCTACAGATTCATCAGCTAAAACAAATACATCGCCGCTTACTTTATAGCTTTCTTTAAGAGTTAAAATTTGTTCATCTAAACTTTCTTTATATAATGGATTTGCTTTAACTACAAAGTTTTCTTTAAGTTCATACTCTTCTATAACACTTGTTATTAAACTATCCATAGAGTTTACATCTTCAAACTTTTCTCTTAAAACTTGCTCTGCTATACTTACACTTAGACCTAATATATTTTTCTTGTTTTCTTTCATATAATCTGAAACTGTGTTGTTAACTTCAAATAACACCTTATTAGCATTGTCTATTATTTGAGCTGCTTCAAATTTTGCTTTTTCAATATTTTCTTCGTACGCTTCTTTGTATCCATCTTCATAACCATTTTTTAAGCCTTGGCTATGTCCTTCTTCATATGCTTTCTTTTCTATATTTAAAGCTTCTTCTTGTGCATTTTGTAAAATTATTTCACTTTCTTCTTTAGCTTTTGTTAAAATTTCATCATATTTAGTCTGAGCTTCTTCTAATTTAAGTTGCATCTCTTCTCTTTTTCTTGCAAGCTCCTCTTCTAATTGAGCTTGCATTTGCATTTGAGCCTCAATCTGCTCTTGCTTTATGATTTCTTCTTCTGCTTGTGGATTATTTATAGTACTATGTCTTATGAGCTTTTTTCCTTTTATCTGAATATTTTCAGATTTTATAATGTTACTACACAATGAATTCATCGTCTGATCCTCTAGATAATGTTATTTCTCCAGCATCTTCAAGTCTTCTTATAACATTTACTATATTTTGTTGAGCTTCTTCAACTTGAGATATCTTAGTCTTACCTAATAACTCAATTTCTTCTCTAAGTGCTTGCGCTGCTCTTTGAGATTGATTTTTAAATATAGTATTTGCAACTTCTTTAGACGCTCCCTTAAGAGCATATGCAATATCTTTAACATTAACTTCTTTAAGAATTCTTTGTATAGCTGCATTTTCAAGCCTAACAATATCATCAAATATGAACATATTAGCTTTGATTTCCTCAGCTAAATCTTCATTATTTTCTTCAATAAACTTAATAATGCTCTTTTCTGTTTTTCTATCCACATTACTTAATATATCAATTAAGCTTTCTATACCGCCTGAACTTTCAAGTTCTCTTTGACCTAACTTAGAAAGTTTAGTTGTTACAGCTTCATCTATAGCTTTTATGATATTTGGTGACACAGAAGAGGTCCCACCTATTTTTAAAGAAACTTCATTTTTTATTTTATCTGGCAACTCACTTAAAATTTGAGCTGCTTTATCTGGCTGAATATGAGAAAGTATTATAGCTATAGTCTGTGAACTTTCTCCTTGGATACAAGATAATATTTGTTCTGGCTCAGCTTTTCTAGCTGCCATAAACATTTTAGTACATGTATCATATTTTATACCTTCAAGAAGTTTATTTGCTCTTTGATTACCTAAAGCTCCATTAAGTAAAGTTTGAGCAAAGTCTAATCCACCTTCTAATACAAAATCTTTTCCTTTGTTTAATTCTATAAATTCTTGAAGAATTTCTCTTCTCTCTCTTGCATTTACGGTGTGGATATTAGCTATCTCCACACCTATTTTTTGTATTTTTTATCAGGTAAGTTTTTAACTATACCTGCTGCCACATCAGTTCCTAATGTCATTAAAAGTACAGCAGCTTTTCTTGCACCAGTAACTTTTCTAACTTTAGGAATATCTCCTAAATCAAAGGCATTTCCTGCTTTTGCAATTTCTTTTTCCAAAATAAACTACCACCTTCTAATCATTTAACCACTTATTAATTAACTCTGTTACTTGTTCTGGATTTTCTGAAGCGTAAATTTTAACTTCTTCTTCAAGAGTTATATTTTCATCTTCTTCATCGCCTTCAGAAATTCTATTTTTTTCCATTTCTTCTAACTTCTTATTAATTAGATCAATTTCAGCATCTTCATCGAAGTCTTCATCTAAATTAGCCGCATCTCTCTTCTTAATTACATACATCGCTATTAGTGCAATAACTATTAGTAATAATAATATGCCTACTATGTAGCCTGTTGTTTTTAACACTTTAACAACTCCTTCATCTTCAACCTTGGCATCATTTGCACCATTAAATTCACCAAAGTCCATAGCTACAACTGCAACATCGTCCCCTCTACCTTTATCCATACCTATAGTATTAGAAACCATGTCTTTTACATTTTTAGTAGCTCCTGCATCCAATTTACCATCTATAGCAACAGATGCTGTTATTCTATTTACTTCACCTTGAGCTTTTATTGTTTTTGTTTCTGTTTTACCAACTTCATACTCAGTGTTTTGTTCTTTACTTTCTACCGTTCCCTTTTGGTTGTTACCTGCATTGTTCATATTATTATCTACAGCTCCACCAGTATTTCCTTGTTCAGTAGATTTATTTTCACTTTTTGATTCTTTTACGATTACTTTTTCCGGATCTATTTTTATTTCTGTTTTTTCATTACTATCAAAATTCAAATCAGAATTTACAGTTGCTTTAACTTTTCCTTCTCCAAATATAGGTTCAAGTAAACCAACTATAGATCGTTCTAAATCTTTATTTAGTTCTCTTTCTGCTTTTCTTGCAGTCTCTATACCATTTGATTTTGAAGAATTTATTTTCCCATCTTCATCAAATAGTCCTTCTGATAATAAGTTCATATTTTGATCTATGACTTCAACATTTTGCTTAGGTATATTCATATTGCTTGCTGAAACCAATGACATTATAGATCTTATTTGATTTGGTTCTAAAGACGCTCCTGGTTTTAAACTTATAGATACTGCAGCTGATCCAGGAACATTTTCTTTAGCAAATACAGATTCTTCACCCTTATTTATATGTACTCTTGCATCTTCCACTTGCGGGAAAGTTTTTATTGTTTTTTCAATTTCACCTTGAATCATTCTTTGTTTTTTTATTTGGAATTCTTCATCTGTAAGTCCAAAAGATGAACCTTCATCCATTATTTCAAAACCAGATGATCCATTTTTAATATTATTAGATAATTCAAGTCTTAACTTATCAACTTGATCTTTAGGAACATAAATGCTATTCCCTTCTATTTTTGTTTCAACTTTTTTACTTTCAAGTTCTTTTGTAATAGCTGCTGCATCATTTGTATCTAATCCTGAGAAAAGTACCTTATATTTGCTATCATTAGCATATTTTATTCCAAATCCACCTGCTAAGATAACAGCTATAACACCAATTATTATTGCGATTTTTTTAGTTTTTTTAAGTTCTTTAAATTGACCTGCTTTAGTTGTTATAAAATCTTTTGTATTTTGTGTAATTTCTTTTACATTCATCTATTTACTCCTTGTTAATAGATTACAATTGTACTCTATTAAGCTCTTGATAAGCCTCAAATAATTTATTTCTAACTTCTAGCATAAGTTGCATTGACATTTGGGATTCTTGTACAGATAACATAACATCATGCATCGTTATGTCCTCGCCTTTTATAAGGCTTTCTATACTGTTATTTGCATTGACTTGACTATCATTCACTTTATTTACAGCATCTTTTATAACATCATCGAATTTTAATTTAGAACTTTTTTCATCTACTGTTTTTTCAGTAGTTATAGGATTATTCTTTATGCTATTTGCAAATATATCTGAATTCATCCCAATGCTATTTATAGCTTGCATATAATCACCTCTTTAAAATTATCTTCCTATTTCTAAAGCTTTAGATATCATACTTTTCTGAGCATTTAATGTGTCTATATTAGATTCATAAGCTCTAGATGCAGATATTAACTCTGACATCTCAACTAACAAATCTACGTTAGGGTACTCTACGTAACCTTGTTCATCTGCATCTGGATGGTTAGGTTCATATAGTCTTCTAAGAGGAGATTTATCATCTTCTATAGATACTGTTTTAACCCCTAGCATGCCTAACTTTTCATCATAATTTTCCTCAAAACTAGCTACTTTACGTTTATATGCTCCACCTTCTTCTGTTCTCGTGGTTTTTGCATTAGCTACATTGGATGATATAACATCCATTCTCATTCTTTCAGCTGATAAACCGCTTGCGCTAATTCTCATACCGCTAAAAACACTCATTTAATTACCTCCCTGATATTACACTCTTTGTCATTGCTATTTTTGTATTAGTTAAACTAACTAAGGCATTATATTGGAGAGTTGTAGCAGCTTGATTAACTTTTTCATTTTCTAAATCAACATTATTCTTATCTTCTCTCATTATAGATCCTTCATCTGTTTTAACTTCTATCTTAGCCTCGTCAATTTTGCCTTTTAAAGTATCTTCAAAAGTAACATACTTTCTTTTGTATCCTGGTGTATTTATATTTGCAATATTATTTGCAATAGTTTTACTTCTTAGCTCAGTTGCATCTAAGCCCATTTTCATTAACCCATATATGTTCATAATCAACCTCCTTTTTTATTAAATCTAATTAAAAAAACTACCCAAAAGAGTAGTTTGAATTACTTAGTAATTTTTAACATTGCTAAATCTAAATACAAATTAAACAAAGTTATAAAATCCAATCCTAATCTTTACTGTTATATGTCTATAAAATTTAGTAACACCGTTCATTTACATTTTTTTACTATATACAACATTATACACTTTTTTAAAAGTGTATTCTACATTTTACGATATTTCTGACATTTTTCGTTCGTTTTTTTTCGACATTTTTTTCGACGTATTTTAATTTTTTTCATGAACGTTTTTATCAAAAGTAAAATTTTATAAAGATTTTTGATTTTATAATTTTATTTTTATATTTTTGCATAAAAAAATACCCTTACAAAGAGAGTAAATTTTTTATCAACAATGATAACAAAAAGTTTATTAACCCTTCGGCAGCTGGCTGGCATAGTTTTTTAACCTTAGCCCCTATAGTTTTGCGTCACTAGATTTCTCTAGGTTTGCCTATTAAATTTTTATTTTAATCATATTATTTACACTTATTTGTTTACACTATAGTGTAATTTTTTTCCTACTACTATAGTATAATATATTTCGACTTTTATCAAGGTTTTCTGCTGATTTTCTTATATTTTCATGTATTTTTTCTTATACTGTATCTAAAAATATTTTTGTCTAAATTTATGGTATGTTTTTTAATTTATATACTATAATTAACTTTATAAAATAAAGTTAGTTTTTATTTAAATACTTTAAATCAATATATTTACAATTAAACCAGTTTCCATATCACCCTCTATAAATATAAAATCTAAAGGGTTTAATATTATTTCTTCTTTTATATAATCTATTTGCTCTTTAGTATTTTCTAATTTTGATTCACTTTTTTTGAGAAATTCTTCTAATGATATAAGTTTTGTTTTTTGATGAGAAAGATTTTGCTTTACTTTTTTTATCTTATTAAGTGTATCATTTATTAATGATATGATTTTTTCTTTATCTTCTATATACTGCTCTTTTTGATTTTCATTAATCTCAGATTTATTTTCTAATTCTTTTGCTTTTTTAGTTAACTGCTTTATTTTAATTTTTATATTTCTAGATTCTTTATTTAAATTATTGTTTTCTTGATGATATTTCGATTTTGCATAGTTTAAAGTTTTCTCTAATTCTTCTACATGCACTTCTTGGGATTGAATTAGTGTCATTTTATCCTGTAATCGTCTTTGATCACTATTTATTACTTTTGATTTCATCTTTATTCTGTCATTTGTATTGTTAGATATTTTTTGATCTTTTTTTAATGTTTTATCTTTGATAGGCTGATTATTTGGTTGTAATAATTTAGGACTTATGTTTGCATATAGGGTCACTTGATAAATTTTATTTTTATCTATATTCATATTTATCCTCCTAATAATTTAATTTATAATTTATATCGTATATTTATGATATTGCCCCCCCCCCATAATTTGTAATTTTACTAAATTAATATAAAATTTAAGGCAACCCTAAATTTCTTATTCAGTAGTTGCCTGATAGAGTTCATTCTTATTATATCTTGCAAAAATCAATTATATATACTTTTTTATAATTAAAATTTTAAAATTATAATTCATAATTCTAGATATAAGTAGATATTAATTCTTTTTTTATAGAATTGTGTATTTTATTTCCACAACTTCCATCTCTATTACTTAATGTATATTTTAAAGATTCTAACCTTTTATATTTTTTATCATCATGACCATTTTCTAGCATAGACATAAACTTTTCTAATGACATATCTTCTTTTCCTACTATATAATTTGAAAATATATCAAATACTTTTGAATTATATAATTCTTCCTCCAATCCTATGTCATATATTAAAACAGGCTTTTCTGTTGCCATATATTCTATTAGTACTGAAGACCTATCCGTTATTAATGCATCAGATACCTTAAATGCATTGTAATAGTTAGGTGTTTTATCAATAATAATATTACTTTCATCCTTTACCGAATTAAGAATAGAAATATATCTATCTATGCATTCCGGAGCTTGAGATTTTACATACTCTAATTCCAATGGATGAGGTCTGTAAATTAATCCATATTTAGTATTATTTTTTATAAGTTTAAATACTTCTTCTATTTCATCTAAAACCTTATGCCTACCATTTATTATTTTCATTAAATTTGTTGTCCATAATAAAGTTATTTTATCCTTAAATTTATTATCATATAAATCTTCATCATCGATTTCTTTAAGGGAATTAATTAAAGCATCAAATTTAGGAGACCCCATTGCAAGAAGTCTTTCTTTTGGTATCCCACTTTGTTCCCCAATTATCTCAAATGCAGGAGATTGAACTATAACTTTATCAAAATTTCTTGTAGCTATAAATGAGTAAAACTTTAGATAAAATGAAATAGGATAAGTTCCTGAAATGCCATATGGTATATAAATTAACATATTAGTATATTTTTTTAAATTATAGGAATAATATTGTTCCATAACTCTAGTTGCATTATTACATTCATCATACTGATTATGAATATATATAATATCAGGTCTAATATCTTCTAAATTAAATACTCTATAGTCGATTATAGGTACATAGTCAGGTAATAAATCTCCTTCGTAATTAAATATACTATCAAAAGTATTATTATCCTTTGAAATTAATTTATAATAGGGTATAGGAACAACATAACATTCACACGAATCATCCTCTACTGCAGCTTTCCATACACTCTCCAGGCTATTCCACATAAATGCATTATAAGGCATAAATACAATTTGTTTTTTATGATTTAATCTAACTTTTATATATTCTATTACTTTTCTCAAATCATACATAATGGTATCACATATCGATTCAATATTTAAATTTTTATTTAGATGTATATTTAAAATATTGTTATGTATATCTCTAGCTACGTTTTTAATACTTTCAATACATTTTTTAGACTTTTCCAATTCTTCTATAACTGAACAAATTCCTTGTAATGATATTTCACTCATAAATTCATATTCTGAATTTTTATTATTCTTTATATATAATATGGCTTCTAGTAAAGTTTCTAGTATTTCTATAACTTGCTGATTTTTATTCATTTCCATATAACTCCACCATTTTCTTTATATTAATTTTAAAAACTCTCATCTTTCTAAAATAAAATAATGTCTCTCAGTTTCAGGATACTGCTTCATATCATTTAAAAAGTGTTCATTTTTAGTAACCTTAAATCCATGTTCAATAAGTACTTTAAAAGTGTTTAAATATTCATTAACAGTTCTATATATAACATTATATTCACTGTTTAGATTTTCCGAATAAAATCCTTCTAAAGTTAATCTTTCGTCTATTGCAATAGGACTTGATATATATATAGTTGCATTTTTATCTATAATTTCTAGTAAATTTTCTAAACAAGTTTTCAATTCTTGATCATTAATATACATAGTGACTCCAGCTAAAATCACTTTATTAAATAATTTGTTTTTTTGAACACACTCATTTTTGCTAATATTAATGAAATCACATACTTCAAAATCAAAATTATAGCTTGGGTTTATCCTATTTTTTGCTATTTTCAGTAATTCTTCTGCAAAATCTGTTCCTAGATAGTATTTGCTTTGTGGTACTATAACATCTGCTAACCTACCAATTCCACATCCAATATCTAATACTTTAGAATTACTATCTATTTTAATCTGCGGAATTATATAGTTTCTTTCATATTCTTCTAGAGTATGTACATATTCAGGATTATTATCATTGCATTTTACTGCATTGTAAGGATTATCATCTGTATATTTTTGAGCTCTTTTGTTCCAAAATGATTTTACTTCTTTTTTATTTATTTCTACAATATCTCCATATATTCTAGTCTTTTTTATTTCCATAGTTAATCTCCTTATATCATTAAGTTAATATAAATAATAATTTTCACTTAAATAATTTATACTTTATTTATAATTATTTTTATACCACTTTACGGCATTTTCATATTCTTCCATATTATCAATTTCTTTAAGATTAACATTTATTACTTTCAAAGGTAAATTTGGTGTAATTAATTTGTACACATGGTCATTACCACTATTCATTCTACTTGATAATATCTTTAATAATCCTGTCCACTCATACTTTCCTTCTTCTCTAGAAAATTTAACAGCATATTCTTCATTATTAAAAAACTCCGTTTTTACATAAACAGGTTCTTTTGTATAAGGTAAACAAACCCCTATAGCTTCCTCATCATTTAAAACGAATTTTTCAAATGTTTCAGGATTTAATACCACATCACCATCTACAGATATTACCATCTCATTAGGATATTTTTTGCCTAGAGAAAGGCTTGCTGCTGTTCTTGTTTCCTTATAGGCATGATTAAATACAAAAACTACATCCTTTCGATATGAACAAACAGTATTAATAACATCTTGAGCTTGATATCCTACAACAACACGTATATCATCAAACTTATCCATACATTCAAGTTGTCTTATAATCAAAGGCTTTCCGTCAATGTCAATTAACGCTTTATTTCTATTCAATCCCAATCTAGTTCCCCTGCCTGCACAATTTATAACAATCGTTTTAGAAACTGACATAACTTTTCCTCCTCATAAAATGCATAATCACAAACTTCTAGCACGCTTGGTGCTATAGGTCTAACTCCACCAAATCCAATACCAATATCTGCATACTCTATCATCTTGGTATCATTACTTCCATCTCCAATTGCAACTACAGGTGACTGTATTTCATTTAATACATCTTCTTTTTTTATTATTTTTTCAATAAATTTCACTTGTTCACCATCATAATTTGCTATTGATGAATAATATTTATCACTCATATTTAGTTTTTTCATAAGTTCATTAATCCAAATATCTAAATTTCCAGTTATGATAATACACCTATTTATATTTTGAGATATAAATTTAATCAGTTCATTATTTAATTCAATATTATCTATTATTTCTCGAACCTTACTTATAGGTACATCTTTTAATATTTCAACTCTTTTTGAGAAACTCTCTTCAAATGATAGATTTCCTAACATAGTTTCTTCAGTTATTTTACTAATACTTTCATGAGCTCCAATGTATTTTGATATTTCAGGTAAAATTTCTTGTTTCGTTAATGTTGAGTCTAAATCAAATACAAATTTATATTCACTCATAGCTATTCCTTTGCCATCAAAACAATATACAATATTTTAAGTTTAATTTCAGATATACTTTTTAAATAAATTTAGATAGTAATTACTTTTAAATTTATTACTACAATCTTTATTTAATCAGCATATATTCCATCACATTTTTATATTTTTCAGTTTTGACACAATCCTTTCTTTTTTATTTTATTTATATACTTATAAACTTCACTAAAATATAAATATCAATATTCTACAAATTTATACTTATATATAATAATATATTTTATTAATTTTATACAACCTATACTTACTAATGGATATTTAGTGATTTCAATTTATCGTCTACATCTCTTAATATATCTTCTTCGTCACAAATATTTTTTATATAAGTCAAAAATTTAATTGTTTCATCTTTATCATCTAAAATTTCTTTTATATATGCAAGATTAAAAATTGTATTAATATTTACACAATCTAATAAAAATGATTTTTTTAATATCATTTCCGCCTCTACATAATTATTATCTAATAGATATAAAATAGATTTCATATTTAATATTTCAGGGTCTTCATCATAAATTTCTTCATATTGATTTATCATTATTAATGCTTCATTCATATTCCCTCTGTTTATATTTTTTTCTATAAGAGACTTATACTGTTGTTTAAGTTTTCTAATTTCTCCATTTTCATTAATGACTTTACCAAACTTATCAATTAATATTTCTATAGCTTTTTTATATTCTTTATTGTCTAAAATTAATTTTTTTATTTCTTTTATATAATTTAATGGGTCTTTATCTTTTAGTCTTTGAACTACATTAACTCTAACTACAAACTCATCATCTTTATCTTTTAATAAATACATAATATTCTCATTTGATAAATTGTAATTATATATTTGTCTTATAAAACTATATCTATATGTTGTATACATATAAAATAAATTTTCATATTGTTCTCCATGAAAATTACCATTCATAAATAAAACTTTAGATAAGCAGCTAAGTATATTTAATTTATATAATTTCAATGTGTTAGGTGCTTTTAATAAATAATCATATAATTTTAATATACAATCTGGTTTATACTGAACTATATAATTAAAATACTCTTGCATATGCGAATAATTTATATTTTCCAATAACTCTAATATGTCTATGTTATTATTAATAGCATAATAAATAATGTCACCATAATATGATTGCTTTCCTTCTAATAACACTTCTTTTAACAATTTCTTTGTAAACTTCTCTTCCAATCTTATTCTATTTAATAAGCCATAATTATTATCTATAGATGATAATTCTTTATAGAGTTTTATTTTGTCTGTTTCTGTTATTGTTAATAACATACATTCCAAACTAGACTCTATGTATTTTGTATCTACTATAGATGTTAAATTTTCATTGTATATTCTCGATATTTCTTTTATTTTATTTGTTTTATATAAACTCTTAAATAAAACATCATATATATCTTTTAACTCTTTAAAATCTATTTTTTTAGATGCTTCAACTACATCTTGATATTTTTTCATATAATAATAATTTTTAATTATACTAATTTCAGCATATTTTTTTAATCCTATAGTAATTCCATCAGCATATATACTATTGGCTTGTGTAGATATCTGATAGTTTTCTACTAAATATATGTATTTTTTGTAATTATCTATACTTTCTTCATGTTTATATAGGAAACCTTGACTAACCGCTAAAAAATAATATATATCTATATTTTTATCATCTTTTTTTTGTAAATATTCTATGCATACCTTTTCGCATTCATCAAACTGCTTCAGATCAATATAAAACCTTGCCAAATTTGAGTAAGCATACTCTGGTATACATTCACATTTGCGATATAATTTCATAGCTTTTTCCATGTAATATAATGCTTCTTCTTTTTTATTCATAGCCATGAAGTTTTTACCTAACTGAAAATTTATATATGAATTATTAGAGTTTTTTTTCATTTCTTTTAATAGAATTTTTTCATTTCTTTTAAGTTTTTTATACTTAAAGTCTTCATCTACATACAAGTATCCATAATGATTAAATACAGCTATATTTTTATATACAGGATCTTTGTACATAGGTTGCTCATGTATAGCACCCTCATATCTAAAGTCTTTATTTTTAAATAATCTTAAATTTAAAGATTTACTATAAGAATTACCATCTTCTGAATTTATATTTTTTAATTCTACTGATGCACAATTATATTCTTTATATAA
The DNA here is from genome assembly GCF_900103615.1 of Romboutsia lituseburensis DSM 797. GTDB lineage: Bacteria > Bacillota > Clostridia > Peptostreptococcales > Peptostreptococcaceae > Romboutsia_F > Romboutsia_F lituseburensis. Next base: position 279,418 of record NZ_FNGW01000004.1, on the reverse strand, counting down.
TTGTGATTTAAAAAAATCAATCATTCTTTCGCATTCTAGTAGTTCTTCATCTGCATCTAAGATAAGTATCCAATCGCCTTTGGCATAACTTATCGATTTATTTCTCATTTCAGCAAAATTATCATTCCATTTTTCAAAATAAATTTTTTCTGTATACAACTTAGCTATTTCTACACTTTTATCTGTAGATCCAGTATCTAATATTATTAATTCAGTATTAATTTTAGTTCTTATCTTATCTAATGCTTTTAGTGTTTTTCCTAAAAATTTTTCTTCATTTTTTATCATTAATACAATGCTTAGCAACATATTTTTTCCCTTTCACTATTATTAAAGTTAAAATTAAAGAGTAAAGCATATGCTTTACTCCTTAGTTTTAAAACTTTAATAAAATTATCTTAATAATTGAGCTACAGACTCTGGTTGTTGCTTAGCTTGAGCAACCATTGCTTGTGATGCTTGATTTAATATATTTAATTTAGATAACTTAACCATTTCCTTAGCAACATCTACGTCTCTTATTCTTGATTCTGCTGCAGATAAGTTTTCAGTTGATGTAGTTAAATTTGAAGAAGTGTACTCTAATCTATTTTGTACTGCCCCTAATTTAGCTCTTGATTCATTTATAGTTGCTAAGTCAGTAGTTGCTGCTGTAACTACTGCAGCTGCTTTAGCAGCATCAGATACATCTGAAGTTACTGTAGTAGCTAAAGCTCCTACTGAGAATGTTCTTGTCTCACTATTAGCTCCTGCTTGTATTGTTACTGTATTAGCACTAAATACTGTAGTATTGTTAAACTTAGTATCTGAAGCTATCTTACCTATTTCTTTTGTTAATTGATCTAATTCTACTTTTATTTTATCTCTATCAGCAGTTTCTAATGTTGTATTTCCTGCTTGTAGTCCTAATTCTCTCATTCTTTGAACTATATTTCCTGCTTCTTCTAAAGCACCTTCTGCAGTTTGTACCATAGATATACCATCTTGTACGTTTCTATCAGCTTGTTCCATACCTCTTATTTGAGATCTCATCTTTTCAGATATAGCTAATCCTGCTGCATCATCTCCAGCTTTAGTTATTCTTAATCCTGAAGATAATTTTTCCATAGAGTTTCCTGCTAATGCAGTGTTTTTTGACATTTGGTTAGTTGCTATCATAGCATTGATATTAGTGTTTATTCTCATTTTTATACTCTCCTTAGTTTTTTTCGACATCCTTGTCTAATTTTTCATTATTTATTTAGAAATACTTGGCCAAGTATCACTTACAATATTATTTTACGGTTATACTTTACAATACTTTATGTTTTTTTATTATTTTTTTATTATTTTTTTATTATTTTAAAATAATAAAAAAATAATATTATAAGTGTAACTTATAATATTATTTTACGGTTATATGTTTCAGTACTTTATACTTTTACATTAAAAATATTTATTTTTTGTTTTGTAGTGTACATGTATGAACCACTAGCTTTTTTGGATAAATTGTGTTCTCTTATTTCTTGTTTAACTTCTATTATATTCTCACTTATAAGCTTTTTAATAGTTAAATCTATATCCAATATACCATCATCTATTAACATTTTTTTGAATTCTCTATTATTAATTTCTTCTTTTAAAATTTTATCTCTTTTATTTAGTAACTTTTCTAATTCTTCTAATTTATCATCTTCAAACAGCTTTATTATTTCTAGTGATATATTTTTATATATTTTTACATTATTCATATTTTTAATATCCACCTAAATTAACCTTGCATAAAGTAGCTCATTTGAGAATTTAACTTATTCATGCTAGCTTCTAACGCACTAAATTTTTTATATAAAGCATTTTCTTTATCACCCATTTTTCTTTGAAGTGTTTTTAAAGTTTCCGCTTGTCTTTTTAATTGTTCAGAATAAAAATTATTAGCTACAGATGCAGTTTTTTCTATTCCTGCTTTTTTCGCAAAGATAGAAGATGAATTTCCTACATAACCTTTTATGGTGCTTTTCATTTTTTCCATCACACTAGAGCTACCTTTTGCAAACATATCATATACTTTATCTGCATTAGTTTCTAAAGATTTTCTAAACTTATCTTCATTTAATGATATTTGACCTTTTTTGTTGTAATCTTCATGAGATGTAAGTCCCATTTCATTCAATGCTTGCATATTGTCTCCAAATATTGAATTTGTCATGTCATCAATGAATTTTCTCATTTCTTGGTCATTTCTAAGTAACCCTTCTTTAGCTTTCTTTTCCCATCTTTCAATTTCTGCTTCACTCATGTCTTCTTTTTGAGCTTCAGTTAATGGAGAATAATCTTTATTAGTTTTTTGAGTTACAAGATTATACATCTTATCCATCAATTTGTTATAATCTTCAACAAAAGCCTTCATATTATCTATTACAGGTTGTACATCTTGTTTTGAAGTTAATTCTACTACTTCACCAGGCTTAGCAGAATGTAAATTATAAGTTATACCATCTATCGTAAATGAATTTGAGTTTTTATCAATTGGAGCATCTTTAATTTCATTTCCGTCACTTCCATAGATTTTAATATCAGAATCCGTTCCTGTAAATTTTCCATTTAAATCTTTACCACTTAAATTTAAAAAATCTAATGAACTACTAGTTGTTTTACCATCATCTCCAACAATCATAAAACCATTACTAGAGCCAGTCTTTTTACCTTCTAGAGTAAATGTGCCTGTCATTTCGCTATATGATGCTTTAACTTCACCATTAGTTGCATCATTTATTTTTTTCATCAAACTGTCTATTGTATCTGCAGCTTCTTTTACAACTTCTTTTTCCTCTTTGATTATATTTCCATCTGCATCTTTTACTGGATTCCCATCTACATCTACTTTATCAACTAGCACTTTTTCCATGACAGGCTCAGTTCTAATAGTTATGGATTTCGATATTTCGCCTTCTCCATCTCCATATTTAATTTTAAATATAGTTTCTCCAGCTAAACCTAAGTCTTCTAAACTACTCTCTTTTTTTATTGTTTTTCCATTAGTAGCAGTCGATGAACTGCCTTTGCCTGCACTTGCAAGCTTATTTACTTCAAATTTATAATTTACAGGATTTGCACCAGCACTTCCAGTCGCTGTTATTATATTTGAATTAGAACTTGAAACAGTTAAAGTATTCCATGATCCAGAGCTTACTATAGAATCTTTAGATGTTAACGAAAAGTACTTATCATTAAGTGTTTGTATATCTTTTATAACTTCTCTATATATTTCTTGTTGCCATTTTATAGTTTGTTCTTTTTGTTTTACCTTATCGATTTTATTTTGCTCACCCTTAAGCATTTCTTTTATCGTAGAATCTGTATCCATACCAGTTGCTAGGCCTGGTAATCTTATACCGCTTACACTTGACATAATATTCCCCCTATTTTCCAGTTTTTATTTTTTTATCTACTTCATGCCACATATCTCTTACATCTTCTATTACAGGAAGTATGTTGTCTATAATTTTCACATCTTTTTTTATATTGGCTTTAATTAGTTCGTTTTTTATAAATTCATATACATTATACAAGTCTTCCATATGGTTCCCTGAACTTTTATCCATAGTTATCATAAGTTCTAAAAATATATCTTGAACTCTAATTAATTCCTCATGTGCTCTAGCCATATTTTTTTCTACTATAGCAATTCTAGCTACTTTTGTATATTTAACAGCTCCGTCTAATAGCATTAATAATAATTGTTCCTTAGATGCCATGTTTACTGAATTTTGTTTATATGCATTGTATGGGTTTGCCGTATACATAACTTTCTCCCTCACTTTTACTTACTTAAATAACTTTAAAATATCATCTGCTTTTGTTATAGCATTTGAATTTTCATATTTTACTTTTTCATATACTTCTTTTCTAAGTATAGTTTTTTCTTTCGGAGCATCTATTGCGATTTTGACACTTCCATCATCTACTTTTACTATTTTTATTTCTATATCATCCCCTATTAATAGAGATTCTCCTTTTTTTCTAGTAATTACTAACATTTTTTCACTCCTATTTTAAAGGTTCTTTTATTTTGTATTTATCATCTTGCAATATTAATTGTTTACCTTTATTATTTTTTATATTTATTATTAATGGAGCTTTTAAATTAACTGTACTAGTTTCTAAAGTTTTTCCTAGCGTTATTATATTTAACACCAATACATCTTCTGGCTTTTCTATATTTAGTTCATTTATTATTTCATCACTTAAGTTTATTTCATAATCTTTTTTCACTTCAAATGGTGATATAGATACAAATCCAACATTTAAGTTCTCTTTAGAAGTAATCGTCTTAAAATTTTCATTACCTTCTATATTGCTTAGCCTAAAGTATTTGTATTCCTCAAAACCAGGAATTCCTTTTTCAAATATTATTTCCATAATTACCTCCTGGCTATCTCATATAATCTAATATTGTAGGTTGTATTAATTTAGCTCCTACTTGTATAGATGCTTGATATACTAATTCTGCTGATTTTAACTCTATAAATTTTTCAACATGATCAACATCCTGATCTAACGATAATACACCTTTCATATTTAGTATATTCTCGTCATTAAGTTCTCTAACTTTTTCAGCTGTACTAGCTCTAACTCCAAGTGAAGTTCTTTCATCTAGTGCATGGTTAGATAAATTATCAATTTTACCTTTTATATTTGAGTTTAACAATTCTCTTTCTTTTACTTTATCCACAGTTGCCTTTTTAGTTGTACCATCTGGATTTTTTTCTAATGTCCCATCCGATTTTACTTGTACTTTTTCACCAGTTATCATAGCATTCATTGTAGCCGATAAGCTATTTATTGCATCTAGATGTTCTTGCGTAAAGATTTCACCTGCTGATAAATTATAGTCTATATTTATTCCATCAGATATATCAGCTTTTAAATTATCTGTATTAGAATTAGGATTTAATTGTAATGTTACCACTCCAGTTTCATCATCTACTAAAACATTTATTGGCGGTTCATCTACATTAGTACCTCCATACATATACTTACCTGCATAGGTTGTATTAAGTACATTACCAAGATCTTTTATTTTTTCATTCATTTCAGATTGAATAGCTTTAAGTTCTTCATCGTTGTATACGCCATTACCAACTTCTAGTATATTCTTTTTTATATCGTTAAGTATATTTCCAAAATGATCTAAAGATCCGTCTGTGGTTTCCATCCATCCTACTACTTCATCTACATTATAGTTATATTTTTCAGTGTAACGTATTTCATTATTTAAATTCATTATCCTTATAGCTTTATGTGGATCATCAGATACTCTATTTATAACTTTTCCCGAATCTAATTGTTCACTTATTTTGTTCATTCTTGTTAAATTTTGTTGTGTATCGTACATGTGATTTCTTGTCATTGAAGTATTAGTTATTCTCATATTTTCCTCCTAATTATCTTTTTAGACCATTTATTACTACATCTAATAAAGAATCTATTGTAGATATTACTTTTGCACTTGCATTATATGCATGTTGGAATTGTATCAAGCTTACCATTTCTTCATCTAACGATACTCCTGATACATTTAGTCTTAAATTATCTATTTCTTTAAGTATTTTACTTTGATTTTTTTCATTCCTTATTACTTCTTGTGTCTCATTACCTAATTTTTGTATTACGTTATTATAGAATTTATCTATAGTTGTTTCTTCTTCTGGATTCCCTATTTTTATTTTTTTATCTTTTAAATGATACATTTGATTAGCTATTTCAGTTGTTATATTTAAATCTCTAGGGTTATCTAATAGGTCTTGATTAACTTTTATTATAGGATTATTTTTATCATCTACTATAAATAATTTTTTATCATCAGGTAAATCTGTAGTATCATTTATATCTCTTCCATTTAAAACATTATTAACTCCTTTTGCTACTCCTTTTGCTAGCTCAGTTAAACTATTTGAATATTCTTTAACCTTGTCTATCATCTCTAAAGAACCTTTTATTTCTCCTGATATTTTATCAGCTGGTATATCTTTAGTTTTAGCAGGATCTCCATATGTTAGAGTTAATTGTTTTTTTCCACCAGTTTCAGTTATTTCAACTTTTGATAGACCACCCTCAAAAGCTTCTTTTATATCATCATTTCCTAAATTCATTTTAAAGCTTAAATCATCAAGTATTTTATCTCTTTCATCCATTAAGTCATTAGGAGACTTACCACTACCTTGAACAATTTTAATTTGCTTATCTAATTCTTTTAATTGATTAAGCATATCATTTATTTCTTTAACATCATCATTAAGTTTTTTGTCTGCTTGAGATGATAAACTATCTAATTTTTCTTTTATATTACTTATCTTATCCGCTAAGTATTTACTATTTTGAACAACTATATCTTTAGACGCTACATCCGTAGGATTTTTAGAAAGTTCTTGCCAACTACTAAAGAAGTTTGCAATTGATGCAGATATAGATGTGTCTGATGGTTCATTAAATATTTTTTCCATATTTGTGTAGTGTTCATATTTAACACCTATCTCACCATAGTTATGAGATTCACTTCTAAATTGAAAATCGTAAAAAGTATTTCTCATTCTTATAACATCCGTAGCTTCAACACCTGTTCCTAACTGTCCAGCCCCTAACTTGCTGTTGTATCCTGGATAACTATATGCGCTACTTGCTTTTTGCTCTACTCTTTGTCTTGAATACCCAGGAGTATTCATATTATTTATATTATGAGAAGCAGTTTGGATTGAGGTTTGACTTACTCTCATTCCTGAACCTGCTGAATGTAATGTTCCTAATAATCCCGCCATAATATTCCTCCTATATTTATTTTCCTACTTGTCCATAAGCATTATATGTACCTGCACCTTTATTTGGTTTTATTGCATTTATCATTTTTGTAGTAAAAAACAACCTTTGTTTTATAAGGGTTGCATTAGCTTCTTTTTGCATTTCTACCATTTTTAAAGTAGATTTTATCTCTTCATAGGCTTGTTTTATATTTTCATCATCGCAAACTTTTATAGTTTCTTGCATGCTAGTATCACTACCCATTATGTTTCTTCTCTTGATTTCTATTCTAGCTAAATCCTTTGCGATTTCATCTAAGTCTTTTGCGATTTTATCTAACTTCATGACTTCTTTATTTATAATCAAATCATATTGTTCATCTAACATAGTTAATAAATTTTTTAATAATTTTCTTTCTTCAAATATTACCACTTTTAACTCTGGGCTCAATTATATATCCCCCTTCATATGTTGTATTATTTTTTTTGCTAAATCTTTTGAATCTACTTTATATGTCCCATTCTCTATTCTTGCTTTTATATCATTAACTTTATCCATGTTTATCTCTTCTTTACTAGTATTTACTTTATTTAAGTATTTGCCTAAGTCTGATATTTCTACTGTATCCTTTGTGCTTTTTGATACAGATTGTTGAGTAGTTTCTTGTTTATTTTCTTGTTTATTTATTTTATATACATTATTCACATTTGCAAAATTAACTTTATTTATATTCATATTATCCCTCCTTAAAAATTTGAGTATTACATCCCATCCTCTTCTTTTTTAATTTTAGATAGTCTAATTCCTAGTCTATTGTCAATTATTATACTTTCTCCACTAGCAATTACTTTTCCATTTACACTTATATCTAAAGTTTCTTCTAGGTGTTTATCTAACTTAATTATATCTCCCACTTTATAATTAACTATTTTTCCTATTTTTTCCTTAGTTTCTCCCATTAGTACCTCTATATCCATTTGTGCTTCCATTATGTCATTTAAAGCATTTAAAGGTACTTTTTCTCCCTCAACTAATTGTTCAAATTGAGCTTCATATATCACACTGTCAGTTGTTATTATATTATTGTCGTTCATAATCTGCCTCCTTACATATATATATCTAATAAAAGTCCGTTAATTTCATCTATTTTAGATGCCATATCTATATTTTCTTTTTGTTCATACATTAATTCTCTTGTCATTTCATCTAACTTTTCATTTACTGTTTTTACAGTTGTAAAATAATTACCATCCCAAAAGCTAGTATTTTGATTTAAGCTATACACATAATCTACAACAGATTTTAAATATCCTTTAATTACTTGTTTGTATTTTATAACATCTGTATAGTTTTGAGTTGCTACTAATCTTTCACCTATTGACTTAATCTCTTTCATGTATGATTCTAGTTCTTCTTTTGTTTTGGCTTTGTTTGCTTGATTAAAACTTTCACTAAAATCCGATCTATTCTTGTTGCCTTTACTTTCTATATTCAAACCTGTATTAAGTCCTACATTTCCTACTTTCATATTAAACCTCTATAATGTTGATATATTGTTTTATCCTCTATTATATCATACGGTTATTTCTTTTCTTACTTAAGTTTTTTTAAATGATTCTTTATTAGCTACATTATATTGTATCTTTTTTAATTATCTCTAACAGGCTGTTAAATGACATAGGTTTATAGCAATAGTATCCTTGTATAAAATCACATCCCATTCTTTCTAAAAAATCATATTCTACTTTTCTCTCTACTCCTTCTGCAACTACATATGCATTTGTTGTATGAATCATATTTATTAAACTCTTTATAAATAACGGATTATTTTCTAGGTATTCTACAAGCGATTTATCAATTTTAATTTCGTCCACGTTATAATTTTTTATATAGTCAATTGAGTTGTATCCTTTTCCAAAATCATCTATAGATACTTTGATTCCTGTACTTTTTATTTCTCTAAATATTTGGTGAATTTTATCTATAGATTCCATATTTTCATTTTCAGTAATTTCAAGTTTTAGTAATTCCTGATCAAATCCAATTTCTTTAACTATATCTTTTATATCATTTAAAAATTTTTCATCTTCTAATTGATAAGGTGATATGTTTACAGACAAGTCTATCCTTTGATCTAATGTATCATTTAATTCTTTTATTTCTTCACATGCTTTTCTTATTATCCATCTACCTAAAGAGCTTATGTATCCAGTATTTTCAGCAAATCCTATCAACTTGTTAGGTGTTATGTATCCATATTCCTCATCAAACCATCTAATTAAAGCTTCTACCCCTTTTATTTTTTTACTTTTAACATCTACTTTCGGTTGATAGTACAATGTTATTTCTCCACTTTCTATTGATTTTTCTATACTTTCAATATTTATATGTGGTTCATATTTTTCATTGTATATTTCATATTTGTTATTTCCTTTTCTAATGCAATTCGAAAGTGATATTTCTAGTTTGTTAGATGCATCTTTTATGCTAAAGTCGTTATTATTGTAAATAACAGCTCCAATACTAGCCGATACTTTTATATTGTCACTATTATTACTAATACTATTAGTAATAGTAATAATCTCTTCTATTATTTGTCTTATATAATTTATTTCTGTTTCTTCAGTGTACAACCCAAATTTAGTTCCAGACAACCTAGATGCTATACAATTCGCCCTTATATTTTTTAATGTTTTTGATATATGTTGTATAATTTCATCACCAGTTTTTATACCTGAATTTAAGTTTATAAAATTAATCCCCATAAATTTAATTTTTATAAACGTTCCATTTTTCTTTTGACCTAAACAATAGAAAAAATAATTTCTATTATAAAGACCTGTAAATTTATCTCGTTTATTCAAGTACATTTTAACCTTTTCAATTGCACCAGGCATATCCCACCTACTATAAGGGTTAATTCTTTGGTTTAATTTCATTTTACCTTCTTGCATCGCTCATTCTCCCCGTACTTTCTAAATACACGTATATCTAAATAAATGTATTTATATTTCACTTTTAGGATTTTATAATTCATTACTAAAATTGTACGTATACTATTTTAATTTCTTTAGCCTTTTGAGCTATTTAAAAGTTACATTTTATTAGTATTTTAGTTTTAAATCTGAATATAAAATTTTTATTGAATCAATACTCTTAGTATGGAATATTCTTTAGAGAGGATATTTTAATCTATTGAAGAATTGTTACTTAGTTAACTATTTTAATATTTAATATTTAAACAACGGACGAATTCGTTGGCCAGATTAAATTTAGAACCCACGTAGTGTCTTAAGCAAAGAGAATTTTTTATTTTAAGGAGAATTTTTATGATTAATATAAGCATTTGTTGCAATGATTCAAAACAAGCAGATATATTAAGTAGTTTTTTGAAGGATTTTTCATCATCTAATCACTTAAAGTACAAATTATCTAAATATAGTTCTTTTGATCACCTAGTATATTCTCCACCTAAAAATTTAGATATATTATTTTTAAAGATTAATTTAAATAGTGAACAATCTGTTCACTCTATACACAATAAATTTAAGTCAATTTATAAAAATTCGCAAATAATATTTATCCCTGAAATAATGGACTTTATGTTGAATGGATTTTGTTTGAAAGATTTTAGATATATTTTAATGCCTTTAAAATATGAATCTTTTGAAGATGAAGTTTCTAGCTGTCTTAATGATTTAAAAAACTCTAAATCAAAAAATAATAAGTCTTTAAATAATATTTTTCAATTTAAGAATTCTGAAAATGTAGATAAACCATTAGTAGTTTTATCAGGAGTCTCCACTCGCTCTATTTCATTTATAGAATCTCGTGGAAATCACTGTTTAATTTATACATCTAATAAATGTGTAGAAACAGGATACACTATTGATCAGCTAGAAAGAAAACTATGCCCATCAACATTTTTTAGATGCCATGATAATTTTATAATAAATATAAAAAGAATAAATAAACTAACAAGAAGTTCTGTCATTATAAATTCAAAAATTATTCCAGTTTCAGAAAAAAGATTTAAAACATTAAAAGACAAGTTATTAGTTATGCTAAAAATAATATAAAAATTAGCTTTAATAAAGCTAATTTTTATATTTATATACCCTTATAATACTTCATTACTTTTGGAACATAATTTTGAGTTTCTTTTGGCATTTTGTAAATATCATTTATAGATTTTACACCTCTTCTAGCCATTCTAGTTGGACCACCATTATAGGCCATTAATGCCATTTCCACATCTCCATTATATTTATCTAAGTATTCTTTTATATGCCTAGTCCCACCATCTATATTTTCTTCTATATTTAATGGGTCTTTCACACCTAAATCCCTACAGTTTTCTGGCATAAGTTGCATTAACCCTTTTGCACCTGCCCTAGATACACAATTAGGATTAAAATTAGATTCAACTTTTATAATTGCTCTTATCAAGTTTTCATCTACTCCATATTTTTTAGATGCTATACCTACTGCATTATCTATCCTTTGATTTACGTCTTGGTTTTTATTTGTTGACTGTACTTTATTTGTATTTTGAATACTATTTGGTGTTTCTAATGTTAAATTCGAATTATTATTACTCGAATTATTATTTTGTATATTTGTATTGGCATAACTTATATTTGTGCCCTCATTCGTTTGCGCTATAGCTTTTAATAAACTTATCATTATCATATCAAATGCATTGTTGTTAGAAGAGTTATTACAACTACAATTATTTGATCCTCCAAATGATAATTTAGATGTCATTTCTAATAATTGTAACTTATCAATCATTTTTTATCACCTCAAATAGTTTGTCTCTTTATTTATACGGATACATACACTGATGCTTTATATATTAAAAATACTATTTTCTCAATAAAAAAATCCGCTTCACTTAAGTAACTGCGTAATCACTACACTTCATATAATCAACGACTTCATCTGTTGCACGTAAAAAAACCTACCTCAAATATGAGATAGGTTTTAAAAAACTTATTTTATAAAGCTAATTCAAGATATCCACTTGGGTGGAAGTAGTATATGCTAGCTGTATTTTTGTCAACAAAGAATCCTAGATCAGTATCATAGTCTGGGAAGAATACGTATCCGCTTAATCCTCTTTGGCTTAATGCTTGGAAGTTGTTTTCATCACCTTCATATGTAAATTGTACATCTTTTTTATACATTTTTAATACTTCTTGAGCTTGTTCTTTGTTTAATACATTTATAACTTCTACATTGCTTTCATCTTTAGGTTCTTCTTTTTTAGGTTCTTCTGTAGTAACTTGTTCTTTTTCTACATCTTGTTGTTCATCTTTAACTTGAGTATTGTTTTCTTCTTTTACAACATCTTTGTTTTCTTCTTTAGGTTCTTCTTTTTCTACTTTATCTATTTTAACTTCATCTTTTACATTTTCTTGTTTTTGAGTTGTTTCTATTTTGTTTACTTTATTTACAACATTATTGTTTGTTTCTATATTTTTAGACTTAACTTCTTCTTTTTGTTCTTTTGCTACTGTTTCATTTGCTTTTACTATCGGTTGGTTAGTTATTTCTTTATTAGTGCTGTTTTCAGTAGTTTGAGCTTGTTCTATAACTTGATTAGTATTAGTACCTTGTGCAAATATATTTGCCACTGGATTTACAAATAATAATCCTCCACATAATATTGATAATGCTGTTATTGCTCTTTTCATTTTCATCCCATCCTCTACTATTATGATTATATGTAAAAATTCAACTAACTTGTTTCTTCAATCACTATTTTGTTTTTAGTTTATTGAATTTGGTTTGTCTCTTTTCTATGATTTAATATTATCATAATTAATTTACATATAACAGTTACACGGCTGTTACTTTAGATTACAAATTCGTTAACTAAGTTACAGCCGTGTAACCTTTTGTATATTTTTTACTTCTATTTATTAATTTATGACTTTTTCATTTTTTTTTATTCATTTTTCAGACATCCAAACGTATAAATCATCGCTTTATTTTATAATTACAAATAACCATTTAATAGTTCATATTATAAGTATTTAACTTATTTATACGTTGTTTATTTAAGCTAGACATACTTTAATTGCATAATATTGATTTGTTTTATTTTTTCAATTTTTGAAGTTAATTTTTTTTAACTTGCATTTAAATAATCTCCCTGTTATTATAAAACATATATTTTTTATATTATTAGACAAAAATTTAATTATGGGGTGATTTGATGAAAAAAAAATTAGGACTTACTAGTAAAATTTTTATAGGTATACTCTTAGGAGCCGTTTTAGGTTTAATTCTTAAAGGTGTACCTGATGGAACTATCAAAAATACCATACTTTTAGATGGAGTTTTAAAAGTAATGGGTAGCGGCTTTATAAATTCTATAAAGATGCTAGTTGTTCCACTGGTATTTATATCGTTGGTATGTGGATCATCTTCTATGGGGGATGTAAAAAAACTTGGTAGAATAGGAATTCGAACTTTCTGTTTTTACTTAGCTACTACTGCTATTGCTATCTCTTTAGCATTAGGTGTTGGTAAACTAATAAATCCTGGCGTTGGTCTTGATATGTCAAATTTAATAACTCAAGCGCCTACTATAGGTGAAAGTAAACCTTTAGTTGAGGTTATTTTAAGTATAATTCCTACAAACCCTATTCAATCATTAGCAAGTGGGGAAATGTTACAAATTATAATGTTCTCTTTACTGCTTGGTGTATCTATGAGTGTAGTTGGTAAAAAAGCTGATCCATTGAGAAAGCTTTTTGAGTCTGCTAATGAAGTTTGTATGAAAATGGTAAGTATAATAATGTTAGTAGCTCCATATGGAGTGTTTGCTTTAATAGCTAATACTTTTGCTACTACAGGATTTGATGCTATTTTCTCATTACTTAAATATATGTTTGCTGTTTCTTTAGCATTGGTTTTACAAGTAGTTATTGTGTACTCTGGTATGGTTAAGATATTTACTGGACTTAAATTAAAGCCATTTTTCAAAAAATTTGCGGGTGTAGCAGCTGTGACTTTCTCTACAGCTTCAAGTAATGCAGCTCTGCCTTTAACTATCGAAAGCATGGAGGAACTAGGAGTTGATAATTCAGTAGCTTCTTTTACACTTCCATTAGGTGCTACAATTAATATGGATGGTACTGCTATAATGCAAGGTGTAGCTTGTATATTTATAGCTCAACTTTACGGAATTGATCTAGGTATAAATTCATTCCTTACAATAATTTTAACTGCTACTTTAGCTTCTGTTGGTACTGCTGGTGTTCCTGGTGTAGGTATGATTACTTTATCTATGGTCTTAACTTCTGTTGGACTACCACTAGAAGGTATCGGACTTATAATGGGTGTTGATAGACTACTAGATATGGCAAGAACTACAGTTAATGTTATGGGTGACTGTGCTTGTACTTTAGTAGTAAGTAATAAAGAAGGTGAATTAGATAAATCTATGTATTATAGAGAGTTTACTCAAAATAGTGAAATAGGAGCTTAAATAGAAAAAAGTATTATTATTCAATAAGAATTAATAATACTTTTTTCTATTTATAACTTTTAATTTATGACTGACTATTAACAATTCTCTTATAGCTATTATATGTTATTACAAAGTAAATTCCATATATCACTAGAATAGAACCAATTGTAAGAATATTATTTTTTACTGGATTAATATCACCAAATATTTTAACAAAATCATTAGCTACTTTTATTCCAAATATACTATGCACTAATGCTAATATTATAGGTAAGCAAAAATACATTAGTACTTGAATAAATATTGATTTATTTATCATATTAGAGCTTACACCGAGTTTTCTTAAAATTTTATATCTACTTAAACTTTCATTAGCTCCTGATAATTGACTAAGTGCAAGTACCGCTGCACCAGCTATTAAAAATACCATGCCTACATAAATACCAATATATAAAAACATATTTGCAGTTCCTATACTACTATCATAAGAATCTATTTTTCCATATGTATATATATCAAGACCTTGAATTGTCTCAGAGTCACTTTGTAGGTCATCAAATTGCTGTAATATTTTTTCTTCAGCTACAGCTTCATCCCCTGTTAAATTCAAACTTAAATAATTTTTAGATACTTTTAATCCTTCAGTATGTTTATCATTAACTATTAATGTCAACATATTCATACTCTGAGGTGAAGTATATATAGCTTCATATTCACTGTATTTTTTTAAATTAAATTCTTTATTATTAAGATTTAAAGTTTTATATTTAGATAGATATTCTTTTATTGCTTCTTTCATCGGCCCTACATCACTTAATAATAAAACTTCATTGTCTTTTAAAACAATAGTATCTTTGCCTTTTATTTTATTTAGCTTGTTATAATCTGATAGTTTTAATACTTCTACATTTCTATCTTTTATAAAATCAAATTGTTGTTTCGAAATTTCACCCAAGCTATTTTTAAACATTTCTCCAAATGTTATATCTCCTATATATAAGTTATAATCAACCAACTCTTTGCTATATTGGTTTAAATCAAAACCATTTTGTTTTAACAGTTCGCTTAAATTTCCATTTACTCCTTTTCTAGCTTCAAAAGATACATCGAAAGGAGTTTTAAATTGTATGGATTCTTTTAAAGATTTCTTTGTTCCTAATCCTGCTGATGTCATTCCTACTGCTATAAATAGCATTATACATATTACACTCATAGATACATAGTGAGTATTTATTTTGCTATTTAGTTGTCTTAGTGTGAATGTATTTAAATTTCTAAGATAATAATTTTTACTATTTTGAATAACTATTATTAAAAATCCTGCTAATGCTCTGAAAAATAGAAGTGTTCCTAAGATGCCTAAGGCTATATAAGTGCAATTTATTCCTCCATCAGAGTATATTAATTGTTCCCCCAAAGTTGACTTATAAGCAGTAAATAAGCATATTATTGATAAAACAAATAATACTGCCGATATAGTTAAATTGCTTCCTTTTAATTTCTCACTACGTTTTTCATTATTTATTAGATTTATTAATTTATATCTAGATACTATTGCAAAATTTAATAAAATTACAACAATAAACATTATACTAAAATATAAAGCTGTTTTTAAACAAGCATCTTTAGAAAATATAAATTTATACTTACTCATATCAGATTCAAACATCTTAGCTGTTACACTAGCCAATCCTTGTGATAATAATACACCTACAAATAACCCCACTACTAATGATACAATTCCTATTAGCAAAGTTTCAAAAAATAACATATATGATATTTTATTTCTGCTAATTCCTAATGTCATATAAATTCCAAATTCTTTACTTCTTCGCTTTATAATAAAGTTGTTTGCGTACATAATTAAAAACCCTAAGATAAATGATACAAATATTGATACATAAGACATAATCTCAGTGAGTAACTTAGCTTGTGCTCTTTTGCTTTGTGTTAGTTCTATCATTGCTGTTTGAGATTCTAGTGAATTAAATATGTAAAATATACAGACCCCTATTACTAAAGTTAAAAAATATATGCTATAGTCTTTCATACTCCTTCTTACATTTCTAGAAGATAACTTAAATAACATTTTCAGTGTCACCTCCAAGAAGTGTAACTACTTCTATTATTCTTTTAAAGAATTCTTTTCTATCATCATTTCCTCTTATAAGTTCATTAAAAATTTTACCATCTTTTATAAACAAAATCCTTTTACAATAGCTTGCAGTAAATGCATCATGTGTTACCATAATTATGGTTGATTTTAAACTTTCATTTAAATCCTCTAAGCTTTCAAGAAGGATTCTTGCAGACTTAGAATCTAATGCTCCTGTTGGTTCATCTGCAAGTATAAGCGACGGATTAGTTATTATCGCCCTAGCTGATGCTACCCTCTGTTTTTGGCCTCCAGATATTTCATAAGGAAATTTATTTAATATATCAGATATGTTTAATTTATTTGAAACTTCTTTAACCTTTTTATCTATATCTGAACCTTTTACTCCTATAACAGATAATGCTAATGATATATTTTCATATACCGTTAACGTATCTAATAAATTAAAATCTTGAAATATAAACCCTAAATTTTCACGTCTAAACTTTTCTATACTTTTTCTTTTTAATTTAGTAATGTCTTTTTCATCTATTTTTATACTCCCTGTTGTTACATTATCTATTGTAGATATACAATTCAATAAAGTTGTCTTACCACTCCCACTAGGACCCATAATACCAACAAACTCACCCTTATCTACTTCAAAAGAGATATTATTTATTGCTTTGGTAAGATTTTTTTTATTACCATAATATTTTTCTATATTTTTTACTTGTAATACTGTGTTCATATTTTACCTCCCTGATTACTTTATACTTATAGTGTATATAAATTAGAGGTTTCTTTTAATAACTTAAACTTACACCAAACTTACATAAATGTAAGTTTTACTATACTTCAGTCATATTATTTTGTGGGAATGTTATTTTGACAGTTGTGTATTCATTTATTTTAGAATTTATATCAATACCTAAATACATTTTGCTACATAACTTTTTAGAAATATATAACCCCATTCCTGTAGATTTTTTAAATTTTCTTCCATTCGTTCCTGTAAAACCTTTCTCAAATACCTTGTGTAAGTCTTTTTCATCTATACCAACCCCATTGTCATTTATGTATAGCTCTATATTATTAATATTTTCCTTAATATATATCTTTATTTTCCCACCTATTTTTTCAAGTTTTCTATTCGTTTTATAATTACCTATATATTTAATGGAATTGATTATTATTTGATTTAATATAAACTCTAGCCACTTACTATCACAATAAATAAGACTTTCAAAATCATCTATTTCTATTGAAATCTTGTTTTCCCTTATTATCTTCTTATTTCTTTTTATTACATTGTTTATGCATTTTCTTAAGCTTGTTTTTCTTATTATATAGTCTTTTTCAAGTTCATTACTTTTTGAATAATATAAAACTTGTTCAATGAAATTTTCTATTTTTTCTATTTCTTCTAAGATACTTAATGTCTGTTCATTTTTATTATTCTCTATTACTAATTTACTTGATGATATAGGCGTCTTTATTTCATGAACCCACATTTCTATATATTCTTTATATTCTTCTTGAGAAAATACATATTTATTCACTTCTTCATTCATAGATTTATCCGTTATACTTAAAACATCATAAAGCATTTTACCATCAATAAACTTTGGTCTCTGTATTAAAACAGGTAATAAGTATTTTTTATCTAATCCTTCTAAAATATTTAAAACCTCTCTATAATAGTTAGCTCTTTTGATATAATCATATATAAATTCAATGCTGTTTAATATAATCCATAAAATCAATATAAAATATATAGTTATTTTATCTACTTGTAGTAGATTCAATATATAAATCAAAAACATTATAAATAATAATCTTAAAATTATAGATATTTGTATATCTTTAAAATAATCTTTTATATTCATATTTATGGCATTATATAGCCTATCCCCCTTCTTGTTTGTATATAATCTTTGCAATTTACAGTTTCTAATTTTTTTCTAAGTCTATTTATATTAACAGTTAATGTATTGTCATCTATAAATACATCTAAGTCCCATAAATAATCCATCAGATCTCCACGAGATACTATCCTACCTTGCTTTTTCATTAAACAATTAAGTATTTTAAATTCATTTTTAGTTAACTCTAATTCCTTATTATCAAAACATATACTATTTTTAGATAGATCTAATTCTAATTTTTTATAGTTAATAACTTCTGATACACTTTTTTTATACGTTCGTTTTAATATTGAACTTATATGTGCAAGAAGTATTTGAGTATTGTAAGGTTTTGTTATAAAATCATCAGCGCCTAAATTCATACTCATAAGCTCATCCATATCTGTATCCCTGCTAGTAACTACTATTATCGGAACTTCAGATTTTTTTCTAATTTCTCTGCATATATAATATCCATCATATATAGGTAAGTTAATATCTAAAAGTACTATATGCGGTTTTTCATTCAATGTATCTGTCACTATATTTTCAAACTCTGTCATCACTACAACTTCATAATTATAATTAACTAAAAAATTTTTTAACTCTGATCTTATTTTTTCATCATCCTCTATTATAATAATCTTTTCCAATATAACCCCTCCAATTATACATAATCATTAGATATTATATCAGTTAATCTTATAATTATCTAATATGTTAACTTTAACCATAAAAAAACAAGCTATTTTAAATAAAATTTAAAATAGCTTGTGAGTATCATAACATAATTGGTAGATTTATTATAATTTTAATGAAGCGCCTTCCCAGTCTTTTATAAAGTTTTCTATACCTTTATCAGTTAAAGGATGTTTAGTCATTTGCTTTATAACTTTTAAAGGTACAGTTGCTATATCTGCACCTATTGTAGCAGCTTGAGATACGTGTATTGGATTTCTAACACTTGCAACTATTATTTGAGTTTCTATGTTATTAGCATTAAATATTTCAACTACTTCTGCTATTAAATCCATTCCATTTTGTCCTATATCATCTAATCTTCCAACAAAAGGACTTACATAAGTTGCTCCTGCTCTAGCTGCTAAAAGAGCTTGAACTGAACTAAATATTAATGTAACATTAGTTTTTATTCCTCTTTGTGATAATATTTTAGTAGCTTTTAATCCTTCTTCTGTCATAGGTAATTTTATAACTATGTTTTTATGTATTTTAACTAACTTTTCAGCTTCAGCTACCATACCTTCAGCATTTAAACTTATTACTTCAGCACTTATTGGTCCATCAACTATATCAGTTATTTCTTTAACTACTTCTATAAAGTCTCTTCCTTCTTTAGCTATTAATGATGGGTTTGTAGTAACTCCACAAATAACACCTAAATCGTTAGCTTCTTTTATTTCTTCTATGTTTGCTGTGTCTATAAAAAATCTCATTTTATAAACCCTCCTAGTTTAAATTTATATGTACTATATAATATTCATTAATATTTAACAATTATTAGTATTAACCTATGTTTATTAAATATTCTAAAAATGTGTTTAATACTTACATTTTCTACACAAATAACTATATCATATTATGGAATTTTTTTCTTGTTAGTTTTTTATCTAACTAATATACAAAATAAAATTTAACTTATATTTATTTTATATATTACCTTATATTTTTATAAATATATCTATTTATTATTATAAACCCATTGATATAACTTTTGTCCCTATTATACTTTCAATAATTTCTTATTATAAGTTTTTTAAATATAAAAACAGATGAATTGTGAAAAATTAGTCACTCTCCATCTGTTTTATATTTTATTTAATAAAATTATTTAAAAGTTATTACTCCATTTTCGATCGACTTAAGTATAGCTAATGATTCTAGCTTTACACCTTCTTTTTCTAAAAGTGATCTACCTTCTTGGAATCCTTTTTCTATAACTATACCTATACCTGCAACATTTGCATTAGCTTGATCTACTAAATCTTTAAGACCTAGTGCCGCTCTACCATTTGCTAAGAAATCATCTAGTATTAGTATGTTTTCTCCTTCATGTAAGTATCTTTTAGATACTTTTACACTATATTCTTTTCCTTTTGTAAATGAATATACCTTTGTCTCATAAACTTCTTTATCTAAATTTTTAGATTCAACTTTTTTAGCAAATACAACAGGAACATTTCCAAAATGTTGAGATGCTATAGATGCTATAGCTATACCAGAAGCTTCTATTGTTAGTATTTTATCTATTTTTTCATTTGCAAATCTATTTTTGAACTCTTTACCTATCTCATTTAAAAATGCTATATCTAATTGATGATTTAAAAAGTTATCTACTTTTAATATATCATTTCCGGATACACGACCATCATTTAATATTTTTTCTTGTAATAATTTCATCTTAAATCTCCTCCAAAGTTTTAGTATTTATATTATTAATCCTTTATATTGTTTTGAATCAAAATAGGAGTCTAAAAAAACTCCTGTCTATAATAAGACAGGAGTTTATAAGTCAAAATAAAAGTATAGCATTAAGATAGTATTTATCTATTGATACTATTTTTAAACTCCTGTAGTCAAGCCATTTACGGTAGCCTGGTAGAAACATTTGAACCTTATTTTCAAAAATATACAGGTAAATATATTAATTATTTCTTCTAATTATATATTATACTTTTATTTTATTCAATAAATACTTTATATATATTGATATTTTAATGTAATTTATATAAAAATATTAATTTGTTGTTACTTTATATTCTATATCTATAGGTATTAAAATAGTAATCTCTTTTTTCTGACTCCATGATTGGTAGTCTTGTACTAAAATTCCTTTGACTTCCTTATAGACAGGTCTTATATATAAATATGTATTCTTTTTTTTCTTTATTTTTACATCTTCTTTTTTATCGATTAAAACAACATCTTGCCATTTAGATCCTAATACTTGACTTATTGCATCTAATTCGTCTTTATTTAATTCTACACTAGTTTTAGGCTTATACGATTTTTTAATGTTCATAGTCATCTTGCTTTCCTTTTGTAAACTTAAATCATCGCCTATTTTCTCAAATTCTCCAGTTACAATATTTCTTGAATTTTCTTCAAATTTTAAATCATAATAAGGAAGTGCATTAGCTTTTAATATAAAACATCCTGACATACATACTACAGCTATAGCAAGTGTAATAGCCTTTGTTAGAATTTTTTTCATAGTATTACTCCTTTATACTTTTAATATATAATTATGATGTGTAGTATATTTTTAAATATTCAATATGTATAATATAACAAGCCACCTTATTTTATAAGATGGCTTATTTTTTTAAATTTTATAATTTATCACTTCTTGCATAGCTTCTTTTATAACATCATTGTATATAGGTATTGATTCAAAAACTATTTTTAACTCTACAAACTTTTCTTGAATTTCTCTTAGCAAATCTAGTTTTATCTCATCTTTACAATCTTTGCATTCTCTTAGATTTATCTTTAATTGATTTAAATAAATATAAATTTCATTCATTATTTCATTACTCTTATCTATTTTTTCTTCCATTTTAATAGTTTGGCTATACATTAAATCACAATAACTAATAACTTTTTCATATTTTATTATATTATTTATACATTCTTTAACATCATCATATTTCTTTTCGATTTCTTTTATCTCTTCATATAATTCATCTTTTGTTGAATTTTTTAAATAAATACTTTCTTGTTTTTCTTCAGTCTTATTTAAATCAACTTTTTTTTCACCTTCTATATTAGTTATACAGTCAATAATTTCTCCTACCTGTTTACCTACCTTTGCTGGATTTTTTTTAATGTAATAAAATATACCTGATGCTATAGCGGTTATTATAGTGCTTGCAAATTGTACATTCCCTTTTTGATTTTTTAATATAGATTCAATTACATTATTCTTTTCTCTTACAGTTTTATTAGTTTGTTCCACAGATTTATCAAGTTCCTTAAATACACTTAACTGCGCTTCATTTGATTTTAGTATTTCATTTTCAACATTTGCATCTATCTTATTTATTATATTAGAGCTCATAGTCTCCATATTTATATGAGAATATTCTTCTAATGCTTTAATTAAGTCACTTTTATCATCATTACTTATACTGCCAGATGCTTCTAAATCATTTATTGTTTTATATACTCTTTTTAAAGTTTCATCATACTCAATCTTATACTCGTTTTTTCCAGTTAAAAGATATAATTTATTAACTTGAGCCATAACATTAATGTCTGTCCTAAATTTATCAATAAGGACTATACTTTCAGTATGTGAATTACTTTCATCCACATATTTTGAAACTTTTAAACTATTATTGTATACATATATATTTAAAGACACTAAAAAAATAATTATAGTTGACCATATTGTAACATGTAATTTTTTATTCATTTTAATCACCTAATAAAAGTCTTTATTTATATATATGATATTTAGCTAATTCTATTGATTGATTCTTTTAATTTTCTTATTTATTGTCTCTAAAAAATCAGATTAATTTAATCAGTTCTATGAGAGCTACTCCTTTATAGTGCCATCATTTCGTCTATTGCGTAAAAAATGACTAGATAAATTCATATCTAGTCATTTTGAGCAACGGACAAAGTCGTTGGCGACAGGAGCGAAGCGACTTTTTTATTACTTAGCTGTATATCCAGCTTTTAATAAAATATTAACAGCAATTTCACCTTTAGATTCATTTACTAATACTATAGGTCCTGTACATCCCATACCACTTTCAGCATATACATTATTTTTCCATAGATCTTTAACTGCCTCCTCTAAATCCATTATATCTATTCCTGATATTTGAGTCGTAACTACTTCTTTTTCAGGACATTTAACTTCTTCACTAGTCTTTGCTTCTTTTTTTGTTGTACTTGATATAATTTCATCAAATTTAGCTTTTTTAGCAACCTTAAACTCATTTTTAGCTATTTCACTTACATTTCCTTTAGCTACATCATAAGCATATTTTAAAGCATTTGCTACAACTGGTGTTCCAGATGCTCTTGATAATATAAGTATTTTTCTATTATAATCTTCTCCTACACCAGGTCCATATCCATACCCACTAGATTCATAATCTCCACCTGTTGTAAATGAAGAAAATACCTTCATAAATATATTTCCGCTTAATGTATCCGTAACCATAACATCTGGTGCTCCTGCTAATAAGTCATTACCTCTCATCACACTTCCACCATCTGCTCTTATTGACTCCGCAAATTCTAAATCATATCCATTTTCTTTTAATTCTTTTAAACATTTCTCAACTTGTCTCGCTCCATCTACATTAAGAATTCCAACCTTAGGTTTTTTTATACCTATACTTTTTGCTGTTGCTACTCCATATATAGCATTTCTAACCATTGACTCTATCCTATTTGTAGCGCTTGTTCCTGTAGTCGTAGCTAGTATCATTTCTTTTCCTTTTCCAGGTGTTACTACTCTACCTACTGTAGATACTCCTATTGGAAAATTATAATGCATAGTAACACAAGCATCTATATATCCACTATCTAATAACTCTTCCATTTTATTATGCATATCTTTTTCACAATTAACTTCTATTATTTCAAGCTCAGTATCAACTTTAGGTCCTATCAAAACTATATCAAACAAATTAGATTTTGCTAAATTAGCTCCATTTACTAAATTATCTACTCCATGTTCACTTCCTAAAGTAGTTAATCCTATTTTTATTTTTTTACCAAATTCTCCACTTTCTATTGCATTAGCTACCTCTAGGAGAGTTTGCCCTATTATTTTCTTAGACATAGTACTTCCCCCCTATTCTTCTATCATATCTAATGCTAGTTTTCTAAGAGCCTCTGCTATAATCTTTTTAACCTCTTCCTTAGATACTCCACTAGATTCTTCTTCTACTCCATTATTTCTTTCAACTATAAATGATACCCCATCAAATAAATTAGTCATTCTTCCTAAGAATAAGCTACCTTTACCTACTATCATAGCTCTATTTTTATCTCCTGTAGTTAAATCATCTATACAGAAACCTACATATGGAACACCTGATGGTATATGACCTTGAGTCGGTGCCCATCCTGGAAGTCCTTTATTAGCTACAAATTCTTTTAATTCTTTCTTTTCTAAATCTCCACGCTTAACAGCAAGAGCACCTATCATTTTGTAGTTAGCTTCAGGAACATCTCCTGCACCAGCTGGTTTTGTTATATCAGGATTTTGCATTTCAACAGAGAATACATCTACGTCTGTTATTTTTAGATTAGCTCTATCTAATCCACTTGTTATAAGTGCAGTCATAACAGCCTGAGGAGATGAACCAGTTCCAACATTATGTTTTCCAACTAGATCAGTTCTAATTATTGGATTTATACCATCATTTTCAGATACTAATACTGCAAATCCTCCTACCACATCTTCTAAAACTGGAAGACCTTTTTTAATATGGTCTTTAGCATTCATTCCTAGTTTTGCACTAGCTCCACCCGCTACAACTACTACATTTTTATAAATACCTGATTTAACAAGAGCTGCTGCTTGAATTAGCGCATGTGTAGGAGCTGCACAGAATCCTCTTGTGTCTGACCCTGTAGCATTATTATAACCGGCAATTTCAGCTATAGATTTGGCAAAGTTTCCTCCACCTCTTTGATTTATATCTCCGCACGCCTCTTCTGAACACTCTATAACATAGTCAATATCTAATGGATTTATTTTACTACTTCTTAATAGATGTATTGCTGATAAAACTCCCGATGCTTTAACTACTAAATTTTCAAACATTGTATGGGCATTTAAATTAACATCTACATCATGAGCTCTTTTAACATATCCGACCATCTTACCTTCATGATACAGACCTTCTGCTATATGGTTGTTTACTAATTCTAAGCCTTCTTCTATATTATCACCCTTTAATTTAGCTATAAATTGAGCTAACTCAGGGTAGTTATTTTCTAATTTAGGTTTTACTTCATTTATAAATTCTTGGCATAATTTTACTAAATCAAATGCATCGCATATTTGCATTAAAGCTATAAATTCATCTTGAGGCATTATTTCCCCTAATTTTCCAAATCTATTTCCTTCTACTTTTTCATTGCACCAAGGCATTGACATATTTTTTAATTCTTCAGGTCTATTATTGCCTATGTATACTTGATTTGGCATATAGTTTACTACATCTTCGTAGTTTCTTATATTATTATTTATCTCTTTTAGAAATTCAGAATCTGGATTTGTAGCTCTTTCAACATTACATGTACTACCATTTTGTACTATCATATCTGGAGTATGAATAAGTACGTAACTTGCACCTTTTAAAACTGGATAAGACATAAGCGCACCCCCAATAAATTTTACATACGTATTCAGCACCGAAATTAAGAGGTGCTGGTGATTATCATATATTTTCACAAATAGATGGACAATTAAGTCCATCTATTTGCTATATATATTTATTTAAATATTTAATTTTAAGCAACGGACGAAATCGTTGGCCACAGAAAGTGTAGCGCCCACGCAGTGGCTTAAGCTAAGCGACTTTTTATGCCATTGCTCTAGGTTTTAATGAAGATGTATCTGGGTTTTCAAATACAGTTTGATCATCTACTTCTGTAGTTAAAGCAACTAACGCTTTTTCTACTAATCCTCTTCTTAATGCTTTTTCTTCTCTTTCATCAAGAGCAGGGTTTCCAAGTGGATGTGGTATTGCTATTGTAGGAACTATTCTATTTGCTCCAACTGTTAAAGATATAGGAACTACTGTACACATATGAACTACAGGAACTTCCATAACTCTTTCTATTTCTTTTACCATCGTTGCACCGCAACGAGTACAAGTGCCTCATGTAGAAGTTAAGATAACAGCTTCTACACCTGCATCTTTTAATTTATTACCTATTTCATTTGCATATTTCTTTGCATTTGCAACAGCTGTACCATTACCAACAGTTGCATAATATAATTCATGTAATTCTCCTATTAAACCTTCTTTTACCATATCTCTAAGTACATCAACTGGTAAAACTCTATCTGCATCTAAATTAGCATATACTGGATCATATCCACCATGTGCTGTTTCATGTGAATCTTCAGTTAAATTATCAAACCCCGATAATGAATATTCACCATACTTAGATGCTGAAGAAGATTCTATTCTATCAGGATTTCCTTTTGGTACTATACCACCTGAAGTTACAAGTGCAATTTTAGCATTTGATAAATCTTTTAATGCTTTAGCTGGATTTACTCTATCAAATACTGGCATTGGGTACTCAGTAACAAATTCTTCTCCTTTTATTTTCTTTATAAGCATATCAACAGCTCTTTTTGATCCTCTATCTTTATGGAAGAAGTTAACTCTTAATCCTTGCTCAATATATCCTTCTTCTTTAGGAGAACCTAATTTTTCACCATTAGCTAGTTTCTGTGCAAACTTAGCCATTTTAGGAAGTGCTTTTCTCATCCCTGCAGCAGAGTCAGATGTTTCCATTATATAAACATCCTTTTTAAACATATCTGCACCTGGATTTTCTATATACATCCCTGTAAAGCATGGTATATCTAAGTTTTCTTTAACTACTTTAGTTATAGCTCCAGCTGCTACTCCATATCTACCAGCATTAAATGCAGGACCTGCTATGAAAAACTCTGGATCAAATCCTTTTATCATATCTAATACTTCTTTACTTGCAGTTTCTAAGTTTTCATTGAAGTATGTATCTCCACATACAACTGTCCCAACTACCTCCATATCTTCACCTAGCAACTTATTAAGTTGTAAACTTATTGGCGGTAATTTCTCTGCTATATGTGGTTTAGTGTCAGCTTTTTCTTCTCCACCAATTCCAGCAAAGAATTGATTTATATAATGAACTACTCTTAGTTTTCCCATACATTTCACCCCTTTTGTTTAATTAAGCATTAAACTTACAGAATTGATCTCTCATGCTAGTCATTTCTTCTACTATTTCATCTACTTCAAGTACCATTTCCATCATACTTATTTGTTCATCATAAACAGCATCGTCAAACTCTGCTTTCATTTCTTCTTCTACAACATGATAAACTCTAAGACCTAATTCAACTCCAGCAAGTGGACCTGCAAATGTTGGATCTCCTGCTGTTACTGTCTCTGCTGCAAGACCTGCAGCTTCGGCTTCAGATGCACCTAATAAAACCACTAAGTTTTCAGCGCCATGCTTTTCGCAAGCTTCTTTAACTCTTTTTTGGTTTTCTAAGTCCATAGCCCCAGCAGCCGTTCAGACAAAACATTCTGTTGAAGAAAATATTACTTCTGCTCCTTCTACGGTTTTTACACATTCTTCTATGGCAGGTCCTGGTATACCATCACGGTCACCTATTATAAGGACCTTTTTATTAGCAAGTATGCTCATAATTATCCCCCTTTAAATTTTTGTATTTTAAATATTTTAATATATTTTTAATTCATATAGATACTAATAAGTAACTGTAGATAATTTTCCAAATCCTGTTTCATTTGTAGCACCAGTTATAACTTGTATTTCTGCTTCTATACTTCCATCTTCTCTTAAACTTCCAGCAAATCCACCTGCTATAACATCTACAACTTCTATATGACCTATTATTTTATCCATCTTAGGTAAAACTACTACTTCATTTGCATTTCCACCTGTAACAACTGCATTAGCTCTAACATCAGCATCTGCAAGAGATTGAGAACCTCCATCACGTCCTGCATATTCATCAGTTACTATAACTGTTTTTATATCTTCCATTTCTATTTTTTTACAGTTCATTATAAGATCTGTATCTGGATTTCCGAAACCTTCTTGTGATATTATAACTGCATCTAATCCTAAGTATTTACATAATTTTGCAGTCCAGTTAGAAGATCTTTCTTTATCTGCAAGGTATACGTTTTCATTAGTTGCAATTACACCCACAAAGTTTATCTCTTTTCCATGTTGCTCGTATAAATCTTCTACTACAGAGTTATTTATATGAACATATGAAGGGTTTTTGTCACATGCAGAAACACAGTTTCCACTAACTATTGCTCCATCCATAAGCTCAGTTGGGTAAAGTAATGTTGGAACTATTTGCTTTGCATCAACTCCATACACATATGTATCATGAAGTAATCCTTGAGTTTGAAGCATATATACATATCCTACTTTAGGAAGTTCTGGATACTCTGCTATTGATTCTAATAATGGTTTAGTTTCATAAACTTTAACTTCATTAGGTTCTACATTTCTACCTGCTTCTCCTAAATACGTAGCCGCTTTAAATCCTATCATTCTAACAGCTTTTTCATGATCATGTTGTTTTAATCCATCCACTGGTTCTGCTATAACTACTATGTTGTGTAGTTTTGAGAAAGGGCAATAATCAGCACCAGGACCCATCATATCTATTATACCTTCTTGGAAACCAACTATCTTACCTGTAGTCACAACTGCACAACCAGAAAGAGCATGAGTTTTTCCGCTACCTACAGTTTCAACTTTAGATATTATACCAGGGAATATACCACCATTACCTTCAACTTTAACCCTTGGCTCTATAACATCTTTTACAGGTGTTATTCTTACACTTTCCCCTGGATGAACTAAATCTATATCTATAGATTTTATGTGCTCATCTCCACCAATTTCTTTAAGCATCTCTTCTTTATTAACGTATAAAACGCCATCTTTAACTTCTGTTACTTCACCAAATTGAACGTCATTTATAAAGATTTTCCCTAACTCAAGACGCATACGTGCACCCCCTAATTTCTATTTATTAATTTTTTAACAAATCATTCTTTACAACTAGCTTCTTTAAATGCAAGCTAGTTGTAAATCATCTATAGAAATTTGAGATATACTCAAATTTATAGCAAATTAATCATTAACTATATATATTTTTTTATCATTTCTTCTATATTAGTTTTTGTTGCATCATCTTTAGTAACTTCATCTATTTTAGCCCCATCTTTATATATAGCTATAGTTGGAAGTCCTAATACCTTTTCTTTTATAGCTAATCTTCTTGCTTTAGTTGTATCTAGCTTGCAGAATTTAAAATTATCAGCATATTGAGTTGCTAATTCTTCTACTTCTGGAAGTAATGCTTTACAAGGTTCGCATCCTTCACTCCAGAAATCTACAACTACTACACCTTCATGTTTTAAAACTTCTTCTTCAAAAGTATTCTTGTCTAAAGCTATCATACTTAAATCCCCCTTAATTCTATAAATATTTAGTATATCCACTAAATTATTGAATTTATAATTATAGTGTTTATACATATCTATTATCTTAATTTAATTTTAATAACTATATTAAATTTAGATTTCTTTAAATAGTTGAATCAACTAAATTCCAATCTTTACTTTCTAAATATTTTTCTGCATTTATAGTAGCTACAGCTCCATCACTAGTTGCTGTTACTACTTGTCTTAGAGTTTTAACTCTGCAATCTCCAGCTGCAAAAACACCTTCTATATTTGTTTTCATGTCTTCATCAGTTATTATGTATCCAATTCTATCTGTATCTATTTTATCTTTAAATATTTCTGTTTGAGGTATTAATCCTATGAATACAAATACACCCATTGTTCCATCTTCTTCATCTGCTTCATATTCAGTAATCTCCCCAGTTAATCTGTTTTCAAATACAACTTTCTCTACTATTCCATCCCCTATTATTTCTTTTATAGTTGTATTGAACATGAAGTTCATCTTAGGATTTTCTTTAGCTTTTTCTTCTATAGATCTTGCGCAAGTTAATTTATCTTCCATTTGAACAATAGTTACTTTTCTTGCAAATTTAGTTAAGAACATTCCTTCTTCAACTGCACTATTTCCTCCACCCACTGCAAATACTTCTAAGTCAGTGAAGAAATCTCCATCACAAGTAGCACAATAAGATACACCTTTTCCTGTTAACTCTTTTTCCCCTGGCGCTCCAAGCTTTCTAGGAGTACATCCTGTCGCTATAACTACTGCTTTTCCTCTATATTCTCCCTTTTCTCCCTTTAATACTTTTATGTCAGAATCTAAATCAGCATCTACTATATTGTCTTTTACCATTTCAGCTCCAAAGCCTTTGCATTGTTCAACCATTCTTGCTATTAGCTTAGGTCCACTTGCATCTTGTATAGATCCTGGATAGTTTGCTACATCATGCGTTGTAACTATTTGACCTCCTGTTTTCCCTTTTTCTATTATAAGAGTCTTAAGCTTAGCTCTAGCTCCATAAAGACCTGAAGAAAGTCCTGCTGGTCCTGAACCTATTACAATTAAATCATATATATTTTCCATTCATTTTCCCCCTTTTATATTTAAATTAATATACACTACAATATATTATTGATATTTATATAATATAATTTTTTCATTATATAAAAATTTTGTTATATAAATATGTATAAACTTAATGCTGTATTAATTCAAATAAAATGTAAATATATTCAATTGTAATTAAATCTAACATTTATTTAAATTTAATTATAATTTTATAAGTATTGAATTCTTTGCAAGGTATTTTGTAAAATATCTAAATCAATGACTCTAAAATCTTCTATAACTTTGTTTGGCCAATTTGGAGTTTTTTTATTATTTTGGAATTTACTTGATGTAACTATTGCTTCTTCTATTAAATTTAATGAATTTGTATCTAGATTAGTTCCCTTTTTCATTATTATACTTCGATATGGTGTTTCATTTGGCTTTACGCTTCCGTAAAGAGGATGAGATAAAATTTCATACCCCTTATGAACTAGATCTCTGCACTCTTTTAATACTTCTATGTATGTTATATCTTTATGCACTATTTCTTTATCTGTAATTTGTGATTTAACAATTGGGTTATTAGTAACAATTATCATGACATTCTCTCACTTTCACAATTGTATATTTTTTGCATAAAAAAACAGAGAAAACAAATTCCCAATTTGTGCTCCCTGTTAATATTTTTTTCAGAGGTCCGTCTAGATATGGTGTTTGTACCTGAGAATTTCATTTAATTAAGTTGGGTACTTAATTAAACTTGTCCCTTCGGTCACTTATAAAAGTAGTCTCCCATATCCTTCACTCGGATATTTAATTTTTATTTATATTTTCTATCTTTTATAAGATAAGTATATAAACTTTCTATAATACTTTCAACAACTTTTTAAAAAAACTTTCTTCTTTTTTTCGAGCCAATTTTTCATTTTTTAAGCAAAATTATAAATTTATTTTAGTATTTGTTTATTTTTTAACATTAATTTAGTTTTATTACCTTTTATATTATGATTTAGATTTTTTTATAAATAAAAAAGTCGCTTCGCTTAAGCTACTGCGTGGGCGCTACACTTTCTGTTGCCCACGGCTTCGTCTGTTGCTCAAAATGTCATTTTTTACTTTCACAAATGTATTGACATACCTATGTAATCTAGTTACGTAAAAAAAAGTAACTTCGTATGAAGCTACTTTTTATTTTATTAACATATTTAAATTATATTGCCTGTTTTTTTCCAAAATGTATAATCGTATAAGCGACTATTGGTATAAGTATTACAGATATAGTTACAAGTAAATTAGCATATAGCACTGGAGTTCCAAAAATATTATAGGTGTCTGTATTGCGGAATAATGCTTCTACACTTATAAGCTCCTCTAAATTTAATTGTCTAAATATTATTGCAAGTTGTTTCGTTGGCATAAATGAAGATATAAAAACTGGAGCAGAGTATATTCCTAAAGATATTAGCATTGATAGTATATTGTTTTTTACTAATAAAGATATAAGCATTACTAGTAGTGTAAATAAAATAATTCCTATAAAACTAAACATTAATCCTCTAATATAATATTGTATTACTGTAATATTATATGGGGTTGCTTCAAGATATTTTAAGCTATTTAAAGCTTGATTCCAACCTTTAAATTTATCAAGTGCAATATAGCTTAAAAATACGCAATTCACAAAAGCAAATATTATTGTGCTAAAAACTAATGATGATAATATCTTAGAAATTATAAGTTTATTTTTTCCAAACTTCGAGCTTAATACTAATGACGCAGTATTATTTTGATAATCACTACTAAATATAGTTGCAATTCCTACTATAACTAATATTGATAAAAATGGAGCCATTCTTTGGAAATCAGCACCATAATTCCATTCCATCTTATAATGATATGTTTGAGCTTCTTTTTTATCTATTAGGTTATATATGTATTCCATATTTTTATATGTAAATGTATCAGTTTTACCTTCTTGCTTCAATTTATCTAGATCTTTTTTAAGTTCACTTTTTTTATATTCTTTATCTCCAATTACATAATCTGGATCAATATCTAAAGTGTAATCAAAATTTAATATACTGCTAAGTACAAATTCTTCAGGTGAAAGATTATCTTTTTTTCTAAGTTTTTTTTCATAATCTTCTCTTATCTTTATTCGTTCCTTTGTTAAAACTTCTCCTTCATAAGGAGCCACAATTTGTTGAACCTGTTCTTTATTTTTTATATTATTAAATTTCAATACCCTTGCATCTCTATAAATTGAAGAACCCATAGACCATAATACTGCTAAAAGTAATACCCACACTACTTTTTTTGAAAAAATTTTTCCTATTTCAAATTTAATTAATTCTATCATGTTTATTCATCCCCTTAAAAAATTTTATTTTCATCAAAGTAATATAAAAATACATCTTCTAAATTCGGATGTTCTTCTTTATATTCAAATCCTAAATCTTCAAATTTTTCATCCCCTACTACCCTGACTATAATATTTTCTTTTTCTCTTGATATATTAGATATTTTAAATTTATTTTGTATTTCAGGTAGCTTATGTTCTTTAATCTTTATACTATGTACTTTGCCTTTTATTTTATCTACCATCTGATTTGGAGTTAGTTTTTCTACTAGGACTCCTGCTTTCATAACTAGTACTTCATTTGCAATAAATTCAACATCTGAAATTATATGAGTTGATAAGATTACTATTTTATTTTTTGATATATTAGCTATTAAATTTTTAAATCTTATTCTTTCATTAGGGTCTAGTCCTGCCGTTGGTTCATCTAATATAAGTATTTTCGGATCATTTAAAAGAGCCTGTGCTATACCGAGCCTTTGCTTCATACCTCCTGAAAACTTACCAATTTTCTTTTTTCTATGTTCGTCTAAATTAACAAACTTTAGTATGTCATCAATCTTTATTTTAGCTTCTTCTTTTTCTATTCCTTTTAATGCACTTATATATAGTAAAAATTTCTCTGCACTAAAATTTTTATAAAAACCTATATCTTGAGGTAAATACCCTATTAAGTCTCTATAATCTGAACCTAACTCATTTTTATTTTTACCATTAACTAATATTTGTCCCGAACTTGGATTTGAAACATCTGCTAATATTCTCATAAGAGTAGTCTTCCCTGCTCCATTAAGTCCTAAAAGACCATATATTCCATTGTTTAATGTTACAGTAAAATCATTTACAGCCAACTTATCTTTAAATTTTTTACTTACCCCATTTATACTTAATTCCATTTATATCCCCCTCCTAAAAATCACAATTTTTATAATCTGTATAATTTACAGACATTTTATAAAATAGCTTTGATGCATAAATAGTTAAAATTATTGAAACAATTAACGTAAATATTATTGTTAAATTATCTATAGTTAATATATTTTCAATAGTTTTTTCATCTATCGTCGCAGCTTGAATCATCCATATCGCTACACATACGCCAATGCTATTACTATTTCTATATAAAGAAACTATAACTAATGAAATAGCTGATGTTACAAACATAGGTATTAATGATAACTTAATCATTTTTAATAAACTTATTTCACAATTGGTATTGTATAAAGTTACAGTCATTATCAAACTTATTAATATAGAAAAAATCAATATAATTACTATCTTGCATAAAAGTGTCTCTTTCAATGAATACTTATAACTCAATTCTAACTCCCATACATTTTCTTCTTTCCCTTTAATTAACTCAAAAATTCCAAGTAAAATTGGTATTGGAGACATTATTATGGCACTAGAATATATATTAAAATTAAATTTCTTTGTTGCTATTACACCTAAAAGTATTAGTACTAGTGATAATATCCAATAACTTTTGCTCACTAAACTTATATTAAATTGGACTAAGTTAATTATTGATTTTATGTTCCCTATTAAACTTTGCTTTAATTTTATTGCAATGCCTTCTTCAGCTTGTTTTGGTATATATTCTCTGAGTACATCAATAGTATTTTCGATTTTCTCATCATCTACTTTTTTAACCATGTAGCTATCTAAAAATAATTCTATTTCTTTTAAATCTTCATCTATCAAATTATCAAATTCAATATCATTTAAATCATCATAGTTTAGAGTGTAGTCTTCTCCCTGAAATTTCTTCATTTGAATCACCTCCAAGCATTTTTTTTAAATTTTTAACACCATTAAATAATCTTGATTTTATGGTATTTTCATTTTCTCCTGTTACACTACTTATTTCTCTAACTTTTAAGTCTTCATAATATTTTAAAAGTATTGCTTCTCTTTGAAGATTAGGTAATTTATGAATAGCTTCTTTTATTTTATTAGCATCTTCTTTTTTAGATATAATATCTATAACATTTTTATCATCTTTTATTTCATGATTATCTATATCTTGCATTTCTTTTCTATGTTTATATATAGGACTTTTGAAATAGTCTTTATTTGTATTTACAGCAATTTTTAAGACCCAATTTTTAAAATTACCTTTGTCATTACTAAATTTATTTATGTTTTTTATAACTTTTATAAATACCTCTTGGGTCAAATCATATGCTAGATTATAATCTGATGTATTTCTATAAATGAAACTATGTACAAGATCATAATATCTTTTCACTAGTATTTCCATTGCACTTTCATTTCCCTTTAGTATTTCATTGATTAGACTTTCATCACTTTGTGCCAAATTTATTCCCCCTTTCACTTATATAACGAACTCTATTAAAAAAAGGTTTTATATTTTTCAACATTTTTTATTATAATACAATAAATTAATATTACAAATTTTGTAAAATAAAAAACATCCTATTTCTAAGGATGTTTTTTATAGTCATATTTATTTTAAATTTTTATTCAGTTACTCTAATTCTGTCAATAATGCTATCTTTATTAACACTACTATATACAGCTAAAGGAACGATTAAACATACTGAAAATAGTGCTATTGTACAAGTTATTAATGCCCCTACTGGATATGTATATGTAGAGAATCTAAGTTGCATAATATTATATCCTAATAATGTAGATAAGCTACCAATTGTAATATTTACAAAGGTTATAATAACACCATAGTATAATCCTTCTAATAATAGCATCTTTTTAAGTTGCTTTTTAGTCATTCCTATAGCTTCCATCATTGCAAATTCTGTTTTCCTAGATATTATACTAGTTATCATAGTATTTACAAAGTTTAATACACCTATTAATCCTATTATAAATACTGCACTCATTCCTATAATGTTTAAACTAGACTGAAACTTTCTTGCCTCATTTATATACATTTGTTTTGAATTTACTTGAGTGTAAGGATTATTATACTTTCCATTTAGATTTTTTACTTCTTTTGCAACTTTGTTTTTATCAGTTGTATCTACAATCAATTTTTGGATATATGGTTTTTCAACTACTTTTTTAAAATCATTTTCATTTACATACATAGATAAATTAAAGTTTTCAGCTCCATCAATTATTGCCATTACTTCAAATTGATTTTCAGTATAACCATCTTTTTCAAAGAATTTATTTAAATACTTAAAATCAATTTTATCTCCGACTTTGATTTTACTATATTTGTGTCCAACAAGTATTATATATCCACCTTTGTTAAATTTATCTATATCTAAATTACCTTGTATTACATTAGCTTTACCCCAAAACTCCAATTCACTATTATCTATCATATTTTTCATTGTACTACCAGAAGATACTCCTGTTAAATCTAAACTTATAGAGTTTTGCTCTTTCGCTACTTCTCTTGGATCTTTACCATCAAAAAAATCTTTTTTATGTTTTTCTTCTATTTTTTGTGTTAATATTTCTTCTTTTAAATCCCCTTCATATATTACACGCCCTGAATCTTTATATATTTTTTCTACACTTTTAACTTCTTTTATATTTTGAATATCTTTTATTAATTGATTGTCTATAGGTAAGACTTTCTTTTCTTCGTATTTTGCATATTGAGCTAATCCATGCTCTATTTCTACATCTCCTATCAATATACCATCAGCTGCTCTTTCTGGATTAGAGCTAGTTATTATAGTTGAAACAGCTAAAAATATTATACAACTTAAAGACATTGATATTAAAACCAAATATGCTTTTCGTTTATTTATAAATATATTTGTAAATGCCATTTTATAGAGTTTAGATCCTGATTTACCCTTTTTAAGTTTTCGTTTAACATTTGTACTTCTATCATTATATCTAACCGCATCGACTGGAGATACATTGCTAGCTATTTTTGCAGGTTTATTGCATGATATTCTTACAGTTATATAAGAAAATACTGTTGCAAACACAAATATTACTGGACTAAATGTTTTAAAAGAAGTTATCTTCAATCCGTCCATCATTGAGCCAACCATAGGTATAAATATTTTTCCTAAAGTATATCCTAAAGCCAAGCCTATTGGTATAGCTATTAAACATATTTTGTTTGCTTGCTTTATTATTAGCTTCTTAATCTGTTTAGGAGATGTTCCTATAGTCTTTAATAGTCCATAATGATTTATATCTTTAACTACTGATATATAAAAAATATTGTATATTAATAAATACCCACTTAAAAGTATTAATGCTGCCATTAGCAATATTGGGAGTACGTTATTTATCATTTCACTAATGTTGTTTGCTTGCGAATCTAAAAATACTGGATTTATAGTTGCTTTACCTGAATAAGGTTGAATATCACTTAGGACTTGTGAAAGTTGACCTTCTAAATCTTTGCTTTTTATAAAATTAAAAGTTACACACATAGCATCTACTTCTTTATTTTGCTTATATTCATCATAAAATGCTTCACTTACATATATATCATGAAGAGGCAATGATGTTGTAGTTTTATATTTATAGTATCCACTTAATCTAAACTTATAGCTTTCTGATTTACCCGTTAACTTTTTATCTTTTAACTCTGGTATTGTAATATTTACTTCTGTTCCAACTTTATATGGTAACTTTAACATATCAAGAACCTTTGTAGGCATTACTATTTCGTCTTTAGACTTTGGCAAAGAACCTTCTATCATTTCTACTGTTCCAGTATTTTCTATGCTTTGCTTATCATACACAGTAACATTAACTGTCTGAGTTGAAAATTCTGGATTTATTGCACTATATATATTCTTTACTATACCTATGCTTTTTGAGTCTACTAACTCATTATTTTTTATTTTTTTAATTTGTTCATCATTTACATCTTGTATTTGTACATGTGTACTCATTCCATATTGCATCATTTTATAATTATTAAATGCATCTAACATACTATATCCTACTGTAAATAATGAAGTGAATAAAACTGTTGTTAGTACTATTGCAATTATAGATACTAAGTTTCTAATCTTGTTTACTTTAAAATTTCTAGTACTTAATTTTTTTATAATTTCTTGATTATTATTTCGTAGCATGGCTTTCACCTCTATCTACCACTTTTCCATCTTCAATTCTTATAATTCTATCTGCCATCTGAGCTAATTGTTCATTATGAGTTATCATAATTATTGTTTGATTAAACTTACTACTCGTAACTTTTAATAAACCTAAAACATCTTGTTCTGTCTTGCTGTCTAGATTACCCGTTGGCTCATCAGCTAAAATTATAGATGGTTTTGTAGCTAAAGCTCTTGCTATTGCAACTCTTTGCTGTTGCCCTCCTGATAAATTATTTGGTAGGGCATCTACTTTTTTATTTAACCCTAATATATCTATTATTTCATTTACATATTGCGTATCTATTTTACATCCATCAAGTTCTATTGGTAATACTATATTTTCATATACATTTAATATTGGTACTAAATTATAATTTTGAAATATAAACCCAACATTACGTCTTCTAAAAATAGTAAGTTCTTCATCATTCATATTAAATATATCATTATTTTCTACTATTACTTTACCTTCACTTGCTCTATCAAGTCCCCCTAACATATGAAGCAATGTACTTTTTCCACTCCCTGATGTACCTACTATAGCAACAAATTCTCCTTTATCTACCCTTATATTTATTCCATCTAATGCTTTTACTAAATTTTCATCTTTTCCATAATATTTTTTTAAATTTTTAGTTTCTAATATTTTCATTATTTATAACCCCTTAGTATATTTTAGTAATTAACATTTTCACTTAAACGTGAATATATTTTAATTTTATCTATCGAATAATTAAATAATATCATAGAAAAGTTATTTTAAATCTCACAGTCCTGTTATATTTCACCTAAAAATTATCACAGTTTTGAGATATTTAAATAAAATAGTGTAGATAAAATTATTAAGCATAACAATATCTACACTATTCATATTTATTTCATAATTTAATTTTTTAAATATATGTTAAATTTAGTACCAATATCCATTTGAGATTCTACTTTTATATAACCACCTTGTTTATTTATAATCTCCCTTACTAGATATAGACCTATACCTATCCCCTCTATAGCATTAACTTCTGGACTTCTATAAAATCTTTTAAATATATGATTTATTTCATTTTCATTTATTCCAATTCCATTGTCACTTATAGTAACCCTAGTAAAAAAATCCATTTTAACCATACTTATATTTATATGGCCACCTTTATCTGTATACTTAACTGCATTTTCAATAATATTAAAAAATGCTTCTGTAGTCCATTTTTTATCATGATATAGCTCTAACTTTTCGTCTATATCTAGTTCTATAGAAATATTTTTTTCTTCAGCTTTTAAATGTATGCTGCTTAATGCATTTAAAATTGTATCTGTAATCCTTGACTTAATCATATTTAAATTAATAATTCCATTTTCTAGTCTAGACATTTTTATCAAAGATTTAACTAACCATTCTAGTTTATTAACTTGTAATTGCATATTTTTTAAAAATAAAATTTGATTTTCTTTATCAATTTCTCTACATATTAGTGTTTCGTTGTACATTGATATATTAGCTATGGGAGTTTTAATTTGATGTGATATATCTGAGATTAAAGTTTTTATACTTTCTTTTTCTTGTAAGTATTTTTCATTTTTATCTTCCATAACTTCTATCATATACTTTAATTTATTTTGTACCTTAGATAGTAAATCATCTTTATTTAAATCAAATTTCATATTTTTATTTCCTGATATAAACTGATCTATATTATAAATAATATTTTCACTAAAATTAACAATGTCTTTTCTTACTTTATATACAAAATATAATGATATAAAAAAAATAAAACTAATAAAAATTAAACTTAAAAATTTAATCTTCATTATATCATTAGTAGCACCTGGATATTTGTTTACTATATTATTTGTTTGATGATTTATAAGTAGCAAACATGAAATTGATAATAGAAAATATATAACAGAAAAAGTAATATAATAATTGTGTTTTATATCTTTAGCATTTTTCATTTTTATCACCAAGCCACATATACCCCATTCCATATACAGTTTTTATGTATTTATGTTTAGAATATTTTTCATCAACTTTACCTCTTAGTCTGTTTATATTTACTGTTAATGCATGCTCTTCTATATATTCACTTTCTTTATCCCATATTTCATCTATCAAAGCTTGTCTTGTTACTATTTCACCTTTACATTGTATTAGTTTTTTTAGTATTTTATATTCTATAGGTGATAATATTAGATGTTTATCATTTTTTGATATTATCATTTTATCTAAGTCTATTTTGAATTCCCCTTCAGTTAATATGTTGTCATCATTTTCTAAACTACATCTTCTAAGTAATGCTTTAACTCTCTGTATTAATATATTTATACTAAACGGTTTTGTTATATAGTCATCTGCACCTATTTTAAATCCATTTACTACATCCTCTTCCATGTCACATGCAGTCAAAAATAATATTGCTATTTTAGATTCTAGCCTTATATATTTGCAAAAATCAAATCCATTCCCATCTGGAAGATTTACATCTAATATTATCAAATCTATTTTTTCTTGTTTTAAATTTTTTTCAGCTTCTTTTAAACTGTATGCTGGTATAACATTAATTCCCTCTACTTGTAAGTTAAAACATATACCATTATTAAGAATTGTATCATCTTCAACTATCATTACATTTTTCATTTTATTCCCCCTATAATATTGATCTCTAATGTAAAAAATAATATCATTAAAAAGGATTGTACTCAAATTAAAATAAAATAATTTTTGTACAATCCTTAATATTTTGGTATCTGATAAAGCTATCTATGCAATGGCTTTATAGATGTGATTTTTTATTTTAAAGAGCTTTATCATCAACTTCTTCTAACCAAGATTTTATTATATCTATTACACTTTCTACGCATCCATCTTTAAATGGTGATTTTAAGTTTCCTATTTCAACTATTTCTAAGAAAGATTTAGTTCCTCCAACTTTACATATATTTAAATAGTCATCCCATCCATCAACTTTATTCTTTTGCATCTTTTTCCAGAATTGTAAAGAACATATTTGAGCTAAAGTATAATCTATATAATAAAAAGGATTTTTAAATATATGGCCTTGCTTAAACCACCATCCTCCTCTTTCTAGGAAATCACAATCTTCATAGTCCTTATGAGGTAGATATTTATTTTCAAGTTCTCTCCAAACATTTTTTCGCTCTTCTTTGCTCATATTTGGATTTTCATATATTCGATGTTGGAATTCATCTACTACTATTCCATAAGGAATAAATTTAATAGCTGCTGATAAATGTGTAAATTTATATTTTTCAGTATCTTCCTTAAAGAATAAATCCATCCAAGGCCATGTTATAAATTCCATACTCATTGAATGTATTTCACAACTTTCATATGTGGGGAAATTTATCTCTGGCATATTAATCCATGTAGACATATATAATTGGAAAGCATGACCTGCTTCATGAGTTAAAACATCTATATCATCTGATGTTTGATTAAAATTAGAAAATATAAAAGGTGATTTATAATTTGGTATATATGTACAATATCCACCTGCTGCTTTTCCTTTTTTAGTAACTAAATCCATAAGCTCATTTTCTAACATAAAGTCAAAAAATTCTTTAGTTTCTTTAGATAATTCAGAGTACATTTTTTTTCCATTTTCCATTATATATTCTGGGTTACCTTTTGGTGTTGCATTTCCACTTAAAAACTCAAAGTTTTCATCTACATAAGTTAGTTTTTCCAGACCTAACCTTTCAGCTTGCCTTTTATATAAGTCACTTGCAACTGGTACTATATATTTTAATACTTGCTCTCTAAAGTTTTTAACCATTTCAGCATTATAATCAGTTCTCATCATTCTTATATAACCTAGTTCTACAAAGTTATTAAAGCCTAATTTCTTTGCTATAGTGTGTCTTATATTTATTAATTTTTCAAATATATCATCAAATTTGTCTTCATTCTCTTTAAAGAATCCATAATAAGCTTTAGAAGCTCTTGTTCTCATTTCTCTATCCTTTGATAGCATAAACTTCCCAAGTCCTGATAGATTTCTTTCTTTTCCTTCAAAGTTTATTTTTGCAGAAGCTAACAACTTAGTATATTCTGAGCAAAGTTTATTTTCATCTTGTAATTCTTTTATTATATCTTTTGAAAAAGATTTTATAGAAAACTCAGCTATTTTAACAAATTGTATTCCAAAGTCATTTTCTATTTCTTTTTTAAACTTTGAATTTATAATTGCTTTATAAAAGTACGAATTTATGTCTTCATATAAAGGAGAATATTCATCCCAATATTCAGTTTCTTTTTCATAAAATACATCTTGTGTATTAATGCTAGTTCTTATTGAGCATATAGTTGACATTGTTTCTATATCATTTCTAATTTTATTAAGGTTATCTATGTATTCTCTTTGCTCCTTATATGTAGATGCATTATTTATTTTCTCTATTAATTTATTTATCTGTATTTTATTTTCTTCATAGTTTGGTCTTTCATATTTAAATTCTGAAAATTTCATGAACATATCTCCTTATCTTAATTTATTATTACATCAAATAAATCTAATTAGATTTTAAATTATTAGATTTAAATCGATATAAATATTATACCATATATTACATATTGTTAAGTTTTTATTAATTTTCAAAATAATATAATATATTTTATATTATTTTAACAAATTTTATTTTAGTTTATTAATTTTATAGATATTGATATAATTATATCTGTCTTATATTTTAATTATTGGGAGGGTAATATGTATAAATTAATCGCTTTAGATATCGATGGAACTTTGTTAAACACTGATAAAAAAATAACATCAAATGTATTTAACTCTATTCAAGAGGCTAAAAAAAATGGTGCAAAAGTTGTACTATCAACAGGTAGACCTTTACCTGGGGTAACACCTCTTTTAAAAGAATTAAATCTTACTGATGATGGTGATTATGTTATTTGCTTTAATGGAGCAGTAGTTCAAGAAGTAAAAAGTGAAAAAGTTATTTCTAATATAGAAATGAGTTATGATGATTTTAAAACAATATTTAAAGTTGTTAAAGATCTTAATACTAAAGTTCATATAAATACACCAACAAATGTAATAACTCCATTTGAAGAACCAAGTAAATACACTGTATTAGAATCTGAGTTAAATCAAATACCAATCGTTTATATGCCTGAAAATGAAATAAATGATGATATAACATTCTGTAAAATAATGATTATCGATGAACCTGAAAGATTAGAAGAAATTTTAAATGTTCTTCCTAAAGAACTTTTCGATAAATATACTGTTGTTAGATCAGCACCTTTCTTCTTAGAATTTTTAAACAAAAAAGCCAATAAAGGAACTGCTTTAAAAGCTTTATGTGAAAGTATCGACTTACCAATAGAACAAACTATAGCTGTTGGTGATGAAGAAAATGATCAACATATGATAAAATTAGCAGGACTTGGAGTTGCTATGGGGAATGCTCGTGATAGTATAAAGGATATCGCAAACTATATAACTAAAACTAACAATGAGCATGGTGTTGCTCACGTTATAGATAAATTTATATTAAATAAATAGTATTATCTAGCATATAATATAATCTTGGTTTGTATATATGCATAAAAAAGCATCTTTATATAATTAAAAATTATATAAAGATGCTTTTTTTCTACAAAAACTTACTTATTTTACAAAAATTTTACAAGTTTAATAAAATTTTAAAACAACTTACTATTATACTAATTCTATAAATAAAATTTAAATAATAAATAGAATTTTAATACCTTATAGAGTGTATTAAAAAAGGAGCAAAATAACAATGTGTGGATTTACAGGATTTTTAGATAATACTTCAAATAAAAAAGAAATACTTAATGAGATGCTTGATACTATAATTCATAGAGGACCTGACCAAGTTGGCGAATTTATAAATGATAATATAGCTCTAGGGTTTAGAAGATTAAGTATAATAGGTGTAAATAATGGGCTTCAGCCACTATTCAATGAAGATAATAGCTTAGCCCTAGTATTTAACGGTGAAATATATAACTATAAAGAATTAAGAGAAGAATTGACAAATAAAGGCCATATTTTTAAAACAAATACAGATAGTGAAGTATTAATTCACTGCTATGAAGAATACAAAGAAAATATGGTTCATAAGCTAAGAGGGATGTTCGCTTTCGTAATATATGATATTTCAAATAAAAATATTTTTGCAGCAAGAGATCATTTTGGTATTAAACCATTTTATTACTATTTAAGTGATGATAATGGATTAATATTTGGTTCAGAGATAAAAAGTTTTTTAAAACACCCTAATTTTAAGAAAGAACTTAATGAAAATGCTTTGAAGCCTTATTTGACATTTCAATATTCTGTATTAGAAGAAACATTTTTCAAGGGTGTATTTAAATTACAACCAGGTCATTTCCTTACGTTTAAAAATGGAAATTTATCTACTACTCAATATTGGGATATAAATTTTAACCAACAAGATATGTCATTAAGTCAAAGCATTGACTCTATAGAAAATATTATGCATGAG
The DNA here is from genome assembly GCF_900103615.1 of Romboutsia lituseburensis DSM 797. Classification (GTDB taxonomy): domain Bacteria; phylum Bacillota; class Clostridia; order Peptostreptococcales; family Peptostreptococcaceae; genus Romboutsia_F; species Romboutsia_F lituseburensis. The sequence goes on along the minus strand of NZ_FNGW01000004.1, from coordinate 234,930 downwards.
TCTATTAAACTTCATAAGGAGAGCGAAGTTCCTGTAGGTTCATTTTTATCAGGAGGAGTAGATTCTAGTTATATAACAGCGAATCTATTGCCTGAAAAGTCATTTTCAGTAGGATTTAAACAAGATAGATTTAATGAGTCAAATCTTGCCAAAGAATTATCAAACTCTTTAAATATAGAAAATATACAAAAAATAATAACTGCTGATGAATGCTTTGAGAATATCTCAGACATACAGTATTATATGGATGAACCTCAGTCTAATCCATCATCCTTACCTCTATATTTTTTATCTGAACTTGCAAGAGAACATGTAACTGTCGTATTATCTGGCGAAGGAGCTGATGAGATATTTGGTGGGTATGAGTGGTATACTGATGATAAAATTCTAAAAAAATATAAAAAGTTACCTTTCATATTCAGAAAATCAATCGCTAATATATCAAAGAAACTTCCACAATTTAAGGGAAGAACTACTCTTATAAAAGGCGGTAGCGCAGTAGAGGATTATTTTATCGGACAAGCTCTAATATTTGAAGAAGATGAGGCTTGTAATATACTTAATATCAAATATCAAAATTCTAAATCGGTAAAAGAAATAACAGGACCTATATATGCTAAAGTTAAAAATCAAGATGATATAACTAAAAAGCAATATCTAGACTTAAAATTATGGCTTCAAGGAGACATATTATTAAAAGCGGATAAAATGAGTATGGCTCACTCATTAGAGTTAAGAGTTCCATTTTTAGATAAAGAAGTTATGAAAGTTGGAGAATCAATTCCTACTATACATAAGATAAATAATAAAACTACAAAGCTGGCATTGAGAGAGGCCGCTATCAATACTCTTCCTGAGGAATGGGCTAAACGTGAAAAGAAAGGATTCCCTGTTCCAATAAGATTCTGGTTAAAAGAAGAAAAATATTATAATATCGTCAAGGAATCATTTATTAGTAAATATGCATCTGAGTTCTTTAATACACAATCGCTAATCAATTTATTAGATAATCACTATAATAATAAAGAAAATAATGCAAGAAAAATATATACAATTTATGTATTTTTAGTATGGTATAAAAGATTTTTCATAGATCAAGATTAAATTATTATATTTTCAATAATAGATGATAATTAATAGTAATTATCATCTATTATTTTCTATAAATAAAATTTAATTTCATTTTATCTCGTAATTTTTCTAGCCAATGTAGCTGTCCATACACCTACCATAGTAACACCTAAAAGCATTTCTATTCCGGATAATAATATACTTAAATCAATAGGGGTTATATCACCATACCCTACAGTTGTAAATGTTACTATGCTAAAATATAATGACTGCATAAAATCAGTGTTTAAATTTTCTAATGGTAATCCTTGAAAAATTAATTCTTTATAATTTATAACATATTCTCCAACACTTAATCCCGTTATCATATATACTACTGCAAAAAATAACACTATTTCTAAAGATGTTATAAGAGCAAAGGTAGGTCTTTCTCCATAGCCACAAAGTAGCCAAAATATAGATGACTTAGCTTTACTTAATCCACTTAGCGACTTATGTTCCATACACTTCGATATATAATAATACTCTCCTGCTATATTTAATAATCCGTTCGACTCAAATTTAGATGCAATATTTTTATACACTTTAAATGCATAATTATAATTTTTTTTATATTTCTTATCTATTATTATTTTATCAATAAAAGTATACTCATCAAACTTTGATAAATAATTATCTTCAAATTCAAGTTCTTTTATATCAGGATTTATTATCTTGCATGATCTCATATCACAATCATTAATAATTATTTTATTGAAATATACATTATTAAATATACATTCTTTTAAAGATGTACGCTCAAATTTAACATTTTTTAAAGTTATTGATTCAAATATGCCTTTTTCTACATTGCATTTTTTAAACTCGCAATTAACTAATATACTTTTTCTATCAAATACCGATATACATTCTTTGGTATTATAAAAATTACAATCAATAAATTTAACATCATTAAATTTACATGTTGAAAATGTATTACCATAAAATACACAATTATAAAATTCTATATTTTTAAATTTACAATTACTAAACATATTATATTTAAATTCTATGTTTCTTAGCTTTAAAATTTTAATATTATACTCGTCTTTGAATTCTCCAATGCTTTTACTATTTATTTTTTTTATTGGTATCTTACTTCCATCTTCAATGTGGTACATATCATTATAATCTAACGTACTTTTTCCATTTATATTTTCCGTTTTTATAAGAAATTTATTTTTGTATATCTCAATATGCTTAAAATATTTTTTTTCATTTTCTATCTTCCTAATTTTTAATTCTTCTTCAACATCATTTTTTATTTTAGAAAAATTATAAGTTTGCATAATCTCATCCTAACTTTTTTCATCTTATCTATAAATAAATACTTTATTTTTTGTTAAAATCCTTTATTTATAGAATACTTGTCTACTTTTTTTAATATCTATTATAAAAGACTAATTTTATCTTTGATTTTTAGTTTTATACAAAAGTCAATCCAATTAAATTTTGATATAATTTTGGGAGGTTACTTATGAATAATAATATTGAAGAACTTATAGAAAATTTACCTAAAGAATGTTGCTCTTTTTGCACTCATCTTTCATTAGATGGGCCTACAGATGATTTTGAGTATAATATAAAATGCGTTATGTTAGATGCATTACCTACAACAAATCAACGCTGTAGTTTTTTTGAGCCAGAGTACTGTGATTTAACAGATGATGATTTAAATAGATTATACTTAGAATTTTTAGAAGCTTGCGTTAGAGTGAAATTTGATACTTACTTAAAATCTACTCACTGGAAAATCTTTAAAGAACAAGCATTAAAAAATAATAACTATACTTGCTCTATTTGTGGATCTAAAGAAAACCTAGAAGTTATTCATGGTAATAAAAATCTAGGCAGAGAAAATCTTGATGATGTTATTGTAGCTTGCGAAAAATGTATTTCTAAATAATAGCATTTCTAATTTACTACATAAAATTATTCTATTTTCACATACTAAATTAGAAAACATCATTAGGAGGTATATTAATATGTCAAATGGTAATTTAAGTTGTTCTGCAACTAATTGTGTTCATAATAATTCTAGTATGTGTTATGCTGGTGGTATAAGTGTTACTGGAGCTAGTGCTACATCTACATCTGCTACTAATTGTGCATCATTCCAAGATAGAGCTTCTTCTGGAATGACAAACTGTGGTAGTGAAGGATGTACTTGCACTAAAACAAGTGGTATATCTTGTCAAGCTTATAAATGTAATTACAATGAAAATGAATGCTGTAAAGCTCCTAGCGTTAAAATAAATGCACAAAACGCTACTTGTGAAACATTTATATGTAACGACTAATTTAGTTTATAAGTTTTAAATATTGCTTAATAATAAAAATAATGAGTTGTATTTATCTTAATATACAACTCATTATTTTTAGTTCATCTAAAACATTATAATATTTTTGCTAATATTTAGGCATTAGCTAGTACTTCTTCACTATATTCTCTTGCGTTTTCTTCTCCTGTTAATACCCTTAAAGCTCCAAATGATAATGATTCTAGTTCATTTTCTCCTGGCATTATTTCAACATGAGATATGAATTCTACTCTTTTCTTAATATTATTAGTCATAACTTTAGAATGTGCTATTCCTCCTGTTATAACAATTGCATCTACTTTTCCTTCAACAACAGTTGCTAATTCTCCTATTGATTTTGAAACTTGATAAGCCATAGCCTCATGTACTAATTTAGCATCTTCATTGCCATCATTTATCATAGACTCTACTTCTCTTAAATCAACTGTATTTAAATAAGAAACTATCCCACCTTTGCCTCTTATCATTTTTAACATTTCTTTGTGAGTATACTTACCTGAAAAACAATTATCTATTAATTTTTTACAAGGAACTCTTCCTGCTCTTTCTGGTGAAAATGAACCTTCATCATCTGAAACTATATCTACCATTCTTCCTTTTTCATGAACACTTACAGTTATACCTCCACCTAGGTGCGCTACTATTAAATTTAAATCGCTATATTTTTTATTATTATTTTTAGCAAACTTTATTGCCATTGCTCTAGAGTTAAGAGCATGGCTTAAACTTGTTCTATCCATACCTTTAATTCCTGATAATCTAGCAACATCAGTTAGTTCATCAACTGCCACCGAGTCATATATATAAGCATTTATACCTAAAGGTTTTGCTATTTCATAAGATATTATAGCGCCTAAATTTGACGCATGCTCTACAACAGGTCTATTTTTTAATCTATCTATCATTTCATTGTTTACTAAGTAAGCTCCGGATTTTACAGGTGGAAGTAATCCCCCTCTACCTACAACTGCGCTTAAAGAATTAATTTCTATATTATTTTCATTAAGTACTTTTAAAACCTCTTCTTTTCTCATATCAAATTGATCTTGTATTCTATTGTACTTTTCTAAATCTGATGCTAGGTGATCAATTCCTTTTACTAATATTTGTTCTTCATTATCATACACTGCTATCTTAGTAGATGTAGACCCTGGATTTATAGCTAATATTCTGTAGTTCATAAATTTCCCCTTTGACTAATAAATATTTGCCTATAGATGCATATTCCCTTTTGTCTTTTGTTATTAAAACTATATTTAAATTAAGCTATTACAAGTAATCTAACTCATAATAGCTTAATTATCATATTAATTTGTTGCTAGCGCTTCCTTAGTAACTAATTTCATACCTTCATTAAATGCTTTTATATTTATATCAACAAATTTTTCTTTTACATTATCTCTTATTATATTTTCCCAGTTTATATGTTCTAGTTCCATAGATTTAACTAATGCACCTAATAGTATTATATTCATTACCTTTGCATTACCTAATTCTACTGCCTTATCTGCCGCATTTAGCTTTCTAGCATCTAATCTTTCAAGCTCTGCTTCTATTTCATTTTCTTTATATTCAGCTTTTCCTGTAAGTACTGGCATAGAATCCATTCTATAGTTATTATAAACTATTTTTCCCTCTGGTTTTAAATATTCTAACCATCTTAAAGCTTCCATCTTTTCAAATGAAACTAATATATCTGCCCCACCTATTTCTATAACTGGAGAACATACACTATCCCCATATCTAACTTGTGAAGATACTGATCCACCTCTTTGACTCATTCCGTGTATTTCACTCATTTTTACATCATATCCAGCTTCCATAAGCCCAGTAGTTAATAATTTACTTGCAAGTATAGTTCCTTGACCCCCTACACCTACCAAAAGGACACTCTTAGTCATATTAGTTTACCTCCTTAGCTAATCTATTATTAGATATTGCATCTTTAGGACATGTTTGTGAACATACATTACATCCTACACATTGGTTTTTATCTATATTTACCTTCTTAATATCTTTATCAAATGATATTGCTGGACATCCAGTTTTCATACATGCCTTACATCCTATACAAGAATCATGATCTACTTCACACTTAGAAGTAAATGGACTATTAAATTCTTCTATATCTTGCTTAGAGAATTTTTTAAGAACACATGGCCATCTAGTTATTATTACTGAAGGCTCTTCTAGCTCAAATGCCCAATCTAATGTTTCTTTTACTTCTTTTAAGTTATTAGGATCTATACATCTTATTTGTTTAACTCCACAAGCTTTAACTAATGCTTCTATATCTACTTCATTAGTTACTTCACCTTGTAGTGTATATCCTGTTCCTGGATTTTGTTGATGACCTGTCATACCTGTTATTCTATTATCTAATATTACAGATATTGAATTTCCTTTATTGTATACAACATCTAATAATGAGTTAACACCTGTATGGAAGAATGTAGAATCTCCTAATACACCTACAACTCTCATTTTGTTGTCATCTTTCATATTAAATACTTTTTGAGCTCCATGTCCTGTACTTAAACTTGCTCCCATACATACAACTGTATCCATTGCATTATATGGAGGTGCAAATCCAAGAGTATAGCATCCTATATCTCCTGTAACCATAACATTTTTTCTCTTTCCTAATTCATAGAAGAATCCTCTATGTGGACAGCCTGCACATAATCCTGGAGGTCTTGGAACAACTAATTCTTTATTGTATTGAACTGTGTCATTTGCTTTTCCAAAGATTGATTTTCTTATTGTATCTGGAGTCATTTCTCCTGTTATCGGTAATATATCTTTACCTGAGCACTCTATTCCAGCCATTTTCATTTGATCTTCTATAAATGGATCATTTTCTTCTATAACATATATTTTATCTACTTTTGATGCGAATTCTTTTATTTTGTCCATTGGTAGAGGATTTGTAAATCCTAATTTCATGTATGATGCGTTGTCACCGAATACTTCTTTTGCATACATGTGACACATTCCTGATGATATTATACCTATTTTAGTATCGTTTATTTCATAATAGTTAAGAGGTGTGTTGTTTGAGTATTCTTCTAATTTATTCAATCTGTCTTCTACTGAGTATCTTAATACTCTAGCATGTGCTGGAACAGTAAGATTTTTCTGTGGATTTTTAGCATAATCTTTTATTCCAACTTCTACTCTATCTGTACATTCAACTATTCCCTTTGAATGACAAAGTCTTGTTGTAACTCTATATAAAACTGGAGTATCATATTTTTCACTTACTTCAAAAGCTTCTTTTAACATATCTTTAGCTTCTTGGCTAGTTGCTGGCTCAAATAAAGCTATTTTAGCAAATTTAGCATAATTTCTATTATCTTGTTCATTTTGAGATGAATGCATTCCTGGTTCATCAGCAGATACTAATACCATACCTCCATTTACTCCTGTATAAGCAAATGTAAATAATGGGTCTGCTGCTACGTTTATACCAACATGCTTCATAGAAGCTATTGTTCTTGCTCCTGCTATAGATCCCCCTATAACTGCTTCTAATGCAACCTTTTCATTTGGAGCCCATTCAGCTACTATATCATTTTTATATGTAGCTATGTTTTCTAAAATTTCTGTACTTGGAGTTCCTGGATATGCAGATGCATATTTTACACCAGATTCATAAGCTCCACGAGCTATTGCCTCGTTACCTGTCATTAACTTTTTCATAGTTTTTATTCCCCCATAATAATTTTTCAGTTTCATCTATTCCCTTTTACTAAAAATTCACTTTGATTATGTCGCTAACTATGCCACCCTCATTCTCACTTGGGCTACATATATTACTCAAAATGCATTAACTATGTGGTCATTTTATTTTTGAAAATAGGTCTACTTTAAAATAGACCTATTTTTTATTTACTTAACTTCTGCTAAATCTTTGCTTTTTATATACTCAAGAGCATTTTTTATCATGCTAGGAGCAATTTTACATTTATCCTCATTTACTGCACATACAGCAAATCTAAGTCCTGCTTTTAATGGCACCATGAATAAATTATCTTTAGTTAATTCTTCACATACAGCTCTTGAATTTTCGCATGGTATACTAACAAAGAATCCATCTCTGTAAGGAAGTATATCTAATCCTACTTTTTCAGCTTCTTTAACAAATACATCAGCTCTTCTTCTTAACATTTGTTTATGTTTATTTTTTTCTTCAGTATATGCTTTAAATTTAGCCTCGTCATTAACTATATTAGAAAGTAACTTCATTGCTCCTCTATTACAGTTTGACCAGTTTGCTCTACATGAATGTACACAAGCATAATAGAATTCTTCAGAAACATTTTCACTTGAAGTTATACATATTGCAGATCCCATTCTCATTCCGTAAGCAGTAAATCCTTTTGACATACTAAATCCTACTATTGTAAGTACATTTTCAGGAAGATTCGAGAATTTTTTAAAGAATTTTCTACTAGCATTATCATCGCTTGCAAAATCTATATAAGCTATATCTACAAAGAAAATTATTTTTTTATCTGGATTTTTAGATACTTCTTTAGCTAAATCTATTATCTTGTCCCACTCTTCATCTGGAATACTATATCCAGTTGGGTTATGTGCTGGTGTATTTAAAATAGTAAATATTCTTTCTTGCTTACTAGCTATATTTAAAAAACTTTCTTTAAATGAATTAAAGTTGAAGTTATTTTGTTCGTCAAATAACTTATATGTAGTTACTTTTCTTCCGATTTCCTCTGTTATACTTACATAAGGACTCCAGAACCAATCTGATGTTAACACTTCATCTCCTTCTTCTGTATAGTTCCAAGCAGCTAATTTTATAGCACCGCTTCCACCTGGAGATGCGACTGCCTTTATATATCCTTCTGGAAGATAATCTTTGAAGCATACTTTTTTAACTGCTTCAAGATAATCAGGTTGACCTTCAAGCGCTGCATATGCTGATATATCTTTATTATCTAATGATTTATATTCATCATAAACAGTGTCCATAGTTATTAACTTACCTTCATCATCCATAAGAGCACCTATAGTAGCATTTATTACATTATTTGTTCCTAATTCTTTCTCTGCTTGTTGTGCTCTTGCTGATAAATTAAATATTATATCTTTTTCTCTTGGCCATATTGAATGTTTAGCCGCCATACTTTGACTCATATCATCACCCCTAGTATAATGTTTTATCTTTTTGCGAGTTGATTTTTGAAATGTCCGTGTTAATGTTTTCCCAATAGTATTATAACACACTACAATTTCTTTGTTAATCATTTATATATTATCTGATAATTTCATAAATTTCAATTTTTTATAATATAATTTATTGATTACTATAAATTTTAGGGAGTTGATGTAAATGCAATTTAGAAATAATAATATGTATATGCCAACAGATAAAGGCTCTTTATCTGTTCATGGCACAGGCTATATAGAAGTAAATTCGGATATGGCTAGATTAAAAGTAAAAATTTCTACTGATAATATAAGTTTAGAGGAAGCTCAAGATAAAAATAAAGAAATTACAGATAGAGTTCTGATGAGCTTAGAAGATTATGGAATTGCTGAAGAAAATATTCATAGTGAAAATTTATCTGTGAGTAAAAATTATAATTTAAGCAACAATACTTTTTTATCATATAAAGTTACTAATGTTATAAGTGTTCTTCTAGATGATTTTAATAAACTTGGTGATGTTTATTCTTTAATTATAGAAAATGGAGCTAACGATGAAATCAATGTTGATTTTGTTCTTTCTAATCCAACTCAATATTATAATCGTGCACTAAAAAAAGCTACCCAAGATGCGCTAAATAAAGCAGGTTTATTAGCTAAGAGCTTTAATGTTAAATATAATCCAATACCTAATAAAATAACAGAATTAAGCTCACCTGTTTATGCTATTACATATTCTTCTAGCTCTAATAGTTATTATCAAGATATTGCTCCAGGTGTAGTGAAAATAATAGCTGAAGTAGAAGCCGTTTTTTCTACTTTTCCTTTTTAATAATTTAAAATAAAAAAGTCGCTTAGCTTAAGCCACTGCGTGGGCGCTACACTTTCTGTCGCCAACGACCTAAAAAACAGGTCAGTTGCTCAAGCCTAGCAGTTGGTATTATAACTTATCTACAAACCAGATAATTTATAATACCTTAATATATAAAAAAGCTATCTTAAAATAGATAGCTTTTTTTATTTTATACTATACAATTTTCAATTTGAACTATATAATCTTGACAGTTTTCACAAACTATAATACTAACTATATAACTATCATCTACCTTACCACTTCTTGATAATTTATTAAAAGATAATCCTTGATAATCATTATCGATATCACTAATTACATACTCTCCATTTTTAGTAAATATATAAAAATGATATTCTAAAAAACCAAAGAATTTTTGCTTTTCTTTAACCCCTGCTAAACATTCTGGGCAAGCTTCTTGATAATATTCTATATCAAAGTCAATATCATCAGATTCATTTAATATATTTAATATTTTATCTAATGAAGTTCCTTTTACTGGCTTTTCTTCATCATTAATTATATCGCTACAATTTTTTTGAGATAATATATATTCTTTTTCTTCATAATTAAATTTATATTCGTTCATTTTACACCTCTTTATTTTATTTCAGACTTGAATGGTACTTCTTCAGATAAAGCATTTTTATACTCTACATCATTTATATATCCAAGTTCATTCATTTTATATAATATAGTTTCTTGTCTTCTTTTAGCTTCTCTATGTTCACTATATCTTGCAGGGTTGTTAGTTATACCTGCAAGCATAGCACATTGAGCTAAGCTTAATTCACTTACATTTTTTCCAAAGTAAACTTTAGAACCTTTACCTACTCCGTATGATGATTTTCCTAAATAAATATTATTTAAATATACTCCTAATATATCGTCTTTGGTCATATTTTTATCCATAGAAGTAGCATTATATATGTCTCTTATCTTTCTTTTTATAGTTTTATCATCATCAGTAAGTAGGTTTTTTGAAATTTGCATTTCTATAGTACTGCCGCCTTGAGTACTATTAGATAGTACATTATGAACTACTGATCTTAATAATGAAATCTCATCCACTCCATTATGTTTATAAAACCTTTCATCTTCTATTGAAACTACAGCATCTTTTAAATACTTAGGGATCTGATCATTACTTACAACTTCACTACTTATATATTTTGATTCTAATAATGCCATATCTACTCTTTCAGATCCTTTTAATGCTGTAAGTATAAATACCGAACCAACCGCAGATGTTAGTACCAATACAACTAACATAAGTACTAAAAGTTTCTTACTTAAAGCTCTGGCTGATTTTTTTCTATTTTCAACTTTCCTTTGTTTTCTACTAGTAGATTTTTTTGAGCCTTCACTAATTGCTTTAGACCTATCCACTGGTATTTTTTCTCTGTTTATATTATTAACTTTACTTCTACCATCCAAATTATTTGGCTTTGAAATTTGAGCATGCTCTACATTAGTGCTTACTTTTCTTCGCCTTATTTTATTTTGATCATCATTGTAATAACTCATGTAAGCCTCCTTTTTTTATAGAATAATTATACATTGTTATACAAAATAAATCAAAGAACAAATTTGTAAGATTAAATTTATGGGATTATATGTATTTTTTTACATTTTTAACTCGATTTAAAATTTATATTTTTTATTTTTCTTATATTTTATAATCTCCAAAGGCATTTAAATAAACACATTAAAATTTTTTTATAATTTTGTGATAAAAAAGTATTTTTTTGGGTATTATATAATATGAATTCAATTTAAGGAGGACTTTAAAATGGCATATAAAATAAACGATGCATGTATAAGCTGTGGGGCTTGTGAACCTGAATGTCCAGTTAGCTGTATATCTGCAGGAGATGACAAATACGTTATAGACCCTGAAATATGTATAGAATGTGGTACTTGTAACAGTGTCTGTCCAGTAGATGCTCCTCAACCAGAATAATACATAAAAAAAGAAAAGCATATGCTTTTCTTTTTTTGTTTACTTTATATTTATTGTTTTTACTACTTTTTCATTAGTTATATCTTCTATATTAGTCATTTCTAATTTTATAGGATCAATTGCATTAAATAAAGTTACACCCATTTTAATGGTTGTACTTTCACCACTTTTTATATTTCCTATAAAACCTGTAATATTTTCTTTTCCTGTACTTACAAAATATTTGGTTTCTTTGCCACCTTGATATGGATAAATATCTATATTTGATAATTCAACGTCATATTTCCCATTATTAGATACTTTCATTGTGATAATAGCTGAAGCATCATAATTTTTTCCCACATTAATCTTTTCTTTTCTTAAATCTACATTTTCTATAGTTACTTTTAGATCATTATCGCTCATATTGTTTATCCATATATCATTACCATAATTATATTGATTATCTAGGCATATAGAATTAGTTGTTGTACAAACTATAATTATTAATGTAAATGCAGCTATTAATTTAATTTTTTTCATTTTTACCTCCTACGCACTTTTCTTTATTTTGTGCATAGGAAAAATTTTCATTCATTTTTTAAGTATATTTTTTACAAGATTTATTTAAATTTTATTTTAAGAAAAATTTTTTTATATTTTTTTGTTTTTTCCTTGCTTTTCTTGTCGAATTTTGTTATTATAAATACAAGGTTATTCCCCTAATAACCGATTATTTACTCCCCAAATAAAATATATTCCCTAATAAACCCCTTTTTATAATATATTTTACCCCTTTAATAACCTTACTTGATCGGATTGAAGTAAGGTTATTTTTTTTCATAATTTTTTATAATAGATCTTACCTCTTTGTATCCTTTTGCTTTGCTTTCTATAAAAGGTATCATTTTATCGTCATTTATAATATTCCAACTATCATTTTCTTTATATAAAGCTATTTGTATATTTTTTTGACCATTATCCAAAGACCATGTAAAATAGTTACTATCTCTTTTATCATAATGCCAATCTAAATTTTCAGTTATGTCAGATAAGTCATTCATAATTTGTAATACATTATCATACCTATCCTGAGGATTTACCATCAAACACTTTTCTATTATAGATATCATTGATTTCGGAATATGAGGCATATATTTTTTTCTTATTGGAAATTTACCTTTTGCACAAGCTATTTTTAAACTATTCAAATCTTTGTATCTTTTAGCTTGTTTATTATACTCTTCATTACCATTGCACATTCTATACAAAGTTGTTCCTATTTGATATATATCTATTTTTTTACTTATAATAGAATTAGTGCATTGCTCAGGTGCAATATGCTTATAGTATACATTTTTTAATCTTGCATTTCCTAGATAATTTAAATACAGAGCTGATCCAAAATCTGTTAAAACTGCATCTTGAGAATCACTTATCAATATATTATTAGGTTTTATATCACAATGTATCATTCCATTACTATGAATATATTGTACTGCTGACAAAAAGTCTAAGGAATATTTTATTATTTGCCCTATAGTTAGATTGGTGTTTTCTAATAAATGATATAATGATCCATTTCTATAATATGGCATAGTTATATATATATACTTATCATCGTAAGATGCAGTATTTATAGATATAATATTTGGATGTTTTGAATTATATACCTTTTTAGATTCTTCAAAGTACTTATCTACTTCTTTAAAATTTTTCTTATCTATTTGTTTTAAAATAAATCTAGATCCTAATTGGCTATCTTCTACTATATATAATGCAGAATTTACACCTTCTGAGTGTATTTTTTCTATTATTTTTAAATTAAACTTAGGACTTATTTGCATATAATCACCCCACAATTTGAAAATACTTCTTCAACTATCCCCTCAACCTTAACTATATCGATAATATCAATTCCAATAGCATCTTCTATTACTATATTTGATTTTTTTATATTATACTTTTGTACAAGCATAATTAAAAATTTTCTTAAATAATTTAATTTATCCCCTATTTGAAATGACTTTGGAATTACTATAGTATCACTCATAATAACTCTTTTTTCATTATTTTCAACATTAAATATATAAAATTCTATTCTATCTATAAATATATTTATATTAATAAAATTCATAGTACCAACCCCCCAAAAGGATTTTTTAGTCTGTTATATACTATGATACTCATCTTAATTTAAACACTAAATATATCCTATTTTTAAATAAATAGAAAAAACCTTAGACTATAATGTTTTAAATTATACAATCTAAGGTTTTTTCTATATTCTATATTTCATCTTTAATTTTTAAAAATAATTTAGCTGTAGCTAATGTATCACTATCTGCTCTATGCGCATTTTTATTTTCTATATTATAATATTCACATGCAGTTTCTAATTTTTTATTTTTACCTTTATATGATTTGTTTTGTTTTAATAACTCTAAAGTACATATATGATTTTTTATAGGATCTAATCCAAGTTCATTTAGATAAAAATTTAAAAATTTTAAATCAAATTTAGCATTATGTGCTATTATAGTTCGATCTCCTATATATTTTCTAAACCTAGGAAGTACAGACTCAATTCCTTCTTCGAATTCAACCATTTCATTTGTTATATTAGTTATTTCTGTTATAAAGTATGGTATAGACATTTTAGGCTTTACGAACCTTGAATAATTCCTTACTATTTGGTCGTTAATAATTTCTGTTATACCTATTTCTATAATTTCACATCCTTTATAAGGATCTAGCCCTGTGGTTTCTAAATCTACAACTACATATTCATTCATATTGTTCTCCTTAATATATAATTTAGTTAAGTTTTTTGCATACATTTATATTTAAGTTTTATACTTTTTATCAATTAATAATTTAAGACTGTTGTTCAAACTTTAATGCTTTATAATTTTTAATACATTAAAAATACCTGCTATATATTATATAACAGGTATTAATTAAAATTCTACTCATTTATTTATATATACGGAACTGGATTAGTATGCTTACCATTTATTCTTATTTCAAAATGTAAGTGTGGTCCAGTTGATCTTCCTGTTGATCCAATTTTAGTAACAGCTTGTCCTTTTTGAACTCTTTGCCCTACCGATACTAGTAATTGACTATTGTGTGCATATAGCGATACTTTTCCATCATCATGTTGTATCATAACTGTATTACCATAGCTTCCTTTAGTTCCTGAAAATATTACTGTACCATTATCTGTTGCTACAGCTGGAGTTCCTGTTGGAGCAGGTATATCTATACCAGTGTGCATCTTTTGTACATTTAAAACAGGATGAAGTCTGTATCCATATGGAGAACTTATTGTACTATGTCCTGGTACTGGCCAAGATCCATTTGATATTACAGCTCCACTTAATTCATCACTTGAGTTCATAGCAGCTTGTCTTGCAGCTTCAGCAGCTATTTCTTCTAATTCATTTTCTAAACTATTTTCCTCGGCTTCTAATGCACTTTTTAATGATTCTAATTCATTTTTATCTGATTGCATAGTTTCATTGTCTCTTACTAATGAAGATTTAAGTGTTTCTTGTTCAGATTTCTTAGAGTTTAAATCTTTTTCTTTTTCTTCTATACTTAATTTATTAGAATCTAACTCTTTTAAGATATCTTTATCTTGTTCAACAACTTGTTTTACTACATATACATTGTTAAAGAAATCAGATATTGAACTACTACTAAATATAACTTTCATATATCCTATAGAGTAGTTTCCGTTTATAGCCTTTAGTCTTTTTCCTAAAGCGTCTTCGTTCTTTTTAATATTTTCTTCTAAAGCTTTTATTTCGTCTTTAGCTTTTGTTATCTCTGCATCTAATGCTACTATCTTATTATTAGTTTCAGAAATATTTTTTTCGATTTCTACTATTTTTGTATCTAAATTTTTAATTTTACCTTCTAATGTTGTTTGCTCTTGTCTATTTTGAGTTAACTTGTTGTCTAATTCTGTTGTATCATTTTCATTTGCATATATAAAACTAGTAGAAAATAACACGGTACATGCAGTAACTACTGATATTGTTTTTTTCACTCAATCGTCCCCCTATGTTTATACTTTTAAGTGTTTTTTAACTGATATAGCACTACCTAAAACACCTACTAATATACCTGTAATAGCTAAAACAGATATAAGTGATAGTGATATACTTGCTAATGGTAAAACAGTCCCTCCCATTATAGTACTTATAACTTCTCTAATTTTATCAAGTATATAGCTATACATCCCTATACAAATGCCTATAGATAAAACTGAACCTAAAAATCCTATAATGAAACCTTCAACTATAAATGGTGCTATAACAAATCTATTACTAGCTCCAACATATTTTATTATTTGTATTTCTTCTTTTTTACTGTATACTCGACTTTTTATAGTATTAGATATTATTACTAAGCATATAAGAAGTAATCCTAATATAAGTAATCCGCCAAACTTTATGACTGTATTTGATATATTTAAGAAGTTTTGCATTACATCTTGATGATACTTAACATCTAATACTCCATCAAATTTTAATATTTTATTCGATATTGATTTAATTGCATTTGGGTTATCAATTGTTAATATATAGCAGTCTTCTAATGGATTATCTACTCCATCTAAAAGATATGCATCTTCTCCCCAGCTTTTTTTCATTTCATTAAAAGATGTTTCTTTTGTTTTAAATTCTATATTATTTATACCTTCAATTTCATCCATTTCAGTTTTTAGCTCTATTCTAGCATCATCATCTAAGTCTGATTTAATTTCTACTCTTACCTCATTAATCTCATCTTTAGCTGAATTAATAAATTGATTTATATTTAATACTATAGTTAAAACTATTCCAAGTATTATAAGTGATGCCGTAACGGACATTGTTGATATAAAACTCATAGTTTTATTATGAAAAACACCTTTTATTCCTTGTTTTAAACTATATAAAATTTTAGACACCGTCTTCATATGCATCCCTCTTTGTATCTCTTATTATTTTTCCATTTTTTACTTCCACAACTCTAGGAGAAAATAGCTTTAATATTTCTGTATCATGAGTTGCCATTATAACTGTAACATTTTCTTTGTTTATTTCCTTTAATAAATTTAAAATTCCGACTGAATTATCTATATCTAAATTCCCAGTACACTCATCAGCTATAATTATAGATGGCTTATTTACTATAGCTCTTGCTATACCAACTCTTTGACATTCACCACCTGATAATTCAGATGGATACCTTCCATGTTTATCTGCAATACCTACTTTATGTAATACTTCCATTACCCTAGGCTTTATTGTTTTAGGAGGTGCTCCTACAACTCTCATTGCTAGCTCTACATTTTCAAAAACAGTTTTATCCTGTAATAGCTTGAAATCTTGGAAAACAACACCTAATTTTCTTCTATAATTATGTATTTTATTAATTTTAATCTTTGTAACTTCTTCACCTAGTACAGATACTCTTCCTGATGATACTTTTTCTTCTCTAGTTAATAATTTAAGTAAAGTAGACTTCCCTGCTCCTGAGTGACCTACTAAAAATACAAATTCGCCTTGTTTTATACCTAAATTTATATTATCTAATGATTTGTTACCATCACCATAGATTTTATCTACATTAGTAAACTTAATCAATTTCATCACTCCATATATCATTTTTCGTTAATTTATATATTAAATTTTTTATTCTTTTCTAATTATACACAATTTCAATTTATTTTGTAACCTTTTTGTAACTAAAATTTAAATTTATTTGTTTTATTAAATCAAATTTAATTATATATACATATTTTTTAAATGAATTTGTATGAAAAATGACCGCATAATAATATTATTATACGGTCATTTTTGTTATTTTCTAATATTTTATTTTTCCTTTTATTTTAATTTGTTCTAAATAAACTAATCCATTACCTTGAACAGATCTACTATATTGTAGTAATTTTGTATGTTTAATTAATTGAGCATATAATTCAGTTTCATTTAAGTCTCTTTTAAATTCTTCTTTTGACCAATTTTTAAGTAGTGCCAAACTACCTGTAACATGAGGAGTTGCCATACTGGTTCCACTTAATATTGCAAACTGATTTTTAGGATATGTTGATAATATATCTACTCCAGGAGCTACTACATCGATATTTAAATTAGCATTACTAAAATTTGCTGGTATTCCCTTTTTATCTACTGCTCCTACTGAAATTACTTCTTCATATGCAGCAGGATATGAATATTCAAAATCCTCAGCATTTCCATCTCCTTCATTTCCTGCAGCACAAACTATAGATATTCCTTTATTTACAGCTTCTTTAACCGCTTTTTGTAGCTTATCCGTACTTTGAGGCATTCCTAATGACATGGATATAATATCAACTTTTAAGCTTATTGCATAATATATTGCATTTACTACCCAACTTAATTTTCCAGATCCAGTTCGATCTATTGCTTTTAGCACGTATATACTTGATCTAGGAGCTACACCTAATATAGTATTGTTATCACCATTTGCTGCAATAGTGCCTACTACATGAGTTCCATGTCCAACTCTATCTGTTACAATATTAGAATTTTTACCGTCTTCATCGGTAAAATTCCTAACCCCTGCTATATTATTTTTTAAACTCTCGTGATTTATATCACACCCAGAGTCTATTACAGCTATTTTTACACCTTCACCTTGAGTTCCCTCTACCCATAAACTCTTAGCTTTTATCATATTCACTCCATATGGAGCTTTTGATTGTGGTCCTCTTATTTCTTGATTTAATATAAAAGGAAGTAATTTTACATTCATATCTTCTTGGTTCTTTTTCATAAATAATCACTCCAAATTTTTTCTATACTTAATTATATATATTTGAAATGATTATGGTGATTGCTTCTTTTTCTTCTTAAGATAATGCTTTATATTAAGAAGTACCTTTTCTTCATTATTTCCACTTATATCTACATCAAATAAATATTTTTCTTCGTCATCTTCTAGTTTATATATTCCTTGGACTATATTCTGATTTTCTATAACTACATCTAATATTTCTTTAGATCCTAAATAATAAGTTCCTATTTTTCCTTTTTGATTTTTATTCCATTCTCCTACATACTTATAAAAATCACATATATAAGAACCTATCCCATCTTTTTGTCCAGATTTAAAATCTCCTTCATATATGCTATTGTCATAGTATTTATATTGGCCTACTCCATCAAATAAATCATCTTTGAAATTTCCTTCATATACTTCTTTATTTCTAAATTTTAAAATTCCAGTACCTTTCTTAACCCCATACTTATATTCGCCTTCATATATATTGCCATGTATATCTGTGTAGCATCCATGTCCATGAAACACATTTTCTTTAAATTCTCCAACATACTTACTTCCATCTTTATACTTATACTCACCTTTTCCATCTATTTTACTTCTATTGAACTGACCCTCATAAATATCTCCGTTAGATTTTATTAATTTGCCTTCCCCTGATTGGTAATCATCTTCCCATTCTCCTATATACTTACTTCCATCTTTATAATATAATACGCCTCTACCGTTTTTTTTATTGTCTCTAAAATATCCTTTATATATATCCTTATTTTTGTATGTATACATACCTAATCCTTCTATCATACCGAATTTAAAGTCCCCACTATAAGTTGATCCATCATTATATATGTACTTTCCTACACTATGCATTTTATCATCTTTCCAAAGACCTTCATATCTCTCTTTATTTGCAAATACACAAATTCCAAATCCATTTCGTTTTCCATTTATAAGTTCACCTTTATATACATCACCATTATCATATTTACATACTTTCTCTCCATTTATTTTATTTATTTGTTTATCATTTTTTATCTCTTTATAATCACATAAATTTATATTAATATTGTTTGTTTGACATCTCATGCCTACATCAGATTTAGGAGTCTTCTTCTTAGAGTTAATAATAAATTTAATTATTAATAGTAGAATAAAACCAGCAGATAAAAATATAAATACACCAAGTATTGTCATTATATAATCTGTTATAACCTTCATAATTAACATTCTCCTTCCAGATTTATAAAATACATATGTTAATTTATATTTATACATGTCCTGCTTTATGCTTATTTAATTTTTTATAATTCTACAAAACAAAAAAAGATGAATTATATAATTCATCTTTACTCGATAATATCACAATATACTTTTTCAAGTTCTTTTATATTTATACTAAGTTGATTTTCTCCAATATAGCTTTTATGTTGATTGTAGCTTAAAACTGATTCTTCTATTTCATTTAACTTGCTTTTTATATTTTCTAATCTGTCTTCTTTATAATATCCTTGAGCATAATCTTTTTTTATATTTACCCTAGTTTTCATTATGTTTTTTATAAACAACGATACTTTCTTTTTTGTACATATTTTTTTTCTATTTTCTAATACATTCATACTAAATCCCCTTTGGCTTATTGCAAACCTTTAATTCTTTATACAATATTTTACTATATTAAAACTATTTTTAACAGAAAAAACTGTCGACATATTAATACATCAACAGCTTTCTTGTAGAAAATTACTATAATTTATTCCCTCATAACTTAAATCTTCTTCAAATAATTTTAGTATATTTTTTAGTTCTTGGTTATATTCATCACTATTTAATTTATAAAGCATTAAGTCTTCAATCAAATCTTTCATATCAAAATATAAATTCTCAAGTAAATAAAAATATCCTATTTTTATATCTTTAATTTTATCAATTGTATCAAACTTTCTATTTATATCTTTTAAAGCTTCAATATTATAAATATCGATATTTTGAAGAGTATGTAAATATAGTACAACCGTTTTTATAACTTCAATGGACATATAATCATTATTATATTCATTCTTCTCATCATAAAAACTATTTTTATATTTTTCAAAGCATAGCTCTAAATTCTCATTTATATTTATAAATGGTGGTCTTATAAAATCTTTTATAATTAAAATCTCTCTTATTTCTTCATGTTTTTCTAAGACATCGTCTAATACATATAAATTATATGCATCATATAATGGATCATGAGCATCCCCTTCAAACTCTACATTTGCACATTGAAGTAAATTTTTCAATGATACGTAGTTCATACACCTTATTCCATAGTTCAAATATTTATCTTTAATATCTACAAATAGATCTTTAATATTATTTACAAATCTTGGATGATTGTGTTTTTGAGCACTTTTTTTATCTGTATTATTAAAACAAGTTAAATCTAAGCTCCCAAATGTATATATTCCTTCTATTTCAGAAAATGTTCCTAACCATTTTTTAAACTTTCTCATAACCTCCTCATATGTAGGCGCTGTATCTATATCTTCTTGGCTAATTTGAGTTAGTTCCTCTATATGAGGATATATATCTTGATTGCTTACAGGCTTTATTAATGATTTAAATTCATCAAATTTTCCAGTATTAGTATCATATTGTATTGCACCTATTGCAATTATATCTGCATTTAACATATCTCTTTTATTTTTAGCACTTGGCATATTCATTTCAAAATCGATATATACTTTTTTCAATATAAACCATCCCCTTCTAAATCCTTCTCCTTATATTTTATCATTTTATATTTAGTTTTTTGATATATATTTTTCTAATATAGAATTTTTCTACATAAATTTATATATTAAAAACCGATGATATATAATATCATCGGTTTTTAATAATTCATATTTATTCATATCTCTCCATAAAAGAGTGTTTTTTCCCGTCTTCTTGCCATCCTAATACAGAATCTAAATTTACATTTTCTGCAGCTTTAAATATTGATTTTTCTACATCTTTAAAGTTATCTCCAAGATTTTTTATTAAATCTTTTATTTCATATCTCTTATTTCCTGTTTTTTTAGCTGCCACCATACATGCACAATTTAGTGGCCATATTCCACTATTTTGTATAAATCTTATTATGTGCTCTTCTCTTATATAGTACAATGGTCTTATTATTTGAATTCCATCAAAATTAGTAGAATTTAATTTAGGTAACATCGTTTTAAAGTTACCAGCACATAATAAATTTAACATTGTAGTTTCTATAACATCATCATAATGATGTCCTAATGCTAATTTATTGCATCCTAGCTCTTCAGCTTTAGAATATAGGGCACCTCTTCTCATTCTTGCACACATATAACATGGATAATCTTTAGCTATTTCATCTGCTATTTCAAATATTCTTGAATCAAATAAATGTATAGGTATATCTAGATATTCACAGTTATCTACAAGAAGTTTTCTTATATCTTCATGGTATCCTGGATCCATTGCTATAAATTCTAAATCAAAGTTAACTTGTCCATGTCTTTTTAATTCTTGGAACATCTTAGCCATAAGTAAGCTATCTTTTCCTCCAGATATAGCAACAGCTATTTTATCGCCTTCTTCAACTAATTTATAATCTCTTATGGCTTTTATAAATTTAGACCATAAATGCTTTCTATATTTCTTTATTATACTTCTTTCTATGTCTCTTAATGGTTGTCTCTCATCAAAAGGAACTATAATTTCACAACCTTTTCCTGCTAATTCGCTCATTTTTTCACCTCATTTTTATGCAAACATGCAAATTATTTTATCACATTTATCATTGAAAATTCAAGTAATTGATAAATTTATTTTATCATTAATCGACTAATTTTTAATAATAGTATATTATTATTATTTTTATTTTCTATAAAATTAATCATTTTAAACTTTTTGTTATCTATTATATAGTTTTTTTAATTAAAGTTATGAAATATTTAAATATGTTTATACTTTATTGTAACGATTTTTACTTGTACGAATAATATGTTAATAGATAGACATTATCTAGTATTTGACAAGGAGGGTTATAAATGCAAAATAAAAACAGAGGCATGGCTAAAGAATGTGGGGATTCTTTAGTTAGACCATATGTGAACAATCAAACTTTTACGAAAATGTACAATACTTCTACTGCGCTTAAAAATGGGACTATATTTCCAGAATTATTTTTACTAGATTCTGAGATGTATAATAAAAATTTGTACGCTAATCCTAAAAAACAATCAGGAGGTAGAAGATAATGAAAAGAGAATCTAGACAAGATCTTTTAAATAAAGTGCAAGAATTAAGTTTTGCAGCTTTAGATATGAACTTATATTTAGATAATCATCCTGATGATAAAAAAGCTATTAATACTTACAACAATTTTTGTACTCAACTTTTACAAGCTAGAACAGCTTATGAAAGTAAATATGGTCCTTTAACTAATTTTGGTTATTCACCAAGTAGATATCCTTGGCAATGGGTTGATAATCCTTGGCCTTGGGACAGAGCATTTTATAATTAAATCATTTTATAGGGGAGGATTAAGGATTTATGTGGATATATCAAAAAACACTACAACACCCTGTTAATTTAAAAAACGGGGATTTACAAATGGCTAAATACCTAGTTACTCAATTTGGAGGTCCAAATGGAGAACTTGGAGCCGCTTTAAGATATTTAAGTCAAAGATATACTATGCCAACAGGAAAATCGCGTGCACTTTTAACTGATATAGGAACTGAGGAACTTGCTCATGTTGAAATGATTTCAACTATGGTATATCAGTTAACTTATGATGCAACACCAGAACAACTTCGAGCTGCAGGGCTTGGATCTAGTTATGCTCAAAATGGATTTGGAATCTATCCAACAGATGCTAATGGAGTTCCTTTTAGTGCTGCGCCTATAGCTGTTATGGGGAATGCTGTTACAGATTTACACGAAGATATGGCTGCTGAGCAAAAAGCTTTAGCTACTTACTATCATCTTATAAATTTAACTGATGATGTAGATATAATAAATGTTTTAAGATTCTTAGGGGAAAGAGAAATAGTGCATTATCAAAGATTCGGTGAAGCATTAATGGACGTTTATGACTTTGAAGAAAGGCAACAAGTATTTTAATAAAAAACTATAGAGTATCTCAATTAGAGATACTCTATTTTTATGTTTATAATAAAAAAGAGCTATCATATATTAAGATAACTCTTTCAGTTATTGCGTTCTGAATTTAGCACTATTAATCTCCTTTTGCAAAATTGCATTTTGTATCTTACTTAATTTATCTGTAAAATGAATTCATAACATTTTCATATTCACTTATTCAATATCATAGTCTGGTGAGTAATCATATTCCATTTCATTTTCATAATCAAGATATAGTAAATCCAAAGTATTTTCCATATATATATCCTCCTAATTATATTTATTTTATATTTTAATGAA
Source organism: Romboutsia lituseburensis DSM 797 (assembly GCF_900103615.1). GTDB lineage: Bacteria > Bacillota > Clostridia > Peptostreptococcales > Peptostreptococcaceae > Romboutsia_F > Romboutsia_F lituseburensis. Next base: position 211,256 of record NZ_FNGW01000004.1, on the reverse strand, counting down.
ATTTATTTTTTTTAACTTTCATGTTTAAATTAGTATATGCAAGACAGACAAAAAAATTTCCATTTATTACAAATTTGTTTTTGTTTCTATTCTAACTTTTTTATATTAAAATAAAACTCCCCCTACATTGTAGGTGGAGTTTTTAAACATTAGATAATACTCTTACTTTTATGTCTTCATTTAAAGTACTAAATGAAGATATACTTTCTATATCATTAATTAAAAAAACTTGTAAATAATCATTCAATGCTTTTAAAGAGCTATACTCTTTTCTATCACTGAAATAATAATATAAATTTTTTATATATTTTAGGTAACACTTATTAATCCTTAAATCAACATATAACGAATCGCTACTACACCTTGAAGACTGAAATAGTTCTTTCAACCTCATATATGCACATTGGGCATCCTTACTTATATATTGATTGCTCAACCTTTCATCCAAAGCTTCTTCTATACTATATAAAGCAGCCCTATTTATAAATAAGTCTATATAGTAATCATTTTTACTATATTTAAATTGATAAAAATCAGTTATCGCGCTCATAGTTACACTCCTTATACCTCATATCTGATTTTTGCTTCCTCTATATATTATTTTCATTTCCAACTAATATTTATACATCTAAATACAATTAAAATTTTAATTATATATTTAAACTTAAATACAATAAAAAAAGTATGCAAAAATTAATTTTGCATACTTTTATATTTAATATATTATAATACTCTTCTTGCATTTACAAATGCATTATTGTAATAGCTACTCATATTAGATATAATTACTTTTTTACCACTTGATGATGCATGTATAAATTGATTTCCACCCATATAGATACCAACATGACTTACATAACCATTATTTGATCCATCAGTATCAAAGAATATTAAGTCTCCTTTTTGTAGATTGCTTCTACTTACTGATTGACCAAATTTACTTTGGTCTCTAGAAACTCTTGGTATACTCACTCCTACAGATTTTTTAAATACATATTGAGTAAATCCTGAGCAGTCAAAACTGTTAGGACCTTCTGCACCCCACACATATGGCTTGCCTAATAATGTTTTACCAAAGTTGATTACCTTATCAGCTTTTTCACTTGATGGTATATTTTCATTATTTCCACCTGAAGATATATCATCTTTATTTGATAGATATTGGCTAGATATATACCCTATTTGACCATTGTATTTTATCTTAGACCATCCGTTTGATTCAGATATGTATCCTACTTCATATCCTTTATTTAGCTTTCCTATAGACGAATAACTTGTACTTGGTCCTTTTCTAAAGTTTACTGAGTTTCCATTTACAACCTTAGTTGATTTTACTGATTCATCCGTATTTCCTGATGGTGGATTAACGCTTTCATCTTTATTTGATAGATATTGGCTAGATATATACCCTATTTGACCATTATATTTTATCTTAGACCATCCATTTGATTCAGATATATATCCTACTTCATATCCTTTATTTAACTTTCCTATAGATGAATAACTTGTACTTGGTCCTTTTCTAAAGTTTACTGAATTTCCATTTACAACTTTAGTAGACTTTACTGATTCATCTGTATTTCCAGATGGCGGATTAACGTTTCCATCTGAATTAGATAAATATTGACTAGACATGTATCCTATCTGACCATTATAACTTATTTTAGACCATCCATTTGATTCAGATATATATCCTACTTTATCACCTTTATTTAACTTTCCTATAGATGAATAGCTTGTACTTGGTCCCTTTCTAAAGTTTACTGAGTTTCCATTTACAACCTTAGTTGATTTTACAGTATTATCTGAATTATCAGTTGGAGGTGTTGTATTTGAGTTTCCTGATGTTGAGACATAATCTCCATGTACATAACCAACTTGACCATTATATTTTACATTGATCCATGATCCACTCTTACCTATATATTCAACCTTATATCCTTTATTTAACTTTCCAATAGATGAATAATTTGTTCCTGGACCCTTTCTAAAATTAACTGAATTTCCTGTTATAGATCTATAATCTATACTTCTTTGATTTGTATTATCTTCATTTATATTTACTTGTTGTATATTTTCTTCATCTGCATGAGATATAGTAACTGCCATTGGCACTACTATTGATGTAGCTAATAAGCTAGCAGCCACTTGTTTTTTATTCTTATCCATAAATTTTTATTACAGGCATAAGCTCTGTAATTTACTCCTCTCCTTCCTAATTTAACATTATTACTTTATGTATAAAGCTATATATATTTTTTAAGCCTTATATGTATTTTATATTTATAAAAATTTTGATTGTTATCTGCTTAATTTATAATAAAATAGGATATTATCTATCCTATATTTATTTATCTTTTATATAATTTTAAGTATAATAAAGCAATTAGAGCTGTAATACTATTATGGCAAATTTGTAAGTTTATGTCTATAAAAATAGAAAACTGTAATAAATTTACAGATTATTTTCAAATTAATTCCAAATTAAACTATTTTTTCAAATTAATATTTATATTAATTTATACAGTACATATAATAAATTTAATTTCTAAAAAGTCACTTCGCTCCTATCGCCAATTACCTAAAAAACAGATCCTTTGCTCAAGTCTAGTAGTTGGTATTATATACAAAATAAAAAAGATTGCTAATTATTTTAGCAATCTTTTTTACTTTATATTTAATATCCAGTAGATCCAAATCCACCTTCACCTCTATCAGTGTCATTTAATTCATTTACTTCTAATATATTTATATCATAGATAGGTTTTACTACCATCTGAGCTATCTTCATATTTTTAGTTACTATAAAGTCTTCTTTTCCATGATTTATTAAAATAACACCCACTTCCCCTCTATATCCTTCGTCTATTGTTCCTGGTGTGTTTAATACCGTCACAGAGTGTTTAAGGGCTAATCCACTTCTTGGTCTAACTTGAGCTTCCGTATTTTTTGGTAATTCAAGACTTATTCCAGTTTTTATAAGTCTTGATTCTGTAGAAGGAATCTTTACCTCCTCTATCGAATATAAATCCATACCAGCATCACCTTTATGTGCAAAACTAGGGATTATGGCATCTTCATGTAGCTTTTTTATTTTAAGTGTATACATCTAATCTCTCCTTTTGTGATTTTATATAACTATTATATACTAAATTATTTTAACTAATCTATTTTTCTTAACTAATTTTTAAAATAATATTTTAGGAGGAATAAAATGAACTTATTACCTATACCTTGGATGAAGCAAAAGTTAGAAGTCCTTTATGAGGCAAACTTATACGGGAACTTATATATAATGTATACTGACCTTAACTTTAAAAACTACACAAATATAACTACATCAATTTTATTGGATTTATTAGATGACTGTAATATAAATGTAGATAATAATAATCCATTATATATTTATTTACCTTTAGAATTAGATTTCTTTACTAGAGATCTAATAGTTAATTTTAAATCTTTATTTAAAGAAAATTTATACATTATATTAGGTGGATATAAAAATAAATTTAATAATGATACAGAACTTGATATAGTTGAAAAATTATATATTAAATATCCTCAACTTAACAATCTTATTGATTACGCTTATTTAATCGATGACTCTAAATGTTATGAAATTTTCACATCTTTATCTGATACTCAAAGGGTTTACATTAAGCCAGAATCATCTTGTACTATTTCAGGATTAACTTTAAACTATCATTTAAAAAACTTAAATCCTACTAATGTAAATCATTTAGCATTTGTAAACTTAATGGATGAGTGTGAAAATGGAAATTTCCTTGATTGTTATATAAAAGGATTCACTAATAATAACAATAATTTTAATTATAATTTATAGACTGCCTTGCAGTCTTTTCTTTTTTTATGATAATATATTTAAGGTTATGATGTAAAATTTTGACTAATTTGAAGGGAGGTTCTTTATGAAACTAATATTAGCCGAAAAACCATCAGTTGCAAAAACAATAGCATCATTTTTAGGTGCTAAAACAAGATGTGACGGATATTTCGAAGGAAATGGATATATAGTTACATATGCAGTTGGACATCTAGTTGGTTTATACGATATGAAAGATTATGATAAAGATAGATACTCTGGTTCATGGAGAATGGATAATTTTCCTTTTATACCTAATGAAAAATTTAAATTTAAAGTTGATAGTTCTAAGAAAAAGCAGTTTGATATAGTAAAAAAACTTTTACATAGAGATGATATTGAGTATATTATAAATGCTACAGATAATGATCGCGAGGGAGAGTTAATCTCCTTTTTAATCTTTTTACTTGCAAAAAATAAAAAACCTGTAAAAAGGATCCTTGTAAATGAATGGACACCTGAAGATATTACAAGAGGTATAAATAACTTAAAAGATGATTGTGATATGAGAAATCTGCAGGCAGCTGGATACACTAGACTTATAACAGACTGGCTTATAGGAATTAACTTTACGTCTGTAGCTACTTTAAAATATGGTAATGGTAAGTTACTTAACATAGGTCGTGTAATACTTCCTACCGTAAAGTTAGTTTATGACAGAGATATGGAAATTTTAAACTTTATTCCTAAAACTTATTATGAAATAGAAGGACATTTTAAATGTGATAACGGAGAATATAAAGGTAAATATATAAAAGGTAAAGAAAGTAAATTCGATACAATCGAAGAAGTTAATGAAGTTATAAATAGCATAAAGTCTGATACTGGTAAGATATTGGATAAAAAGGTTAGTATGTCTAAAGAATATGCACCAAAACTTTTCAGTTTAACATCTTTACAAGGATATATTACATCAAAGTATTCAAATTTCACATCTGATAAAGTTTTAAGTGTATGTCAGTCGTTATATGAAGGTAAAGGTAAAGGTGGGTATATAACATACCCTAGAACTGATTCAATTTACTTAGAAGAAAGTTTAGCATCTAAAGTATCACAAGCTTTAGATAAACTAAAATTAGGTTTACCTTATGAAGATAAAATTAAATTCTCTAAAACAAAAAGAGTTTTTGATTCTTCTAAAGTTGATAGCCATAGTGCTATAACACCTACATATATAATTCCTAATAATTTAAGTAAAGACGAATCAATAGTATATAATGCTATTAAAGATAGATTCATTGCTAACTTTATGCCACCTGCTGAATATGAAAATACTGAAATCAAAACGGATGTAGATAGTAATATATTTTTAACTAAAGGTAAGGTTTTAAAAACAAAAGGATATCTTGAAGTTTATAATAAAGAGGAAAAAGATGATTTACTTCCTATTGTAAATAAGGATGAAATAGTTGATGTTATAGATATAAAGCCTTTAACTAAACAAACTACACCTCCTAAGCCTTATACTGAAGATACTTTACTTAAGGCTATGAAAAACTGTGGTAAAAATGTTTCAGATGATGATACTACTGTTTTATCAGGGTATTCAATAGGTACTTCAGCTACACGTGCTGACGTTTTAAAGAAAATTCTTCAAGTTGGATATGTTAATAAAAAAGGAAAATCTTATGCAATAACTGATTTAGGTAAAAACTTAGTTGAAATATTCCCTGTAAAAGATTTGTTAGATGTAGACTATACAGGTAAACTAGAAAAAAGTCTAAGTGATATTCAAAAAGGAACTTTTACTAGAAAAGAATACTTAACTAATATAATGAACTTTATATATTCAAATGTTAATTTAATAAAAAATGATTCACCTAAAAATATAAGCACTGAAAATTATATATATAATCCTAAAACTAAGAAATTTACTAAAGAATCACATAAATCATCTAGTGAACCCAAGTCTAAAAATACAAAGTCACCTAGTATAACTAATGAATCTTTAGGTAAATGCCCTATTTGTCAATCAGATGTAGTTGAAATAGAAAAAGGCTACATTTGTAATAACTATAAAGAATGTAGATTTGGTATATGGAAAAATGATAAGTTTTTAGAGTATTATAAGAAAAAGCCTAATAAAACTATGGTAAAAAGTATTTTAAAAAATGGACAAGCCAAGGTTAAGTCTCTAACTTCTAAACAAGGAAATAAATTTGATGCTATCTTAAAATATTCAAAAAAAGATAATGGATATTTTGGTTGGGATATAGAAATAGAAAAAGAAACTACAAAGTAGTTTCTTTTTTTAATTTTTCAAAAAATTAGTAACCTTATTAAAAAAAATTCATATTATTATTGTAGTAGTAAAATATTTCTTTTCATATATTTAATCCTACCTTAAATATATATCTTGTTTATTTATAAATAAGAATTCGAAATACTAAATTAGCCTATAATTATTCACTTCTATATTAAAACAAAATCTTAATCTAAAATTTTTAAAGATGATTTTGTTGAAATTCTATTTTATAAGAATATTATCCTAAATGGATAACTTATAATTACTAGAATTATAAAAAAGGTTGCTAAAAATTAGCAACCTTTATTCTTTTTGATTTAAACTTTCATCAATTTTACATCTTGCCATCTTAATAAAATCAGAAAAATTATAGTTTTTTAATTTACAACCACACTTTGGACAGTATTCTAATTTTTTAGAAACCAAAGCTTTACAATTTGGTTCTGGACATCTAATTTTCTCATTAGCTTCATATACTTTTAATCCACATCTAGGACATATAGTTCCTGGTCTTGAAGATACCTCTTTCCCGCACCTTGGACATTTAGTCATATTATTCCCCCCATTCTATATATAACTAAATTTCAAAACATTTCAATATATAATATGCAATATATGAGCTATATGTGAAAATTTAATATAACTAAAAAATCTCTTACCTAACTAAACATTTTAACTATGTTTATATTAAGTAAGAGATTTATTTTTTATTTAAACTTATTTATTTTTTTTAATTGCTGCTTGAGCTGCTGCAAGTCTTGCTATTGGAACTCTAAATGGTGAGCAAGATACATAGTTAAGTCCTAAATTATAGCAAAATTCTACTGTTGAAGGTTCTCCTCCATGTTCTCCACATATACCTAGTTTTAAATTTGGTTTAGCGCTTTTTCCTAATTTAACACCCATTTCAACTAATTTTCCAACACCTTTTTGATCTAATACCTCAAATGGATCTTTCTCTAATAACTCTCTATTTACATATTCTCCTAAGAACTTGCCTGCATCATCTCTTGAATATCCAAAAGTCATTTGAGTTAAGTCATTAGTACCAAAGCTAAAGAAGTCTGCTTCTTGAGCTATTTCATCAGCAGTTAAACAAGCTCTAGGTATTTCTATCATTGTTCCTATCGTATAATCTATTTTTAAGCCTTCTTGTGCTATTATATTATCTATAGTTTCTTTTATCATTTCTCTTATTACTTTTAATTCTTTTACTTCACCAACTAAAGGTATCATTATTTCAGGTATTACTTTTACACCTTCTTTAGTTGCTTGTATTGCACCTTGTATTATAGCCTTAGCTTGCATATCATATATTTCTGGGAATGTTATTGCTAATCTACACCCTCTATGTCCAAGCATAGGGTTAAACTCATCTAAATCTACTATTCTTCTTTTTATCTCACTAGGATCTAGTTTCATTATATTAGCTAAGCTATTTATAGATTCTTCATCATGAGGTAAGAATTCATGTAATGGTGGATCTAGTAGTCTTATATTTACACATTTACCATCCATAACTTTAAATATTTCAAAGAAATCTTTTCTTTGCATTGGTAATAATTTTTCTAGTGCAACTACTCTTTGTTCTAATGTTTTTGATAGTATCATTTCTCTTACTGCTGGTATTCTATCTTCTTCAAAGAACATATGCTCAGTTCTACATAATCCTATTCCTTCAGCTCCAAATTTAACTGCACAAGCAGCATCTCTTGGATTATCCGCATTTGTTCTTACCATCATATCTCTATATTTATCTACCCATGTCATTAACACCTCAAAGTTACCTGTTAATGATACGTCTGTTTTTTCAACAGCTCCTATATATACACAACCTGTTGAACCGTCTAATGAGATATATTCACCTTCTTGTATTACTGCATTTTCTGTTCTTATTTCTTTATTATGTTCATCTACTTTGATTTCTGAACATCCAGCAACACAACATTTACCCATACCACGAGCTACAACGGCTGCATGAGATGTCATTCCACCTCTTGCAGTAAGAATACCTTCTGCACAAATCATACCTTCTATATCTTCAGGTGATGTTTCAAGTCTTACAAGTATAGCTTCTTCACCTTTTTCATGCGCTTTAACAACATCTTCAGCATTAAAGTAAACTTTTCCACTTGCTGCACCTGGAGATGCTGGTAATCCTTTAGCTATAACTGTAGCTTGATTTAAAGCTTTACTTTCAAAGCTTGGATGTAATAATTGATCTAATTGCTTAGGATCAATTCTCATTAAAGCTTCTTTTTCATCTATAATTTTGTCATCAACTAAGTCAACAGCTATATTTATAGATGCACTTGCTGTTCTCTTTCCATTTCTAGTTTGTAATATATATAATTTTTCTCTTTCTATAGTAAACTCTATATCTTGCATATCTTTATAATGATTTTCAAGTATAGAAGTAATTTTCACAAATTCATCGTATGCTTTTGGCATAACATCTTTAAGTGAAGATATATTTTGAGGTGTTCTTATTCCTGCAACTACATCTTCTCCCTGTGCATTTATTAGGAATTCTCCAAAAAGTTTATTCTCTCCTGTTGATGGGTTTCTTGTAAATGCTACTCCTGTACCACTAGTTTCACCCATATTTCCAAATACCATAGATTGAATATTTACTGCTGTTCCTAAATTATGAGCTATATCATTTAACTTACGATATATTGTTGCACGTGGATTATTCCATGATTTAAATACTGCCTTTATAGCAAGCATTAATTGTTCCTTTGGTTCTTCTGGGAACTCTTGTCTTATTTCTTTTTTATAAATTTCTTTGTATTTTTTTACTATTTCTTTTAAATCTTCTACTGTTAATTCAGTATCAAACTTGTATCCTTTACTTTCTTTTGCATCATCTAGTACATTTTCAAATTTATACTTAGGTATTCCCATTGCTACATCAGAGAACATTTGTATAAATCTTCTATAACTATCATATGCAAATCTTTCATTTTGAGTTGCTTTAGATAAAGCTTGTACGCTTATATCATTTAATCCTAAGTTTAATATTGTATCCATCATACCAGGCATAGAGAATACTGCACCTGAACGAACTGATAATAAAAGTGGATTTTCGTGGCATCCTAATTTTTTATTTAAATTATTTTCTAGATTTTCTAAATGTTTTTCTATTTCTTTTACTATTTCATCTCTTATTGTTTCACTATTTATATAATAATCATTACATGCATCTGTAGTAATTGTAAAACCTGGAGGGACCGGTAATCCTATTTTTGTCATTTCAGCAAGGTTTGCACCTTTACCTCCAAGTAAAGATTTCATTTCTTTATTACCTTCATTAAAACTATAAACATATTTAGCTTCCATTATTTAAACACCCCATTAATTTATTTTTAGCGAATTTTATTTTTCGCCGTCTTTGTACACTCTTAACCCATTTTCTTTCATAATATCAAGAATAATTCCTGCTGTTTCTTCTATTGCTTTGCTAGATACATCTATTACAGGACATCCTATTCTTTTCATTATTTGCTCTGAATAATCTAACTCTTGAAGTATTCTTTCTAAGTTAGCATAACTTGCATTGCTCGATAATCCTAACGCCTTAAGTCTTTCTTGTCTTATTATGTTAAGTTTCTCTGGAGTATTAGTAAGACCTATAATTTTTTTCGGATTTATTTCAAATACCTCTTTAGGTATAGGTATTTCTGGAACTAAAGGAACATTGGCAACCTTTATATTCTTATTAGCTAGATACATACTTAGTGGTGTTTTCGATGTTCTCGATATTCCAACTAATACAATATCTGACTTTAATACACCTCTTGGGTCTTTTCCATCATCGTATTTAACAGCAAATTCTATAGCTTCAACTCTTTTGAAGTAGCTTTCATCTAATTTTCTTATGATACCAGGCTCTCTTTTAGGTTTTATATTAGTTTTATTTGTTATCTCTCTTAGTAAGGGTGTCATTAAGTCCACATGGCTTAATCCTTCTTCTTCACAGAAACTCTTAGTTGTATTTAATAAATTTTCATCAACTAAAGTGTATACGATTATTGCATTTTCATTTTTACCACTATTTAGTATTTCCAATAAAAATTTAGAATCTACTACATAAGGGAATCTCCTAATTTCATAATCTTCATTCATATTAAATTGAGATATAGCAGCCTTTGTAACTTGCTGCGCTGTTTCACCTACAGAGTCTGATATTACATATATAATTAAATTTTCCATATATTCCTCCTTAATTGTCAGTCAACTCTAAAAATAACTTAGTTATGTTAGTTTTAGACATTCTACCTACAGCCTTAGCTTGTGTTTTGTCATGCTTATCATATTCAATTACAGGTATAGAATCTACTTCATGCTCTATTATTTTCTTAGCTGCTAATACGATATCTTCATCCTTAGTTATAGTTACTACATTAGGCATTCTAGTCATTATCATTCCTATAGGCATTTTATTAATATCTGCCCCTCCTATTGTAGCTTTTAATAAATCTTTTCTAGATACGATTCCACATAGAAACTCATCATCATCTATTATAAAGATGCTTCCTACATCGGCTAAAAACATTGTTACTATAACTTCGTATATGCTCATATCTTTTTTTACTAATATAGGCATACTCATTATATCTTCAACTTTTTTATCTTTTATTTTGTTGCTCATTAAATTAATTTCGCTAACTCCAGAGTAAAAATATCCAACTTTCGGTCTTGCGTCTAGAATTCCTGTCATAGTTAATATAGCCAAATCAGATCTTAATGTTGCACGAGTTACATTTAAATGAGCAGCAATACTTTCACTTGTTATAGGCTCATTAGCTTTTACAATATCAATAATTTTTAATTGTCTTTGATTAAGTTGAATAATACTCACCTTCTTTCATTTGTGCTATACTATTTATCACTTGCACCTTATATAGTATATTATATATCCATTTATATGCACATGTAAATGTTTTTGTTCTATTTTTTATATACTTTTTATTTTTAAGTGTACACTATTTAGTTTTTTAACTTAATTAATGGGGTTTATTTATTAAATAATGTAGCTAAATTGTTTATTATACATTCTATTATAATATATTATTGCTTATATTAACCAATTTTAAATCTAATTTGTGCAATTTTTATCATACTTTTACCTAACTTATATACTTACACAAACCTATATATCTTATTTATATTTAAAAACGATAATAAGGCTAAAGGTTAATCCCCTTTAGCCTCATCTATATTATTTATAAACTATCTTAGATAAATCGCATATACTTAACATTGTATCATATATCTGTTTAAGTAATCCTAATCTATTATTCTTTATAGCTTCATCCTTATCCATTACCATAACACTATCAAACATAGCATCTATTGATGGTCTAAGTGATGCAAAACAATCTAGAGACTCGCTGTATTTTTTTTCATTCAGTAGTTCATTTACTTTCTCTTTGATAACTTTAAATTCATTGTATAACTTAACTTCAGCATCTTCTTTTAATAAACTTTCAGACACTTCACTAGAAACAGATTTTTGAGCTAAAGTAGAAACTCTATTGAATGCTGTTAACATTTCCACTAATTCATCTTTTTGTAACCAGTTGTTAAGTTCTATAGCTCTTAAGTTCATATCAGATATATCATCTATATTAGAACTTAATACTGCATCTATAACATCATATCTTATTCCTAATTCTCTGAATAAGTTTTTGATTCTTTCTTTGAAGAATTCCATCATTTGTGCTGTAACTTCTTCTTTGTTGAACTCTATGTTAGTATAATTTTCTAATGCTAGCTCTACTAATGATTTTAAGCTTACATCTATTTTGCTATCCATTATTATATTAATTATACCTAACGCTTGACGTCTTAATGCATAAGGATCTTGTGAACCAGTTGGTTGTATACCTATTGCAAAGAATCCTGCTATTGAATCTAATTTATCTGCTATAGATAAAGCTATACCTGGGTTTGTTTTTGGAAGTATATCTCCTGCAAACCTAGGTAAGTAATGCTCAAATATAGCTTCACTTACTGCTTCATTTTCACCACTAACTTTTGCATACTCTCTTCCCATTATCCCTTGAAGTTCTGTAAATTCAAATACCATTCCTGTAACTAAGTCAGCTTTGCAAAGTTTTGCAGCTCTCTTTGTATCTTCATTTTCATTAGATAAATCTAATAAATTAAGTATATCTGTACTTAATTTTTCTATTCTTAAAGTTTTATCGTAAACTGTACCTAGCTTAGCTTGGAATACTACACTCTTTAATTTTTCTATATAGCTTTCTAAACTCTTTTTAGTATCTTCTTTATAGAAAAATAGTGCATCTGCAAGTCTAGCTTCTAAAACTTTTTCATTACCTTTTTTAACATTCTCTATTTTGTAATCATCACCATTTCTAACTGCTATAAAGTTTGGTAATAACTTACCATCTTTAAGAACAGGGAAATATCTTTGATGTTGTTGCATTGGTGTAGTTACGACTTCTTTTGGAAGTTTAGCATAATCTGCATCGAATTCTCCATAAAATGCTGTTGGATATTCTACTAGATGAGTTACCTCTTCTAATAAATCTTCATCAAATTCAATTTCTCCACCTAATGATTTTGCTACTTCTATACATTGTTTTTTAATTATTTCTTTTCTTTTCACTTGCTCTAATATTACATAATTTTCTTCTAATTTAGCAAAATAATCTTCAAGTGAAGTTACTTCAAACTCGCTTTTCCCTAAGAATCTATGTCCTTTAGTAACATTTGACGAAACTATGCCTTCTAAGTCTACTTCAAGTACATTATCATTTAATAATGTTACCATCCATCTTATAGGTCTAGCAAATTTCATATTTTTTCCACCCCAACGCATTGCTTTAGGGAATACTACAGACTTAACAGCTTCTGGCAGTATCGTTTTTAGTACTTGTGATGTATCACAACCTGCTTGTCTTATAGTTCCGAATATGTATTCATCTTTTCCAACAGTCTTAAATACTACATCTTCTTCTTTAAGACCTTTACTTTTCATAAATCCAAGTGCTGGTTTTGTAAAGTTTCCTTCTGCATCTATTGCAATTTTTTTAGAAGGACCTTTAACTTCTTCTTCTAAATCACTTTGTTTATCACTTATACCTTCAACTACAAAAGTTAATCTTCTTGGAGTTCCATAAGTTTTTATATCATTAAAGTTTATTCTATTTTCTTTAAATAATTTAGTTAAGTTACTTTTTATTTGTCCTAATGTAGACTCAACAAATCTTGATGGTAGTTCTTCAACTCCAACTTCAAATAAAAGATAGTTATTCATTACTATTTACCCTCCTTTATAAGTGGGAATCCCATTTCTTCTCTTTGTTTAACATATGCAGAAGAAACACTTCTTGCCATATTTCTTACTCTACCTATAAATGATGCTCTTTGACTTACTCCTACAGCACCTCTAGCATCTAATGTATTAAATGTATGAGAGCATTTTAAAACATAATCATATGCTGGTATTACCAAGTTTCTTTCTATAAGGTTAGTAGCTTCTTTTTCATATGTATCAAATAAATTAAATAACATATCCGCATCACATGCTTCAAATGCATATACAGAATTTTCATATTCAGCTTGCTTAAATATATCTCCATAAGTTAACTCATCATTCCACATTAAGTCATAAACACTGTCAACTTCTTGTATGTACATAGCAAGTCTTTCAAGTCCATATGTTATTTCTCCAGTTTCAAGTTCACACTCGATACCTCCAACTTGTTGGAAATATGTAAATTGAGTAATTTCCATTCCATCTAACCATACTTCCCATCCAAGTCCCCAAGCACCAACTGTTGTAGACTCCCAGTTATCTTCGACAAATCTTATATCATGTTCTTTTGGGTCTATACCAATTTGCTTTAAACTTTCTAAATATAGCTCTTGTATATTGTCTGGTGATGGCTTTAATATAACTTGGAATTGATGATGTTGATATAATCTATTTGGATTTTCACCATATCTACCATCTGCTGGTCTTCTAGATGGTTCTACGTAACATACTTTCCAAGGTTCTGGACCTAACGATCTTAAAAGAGTGTTTGGATTCATTGTTCCGGCACCTTTTTCCACATCATAAGGTTGCATCATGATACATCCTTGCTTAGCCCAGTAATTTTGCAATGTTAGTATCATATTTTGAAAATTCATGAGAGTACCTCCTATAAGCTTACGACTTCGTTTATCGTTTATTATTTGAAAAAGCCTTTCGTTTCTACGAAAGGCCTTTTATCAGTTCTTTTCTAACTTTTAGAATATCAAATTCTTTAATTTTTGTCAATGTGAATGCTAAATACTGACATTCTACTCATCTTTTTTATCTAGATTTATAGTTATACTTTCATCTTCTTTCATAAGTTCGTCAGTTATATCTTTATCATCTTTTTTATTATCTACTACAACATCTTTAACTTCTTTTGCTGTATTAGTTAACATTTGTTTTAGCATATTAAGTTTTTCTTCATTTAGTTCTCCTAAATCGACAATTGATCCATCATCTTCATTTTGAATCATTATGTTATATTTTCCTATAACTGCTGCCGATAAACCAACTAATGTAACTAATGGACCTAGTGCTAAACCTACAACACCTACTGTTAAAGGTATATTCATTACTACTTTTCCATTTTTTTCAACTATAACTCTTATCACACTACTTTTCTTTAAAAGTTCTTTAACTTGAACTTTTAAATCTTTAAGATCTTCATTATCTTTAGAAAATACTTGTTCTACTGTTTTTTTAGCTTGTTTTGTTTTACTTCCAAATCCTTTTTGTGATTCTAGTAAAATTACAGCTTCTATTACATCTCCATCACATTCTAGAAGAGCTTTTTTAGCATCTGCATAAGTTGCATTTGGAACTCTTTCTGTAACTGCATCTAACTTTTCTATACTTATATTGCTACTCACCCTTATCAACTCCCTTATTATTTTGTATGCTTTGTAATAAGTTTAATGATTTTAAATTCACATTGTCAACATAAATATTTAGATATTGTTTTAATATTTTACCTAACTCATAAGTTATATACTTTGAAACTTTCGCTTTACTGCACTGTAATATATCATTACTTAATATATATTCCATTAGTTTCAAAGTTGTTATATCAATATCTAAGTTATTTTCACTATTTTCACTACATATTTTGCACAATGTTCCACCTTCATACACATTAAAAGTAGGTTTGCCTAAATTCTTAGTGCCACATCCACAACATCTATTCACTACTGGCTTAAAACCTATATAATCTAAGAACTTTAATTCAAATGCTCTAGTTATATATTTTTTATCTACATCTGGTTGTGTATACAAGTGTAGAGTTTGGGCAAGTAGTATAAACAGCCTATTGTTAGTTTGATTCTCAAGAGTGGATCCCTCCACTAACTTAGTAATGTAAGTTGCGTACGAAAAAGCTTCTATATCATAAGAAATATCATAAAAACTTTTTATGATATCACTTTGACTTACTCTGTACATACTTCCCTGCTTTTTAAGAGTGTAGTTTGAATAAGAGAAAAGCTGCGAAGATGAAAGCAAAGAACTTTTATTTTTTTTCGCACCTTTTGCTAATGCAGCAATCTTACCAAGCTTTCTTGTAAACAAAGTTAATATTACATCATTTTCTTCGTACCTTACAGCTTTAAGTACTATCCCCTGGGTGTTCAATATTATCATAGTCGGTTTCTATCTCCCTCATATCTTCATTTTCTTGATGTAAACTTTTACAATCCTGTAAATACAGATAGGCTTCTATACTACCCGTCTTTTTAAAAACTTCCCAACATAAATTGTTCATTTTTAAAAAACCCCCTTCTTACGGTTATAATTATATTTTTAGTAAGAAGAGGGTAAATAATACATGAAGTTATTAGACAATTTTTGACAATAATATAGTAGTAATAAATATATATATAGCTATGCCTGTGATATCAAGGGCTGTAGCTATAACTGGAGCTGATATTATAGATGGATCTACATCTAACTTTTTGAATAAAACAGGCATAAATGCACCTATCATTGCTCCTAATATCATATTTATAAATAAAGATATCGATACAATTAAAACTATATTTATATCTTGTATAAATATATATGTTGCAATACCTACAAGTATTGAACATATTATACCCGTAATAAAGCCTACAATACCTTCTCTTATAACATTACTAAACTCTAAATCTTTATTAGAAAGAGCCATTACAGTTAATACTGACGACTGAGTTCCTATATTTCCTCCCATACCTATAACAACAGGTATAAAGAATACTAAAGATCTATAAGTTGGATTCATTACAAAATCTAAATTAGAAAGTATTAAACTTGATATTAATCCACCTATTAAAGTTATAGCAAGCCATGGTATTCTAGCTCTGACAGAAGAAAATATTTGATCTTTAGGAGTTGGATTTACTTTTTCAACGAACTCCCTTTCTTGTTCTGATGTACCTGCAAACTTATACATATCTTCACTTGCTTCTTCTTCCATTACATCAATTATATCATCTACTGTTATTATTCCTTTTAGCTTTTGTTGTCTATCTATAACAGGTATTGCTATTAAGTTATACTTCGATACCAGCCTTACAGCTTCTTCTCTATCTTCATCTACATAAACAGAAATAATATTTTCACTCATTAAATCTTCAACTATACTAGCATCTCGTGCAGTTATTAATTCCCTTAATGATAATACACCAACTAATCTTTCATCATTATCAACTACATATATATAATATATAGTTTCTGCATCTTGAGCATTTTCTCTCATATGCTTTATAGCCTGCTTAGCTGTCATATCTTTATTTATTTCTATATATCCAGTGGTCATAATACCACCTGTAGATTCTTCTTCGTAGATTAACAACTCTTTTACATCATCAGCATCTTCTTGACTCAAAAGCTCCATTATTTCTTCTCTTTCATCTTCGTGTAGCTGACTTAGTATATCTGCCATATCGTCTAAAGACATTAATTCTAATATGTTTCGTCTATGGTCTATGTCTATTTTAGATAATATAGTGCTAAAAAACTCCGCATCGCTTTCTTCTAATATTGACGCAGCCATATCTAGAGGAAGAACTTCAAATAACTTTATTTTCATATCTTCTTCTAGATGTTCCATAATATCAAAAATATCTATTATATGATATTCTTCAAGTAATTCTCTTAATTCTAATATTTTGTTGTTTTCTATTAATATCTTGACTTCACTTAATAAATCCTGGGAAGCATCTTGTTTCCTATCCATATAATCCACCTTTATTTTTCAGTATATCCAAAATTACTCACATAATTTTGTAGGTTTCTCCAGTTCTCTTTTACTTTAACCCATAACTGAAGATTCGCTTGAGATCCTAAAAGTAATTCTATGTCTTCTCTAGCTGATTTTCCTATTCCTTTTAACTTTCTTCCATTCTTACCTATTATTATACCCTTATGAGAGTCTCTTTCACAATATATAACAGCTGATATATCAACTATTTCTTTATCTTTTCTAGATTTCATTTTTTCTATTTCAACAGCAACTCCATGAGGAATTTCATCATGTACATAGTGTAGAACCTTTTCTCTTATTAGCTCTGATACTAAAACTCTTTCTGGTTGATCTGTTATCATATAATCAGGGAAGTATTTAGGACCTTCTTCTAGATAATTTTGAATTACTTTTAAAAGTTGCTTAACATTTCTTCCTTTTAGAGCTGATATTGGTACTATCTCTTTAAATACACCTTCAGCATGATACATTTTCATTAAATCAAATAAGTCTTGTTCTTCAATTTGATCCATTTTATTTATAACTAATATCACTGGAGTTTTTATACTTCTAAGATCTTCTATTATCATTCTATCTCCAGGACCTATTTTTTTAGACTCATCAACTACATATAAAACTACATCTACATTTTTGAATGCATCAGTAGCTGATTTTACCATAAACTCACCTAATTTATTCTTTGGTTTATGTATTCCTGGTGTATCTAAAAATACAACTTGGCACTCTTCATCTGTATGTACCGCTTGTATTGTATTTCTTGTAGTTTGAGGTTTATCACTCATTATTGCTATTTTTTCTCCAACTACATTATTCATAAGAGTAGATTTTCCTACATTTGGTCTACCTACTATACTAACAAATCCTGATTTAAACATTTTGTCATTTCTCCTCTATATTATAATCTTTCGTTATTTAATTTCCCTAAAATCGCTACCTGCAAAATAATTAGGTACTAAATCTTTTATTGTGCATTCATATATATCGCCTTTTGAATAGCCTGTTACTATCTTTATATCTATTCCAAATTCTAAAATCACCTGTCTGCATATACCACACGGATATGTAGGTTCATTTTTTTCTGAATTATCACTTGCTATTGCTATTTTATCTATCTCATTATCGCCTTCTGATATAGCCTTAAAAATAGCAGTTCTTTCAGCACAATTAGTCCCACCAAAAGATGCACATTCAACGTTACATCCTGTATAAACTTTTCCACTTTTAGTTAACAGGGCTGCTCCTACTTTAAAGTTTGAATACGGTGAGTGAGAATATTTTCTTGCATCTTCAGCTATCTTTAATAATTGTTTATTATCCATTATAATGTGCCTCCTATTTTTTATATAAGTTATATTATAATAAATATATAATAAATATTCTTATTTTCTCATTTTCTTATTACTTTTATTTAGTACCTTACATTATAACATAAAAAAGAAGTCTTGCAGACTTCTTTTTTATATAAGGTCTGCTAATTAATTCACATCCCCTTAAGTTTTTGATTTATTATCCAACTATTTTAAGTTGATATACTAAAAGCCCTATTAAAACTCCTAAAATAGCTCCAGCTACAGTCTCCCAAAACGTATGTATTTTACCCTCTATCCTACTTTGAGCTACAAGTACTGCCATTAAATAAGATAACGTTGATACTGTAAGGCCTGCTTCTATAAGCGTTACCAATGTAGCCATTGCAAATGCTAATGCTGCATGACCACTAGGCATACCTCCTTTTAGGGGTGTTCCAGTTGATGTTAGTGCTTTTACTACAACTACTGCTATAAGAACTAATACTATACAAATTAAAGTCACATGCAACTGAGATTGCCTAATTGTATATATTAATGAATCAGATATAGTAGTTAATTTATTATAAAATATAAGATATCCTACAGCAACTGAATTTAAAGTTGCTATTAGTACGCCTCCTGCTGCAACATCTTTTGCTATTTTAGCCAGAGGGTGATAAGTATCTGTTACCATATCTATTGTCTTTTCTATAGCAGTATTAAACATCTCAGATATTACAACTAAACTTATAGAAAATATTAGCATTATCATTTCAAGTCTATTATCTATAAAAAATAGACTTGCTAAAAGCACTATAACTGCTACACAATAATGTATTTTCATATTCCTTTCTGATTTAAAAGTATATAAAATACCTTCTATTGCAGCATTAAATGCTTGAATTATCCCCTGACGTGTTTTTTTTTGTTTCATAAAGCTTACTCCCTTGTTATGTTTAACTTGCTTAATATATATTCTTCCTTTTGTCTCATTTCTTTAGTATTTTCTTCAGTGTCATGATCATAACCTAAAAGGTGGAACATACTATGACAAACTAAAAAACATACTTCTCTTTCAAAGCTATGATTATAATCCATACTTTGCTCAAATGCTCTTTCTAAAGATACAACTATGTCTCCTAAAGAAACTTCTTCAAGCTCAATATCAAACTCATCTTCTTCACTTAACATAGGAAATGATAACACATCTGTTGGTCTATCTATTCCTCTAAACTCTTTGTTTAATTCATGTATTTCCTTGTTATCAACAAAAGATAAGCTTACTTCATAATCATCGTCATATCCTTCATAATCTAAACATTCTAATATTATATCTTTTATTTTTTCTATTAACTCTTCACTTACATCTAATTTATCTTGTCTATTATCTATTATAAATTCCATATTTACACCTGCTTCTTCCTTCGTAAAATTTATTCACTATTTATCTTCTTTTTTCTATAATTCTTTTTTAATCTTATGTTTAGCCTTTCTTTCTTCTTCTCTTTGATCAAACCTATCATAAGCTCTTATTATTCGTTGTACTAACTCATGTCTTACAACATCTTTATCAGTTAGCATTTTATGACCTATACCTTCAACTCCATTTAAAACACCTATGGCCTGTAATAATCCACTTTTTTTCTTATTTGGTAAATCTGTTTGAGTTAAATCACCAGTAACTACTGCTTTAGATCCAAATCCTAGTCTAGTTAAGAACATTTTCATTTGTTCAGGTGTTGTATTTTGAGCTTCATCCAATATTATAAATGCATTATCAAGAGTTCTTCCTCTCATAAAGGCTAATGGAGCTACTTCGATAGTCCCTCTTTCTAGATACTTATTAAACTTATCCGGTCCTAGCATGTCAAATAAAGCATCATATAAAGGTCTTAAGTAAGGGTCTACTTTGTCTTTTAAATCTCCTGGTAAAAAGCCTAAATTTTCACCTGCTTCAACTGCAGGTCTTGTTAATATAATTCTACTTACTTCATCTTTTTTAAACGCTTTTACTGCCATTGCAACAGCTAAATATGTTTTACCAGTTCCAGCTGGGCCTACTCCAAATGTTATATCATTTCTTTTAATTAAATCTATGTATTCATTTTGACCTAAAGTCTTAGGTTGAACAGGAGCTCCTTTTTTAGTAAGAATAATGGTATCTTCTAATTCTTTTATTTTAGATTCACTACCCTCTAATAATAGGGATATTGAATATACAATACTTTGCTTATCTAAATTTTTACCATTTGAAACAGTTTGATGTAGTTCTTCTATAAGTTTTATAGCTTGTTCTACATTTTTTTCCTCACCCATTAAAACAATATTTCCTTCTCTTAGTATGACATCTATTTTAAGGGCATCTTCTATTAGCTTTACATTTTCATCAAAGTTTCCAAATAGCTCTCTTTCGAATCTTTCTTCTGATACTATGAATTTTTTTTGTATTATCAATACCCGTTCCTCCTTAGCTTATCTATTGATTATTATTTTCTATATTATTTTGTTTATCATTTTTTTCTTCTTTTGGTTCAAATTCATTTCTTATATCATCTATCGGTCTCTTGTTAGGATTTTGAGGAATGGCATCCTCTCCCTCCTTAGGCTTATTTTGTTCTATGATTAGTTGTTCTGCTTCTGATTTACTTAAATTATATACTTTTGCTATATTCTCAGATGTTGTAGCTGTTATTCTATATTCTAACATATTTTTATTCACTTTATAATCATGTTCTACATTAACTATTCTTGCCGAAGCAGGTATTATATACTCTAATTCTTTTTGTGCTTTTTCAGATAAATCCTTTTTTAACTTTTCCTTATCTATCTTTATTTTAACCTCTTTAGTTTCATTAAATGTACTTACCTTTACTTTTATTGGAAATGTATAATTTCCTAAAGTTAATTTATGTTCTTTATTATCTATAGTATAGTTTTTATATTTTATATTTCTTCTTAATGTATGTTTTTTATCATAAAAACTTATAGTGTATACTCTTTTTTTATTACCTGTCTTCTCTTTTATAATATCTTCACAATTTGCACTTTTAGACACTTCATAAAAAGTACTTGCCCAAACTTCAGGTATCGATTTTGTATTAGATCCACTTACTAAGACATCTCCTTTTTGAACAATACTTCCAACTTCAGCGATCTGATTACCACTTCTTGGGATTACCTTTTCTATTATACCATTTTTCTTAGCAATTATATTACAATAATTTGATTTCTCTTTTGACTCTAAAGTCTCAGCTTTTCTCGTTACAGTTACAAAAATATTAGTTCCTTTTACGTTTATGGATATGTATGCTATATCATCAAATTTTAGCATCATATAGTCTCTTATTTCTTTTCTGTCTATATTTCTTTTATATACACCTGGTTTAAGTCCAACATTATAAAGTTCTTTTCTTATTTCTTCTTGCTTTATTCCCTCTGGAACTTTTATGTATATATCTGTTACAAACATGGATGTAGACATTAATAATAGCAGGGAAATAACTGCACAGATCCACATTCCTTTTAATTTATAAATTCTCTTTAGTACAAAAGGTATACCTGTTTTTTGTTTTACTTTAATATCATAGTTACTTCCCCTATACACCTGTTTAAATGCCCTCATATCACGTCTATCAACACAAAACTCAATTTTGATATTACTTGTTCTATTAACGTTATATATTCGTATGTTATTCCTTATAAGGTGATTTAAGAATTTTTCTATTCCTATCCCTTCTACTGTTATGACGTAGTATCCCCTGATATAACTTATCACTAGTATCTCCTCCTAATCCACATATTCTACAGTGTATATAATCCCTTTTATACCTATCTCCCCATCAGCTATATATTTTAATGAAAGTTTGTCCCCAGATATTTTAATTGATTTTACTTTAGTTTTAATTTTTATCAAATCAGTTTCATAAGTTATTATTGATAGATAGTTTTCTATACTTACAAATGTATTTCCTATGACTGTTACTGTAGGTTGGTTTACCTGTAGGTCAGTTGATATTTCTACCATACATATACCCCCTTAATATAATTTATTTAATACCTTTATAAATAATTACTATATTTTATAATACTCTTTTATTTAAATAAGTGTGTAAACTTATAATAATCTTTAGAATAAAATATCTATATATAAATATAATTTTTAGGAAAGGATGGTTACATGAAAAATATATTTTTTACTTTAGTACAAAAATGTATATGTTTAGATTTTCTAATTAATGCATTTATAAATTCAAATAATTATAAATCCTTAAATTTTTTAACTAGCATAAAGAGTGAAAATTTAAGGAATATAAAATTTTTATGTTATTTATATGAATACTCATTTGACGATAACTTAATTATAGATACTATAGATTCCTTAAAAATTTCTAAATGTCTTGAAGAAAACTTTGAGGAATTACTTCAAATAAATTTGTCTATATTATCTGACTTAAATTCTTTAAAGAAACTAACTTCAGATACCTATTCATTAAATTTACTAAATGCTCTTAGTTATAGTTATTTTAATTTTATATCTTCTATTCAATATTTTTCTCCATCTTCAAGTTCAAGAAATTTAATGTATAGTGAAGATACTATATTAAAAACAAGTAGCAAAAATAACATACGATTTTTTAACTTTATTGATGATTCAACATTTGAACATACCATACCATTAGATTTTGATTTTGTTAGACAGAGATCTATAGAATCTATAAATATCTTTTTCAATTTTGATTTTAATGATAATCCCATTATTGATGAATACTTTGAAATATTTTTCGACAATAATGATAAATATAAATTTTACCAATACTTCATAAAAACACAAAATAAAATTTTTAAAGTTCGTATATTAGATAATACCGCCAAAATATTTTATATATATCAATCTCTTCTATATGATATAAAATCATCTGCTCCTATAAGCAAAGAAGAATCAAAAACTCTCATAAATAAATACTTAGAAGAAAAATTCCAATTAGAATTTTATAACTTTACTCTTGATAAAGATTATATAAATACAACTACTTACAACGGTACTACTGAAAGTTATACGTTTAAATATAATTACAAAGACAATGTTGGTAAAGTTAATTTTAATAAAGGTTTTTATATTACAATTAACACGTTGAACTTAAATATAGAAGAAATATCACTATTTTAAAAACAAAAATACTGAGGATAACACCTCAGTATTTTTCATTTCTAAATATCTAGAAATCATGACTTATAAGTTATATATGTTTCAAAATATATATTTTTGATTATAAATCATGATTTTATTTATTAATTACCCAAATAAAATAATTTAATACAAACGCATATAAAAGCCATAATATATATGGAATATTTAAGTATGCGGCTTTTTTATCTATTTTAAAGAACTTTATAGTCATTGTAATTACTATTATAATTAATATTGCTAATGTTATTAATGATGTAAGTCTTAAATCAAATCCAAAAAACAATATACTCCAAATAAAGTTTAATCCTAGTTGCAACCAATAATAAAACATTGCATCTTTTACTTTAGGTAGCTCATATCCTTTTTTTAAAATTTTATAAGCTGATATTCCCATTAAAATATATAGTATTGTCCAAACTATAGGGAATACCATACTCGGTGGAGCAAAGCCTGGTTTTATTAATTGCGAATAATATGTAGATGTATCTATTCCTGCTATTAGTTGAGTAATTACACTACTTAAAAATCCAACAATTAATGGTATCAGTACACTTATCAAAAAATTTATAACTTCTTTTACTGATATTATCAATTTGTTCTCCCTCTCTTTCTCCTTTTGTATTTATTAATTTATTTAATTAATAAATATGTACAAGATTATAAAGGTATGACACTTTTTATTTTAGAAATGCAAAAAAACCTAGAGATTACTCTCTAGGTTTTTAATCTATTGTAAGTTAGCCTTAACTAACTCGTTTATTTGTTTTCCATCTGCTCTACCTTTTACTTTAGGCATCATAGCAGACATTATTTTACCCATATCTTTCATAGAAGTAGCTCCTAATTCAGATATAGTTTCTTTTACTATTTTGTTTAGCTCTTCTTCGCTTAACTGTTGAGGTAGGTACTCTTTTAAAACTTCGATTTCAGATTCCGTTTCACTCACTAAGTCTTGTCTATTAGCTTTTGCAAATTCTTCCAACGAATCTCTACGTTGTTTCATTTGCTTAGATATTATATCTATAATATCTTCATCATCAAGTTCAACTCTATTGTCAACTTCATATTGCTTTATAGAAGCTCTTATTAAAGTTACTACAGATTTTCTTACTGTATCTTTGTTCTTCATTGAAGACTTTAAGTCCTCTTGTAACTTTTGTTTAAGGGACATTCCCCTCACCTCTTTATTTCTTTTTTAACTATTTCTTAGCATTTTTTCTTCTTGCTGCTTCTGCCTTCTTTTTACGTCTAACGCTAGGCTTATCATAGTGCTCTCTTTTTCTAACTTCAGACATGATGCCAGACATTGCACATGAACGCTTGAATCTTCTTAAAGCGCTGTCTAATGTTTCATTTTCTCTAACTCTTACTTCTGACATTTCATTTTCCCTCCCTCCGATAGCGCGAATTATGCTGGGACTGTAACTACGATTATATCTGCATAAATGCATTACAACCTCACACTTTGTTTATTATAAACTAATCTTAAATTTTTTTCAAGTATTTTGTTTAATAACAAAGTTATTTTTTGTTTTTTTAGTTATTTAACTTGTGCTTCATATAATGGCAGCTTCTTTCCAGCTAAAATATGATAATGAATATGTTTAACTTCTTGGCCTCCATCTTCACCACAATTATTTATTATTCTAAAGCCAGCTTTATCAAATCCTTTATCACTTGCTATTTTATTAATAATGTTATGAATATGTGCTACTATTTCCATATCTTTTTCTGGTATATCTATTATACTTTCATAATGAGCCTTAGGTATAACTAGTATATGATATGGAGCTACTGGATTTATATCATTAAAAGCTAAAACTTTATCATCTTCATAAACTTTGCTACATGGTATTTCTCCATTTACTATTTTACAAAATATACAACTCATGTCTACACCTCCTTTTATTTATACAAAAGTTTTATTTCTATGCCCTATACTAAAACACCTTCTACATATTCATTTTTAACATCTAAAATTTTTGTTTTTAGTATCTGACCTTGAATATCTTTATCTGTTTCTACTACCACTCTTATATAATTAGAAGTTAGACCTTCATACCTATTTTGCTCTACACTTTGTTCAAATAGTACATCTAGTTCTTGTCCAACAAATTTACTTGCAAATTTATTAAAGTTTTCTTTATTTAAATTTAAAAGCTTATCACTTCTAAACTGCTTCATTTGTGGATCTATTTGATTATCCATTGTAGCAGCTGGAGTCCCTTTTCTTGGTGAATATTTAAATATATGCATTTGAGAAAGTTCGATGTCCCTTAAAAATTCATAAGTTTTATTGAATTCATCATTAGTTTCCCCAGGAAAACCTACTATTACATCAGTAGTTATTGCTACATTAGGTATATTTTCTCTTAAACGGTCTACTATTTCCTTATATTCTGTTGTAGTATATCTTCTATTCATTCTTTTTAAAGTTTCATCACATCCACTTTGAAGTGATAAATGATAATGAGGACATACTTTTGGCATTTTTGATACTTCATTTACAAATTCATCCGTAAATAAAACAGGTTCTACTGAACTTAATCTTATTCTTTCTATTTCTTCAACTTCATTTATTTCTTTTATAACACTTAATAATGTCATTTGTTCATCTTTTAAGTCTTTTCCATAAGATGCAACATGTATACCAGTTAAAACTATTTCTTTGTATCCATTTGAAGCTAGTTTTTGAACTTCTTCTAATATACTTTCTTTATTTCTACTTCTTACTTTTCCACCTCTTGCATAAGGTATTATACAGTAAGAACAGAATCTATCACATCCATCTTGTATTTTCATAAATGCTCTAGTTCTTCCGTTAGATTGGCTTATTTCAATTTCTTCAAAAGCTCTAACTTTCATTATATCGTCAACAGTACTAGCTTTTTGACTTGAATCAATTTTTTTAATTTCTTCTACTATTTGTCTTCTTTCATTAGTACCCATTACTAAGTTTACTTCTTCTATTTCAAGTATTTCTTCTGGAGAAACTTGAGAATAACATCCTACAACTGCAATTATTGCATCTGGATTTTTCTTTTTCATTCTTCTTATATATTGACGTGATTTTCTATCACTCATATGTGTTACGGTACATGTATTTATTACATATACATCTGCAAATTCTTCACTATCAACTTGAGTGTATCCTTCTTTTTCAAACATCTCAAGCATAGCTTCTGTCTCATATTGATTTACTTTACAACCTAATGTGTAAAAAGCTACTTTTTTCATTTATTCATTTCCTCCTAAGTCGCTTAATTCATATAGAACTATAGATGAAGCGACAACTGATGCTGTCTCGGTTCTTAATATTCTAGGACCTAAAGATACTGATTGACCACCAATTTCTTCTATTGCCTCTATCTCACTTTCGTCAAATCCACCTTCTGGTCCAACAAAAATACCTATGTTATTTATATCTACACCTTTTATCGCTTGCTTAATCGATTTCGTTCTTTCATTTTCATATGGTGCTATATTAAAATCATTTTCTTTCATTTCTAATAAAGCTTCCTTAAAACTTAAAATCCCTCTTAATCTAGGAATTTTACCTCTTTTACTTTGTTTAGCTGCTTCATAGATTATTCGTTCCCAACGTTCAAGCTTTTTATCTTCTTTTTTATCGTCAACTTTAGCTACACTTCTCTTAGTTTGAACTAATACTATTTCATCAACACCAACTTCAGTAAGTTTTTGAAGGATCATTTCCATTTTAGGACCTTTTGGTAATCCTTGGTATAATTTTATTTTTAAGTCTGATTCTCTTTTTATATCAACCTTTTGTAATATGTTTAATTCAACTATTGATTTATCTATATCAGTAATTTCACATATGTATTCATTATTATCATTATCGCATATTTCTAATTTTTCACCATTTTTGCATCTTAAAACTTTAGATATATGCTTTACATCTTCACCTTCAATGATGCAAGTATTACTTTCTAGATTTATATTTTTCTTTTCTACAAAAAATCTATCCATTTATGTCACCTACTTAATCTTTGATACTATAGCGTTCCACTCACCTAAAGTTTGTACTTCTATTATTTCTAATCCATTTTCTATTAGCGCTTCTTTTACTTCTTCAACTTTTGCATGTATTATTCCTGAAGATATAAATACTGCATCTTCTTTCATAAAGTTCTTTATATCTTTAGCTAATATTTTTATTATATCTGCTATTATATTTGCAACTACTATATCAGCTTTATCCTTAACTACTTCCATTAAGTTTCCATGCTTAGCAACTACTGTTTCTTCTACATTATTTAATTCTATATTTTCTTTAGATACTTTTACAGCAACTTCATCTAAATCAACTGCTAAAACTTCTTTCGCTCCAAGCTTTGCAGCAGCTATTGCAAGTATTCCACTTCCGCATCCTATATCAAATACTTTAGACTCTTCTTTAACGTACTTTTCTAATTGTTGTATACACATACTTGTTGTCTCATGAGTACCTGTACCAAATGCCATTCCTGGATCAAGTTCTATTATTAAATCACCATCTTGCGTATCGTACTCTTCCCAAGTTGGTTTAACAACTACTTTTTGCCCTATCTTTGTTGGCTTGTAGTAATTTTTCCATTCATTTGCCCAGTCTTCTTCATCAACTTGTGATAATTCCACAATAGCATCACCTATGTCTATTCCGAACTCTTTTAACCCATCTATTTTTTCTTTTATTATTTTAATATCGTCAGATACATCTCTTTCTTCTGTTATGTAAGTTTTTATTATAACTCCATCATATCCGCTATTGAATATTTCTTCTTCTACAAAATCCCAGTCATATTCATGTTTCTTTTGGAATTTAAAATCCTTAGGGTCTTCTATAGATACTCCCCCTACATTTTGTTCATATAATATATTAGTTATAGCTTCAACTGCTTCAGTTGTAGTTTTAATTGTTATTTCTGCCCATTTCATTTATAAAGCACCATCCTTATGTTTTCGTATTCTTTTCGTAAATTTTATTATATCATAATTATTATTATCTTTAATACCATTCTTTAATCTATTTTGCAATACTTATACAACTACTTTCTTATTATATTGTTTTATTTAGTAGTTTTTAATTCTATTAATTTGGGTATTATATTATAATAAAATAAATTACAATTAAAAAAGGAGATTTAATATGGCTGGAGATAAGATAATATGTCATTGCAAACAAGTTAGCTACATAGATATAAGAAAGGCAATGATAAAAGGTGCTCGTACTTTAGATGAAATAAAAGAAATGACTGGTGCTGCTACTGGATGTGGTCGATGTGCTGGTGAAATCGAAAAAATATTATCATCTGTTTGTGGATGTAAGGGAACTTCTCTTGAAGATGTTGTTAACGCAGTAAAAAATGGTGCTGATACAACTGACAAAGTTGCAGAAATAACAGGAGCTGGTTCTGGGTGTGGTAGATGTAAGGCACTTGTTGAAAATATAATAGAATTAAAAAGATAATAAAAAAGAGTGATTTAATCACTCTTTTTTTATATTTGTACAAATATTTTTAGTTTTTATCTATATTCACAACTACCTTATCATTTTCAAATTTTCTTACAAGCTTATTTGTTCCGTTTAAGTTTATTTGAACTTCATCATATATTTTATTGTATCCATTTTTAATTAAATCGATGGTAATATTTAATTTATGAGAGTTATTAACTTTAATACTATATAAATTATATTTTCCATCTTTATATTCAAAAGATTCTCCATCATCTTGATAGTGGTGATATTCAAATTTACCTTCTTTAACTGTATGTACATCTAAAATTAATGTTTTTATGTCTTTTTCTCCTATATAACTTAACTCTGGAAAATTAGGTATTATACTTCCTTCTTTTATATACATAGGACATATTTCTAATGGAGCTTCTTTTATTATATATTGACCACCTTCAAAACTTTCTTTTGTCCAATAATCTATCCAATTGTCCCCTTTAGGTAAATATATCATTCTTGCTTTTTTACCTTGTTCAAGTACAGGAGCAACCATTATACTTTCTCCAAATAAAAATTGATCATTTATCTCGTATGTTTTGTCATCTTGTTGATAATG
The DNA here is from genome assembly GCF_900103615.1 of Romboutsia lituseburensis DSM 797. GTDB lineage: Bacteria > Bacillota > Clostridia > Peptostreptococcales > Peptostreptococcaceae > Romboutsia_F > Romboutsia_F lituseburensis. The sequence continues at coordinate 181,283 of NZ_FNGW01000004.1, read as the reverse complement.
TAAAACTAAAGGCCTTATTACTGGAAGTCCATCTCTCTCTCCTTTATAAAAAATATCATATAGATATGGAATTAGTTTATATCTTAATTTTATATATTTTCTATTTATATCCTCTGTTAATTTATCAAATGCCCATGGTTCTTGGTCTCTTGAATATATTGTTGTATGATTTCTAAATAAAGGTGTGAATGCTCCTACTTGTACCCATCTACTTAAAAGTTCAGGTGTACAATCATATCCAAATCCCCCAACATCAGTTCCACAAAAAGAAAATCCACTTAATCCTAAATTCATAAGCATTGGTATACTCAATCTTAGATGTTCCCATGTACTTTGATTATCTCCTGTCCATACAGTTGAGTATTTTTGAGTTCCTGAATATGCAGCTCTAGTTACAACAAATGGTCTTTTATTTATAGACTCTTTTATTCCTTCATAAGTTGCTTTATCCATCATATGACCATATACATTGTGTATTTCTTTGTGTTCTACAATATTACCATCTTCATTAAATTTTATATCATCTGGTAAAGGACCATTAAAACTTGCTGGCTCATTCATATCATTCCATATTCCTGACACTCCATAGTCTAGCATTATTCTTTGGTTATTTGCCCACCAACGTCTCACATCACTATTCATAAAGTCTGGAAATACTGAGTTGCCAGGCCATACCCAGTTAGTGTAGACTATTGAGTTTTTGTCAGTTGCAAAATATCCATTTTTTAAACCTTCATCATAAATTTTATATCCTTTGTCTACTTTTACACCAGGATCTATAATAGTAACTAGTTTAAATCCTTCATCCTTAAGTTTTTTTATCATTTTTTTAGGATTAGGAAATTTTTTATTATCCCACGTAAATACTCTAAAGTCATCCATATACTCTATATCTAAATATATAGTGTCACATGGTATATCTTTTTCTCTAAATTTTTTAGCTATATCAATTACATTGCTCTCTGGACAATATGCCCATCTACATTGTTGGTATCCTAGTGTCCACAACTGAGGAAGTGGTGTTGTTCCTGTTAAATTTGTATATCCTTTAACTACTTCAGTTATACCTGGACCATAAATAAAATAATAGTCTATGTTTCCATCTACAGATGCAAAATAATAATATTTAGAGTTTTCTTTACCTAAATCAAAATGAGTTTCAAAGGTATTGTCAAAAAATATTCCAAATGCTTCTTCATCTTTCATCGATATAAAAAATGGTATTGATTTATATAGTTTTTCATATGTTTCTCCATGTGGACTTGGATCATCTGTATTCCAGTTTATATAGTGACACCCATTTTTATTTAAGTGACCTGTCTTTTCTCCGAATCCATAAAAATATGTATTATTTTCTAATTTTTTAGGAATAAATACTTTATAGTCCATATGCTCAGTTGGCTTATGACCTTCTTGAGCTGCTATATCTAATCTTCCTGCACAATTTTTTATAAATGGATCTCTATTACCTCTGTAATCTTCACAAATTATTTTTCCTTTTTTATTATATATATCGACTTTAAATTCATCATAAATTTTTATAACCAAATTATCTGTTGTTATTTCTATATAACTATCTTGCTTTAATACATCTATATTACAAGGTTCTACTATTAAATTTTCAATAGCATTCGATTTTTGATTTTTCCTAAAATTAGGGACAAAAAAGTTTACTGTAGAGGAATTTATTATAGTTATTTTTGTTTCTAGTTTCTCATATTTAATTTTTATAATGTTTTTATCAACTTTGAAATTTTTCATTTTACCAAACATAAACTTAACCTCTCTTTACTAAAATATTATAAGCTGATGTAAATACTTACATCAGCTTATATAATTCAACACAGGATATTAATATCCCTACATATTTTTTATACACTTTAACTTAGTTGTTCATTATATGTATCAATTTTAGTTTGCTTCAATTTAGAAAATGCATCTTTTAAGTTAGATTCTACTTTTAAAATTTCTTCTTTTTCAACTTCTACCATATTAACTACATTTTTAGATTGTTCCAATATAGCTTCAAATTCCTTATCTACTTTTCCTAAGTTTTTATATTCATTTTCTATATTTTCAATTGTACTATTTAATTGAATTAAAGCTTGTTTATTATCTAGTACAGTTATTTTTTCAGAATCTAATCCAAGCACTTCAATTTCATAAATCCTAGTTGCTCCACCTGTTCCTTGTTCTGATTTGTTTATCTTTACTCTTACATATCTAGCTAATTCATATCCTAAATCATCTTTTGATACAGCATTAGTATTTCCTTTTATATCCTTTATATCTTTCCATACTTTCTTATCTTTGCTAACTTCTACTGTATATTCAGATGTGTTCATACTAGCAGCTTCTCCACCTGCTTGTGCATGGTTCATACGTAATTCTTTTATTGTCATTTCTTTTCCTAAATCAACTTCTATCCAATTTCCCTTTTCTCCAAATGCACACCACTTACTATTTAGCTTTCCATCAAAAGCAAATTTAGCTGCTTCATTATCATTTACTTGTGTATTTGAAACTGCGTCTTTGTTTAGTGCTAAATTCTTTAAACCACCTTTAGCTTGGCTACTTACAACTATAAAATCTTCTTTTTTATTTATTGTTTCTCCCGCAGGATTTGATGATATTTGAGTGACTGTATACACTCCTGGTTTATCGAATTTAACAGTTACATTTTCACCTTCTAATTCTTCATTTTTATGTAAGCCTTCTATTTTCCACTTAACTTTATTTTCAGCTAATGATTTATCAGTTAATGTTATTGATTCTCCTGGTGCTACTATAGGAGCACTTACTTCAAAGTCAGCCTTAGGAGCTTCTAACTCAGGCCACTCAACTGTTATCTTAGATTCATTTTGTAATTCACTCTTATTCGTTTTACTTACTGGTCTAACTATAAAGCTTGTCTTAGTATCTATTGTAAGTTGTCTTTCTATATCATTTATATAAAAAGCATTAGTTGGAGTAGCACCTACAAGTTCTTTATTTCCATTTCCATCTTCCATATAGATTTCATAATGACTTACATCCTCACTACCTTTATCCCAAGTTAATCTTACATTTCCATAGTAATTATCTATTACTTTAAAATCTTCAACCTTTAAGTTTGATACTTTAGAAACCTTGTTCCCTCTATTTCCATCTGTTATTGACATTTCGCCTAAATTTAACTTAAATTTATTTGACTTAGCATTTCCTTCTACAACTAAAGAAATTTCTTCTAGTTCTTTCCCCTCATATTTGCTTAAAGATGTCTTTGCATTTATCCATTCACCATTTTTCTTAGTATCTAAACTAACAGTATGCTTTTTATCATTTATAACTAGTTCTAATTTAAGCTTTGCTTTATCATTATTAGTTTTATATTTCAATGATATATCTGTATCTGAAGTTAAATTAAGCTCTGAAGCATATAGTTTTATTGTACTTTTCCCACCTTTTTCTATTTTACCTCTAAGTGCAATTGAATTCCCTCCATAGTAACTTTCTGTATAATCTACATCTGCGCTTATATTATTCTTTTTATTGTCTATTATCCATCTATATGTTGGCATTACATCCATCATACCTCTATGGTTCCATTCATCACTAGATACAGTATTTCCATTTACATTAAAGAATTTCCCATTACCCATAGAGAAGTTAGTTACAAATGGTAATGATGTAACAGGGGATTTTTCTACTATATAATTAGATATACCTTTCCAATCCTCTTCACTATTTTCTCTAGGGTCTCCATTTTCATTTACCCAAAATCTATTTTCTTTTTCTAAAAATTCATCAAAGTCTTTTGCTGAATCAAAAGTCCAAGAAGGACAATATAATCCTAATGATGTATTTGCATTTTTTCCTTCTGGGAATAAATAATCCCATTTAATTTTTGTATTATATCCTTCAGCTTGAACATCTACACCTGCATATAAATCATATGGACTTCTCTTCATTTTTTTTGCTATTTTAGCAGACTCATTCAATTCTTTCCCTGTTACTGTATATGGTATCCTATTTTGAGTATTAGCCGGATCTACTGCTGAATATTTCTCATTAGTCCACCAGAAATTTAAAAACATACCATCTGATAAAGGTTTCTTGTTAGTTCCAAGAAAATTTTTGTTATAATCGTTCAATCTATTTTGCCAAAAAACTCTACCATCATCTATCATAGAATCATACCAAATGATTTCCATATTATCTGGTTTGATTTTTTGAAGATATGCTAAAAACTCTTTCATTGATTTCCCTAATTCTGGTTTAAGTGTTTCCCTGTCCCCTGTTTCTTGATTTATAAACCATCCATCAAAATTGTAATATTTAGCTACTTCTACTAGTTTATCTGCCATTGGAAATGTTCCATCATCATTTTTCTGTAAAAATTCTTCCATCCATTCATATCTTCCTCCATATTCTAATGGTGGGAAGAATACTGTTCCAAGCACTGGTACTCCATTAGTATGAGCTGCATCAATTAAGTCTGCACTTGGACTTAAAATTAATCCTTCTCCGGATGATCCACCCCATGCAACTAAAGTGTCTACATATTGCCAATAGCTAAAGTTGTATCCATCAAATTGGTCTTTTCCTTGAGATGGAGTTGCACTTGTAGTTTTATTTGCTATAGCTAGTGATATAACTTTTGCTTCATCACTTTGAGATTTTTTTTGTTTTTCTCCATCAGTTCTTTCTTTAAGAGGTACTGTCCCTACATTAAATTTTGCATCTTTATCTGTATTTGGGCTCCATTTTAAAAGTTCATTAGGATACCAATAAGAAGAGAACGGCTGTCCATTTTTTTCTTGAGTTGCGATGTCTGATTCTAAAATTGCATAACTAGTATTTGGAACTGCTGAAAATATTAACATTGCTGCTATTGCTGATGATAAAATTTTTCTGTGTTTCATTGTATTTCCCCCTTAGTTTTTGATTTATTTTAATAAATTAATTAACTATTTATTTCTATTTAGGAAGTTGTATAATGCACCTATTTTTCCTGAGTCATTTTGGAATTTGCATGTGTCTAGTTTTACAAATTTTAGTATATCTTTATTTAAAAGAATTAGCTTTTCTTCTATTTTTTCAATTAAATCAGGCCTCGCACTAACACCCCCACCTAATAAAACCTTTTCCGGAGCAAAACTATAGACTATATTATGAATTCCTAAAGCTAAAGAAAAATAAAAATCTTCTATTAAATTTTGTACTTCTCTATCACCTTCATTAGCAAGTTTGAACACTTCTACTCCATCCAATTTAGATTTCTTTAATTTATTTACTCTTGAAATCAAATTATATGTAGAACCTAATCTACTGAAACTTTTATCTTCTATGCTTTTAAGTTCCGATAATCTATGTTCTAGTATATTTATTCCAAACTCTCCTGCCATGCCCCTATGACCTCTATACAATTGGTTATTGATAAATACACCTCCACCTATACCTGTTCCTATAGTTATACATACAAAATTTTTATTATCAACTGCATTTCCCATATACTTTTCAGCCATTGCAACACAGTTAACATCATTATCATAAGCAGCATCTAATCCTGTATGTTTTTTTATATATTTATTTAAATACATACCTTCAAGGTCTGTTACTTGTCCCATAAAGTGTATATACCCATCATCATCTATACCTCCTGGAACACTCATTGCTACACCTTCTAATTGATATTTATCTTTAAATTCATTTATAATATCTAGTAAAATTTTTTGTGTCTTTCCATTTCCTTGTTCTGGGGTCTTACATGAATAAGACTCCAACATCTCTCCTTTATTTGTCATTATGCTATATTTTATAGCAGTCCCTCCAATATCAAACACTATATAATACATATAAATACCCTCTAATTATCTATTTTTATTTTTTAATCTTTAATTTTTAATTTTAAAACAACTTTCTATATTTAATGTCTTAAAATAAACGCTACATTATAACTAAAAACCATTATTCTTTATTAAATCTTTAAACCAATATGCACTCTTTTTAGGAGTTCTTTTATAGTTATTGTTTAAATCTATTTCTACAAACCCATATCGATTTTTATATGAATTTAACCATGACCAATTATCCATAAATGTCCAAAGATGATATCCTCTCAAATTGCACCCTTCTTCTATTGCCTTATGTACCCACTTCAAATGTTCACTTATAAACTCTATACGATAATCATCTTCTATCTTTCCATCTACTTTAAACCTTTCTTCTCCTTCTACGCCCATTCCATTTTCAGATATATAAAAAGGTATATTTTTATAATTATCTCTTATATTTATTGATAAATCATATATGCCTTTTTCATAGATTTCCCAACCTCTATGAGGATTTATTTTTTTACCAGGCATGTCATAAAAATCAAAAAATGATTCTGCAGTTAAAGGATCTCCATCCTTAATTTCACTTTCCTTTGCTTTTATTCTTCTTGGTTGGTAATAGTTAACTCCTAATAAATCTACTGTATTATGTTTTATAATTTCTAAATCTTCACTTTTGTAAATAGGTAATAAATTCTGTTCTTTTACAAATTCTATTAATTTCCCAGGAAATTCCCCTAGCACTGATGGGTCTAAAAATGAACGATTTAATATTAAATCCGCTATATTTGACGCATCTAAGTCTTCTTTGCTATTACTTCTGGGATACGATGGAGTTAAATTGATTATTATACCGATTTGGCCATCTTGATTTGATTTTTTATACTCCTTTATAGCTAATGAACTTGATAACATTATGTGATACCCTACCTGTACTGCTCTTTTAAAATCCACTACTGCTGGATAATGATATTCACCTAAATATCCGCACTCTACTGGAACAATTGGTTCATTATGAGTAAACCATTTCTTAACTCTGTCTCCAAATATATCAAAACAAGTTTTAGCAAACTTTTGATACAGTATTACAACTTCTCTATTTTCCCACCCACCAATATTTTGTAAATACATCGGCATATCAAAATGGAATAAATTTATAAAAGGCTCTATCTCATTTTTTATCAGCGTATCTATTACATTGTTATAAAATTCAACGGCTTTTTCATTTACGCTTTGATCTTCATTTATAAGTCTTGACCAGCTTATAGAAAATCTAAATGAATTATGTCCAAGTTCTTTCATAAGTGCTATATATTCTTCATACTTATAATAAAAATCACTTGTATCATGAGGTCCTATTTTGTTATGAAATTTTTCTGGAGCTATTTCATACCAATAATCCCATATATTCTGATTTTTTCCATCTATATTGTATGCACCTTCCATCTGAGTCGCTGAAGATGCACTTCCCCACCAAAAATCTTTCGGAAACTTGTAGTTCATTCTTATCCTCCATACATCTTATAAATTTAAGTTCTTAACAGTATTAAAATTTCTATTTCTAAAAAAGAGTGTCTATTATGATTAATCACTATGAGACACCCTTTTAATTTTTTATTTTATTATTCTTTTTACTTTTTAACTTTTATTCCGCAATAGTCTAGTACTAATTCACAGAACATCATGTTTGCCCACGAGAACCAATCTCTAGTAAATTTACTAGGGTCATTAGGGTTAAATCCTTCATGCATTAAATATGTTCCTGCATCTGTATTTTTCATAATTTCTAACAATTCTCTTTTTTTACTTAAATCATTTGTAGTTAAACCTTGCATTGCAAGTGATATATGCCATATATATCCTTCTGGAGTATGTGGACTCCCTACACCACTAGCATATTTACCAATATGAAACTCAGAATTTTCTGTGCTTAATATAAAGTTTCTTGTATTTACATATTTCTCATCAGTCGTATCAGCATAACCTAAATAAGGTATTGCCAATAAGCTTGGTAAATTGGCGTCATCCATTAAATTATAATTGCCTAGTCCATCAACTTCATAAGCATACATTTTTCCAACCCTAGCATGATTGTATACTGCAAATTTTTGTATTCCTTCATTAATTTCATCTCTTAGTAATTTTGCTTTTTTAGCTAATTCTTTATCTTCTAAAATTTCAATCGCTATTTCACTTATGTAATCTAGGACTACTACTGCAAACATATTTGATGGAACTAAGTAACTATAGGTACAAGCATCATCACTTGGTCTAAATCCACACCAAGTCATACCAGTTTCTTTATGTACTGGACCTTTTCCACTTCTAGCTAGTGTATCTAGTTGACGACAATCAAGTCTCTCAAATGTATATGGAGAATTATCTTCATGATTTTGTTCAACTTTCCATAAATCTATTATTTTATTTACTGCGTCTTTAAATGTATTGTTGAATTGAGTTGTTCTTCCAGTATTTTTATATAACAAATAGCTTAATTGAATAGGGAAACATAATGAATCTATTTCATATTTTCTTTCCCATACATCAGGCTTCATATCCGTTAAATCAGTTTGATGACCTTTACCATTTGATATCTCATTAAATGCATTAGCATACGGATCAACTAATATGTATCTAAATTGCCTTTCTACTAATCCTTCTATCATATCTGCTATTTCTTTATCTTCATTTGCAAGTACTAAGTATGGTCTAATTTGACAAACAGAATCTCTTAACCACATAGCAGGAATATCCCCTGTTAATACATATGTAGTATTGTCATCCATTCTTTTTACAGTTGTGTTGATAGTATTTAAGAAACATTTTTCAAACATCTCCCCTATTTTAACATCATCTTTAAAATTTTCTTTTACTCTGTCTATTAATCCATTTAGTGATTTATACATTGTATCCTCCATAACATACACAAGGTATTCTACTACTATTTTAGTTGCAGAATACCTTGCACATTGTTTAATATATATTTGAAAATATTAGTAGTTATCTATTTTTAATCTGCCATCCAAGCGTCATATTGAGTTTGTATTTCAGCCATAACTTTATCTAATCCTGCTGAATCTAACTTCTTATTTAATTCAGCTAAATACTTATCTGTATCTACTGAACCTGTAAATAATGGAGCTTTGAATTCTTGAACTATATTAGATATAGTTGCAAGTTCAGTACTTATCTTTTCTGTATTAACATAGAATCCTAACGTTGGAGATGCTACAGCTTGTTCATTGAATTTTTCATATTGTTCAATTCTATCCTTAGGGTCTGTATCAAAGTTCTTAGTTAAGAATACATTTCCTAAAGCCCAAGATGGCATATTATATGCTTTAGCTTCTTCTGTCTTAGTTATAGTTTTATCTTCATTTGTTTTGTAATGTACATCTTCTATACCTCTATCTATTAAGTTTCTTAAATATTCATCTGTATTTAATAAGTTTAAGAACTCCATAGCTTTTTCAGGATTTTTAGAAGCTGCAGATATTGACATTACTGAACCAGTAACTGAATTGTTTATAGTTAGAGGATCGTGCATTGGGCTATATCCAATTTCATATCCTGCATTTGAAGACCACATTTCTCCTGCACCAGGTGCATATTGCTCTTTTCTAACAAACCAGTTGTCAACACTCATTTCATGTGGATCTGTATCTGTTGCTGCTTGTGGATGAACAAATCCTTTTTGATAGAATCTTCTTAATGTGTCTAAAGTCTTCTTAACATCATCTTGTTCATATATATTTACTATCTTAGTAGTATCACCATCTAAAGCTATACCAAATGGTAAGTTTTCACCTAATAATAAATCATATGGCATATATGGTACAAAGTTAGCTCCAGCTGCCATTGGCATTTTTAAATCTGGATATTTAGCTTTTATTTTTTCTAATACAGGCTCTAAATCTTCTAGACTCTTAACATTTGTCATGTCAACACCGGCTTCTTTTGCCATTTTTTGATTATATGCCCAAACCATTTGCTGACCAACTTCCTTATTAGCTGGAACTCCATATAACTTTCCATTTATTGTTGCACCTTCTAAGAATAGTGGGTTTATTACTTCTTTCATTTCTTTTCCTTGATTATTCATTAAATCACTTATTTCTAAATAAGCTCCTTTTTGCGCATTTAACGCATAATCACTTGCAAAACATATATCAAATGGTTCACCTGAAGATGTTATAACTTGCATTTTTTGACCATAATCACCCCAGTCAACCATTCTTAAATCTAATGTAACACCTATTTTTTCTTTTGTATATTTATTAACTTCTTCCATAACCTTAGCTTGATCTGGTTGTGGAGTACCTATCATATACCATACTAATTGAGTACTATCACCATCATTTTTTACTGCACTATCTTTATCTTTTGAACTTGAGCATCCTGTAAGTATTGTTGTTGATGCTATTGTCATTACTAAAAATAAACTAGATAATTTTTTGAATTTCATAATAAAATCCCCCTATTAATGTTGTTTAAATTTTTAATGTATATTATATATTTTTACTCTTTTACTCCCCCTATAGTTAATCCACTTATAAAGTATTTTTGGAAGAATGGATATGTACATGCTATTGGTAAAGTTGATATCACTACCATTGCCATCCTTACAGACTCTTGTGGCAGGGCACTCATAACTTGACCACTTAGCATTGCATTTTGTCTTATAAACTCCATATTTTTTTCTATTTTCATTAACATATGTTGAAGTGGAACTAGATTTTGATAGTCTATATATAACATTGCGTTAAACCAGTCATTCCAATATGCTAATGTTGAGAATAATGCTATTGTAGCAATACCTGGTAGCGCTAAAGGTATTACCATTTTTATGAAAATTTTCAATTCACTTGCTCCATCTATTCTTGCTGATTCTATAATTGATTCCGGAACAGATTTTTGGAAAAAAGTTCTCATAACTATTATGTTAAATACATTAAATGCTAACGGTAATATCAGCGCCCATATAGTATTTTTAAGCCCTAATACCTGCGTCATTACTATGTATGAAGGCACCATACCTCCACCAAATAACATTGTAAAGAATGCTAAAAATGTAAATTGCTTACGATAAGCAAAGTTTGGTCTAGATATTGCATATGCGTATGTAGATACCATTGTTACATTTACTATTGTTCCTAAAATAGTTACTATAATTGTCACTATATATGATTGAGCTAATGCTCCTCCTGATTCAATTAAATATTTATATGCATCTAAGCTCCATTCTGATGGAAATACTGAGTATCCATTTTGTAATAATGATTGTTCTGAAGTTAAAGAAATTATTATTACGAAGATAAATGGAAATATGCAAGCTATAGAAAATATTGCTAATATTATATTTGCTAATATATTTGTTATACCTGTAAATCCTTCACTATAAGCTTTCTTCTTTTTCTTAGTAAAAAGACCAGGCTTTTTAATTTCTTTTTTTATTGCCGTTGAATCCATATTTGCCTAACCCCTTTCTATACTAGAATAAACCATATTCTGGATCTAATTTTTTAACTAGGAAGTTTGTAGTCATTATTAATACAAATCCTACTACTGATTGATATAAACCTGCAGCTGTACTCATTCCTATATTCCCCATATTCATAAGCCCTTTATAAATATATGTATCTATAACATCTGTTACAGGATATAATACTGCTGAGTTTCTTGGTACTTGATAGAATAATCCAAAGTCTGATCTAAATATTCCACCTATTGCCATTATTGTTAATACTATCATTAACGGTATAAGAAGTGGTATTGTTATATTCTTTATTTGTTGCCACTTACTAGCACCATCTATTCTTGCTGCTTCAAAGTAAGTTCTATCTATACCTACTATAGCCGCTAAATAAACTATACTTCCATATCCGACACCTTTCCATATATTCATAAATACTAATATGAAAGGCCAGTGTTTAGGTTCGCTATACCATGAAACCGGGTCTACTCCAAAAGTTCCAAGTACTGAGTTAAGCATCCCTTTATCAAAACTTAAGAAACTAAATACGAAATAACTAACTATAACCCATGATAAGAAATGAGGGAATAGCATACTTGTTTGATAAATTTTGCCTAATTTTTTATTTGCTATTTCACTAAGTATTATTGCTACAAATACTGCGAATACTAATCCTAAAATTATAAATATTAAATTATATACAACTGTATTTCTTGTTATACGAAATGCGTCTCCACTTGTAAATAAAAATTTAAAGTTGTCTAATCCCACCCATTTACTACTAACTAAACTTTCTATAAACCCTCCAGGACTTATTTTGAAGTCCTTAAAAGCTAATACCGTTCCAAACATTGGTAAATATGAGAAAACTAATAACCATATAGTCCCCGGTAAAACCATTAATAACCATGCCTTGTTTTTCCATAGATTTTTAAGAAATTTTTTCATCAATGCTTCTCCCCTCTCTATACTTATATTTTACCATCAGGCAAATGTTTTCTAAAGTTTACTATTATTAGATTCGCTACACTAATTTTATTAATGTATACGTTTTCCACAAAACTTGTTTAATTTTTTATACTATAAATTAATTTACATAAAAATAGATTGTTTCAAGATAAAATTTATTTAAATTAATCTTTAAAACAATCTATTTTTACTTAATTATAAATTTATTTTTCTCCAATCACTTGGTGTAACGCCAACTATATTTTTAAACTTTCTATAAAAATAATTTTTATTGGCATACCCAACTAAATCCCCTATTTCACTGGCTTTTAAACTTGTATTAACTAATAAGTCTTTTGCCTTATTTATTCTAAAATTATTTATGTAATCTGAAAATAATATACCTGTTTCTTTTTGAAACAATTGCCCTAAATAAATTGAATTTATATTTAGACTTTCACTTATTTCTTTTAAGTTTAAATCGTCTTTGTAATTTGTTTCTATATGCTTAAGCAACTTGATTATTACAGGACTTATACTCTCTTCTGTATTTTCTAACTTAGATTGCATATATTTAACCATACTAATTAGCTCAAACTCTATATCATCTATAGTACTATTATTTATGGTATTTTCTAAATATATATTTAATCCCTTCATTAACTTCGTATCATTGAAGTAATTATATACATTTAAAAATATTTCTATCGCTTTCATTTTTATTTGCTTTGGGCTTGTTTTTTCATTCTTTAGATTTATAAACATATCTTTTATATATTCAGTTGTATTTGAAAAATCTTTGTTCATTAAAATTTTCTTTAATTCTTCAAATTCTATATTTATATTATCTTCATCTATAGAACCGTCTTTGTATTCTTTTATCCAAGATATATTTGGATATACTATTTTATAGTCACTAATTTTATTTGCAGTTTGATAGCTATCATGTAGCTCATTTAAACTGTTTACAAATTTTCCCAAACTTATATATATACTATCTTCAATAACACTTGCAATTTTGTTTTTTAAAACTGTAAGCTTATCTATTATTAAAGATTTGTCATCTTCATCTACTATTAATAAAGCTTTCGACTGTGATTGTATACAATACATAAATTGTTTATTATCTATACAACTTTTTAAAATTTTAGAAATATCATTAGATCCACTTTTAAATTCAATTATTGCCACAGCATAGCTACTACTTTTAAAGTTATGATTTAATCTATTCCATTTTTCTTCTGTATCTAAAGAATATTCTTCTGTTAAAATACTTAATAATAAATTATTCTTAACTAATTTATCATCTGAAGCTATTTTTTCTTTTTTCTTTAACTTTGCATATACAGTTTTTAAATTATTAGATAGCTCTTCTGTATCAATAGGCTTTAACAAATAGTTTTCGGCACCTATACTTATAGCCTTTTTTGCATATTCAAACTCTTGAAACGCACTAAGTACTATAAAATTTGATTCATAACTTGATTTTTTTAATTCTTCAATAAGTTCTAAGCCTGTCATTTTAGGCATCATTATATCTGTGATTATTAAATCTATATTTTTATTAATTATTTCATTGTATCCATCAAAACCATTGTTAGAACTTCCTACTATTTCAAATCCATGCTCTTCCCAAGGCAGTATATACTTAAGCCCTTCTAATATAAACGGTTCATCATCTAATAAATATACACTATACATTTTTAACCTCATCCCTCAATATTGGTATTTTTATTTTTACTGTTGTACCTTCATTTGCTTCACTGTCTATTTCTAGGCCATAAATTTCCCCAAATTTTAATTTTAATCGATTATTTATATTCATCAAGCCTATAGAGCTTGTTTTTTGCAAATTTTTTTCTAGACTTTTTCTTAGATGTTTTAACTCATCTTTACTAATACCATGACCATTATCTTTTATCAAAATTTCCATTTCAGATTCGCTACAAATCAATCCGATTTTTATAACGTTTTCACAAGAATCCTTTTTTAGGCCATGATTTATACTATTTTCTAATATAGGTTGAAGAGTAAATTTTGGAATTAAACACTGTTTATATAAATCATCAATTTGGATTTTATATTCTAGCATTCCTTTATATCTTGTACTACACAAATCTAAATACATTTTGCAGTGTTTTATTTCATCACTCAATGTTACTAAACTACCATTATTATAAGTTGAATATCTAAACATACTTGCTAAATTGTATATCATCTGAGCTACTTCTCTATTCTTACTTGCTAATGCACACATTCTTATTACCTCTAATGTATTATATAAAAAATGTGGATTTATTTGAGATTGCAAAGCATTCAATTCTGCTTGTTTTTGCTTAACTTCTGCAATATAGTTTTTATTTATGTTATATTGTAGACTTTCGCTCATCTCATCAATTCTAATAGCAATCATATCTAATTCATCATCTTCAACTTCTATGTTAAATCTAGTATCCAAATCTCCATCTTTTATCTTTTCTATACCTTTCATCATGTTTTTCAACTTATTCGAATAACCACTTATTACAGTGTAAGTTACACATAATATTAATATTATAAACACTAAAGATATATATAATATTTTAGAACTCATTTTACTTGTTCCTAAATCTTTTTCAGTTATAATGCTTCCATATTTAAAACCTGTTTGTGCATCTTCTTTAATATTGATAATAGGATATTTTAACTTAAATTCTCCTCTGTGTAGAAATTCATTTCTAGAATTTTTAATTCCATATCCTTTAACTTTATCTACATATTTTTGAGACAAATCTTTACTAGAAACAAATACAACGTTTTTATTTTCATCTAATATTATTAAGTTTCCTTTTAAATTTGAATTATCTACTATTTTGTTTAAATGTTTTAAATCAAAATATATATCTATATATCCTATAGTATACATAGTATCTACATTCTTTATAGGTCTAGTTATTTTTCTAATGTATTTTACACCCTCTGGATCATTTTTTATGTCATACCATTTATCATAATTTAAAACAATTTCATTTTTATATTCTTTGTTTTTGTCATTTATAACTACTGCTAAAGCATCATTTCTATTTGATAACATTGTATCCAATAAATATTTTAAATCTAACTGTTTCGTATTAGAAATAGAAAAATTATCTAGCTTATAGCTCAGATATTCTTCATATGTAGATGTTGTAAGTTTTAATATTTCATCAATTATTTTAGGCTGTGTATTTATACCATTTATTACAGAATTACTTATATTATCTTGTTCTTCAAACCTTTTTTCTATATTAAATATAACTTCTGAATGTATATTTAACTCATTTTGTAATTCATTATCCACATAATAACTTATAAACACTGCTGTTAATAAAAATATAGCTATTATAGTTATACTTGAGTATATAAGTAGCATTTTATTAAATATTTTATTTTTTATATATCTTCTATATAATTCTATCAAAATTTTTCTCCCCTATTGAAAAATCATATGGTTCTTTGTAATTGTAAAAATCTTTTGTATAATACATGCATTACCCAATATCCTGGTATAACCATACAGAAAAACATTAGTAATCCACCATTACTTTGTACCATATAATATAGTAATCCAAATCCGATTAATATTAATATTGTTTGAAAAGGACTTGATAAAGCTAGTACAAAAGAATTTTTTATATACTCTTTATTACTTGATTTAAAATGTACATACGTTGGAAAAAAATATACAAACGCCATACTTACAAAGAATAATACTGCCATAACTAAAATATATAAAACTGTTGAATACATAGCTTCTATTTTAAATAAAATATTTAAATCAAATGCTAAGAATGCAAATATAACTAAAAATACTAATCCACATTTATTTGCATTAATAAATTCTTTTTTATATGCATCTTTGAATGTTTTAAAAATATTAAAATCAAACTCACCTTGTACCCATTTTCTCAATATATAAAATGTAGCTATGGTAGATGGCATTATTCCAAATACAACACCTCCCGCAATCATAAATACAACCCACAAGAAGTTTAAAATCATAAACCTCCAAATCCACTCACATGAGTTTAATAATACATCCCCTAATTTCATATAATCACCTCAAAGTATAATTTTAATAAAAAATTCGCTTCGCTCATGTCGCCAACGACCTAAAAAACAGGTCCGTTACTCAAGCCTAGCAGTTGGTATTATAACTTATCCGCAAACCAGATAATTTATAATACCTTAGTATATAAAAAAGTTCGCTAAATATTAAATGAGCTATTAATTAATAATAATCCAATAATACTTAAGCGAACTTTATATAATCTATATTATTTTTCTACAATTACTTTCCAATTCCTATTGTTAATATTTCTGATTGTCTTAAGTTCACTTTATTGTCTATGTTATTTTGAGTTTGTTCTTCTAGTATATTAGATATGTACTTATCCCCTTTAAATTTACATATGTTTATATCTAATTCTGTTGATTTATCTGATACATTATATACCCTTAAAATTTTATTTCCTTTTTTGTCATCTAATTTTAATGTTGAACACATTATACCATATCCGTCTAATGCCAGTAAACCGTTTTCAGATCCTAACTCTTCATTTTGTATAGACATTTGCTTTGTAATCATTGGTATTTGGAATATATGAGCTTCTTTATAAGACTCATATAAATTTTTTCCATGAGGTATTACTTCTATTTCTGCTTTATGATTACCTAAACATTGTGCTTCTGGAGTTTCAAATACTCCCCAATCTCCTAATTCTGATACACTTCTAATAAGCGTTACAGCTATCGTATTTCTACCATCATTTAATATTTCATACTCATTTAATCCTTTATTAGCTATAGTTAATCCGTAATCATCATCATGAATGTTTACAAAAGCATGTTGATGCTGACAGTTACTAGGATTTTGCCATGCTTTATCTACACTATTACTCCTTTTAGCAACTTCAAATATAGAATCAGCATAGTGTACATTACTTTCTATATCTGTTGAGAATAGCATTCTCATTCTATGATCTTTACAAATATTATTAAACTCAGATACTATTTTTAATCCTTTTCCTTTTCTCTCTAGTATTAAAGTAGTCTTTATCTCCATTTCTACAGTTTCTTCTAACCTTTGTGACTTTCTATGCTTAAATTCTAAAACTTCTTCTATTTCTTCTTGAAGTAATTCATTCGCACTCTTTGGTATATCCCATTTATGAGTTATTTCAATTACAGCCTTGTACTCTAAGTCTTCTTTTATTTCTATATTGGCTTTTAAGTTTTTCGTAGTAATAGGAATTTCTCCTATTGGTTTCATATATATATATTCATTTCCTATATCACCTGAGTTTTCATATATACATAAATCTTTAAAAGTTTTTCCTGTTGATTTATCAAGTAAATTTACTGATCCATTTTCTTTTATTTCAACTCTTATATTTTCATTTTCTAATATATTATTATTTATTAAAGATGCTTTACTTTCTAATATAGAATTTTCTTTATCTTCAACTAAAGAATATGTATCCCATCCAAATGATTTTATATCATTAGTTTCTAATTCTACTTTTATGTATCTTGCATAGTACGGTTGCCTAAATTTATCATCTGGTAAATCATATCCAAATCTAATTCCCATATCTATTATTTTTGCATCTATTTTATTTCCATTTATATCAACTACTTTATACTTTGGTAATTGTATTTTTTTCATTTCTTTTGCTATTAAGTTTGGGTGTCCCTCTCTAAAATACTTTCTAGCTATATCTATTTCTGTGTCTACAATACTACATCTATTGTATCCAGATGTATTTACTATAACAAATGGATATACATCTTCACCTAAATGTTTAAACTTATCTGTATTTATTTTATTTGTGATGTATTCTAGACTTTCATTTATTATATACTTAGCTACATCTTTAGCTTTATCAAATCTAGCTACCATCTCTCTATGTACTTCATCAACACTACATCCGCATATACTATCATGTGGATGATTTTTCACTAAAGATTTCCATCCATATTCAAATAAATGATGAGGGTATTTATATCCAAAATTACTTGCCATTGTAGCTATTGGTTCTGCTACTTTCTCAAATAAAGTTTGGCATAATTGATTCCACTGTTTTAAGTAAATCCTTGCTGATGCAGTGTTAACAAGAGTATACCATCCATCTGTTTGCTGGCTTCTAAGTTCTCCTTTTATAACTTGTAAGTCTTTTGGCATTTTTTCTTTTAAAGTTTTCACATAATCTTCAAAGTTTGAATGTATAAATTCTATATCTCGATATATATTATTAGCAACTTTAATCGCCTGTGATAAATCAGTTTGTATTGGTTGATGGTCACACCCATTCATGAATAATAGTTGGTCGCAAGAAGCAAACTTAGTGGCATCATCTATTCTTTTGTCCCAATATACTTTAGCATCTTTTTCATCTGCAGGTACTTCCATTCCATTGCAGTACCAGTTAGCAAATAATATTCCTAATATTTTAGAACCATCAGGACTCTCCCAATACATCTCCGAATAAGGTGATTCAAATTTATCATCTGCACTAACTTCATTGTTAAATCCTGTAGGCTTTACTCCTCTACCAAATGCTGCAGTATCTATTCCTGCTTGTTTTAATATTTGAGGTGCTTGTCCCATATTTCCAAATGAGTCTGGGAAGTATCCTATTTTACAAGCATTAACTCCGTATTTATTAGCATCTCTATGGCCATATTGTAGATTTCTTACATTTGATTCGCTACTTGTTAAAAATTCGTCTTGTAATACATACCATGGACCTATGTTTAATCTACCTTCTTTTATCACTTTTTCTAATAATTCTTTTCTTTCCGGTCTAACTTCTAAATAATCTTCAAGTAAAACAGTTTGACCATCTAGATGATAATATTTAAATTCAGGATCATTTTCAAAAGTATCTAATAATGTATCCATAGTTTTTATTAACATCATATGATGAGTTTCATAAGGTAAATACCATTCTCTATCCCAATGAGTATGAGATATTATATGAGCTGTTTTTTTCATAAATTTATTCCCCTAATCTATATTATATTAATCAAGGTAACTAAATTATCTAATTAGATTTTCTAGTTACCTTGTGTATTTTTGTATATACTTTGGCTATTATATCTATGCCATTTTTATCATTATAGTTTTTATTTCATACGGATTAACTATTAAGTTTATATCTTTTTCATTTCTTAATTCTTCTATTGGTTTTTCCATTAAATTAGTTTCCATCCATCCAACTATATTATAATCACTATTTATCTTAACTTCTTGTCTACTTCCTGCATACTCATGGAAGCGGACTACTACCATATTTTCATCTTCTGCTTTCTTTATAGCATCAACTAATACATAAGCATTATTAAAATCAAACATTTTAGTAGGTATATTTCCTTTAATTTCACCTTCTATAGCTCTTAGTGGTTGATTAAGCTGATAAGCAGCTTTAACTGTGTCTGCTTCTATAAAGTCCCCTGCATGAGGAAGTAATGAGTAAGTAAAGTTTTGTTCTCCTTGATCTTGTACTGGATCTGGGTGAGTCGCTGACTTTAATAATGTAAGTCTTATTACATTATCTTTTATGTCATGCCCATACTTAGAATCATTTAATAAACTTACCCCATAATCTCTTTGTGATAGATCTACCCACTGCTGAGCAACAGTTTCAAATTTAGCCATTTCCCAACTAGTATTCCAATGAGTAGGTCTTTTTACATTACCAAATTGGACATCATATGTTGCCATAGTACTTCTTATATCAACTGGGAACGCAACTTTTAATAATTGCTTTTGTTCTATCCAATCAACATTTGTTATAAAGTCGATTCTTCTATCATTAGCATAAGTTACCATATCTTGACTTATTGTAGTATTCATATATTTATAATTAAATCTTACTACAGCTTTTAAGTTTCCGACTTCTATAAGTTCTATATTTTGTAAATCAGTAACTTCCCTCATTTTTTCTTGGTAATATATATCTATATCCCAAGCTTCATGCGCCATTGGCTTATCTTCAAACATTTGAAGAACATTTCCTCTTTGTCCTTTTGCTAAAACTTCTCTATTATTTTCTTTATCAAATATAGAAGTTAATTGACCAAATTCATTCCACTTTAATTCATAATATGGAGTATCTATCTTATTTTCACTGTATTCAAATGATTCGTTGCCTTCTTGAATATCTTCAACTTTTAATTTTATTGTTTTAAATCCTGTTCCTTCTACATTATTAACTTTAACAGTATATTTTCCATTTTTTCTTTGAGATTCTAATTTATTTCCTTTATTATCATAGAAGTTTCCTTCTAATTCAGTCTTTATTTCTACAGTTTCACATCTATTCCAGTTAGCATTATTTATTACTGTCCAAGAATTTTCATCTTCTTTTATTAAAGAATTCTTGAAATTTTCTTGAGCTTCTAATGCTAATTTTTCTGCTTCCTTATATTCTACCTTAGTATCTTCATAAACTTCTGTTATAGAGGACCCTGGTATTATATCGTGGAATTGATGTCTAAGTATAGTTTTCCACCCTTTAGTTAAATCAGTCTGAGGATATGAATTCCAATCTCCTATATTTAATGAATTCATAGCTCCTAACCATTCTGTTTCTCTATATAATAATTCAAGCCTTCTATTCATCATCTTAGTATATGCTTGACTTGTATATGTTCCTCTATGATACTCTAGATATAATTCACCATCCCATGTGTGTACATATTCATTTGTATTTTCTACTTTTTCCCTTAGACACTTAAAGTAATCTGCGGCTTTTCCTGTTTTAACATTTGGAAGTCCTGGCATCTTATCTAGTCTTCTTCTGTATTCTAGCATCTCACGGTTTACTCCACCGCCACCATCTCCAAATCCATATGATACTAGTAAATCACTAGTTATATTTTTATCCGTATATGCATCCCATACACCCTTTACTGATTTTGGTGTAAGTCTTCCATTGTATGTGTAGAACCAAGAACCTGGTTGACTCCATGGCTCTGGAGTTGTTATAAAGTGAGTTAGTACTTCTGAACCATCTATTCCTCTCCAGTTAAATGTATCATGCGGCATTCTATTATATTGATTCCAACTTATTTTTGTTGTCATAAATGTGCTTATTCCTGATTTCTTTAAAATCTGAGGTAATGCCCATGAATAACCAAATACATCTGGTAACCATAAGTAGTCTACATCTTTATTAAATTCTTCTTTTATAAATCTTGAACCAAC
Source organism: Romboutsia lituseburensis DSM 797 (assembly GCF_900103615.1). Taxonomy (GTDB): domain Bacteria; phylum Bacillota; class Clostridia; order Peptostreptococcales; family Peptostreptococcaceae; genus Romboutsia_F; species Romboutsia_F lituseburensis. The sequence goes on along the minus strand of NZ_FNGW01000004.1, from coordinate 159,817 downwards.
TAATATTTGTCTTACTAAAGATTCTCCCGATGGTATATTGCAGTCAGCTTCTAGCCACATGCCTCCATCAACTTCCCAGTTACCATCAGCTACTTTTTGTTTTATAGCTTCATATAGCTCTGGATAATCATTTTTTACATATTCGTATAGCTGAGGCTGAGTTTGTAAGAATATATACTCCGGATATCGTTCCATAAGTCTTAATACTGTTGAGAATGATCTCGCACATTTTTCTCTAGTATGTTTTAATCGCCATAACCATGCAACATCAATATGTGTATGTCCTATACATGTTACATTTATTACTGAGTCTTTATCTATTTTATCTATTTCTGAATTTAAATAGTCACTTGCTTCATGTGCTGATATGTAGAAGCTTTCACTTCCTGGATACGACCAATCTACTAGCTTAAAAGTATTATTTAATATTTTTGTTAAATGAACTCTATCAGATGAATATTGATCTAATTCTTGTATTGTCTCTAGTACAACCATTGCATTATAGTATAAATCATCCATCTTTTCATCTAACCATGCAACTTGCGCCCTATTTATTCTATGTTCTTGATCTCTAGGTACGCCTCCACCTTCAAGACCTGACCATAATCTAAATAATAATTCTAAATCACATCCTGCACTACCTTCTGGGAAAAAAACTTCTTTGTGATTACTATCTACCCCTTGATAAGGCTTATTATCTAAGTAAAATAAAGATTCAAATCCTGAGTTATTGCCTGCGCCTGTTTCACCAAAATCAAATATCCCAACTATACGTTTATTTTTCCAATCAGATGGTATATTTACAATTTTCTTCATCCATATATATAAATCTCTGCCCTTCCAAGTTTCCCCTAATCTTAGCACACCATCAAACTCACTTGGTATTTCTGGATTTATATCTTTATCTTCATTTATTTTAGTATTAAAATACTCTAACTCTATTGCATCTCTATATCTAAAGTTTTCAATCTCATGTATTCTATTTCTTAATTTGTCGATTGTATAAAACATATCTTTCATGTTTTACCTCCCCTACTGATTTTATAGTTTGATTATATTTAAAAACGTTTTCAAATTCAATATTCTACAAATTATTCATATACTTAGTGTAGTTTTTATAATAAAAATATAGCTTATTTTAAAATTAATTTAAAAATGCTGCTCCTATAATACCTGCATCCGCTCCTAGATTTGCACAAACTATTTCTGCAAAGTCCTCTTTTTTATATAATATTTGTTGTCTTATCAAGTCTTCTATCCCATCTAGTATTATATCACTAGCTCTAGATACACCACCGCCTATAGATATTACATCTGGGTCTAAAGTGTTTATCATCCCAGACATTGCTTTAGCTAAATATGATTTAAATCTATTTATGGTTTCTAATGCAACTACATCATTTTCTCTATAAGCATCAAATACCATCTTTGCATTTATATTTTGTAAATTATTTTCAGCAAGTTCAAGAATCTTACTATTTTTCCCTTCCTCAATTAACTTTTGAGCATGCTTTATAATGGCAGTAGCTGAACAAAATGTTTCTAGACATCCATTGTTTCCACAATTACAATTAAAATAATTTTCACCAATTACAGTATGTCCAATCTCTGATCCCATGCCATTGGCACCTGTGAATGCCTTGCCATTTATTATAATCCCACCACCTACACCTGTTCCTAAAGTATACATAACAGCTATGTTTTTATCCTTCATACTTCCAAATTTAGCTTCTCCTAATGCTGCAACTGTCGCATCATTTTCAGCATAAACACTAACATCTGGAAATCTACTTTTTAAAGCTTGCATAAAGTCAACTTCATGCCAGCCTAAATTTACGCAAGTTACCAATCCACTTTTATTTATAAAGCTTGGAACTCCAAATCCTATTGATTTTATATCATCCATATTTAGATTGTTTTCTTTTATTAGTTCTCTGACTAAAGTATTTATATCATCCATTACACTTTCAAATCCTGAATTTACATTTGTTGTACATTCTTTTCTAAAAAGTATATTTCCACTCTCATTCACAATACCAGCTTGTACACCAGTTCCCCCAATATCTACTCCTATAAAATACATAATTGCCTCCCTTTATTTGAACATTGCAAATTTATTTAAGTAATTAGTTTTGTATTATTTATTAAGTTTTGTTAATTCTATATTATATGAAGGTTTTTAATAGTAAAAGTTCAAATATTTAAGTTTATCTATAAATATCTTATTTAGTCAAAAACTTTTCATTTTATATAGAAAACATTTTCTTTATTATATTTAATTAATAGATTATACTATTGTTATTATAAAAAATAATAGCAACAACTTAGGGGGGATTATTATGAATAAACTAGAATCATTAAAACTATTTCAAGATATACAATTAGTTTCTGATAAATATAAAGATTGGCAACTTAAAGATGATAAAAAAGATGTTGAAGATAATATAAAGTTAAAATCTTTACTTAAATTTTATAACGATAAATTAGATGATATAAAAAGTAGAGCTCATTTTGTTTCTAAACAAACAAAAGATGAATTAAAAAATAAAGATTCAAAAGAAATTTATAAAATTCTTATAGATTTTAATAATTTTTCAATGCAAAAATATGATACTTTAAAACAATCCGAAATTGAATCTACTACAACTAAGGCTGTTATGTTTTCAACTATAGATGAACTTACTCTTATAAATGAATCTATAAGAAATAAAGAATATTTAACGGATAAACATACTTATTTCTATGTATACGAAAAAATAGTTATAAATGCTTTTATGACATTTTTAGCTTTAAAGGATATGGAGATAGATCAAGAAATTATTAATAGTTTATCTCAATCTATATTTAGTCAAATTCAAACATTAGCTATTATTTCAATGTAAAAAGAGTAAATCAAATTTGATTTACTCTTTTTTTATAAGTTAAATACTACCAACTAATAACAACTAGTATTATATACACATATTGGTATTTCTTTGTTCAATGTTGTTCCGACAGCTGTTAATTTAAGACATCCTCGACCTGGACACTCTGCTATAAATGTAGTGAAAAAGCATCCATCTCCAAAACTTATTGCAGGGCTAAAACTCATTGTCCCCAAATCATAATCAGATATTTCAAATTCTATCATCGCATTTCTAACAGGATGGCCATGAGCATCTACTAAAACACCAAATATCATTTGTTTACAACCTGAATTTAGCTCTATTTTGTACGGAAACATATACTTTAAGTAAACTTGTCTAGGTCCTTGTGGTTGAACTGGTTTCTTTTTCTTTCCTCTAGATATATCATCTTGATTAATTTCATCTAAATTTATATTATGCTCTTTTTTTAATTTATCTTTTAAATACTCGTGTAACTCTTTTTCCGTTGAAATTTTCTTACCATCTATAAATAAGGTCTCCATATTTATCCCCCACCTTTATTTTTTTAAACTACTTTGTATAATATATATTATGAGTTTGAAAATTTCATGTTACTTTTCTAAACAAAAAAGGCCTAGGAAAATATCCTAGAGCCTTTTTTTATTTTTTTTTAAACATATCTTCTATCTTTTGACCGAAAGTTCTTTTCTTTTCATGAACTTCTTCTCCACATTCTTCTGCAAATTGTCTTAGAAGATCTTTTTGTTTTTCATTTAATTTTTTAGGTGTATCTACGATAACTTTAACGTACTGATCACCTCTAGAGTTACCTCTAATTCTTGGTATACCTTTTTCTCTTAGTCTAAATACTGTTCCAGTTTGAGTTCCTTCTGGAATAGTATATTTAACTTTACCATCTAATGTTGGAACCTCTATTTCATCTCCAAGCGCTGCTTGAACAAATGTTACAGGCATATCAAAGTATATATCATTTCCTTCTCTAGTAAATAGTGAATGTGGTTTGACATTTATAACTAAGTATAAGTCTCCTCTAGGTCCACCTTTACTTCCTACTTCACCTTGCCCTGATAATTTTATCATTTGACCATCATCTATACCTGCTGGAATGTCAACTTCTATAGTTTTAACTTTTCTTGTATGACCTTTTCCACCACATTTATTACATGGAGTTTCTATTATTTCACCTTCTCCATTACATGCACTACATGTTCTTGAACTTGCTATGTTACCAAATGGAGTTCTTTGAACAGTTCTAACTTCTCCTGCACCATTACAAGTTGGACAAGTTTTCTTTCCTGTTCCTGGCTTTGCACCACTTCCATTACATTCGCTACATTCTTCACTTCTATTAATTTTTATAGATGCTTTTTTACCAAAAGCAGCTTCTTCAAAAGTTATATCTATACTATGCCTAATATCAGCTCCACGCTCTGGACCTCTTCTTCTTTGTCTTGAACCACCAAAGCCTCCGCCAAATATATCTCCAAACATATCTCCAAATATATCTTCAAATCCACCGAATCCACCTTGACCACCAAATCCTTGGCCACCGAATCCACCTTGACCATTCATTCCTGCATGACCAAATTGATCATATGTTTGTCTTTTTGTATCATCAGATAACACTTCATAAGCTTCATTTATCTCTTTGAATTTTTCTTCCGCTTCTTTATTATCAGGATTTCTATCTGGATGATATTGCATAGCTAATTTTCTATATGCTTTTTTTAGTGTCTGAGCATCTGCATTTTTATCTACACCTAGCACCTCATAGTAGTCTCTTTTAGTACTCAATATTTGTCACCGCCTTCATCTTACAAAACAATAGCTTGTAGAATATCATACTACAAGCTATTATTATTATTTTAGTATTCTAATCTATTTAATTTAATGACTGAATACTTTTGAAAAGATACTCTTTTCCAATTCTATATTAATTATATACAAATTTCTTTATTTGTGTAACCTATTTTTCATCATTTACTTCTGTAAAGTCAGCATCAACTACATTATCATCTTGAGCTTGTGATTGATCATTTGCTCCTTGCGCTTCACCTTGCGCAGTTTGAGCTTGTTGATACATTTGTTCAGCTATTTTGTGGAATTTATTGTTTAATTCTTCCATAGCTTTATTTAATTCTTCAGCTGTTACATCTTCTTTAGCTTTTAATTCTTTTAATTTAGCTATTTCAGCTTCTACTTCACTCTTAGCAGCTGCATCTACTTTATCTCCAGCATCAGTTAGAGTTTTTTCCATTTGGTATATAGTAGAATCAGCTTGGTTTAATGCTTCTATTTTATCTTTCTTTTGCTTATCAGCTTCAGCATTCATTTCAGCTTCTTTTACTTTTCTTTCTATTTCATCTTCACTTAAGTTAGTTCCTGAAGTTATAGTTACTTTTTGTTCTTTTCCAGTACCTAAATCTTTAGCTGTAACATGAACTATACCATTAGCATCTATATCGAAAGTAACTTCTATTTGAGGTATTCCTCTTGGAGCTGGTGGTATATCTGTTAATTGGAATCTACCTAAAGTAGTATTGTCGAAAGACATACTTCTTTCACCTTGTAGTACATGTATATCAACAGCAGTTTGGTTGTCAGCAGCAGTTGAGAATACTTGAGACTTCTTAGTTGGTATAGTTGTATTTCTTTCTATTATTTTAGTCATTACGTTACCCATAGTTTCTATCCCTAATGATAATGGAGTAACATCAAGAAGTAATAAGTCATTAACTTCTCCAGTTAATACACCAGCTTGTATAGCAGCACCTGCTGCAACACATTCATCTGGGTTTATTCCTTTATGAGGTTCTTTTCCTATGAATTTCTTAACAGCTTCTTGAACTGCTGGTATTCTAGTTGAACCACCAACTAATAATACATCATCTATATCAGATGTAGATAAACCAGCATCTTGTAATGCTCTTCTAGTTGGTTCCATAGTTTTTTCTACTAAGTGAGAAGTTAATTCATCAAACTTAGCTCTTGATATATCTATTGTTAAGTGTTTTGGTCCTTCAGCTGTAGCTGTTATGAAAGGTAAGTTTACGTTAGTTGTCATTGTTGATGATAACTCTTTTTTAGCCTTTTCAGCAGCTTCTTTTAATCTTTGAAGAGCCATTTTATCATTTCTTAAATCTACACCTTCAGCTTTTTTGAATTCATCAGCTAAGTAGTCTATTAATACTTGGTCAAAGTCATCTCCACCTAATCTGTTGTTACCAGCTGTAGCTAAAACTTCGAAAGTTCCATCTCCGATTTCAAGTAAAGAAACGTCAAATGTACCTCCACCTAAGTCAAATACTAATATTTTCTTATCTTGATCTAATTTATCCATTCCGTATGCAAGTGCAGCAGCTGTTGGTTCATTTATTATTCTCTTAACGTCAAGTCCAGCTATTCTACCAGCATCTTTAGTTGCTTGTCTTTGAGCATCTGTAAAGTAAGCTGGAACTGTTATAACAGCTTCTGTTACAGGTTGACCTAAGTAACTTTCAGCATCTGCTTTTAATTTTTGTAATGTTATAGCAGATATTTCTTGTGGAGTGTATCCTTTCCCATCTATATCTACTTTATAATCTGTTCCCATGTGAGTTTTTATTGATATTATTGTTTTATCAGCATTTGTAACTGCTTGTCTTTTTGCAGGCTCTCCTACTATTCTATCTCCATCTTTAGTAAAAGCTACTACTGATGGAGTTGTTCTCATACCTTCTGAGTTTGTTATTATTTGTGGTTCTCCACCTTCTAATACTGCAACACAAGAGTTAGTTGTTCCTAAATCTATACCTATTATTTTTCCCATGATTGATTCCTCCTAAATTATTTATATTAATTTTAAAGTTATTTTTTATATTGTATTTTGTATAAAGCTTATTAACAAGAAACTTTAACCATACTAGCTCTTAATACTTTACTTCCTAATTTATATCCTTTTTGAAGTACCATTACTACTTTATTAGCTTCTACTCCATCTATAACTTCTTGCATTACAGCTAAGTGTAAGTTTGGATCAAATTCTTGGTCTAAAGCTTCTATTTCCTCTACACCAAATTTATTTAAAGTATCTTGTAATTGCTTGTATACTAAGTCTATTCCTTTATACATAGAGTCTTCTTTGTCTTCACAAGCTTCTAAAGCTCTTTCCATACTATCTATAACTGGTATTAAGTCATTTAGTATTTTTTCATTTGCAAATAAGCCTATAGTTTCTTTTTCTTGTTGAGTTCTTCTTCTATAGTTTGCATATTCTGCTTGAAGCCTTTGATATTGCTCATTTACTTTATCTATTTCATCTTGTAATTTTTTTTCTTCTAGCTTTTCATTTATGTCAGTAATGTTATCATCACAGTTAGTTTCTTCTGTTATTTCTTCTTGTTCAACTGTTTCTTCTGTTGTTTCTTGTTCTGAATTATCCATTTCTTCTTTTAATTCTTCTTTTTCTATGTTATTTTCTTGCAAGACATTACACCCCTTAATTTATTTTTTGCTAAACAATAAGCTCATGTAATTCATAATTGATGATATCCTAGCATAATCCATCCTTGTAGGTCCTATAAAGCTTATCTTACCTACTAAGTCATTGCTTATATTATAGGTTGCAGTAACTACACTACAATCTTGCGCTAGTTCACAATCATTATCACTACCTATAATTATATTAATATTATCTTTTTGAATACCTTTAGCTCTGACCATACTTGCTATTGTTTCTTTCTTTTCTAACATATTTAAGAAAGATTTTGCTTTAAGTATGTCATTAAATTCTGGATAACTAAATATATTAGTTGCTCCACTTAACGAGACTAAAAGATCATCTTCTGATGTTTCAAAATTCAAAGCACTTATTAATTCATCTATAAGCGCTGAATATTCACTTATTTCATATTTTATAAATGCAATTAACCTTTCATCTAAATCAGTTATGCTTTTTCCTGCAAGTTTTCTTGTAAGATTATCTGAAATTAAGTTTAGTTTAGATTGTTCTAAATAAACATTTGTTACAAGGTTTGCATTTTTTATATCACCTTGGTCTGTTACAACTATTAGCAAGATTTTATTATCACTCATCTCAACTAACTGTATATGTTTGATAACACTCTGATTTACTAAACTTTTAGTCACAGCTACCGTCGTATAGTTAGTAAGCTGAGATAACAGCTTAGAAGTTTCATGGATTAAATCTTTTATATGATCCACATTATCCTTTACACATTGTTCTATTAAGCACTTTTCTTCATCACTTAATTCACACTGACTCATAAGTGAATCAACATAAAGTTTATATCCTTTTTCAGTTGGAACTCTACCAGCAGAAGTGTGAGGCTGAACAAGGTAACCAAGTTCTTCAAGGTCAGCCATTTCATTTCTTATAGTAGCAGCACTAACACCTAAATCATGTTTTTTAGATATAGTCCTTGATCCTACAGCTTCAGCTGTTTCTATATAATCTTTAACTATAGCTTTGAGGATTTTTAATTTTCTTTCGTTTAGTTCCATACTATATTACCTCCATGCTGTTAGCACTCACTATATCCGAGTGCTAAAAAGATTATATATATTATATATCATTATATTTTACCTTTGTCAACACTTTTGGATTAATTTATGAATTCTACGAATACACTATTTGATATTTCTCTTCCTTTTTGAGTGAGGCTAATCCCAGTTATACTTTCATTTATAAGCTTTTTATTCTTTAAATCTGTTATTTGTTTACTATATTTTTCCTTAAAGTCTATTTTGAATTCATTTCTAAAGTCTTCAAACTTTATTCCTTCATTCATTCTCAATCCCATAAATATTTTTTCTTGTATTTTATCTTCTATACTTAATTTTTCTAAATTTGATAAAGGCTTTTTATTTTCACTCAGTTTACTATGGTATTCATCTAAGCTTTCAACATTATTGTATCTATAATTTTCAATATAGCCTGATGCCCCTGGGCCTACTCCTATATAGTGTCCACATTTCCAATATAATATATTGTGTTCACATTCAAAATGTGACTTTGAATAATTAGATATCTCGTATTGATTATATCCATTTTCTTTTAGGTAACTTATTGTATAATTATACATATTGATATCAGTATCTTCATCTATAACCTCAAATTCATTATTTTCATACATATCATATAATTTTGTACCCTCTTCTAAAATTAATGAATACGCTGATACATGAGAAGGGTTTAAATTAACTATTTTTTGTAGACTTTCTTTCCAATCTTCAAAGTTCTGATTTGGAAGAGCATACATTAAATCTACATTTATATTATTAAATCCAACCTCTTTAGCTTCTTTATAATTTTTTACAAATTCATCATAACTATGTATTCTTCCTATCGACTTCAAATGATAATCTTGAACAGCTTGTAGTCCAATGCTTAATCGGTTTACGCCTACCTCTTTCATCGTAATTAATTTTTCTTTAGTTAGAGTTCCCGGATTACACTCCATCGTTATTTCTGCATCTTGTTTAATATTAAAATTATTTTTTATTGTACTAAATATTTTTCTTATTTCATTACTATTTAATATGCTTGGAGTTCCACCTCCTATAAATACACTGCTGATTTCATTTTTTATATTATTTTTTTTGATATCCTCATTGTATAATTTCATTTCTATCTCTAAGTCATCTAGATATCTTTTTTTTAAATCTAAGTCTAACTTATATGAGTTAAAATCACAGTAATTACATTTACTTATACAAAATGGAATATGTATATAAAGTCCTAACATTTATTTACCTCTCTTAACTTTTAAAAGTTTCTATATTTTATCTTATATTAATTACCCACTTTATACCATAGATAAATATAAATAATATAAGATTTCATTTAAGTCTAATCTTTTCTACAGTGTATTTTTTGCAATTTAATCTTTATTAATACTTACATAATAAAAATCTCTACCCTTTCAAGGATAGAGATTTTTTTATTGTAATTATCTATTTGGAATTTTTACTTGTAACAGCATAAACAGGTATACCTATTAATGTTATTATTATTCCTCCTAAAGCTATCATAGTAGCTGTAATCAACTGATTTACTATAACAATTAAGCCTCCAGTTATAGCTATTAAAGGTATTATTGGATATAAAGGAACTTTATATGGTCTATTTAATTGAGGTTTGTCTTTTCTCAATTTCATTACACCTACAAATGTAAATACATAAAATACCCATATAGTGAATACTGTTAAATCTGTTAAAAGATTAAATTGACCAGAAAGAGCATATAGTGATGCTAGCACTGCTAGTAACCAAATAGCATTAGCTGGTACATTACCTTTGTTTAGCTTTGCAAAAGTTTTACTTCCTGGAAGTGTTCCTTGTTTAGCTAAAGTGTATGGAACTCTTGGACCAGTAAGTAAATATCCATTTAGCGCTCCAAATACAGAAATTAATATCCCTATCGTTATTAATTTGCCTCCAACAGGACCAAATATCCTTTGAGCAACTAATGCCGCTGGAGCTGTTGCTGATGCTAATTCTGAAGCTGGTGCTACCCATAAATATGCTATATTTATTACTATATAAACTGCCATAACTACAGATAAACCTCCAACTATAGCTCTAGGTAAATCCTTACCTGGATTTTTCATTTCACCTGCTATAGCTCCTACATTTATCCATCCATCATATGCAAATAAAGTTGCTATTAAAACTTGTCCCAATGTACCTGCAACAGTTTTACCTTGTCCAACCATAGGATCAAGTATTGGATTTCCGTTACCTTTTATAAATCCAAATATAATTATTAATATTAAAGGTACTAATTTACCTATAGTTGCAATTGTTTGTATCGTTCCTCCTAAAGATGAACCTACAGTATTTAATAAAGCTATAAATAATATAATTCCAATTGCTACTGGTAAAACAATCATCATATCACTAGGCAAATATCCTAGTAATTCTGCTACTTGTTGAGCAAATATTACAGCTAAAGCTGCTATTGTTCCTGGAAAAAACAGAACAGTTTGCATCCACCCTGTTAAAAAACCTAGTTTTTGGCCATATATCTCCTCAATATAAACCATCATTCCTCCAGTTCTTGGAATTGCAGCTGAAACCTCTGCTGCTGTAAGACCTGCTGTGATAGTTATAATTCCACCTACAATCCATGCTATTATTCCAAGACCTGGAGCTCCATTTGTAGCTGTATAGATAGCTTGAGGTTTAAAAAACACTCCAGACCCTATAACCATACCAACTACTGTAGAAAGAGCTGCAGATAATCCTAGAGTCTTCTTAAGTTGATTGCTCATACACTTCCTCCTTACTACTGTATAAATGCATACAATTTTGTGTTTATTTGATTTTATTATTCCCAAGTTTTATGTATTTATTAAAAATGACATTTTTCATGAAAATTATGTATAAAATGTTTTAATAGATATCTACTATAAATATTTTTATATATTTTGACTATAGCATGAATCTTAAATTTTAAGTGTTAAGAATAAGTTAACTGATTTAAATTTTATAAATTACATTTTTAATACCAGTTTTTATCTGTATTTTCCAATGTTTTTTTAGTTTACTTAACATAAATTTTACTTAAATATAAAAAAGCTTATAGAATTTAATTCTATAAGCTCAAATAAAAATTTATTAATTTTTAATAAATTACTCATCTAATTTTAATACTGACATAAATGCTTTTTGAGGAACTTCTACAGATCCAACTTGTCTCATACGTTTTTTACCTTCTTTTTGCTTTTCAAGAAGTTTCTTCTTACGAGATATATCTCCACCGTAGCACTTAGCAAGAACGTCTTTTCTAAGTGCACTTATAGTTTCTCTAGCCACTACCTTGTTACCAACAGCAGCCTGTATTGGCACAGGGAATTGATGTCTTGGTATCTCATTTTTTAGCTTCTCGCACATTGATTTCCCTCTAGGGTATGCTCTAGTTTCATGTACTATAAAGCTAAGTGCATCTACTTGTTCTTTATTTATTAATATATCAAGCTTCACAAGAGTTGAAGGAACATATCCTTTCATTTCATAATCTAGAGAACCGTACCCTCTAGTTCTTGATTTTAATGCATCAAAGAAGTCATAAACAACTTCATTCAATGGTAAGTCATAGTGAAGCATAACTCTTTTTTCATCTATGTACTCCATGTTTATCATGTTTCCACGTCTTTCTTGACAAAGTTCCATAACTATACCAACATAATCCTTAGGAACTATTATATCTCCTTTAACTATAGGCTCTTCTATTTGTTTTATTTCAGATACTTCTGGCAAGTTTGCAGGATTTTGTATCATTACAAGTTCTCCATCAGTCTTTGTAACTTTATATATAACAGATGGTGCAGTTGTTATAATATCAAGATTAAACTCTCTTTCTAGTCTCTCTTGAATTATTTCCATATGAAGTAAACCTAAGAATCCACATCTAAATCCAAATCCTAATGCTGCTGATGTTTCTGCTTCAAACTCAAGTGCTGCATCATTTACTTGTAGTTTTTCAAGTGCATCTCTTACATTTTCATATTTTTCACCTTCACCTGGGTATATACCACAGTAAACCATTGGTGTGGCCTTTTTATAACCTGGCATAGGTATCTCTGTTGGATTATCTGCATCTGTTATTGTATCTCCAACTTGACAACTTCTTATATCCTTTATACTAGCTGCTATATAACCAACATCACCAGCATAAAGTCCATCAAGTTCAGTTTGACCTGGAGCCATAACACCAACTTCAGTTACTTCAAACTTTTTATTAGTGTTCATCATCTTTATCGTCATACCTTTTTTAACAGTACCTTCAAACACTCTAACATAAGCCACAACACCTTTATATGCATCGTAGTAAGAGTCAAATATTAAAGCCTTTAATGGAGCTTCCTTATCACCTTGTGGGGCAGGAACTTTTGCAACTATAGTTTCTAATACATCTTCTATATTTAATCCACTCTTAGCAGATACAAGAGGTGCTTCACTTGCATCAATACCTATTATATCTTCTATTTCCGTTTTTATTTCATCAGGTCTGGCACTTGGAAGATCTATTTTATTTATAACTGGTAATATTTCTAAATCTTGATCTAATGCTAAATAAACATTCGCTAAAGTTTGTGCTTCAACACCTTGCGCTGCATCTACTACTAGTAGAGCACCTTCACATGCTGCTAAACTTCTTGATACCTCATATGTAAAATCTACGTGACCTGGCGTATCTATAAGGTTTAAGTAATATTCATTTCCATCCTTAGCATTATAAACTAATCTTATATTTTGAAGCTTAATAGTGATTCCTCTTTCTCTCTCAAGATCCATATTATCTAATAATTGAGCTTTCATGTCTCTATCACTAACAAGTCCTGTTTTTTGTATTAATCTATCCGCTAAGGTAGACTTACCGTGATCTATATGCGCTATTATACTAAAATTCCTAGTTCTGCTTTGTTTGCTGTCCACCCTAAATTCCTCCTTTATTATTATCATAACTTTTATTTTATAATATATCCTCTTTTATGTAAATAACATGGACAAAAAATAAGACTTATCTTTTTAATAAGTCTTATTTTTAATATTATTTATTTATCTGAGACATTATTTTTTTGGTAATATTATCTACATATCCCACTTTGTTCTCTATAAATGATCTCATTTCTTTTATAATAGGCTCTATTTGGTAGACATCTTCTCCTAGCATAGCTTTTGCATTTTGATCAACTATAACTATGCAAATGCATAAATTTATGCTCATTAACAAAATAAATAGTACTTTGGTTATAAATCTCAATTTTTTCCGTTTATTTTTTTTGTGTACAGTTTTTTCTAATCTACTCATGAGTTTCTCCTATTAGTACTGTATTTATTTTGTCTTAAAATATCCATCTAAAACATCTGCTATATATTTAACGCTAGCTTGAGCTTCTTGAATTGTAGTACCATTACTACCCACTTCTATAAGTAGATGGTTAGGGGCTACCGATTGATTAAATTTACCGTAAGGTTTTTTTACAACAGGTAAAACTAATTCTGGATATTTTTTCATTGCATATGATGTTATATCATTTGCTAATTCTTGTACATGACTTACATTTTCATTTCTCATTCCAACTACAAATAAAAACTTAGCTACACTCTCTCCTTTATATGTAGTTGTTGCTCTACTATGTTCTTTATTCTTAAGCTGATCTAAAGTAAGACCCATTTTTTGTGCTTCATCACCCGTCAATGTTCTACCATCTCTATGTAAATCTATTGCTATATCTACACTTGGATATTTAGGCATTAAAGCATCTAATGTTTGTCTACTACTCATATAAGCTCCATTAAATGATGGATAATCATGATACTTAGAACTATGTACTACGCCCCATCCTCTTTTTGTTAATTCATCTGTAAGCATTGTACCTATTTCTAATACTGAATTAGGCTTATCTTGTGAATGATAATTTCCTCCTGGCGAATTAGAATATGTTTCTCCTGTGTGTGTATGATATAAAAGTATTCTAGGTTGATCTTTACTTACTCTTACATCATTTATATATTTTGAGCTATTTGCTACAACTGAGCTATTTTCATTATTTTTATTATCTGTAGATTCTTCTTTAGATTTTTCATTATTTATTGTAGGTATATTTTCTTCACCTACATGAAATTTCATATAATCTTTTTCATTTTTCTGAGTATTTGTATTTTCTTTATTTTCTTTTACTTGATTTTCTTCTTTACTTTCTGGATATGATGAGTTAACTAAAAATTTTAGAAATTCATCCTTATCCATAGCTATAGAAGTTATAGGCAAAATACAAACTAACACACATGACACGACCAATGTCTTAATGCGCTTTTTTAACATACTTTCTCCTCCTTATTTGGTGATTCTACCTGGATGAAGAGACCTATTTAATCCTTCGCTTATTATTATTGATAAATTCTCAATTGTTTCATCTATATCCTTTGGTGTAACAATTAAATTTTTATCATATGGATCTAGTGAATCTTTTATAAGATGATATTTTTCTTCTTCTTTTAATTGTTTTAACATATTATAAAAGTCTTCTGCTCCCTCTGACTGAGTCATTAAATTGTCTATTGCTAAATCTAAGACATCACTAGTTAGTGTTGCTGCATCTACAACAGTTGGAACACCTATTGCTATTACGTCTACTCCTAAGTATTCCTTATTCAATGCTTTTCTTTTATTTCCAACTCCACCTCCAGGCGCTATACCTGCAGTTGATATTTGTATAGTAGTATTTACTCTTTCCATCTTTCTAGATGCTAAAGCATCTATTGCTATTACTCTATCAGGTTTTATCTTATCTACTATTGATTTGACAATTTCGCTAGTTTCTATACCTGTAAGTCCCATGACACCTGGACTAAGTCCTGCAACTTCTGTAAAATCATCATCATAATCTTTGTTATAATTTTTAAAAATATGTCTAGTAACTAAAGTTTTAGATACTGTCTTTGGTCCAAGGGCATCTGATGTTATGTTCCAGTTACCTAATCCTATAACTAACGTTTTTTTAGTTTTATCTTGACCTAAAACTTCAATTAGTTCATTCTTTAAGTAGTCTATAATTTCTTCTCTTGATTCATCATCATCAAATTTCATTAAGTTACTTTCTAGTGTTATGTATTTACCTATACCCTTGTTCATTATTTGAGATCCTTGTTCATCTATAACTTCAACTTTTGTTACTGTACAGTTTTCTAATTCTTTTTTATCTAATTTCACTCCAGGTATTTCTTTTGATGACTGTCCATCTTCACACATCTCTCTAGCTTCTAAAGCTAAATCTGTTCTTATACTAATCATATCAAACCTCCAAGTACAATTTAAATGCTACTTATAAGTGTTAACAAATTTTAGTATTTTATAACAAAAAATATAATTTAACAAATCTTTGAATATTTAATTTGGATGTTGTAAATTATTTTTATATAGGTTATAATCTAAAAAGTCAAAACAAAAAGATATTATATAAAAACTTATAAATAATTATCCTTGATTTTTAGATTTATTTCTGTTAAAATCTAATATGTTGACGATGAATATAATAAAAACGCACACGAGGGGGTGAACACGGTGGCAAACATAAAATCAGCTAAGAAAAGAATAAGAGTTATCGAAAAGAAAACTGCTTTAAATAGAGCTAGAAAATCTCAAGTTAAAACTGCAATAAGAAGATTCGAAGAAGCTGTTACTGCAGGAAACAGAGAAGAAGCTGTTGCTAAGTTCCAATTTGCTCAAAAGAAATTACAACAAGTTGCTTCTAAAGGAACTATACACAAGAACGCTGCAGCTAGAAAAGTTGCTAAATTAGCTCAAAAGTTAAACGGAATGAACGCTTAATTACCCGTTTAAGCTTATAGATATTAACCCTTGATTCTTAATCAAGGGTTTTTTACTTTATTATTACTCAAATGTAAAACATAACATAACAAAAGCCTTAGATAGATTTTTCTACCTAAGGCTTTTAACTTATATTCTTTTGACAATACTTGCTTAATAACATCTCTATAGCCAAAGTATCTCTAACTAGTCCATTTTTTATTTTATAATCACTCTCTAATATATAATTTAACATATCAATTATTACTTCATCCGAGAAATTATTACACTGTTTTAACGCCTTCCCTGCTACAAATGGATGGATTTTTAATTTTTCAGCAATAACTTTTGATGTATATCCCTCTGTCTGAAGTTGCCTAACTTGCATTACTACTTTAAATTGTCTTGCTATCATAGCAAATATTCCAAGTACAGACTCTCCTTCATATATCATGTCATTTAAAATTTTCATAGCATTAGAAGAATTTTTTTCTCCTATATAGTCGATAAGCTTAAATATATCATTTTCTACCTTTTTTTGAGAAAGTTTGTCTATAACTTCATTGCTTACTTTATTTCCTTTTCCTACAAATGAACTAATTTTATTTATTTCATTTTCTAAGTCCGATAAAGTTTTTTCACTACTTTTATCTCTATATCCTTCTTGTTCTATAAAATACATTATTTGTGGATTATCTATAATTACATTTTTAGCCTCAAACTTCTTTTTTACCCACTTAAATAAATCCATGTCTGATAACTTATCACAATTGAATACTATTCCATTTTTATCAATCTTCTTTACTAAAGATTTTCTTTTGTCTACATCTCCATAAACTATAAAAACTAATACCGTGCTATCAGGAATGTTATCTAAGTGTTCAATCAAATACTTTTCATCACTATCCGTAAAGTTTTTCTTCTTACCTTTTAATAACTCAAAATCTTTTACTATCACTATCTTTCTATCATCCATAAAAGGAAGAGTCTCTATAGAACTTATAAGTTGATCTAGCATAGTTTCTTTACCATCTATAATATCTAAGTTAAAATCAACCATACCTTCACTTAAGCTTTCCTTAAATACTTTTATAGTATTTTCAATTAAATAATATTCTCTTCCATAAAAAAGATATGTCTTTTCAAAATTTCTATTTTTAAGATTATTTATAATATCCTTGTAATTCATTCGTCTGCTCCTTCATAACCTTTAATTCTTTATAAATCATATATGAAAATACTACTGTATAGTAAATTATTACATAAACTTTACTTGGATTTTCTATTTCTACATATGCAAAATCTAAATCACTTAAATTGCATAATAAAAAGTATATAGCATTTATTATTATACAATTAAAATACGCTATATATTTTGATATAGTTATATTTATATTAAATAAAACTACACTTAAAATACTTACATATATTATAATCCCTATAAACGGTACTATTATTATATTACTAATAACAGATATTATTGGTATACCATTAAAATTATAATATATTATTGGCAATGTTAAAATATTTGAAGCCAAAGTTAATGAAATAACACTTATTTTTAGCTTATTATTTAAATAACCATAGAAATATATTATAGACAATGTTGCAAGAAAAGACAATTGGAAACTTATATTATATAAAATATATGGGTTATTTACTAATAAAATAATACCTATTAAAGATAAGGTACTTATACCATCTCTTTTTCTATCTGTAAAAACCGCTATATACAATACTATTATAAAAAATATAGCTCTAAGTATAGATGGCGAACTACCTATCATTATACAGTATATAAACATAATAGTTATAAGAATTACTAGTTTATAAAATTTGTTAACTCCTCCTATTATAAATGAAATTAATACACATAGTATGCCTGTATGAAGTCCAGATATAGCTATTATATGGCTTGTTCCAGTTCTAGAAAACATATCTTTTTCATTTTCTGATAACTCATCCTTCTCTCCTAAAACTAATGAATTAATAAAATCCGAATTTTTTTTATATAAATATCTATTTGAATTTCTTATATACTCTTTTAATTTACCTAAACCTTTATAAAATTTACTTTCACCTATTATTTTATAGCTTTGTATATAAATTAAGCCTTCGCATCCTATGCTTTTCAGGTATCTTCCGTAATCAAATTCAAAATTATTCATTTTTCCTAGAGATTTAAATTTTCCACTTATAATTATTTTATCTCCAACTTTAATATTTCTACTTTTAGTATAGTCTCTAACTAAAATTTTAGAAATCTTATACTCATCATATTTTTCTTTTTCCTTTTTATATTCAACAATTCCTGTTATCTCTACTTTCTCATCATTGTAACTACAATCAAGTATTTTATTATTTGTATATAGTAATGATATTATCATAATTATTAAAAATACAATTAGAAGCGGTCTCCTCATTATTAACTCCTTGTTTTATTTTTAATTATCATCAATATATTAATTTTTAAAACAAAAAAAGAGACATGAAGTCTCTAAAAGTATGTTTTTAAACGTATTCATTTATATAGTTATTACGCTTTTTAAATATATAATTTAATAAACTAATATCTCTTTTACTTATTTTTAAATCATTTAATAGTATAGCTTCATCTATATCAATATATGAAAATGCTAGTTGTGTCAATGTGTTTATATTAAATGAAACAGTATGTTTCTCATTTACTTTTTCTACAAATAGTCTATTATTTTTTATTTGTATTTTAAATACGCCATTATTATTCTCTATATAGTTATCTTTTACTAATATATTTAAACTTCCTTCTATATTACTTTTTATAGTTAAACTCTCCAAGTAAGCCTTTAAGTTTATTATTCTTCCCATCATAAATGGTTTAATTTTTATATCACATGTCCTTGGATTGTCTAGTACAAATTTTATTTTATCATTTATAGGAGCCGATATTTTAACCTTTTTACACTGTGTATTATGATTATATATAAACTTTAGCATAGATTTTAGAGAATCCATATTTTTATAATATATTTCTCTGACAAACATAGTTTCTCCATCTAAAAAATATATTATATATCCTTCACTTCCATCATTTTCGTGTATGTATATATGGCCATTCTCACTTTTTATTTCTTCTAACAGACTTTGATAAAACTTATCGTCTCTTTCTACATTTCCATTTACATCTTTTAAAAAATCTTTACTTATATCTACTAATTCATTTATATTATATCGATTTGCTTTGTATAATTTTCCATTTATTTTGTAGCTACTTAAATCTTCTATATTTATATTATATTCTATTTGGTCATAACAATGTTCATATCCATACTTTCTATATAACCTATAGTCAATAGGCATTAATATTGAAACTAATTGATTTTTTCTATATAGTTCCTTTAACATAAATTTCATTATATTTTTCATATAACCACGACCTCTAACTTGAGGTAATGTTGATACGCCTACAACGTAGGAAGTATTATAAATCTTATTATTTAGATTTATTTTATATTGATTGAGTTGAAGAGAAGAAACTACCTCACCTTCATCCTCAACTACAATAGTATTGTGTCTTTTATATTTATCTTTAAAATAATACTCTACAAAACTTTCTCCATCATTAAAACAATAATTCCAAATATTTTTTATATCCTTTAATTCATCTTCTTTAGCGTGTCTTATCTTCATATTACGCCTCCCTGACAGTGTATTTTTCAACAAATTTACACGGATGGTATGAAAGTTTTGCCTTTCTAAGACCTTCAATACCTAAGTCTTCTTCTCTATTTACAAAATCTACGTTTTCGAATTCATTAACAATAAATTGCTGATTTATATAAGGGTATAATCCTCTTATATTAGGATTTGCTTTCTCTATGTGTACTAAAGCCATATTGTTGTTTAAAAGTTCACCTATAGTAAATGCTTCTAACTTATTATCTACATATATACCAGCTATTTTAACTTTATCTTTTAAGACTTCAAAATCATCAAATATTTTTTTTATTCCTAAAAGTTCATCGTCCATCCCTTCATCAAATTCATCATTTTCTTCTTTATTGCTAGTCCAGTCTTTCATTAAATCTAAGCATTCATCAAAATTTTCTTTATCTAAAAGCTTATACTCAAATCTTGCTTCATATTCTTTTATAAAATAATTTATATGGTTTCTTTTCTTTTGATTTTTTCTACCTGCTAATGTTCTTAAACTTTCTGCATCATATATATAATCAAATAAATCTCGCTCTTCTATATATTCAAATTTATTAGGATATTTTTCTTTTAAAAGTTCTACTACCTCTGATGTTATTCCTCTTAAGTATATCTTTTTGTTTGATTTTTCAAAGTAATCTATAACAAAATCTATTACTTTAGGTAATTTCTCTCTAGTTGCTAATGGTAGTATAGAAAAACTATCTCCTTCGTACTCTCCAACTATTACTGCAAAATCATCACCTATATAATATCCTGTCTTATATACGTGCTGCCACATATAAAGGGTACTAAAACAATATTCGCATGCTTCATAATCAACCATTTCAAAATATGGGTCTAATTCCTTTTTTGAATCTATATTAATCTCTTTAAAAATCATAATGCCTCCTGAAATTTTTTTTTGTCTTGTTATATTATTTTCATTTCTTATCTATTTATTTTCTTTTTTTGAATTTAATTCTTAGAATTTGTATAAAATCTAAAATATGAAATTTGTATTAAATTATTTTACCCATATTGTATTTATATAAACATTTTGTGAATGGAGTGATTTTTTATAAGAAAGAAATTTTTTTATATAATACTTATTATAATAACACTTTTATCTGGTTGTGGCAAAAATTCCCTATTGGAAATTCATATAATAGATGTAGGTCAAGGCGATAGTATATTGATTAAAACACCTAATTCTAAAACATTATTAATAGATGGCGGTACTAACGAAAGTGAACATATAGTTAAAGGCTACTTGAAAAAACATAAAATAAAAACAATAGATTTTTTAATAGCTACACACCCCGACTCAGACCATATAGGCGGATTAGATGCTGTCGTAAATAAATTCAATGTTAAAGGGTTATATCTTCCAGAACAAACGATTACATCTGATAGTTATAACGATTTAATATCTGCATGCAATCAAAAGCAGGTTCCACTAAATTATGTGTATAAAGGCGATAATTTCTCAATAGATAATTATATAGATTTATTTGTTTTAAGTCCTTCGTATATACAGGATGACAATAACCTAAATTCAATAGTATTTAAATTAAGTTTTAAAAATAAATCATTTTTATTTACAGGAGATGCTGAAAGTAGTAATGAATCTGATATTATTAATTCATTTAATCTTGAAGATATAGATTTTCTAAAAGTTGGACATCATGGGAGTAAGTCTTCTACAACTTCAGAGTTTCTAGATGAAACAACACCTGATGTAGCTGTTATTTCATGCGGGTATAAAAATCAATATGGTCACCCCCATAACACTACCTTGAAAAATTTAAAAGACCACAATGTCACAACCTATAGAACTGATTTGTCTGGAGATATAGTATTATATAGTAACGGAGAAATAATATACACTAAGAAAAAATATAAATAAAAATATTAAGCAATTCAATAAGGCAGATTAAAAATAATTATATTATCATTAATCTGCCTTATATTTTTTATTTATTTAATAAATCATTTATTACTACTGATGCTATTATTAGACCTCCAACTGATGGTACAAAAGATGTACTTCCTGGAGTTATTTTTTTGCCATTTAGTATTTTCTTTTTTAAATCTGATGGCTTTTCAGTTGAATACACTACCTTTAACTTCTTTATTCTTCTATCTTTTAGCTCTTTTCTCATTACTTTAGCTAATGGGCACATACTTGTTTTATGTATATCTGTCACTACTATCTTGGTTGGATCTAATTTATTTCCCATTCCCATAGAACTTATTATTTCTAAACCTTTTGACTTACAAGTTTCTATTAAGTGAATTTTTGAAGTTACCATATCTATAGCATCCACTACATAGTCATAATCTTCACATAGTATCTCTTCACTAGTATCTTTATTATACACATTTCTTATTGCTTTTATATTTATATTAGGATTAATATCTAAGATTCTTTCTTTCATAACTTCTACTTTATATTTTCCTACAGTAGAATGAAGTGCAGGTAATTGTCTATTTATATTTGTTATGTCAACATCATCAAAATCTACAATTGTTAGGTTTCCTACTCCAGCTCTAGCTATAGCTTCTGCTGCAAAGCTACCTACACCTCCAACACCAAATACAATTACATTTGATTTTTTTAATTTTTCTATACCTTCATCGCCGACTATCAGACTAGTTCTCATTGTAAAATTTTTTTCCATTTATAATGTTCTCCTAAAGTATTTATTTTAACTTAATAGAATATATTTTATTATTAAATCCTAATTTTTAAGGAGGTTTAAATTGAATAAACTTATAAAACTATTAAGTTTTCTTCTTGTTATAAACTTACTTATATTAGGTAATCTAATCATTAAACAATACAATACTGTTGATTTATTACCTATATCTTATGCTCAAACTGCTAAGCATAATAATGATAATTATAATTTAATTACATCTATTTTAAAAGACACTAATAAAAATAATCTTATAAAATATGCAGATTATTTTGAAATCCAAATCACGGAAAATATCCCTAATCTACCTAAAAGTAATATAGCGTTTACTTTATCATTACCGGAACAAGTTTCTTTTATAGCTATTTATAATAAAATTGACAACAATAATTATAAATTTAAATACTTAATAGATAATTTATCTTTAATAGATAACTTCTATTTTTATAATAATTTTTTAATAGTTGAACAAAAAGATAAAAATGAATCAGCTGAATTTAATGAAAAAAAACTATTTGAAGTTTTTTTTAAACAAAACAATACATTTATATCCGTTTTTAAAAAAAGTACGTATGATGAAAAATTTATATCCAAAGATAATGATAGCTTTAAAGAAATAGAAATTTCATCTATAGACTATGTTCCCGGAGATATACCTAAGATACTATGCATTGTAACAACCTCAGTCTACAGGACTGAATTATTCTCTTCACAAAAAGATAAATCTCCAGAAAAAATAAAGGAGATTACTAAAAAAGAAGTTTATAACTTTAATTATTCTAAAAATACGTTTGATTTATTTAGTAGTAATATAATTAGATAAAAATAAAAAAGAACTCATATGAGTTCTTTTTGATTGGCGGGAATGCGTGGGAGTCGAACCCACCTAAGAGGCTCTTAACCCCTCATACTAGTTTTGAAGACTAGAGGGCACACCAGCACCCATCCACCCCCATGCTTATTTTTATAATAACATTTTTATTAAAGTTTTTCAATATAGTTTGTACACAAATTTAAATATAGCCCATAATAGCTTTATTAACAAGGGCTATACTTTTTTATTCTACAATATATACATCTATATTTCTTCTACCCCAGTTATAAACTTCTCCTTTATCATACATATATATATCTATTTTATTTCCTTTTATAGCACTTCCACAGTCTTCTGCTATAAAAGTTTTTCCAAATTGAGGAATATAGACTTTTGTTCCATAAGGTATTACTGTTGGATCTACTGCTATTGTTCCCCATTGAGGTTTTGTTCCTGTAGATGTTATATTATGCCCTGTATAAGCAGTTGCTTCAACAGATATCTGTTTTCCATCTGTTTTTGATGTATCACTATAATTTTTTGTAGTATTAATATAGCTATCTACTTTTGATGTTGATCTCGTAATCTCACTTCTAGATAAAGCTACCTTTACTTCTTCTTTTATTCCTTTTTGTATTACTTTATTTATAGGATGTGATATTACTTCTTCTTTTATAAATTTTTTATCTACTTTTTTTCCATTATGGTATGTTATTTTATAAACTAATTCATTCTTTCCAGATTCACCTTCAGTAGATACAGTACTGTTACCCTTTAGTAAATTTTTATCATCTACTATTTTTGTTTCATAAGGTATTTCTTTTTTTTGTCTTATAGTTTGTTCTCTTACATCTATAACCTCAATTGTATCGCCACTTTTTATTTTACTATCTAACTTTAAAGTTACTATATCATTTCCATCATATTCAATGTCTTGCTCTTCTAGGATTCTTTTCACATTTGATTTATGTGTGCTAATATTTTTTTCTTTACCTTTTATAATCAAAGTAATATCTTTGCTAGATAAAGAATATCCTAATCCCACTAAACCTATGGCTATTATACTCCCCAATGCCAAGAATTTTATTTTTTTGTTATTCACAAAGTTCATATATTATCTCCCTTGTTTATTTTAACTCTATATTATTTCGATGTTTGCAAAAAGGATTGTAACTTTTTTAATACCTAATGTCAACTTGACAAAAAAATAAAATTGTGCCCTTTAAATTATATTTGGGCACAATTTTATTTCTAATATTCTAAACTATATTTATAATCTTTAATTCCTTTATATAAGCTATACAAGTACTCAAATCCATTTAAAGCTAATACTTTACAAGCACTTTTACTTTGACTACCTATCCCACAGTACAATAATATTTTTTTATCTTTGTAATAACTTAAAAAATCCATCTTATCTGGTATTTGATTTATAGGTATATTTATAGCCCCCTGTAAGTGACCTTTCTCATAATTATCTTCAGTTCTTAAATCTATAATTAAATCAAATTGATTTTCTTCAATCATAAGTTTAACTTTATTTGAATTTAAACTAGTTATACTCATTCATATACCTCCTTATTCTTTAATATATACTATTTATTTAATTGATAAAAAGTTACATTTTTAAACTTTTATCTTCAAATTCTAAGTTTTTAATTGATATAAATACCAAATATAAAAAGCTAAGTACAAATGTACTTAGCTTTTTATATTTGGTATTTGCCAATTTATAGGATCTTTGCCTACACTATTTAAAATTTCATTTATTTTTGAAAAATGCTTACATCCAAAAAAACCTCTGTGTGCAGATAATGGACTTGGATGAGGCGCTTCTAATATATAATGCCTACTTGAATCAATAAATGCTTTTTTCTTTCTAGCATTAGCTCCCCATAATACAAAGATTACTGGATCTTTACGCTCATTTAAGAGTTGTATTATTTTATCAGTAAAAATCTCCCAACCTTTATCTTTATGAGAATTAGCCTCATGTGCTCTTACTGTTAAAGCTGTATTTAAAAGTAATACTCCTTGATCTGCCCATGGTATCAAGTATCCATTATCCGGTATAAAGCAACCTAAATCTGAGTTTAGCTCTTTATACATATTAAGTAAAGATGGCGGTATAGCAACATCTGGCTGTACCGAAAAAGCTAGTCCATGAGCTTGATTTTGTCCATGATATGGATCTTGTCCAAGTATCAACACTTTAGTATCCTTATATGACGTATGTTTTAAAGCATCAAATATATTATACATATTTGGAAAAATAGTTTTTGTACTATATTCTGCCTTAAGAAAATCTCTTAACTTTAAATAATACTCTTTATCAAACTCATCTTTTAAAAGCTCGTCCCAATCATTATTAAGTCTAATCATAAAATCACCTATATTAATAATATTAACCTTTCATAACTTATATTTTATACATTATAAATATCTTCCATCCCTACAACTAGTCTTTCTACGTTTAAAGGTTCATTTTTTTTCACCTTATAATTACTATTTCTATCATCTTCTTTTTTATGTGATATATTTAAAGATATTGTAAATATACTACCTTTACCATATTCACTTTCAACGCTTATTTTTGCGTTAATTAAATTTGATAATGATTTTATCATAGATAGACCTATACCACTTCCATTTATATTACCTACAAATCCTTTATTAACATTATTAAATCTTTTAAATATAAGGTTTAACTTGTCTTCTTCTATACCTATTCCTGTATCTTCTATTCTTATATCAATTTTGTTTTCATCCTCTTTATATATCATATTTACATATATATATCCATCTTTATCTGTAAACTTTATAGCATTAGATAATAAATTTAATACTATTATCTCCAAAGCATTTACATCGATAGCCATAGTAAGTTCTTCAATATCTGTATCAAATATTATTTGTACTCCTTTTGATTTTGCATAATCTACGACCGACATTACAATATCCTCTATTACTAAAATAATATCTTTATTAATTAAGTTAACATGGTAAAAACCAGTTTCCATTCTAGTAAATTCAATTAAATCATTTATTATTTTTAATAATCTATAACTATTTTGCTTTGTTAAGTTTATGTGATTTTTTATACTTTCTCCACTTAGTTTGTTTTTGTTATAAAGACTCTCTATTAACTGAGTACTTGTAAAGATTAAATTTAGTGGGGTTTTTAATTCATGAGACATATTCACAAAAAATTCCATTTTCATTTTGTCATGTTTGTCTCTTTCGATTATTTTCTTTTTTAACTTTTCTATATTTTTTATATCTTCCATAGTTTTTATTACACTTAATTTAAATATATTGTTGTTTATTTTAAAAGGTACACTTCCTACCTTAGCATCTATAATTTTTCCATTACTATCAATATATTTAATATCATCAAACTCAGATATTTTATCGTGTTTTATATTCTCTATACCCTTATATAAGACATGGCTATATTCTGGATGTACTTTCATAGCCTCATTTTTATATATTTTTTGATTTATATCTTTTATTTTATAGCTAAATATTTCTTTAAATTTATCATTTACAAATATATATTCTTCATTGTCTATATCTTCTAAATATATGCCTTCTGGAATACTATCAAGTACTCCTTTATACATATCTTGGTTTCTCTCTAAATTTTTCTTACTTTCTATATACTCACTTATGTCAACATAATTTACTATTTTATATTTAGTATCACCTTCATAATATATTGTTGTCTTCGATTCTAGCCATATAATTTCTCTGTTTTTATTTATTATTCTAAATCTAAATACACCGTGATTGTATAATTCATTATTTGATTTTGCTTCTTGATTTATTTTAAATACATATCTTACGATTTCTTTATCATCAGGATGAATTATGTTAAAAAAACCTTCTAGATTTAATTTTTTATTGTCTTCACTTATATATGTTTTATATTTATCAAATGTTAATTCATATGATTTACTAAAATCAACTATATTGTTATACCCATCACATATAAAAACAGGAGTTTTTATATTTCTAATTAAGTCTTCATATTCCTTTTTTAGATTTATAAGGTTATCTAAAATATTAACTTCCTTAGTTATTTCAAACATAAAACAAATACATTCATTGTCATTTTTATAAGACATATAAATACATTTATAAATTTTTTTATCTATAGTTCTTATAGAGTCTTCGATCTTTATCTTTTTAGTTTGTGATTTAATTATATTATCTCTAAACTTACTATAATCAATTATATTTTCTTTTATTGCACCTAATACATCATCATCTTGACAGTTTATAATTTTTTTAAATGAGTTATTACAATATACAAGATCCAAATTTTTATTAAATATTAACCATCCATTTGGTGTTGATGATATTATAGATTTAAAAAATTCATCTTCATATACAAGTCTTTCTTCTATCTTATCTTCTATGTAATTTATACGTTTCAACAAATAGTTAATCTCTTCTTGGTTTTTGGTACTCTTTATTATCTGATCATTTAAAGATTTAGTTTTTATATATGGATTAATTAAAGCATTCTGTATAATTAACTTGTAAACTAAAAATATTTGAATAACACTTAATATATCTAATGTTATATTTATTATTTTTAATTTCTTATTAATTATAGTTACCATAAATCCTATCACAAAAAATAATATTTTTGATATTAGTAACTTATCTATAAGGTTAAAATTATTTATACCTTGAGATTTTTTATATTTATCCATTAAGTGATACCCAAATAGTAAAATTATTAAATTAAAAAAATAAATTATGGATAAATTAGATATACTAATAAAATTTAAGTTATTATGATAATAATTAATCATTAAAAATAGTATCAAAAATACAAAAATAAATATAAACTTTATAATTTTTTTAAATCCGAAAGTATTATATAAATTTTTTTTTGCCAATCCTTTTATTGCTAATAAAAATATAATTGTTTCCAAAGAACTAGATAAAATATTAATTCTATATATATTAGTATTTTGATTAATAAATATAATGCCTAATATATCAACTATATTTGATATTACATACCCCAATCCAATTAGTCTAATAAACTTATTTCTATCTGATATGTTATTTTTCATTAAAATAATTATAAGAAGGCTTAACGCACTTCTTATAATTATTATTATAAATTCATAAGAATTTGTATCTATCCGGCTTATTGTTAACAGTATTAAAAGACTTACACAGTAAAATACATATTCTAATTTTGATGTATTATAATTCTTTAAATACTCACTATTCATCATAACTCTCCTAATCTTAATAATATATATCTGAAAACTCTATTTTTACCTTTTCATCTATATTATAAATTCTTTTATCTTCTTTGTAGTCTTCTTTAGTTAAACTTGTTTTTGGAATTGTTATTATAAATTCTGTCCCTATATTTTCTTTACTATTAACTTTTATATCTCCTTGATGAAGCTCTACTAAATTTTTAACTATAGTGAGTCCTATTCCACTACCTTCAGTATTTCTTGAAAGAGTTTTATCAACTTGTGCAAATTCCTCAAATATTATATCAATTTTATTTTTTGGTATTCCTACCCCATTGTCTTTTACACTTATTGTAACTACATCTATACCATCATAAATATTTACAAAAATGCTACCTCCATTATTAGTAAATTTAATACAGCTAGATAATAAATTTAATATGATTCTCTCTATTTCAACTTTATCTATATTTATATTTATTTCTTCATTATCTGTATCAAATACTAAACTTATATCTTTTTTACTTGCATATTGTTCAACAATTGAAAATAAGTCCTCTATAACGTTTACGATATTATGATTTGCTAATTTTAAATTATAAAAGCCTGATTCCATTTTAGTTAAATCGATTATATTACTAATTAATCGTTGTAATCTATATGCACTTTGTCTAACTAATTCAATGTGAGATTTCATGTTGTCATTATAATCTTCTATTTTTCCATTTTTATATAAAGAATCTACCAATTGATTAGAACTTGAAATAACATTTAGAGGAGTCTTTAATTCATGAGACATATTAGCAA
Source organism: Romboutsia lituseburensis DSM 797 (assembly GCF_900103615.1). Classification (GTDB taxonomy): domain Bacteria; phylum Bacillota; class Clostridia; order Peptostreptococcales; family Peptostreptococcaceae; genus Romboutsia_F; species Romboutsia_F lituseburensis. The sequence continues at coordinate 130,387 of NZ_FNGW01000004.1, read as the reverse complement.
AAAATTCTGTTTTTATTTTATCCGTTTTCAATCTATCAAGTAATTCTTTTTCTGCCATTTCTGATGTTTTTTTATGGGTTAAGTCTTTTATTATAAGCATTATGTTTTTATGCTCATCAATAGAAAATGGCAATGCATTTACTTCAACTTGTATATTCTCCCCACTATAAGACTTTATCTCATGTTCTAGAAGTAACATATATTTATTTTCATTTATTACTTTCTTCATCTTTCTTTCAAATTTAGATTCTTCATCTAAAGTCAAATTTAGATTCTTCATCTAAAGTCAAATTTATAAGTTTTTTTATATTGAGATTTTTAAGTTCTGACATACTTGATACTTTAACCATATTTAGTAATGATTGATTAGCATAATCTATTTTTAAATTATTATCTAACAAGCATATACCATCAGGTAATATATCTATAAGTCTTGCATAGGATTTTTGGCTCTCTTTTAATTTCAACTGTGCTTTTTTTCTTTTCGTTATATCTCTAATTACAATAATTGTTTTATTCTCATTATTTTTAGTGTACTGAGAATAACTCATTTCAACATATACTTTTTTGCCATCTATTTCATGACATTGTTCTAAATTTTCTTTTTCATAATCATCCTTAAAATCTATTGTATCTAACTTATCCTTAAAAATATCTTTACATGCTTTATTTGCATAAATTTTTTGTCCATTTTGAATTACAACAATTCCATCTCCTATACTTTCTAAAAACCTTTCATATCTAGTATTTATATCAATTATTTTTTCCTCAAACTCTTTTTTCTTCGTCTTATCTATCATTATACATAAAGTACCTTGTATTGTTCCATTTATGTTTAATGGAGCAAATATAGTTTGATAAATTTTATTTGTTGTAGTGTACGTAATTTCTTCAATGCTTTTATTTTTATCAAATGCATAATCAATATTATTTATAAACTTATTATAATCTTTTATTAATGGTTTTATATTCTTATCAATATTATAGTCTTCAGCATTATTACTACTTTTAAATGTGTTTAAAAACATTTTATTTGCATATGTTATTTCTTTTTTATCATTAAATACTATTATGCAATTAACAGAGGTATCTAAAGTAGATTTTAATTTAGCTTCTTTACTACTTAGCATGTTTTTTAAGTCTTGAATTTTTTTTGTTTCTTCTATTAATTTTTTATTTTTAGTATTTAATGATTCTGATTTTTGGATAAGTTCATTGTTTATACTATTAAGTTTTCTGTATGGTTTTTTCACATTTGTATGTACTATATATTGATATAGATAATAAATTTCAAAATTGGTTATTATTTGTTTTAAAATATCTTTAAAGTATAGATCATTTAAAAATATATGAAAAATTGAAGGTATGCGAGCTAAAATAATTATTATTGTTATTTTTTTAAAAAAACCTTTTTCAATTTCATCTAGTTTATCATCTGTAATTTTTAGTTTGTTATTTATAAAGATTGCAATAATAATCGTAAATATAGTTACTATATTTTCTGTAATAATTGTAAATTGTTCATAATTAAATGATTTATTTTGCTTTACATTCCAATTAAGAATAATTATTATAAATAAAAAAGCCAATATAAAACTAATAATATTTAAAATTATTCTTTCATACTTAAGCTTATTTTCATATAAATAATTTAAGCTCATATATATTCCTAAAACCGGCAATAAATCCATTATAATCGATATAAATATAAACAAATTGTAATCATAATGTACCGATTTTAAACGATTTAAACACATAAACGCAAATATTATTTCTAATATTCCAGTTGTAGCAAAAATGCTTCCAAAAAAAATCGAAAATTTATTTACATTAAACTTAATTGTGTTTAAAACAATTATCCCCATAGCAATTAAAAAGGTTGCATATATACTATGTATAAAAATAATATATTTTTTTTCATCATTTATTAATACTAACAGCAAAATAGACAATAAAAATGTGGATATTAAGCTTAATATCTCCTTATTGCTATTAATTTTTTTTTGATTCATAATCAATACCTATCTCCCCCATTCAAATAATAGCATGATTAGTAATAGCTTATAAAAATAAAATCCTTCTATGATTAAAGAACTCTACCTTATTTAAATTAAAAAATACCAAGCTATGTATATTATTCTTATTTATACTTAACTTGGTATTTTACAGATTTATTATATCACTTTTATTAATTTTTTTACATTTTTTTCTATAATTTAATATAATTTAATATAATATTCTCTTATTATCTTCTCTTTTTGTTATTTTTTGCCTATCAAAATTTTCTAAAATTATCATACAATTTTTACGACTAGAATTTAATAGATCTCTATACTCTCCTAGTGTAATTTCTGTATTTTCTTTTAGATATTCAATAATTTCTGATTTTAATTTATTATATAGATCGTTGCTTATTACATATTTTTCATCTAATTGTTCTATATCTGATCCTATCATAGCTTCTAATACTTCTTCATAATACATATTTTTATTGCATATATCATCTATAGTTAAAAGGGTTTCTATTCCATTCTTATCTAAGACAGATTTTATATTATCCTTTATTTCTTTTTGCTTATTGTTAAATTCAGCTTTAAAGTCATAAATTGAGACTAAATTTTCATTAACTTTTAATATTTTTTCCTTTGAAAACTTATCTATTAATATGTCCATTTCTTTTGATTTAAACTTATTTTCTAATCTAGACCTAAATTCTTCTTTTAATATGCCTTTTCTAAGTCTATGTTTTTTGTGATACTGTTCTAAAAGTTTTATTGATTCTTCTTTTAACTTTTCATACTGATTATTGTGCATATACATATTATTAATTAATGTTATCTTGTTGCTATTTATTAGCTTCTCTAGTGCTATATTTACATTTTGTTCACTTTCACCGCTATAGCTCATTATATCTTTTTTACTTGGATAATTATTTAAATTTCTTTTTAGGTATTCTTCTAATATATCTTCTAGCTCCCCCTTTTCTTTTATTTTAAGAGCTTCAATAACTTTTTCATCAAATCTTTTATGCTTTTTAGGAGCTGTATCTATTATAATTCCACCACCTATAGTTTCCATAGGTGAATAATATCTAACTACAAACTTATCTCCTTTTTTAGCAACTATACTTTCTTCTAATCTCAATTGAACAAAACCACTTTCTCCTGAGTCTATAATATCTTTATCTAAAGGAACTGCTCTACAAAGTATTTCTCTTGTTCCATGATAAAGTCTAAGTCTATCCCAATGTTTTAGTGTTTTTCCTCCATGATTAACCAATGAAATTTTAACATCTATCATCATTGCTTCTTCTAAAGAATTTTTAGCTGCTAATACATCACCCCTTTGAATATCTTCAACTTTTATATTAGATATGTTTATAGCTGTTCTTTGACCTGCATATGCTATATCTACACTTTCACCATGGACTTGAATACTTCTTATTTTAGTATTAATTTGTTTAGGATATATTTGTAGTTCATCATCTATATTAATCATACCTTCTATTAAAGTTCCTGTAACTACTGTTCCAAAACCTTTAACAGAGAATACTCTATCTATATTTAATCTCGCTGGTGAATTTTCATTATTACCATCTATCTCATCACTTATTTCATCTATTTTATTAATTAGCTCATTTATTCCTTTTTTTGATACAGAGTCCACTTCTATAATTTCTGCATTTTCTAAAAATGTGCCTTTTACTTTATCTGATATATCTTCTTTTACTAATTCTATAAATTCATTTTCTACTGTATCACACTTAGTTAAAACAATTATCCCTTTTTGCGTATCTAAAAAGCTAAGTATATCTAAGTGTTCTACTGTTTGAGGCATAACACCTTCGTCAGCAGCAACTACAAGTAAGACCATATCTAGTCCTGATGCGCCTGCTAACATATTTTTTATGAATTTTTCATGACCTGGAACATCAACAATTCCAGCCCTTTTTTTGCTAGGTAAATCAAAATATGTAAACCCTAAATTAATAGATATTCCTCTCTTTTTTTCTTCAGCTAATGTATCTGTATCTCTTCCTGTAAGTGCTTTTATTAACGTTGTTTTTCCATGATCTATATGACCAGCTGTTCCTATCACTATATTTTTCATGTCAAGGCCCCCTATCTATGTCTTTATTTAAAAGCTTTATCTAACTCATTTACTATAATTTCATATTCATCATCAAATATAGTTCTAACATCTAATACATATTTATTATCATATACTCTAGCAATTATATTAGCTTCACCTAATCTCAACTTTTTCTCTAATGCTGAAACATTCATAATCTTAGGCATTATTGATATAACCTTCGTTTTTATAGTTTCTAAAGGCATAGATCCTCCACCAACCTGAGATAGTCCATCTTCTATACAAACCTCAGCGTCTAATTTTAACTGATCTATCATATTTAATAATTTTTTTGCTTTTTCTTCTAACTCTTCTATTTTATATGTTAACATTCTTAGTGTAGGTATTTCTTTTATTGCTCTTTCTTCATCTAAATACATTCTAAGTGTTGCTTCTAATGCGCATATTGTCAATTTATCAACTCTCAAGGCCCTCGTAAGTTGATTTTTTTTCATTTTATCTATATATTCTTTTTTTCCTACTATTATACCCGCTTGAGGTCCACCTAACATTTTATCTCCACTAAAAGTCACTATATCTGCACCTTTGTTTATAGAATCTAAAACTGTAGGTTCATAAGATAATCCATATTTTGATAGATCTATAAATACCCCGCTACCTAAATCTTCTATAACTGGTATGTTATATTTTTTTCCTATCTCTGAAAGTTTATCTATCTCAACACTTTCTGTAAATCCAAGAATTCTATAATTGCTTGTATGTACTTTCATAAGTACACTTGTATCTTCATTTATTGCATATTCATAATCTTTCAAATGTGTTTTATTAGTTGCTCCAACTTCAACTAACTTTGCCCCACTTAATTCCATTATGCTAGGTATTCTAAATGATCCACCAACTTCAACTAATTCGCCTCTCGATACTATAGCTTCTTTGTCTTTTGCTAAGGTACTTAAAACTAATAAAACAGCTGCTGCATTATTGTTTACAACTAAAACATCTTCTGCTTTAGTAAGTCTTTTAATTGTATTAGTTAAATGATCATATCGTGATCCTCTTTCACCTTTTTCTAAGTTATATTCTAAATTAGAATATCTCGATGCTGCTTCCCACAAGTCATCTTTAAAAGTTTCACTTAGAAGAGATCTTCCTAAATTTGTATGAACAACAGTTCCTGTAGCATTTATTACTTTTTTTAATGACAGCGAATAATTTATTCTTAATCTATTTAAAGCACTTTCAACTATTTCTTCATTATTTAAATTAAATTTATTTACTTCTTCTTCCTTTAATCTTACTATCTCTTTTCTTTTTAAATCTATAGCTTCCCTTATTGACTCTAAAATTAAACTTCTTGGATACTCTTTTGATATATCTATAATTTTACTTGCTCCTAGCACTTCATCTACTGATGGAAGCATTGAAAATAAACTTTTTTTATTCACAATTATCACTCTCTCTTATCATTATTTTATTAGATTGCCCATTCGCGAATAAATACACGAATGGGCATTTTAATAGTTGTATATTTGATTTTTATACAAAACTTAATGGGTAGTTTTTACTAGTGAGCATATTAAAATATTAATTTACAATAATATATTTCTCTTGCTTCTCTTTTACTGTCCCAATTATTTTAGCCTCTATAGAACCATTTTTTTTCATATCTTTTATAAGTTCTTCAGCTAAGTCTGAACTTACTGAAACTAATAATCCTCCTGATGTTTGAGGATCATATAATATATCTTCTATTTCAGTTTTTATATTTTTAATCTCTACATCTTTTCCTATATACTCTTTATTTCTATACATACCAGCAGGTATTATACCCATGCTAGCCATTTCTATTGCACCTTCTATTATTGGTACTTCATCAGAATTTATTTCTATACTTACGTTTGAAGCTTTAGCCATTTCTAATGCATGTCCTAAAAGTCCAAAACCTGTAACATCTGTTGCTGAATTGACTTTTATATTATTAAAGCTCATTGCTGCATATTTATTTAAATGAACCATAACATCCACTACATACTTAGAAATTTTATCTTCAACTAATCCTTCTTTCATAGCAGTATTTAATATACCAACACCTATAGGTTTTGTAAGTATTAATTTATCGCCAATTTTAGCTGTTGCATTTGATAAAACATTATCAGGATGAACTGTTCCTGATACTGAAAGTCCATATTTAGGTTCTTTATCATCAACAGTGTGCCCTCCAACCAGTAAGGCACCACTTTCTTTTACTTTGTCAAATCCACCCTTAAGTATTTCAGCTAGTACATTCATATCATGACATGAAGGAAAGCATACTATATTCATCGCAACTATAGGAGTTCCTCCCATAGCATATACGTCTGACAATGAATTTGATGCTGCAATTTGACCAAATGTATAAGGATCGTCTATCATAGGTGTAAAAAAGTCTAGTGTTTGTATTAATGCACTACTATCATTTAATCTATAAACAGCCGCATCATCTGAAGTTTCTAATCCAACTAATAAGTTATCTGTATTTGTATTTTTAGGTAATTGAGCTAATACTGAAGCCAGAACCTCTGGCCCTATTTTAGCCGCTCATCCACCTGATGTTGTCATATCTGTAAGTTTTTTTCTAATCTCCATTTGCCTGTCTCCTTGAGTTATCTTTTACATACATATAATATCATATTTTATTATGATATTTTATTTAATTTAATGAGATTATCTTATTTATTAAATTATTACTTATTAATACCTAATTCTACTTAATAGTAATCATATCCTTTATATTTTCATATTTTTTGTCACCTATTCCATTAACATTTTTTATTTCTTCAATAGCTTTAAACTTTCCATTTTCTTCTCTATGATTTATAATTTTTGTCGCTGTAGCTTCTCCTACTCCAGGTAATGAATCAAGTTCTTTTATATCTGCTTCATTTATATTAACTAAATTATTTTCTTCACCTTTAATATCTAAATTATTATCATCATTACTTGTTTCTATATTTTCACCTATCTTAGGTATTATATAATGCTTTTCATCCTCTATTTTCATAGCCAAATTTATCTTATTCAAATCAGCATCTTGTGTAAATCCACCTAGTTTATTGACTGCATCTGCTAGACGTTTATCTGAATTAATCGTTACTACGCCTGGATTGTTAACTTCTCCACTTATAAATATGGTTACTTCCTTAATTATATTTTGATTTACTTTTTTATTATTTTTATCACTTTCTTTTTCTTCTTCTAATTTATCATTGTTGCTCTCTACATATTGAATTTTTTCTTGTTTACTTTCACTTACAACGTTCACATTTTCATCAATATCTAAATTTTTACTAAAAAATATACCTATTGTAGCAACAATAATTATAACTACTACTATACCTACATTTACAATAGCCTTCAAAATAAAATCACTCCTTCATTTTAATTATTGACTAAAATGTGTTATACTAAAATATAAGTTTTAAATTTGGAGGTTATTAAATGAAAAAAAGACTATCAATTTTAGTTGCATTTCTTATGGTCTTCACCTCTATGTTAGGGGCTACAGGAAAATCATTTGCTAATAATACAAAGCTTGATTTGACTGCAAAATATGCGGTTTTAATGGATTACGAAACTGGGGAAGTATTATATGGTAAAAATAGAAATGAAAAACTTTATCCGGCTTCTACTACTAAAGCTTGGACTGCTCATGTTGTCTTAAAACATGTACCAGATTTAAGTCAAGTAATAGAAATCAAAGATTTACCACCAATAGAGGGTTCTAGTATGTATTTAAGAAACGGGGAATCTTTTACAGTTAGAGATTTATTAAATGCTCTTTTAGTTCATTCATCTAACGATGCAGCATATGTTCTTGCTACATATGTAAGTGGCAGCGAAGCAGAATTCGTAAAGTTAATGAATGAAGAAGCTAAGTCTATAGGTGCTAAAAATACACATTTTAACAATTCTCATGGATTACCTGATAAAGATCACTACACTACAGCTTATGATATGGCTTTAATGGCGAGAGAAGCTATGAGCGATGAGGTTTTCAGAAATATTGTAAAAACAAAAACATTAACATTTGAAGCAACTGAAGCATATCCTTATGCAAGAATATTTAAAAATACTAATAAGTTTTTAAGTTCTAATGAAAAAATCAAGTATAAGGGAGAAGAAATAAATATTCAATATGATATTGTTGATGGAATTAAAACAGGATACACGGATGATGCCGGTAGATGCCTGTTGTCTAGTGGTGTAAAAAATAACATGAGACTAATATCTGCAGTTTTTAAAGCTAGCGGAAATGATTTATATTTAGATTCTAGAACTTTATTAGATTATGGATTTGAGAATTACTACACAACTACTATAGTAGAAAAAGAAAAATTTACAGATAGTAAAAAAATTCTAATTAGTAAACAGGGCGAGTTGGTTTATGAACCAGAATATAGTTATAAAACAATTTTACCTAATGGAACTAAACCAAAAGATTATACTACAAGTGTAAAATTAGATAAAATAAATTTACCTATACATAAAGGTGATAAAGTAGGAGTTTTAGAAGTTCATAATGGTGATAAATTAGAACATACAATAAACTTAGTTGCTAAAGATAATGTAAATAGTATATTTGGTGTAATAACAGAAAACAAAGCAATTATGTCAACTGTAAAAATAGCTTTAGCTGTGATAGGTGCATTAATTATTTTAACTTCACTTGTTATTATAAGAAAAAAATCTAAAAAAAGAAAAAGATACAATTCATCTGTATATTCTAATAAAGTAAAACATATAAAAAAAAGAAAAAGATAAAAAAAAGTAGCAATTAAATTTGCTACTTTTTTTAACTTTTAGCTAAAATATCTATTAGGAATAAGCTTTTAAAATATTTTTGCATATATCCATTTCCTTTAAATGTACTTTCTATGATAGGAATAAGTTCTCTACAAAGTTGCTTATATCCTAATTTGTTTCTACTTTCATCATCTAATCCTTCTAAAAATATACACTTTATTATATCGTTGTTATTAGACTTTATATACGCTTCATATTTCCATTGTTTACCAATTTGTTCGAATAAATTTTCATCTCCGAATAACGTAGGGGTTAATGTCATCATATATCCGTAAAGCCATAAAAAATCAGGTTCATTTCTAAAAAATTTAAGTCCAAAATTAAATAATTCGTCTAATACTTTTTTAGATTCTTCTTTTTTAATCATTTTATTGTTTATTAAATTTCCCTGGTCTATGCATATAGTCCAACATAAAAAACTTGTTCTCAATAATTTTTTTATATTGTACCTATCTGTACTCCATTGTTTATACATATATATTCTTGCATTATCCCAGTCTTTATTATTTTCAAAGTCATCTGCAAATGTCCACTCCCAATTAATCATAATATCAATCCTCTTATTATTATTATTTAAACATTATACAAATCATCATACAACTTTATTCCTTTACCATGAACCATTACTAAATTTTTTGGTTTTATCATATTTATAGTCTTTAGTAGGTCTTCATAGTTTGCATGAGATGATAAGCTAATATCAATAAGATTTATAGCTATTGAATCATAGGCATTCAATTTACGCTCTAACAAATTCTTACCTATAGTCTTACACTTTAAGATTGTTACCATATTTTTATCATTTAATGCTAAATCAAAATACTTTTCTGCTAAACTAATATCATTAATTAACCCTGAGCTTACTATTATAATATCATTTTCATAATATTTTTCTTCTATATTTTTTCTTTTATTATGATTTAATTGATTATTTGCAATTACATTATTTTTTCTTTTATTGTAATACTCATTAACTCTTATAGCTGATCCATCTACAATTACATTAGCTTTTATTGTACTATTGTTGATTAGTTCAAAATATTCTTGTGCTATTCCAACTGAAAAAGATGGAACTATTACCTTTTTATTATTTTTTATTGATAAATCTACAAAATAGGTAAACAGCTTTTTATTATATATATATGGAAGATCTATATTTTTATATCCACATGTAGTCTCCATAATTAAATAATCTGCATCTTTAAACTCATAAAAATTACTTTGATCTATATATTGTGTAGTGCATTGCCTATTAAATGAAAAGTCTCCCGTATATACAATTTTCTTATTATTATACTCTACACAAATTCCTACAGATCCCTTTATATGATTAGTCGGGAAAAATTTAATATTTAAATTTCCAATTTTAAATTCATCATAATCTTTTTTTATTTTAACTTTACTTTCGTCTATGTTTATTGATTTTGCTACGATATTTATTATATTATAAGTGTCTTTAGTCATATATATTTCATCTACATATTCTTGAATAGTATTTAAGCTACCATAATGATCTAAATGAGCATGACTAATTATAATTGATTTTATTTTTTCTCTAGGAATATTATTTTCACTTATAAAATTTTCGATATTTATTTTTTCTAATTTCAAATTATTAATGTGAGCTCCACAATCAATTATTAAATATTCATCTTTAATTCTTAATAAATGCATACTAACTAATGCTTTTGATTTATAACTAATTATTTCAACATCATTATCTTTAAAATCATATTTAGATATTGTTTTTGGTATGTATATAATTTTATTTCTTTTTACATCTATAGATTCTAATAAGGCCTTACCTATATATGTTTCAAGATTATCACAAGGTAAAATTTTATAAAAATCTATTTCATCTTCCTTAAATTCTAAAATTAAACTACATAAATCAGATAAAGTAGGTAAATTTAATTCTAATAAAATGTTTGGAATATCTGACATTTCATTTATATATGATCTTAAATCTTTTTCTTGTATATCATTTTCTAAGTTTTTAAAAATTTCTTTTTTTCTATCTCTAATTAAATTTATTAAAATATATAAATATTTCTTTCTCTTATCTTTTAAATTTTCTATATTACTTTGAATGTCATCGATTAAAGTTATATCTACTCCAAAATATATCAATATATTTATAATATCATCTGGTTGTGATTTGTTTGAGTTTATGATATCTATTATTTTTTCTTTGTTATTTATAAAAGTAAAATGTGCTTGACTATATAATCCTAAATTTAAAAGGGATAATGTAGCGTATATTATCCCTGTACTATTTTGGTTAAAATTAAAACTTTGCAATCCATACTGAAACGCTAATAAATACTCACCTAAATTATATTTTATATAGGATAAAACCTCTAAAAAATCTTTTTTACCTTTTTGAATATATAGTATATTTTCTATAAAATAATCTATTTCTTTTAAATTTTCTATCTCTTCTATATTATAATTTTCTAAAGTGTAGTATATATCTTGCTCTATTTTTTCAACATCAGATTCAGTTAATATAATATCTTTATATTTATACATAATTATTTTGGTGGATCTACGCTTAATCTTTTTAACATGGAAATTGCTTTAAATTTTAGTCTTTTATTACAATCTTCATTTTCTATAATAAAGAATAGTATATCTATAAATTCATCTTTATTTTTATCATTAAGCAACCTTTCCACTAAATTTAAAAGTGATGTATAAACTTCATCAGAAAATTTTCTATCTACTTTTTTATTTATTCCTATATAGTCTTTTATCATATTTAACGTTATATTTTTAAAATTAAATTTAGGCTTATCACATAATTCATAAGCACCGTTTATAGCCTTTATAACTTTTTCTTCATCTTCACTACTTAAATATTCATCATATACTGATTTTATTGAGTATCTTAATAATTGACTGCTTTTATATGCACAATCTCTTATCATTGAAAATATTTGACGGCTATCATAATAATTTTCTTCTAAGAATTCTTTTACTAGATCTATAGAATCCTCTTCTTTTCCAAGACTACACATAGCAGCATGACAATAAACCTTTTTAGTTGTATCATACTTATTTTCTTCTATTAGATCTAATAATTGTTTACTTGCCCCTTTTCTAGATGCCCACTGTGCTAATGTTACCAATGCTGTTCCAATCTCTATTGAGTTACAATTATATTTATTTAAAATATCAACTATGATTTCTTCTACCCTTGGTGAATTTGAATACCTTATTGCTAAAAATGCATTTTTCCTTGTAGCATTATTGTTCATCCAAGACAAAAAGCAACTTTCAAAATCATTATCCGTATCCCAATTTTTAGCTTTTTTTATCATTGTATCTAATGTAATATTTTCATTAGTTTTACAACTTGGTATAACTCTACTTATTATCTTTCTTGCTTGTTTATTTATATTAGGTATGTCTAAATATTCTTCTGCTTTTTTTATGGATTCCTTACCAAATATTTTAGTAAAGTTATGTATAAAATATTTAGCCATCTGAACTTCAGTATTGTCAGCTTCTTGTGTTAAACTTATTAATTTCAATGAGTAATCTATGCATATGTCATTATCATCACTCATAAATGCCTTTAATGCTTGTAATCTTGTGTCCCCTTTTGTATGTCTATCATATATAATTTTAAGCAAGTCTGTATCTTTTATTTTTCCACAAGCGTTTATCAGTATCATTATTTGATAATCCCATGACCATTCTTCTAGTATAAATGTAATTGTATCTTTATACTCCTGGCATACATTCTTCTTATATATATCTGCGATAACTGTACCTATAGTTTCTATTAATGAATTATTTGATATTATTAAACTATTAATCACCTTAGATGTATACAAAATAGCTTCAATTGGACAAGTTTTTTTATGTGCCATTTCTTGTCCTATATATTTTAAATCTAATTCTAACTCATGTAGCTTTCCATTATTTATATTTCCTACATTTAATTTTTCATATATCTTAACTAATTCTTCTATATGGTATGATTCAAAATTCCAATAAAATAATTTATTATTACACGTATTTGTACTTTCTCCACCACTCATCTGCACTTCATTTATATCTTTTAAACTAATGAAAGATTTTGGGATACTTATACTATTTTTATAGTTCTCTAAATCTTCTAAGCTTTTTAATATCACAAAAATCCCCCCCCTTACATTGCATCCTTCTCTTTTAAATCTACTTCTTGCTTTAGCTCTATCTTTTCACCATTTACATCTACAGATAGCCTTAAATACTTATCTTTATCTATAGAAAAATCTATGTCAATTGGAGTTCCCGGTTTTTTAGGTGTTTTAAAATATGCTTTATATTTTCTTTGAATTCTCATCTTAGAATCATACTGATCTATTCCTGCATAAAGATTAATTTCTACCCCCGATGGACTTGTTGTTTTTAATGCTCCCTTTAACTTGCCCTCATAAGGTACTTCTTGATTTGAGTTAATAATTATAACTGGTAATCCTTCTTTTACATCAATCATTATTGCTTCTGCTAATACTCTAGTTAACTCAAACTTCTTTTCCTCGGTTACACTTACTTCTTCATTATATTCATTTTCTCCTGTATATCTTTCTACTCTGTTTATTATAGTTTCATAATAATCATATATGGCTGCCCCTTTTGCAACTGAACTTAAAGGATCTGTAGAATTAATGACTTGATTCTCTTTTAGATCTAAAATATTTCTTATTTTATCTTTAACCACCTGGTACTTAGTCATTCCACCTGTTAAAAATAAATAATCTATACTTTCTTTGCTTATATTATAATCTCTTAAAGTGTTTAAAATTGGATCTACTATATTTTTTTTATTCTCTTCATCAGACCTTTTATTGCTATCTCTGGATTTTATAAAAAATTCTTCTATACACTCATCATATTCTTCTTTATTTATACAAAACTGAACTGGATCTTCTCCATAAAAATTCATTACATAATGGTCAAAACTCTCTCCAAAATAACAATTCATCTCTAGATCTGAAGATATTCTTTCTTTTGCCTTTTCAGCAAATATTCTTAAATGTCTAACCATTCTCTCTCTGTCTTCTTTATTTAATGAATAATAATCTAAATTATATAAATCTAAAAATTCATTTAATTTAACTAGGGCTACTTTGTTGTCAAAATCGATACCACCTAATTCATCATATCTTCCTATTGCCACTTCCGTAAATTCAACTTTTCTACCTTCTTGAGTTACATCAACTATAGCTATATCACATGTTCCTCCACCCAAATCAAAAACTAATATTCTTGTTGGTTTAGAAAGGTCTACTTGTCTTTGTGATTCTATTAAATTAGATTGTTCATTTATAAAATCGATAAGAGCCGATGTTGGCTCTGGTATAAGATTTACAATTTTAAAACCGACTTCTAACGCAGCATCTTTCGTATCCTTTATTTGATCTGTATTAAAAGATGCCGGAACTGTTATAGTTACATTTTCTACTTCCTTACCTTGGTTATATCTTTTCATAGAATCTCTACAAGTTTTAAGTATCTGCTTAGCTACTTCTTTAGCTGTATATTCTGAATTACCTAACGACCATGTTTTATTACTCCCTATATATCGTTTTGTATTATATAACACTTTTTTTGAAGCTTGCGATTTTATATTTTTTGCAATTTTTCCTACATATTCTTTTCCATTTTCATCTACATATAATACAGATGGCAATATAAATTCTGTTGTAGGGCATTTATTTTCATCAACTTGCATAATCTGAATTATTTGAGATTGTATTAATCCATTAAATAATACATTACCTTTTGATACAACAGTATTTGTAGTTCCTAAATCAATTCCAAAATAAGTTTCATTCGATGTATTAATTTCCATAAGCTACTCCCCCTTTACATTTACATATGGTTTTAGAATTTCTGTGCTATTATAAAACCATGATGGATATATAACCGTTCCCTCACATAACTTTATATCAGAAATATCTTTATTTAACCTATAATTATAAAAAGAATATTCCTCTATAGATACACTTGACCCTAGTTTTATAGTTTCTCTAGGGGATATTCCCATTTGCCTAAATACATTAAAGAAATTTGTTGCTATAAACATTAAGTTTTGTTCTTTTTCACCCTTGCAATAACAATATAATCTATCTAATAAATTTCCATTCGTATTATCATTCATATTTTTCACTAAATCTACTAGCGCTTTTTCATACTGAGTCTTACCATGGTTTAATAAATCTATGTTATCCTTTTGAAGCTTATTAATCTCATTTTGAAGATGTATTTCTTTATCCATGTGTTCATTTATAATACTACTTGTAATATCAATTTCTTTTTTTAACTTTTCTATTTCCTTTTTTAATTTTAAATTTTCTTTTATTATTAATTCATTATGATCATTATCTGTGATTACGTTTTCCTCATTTTGAATTTCATTATTAATTATTTTAGTTTCTAAATTTATTTTGATTTTTTTTCTTCTTTCAACTTCTTTTACTGTTTTTTCCAAAGCATCTTGTAATTTTTTTTCATTTTTTACAATATTTTCTCTACATAAATGCATTAATTTTTTGTCTTTAAAATAATAATCTAAATCATTTAAAATAATATCTTTTGCTGCTATTTTTAGATTATTTAATTCTAACTCACTTTGAATGAATTTACTTAGTTCTTGCTTAGATATATTTTCATTGTCCATGATAATATTCATAGCATATAATTCTACTAACATAGATATTATAAATTTTTCACTTTTTATCATTTCAAATCCTTCATCTTTTGCTATTTTATATGGTAACTTTCTGCATTTTATATATTTAGATAAAATTAAAAATTTATTATTTATATCTATTTCCCATTTTCCCATATAATTATTAAAGTTGGATTTTATAATATCATAGTATTCACCCCTAGATTCATTAAATGCTGATATATTTAAAAATATATTTAAATCATTGGTAAATTCTATCTTATTTTTAGTTATATCGAATTCTCTAATTACGTCTCTTATTCCTATAGTTATATTGTTCAAGATTAATCTCCCTTCATTTATGATTTTATTCAATATATCTACCATCTAATATAGTTCTATTTTTTTGTCAAAATTCCTTCTTTTTTAATAATTTTTTAAATATACACCTTTTTAATCTATTCATTTAACTTGTTTTTTCTAATTAATTTAATTTACCTAAAATAACTTGATTAATATAGTATTTAAATAAGCCTAATATAAACTATAGTTTGATTTATTATATAAAAAAAACTGATATGTATATACATATCAGTTTTTTAAAATTTGAATTAATTATCCAAATATTTTTTTAGTTAATGAACATCCTGTGCAAGTAGCAGCTACTCCACCTAATGCAGTTTCTCTTAATTCCATTGGAAGTGTCTTACCAACTTTGTACATTGCAGCAACTGTTTCATCAAATGGTATTATGTTTAATATTCCTGCTAATGATAATTCAGCAGATATTAGAGCATTTGCAACACCTATTGCATTTCTTCCTTGACAAGGAGCTTCAACAAGTCCTGCTATTGGGTCACATACAAGTCCCATAACATTTTGTAAACAATGAGATGCAGCATGTACAGCTTGCTCTGCTGATCCTCCCATCATTTCTACAACACCAGCTGCAGCCATAGCAGCAGCAGCTCCAGTTTCAGCTTGACATCCACCTTCTGCTCCAGATACTGTAGCATTTCTAGTTATTATAACACCGATTGCAGAAGCTGCAAATAAAGCATCTATCATTTCATCATCGCTGAATCCATATTCCTTACCTATAGTAACAACTGCTCCTGGAAGTATCCCACAAGAACCTGCAGTTGGTGCAGCAACTATTAGACCCATAGAAGCATTAACTTCCATAGTACCCATTGCAGCTACCATAGCTTTATTCATTAATTCTCCGCATACACTTCTCGAAGATGATCTAAATGCAGTTAACTTCTTAGCTTCTCCACCTATAAGACCACCCATAGATTTTATGTCTTCTTCTACAGCTTTTTCTGTAGCTGCTTTCATGATATTTAAACTAACTCTCATTTGCTCTCTTACTTCTTCTGTAGATTTCCCTGAAAGTTCTGCTTCTCTTTCAACACACATTTCATGTATTTTAAGATTAAATTCTTTACATTTTTCTATTAATTCCGCTCCGCTTGTGAAGTTATATTTCATTTTTTTGTCTCTCCTTACTCATTAGAATTTGTCTAAAACTACAACTTTAGCTATTACTTCAAATTTTCTTAATTGTTCTACTATATCTTGGTCTAACTTATCATCAGTTTCTATTGTAACAAATGTATATTCAGACTTAGCTGGCTTGTTAGTTGACATAGTTGCTATGTTCTTGTTGTTATGAGCAAGTAATCCTGTTACAAACGATACTGCACCTGGTATATCTTTTATTTCTAAAACTACAGCTGCTTTTGAACCGTTAAAGTCTAATGCTAATCCGTCCATTTCAGTAAGCTTTATGTTACCTCCACCTATAGAAGCTCCCATAACGCTTGATGTTGATCCATCTTCTAAAACCATTTCCATTTTAACTGTATTAGGATGCGCATTTTCACCTAAATCTTTTTTTATAAATTCAAATTTAACTCCAGCTTCTTCAGCTAATTTGAAAGAATCTTTTATTTTTGCATCATCTGGTGCAAATCCTAATATTCCTCCAACTAATGCTTTGTCAGTACCATGACCTTTATACGTTTCTGCAAAAGAACCGTGAAGTAAGAATTTCACTTCTTTTACTGGCTTCCCTGCTATTTTAGAAGCAGTTTTTCCTAATCTAGCTGCTCCTGCCGTATGAGAACTAGATGGCCCTATCATATTAGGCCCTACGATATCAAATACACTATAATCTTTAGCCATTATTTTACCTCTTTCTTTTCTTAGATGTCTTATTTTAATGTTAATTACTCTTTAATGTCAACTATCTGAAATTAATTTGATTTTTAGATATTTATGTGTTAATTTTAGGTCTTTAATTATATTAATATTATTTATCTAAAATCTACATCTATACACATTTTATTTATATCCTAAAATTTGATATATAAACCAGATATCATAAATTCTTATTTTACAATATCTAACGATTTCCAGTTAAAATTTTTTGCATTTAAATCATTTAATAGATATTAATATGACACTTCCATTTATTGTAACTTTTAATATTCTAATTGTAAAATGGCCAGTTATTAATCTGGCCACTTTACTGTATTAAAATTATCCTATAGCTATTACTTCTATTTCAACTTTAACGTCTTTTGGTAATCTAGCTACTTCTACACAAGCTCTAGCAGGCTTGTTTTCTCCGAAGTATTCAGCATAAACTTCATTTATTTGAGCAAATTCATTCATATCTTTTATGAACACTGTAGATTTAACAACATGTGAAAAATCTAATCCAGCTTCAGCTAATATAGCTTGAACGTTCTTTAAAGATTGAGCAGCTTGAGCTTTAACATCTCCTTCTACTATTTCCATAGTTTCTGGTACAAATGGAACTTGTCCAGACACGAATAACATGTTTCCAGCCTTTACAGCTTGAGAGTATGGTCCTATTGCTTTAGGAGCATTATCAGTATGTATTATTTGATGTTTCATTTTACAGTTTCCTCCTTATAAATATAAATCCTATGTATATAGTACTCTATTTCATATACTATTATACTATTATATTTGTCATTATGTACATATATTTTTGAAATACAGGCTAAAATTATAATCTTTTTTTTAGTATATATTTAGCCTGTATTTAAAATCTAAATTTATCTTAAAAATTTTATCTATATTTGTATTATTTCAGTTATATTATATTATATTAAATTACATTTCAGATATTTCAAATCCAGCTTCTTTTACAGCTTTTGTTATTTGTTCTATATGTTCATTTGAGAAAGTTTCTAAAACCATTTCTGCTGATTGCTTTCCTAGTGCCCCACCTATAGCTAATCTTGATAAGTTAGCGCTTAATATATTTCCGTTATTTTCACTTATTACCTTAGTTAATTCTGCAAGTCCGCCTGGCTTATCTTGAACTACTGTATTGAATGTAAATCTTCTTCCTTCTTTAGCTAATGCTGTTCCTATAACTCTGTATAGTGTGTTAACATCAACGTTTCCTCCAGATATTATACATACAACATTTTCTCCAGCTTTAGGAGCATACTTTTTACTTAATAATGCTGCTGTAGTTACTGCTCCAGATCCTTCTGCAACAACTTTTTGATTTTCCATTAAGTATAACATTCCTTGTGCTATTTCAGCTTCTTCTACAACTATAACTTCATCAACTAATTCTTTTATTATTTCAAAAGTCATATCTCCTGGAGTTTTAACTGCTATACCATCTGCTATTGTTGTATCTTTAAATGCTGTTGTAACTTGTCCATTTGCAACAGATTCTTTCATTGAAGGTATGTTTGCAGTTTGAACACCAACTATTTTAACATTAGGATTTAAAGCCTTAGCTGCTACAGCTACACCAGCTATTATTCCCCCTCCACCGATTGGGCATAATATAGTATCAACTTTGTTATCTAATTGTTCAAATATTTCAAGGGCCATTGTTCCTTGACCTGCTATAACTTCTTTATCATTGAATGGATGTAAGAAAGTAGCTCCTGTTTCTTTTTGTATTTCTACAGCTTTTGCATAAGCATCATCATATACTAATCCGTTTAAAACAACTTCTGCTCCGTATCCTTTAGTTGCTGTAACTTTTGCAAGTGGTGCAGTTGCTGGCATTACTATTGTAGCTTTTATTCCACTCATTTTTGCCCCTAATGCAACACCTTGTGCATGATTCCCTGCACTTGATGCTATAACACCGTTTGCCTTCTCTTGTTCAGTTAAACTAGCTATCTTATTACAAGCCCCTCTTACTTTAAAAGAACCAGTTTTTTGTAAGTTCTCACATTTATAGAAAACATTTGCCCCAGTCATAGCACTAAGCTTAACACTTTCTAATACATCAGTTTTCTTAACTATATCTTTTATGGTTTCTCTAGCATCTTTTATATCTTGTAAAGTAACTTTTGTCATCGTATTAATTCTCCCTTTTTATATAATATAATTTTATTTTTAAAATTTAATCTTTGTAATTTGTTCTTCCTTTAACAATTTTTATTCTATACTTTTTTTTTACAAAAATCAACAGGAAATCGCTTTTTCGTAATCTTTTTATTTTTCTAAATTAATTGTGTTTTTAATACAATTCGTCACTTAGCATTATTTATTAAAACATTCTCCTCATTCACCTTTATTTTTTTAACTTGTATAATGTATCTTTTAGGTATTTAAATAATTTTTTTAATTTCACAAAATTTTAAACTTTATTTTTTATTTTTTAATTTCGTTAATTTTTTAATACTAGTTATTATATTTTACTTTTATATGTTTTAATAAACTAAAAAAAGTATTATTTGCTTAAAATATCCTCTCTTAAAATTTTATCATAAAAAAAGAGAGAAAAACAAAAAGTTTTCTCTCTTTTTAAAATTTTATACATTATTTTACAACTATATTAACTAATTTCTTAGGAACAGCAATTACTTTGACTATTGTTTTGCCTTCAACTAAAGCTTTTATTTTTTCATCATTTATTGCAGCTTCTTGCATATCTTCTCTTGATATGTTAGCAGCAACGCTTAACTTTCCTCTGACTTTACCATTTATTTGAACTACAACTTCAACCTCATCTTTAACTAAAGCAGATTCATCATATGTTGGCCAAGATATATCGAATATACTTCCTTCTTTACCTATCATAGCCCATAGTTCTTCTCCCATATGCGGAGCAAATGGTGATAATATAGTAACTATAGTTTCTACACCCTCTTTTATAACTGCATCATTTCTATTATCTAACTCTTTGTACTTATACATTTCGTTTATTAATTCCATTAATGCAGATATTGCAGTATTAAATCCAAACTTTTCATTTAAATCTTCAGTTACTTTCTTTAATGTAGCATTTATAGTGAATCTCATAGCTTTGTCTTCTTTAGTTAATTCACCCATAGTTGCATCAGATTTAGATAATTTAGCTAACTCATCTACTAATCTATAAACTCTATTTAAGAATCTATAACATCCTTCAACTCCTTGATCTGACCATTCTAAATCTCTTTCTGGTGGTGCAGCAAATAATACGAATAATCTAGCAGTATCAACCCCATACTCTGCTATTATTTCATGAGGAGATACAACATTTCCTTTAGACTTACTCATCTTAGCTCCATCTTTTAATACCATACCTTGAGTTAATAGGTTTTTAAATGGCTCTTTAAAGTCTAGCATTCCCATAGAATTAAATGCCTTAACAAAGAATCTAGAGTATAATAAATGAAGTATAGCATGCTCTACTCCACCTATATATTGATCAACTGGCATCCAGTTATTAACTGCCTCCTTATTAAATGGCTCTTGTGTATTCTTAGGATCTATATACCTTAAGAAATACCAAGAAGAATCAACAAATGTATCCATTGTATCAGCTTCTCTTCTTGCTGGTTTTCCACAACAAGGGCAAGTAGTATTCATAAATGTTTTTGAAGTTGTAAGTGGTGATTCACCCTTACCTGTAAATTCAACATCTGTAGGTAATAGTACAGGTAAATTTTCTTTCTTTTCTGGAACTATACCACAGTCTTCACAGTATACTACAGGTATTGGGCATCCCCAATATCTTTGTCTAGAAAGTAACCAGTCTCTTAATCTATAATTAACTGTTTTCTTACCTATTTTCATTTCTTCTATTTTTTCTATTATAGCATCAAATGATTTTGAAGCCTCCATACCGTTAAACTCTCCAGAGTTCACCATTATGTTATCTTCATTTATAACTTCAACTATATCTAAATTGTATTTAGCAGCAAATTCAGCATCTCTTTCATCATGAGCTGGGACTGCCATAACAGCACCTGTTCCGTAGTCAGCTAATACATAGTTTGCTATCCATAACTCAACTTTTTGTCCGTTTAGAGGATTTATAACATGCTTGCCTATAAACATTCCTTCTTTTTCTACATCGCTTGAAGTTCTTTCTATCTCAGTCATAGTATGCATTTTAGCAACAAATTTATCAACTGCTTCTTCATACTCAGTTCCAGCTACTAATTCTTTAACCAATTCATGTTCAGGAGCTAAAACCATATAAGAAACTCCGTATACTGTGTCTGGTCTAGTTGTGAATACTGTTATAGATTTATCCATATTATCTATCTCAAAAGTTATTTCCGCTCCAGTACTCTTTCCTATCCAGTTTTTTTGCATAGTCTTAACTTTATCTGGCCATCCGTCTAAAGTATCTAAATCTTGTAATAATTCTTCTGCAAATGCAGTAGTTTTAAAGTACCATTGCTCTAAGTCTTTTTTTACTACTACAGAATCACATCTTTCACAAGCACCTTGAACAACTTGCTCATTTGCTAAAACTGTTTCACAAGATGGACACCAGTTAACGAAAGATTTTTTCTTATATGCTAATCCATTCTCTAAGAATTTTAAGAATATTTCTTGAGTAAATTTATAGTATTCTGGAGTAGATGTTGCTATTTCTCTATCCCAGTCAAAGCTAAGACCTAAAGTTTTAAATTGCCCTCTCATATCTTCTATGTTTTCCATAGTCCACTTATCTGGATGTATTCCATGCTTTATTGCTGCATTTTCTGCTGGAAGTCCAAATGAATCCCATCCCATTGGATGAAGCACATTGTATCCTTGCATTTTTTTAAATCTTGCAACAACATCACCTATAGAATAGTTTCTAACATGACCCATATGTAATTTCCCAGATGGATATGGGAACATTTCTAATGCGTAATATTTTGGTTTTGTTGTGTCATTAGTATCTGTCTTGTATTGGTTATTATCTTCCCAAATCTTTTGCCATTTAGCTTCTACTTCATTTGGTTTATAAACATTCATTTAATTTCCTCCTATGTATATTATTATTTTAAAAATAAAAAAATCCTGCATCCCTAAACATAATGTTTAGGGACGAGGATTATATTTTCTCGCGGTACCACCCTAATTAGTCTAATAATAGACTCTCTTAGTTAGTCTTTATGCCAACTACGGCTAAATAGATATTTATCTAGCAAGTTCAAAGTTATATTTTACTAGTTTACAGCACCACTAGCTCTCTGAAAAAATATAGATCTTTTACTACTCTAGTCTATTTAATAATTTTAATTTTTATTATAAATTATATTATCACTATTATGCTAATGTGTCAATATCAACATATGGAGCATCTTTCCACATTTTTTCTAAGTTGTAGAATCCTCTATTTTCTTCATTGAATACATGAACTATAATATCACCATAATCAAGAAGTATCCATACTTGAGAATCATAACCTTCTTTTCCTCTTGGTTCTATTCCATGTTTAGTTAATTCTTCTTCTACATTATCTGCTATAGCTTTTACTTGTCTTTGAGAAGATGCTGTAGCTATAACAAAATAATCACATAAACTTGAAACCGCTCCTATATTTAAAATAGATATATCTTGACCTAATTTATCATCTATTGCATCGTATACAACTTTAGTAATTTGTTCTACTGTCATATTATTTCCTACCTTTCTAATTTTAAACGTATTTATTTATTATACCATAAATCTATAGTTGTACCTATGATATTTTATATTTAATAATATTATTACCATACTTAATTGTTTTGTTTCATAAGATAGTTTCTAGCCTCTACAGTTCTAGGATGTATTAATTGTTTATTATCAATAACAAACTTAATTGTATTATCAAAAGACTCTAGTAATGCTTCATCTAATTTTCCATTATATGTTAGCTGTCTAAGATTCTCTACTCCTGGAAAATTTCTGTCTTCTTCTATTAAATCTGCAATATAAATTATTTTTTCTATTAAATTCATATTAGCTTTTCCAGTTGTATGATATTTAACCGAATTTATTATTTCTTCATCATCTATATTAAATTCATTTCTTACAATATATGAACCTATGACACTATGTGATAGTGCTAAATTATTTTTTTCTAATTCATCTAATTCTATGCTATATTTTTCAACATAAAAATCAACTTCTTTTGCTTCTAAATATTTAGCACAATCATGAATAATTCCCGCTATATATGACTTTTCTTTGTCACATCCATATATTTCACTCAATTTTACAGCACACTTAGCTACATTTTCAGAATGTTTAAATCTTCTTTCTGGTAACATATTTTTTAACTTATTACTTATAATTTCTAAATTCATTTATTACTCTCCATATCTATATAACATTTTATATTTTATATAATTTTCAACATTTTCAGGTACTAGGTATCTTACAGAATGATTTTCTTTTAATTGATTTCTTATATATGTTGAAGAAATATCTAATGATGGTACATATACGTCTATTATGTTTGCATTGTATTTTACCTTTAAGCTCGCAATTTTTTCTTGTACTTTTAATAAGCTTATCCCCGGTCTAGTTGCTGCTATAAATGTTGCTAGCTTAAAATTTTCTTCTACATCTTTCCAAGTTTCAATATCACATATTGCATCTGCTCCAGTTATAAAATATATCTCTATATTTTTATATGTTTTTTTCAAATCTTTCAAAGTATCTATTGTATATGTTTTTTTATTTCTTTTTATTTCTAAATCTAGTACTAAAAAATGATCATTATTCTCTGTTGCTATATTAACCATATTATATCTATCAAACTTATTTGTTATACTCTGACTTTTATGTGGTGGTGTTCCGGATGGTATAAAAAGTATTTTATCTAATTTATATCTATCTCTAATAAATTCAGCTGTAGCTAAATGTGCATAATGAATTGGATCAAACGTTCCGCCCATAATTCCTACTTTTATATTTTTTGATTTATTTTCAAAGTTTTTTAACTTTCTAGTATTTTTATCCTCTGCCCTTTTTATCAGATTCTCAATACTCATATTTCGTCTCCTTTTTTAACAATACTACTAACATTGTATCATTTATTTTATAATATTAAAGATTATAAATTAATTTTTAGTGTATACTTATATTTATATACCACTTAAAGGAGATTTTTATGGCTATAATTACAAAAATAGAAGCACAAAAAAAAGATAAAAATAGAGTTAATATATATGTCAATGACGAATTCTTTCTAGCAATATTTACTGAGTTAGTATATGAATTAAACTTAAAAAAAGGAATGCTAATAGAAAAAGAACATTTAAAAGAAATTTTAGATAAAGAAATGTATGTAAAAGCAAAAAATAAAGCATTAAATATTTTATCTAAAGCTGATCAATCCGAAAGAAAGATTAGAGAAAAACTTTCTAATGAATTTGAGGAATATACTATAAATGAAGTTATAGATTTTTTAAAAAACAATAAATTTATTGATGATGAGTTATTAGCATCTAAAATAGTCAATACTAATATTAACTTAAATAAATGCGGAAAAAATAAAATAAGACAAAACTTATATAATAAAGGAATTAACTCTGAATCAATTTCTGAAGCATTATGTGAAATCGATGAAAATATAGAATTTGAAAATGCTATGTATTTAGCTAAAAAAAGATATCAAAGAGTAAAAAACGAAGATAAAAGAAAAATTTATCAAAAAATTTCTCAACATCTAGCTTATAAGGGTTTTAATTATGATATTATAAAAAAAGTGTTAAACAAACTTTTAAATGTAGATGATTACGATTTATAAATATATATTTCTATAAAGGAGGATTTATTTTGAGCGAAGTTAAAAGGATACTGATCGGAGCTATAAGTTTAGCATTAGGAATATATAATGTTATTCAATTTTATAAACAAGATAGTATAAAATAAAAAACTGCTTTAAAATATAAATGATTTGAATGAATTTATATTTTAAAGCAATTTTTTTATATGTTAATTATTATTTAATACGTTTTAACTATTTTTCTAATAATTTAGTCACAATAAAATCAGATGCTTCACACACAATAAGTATATAAAATAATTTTCTATTTTTTATAAATGTCATAATATAAAGTGTAATACTGCAAATCATAGAAAAAATAGACAAACTTAAAAGGTTTGAGTTTTTATCACTAAATGCTTCTTCTAAAATTTCATCAATTTTTATAGATTTCGATACTATTGTCAAAACAATTAGTCTATCTATAATTAAATATATCCAAAACCCTAATTTTAACTTATTAAAAAGTAATGTGTATACAGGTATAGAAAAAATTTCTTTCCATAATATAAACTTAATTAAATTTTCATTCATTTTACTATCCATATTATTCCTCTTGCTCTCTTATATTAAATTTTATTACTATATTATTTTATTACTTTTTGTTTATTTCTTCAATTAAATTAAGTCTTTAATCTAACAATATATTATAAACAAGTTTTTTATTTAGGTGTTACAATTATAATAAATGTAATTTTTATATAAGTATTGTATTAAATTATTTTATTAAAAAGGAGTTAAATTTATGGTTGATTTAGTTTTACTTGGATGTGGAGGAAATATGCCTACGCCTACAAGATATTTATCATCACTTTTTATAAATTATAGAGGCAGAAAAATACTCATAGACTGCGGAGAAGGTACCCAGATATCTATGAAAATGAAAAATTGTGGTTTTAAAAATATAGATTTAATTCTTATAACTCATCTTCACGGAGATCATTTCAATGGTATTATAGGTCTATTATCTACTATAGGAAATAGTTCTAGAACAAATGACTTAACCATAGTAGGACCTAAGGGAATAATTGAGTATATGAGTGCTGTTAAAGTTTTAGTTGAATACTTACCTTATAAACTAAATATTATAGAAGATCCTAGAGGTACTTTCTCTTTAATGGATGAAATTTTAAAGGATATTGAAATTTCATGTATCGATCTAGAGCATTCAACAGAATGTATCGGTTATTCTCTATATTTTAAAAGACAAGCTAAGTTTAATAAAGATAAAGCTCTTGAAAACAAGGTTCCAACTATGCTTTGGCAAAAACTTCAGTCAGGTAAAAGCATAACAATGGATGGAATTGAATATACTCCATCTATGGTACTTGGGGATAATAGAAAAGGAATAAAACTAAGTTATATAACTGATACAAGACCTTTATTTTCTATACCAGAATTTATAAAAGGTAGTGATTTATTCATTTGTGAAGGTATGTATGGAGATGATATGGATATATCTAAAGCAAGTAAAAACTGTCATATGACATTTAGAGAAGCTGCAAATTTAGCTAGACTAGGAAATGTAAAAAAATTACTGCTTACTCACTTTAGTCCTTCTCTAGATAATCCTTGCAATTATATTACAAATGCTACTAGTGTATTTGAAAATACGATAATTGGAGAGGATAGATTAGAATTAAATTTAAAATTTGAAGATTAGTTCTTATGAAAAACCTTATTTGATTATGGCAACTACACGCTTATAATTTACTTGTACAAAAAAAGTGTAGAAAATTCTACACTCTTTTTTATTAAAATAAATTTAATTATTTACATACATTCCCAGCTACATTTAATACATCCCAAGTTCTAGCAAATGGTGGTGCATAACATAAATCTAACATCCC
Organism: Romboutsia lituseburensis DSM 797; assembly: GCF_900103615.1. GTDB lineage: Bacteria > Bacillota > Clostridia > Peptostreptococcales > Peptostreptococcaceae > Romboutsia_F > Romboutsia_F lituseburensis. The sequence goes on along the minus strand of NZ_FNGW01000004.1, from coordinate 102,900 downwards.
AAGTTGATTTGTTGTAAGCTTGCCAAATATAGCTGCTGCAATTACATTGGTTCTTTGAACTGCATCTTTAAATCCTGCAACTTGACCACCTAATAAAACTTTAGTTTTAGCATCATATACTAATTTCACATATATTTTGTCTCTACCCGGATAGTAATTAGTTTGGTTAAAGTCAGATATAAACTTAACTTTTACATCTAATCCTAATTTTTTAGCTTGGTTTTCAGTTATACCTGTTGACCCAGCTTCCATATCCATAACTTTTAAACAACTTGACCCTAATGACCCTTGGAATGAATTATTAGCTCCTGCTAAATTTTCTCCAACTATTCTTCCTAATTTATTAGCTCCTGTAGCAAGTGGTACATATGTATCTTGACCAGTTACTATATTTTTAATAGTCGCACAATCTCCTGCTGAATATATATCTTCTACAGAAGTTTTACCAAATTCATCTACTATTATAGCTCCATTTGGCAGCATATCTATACCTGTATCTTTTAAGAATCCTGTTGCTGGTCTAACTCCTGTTGCTATTATAACTACGTCTGCATCAACTTCGCCTTTATTTGTTATAACTTTTTCTACTTTATTTTCTCCAACTAATTCAGATACAAGTTCTTCTAATCTTAAATCAACATCATGCTTTCTAATTTCTTCTTCTAAAACATCTGTAATTTCCTTATCAAAAACTTGCTCTAATATTCTATCTGTAGCTTGGAACACTGTAACATTTTTGCCTAACTTCTTAGCAGCTTCTACCGCCTCTAATCCTATAAACCCGGCTCCTATAATAACTACATTTTTATTTTCGTCTTTATTTAAAAGCTCTTTCACTTTAATTCCATCTGCCATACTTTTTAAAGTTGAAACATTTTCAAGTTTAACATTTTTTATTGGTGGTATTATGCTACTAGCTCCTGTTGCTACCATTAATTTATCATAAGAATCTTCAAATTCAACACCTGTCTCTAAATTTCTTACTGTAACTTTTTTATTATTAACATCTACATCTACTACTTCATTAAATGTTTTTAAATCAATTCCTGTTTCTCTAAATTTTTCATGGCTTCTTGCTATCATATTATTTGGATCATCAAAAAATCCACCTACAAAATATGGAAGTCCGCATGCTCCAAACGAAACTACATCCCCTTTTTCATATACTACAACTTCATACTCTGGTTGCATTCTTTTTAATTTAGCAGCTGCACTCATTCCTGCTGCTACAGCTCCAATTATTATAACTCTCATATTTGTCCTCCTAAACTAGCCTTTCATCTACTATGTTTTCGTTTTCCTCTTCATTTTATATATACCCAGTTCTAGTCATTATATTAACATTTTTTTTCATAAAAATCTATATTTTCAAATATTTTATTATACTTTTATACAATTTTACTTAATTTTTTAAATTAAAATCAAAAAAGCACTTGTATATATACAAGTGCTTACTATTTATCTATATGATTTTTTAGTAGCTTTTCCTTTTTTAGTCATATTTTCCACCTTAACTTTTGCTTTAGCTTGTTCATGACCAGGGAATACTATTTGAGGATTTTCCATATTCTTTTTGTATAATGTAAATTTAGATCCTATAGCTTGTACAAATTCCGCTCTTAAAGCTTCACATACTGCATTAGCAGTTTCTTTAGTATCTAGTCCAGCAGTTTCAAGTATAGTTACTTTAACTATTTCTCTAACTCTTAGCATATCATCTAATTGTTCTAAAAAACTTTCTGTTACACCATCTTTTCCTATTTGAGTAGTTGGCTTTAAAGTATTTGCTATTGATCTTAAGTGTGCTCTTTGCTTACCTTTTAACATATTTTATCACCTCTTTAAATTTTAATTGTAGAATTCAAATTCTAATTCGTAAATTCTAACTGTATCTCCGTCTTCAATTCCCATTTCTCTTAATTTATCAAATACACCTTGATTTTCCATAGAGTTTTGGAAGAATTGAAGAGATTCCATATCGTCAAAATTAACAGAGTACATAATTCTTCTAAGTGCCTTACCAGTAACAACATATACTCCATCTTCTATTTCTACACTTAAACCTTCTTCTTCTTGTACATCTAATTCAGGTCTATACATTTCTTCTTCTGAAACTAATTCTATGTCCTCTGCCTCTTGTAATAATTGAGTTACATAAGCAATTACGTCATCTATTCCTTGACGAGTAGCTGCAGACATTTTAAATACTTTATATCCTCTAGATTCTAATTCATTTTTAAAATCTTCAAATACACTTTCATCTTCTAATATATCAATTTTATTAGCTACTACTACTTGTGGTCTAGTTGCTAATTTTTCATTATACATTTTAAGTTCATCATTTATTTTATCAAAATCTTCTAAAGCATCTCTACCTTCTAGTCCAGATATATCAACTATATGTATTAAAACTTTAGTTCTTTCAACATGTCTTAAGAAGTCATGGCCAAGACCAATTCCTTCCGCTGCCCCTTCTATTAGTCCAGGTATATCAGCTAATACGAAGCTTTCTCCAAATTTTGTTTGTACAACACCTAGATTAGGAGTTAGTGTTGTAAAATGATAGTTAGCTATCTTTGGTTTAGCCTTAGTAACAACAGATAAGAAAGTTGATTTACCAACATTAGGGAATCCTAACAGACCTACATCTGCTATCATCTTAAGTTCTAAAGTTATCCATCTTTCTTGTCCATCAGTTCCTGATTTTGCAAAAGCAGGAGCTTGTCTTACTGCATTGGCAAAGTGTTGATTTCCTTTTCCACCTCTACCACCTCTAGCAATAACAGCTCTGTCTCCTTCTTGCTTTAAATCTGCAAGTACTAAGCCTGTTGATTCATCTCTTATTATTGTTCCTGCAGGTACTTTAAGTACTAAATCTTCTCCATTTTTACCTGCTCTTCTTCCTTTTGTACCATCTCCACCTGGCTCTGCTGCATATTTTCTTTGGTATTTGAAGTCCATTAAAGTTCTAAGACCTAAGTCAACTTCAAATATTATACTTGCACCATTTCCACCGTCTCCACCGTCTGGACCACCAGCTGGAACATATTTTTCTTTTCTAAATCCTACCGCACCATTTCCACCGTTTCCGGCTTTAACAAATATTCTAGCTTTATCTATAAACAAATTAATCACCTACTTGATTAAGACTTTTTTATATTTTTTACAAAATAAATACTTATCATTCTATAAATATCTATTTACAAGAAAAAGGAGTGTATTAACACTCCTTTTTTTAGCATATTACTCAGCTATAGATACTGGGTATACACTTACTTTCTTTCTCTTCTTATCTTTTCTTTCGAATTTAACAGCACCGTCAACTAATGCAAATAAAGTGTCATCGCCACCTCTACCTACGTTAGTTCCTGGATGTATTTTAGTACCTCTTTGTCTTACTATTATACTACCAGCAGTTACAACTTGTCCGTCAAATCTCTTAACACCTAATCTCTTAGCTATAGAATCTCTACCGTTTTTAGAAGACCCTACCCCTTTCTTAGATGCAAGTAACTGTAAGTTCATGTTTAACATATGGAGTCACCCCCTACTTTTTTAAGATTTTTATATTTTTGGGATATTCCCGTTTAATTCCTTCAATAGCCAATTGAAAATGATCTAATAAAAGTTTAGCGTCATTTAAAAATTCATCTTTAACGATACATTCTATATGACCTTCTTGTCCTGTTACTTTATCAAATTCAACTTTCTGTAATTTGTCTAAAGAATTTATAACTGCAATTGCATTTGATGTAACTGCAGAGCATACTATATCATAGCCTATCTCAGCATAGTCAGCATGTCCTTTTAGACAAAATCCTTTTATTGAAAAGTCATCATTGTAATAATATTTAACTTTTATCATTACTTAACCAATAATTAAGCGTTTATCTTTTCGATAACTATCTTAGTATATGGTTGACGATGTCCTTGCTTTCTTCTGTAGTCTTTCTTAGCTTTATACTTGAAAACTACAACTTTCTTAGCTTTACCTTGTTCAACAACTTTCGCTTGAACAGAAGCACCTTCTACAACTGGAGCTCCAACTACTAACTCACCATCTTTAGTGCAAGCTAATACTTCGTTTAAAGTAACAACATCACCTGCGTTAGCTTCTAACTTTTCAACGAATAATACATCACCTTCAGCAACTTTATATTGCTTTCCACCTGTTTTAACTATAGCGTACATTAAATACACCTCCTCGGTCTCAAACTCGCCATATAGGTACCTCCCTAAAGAAGTTTCTAACCTTTTCTGTGCGGCATTACAGTTATTAATATTACTACTTTATTTGTCATTTGTCAACTAACTATTATAAATTATATTTATTTTTTCAGAATTTATTTTTTCATCTTCTTCTATTTTTATTAAAACATTATATTTTATGCTTATTTTTTCAATTATATCCTCAAAATTTTTCTTAATTTCTTTATATATATATGAACTCGTTTTTATAGTTATATTTTTATAAGTTGTATGTTCTTTTATTCTAATAATTTCTTTTTCTATATTATCAATCACAGAATTTATAGACTTTATAAATCCAGTGTTTTTGCACTCATTACATTCCTCTAAATAATATTTAGCTAGTGAATCTTTTTCTCTTCTTCTTGCAACCTCTACAAGGCCTAATCTAGTTATACCTAATACTTCATATTTTCTTTTATCTTTTAACATTTCATCATCTAATATCTTTAATAATTCTTTTTTATGTTTATCTTTATGCATATCTATAAAGTCTATTATTATTATACCACCTATATCTCTAAGCTTAAGTTGTCTAGCTATTTCTATTGCAGCTTCTATATTAGTTTGATATACAGTGTCTTCTAACTTTAAATTTCCAGTAAATTTTCCAGTATTAACATCTATCACGGTTAAAGCTTCTGTTTTTTCTATTATCAAATATCCACCGCTTTTTAACCATACTTTTTTATTTAATGCTTTTTCTATTTGTGAGTCTACTTTATATAAGTCAAATATATCCTTATTTTCTTCTAGTTTCAACTTTTCTATATACTCTTTTTTTATGTTTTTTAATATATCTTTTAATTCATCATATTTATCTTTATTATTAACTACTATCAATTCTATATCTTCGTTTATATTATCTTTTATATATTTACTAGAAAAGTCCAATTCTTTATATAATAATTTAGGACCCATTCCTAATTTATACTCTTTTAATATATTTTCATATTTAATATGTAATTCATTTATATCATTTTCTAAATCTTCTTTGCTACACCCTACTGCTTCTGTTCTTATTATAAGACCAGAATTATCTTTGCTTATACTTTTAGCTATTTTTTTTAATCTAAATCTTTCTTTTTCATCTCTTATTTTATTTGACATTGTAATTCTATCATTTGAAGGTATATAAACTAAATATCTTCCAGCTAGGCTTATTTCTAAATTTAATTTAGCTCCTTTACTACCTATTTCTTCTTTATTTATTTGTACCAAAATTTCTTGTCCAGCTTTTATATTAGTGTCTTTTTTCAATTGAAGATAAGCTAATTTTTCAAATCCCACATCAATAAAACAAGCCTCTATTCCTGGTAATACCTTTTTTACAATTCCCCTATATATATTAGATACAGTTTTATTTTTTTTATTATCTTCTATAAAAATCTCTGTAAGCCTATCATCTTCTAATATTGCTGTCTTTTGAGATGAAATAAGCGATTCTATTACTATTTTTTTCATAATAACTCCTTGTAACTTTTACTTAATAATTTTATATAAAAAATCCGCTTTACTCATAGTTCCAACAACTTCGTCCGTTGATCAAAAACCGTCATTTATCAAAATATATTTTAGATTTTTTATATTTCATAACTTTATTATATATAAAAAAAGGTGGTTTTACCCACCTTTTTATTACATAGGAGATACCAATTCTTCTCCATCTATTACGTATAAGTCTCTTCTTAATATGTCAACATCTAATGGATCCATCTCTATATCTAACATTTCTAATATTTTAGGTATAAATACAGAATTGTTTAAATTAGCTTTTGATCCAGTTGCTATCATCGCTTCTATAGTCAAAGTATCCTCTGTTAAATCTAATATATCAAATTGTCTTATCATAGGTCTTATATCAGATTCTACTAGTTTACCTTTTTTATTCTTCTTAGTTATAATTATTTCATCTTGGCTCATAAAATCTAAAATTTTAGATTTTATGAATTCCTTAGTTAAAGGCTTTTCTAGTTCTATAGTATATATATATTCTCCAAATTCTATAGTAGATGCTAAAGAAGGTGTTTGCTTAGTTATTTCCATAGCAGTAATGAATTCAATTCCTTTTGGTAATTGTTCATTCATTCTCTTTAAATATTCTTCAACACTTAAATCATCTTCTATCTCAACGTCTACATATTCTCCTTGACTTTCTGTTCCTAAAGCTAGTGCATTTCCATAACTTATCTTAGGATGAGGATTGTATCCTTGAGAATGAACTAACTCTATTTCAGCTCTTCTAAAAGCTCTTTGTAAAAGTTGTTGTAAATCTAGGTGTGATATATATATCATATCTCCCTCTTTGTTGAATTTAGTTCTTATTATTTTACTCATAATTAACACATCCCCCTTCCAATGTTGTGTGCATTAATACCACATGCATTACACTTATGTCTACAATCAGGAGTAACTGTTTCTTTTGTAGCTTTTTCATTTTCTCTTATTAAGAATTTCTTAGTAACCCCTACATCTATATGATCCCATGGGAATACTTCTTCGTAATCTCTTTCTCTATTTGCATAAAATTCTATTTCTAATTCATTTTTAGCCATAGCTTCTTTCCATATATCTAAATTGAAGTACTCTGACCATCCATCAAATTTAGCGCCTAGTTTAAATGCATCATATATAACTTTACCTAGTCTTCTGTCACCTCTAGCTATTACAGCTTCCATTAAACTTGTTTTAGAATCATGGTAGTTATATTTTATATCTCTATTCTTTAACTTTTTAACTAAATGTCTTTGTTTTTCAACCACTTCTTCTGTAGTATCTTGACCATGCCATTGGAAAGGTGTAAATGGTTTAGGAACAAATGTAGATGTACTAACTGTTACACCAAAAGTTCTTCTTAACTTTCCTCCATTAACATCTCTATAAGTATCTATAACATCATATGCAAGCTTAGCTATACCATCTAAGTCATCATAAGTTTCTGTAGGAAGGCCTATCATAAAGTATAATTTAACACTATTCCATCCCATTTCAAATGCTTTTCTTGTAGCATTTGATAAATCATCTTCACTTACACCTTTGTTTATAACATCTCTTAATCTTTGAGTTCCAGCTTCTGGTGCAAATGTAAGACCTGATTTTCTTACTTGTTGTATTTTTTCTGCGATTTCCATCGAGAAATTATCTAGTCTTAAAGATGGTAAAGATATACCGATATTTCTTGGCGTATATTCATTTACTAAATAGTCTGTAAGTTCTTCTAATTGACTATAGTCACTTGTACTTAATGAAGATAATGATATTTCATCATATCCAGTGTTTTTAACTAGATTTTCTAATATCTCTTTTAATCTATCTACACTTTTTTCTCTTATTGGTCTATAAATCATACCAGCCTGACAGAATCTACATCCTCTTGTACATCCTCTAAATAACTCAAGAACTATTCTATTATGCACTGTATCTATAAATGGTACTATTAATTTTTCAGGATATGAAACTTCTTCCATATTTTTTATTATTCTTTTATGTGGATTTGCAGGTACACCTTCTGTGTTAGGTACTACAGATTTTATAGTCCCATCTTCGTTGTATTCTACATCATAGAAACTAGGTATATAAACACCCTCTATTGAAGCTATTTTTAATAAAAAGTCTTCTCTAGTAGTTTTATTTTTCTTCCACTCTTTATAAGCTTTTATTACTTCTAAGTTTACTTCTTCACCTTCTCCTAATATGGCTATATCTACAAAGTCAGCTAAAGGCTCTACATTATATGCACAAGGACCTCCAACTAATATGAAAGGATCTTCTAATTTTCTTTCTTCTCTTAATAATGGTATATTAGCTAAATCTAATATATTAAGTAAATTCGTATATGAAAGCTCATACTGTAACGTAAACGTAACAAAGTCAAAATTAGTTATAGCTTCTCTTGACTCTAAAGCAAACATTGGTATATTTCTTTCTCTCATCATATTCTCCATATCTACTGCTGGAGAATATACTCTTTCACAAAATACATCTTCATCCTTATTTATTACATCATATAATATATGACTTCCTAAATGACTCATACCAACTTCATATAAGTCTGGGAAACAATGAGCATATCTTATTAAATCTTTATTTGACGTATCTTTATGTACTGAGTTTATCTCGTTTCCAAGATACCTAGCAGGCTTTTCAACCTTCTTTAAAATTCTTTTTAAGTCTACCTTATTCATGTATCTTAAAACCTCCAATAAGTTTATTGTTTTATAAGCATAACTACTATTATACACGATATGATATTATCTATCAAAATTTTATTAACTATTTAAATATAGTTTTTCCAATTTGTTTCCTTATTATAGTAATCTAATAAAAATTTTATTATTTTTTCGAAATATGTCATTAAATATCTAATATATTATTTATTTATATCTTAATTTAAAGGTATAATAAATATAAGTACCTCTGTATTTAATAGTCTGGCATAATAAAGAAATATTACATTAATAATTTCAATATAATTAAATACTTTATTTTATATGTATGTATTTTTTTGTTTGAATACATACTATGTGGGTATAATTTTAATATAATGTTATTTTTAGGAGGATTTGTAATGAGTAATGTGTTTGAAGTAAAAAAAGATATTTATTTTACAGGAGTTGTTGATAAAGATTTAAAAGTTTTCGATATAATAATGGAAACTGAATTTGGGACAACTTATAACTGTTATATAATAAAGGATGAAAAAACTGTATTATTTGATACTGTAAAACCAAATTTTAAAGAAGAATTCTTAAAAAATATTTCTGAAGTTACAGATGTAGCTGATATAGATTATGTTGTTATACACCATACAGAACCAGATCATGCTGGTAGTTTAAAGTATCTTTTAGATTTAAATCCTGATATAGAGGTTTTCTGTACAAATGCAGCTAAAATGTATTTAACTGAGCAAATAAATAAACCTTTTAAGTGTCATGTGATAAAAGATGGAGAAGTTTTAAATATAGGAAAAAGAAATCTTAAATTTATAACTGCACCATTTTTACATTGGGCGGATACTATGTTTACTTATGTAGAAGAAGAAAAAACTTTATTTACTTGTGATGCTTTCGGTTGTCATTTTGCTAATGTTGATGCAGATGCTGTTGAAAATGAAGATTATCTGAAGTCTTCTAAACATTATTATGATTGTATAGTAAAACCATTTGCTAAGCATGTTTTAAATGCTATAAACAAAGTTGTAGATTTAAAAATAGATTTTGATACTATATTAACTTCTCACGGTCCTATGCTTACAAAAGACCCTATGGCCGCTGTTAAAAGATACCTTGATTGGTCTACAGAAGTTGTTAATTCTACAAATCAAAATCAAGTTGCAATATTTTACTTATCAGCTTACACTAATACATTAGAAATGGCTAAAAAAATAAAAGAAGGCCTAGTATCTGAGGGCGCTTGTGTTACTTTATATGACTTAGAGGAAATGAATTTAAAAGAAATGCATGATGCAGTAGTTATGTCTAAAGTTATATTATTAGGATCTCCAACTATAAATAGAACAATGGTTAAACCTATGTGGGATTTATTCTCTACTATAGACCCAATGGCTAACCAAGGTAAGATAGCTGGTGTATTCGGATCTTACGGATGGAGTGGAGAAGGTATTACAATGGCAGAAAACTTATTAAAGTCAATGGCCTTTAAAATGCCTGTTGAAACAGTAAAGAAAAAATTCTTCCCTTGTTGTCAAACATTAGATGAATGTTTTAACTATGGTGCAGAGTTTGCTAAATTAATAAAATAAATAATAAAAGGTTATATATCATATAATGATATATAACCTTTTTTAATTTACACTCTTTGGCTCGTAGTTTTTCTAACTTCTCTCCAAGAAAGCTCTCCTCTATCTAGAGCCTTAACAAATATTTCAGCAGAAGCTAAATTAGTAGCTACTGGTACATGATATACATCACAAAGTCTAATTAAAGCTTGTATATCTGGCTCATGAGCTTGAGCTGTCAAAGCATCCCTTAAAAATATAACTAAATCTATTTCTTGAGAAACAATTAATGACCCTATTTGTTGATCTCCACCTAAAGGACCTGATGCTAACCTATTTATATTTAAATCTGTTGCATCCATGATTTTCTTACCTGTTGTTCCTGTTGCATATAGGCCATACTTTTTTAATATCGCCTCATAACCTATACAAAATCCAATCATAGTGTTTTTCATTTCATCATGTGCTATTAATGCTATATTCATGCTTCCCTCCATATTTAGTTAAAAGTTTATTTTCTTTCTTCTCATGCATACATTTAAAACTAAACCTAAGTTAGCTAAAGATGTCAACAATGAACTTCCTCCATAGCTTATAAATGGTAATGTTACTCCTGTTACTGGTATTAGAGCAACTGTCATTCCTATATTTTGAATAATTTGATACGCAAACATACTCATTACTCCAACTACAATTAAAGTTCCATAAAAGTCTTTAGCCTCTTTGGCTATATAAATCATCCTAGTTAAGAATAGTGCATATAAACCTATAACTGCTGCCATTCCAACTACACCTAATTCTTCTCCAATTACAGCAAATATAAAATCACTTTCTTGTACTGGCAAGAATCCTTCTTGATTTTGAGTACCATTGTATAAACCTTTACCAGTTACTCCTCCTGATCCTATGGCTATCATAGATTGCATAACTTGATAGTTACCTTTTTTAGTTGGATCATCAGGGTGTAAAAATGCATCTATTCTTTCCTTTTGGTGTGGTGCCATAACTAAATACATGAGTGGTAAAGTTACTAAAACTGCAACTATACATCTTTTTATTAACTTTATATCTAACCCTGCAGTAAATAGCATTCCAGCTATAATACAACTGAAAACTATCGCTGTTCCTAAATCAGGTTGAGCAAATAAAAGCCCTATAAATGGAACTGCATATATTACTACAGGCATTATTTCTTTAAGATTATTTAACTTACCTTTTTTAGATTCTACTATTTTAGCATAACTTAGTATAAATGTTAATTTAACTAATTCTGATGTTTGAAAATCTAGAGGACCTAAATTTAGCCAAGACCTAGCTCCACCTCTTTCAGCTCCTATTCCTGGAATTAAAATTACAGCTAATAGTAGTAAACTAACTATATACAATGCCTTATAGTATTTTCCTAAAAAATTATAATCAAATAGTAGTATCCCTATTATCATAAGAACACCTAATCCAAATGCTGATCCCTGCTTATATATTTGCCAGTAATTACCTGTTATTTGAGCATGTGTAGCACTACTTAAAACTACAAGTCCAAATCCAAATATAGCTAGTACTGTAATTATCAGTTTCCAATCTAACTGTTTAATTAATTTTATAGTTGATTTGTATTCTATCATTGGTTCACCGTCTTCCTACTTTTCTGAATATAATTTACTCATATACAAAATAAAAGGGGATTTTCCCCCCCTTTATTTTATATACTTCTGTCTTTTATATTTTTTAGCGGTATATTCGCAACTAACGCTGATACAGGCCTATCATCTTGTTCGCCTCTAGCCTTAGACATTTTTATTTCTAGACCGTCTTCTTCTATGTCAGCATAATTAGCTATAACTTTAAGAATATCTGTCTTAATCATATCTAAAAGTTGTGGAGAACAATCCACCCTATCATGTACTAAAACTAATTTTAATCTTTCTTTAGCTACTGATTTACTAGTTCTAGATTCATTAGAAAAAACTTTAAATAAATCTAACACGGATATATCCCCCTTCACTACTTGGCCATACCAAACATTTTCTTTAATTTGCTAAAAATATTGTTATCTGTTGACACTTCTAACAACGGAACATCATTTCCTAATATTCTTTTGGCAATATTTTTATATGCTTGTCCTGCAGAAGACTTGCTATCTAAAATTGCTGGTTCGCCTTTATTTGTAGATACAATTATACTTTCGTCATCAGGAACTAATCCTAATAATTCTATAGCTAATATTTCTATGATGTCTTGTTTACCCATCATGTCGCCACGTCTTACCATATCTTGTCTTATTCTATTTATAACTAATCTAATATCTTTTATTTCATTTGCTTCTAGCAAGCCAATTATTCTATCAGCATCTCTAACAGCAGATACCTCTGGATTCGTCACAACTATTGCTCTATCTGCTCCTGCTATAGCATTTTTAAATCCTTGTTCTATACCTGCTGGACAGTCTATTAATATAAAGTCAAATGATTCTCTTAACTTATCACATAGTTCTGACATTTGTTCTACTGTAACAGCATTTTTATCTCTTGTTTGAGCTGCTGGTAATAAATATAAATTTTCAAATCTTTTATCTTTTATTAAAGCTTGTTTTAATCTACATGTCCCTTCAACAACATCGACAATATCATAAACAATTCTATTTTCTAACCCCATAACTACATCTAAGTTTCTAAGACCTATATCTGCATCAACAATAACTGTTTTCTTATTTTCTAAGCTTAAAGCAGTTCCTAGGTTTGCTGCGGTAGTAGTTTTTCCAACTCCACCCTTACCAGATGTTATAACTATAACTTCGCTCATATTACTACCCCCTATGGATTAAATCCTTTTATTTTACTATTTTAGATGCGTAACTTTCTATTACTATTGTGCCTTCACTTACTAAGGCTATTTCTGGTTTAATTATCTTTTCTTCATAGCTTTCATCATCTGGTGCTTCTGCTATATTTTGAGCTATTTGTAATACTTTAGCATTAAGATCATTAGCAACTACATAAGCATTTTCATTACCTAGTGCACCTGCATGTATAAATCCTTTTACACTACCCATTACAATCACATTTCCATTTGCAACAACTCTTGCTCCTGGATCTATATTTCCCATAACAACAACATTTGAGGTAGAACTTACTTGTGAACCCGACTTCATATCTAATAAAACAACAACATCTCCATCAAATTCAACATTCTCTCCTGACCTAAGATTATTGACATATTTTGTTTTAAATTCTGACATTTGCCTTTTTTCATATTCTTCTACAAATTCAACGTCAAATCTAGAAGATATATAATCTTTTATACATATAATTTGTATATCACTTAAACATTCACAATTAATAGCGCAAATCTTAGCCCCACTAAAAAAACCTACAGATGACTCTAGTCTTTCTATTATGCTTTGCTGTATTTCATCAAAAGATGCTGATCTTTTGATATTTACTATTATCCCTGCTTTACTGCCTTTAAACTCAACTAGTTCTCTGGCTTCAAAATCTTTTAAAGACATAACAACCTCCAGAGTGATATATGATTATATATTCTGCAAAAAAACCTTGATTCCTCTTATTTTTTCATTTTTGATGCGAAATTTATATCTTCATTTTTCGATTTTTTATTATCTTCTTCTTTATTTTTATCTTCAGTTTTTGAATTATTTTGTGTTTTATTGTTATCTAATAATCCAAAATACGCACCCATAACTTCTCTAAGAGGTATCATAGAATACGAACCTTGCTCACCTTGAGGTATCATACATACTACAGCTATTTCTGGATCATCTGCAGGTGCAAATCCGACACTCCATGAAAAAGGTTCATAGTTTCTTTTATTTTTGTCTATCGTATCATCAGTTAACTTAGGATTCAGCTCTTTCATAGCTTTTCTTAAGTAAGCTGCATTTATTTTATCTGTATTTTCTAATTTAGCTTTAGGACCTTCTTTAAGTTCCTCTTCTAATTCTTTTTTCTTTTTATCATCTAAATCTTTAGATTTTAGCTCTTCTTGTATTTCTTTTTTTCTTTCTTCAGATAATTCTATTTCTCTTTTGGCCTTTAGCTTCTCTGAAAGTTTTACTGCTTCCTCTTTATCTACACCACATGAACTCATTTGGCTTATCAGATAGTCATATTCATTTTCTGTAGGTATTTTACCACTTTTCTCTGCAGTACCTGTTTTAGCTGCTACAGATATAGGGAAATTACTAAACAGTGATTTATTTGAACTTACTGTTGTAACTCTTTTCATACCTTCAGTTAAATCTTTTAATCTTTCAGGTTTCTTTAAGTCAGCTTTTACCTTTTCATTTTCATCTATATCAACAGATGAATAATTACTAGATATAACTCTATCAACTACTGATAGTTCAACTAAATCCCCACCATTAGCTACAGCTGATGTAAATCTTGCCATTTGTGCTGGCGTATATTGATTTTCTCCTTGCCCTATAGCAAGGTTAAATGTATCTGCTGTACTCCATTTAGCAAATTTTAAATGGTCAAATACTATTTTATCACCAATATATTCTATCTTATCTTCTTTAACTTTTAATTTAGCTAATCTTTCTTGAGCTTCTATTCTATTTATAGTTTCTTTTTCATCTGCCCATTTAACTATTTCTTCAATTCTAGCTTCGTATTCATCTTCATTGCTTTTCTTAGTTATGTCAGTAAATGCATTAGCCATTTCTTTTTCAAGGAATGATCTTAATAAAGATTTTGCAGACTCCAACTTAGCTTCTACACTAGGTACGCTACCTTTTCTTTCATCTATCTCTTTATTTAATCCTGTATACTCGTCTAATCCAAATTTTCTAGCATAATCAAGTATGTCATTTGGACCTATTTTAGCATTTGGATCATTTCCACCTGTCCAGCTTTTACCACTACCTATCGTTGCAAAATATATATTACAAGATTCTTGAATAGCTTTATATAAATCTGTATATCCATGGTTTCTTCTAGATTTATGCCATATATAATCGGCAAAAGGTCTACCACCTTTAGATAAATAAATAACTCCTGTATCATTTATAGCGTAATTAGGATCTAATCCGTTATCTAAAGCAGCCATTCCTGTTATCATCTTAAATGTAGATCCTGGTTGGAATACACCTTGAGTTGCAAGGTTAACTTGTGCATTAGGAGCTAAAACATCATTCATATTTTTAGGTTGAAGTTCTTTATAATCTTCATATGATATACCATTTACAAATTTATTCGGATCATAATCAGGATAACTTGCCATAGCTAATACATCACCTGTTTTTACGTCTACAGCTATAATAGCTCCTGAGTTAGCATTTCGTGCTGGCGTTGAGAAAGTTTTATTTCCAAGAGGACTCTTAAACGTTCCTCCAACTCTTGCTGCATCGATAGTTCTTTTTAATACATCTTGAGCTGTCTCTTGTAAATCTTTATCTATACTTAGATAAACTGTATCTCCTGATTGAGGTTCCTTTACTTCAAGCTCTTTTGTCACTCTACCTACTGCATCTACTTGAACCTTTCTATATCCATCAACACCTTTTAATTGTTCTTCATAATTTTTTTCTATACCACTCATTCCTACAGTGTCACCTTTTGAGTACTTTTTACCCTCTTCTCTATTCAAGAAATAACTTTCTTGTGTTGAAGGCATTTTACCCATATGTCCTATAGTATGAGATGCTAAATTATTTTCAGGATAGTCTCTAACTGGTTCTACCGCTACTGCTACTCCCGATAGTTCCATTGCACTTTCTTCAATTTGAGCTATTGTTTTTTGATCAATATCTCTAGCTATAGTAACCGGATTATATCTAGAATATCCTTGTGATTTTATTAAATCTCTAACTATAAGTATTTTTCTAGCGTCTTCATCGCTTAATTTTTCATCAATTTTGTAATTTTTATCTTTTTTACTTTCTTCATTTCTAATTTCTTTAAAAGCATTTTTTGCACTTATATTAGGGTTTTTAATGTTGTAACTTTCTAGCCAATCCTTTTTGTTCTTTTCTTCTGTAAACATCCATTTACTTACAAGAATTTGTGGATAAACTCCATTTTCATTAAGTTTTTGTTGAAGTTTACTAGGATCTAAATCTCTATCACTTTCAGTAAGAATACCCTCTTTTATCATCCTATCTACAATATAATAAAAACTTTCTTTTGCATTTAAATTTCTTGGTATATTTTCTTCATCTTTAAATTCATTTATTTTTTTATCATATGTATAATAGTATTTTCCATTTTTAAAGTATATAGGGAATTCATCTATGTATTCTTCATTATTTTTTTCTAATAAATTTATCAAAGTTAAGCATATATCATTTGCCATAGAATCTCCATTAGAATCTTTTTTATTGATTCCATCTGCAGATACCTGAATAGTAAATAAGTTTTTATTTCCTGCCAATAGCCTTCCATACTTATCTCTTATTTCACCTCTAGGGGCTTTTATAGCAAGTTCTTTATATGTTTTATTTTCAGCCAATTGATTATAGTGTTCATACTTAAATGTTGTCATAAATACTGCTTTTAATATTATTACTACAAAAGCAACTATTATAATATTTCTTATTGTAGATAATCTATCTAATTTTTTATTTTCTTCCATTAAATCACCAACTAATCTTCTTTAAGTTTTAATATAGATTTTTTTGAAATTCTATATAGCAATATACTTAGTAAGCTATTAGCTATAGGTATTATTATTATTCCCTTAAGAGCTAATATTGCTATTGTGTTAGTATTAAATACCTGGCTAACTGTAGCTATATTTACTAAAGAATCAAATAAACTCGTTATAAGAACTAAAACAAATATAGTCATACTACTTTCTTTATATATTTTATCTCTTAAATGACTTATAGAATAAGCTATTATAAATAAAACTAATCCATTAACTCCAAATATACCACATACAGTTATATCTTTTACTAAACCAATTATAGCTCCTATTATTCCAACATCTAGTTCATCTAAATAAAGAGCTATTATGGTCATGTATATAATAACTATATTAAAACTTATGCTTAGTATATCTAAGTAGTTAGTTATACTATTTTCTACCATAACTAACAAAATACCGAAAAGACAAAGTAAAACTTTTTTCATTATTATTAGTCTCCTTTATCCTATATTTCTTGGTTCAATAATTGTTACATCTTCTACGTTTTTAAAGTTAACGTATGGTTTTACAACTATATGTTTCATAGATTTATTTTTATCATCTATTACCTTATCTACTTCACCTATAGGAATCCCCTCTGGGTATAGACCTAAGCCAGATGTTACAACAACATCTCCAGGTAACACATCATAAGATGTTTCAAACATATATCCTTGTAAATAACCTTTATTTTTATATGATTCTTTGTTATCTAAAGTTGTATTTTGAGTTATAACGCCTTTATAATTAGAATCTTTCATCAATTTAAAGCTTACAGATGATTTACTATCTAATAGAGAAATAGCTTTGCTATAATTTTTCGAAACTTCATATACTTTTCCTACTAATCCATTTCCATTTACAACTATGCTATCTTTTTTAACTCCATCTTCACTACCTGCTCCTATAGTAAAACTGTCATACCAGTTACCGTCATTCTTGGCAACTACACTTGCAGCTACCCTATTTGCCTTATACTTTTCATCTATAAAGTTAAGTGATTTTTTTAAACTTTCTAAAGACTCAACTTCATCTAATTTTTTATTTAATTCAATTACTTGTTGTTCTAAATCTTCTTTTTGCTCTTCTATTTTTGCTATTTTATTAGCATTTTTTTTATAATTTATAAGCTCCTCTAAGTTTTCTTTTAAAAATACAAATCCTTTATTAAATCCACCTTCAATACTAGCAATTCCATCTAATACTACACCTGGCCCTGCTGGATTTGTTCCTCCAAATCTCCCGATTGATATTCCTACAATTCCAATTAAAGTGATAGCAACAATTCCTGTTGCTATCACTTTAACATTAATCCTCTTTTTTTCTTTTTTATTCTTATCGAATTTCAAAGGTATCACCAACTTTTATTTACTTTCTAGCATTCATCATTAATACTTTTTCAAATATTTCTTGATCTTCAACTGATTTTCCTGTTCCTATTGCAACGCAGTCTAGTGGACATTCTGCTATTTGAACTGGCATTCCTGTTTCTTGCTTAACTAACTTGTCAAGACCTCTAAGTAATGCTCCCCCTCCAGTTAACATTATTCCGTTCTCCATTATATCTGATGCTAATTCTGGTGGTGTTTTTTCTAAAGTTGATTTTATTGCATCTACTATTGAATTTATTGGTTCTTTTAATGCATCTCTAACTTCTGCTGAACCTATTTCTATAGTTTTTGGAAGTCCTGATATTAAATCTCTACCTCTTATTTGCATTGTTGTTTCTTGGTCCTCTTTAAATGTAGAACCTATACTTATCTTAACGTCTTCTGCAGTTCTTTCACCTATCATTAAGTTATATTCTTTCTTAACATAAGCTACTATAGATTCGTCAAACTCATCTCCACCAATTCTAACTGACTTAGCAGTAACTATACCACCTAAAGATATTACAGCTATTTCTGTAGTACCTCCACCGATATCTACTACCATATTTCCTTCTGGCTCTTCAACTCTAAGTCCAGCTCCTATAGCAGCTGCCATAGGCTCTTCTATTAAGTATGCATCTCTTGCTCCTGCTTGTCTTGCAGCTTCTTCTATAGCTCTTTTTTCAACTTCTGTTACACCATAAGGTACACATATTGCTATTCTAGGGCTTACTACACCTTTTTTAGATGCTGCTTTTTGTATAAAGTAGCTTAACATTGCTGATGTAACATCGAAGTCTGCTATAACTCCGTCTTTCATTGGTCTTATAGCAACTATATTCCCTGGTGTTCTACCTATCATTTTTTTAGCTTCTTCACCAACTGCTAAAACTTCTTTACTATCATCTCTTATTGCTACAACTGAAGGTTCTCTAACTACAATTCCTTGTCCTTTTATATAAACTAGTGTATTTGCTGTACCTAAGTCTATCCCCATATCTTTTGTCATTTTATTAAATCCAAACATAGACATGAACCCCTTCTTTTCTTTTTTTTCTTTTTTCTCTTTAGCCATATTGCTGCTCCTTCCTGCTCTATCAAATCAAATTATCATATTTTCCTTAAAACTAAAATACAGACCATCTCCTATTATTATATGATCAATTACTTCTATTCCTATTAACTCTCCACACTTAATAAGTCTAAATGTAACATCCTTATCTTCTTTAGATGGCTCTATAGTTCCTGACGGATGATTGTGCATTAAAATTATTTTATTTGTACATCTTTTTATTGCTTCTCTAAAAACTTCTCTCGGATGAACTAACGAAGAATTTAAAGTTCCTCTAGATACCTCTACATCCGATATGATTTCATTTTTTGTATTTAAAAGAACTACCTTAAAAATCTCTTGTTGTTGATATCTTAATCCGTCCATATAAAATTTATATATGTCCCAAGGATTTTTAACTTTATATTTTTTAGGTTTGACACTTGCAACTCGAATTCCTAACTCTAGTGCCGCTTTTATTTGCGCTGCTTTTGATAGTCCTATTCCGTCAATTTCACATAACTCTTCTATAGTCATATCTTGTAGATATCTTAGTCCTTGTGTGTCTTTACTTATAATATAGTTAGCTAATTCTATAGCATTTTTTTGTTTAGTTCCTGTTCTTAAGAGAATTGCTAATAACTCTGAGTTAGATAATTTCTTTTCTCCCTGTATTAACATTTTTTCTCTAGGTCTTTCTTCTAATGTCATTTCCTTTACTGTCATGGAAACATTAAAAGATTTTCTCAGCTAAATCACCCTCCATAAAAAAGATTTATATTAAAATGCTTCTTTAATAAATCACTAAGTCTAGATATAGGAAGTCCCACTATGTTAAAATAGTCTCCTTGAATTTCTTCAACTAACATAGCACCGAAACCTTGAATTCCATAAGCTCCAGCCTTATCTAATGATTCATTAGTCTGTATATAATCTTTTATGTCCTCTTCAGATAGATTTTTGAACTTTACATTACTAACTACATAGTCAATTATTTTTTGATTTGCATTTAAATTTATCAAACTGATACCAGTTATAACTTGATGTGTTTTTCCTGATAATTGTTTTATCATATTAAAAGCATCGCTTGAATCTTTTGGTTTTCCCAAGATGTTATTGTTTAAAACTACAACTGTATCTGCTCCTATAACCAAACTATCCGGATGCTTTAGTGCTATATCAATAGATTTTTCAAATGCAAGTCTCATTACTACTTGAGATGGTAATTCATTATCTAATATAACCTCATCTATTTCACTTTTTATTATTTCAAATTTAGTATTTGTGTTTTCTAGAATTTCTTTTCTTCTAGGGGATGCTGATGCTAAGATTATATTCACTTTCTCACCTCGTTTAGTACTTAGAATTTGTACTTATTTAGTCTATCATTATATTGTAAAAAATTCAACACAAATGTCGAACGATTTTATTACACTATTGTTATATTTATGCTTGAATTCCATTAATAACCAATTTAACATTCATTCTACTTTGTAATACTTTTTTTACATATCATAGGACATACTTAAAATACAAAATAAATTTTAATTTTTGTATTTTATTATTTATTTACATTTTTATAAATTTATTTATCCCATACAAAATAAAAGGTATGGAAGTCCATACCTTTATCTTATCCATATTATATAGTTTTAATAGCCTTTTTAGGACATTTTTGTAAACATAAATGACATCCAACACATTTTTCTGGGTCTACTTTATGTTTTTCTTTAAGTTCCCCTTCTATTGCATCAAATTTACATTGTTTTTTACAAATAGTACATCCTACACAAAGCTCTTCATCTATGATTACTTTTTTTCTATTTTTTAAATCTCCACTTATAACTTTTGTTGGACATTTTTGAACACATTCCATACATCCAACACATTTTTCTGGATTTATTTTTGCAATCTTATTTTCAAATTCTATTGCATCAAACTTACATGCCTTTGCACATAATCCGCATCCAATACATCCTACACTACATTTTTCTTTTACAGCTTTTCCAAAATCTTTACTATTACACTCAACAATTATCTCGTGTTTTTGAGGCTTTGATATAATTATTCCTTTAGGACAAACCTCCATACATTTACCGCACATAACACATTTCTCTTCATCTATTACTGCCACTCCATCTATTATAGATATAGCACCAAATTTACAATAATCTCTGCATGTACCTAATCCTAAACATCCATATTTACATGATTTAGCTCCACCATTTAAAACATTTGCAGATCTACAATCTTGGATTCCTTCGTATGTATACTTGTCTTTTGAGCTCATACAGTTTCCTTTACAGATAACTTTTGCTACTTTTTTCTCGCCTTCTTCCGCTTTAAGCCCCATAATTTCACCTATTTTTAGAGAGCAATCAGATCCTCCTACTGGACATCCATTTACAGGAGCATTTCCCTCGGCTATAGCACTAGCTAAACCTCCGCAACCAGGAAATCCACAACCTCCACAATTTGCTCCAGGAAGAGCTTCAAGTATAGCTTCTACTCTTGGATCGACCTCTACTGCAAATTTTTTAGATGCATAAGCTAAAACTGCTCCAAATATTAACCCTAAAATACCTAATACTAAAACTGAACTAAATAAACTCATTTTTTCACCCCCCTATCTTATAATTGTATAAGCCCTGCAAATCCTAAAAATGCAATTGACATTAGACTTGCTGATATAAGAGTTATAGGGAAACCTTTAAACGCATCTGGTATATCTGCCAACTCTAATCTTTCTCTTATGCCTGCAAATAATACGATTGCTAAAGTAAATCCTATACCTGCCCCAAATCCATTGACTATCGTTTCTATTAAATTATATCCATTTTTAACGTTAACTAATGCAATCCCTAATACTGCACAGTTTGTAGTTATAAGAGGCAAGAAAACCCCTAATGCTTGATATAAAGAAGGACTCATTTTTTGAATTACCATTTCAACGAATTGAACTATAGATGCTATAACTAATATAAATGCTATTGCTTGTAAAAAAACATTACCAGTTGAAATTAGTAATTTTTGTATAAAGTATGTAATTATTGATGCTAAAGTTAAAACAAATGTAACAGCAACACCCATACCGACTGCTGTATCTACCTTTTTTGAAACTCCTAGGAATGGACATATCCCCAAGAATTGTGATGTTATAACGTTGTTAACTAAAACAACACTTAAAAATAAAAGTATTAAATTCAAACTCTACACCCCCATTATGCTTTTTTGCTTCTTAGCTTATTAAACCCTGCTAAAAGGAACCCTAGTGTTAAAAATGCACCTGGTGGTAATATGAATAGTAACACTGGCTCAAAAGATGCTCCAAATAAACTAAATCCAAATAAACTACCATTTCCAAGTATTTCCCTTACTGCCCCTAATATTGTAAGGGCCATACTAAATCCTAGACCCATACCTAAGCCATCTACTGCAGATTCTACCGGTGTATTTTTTGATGCAAAACTTTCTGCACGAGCTAATATTAAACAGTTAACAACTATTAGTGGTATAAATAAACCAAGAGCTGCATCCAGTGCAGGAACATAGGCTTTTAAAAGCATCCCTACAATAGTAACAAATGTTGCTATTACTACAACAAAGGCTGGAATTCTTATTTTATCTGGTATTATTTTTCTCATTAAAGATATTACCAAGTTTGAACAAACTAAAACTGCTGTTGTTGAAAGCCCCATACCTAGTCCATTTATAGCTGAAGTAGTTACAGCTAAAGTAGGACACATACCTATAACTTGCACAAACGTTGGGTTTTCATCTATTAGCCCGTTCTTAAATATTTTAGCTAATTTCATATTCTACCCTCCTATTTATTTAAACTACTTTCAAACACCTTTATCGCTGCATTTACTCCACTTGTAACAGCTTTTGATGTTATAGTAGCTCCTGATATTGCTTGAACTTGATCATCTGATGATGCTTTCCCTTTAACTACATTAAGTTCCTTAGCTTGCTTTTCATTGAATTGATCCTTAAATCCAGGTTCAGCAGCTTTTGTACCTAACCCTGGTGTTTCTGACATGCTCCCTATATTTATACCTTTTATAACTCCATCTTTAGATATACCTACAATTAATTCTATTTGTCCGCCATATCCTTTTGGTAAAGTTTTTATAGTATACCCTACTGTTTCAGATCCATTTTTACCTTCATATACTTCTGCAATAATCCCATCTTCTAGTCCGTCAACCTGTTTAAATACACTATCATCTAGCTGCTTAAACTCCTTAGCATCAGCTAAAACAATTTTTCTAGATTCATTATTGGTTTGTATATTTCTTTGTTCTATAATTGGAGCTGTTACTTGGTTTACAAACCCTAGAGCTAGAGCAGCTACTGCACATATAGCAAATAATGTTGCACCTAATTTTGCAATATTATTCATTACTTAGCCACCTCCCCAAATACTCTATTTTTAACATACTTATCAATAAGAGGTGTAACAACATTTACTAGTAATATTGAATAAGATACACCTTCTGGATATCCACCATATAATCTTATTACAGTCGCTATTACCCCTGCTAATACTGCATATATTACTTGCCCCTTAGTTGTCATAGGCGACGTAGTATAATCAGTAAGCATAAAGAATGCACCTATCATAAGTCCTCCTGCAAGTAACTGATAGATAGCAAAATTTAAATTAAATCCACCTAGTATAAATGATAATACGAAAACTGTTCCTATGTAACAAACCGGAATTACATAATTTATTATTCCTTTATACATTAAATAAAGTCCACCAATTAAAATTAATATAACTGATGTTTCACCTATACATCCACCTATATTCCCTATCATCATATCGGTCAAGCTTATTCCGCTATTTGTAAGGGCATCTATTCCTTGTACTCCATTTTTTAAAAAGCTTAAAGGTGTTGCTGTTGTATACGCATCTATATTTCCACTACTAACCCAATTTACGCCTGTTTTTGTCCAAGCTGTCATAGCTACCGGAAATGATGCTAGTAAAAATGCTCTTGCTGCAAGAGCCGGATTTACAAAGTTATTTCCTATACCTCCAAACACCATCTTCACAACTATTATTGCGAACATAGATCCTAATATACACATCCACCAAGGAAGTGATGCTGGTACGTTAAAGGCTAATAGTAACCCTGTAACTACTGCTGAAAAATCAGCTATAGTACTTTCTTGTTTTGTTATCTTTTGATATAAAAATTCTGAACCAACAGCACCTAATATACAAAAGAAAATTACATTTAAAGCACTTAATCTAAAGAAATATAAAGCACCTAATGTTGCTGGAAGAAGTGCTATTATAACTTGTTTCATTATATATGATGTATCTTCATTACTTCTCACATGAGGAGAAGATGATACTATGAGTTTATTATTCATCCTATTCCCTCCTAGCTCCCCTTATTTAGTTGTTTGCTTTCTTTTATTAGCAATTATTTCTCTTTTTGCATTTCTTACAGATTGAAGTAATGGTCTTCTTGCTGGACATACAAATGAACAAGATCCACATTCTATACAATCTAAAGCTCTATAGTTTTGAGCATTTTCAAAATCATTTTTTAAAGAATATGCACTTATATATAATGGTTGTAAAAATGCAGGACACACACTTAAACATTTTCCACATCTTAAACAATTTTGTGGCTTAGGAGTTTTTGATTCCTCTTCATCTAAACAAAGTATCCCTGACGTACCTTTATTTGTCGGTATGTCTATTGTATACTGTGCAATCCCCATCATTGGACCACCCATTATAACTTTACCTACTGTTTTATCTTCTTTAAATCCTTCACACTGTTCTATTATTTCTGAAACTAAAGTACCAACTTTAGTTATTAAGTTCTTAGGATTTTTTATACAACTTCCAGTAACAGTAGTTATTCTTTCTATTAAAGGCATACCTGTTTTTATAGTTCTTGCTACCTGAGCTGCTGTACCAACATTATTAACTACAGCACCTGCATCCATTGGCAGTCCTCCAGAAGGAACTTCCCTACCTGTACAAGCGTATATAAGTTGCTTTTCTGCTCCTTGAGGATATTTTATTTCAAGTCCTACTACTTCTATATCTTTATACTGTTGAGCTGCTTTTTGTATAGCATCTAATGCATCTGGCTTATTTACTTCTATGCCTATGTAACCTTTTTTTACATTTAAAGCTTTCATAAATACCTTAAGACCAAATACTACATCTTCTGGATTTTCAAGCATTAACCTATGATCTGCAGTTAGGTATGGCTCACATTCTGCTCCATTTAATATTACTACATCAATATTTTTGTCTGGTGGAGGAGATAGTTTTACATGAGTTGGAAATGTTGCTCCCCCCATTCCTACAATACCTGCTTCTTTTATTATTGATACTATTTCTTCCTTGGTTAAATTGTCTAATTCGCCTTTAGGTTTCACACTTTCGTGCTTTTCTTCCAAGAAATCGTTTTCTATGACAACACAGACTCCTGTTCCCCCGGCTACCTCACATTCTTTTATTGCAACTACTTTTCCTGATACTGATGAATGAACATTACAAGAAACAAATCCTTGTTGTTCACCTATCTTCTGACCTACTTTTACTGAATCACCCACTTGAACTATTGGGCTTGCTGGCGCTCCTATATGCTGTTGGAGTGGTATGTATACGACTTTAGGATTCTCTGCTTTTTCAATAGCTTTTTGGTTAGAATACTCCTTTTTATATGGAGGATGGATTCCCCCTCTAAAAGTTAAGAGTTTCATACTTTTACCCCCTTATCTATAAATTTAAACATTTATTTCCACTTACTAATAAGTATACTATATTTACTGTAAAAACTTAACAATTGTTAAAAAAATATCCGATTTTAAAATATTTTTATACTTTATGGCATGTTTACTTTTAATGTAAGCTTTGATATATTACATTTTTTAATCGTAAAAAAGAGTTGTTAAATAACAACTCTTATACTTTCTTTATAGAATTTATAAAAGCAAAATACTCTTGCATAGATGATAAATACATACTTTCACTTACATTATAATTTTTATCATTAGCTGATTTTAAAGCCATTTCCATCTTTTCATTTAAATTTTTTGTATAGCTAAGTAAGTTATCTTTGAATACATCCATTTCAGAATAATCAATTTTTTTACCTTCTTTTTCTATATTTGATACAATTTCTTTTCTTTCTGCTAATATTTCATTATATTTTTTTATATCTACATTTTCCTTGCTTGATTGCCAGAAAGCAGATTCTTGCTCAAAGTTCTTTATTAGACTATTTAATTGCTTTGTAATGCTTTCAACATATGAATATTTACTTGTATATTCTATTGCTAATACAGGAATCTTTAATTCTGATAAAAATGCATCTGGAAATATAGATTTTACTTCATCTATATGACTTCTAGTAGATTCTTGATCAAAATATCCATGAGTTTGTACCTTTTTTGCACCATCAATTTCTACAACAGAGAAAGGTATTTTCTTTTCTACTAATTGTGTTTCTACTTTATTTAAATCTTTATCATTGCTAACAGACGCTACTTGAACAGTATATATACTCCAAGGCTCTACCCTTGCTAATTTAACATCCTCAGAAACTTCCTTTTCTTTAACTTCTTTTTTTTCTTGCTTTTTATTTTCAACGTTTTCCACTACTTCTTTATCATTTGTTTGTGGTTTAATCTTATAGTCCTCATATCCTAAAAAATCACTGTCTTTTTTAAAAGGATTTTCTAATTTTATAAATGATACCTTCTTAGATACATTTTCTAAAATATTACTATCTTTTATTTTATAAATACCATATCCACTAATTAAACATATACTAGCGGTTATCACAAGTGCCTGAATAGGTCTTGTCTTACGTCTCTTATTAAAACCTTTATAAATTGTTTTTCTTTTATTCATTAGTTTGTCCCCCCTAAAAATATTATTAATAATATATATTTTTAAATACACAAATTTATGATTAGTTATGAAATTTATTTATTAAATTTATTTTTTTATAGCCTATATATATATATGTTTTTTTATAAAATCATATTCTAATTTTTGCAATTATAGGATAATGATCAGACATATTTTTTATTAAAACATCATAATCCAAAACTTCAATATTGGGTGAAACAAATATATAATCTATT
This sequence comes from Romboutsia lituseburensis DSM 797, assembly GCF_900103615.1. Lineage (GTDB taxonomy): Bacteria > Bacillota > Clostridia > Peptostreptococcales > Peptostreptococcaceae > Romboutsia_F > Romboutsia_F lituseburensis. The sequence goes on along the minus strand of NZ_FNGW01000004.1, from coordinate 75,719 downwards.
CTATCTAATCCAGTTGCAAAGGTTAAAACATTTGCTTTATTTAGCTCTATTGCAACATCTTTAAGAATTTTATCATCTATAGACATATTGCCTTGATTAAAATCTCCTACAACAATATAAGGCTCATTTTCCAATGTACTTATAAACCCAACTAATTCATCTAATTGGACTTTTCTTTCCTCTTCACCTAAACCTAGATGTACATTTATAACATTTAATTTTCTACCTTCTACATTAACAACTGTATGTAACATACCCCTTTGCTCTCTATCACTTTTTAAATATATATGATTTTGACTCTTTAAGGGATATTTTGAATAAGTTACTAAACCATAATTTGATCCTAGTCCAACAACATTAGCTCCAAAGTGTGAATGCATTTTAAGCTCATCCTTAAAACTACTGACTTGAAATCCTGCCTTCGCTGACTCATTTACTTCTTGAAGGCATATAATATCTGATTTTGATACTCTTAAAAAATCTATTATATCAAAAAGTGTTGGAAACATATCTTTATTTAATCCGCTATGAATATTATAACTTACTATTTTAATTTCTTTTTTAGGAGGAAAATATTTAACCTCAAACATAAAACTTATGCTCATAAGTATTATTATAAAAATTACTAAAATTAATTTTTTAATACGTATATGTCATCAACTCCTTGTTTGATTTCTTTTATATTATATGCGTTTTTCAAAATTAAAGACGCTTTATAAGCGCCTTCAATTTTACATTATTTTATTTATTTTTTAACAAGTTTCTCTTTCATAATATAATTTATTACTTTTTTTCTTATCTCTTCTGCAGAGTCATCATCTTCTACTTTTAAATCTAATAGTCTTGCTATAGATCTCATATCATTTCTTGTTTTTGATCGATAACTTTCTATTAAATCTGTTTTTATTCTTTCTGGTTCTAATATATATTCGTCACTTCCTCTTTTATACGAAAAATATCGCTTTGAATATTCATCTTTATTAGAGTATATATGATTTGCTACTTTTCTAAGTGTTTGATTGTATGAACTTTTCATGTTAGCATTTATGCCTAAATGTTTCGCAAATTTAATTAATTCATTTTTAGACTTAAATAAGTCCTCTGATTTTATAACTTTAACAACAGAAGATGCATTTTCTTGATGTGACCCTTTTTTCAATACTCTTAAATATGTTTTATTATTTCCTATACCTTGTGATACTTTTTTTATATTTTCATTTATTATTTTATCAACATTTCCCTCAAAGTACTTTTGTACTCCCTTTTGGGATACATAACTTTCAAGTTCTTTTTGGGCCATTTCAAGTATCATCCTTCTCAAATTTTCTTTATATCCTCTTTCATCCATGATACTCCCCCCTTAGTTATTTATATTATATTCAAAATTTTTTTAAAATGTGAGTTCCCTTCTTGGACAATTTTCATAATATAACTTATATACATTAAATTTACTAATTTTATATTTATTAGTTTAAAAATTAATAATGATATTTTAGTTGTAGTATATTTATATGTATATTTAATTTGAGTATGGACATACTATTAATGTAAAATCAAACATACTCAATCTCCCCCATTTTAGACTTCTATTATTTCCCCCAATAGGAGTCTTTTTTTATATAATAAAATAAAAATGCCAATAGCTTATTATTCTATTGGCATTCTTATTTTATTGTATATCTTTTAGTTCAAATCCTAACTCTTCTATAACATTTTTTAACTCCTCAGGATTGACGCTATCATCCATTTTAACTATTGCATACTTATCCTCTAAATTTACCTCTAATACATCTATACCTTCTATATCTTCCGTAAGAGCAGTCTTTAAATGATTTACACAATGACCACAACTCATGCCTTCAATTAATAATTTTTTATTCATAATTTATACCTCCTTTATATACCCTGTATAGGTATTATACCATAAATTTTAAGTATCTAAACAATAGTTTTTTCATTTATCTCACTAAATATAATACTAATTTATTTTTTATATATTATAAAATCAAACTAAATAAAAAATCTACTTCACAGGCTCTACGTTTTATGTTGCTAGCGATTTAGTCTAATTTGGAAAAAAGTCGATAAATCTAATTATTAGATTTATCGACTTTTTAATATTATTCTTGTGGAGTTTTTAAATTAGTTATTCCTTCATAAACATCAAATTCATTTGGAGATATTTTTCCTTGAACTCTTCTATTCGTTACTATATATTCATCTCTAATCGCTAAACTAATAAATATTACATTATCATTTATATATTTTTGCATAGATTTGTATATATCACTTATTTGTTCTTCAGTTGTAGCATTTATTAAAGAATTTTCATAACTTTCAAGTTTTTTGTCACTGTATCCAGAATTATTTATTATTTCTCTAGCATCTGGTATAATTGATAGTTCCCATCCTACTAGTGCTAAATCATATTTTTTAGAGCTTATTGCATCATCTAAAGCTTGCCCTTCTAACTCTACAATATGAGATTTGATTCCTATTGTTTTTAAATTTTCAACTATTAAATGTGCCGATTTAACTCTTTCCGTATTGTTTTTATTTACAAGTATTTTTAAGTCTATTTTAGCTAATTTTTCTTTTAATTGAGTTTCTTTATCTATATCTTGTTCTTTTTCTTTTTCCTTAACATTTTTAGTTTCTTGTTTAGTTTCTACAACTTTAGTATTTGTCTTAGTATCTTTCTTAGCATTTTTTTGATTTTCTTTTTCTTTATTTTCTAATTGCTTTAACTCTTCGTCTGTAACTGGTTTAACTTTTTCTAAATAAGATTTAGCCTTATCTTTATCATACTTTATTGGTTTTAAACTTTTATCATAATACTTTGAATTTGAATTTAGAGGAAAATTAACTAATGTGGCATCTGACATATAGCCTTCTTCAACTATACGTTCTCTGTTAATTGCATGTGCTATAGCCTTTCTAAAATTAACATCTCTTAAATATGGATTATCATAATTAAATATTATATTTTCATATCCTCTTCCTTCATATGTTGTTAAATTAAATTGTTTCTCGTAAAATTTACTTAAATCATTTAAAGATATGCTCGCTATATCACTTTCTAATGCCATAACCATAGAAACTAAAGCATTTTCATCAGGAACGACACCTACTTTTATATCTTTTACATCTTTAGGTAGTTCATTATAATAATCTTCATTTTTAGAAAGTATCATACCTTCTCTTTCCTCATATTTATCAATTTTATAAGGTCCATTACCTATTAAATTTTTCTTTATTTCATTTGCATCTTTTGTATTCATAGTTCCTATCTTATCCTCAGACACTATTGGGAATATTAGTGTATCTATAGAAAATGGATATTTTTGTTTAAATTTAATTGTAAATTCCTTTTCATTTTGAATAGACACAGATGATATATTTTTAACTAATTCATAATAAGAACTATCCACATTTTTTTGAATTAATCTTATTGTAAAATCAACATCTTGAGATGTAACAGGCGTCTTATCATGCCAATTTGCATCCTTTAATTTCATATCTACACTCATGCCGTCTTGTGAAATTTGATATGTATCTACTAGTTGTGGAACTACATTGTAGTTTTCATCTATTGTAAATAATCCATCATAAATTAAATTCATAACATATCCAACTGATCTATCTTTATTTAGTAGTGGATTTATAGTTATAGGTTTTACCATACTTAAATTTATTTCTTGTGAATTTAATGAACTTTGTACAGTACTTTCTTTCGTTTCAGTCGTTTTGCTTTTACTACACCCAGACGCTACCATTAGAGTTGCTAAGATTATAGGTAAAATTTTTACTTTTTTCATTAGTTAATACCTTCCTTGCCATATATCTCATTGTAATTTTTATAATTTTTATTTACTTTCTCTAAATAATTTGATGTTTCTTTAAATGGAATCATATGTAACTTTTCTCCATCCTTACTAAAGTCACTATTAGATAACCATTTTTTCACGTTACCCGACCCTCCATTATATGCTGCTATAACTAAGTCTAAACTTCCAAATTCTTTAAATAGTTTATTCAAATACCAACATCCTATTCTAATGTTAGTATCTGGATCAAATATATCCACTTCAGATAATTCAAGCTCCTCTTTAGCCCAGTCTCTAGTTATATCACTTATTTGCATTAAACCTTTAGCACCTTTATTTGATACTGCCTTTTTTCTAAACTTACTTTCTGCTTTTATAATACTATAAACTAAATTTTCTTCTAAATTAAACTCTTTTGAATATTTTTCTACAGCCTCAGGATATTTTTTAGGATATATAATTTTGTGCACAGTTTTACTTTCTATTAAAATTGTTATAAATAAAATTAATAAAATAGATAAGATTATTAATATCTTTTTTTTATTCAAACCAATTCACCTTAACATACTCTATAAATTTTTCAGCTTCTAATTTTAATTTGTTAATATCCCCTGAGTTATCTATTACATAATCTGCAAATTTAATTTTTTCTTCCTGTTTCATTTGAGAATCTATTCTACTTTTAGCTTCTTCTATACTACATTTATCCCTGTATTGTACCCTTCTTATTTGCTCTTCTTTATTACAAATTACAACTATTAGCTTATCTATTATATCTAAATATCCACCTTCTATAAGTAATGCTGCGTCAATAACTACTATTTCTTCCCCCATTGATTTATATTTTTGAATTTGATTTACTATTTTCATATATATCTGTGGGTGAGTTAATTCATTTAACTCTATAAGTTTTTTATCGTCATTAAACACAATGCTGCCTAAAACTTTTCTATTCAAAGTATTATCATCATTTTTTATAGAATCTCCAAAATGATTAAATACCGATTGTAAAACATCTCTATCTTCAAATATTTGCCTAGATATTATATCTGCATCTATTATTTTCATGTTATTATCTTTAAATATATTTGATAGGCTGCTTTTACCACAGCCTATATTACCAGTAAGACCTAATATTAACACACTTTCACCTACTTTGTTTCATACCATGAATCACCTATATTTAAGTCTACATCTAAGTGTACATCCATTAATACAGCATTTTCCATCTCATCTTTGACTATACTTTTAACTATATCTAGTTCTTCTTTAATAGCTTCAACAATAAGTTCATCATGTACTTGTAAAATCAGTTTAGACTTTAAATTCTTTTCTTCTAATTTTTTATATACATTAACCATTGCTATTTTTATTATATCTGCTGCACTTCCTTGTATAGGAGCATTCATGGCAAATCTTTTTCCACGATTTCTTTCCATAAAGTTACTAGATTTAATTTCAGGTATGTATCTTCGTCTATTAAATATAGTAGTTACATAACCATCTTCTGTAGCTTTTTCTATAGTTTGATCCATATAATTTTTTATTTTATCATATTTTTCAAAGTACCCCTCTATATATTCTTTGGCTTGCTTAACTGGTATATTAAGGTCATCGGCTAAACCAAAGTCACTTTTACCATATACAATTCCAAAGTTTATTGCTTTAGCTGCACTTCTCAATTCACTGGTTACATCTTTTGCATCTACATCAAATACTTGAGATGCTGTTTTTGTATGTATATCTTCGTTATGTTTAAATGCATCTATCATATTTTCATCTTGACTCATTTGAGCCAAAACTCTAAGTTCAACTTGAGAATAATCTGCATCTACCAACTTACAATTTTCATCAGCTATAAATACCTTTCTTATATTTCTACCAATTTCAAGTTTTACAGGTATGTTTTGAAGATTTGGCTCTGTTGATGAAATTCTCCCTGTAGTTGTTATCGTTTGATTAAATGACGAATGAATTCTATTACTTATTGGATTTATTATATTCAATAATCCTTCTACATAAGTCGAGTTTAACTTAACTATTTGTCTGTACTCTGTTATTTTATCTATTATAGGACTTTGATTTTTTAGTTTTTCTAAAACATCCGCATTTGTAGAGTATCCTGTTTTTGTTTTCTTTACTACAGGTAGTCCTAATTTTTCAAACAAAATCACACCTAATTGTTTTGGTGAGTTTATATTAAATTCTTCTCCTGCAATATCATATATTTCTTTCTCTAGTCTTTTTATAATCTCTTTAAATTCAGTTCCAAGTTCATTTAGCTTTTCTTTATCAACTTTTATACCTTCATGTTCCATGTCACCTAGAACTTCAACTAATGGCATTTCTATATGATAGAATAAACCATCAATATCCATTTCTTTCAAATTACTCTCCATGATACTGTTAACATTATAAACAGTGCTTAGTATTTGAGATATATGCGTTGATAGTTCTTCAAATTCTAAATCTTGGTACTTTTTAGCCTTTACCCCTTTTCCTAAAAGTTCTTCGGTTGATTTTACTTTTTTTGTAAGGTATTTCATAGCTATAGCACTACATTCATATGATGTAGATGACATAGAATCTATTAAGTATTCTGCTATAGCTATATCAAAGTACATATTTTCTAATTTTATATCATATGATTTTAAGGCTATATAATCATCTTTTAGATTATATCCAAACTTTTTAATTTCTTTACTTAAAAGTATCTCTTTTAGATCACTTATATTATCCTCTTCTATATAGTATATATTACTACCATCTGTACTTACAAATATATAAAGAATATTTTTTTCTAGTATATTCCCTTCTTTTCTAACTGTTTTTATTAAAACTTCTTTTTTGTTACTTGCTTCTTTTACAAAACACTCAATATCTTCAAGCTTTTTAATATTATAATTCTCATTATCAAAATTCAGTTTTTCTTTATCATCGATTTCAATTACTCTAGGTATTAAACTAGTAAATCCTAAATATCTAAAATATTCAACTACTCTATTTGGGTCAAAATCTCCATATTTTAAATCATCTAAATTAATATCTATAGGAACATCTCTTACTATGGTTGCAAGCATTTTACTCTTTATTGCTAACTCTTTATTTTCCTCTACCTTCTTTTTTATACTGCCTTTTAGATTTTCTATATTTTCTATTATACCCTCTACGCTAGAATACTCCTTTATAAGCTTTATACCTGTCTTTTCACCTACTCCAGGTATCCCAGGTATATTATCCGACTTATCTCCCATTAACCCTTTTAAATCTATAAATTGAGTCGGTGTCATCTCATACCTTTTGATAACTTCATCAAAATCATATTCTTCAACTTCTCCAATGCCCTTTTTAGTTATCAAAGTAGTTGTTTTATCAGAAGCTAGTTGAATGGCATCTTTATCTCCAGTTACTATATAGACCTTATATCCATTTTCTTCGCCTAATTTTGAAACTGTTCCTATAATATCATCAGCTTCGTATCCATCTAACTCTAATCTATTAATTTGAAATCTATCTAAAAGCTCTTTTAATGGCTCAAACTGAACTTTTAATTCATCTGGCATTTTCTTTCTTCCTGCTTTGTAATCTTCAAATTCTATATGTCTAAATGTGGGAGCTTTTCTATCAAATGCAACACTAATATGTGTTGGCTTATATGTATCTATTATCTTAAACAACATTGTTGTAAAACCATATATAGCATTTGTTTTTAATCCCTCTTTATTATTCATTTCTGGTAATGCATAAAAAGCTCTATTTATTATTGAATTTCCATCTATTATAACTAATTTTTTATCCAAATTTATCACTCCTGCTAAGCTTCATATTTTTATTTTTATAAGCTAATATGTTATTATTTAATATTACCATAATCTTGAAATTATATTAACATAAATATGTTGCAAACGTTTAATTATATTGTTATAATATAATTATATTTCATATTTTGCCGGATTGGTGGAATGGCAGACGCGACGGACTCAAAATCCGTTGGTAGCAATACCGTATGGGTTCAAGTCCCATATCCGGCACCAATATTTTTAAGAGTTACAACTAATAGTTGTAACTCTTTTATTGTACCCTAAAATAATAAATCCGTTAATATTAATTAAGAAATAAAATAAAGTATTAAAATTACTGTAATAAATGTTTATATATATTAAAAATAAATTTTTATAATATTGTAGTTCATATTGACTTATTTAAAATTTGATTTATAATGGTATACAACAAGTAGATAACTGAGATAGAGGCGCGAAACTTAAAAGTAATATTATGGAGGTAAGCTCAATGAAGTAATATGAAAGGAAGTTTCGCCGAAGTGAATAGTTAATAGCTTTAATACTATTCGCTGGGCTTATATAGAATATATATAGGACTGTCACATTTTTGTGGAGAGCTATTTTCAATGAAAACGTACGGTATATTTATACTTTTTTTAGTATGATATTTTCGTATAAAGTCATGGGCATAGTCTCATGGCTTTTTTGTTGTTAGAAAAATTTATATTATCTTAGTTACTTATTTATAATTGATACCATAAGGAGGAAAATTTAAATGAGTGAACAAAATCATGATTTAAAAAGAGGTTTAAAGGCAAGACACTTGAATATGATTGCTTTAGGTGGTTCTATAGGAACAGGTATATTTCTTGCTATGGGTGATACCCTTAATCAAGCAGGTCCAGGAGGTGCACTAGTTGCATACGGTCTTATAGGTGTAATGGTGTATTTCTTAATAACTAGTTTAGGTGAAATGGCAACTTATATGCCTATATCAGGTTCATTTAGTTCTTATGCTACAAAGTTCATAGACCCTGCACTAGGTTTTGCACTTGGATGGAATTACTGGTATAACTGGGCTATAACAATAGCTGCTGAAATGGTTGCAGGATCTTTAATAATGAAATATTGGTTTCCTAACATTCCTGGGTTTTACTGGAGTATAATATTTTTATTTATAATTGTCAGTTTAAACTTTTTATCTGCAAAAGCATATGGTGAATCAGAATATTGGTTTGCAGGTATAAAAGTAGTTACTGTAATTATATTTTTAATAATAGGATTTCTAATGATTGTTGGTGTAATGGGTTCAGATAATATAGGGTTCCATAATTACTTCATAGCTGATGGACCATTCCACGGTGGAATAAAGTCAATATTTGCTATTTTCTTAGTTGCAGGTTTTTCATTCCAAGGAACAGAGCTTATTGGAGTTGCTGCTGGTGAAAGTGAAAACCCTGAAAAAACTATTCCTAAAGCGGTTAGATCTATATTTTGGAGAATATTGATATTCTACTTAGGAACTATAATTGTTTTGGGAGCTATAATACCTTTTACTCAAGCAAGTGTTTCACAAAGTCCATTTACTATGGTTTTTGAAAAGGCTGGAGTTGCTGGAGCTGCATCTATTATGAATGCTATTATACTTACTTCAGTATTATCTGCTGGAAATTCTGGTATGTATGCTTCTACTAGAATGCTTTACTCAATGGCTAGGGAAGGACTTGCACCGAAAGTTTTTGCAAAAACTAATAATAGAGGAGTACCAGTAAATGCTCTTATATTAACAACTTTAGTAGCCTCTGCTTGCTTTTTAACAGGTATATTTGCAGAAAGCACAGTTTATGTTTGGTTAGTTGCTGCATCAGGTCTAGCTGGTTTTATAGCTTGGGTCGGTATTGCTATTTGCCACTACAGATTTAGAAAAGCCTATATTCATCAAGGTCATGATTTAAAAGAATTAAAATTTAAAGCTAAATGGTATCCTTTCGGACCAATATTAGCACTTTTAATGTGTATTATAATTATTGTTGGTCAAGGGTATTCTTGCATCACACCAAATGGAGTTGATTGGAAGAATTTAATAGCTTCTTATATAGGTATTCCTTTATTCCTAACTTTATATATCGGATATAAAGTTAAACATAAAACTAAAGTTACTCCTTTGGATAAAGTAAATTTAGTTTATAGTAAAACTAATGAATAAAAATTTTTTCAATTTGATAATATAAAAAGATTTAGCAAATGCTAAATATTTTTATATTATTAATTATTTACTTTTTAAAGTTATCTGGACTATTTCAGGTTTGCAATTTAATCTAACTAAAACCTTAGATCCCCCAAGCCCTTTACTTAGTAACATTGTAGATGATTTTTTTTCATATTGTCCTAAATCATACTTAGGGAAAAATTCTCGACTAGGAGAAAGTACACCTCCCAAATAAGGCAGTCTTACTATTCCTCCATGTACATGACCTGCTAAAATCAAATCAGCTCCCCAACTAGAGTATTCTTCAAAGAAAAACGGGTTATGTGCTAATAAAATATTGTATTCATTAGCATTAATTTCACCTAAACTTTCATTCATAAAATTACATCCTAAAGATTTATTTTTATTTTTATAATTACTAAAGAAATACGGATAATACTCTAGTGGAACTACTACTCCATATAAATTTATATAGCTATTCCCCTTGTTTATTCTTACCTTATCGTTATCTAAATTAATTATTTTTTTATTATATAGTTGCTTAAAATAATCTTTATATAAATCTTTATATTTTTTATTTAATGATTTTTGCTCATGATTTCCTATAATATGATATATAGGATATTTTGAACTTAATTTATCTACTAAATCTAATGCTACTTTATATTTTTTATTTTCTCCTTCAACCAAATCTCCTGTAATAAATATCGCATCTGGTTTTAAAGAATCTATCTTATTTATTAATTTATAATTGTCTTTTCCAAAACTTTTATTATGCAAGTCACTGATTTGAACTATTTTATAATTATTAAACTCTTTAGGTATTTTTTTATTTTTTATTTCATATTGATTGATTTCAATCGTATTAGTTTCGTATAAGCATAATCCACCAATTCCTAATAATACTGATCCTCCTAAAATCACTTTATCTAACATAAATATATCTCCTCTATATTATTTTGTCTTTACTATTATACCTTATATCCCTTTTATATATATATTAAAAATAATAATAAAAGCAGCTATAAATTTATAGCTGCTTTTATTATAAAGTCAATTTATTAATCTTCTTTTTTTACTTTATTATATAATTTTTCTGTTTTAGTTCTATTTGTTCCACTATTTTTAGCACCCACATGTAATCCATCTTTTATTCCTAATTCTGATCCATGTTCAAAGTACATTTTTCTCATCTCAGCTTTTGATTTTGGTCTATCTTTTAGTCTATTCTTATTATTGTCCATTTTAATCTATGCCTCCTAGAAAAATTATTATCTAGAATTAATTTATCCAAAAAAATATTATTTATTACTTAAATAAATAGCCTATATTTTTGAATAATAGATTGTTAAACAAGAAAAGCTATAATTTTAAATTATAGCTTTAATAATTATACAAATACTTTTGAGCTAAGTCCATTGTTTTGTCTTTATCTACAATTTCAATTTTTTCAATTTTTTCATGGTCTCCAAAAACAGTTAATATCTTGTTTATTTGGCCTCCATTATCAATTAATGCATATGCTGTCACATATTGATTTCTAGTTTTATCATATGCTTCTACATTATACATAGCATCTCCAACTACTTCATATAGCGAATCTATAGATTTTCCTTCATATTTACTAAAGTCTATACCCTCAACTTTACTTAGTGGTAAATACGATGATTCATTGTACTGGTCTACTATTATATCTATATCATCACTAACTGTTTCAGACTTTATATCAGTTTCAGAAAACTCATATGTTTGTACTTCTACGACTTTATCATCATGTATTTCTATATATAAAGCACTTCCTTCAAACTCGTCTTCAGCCGTATACTTAGGATATATAAGTCTTAAATTATCTGTTTCATCCATATTTTCTAGATTATTTATATTGTCCATATCTAAATAATATGTTGTGCAATATGGCTGCCCCATATTATTTATAACATATTCATAATCTTTATTCATTATTTCGTTAACATCGTTTTGAACTTTTGTCATCATCCTCTGTTGAGTTGCTTCATCTTCTATAGAAACATCTTCTTTAGCACTATTTTTATTACATCCCGTAACAAGTATACTTAATACAACAATGCTAGTCATAAATGTCTTTTTTAAATTCATATTTACAGACCTCCTCCCGTTGATTTAAATATTTATATAATCTAAAGTACCATTCTTATTAAATAAAGATATTCCTTACCTTATATAAATTATATACTATTTGTTATATCTTAATAATAAATAGGGCTATTTTGTAATATTTTTGTAATAGAATCTTTATTTATTACCAATTATGTAAAATAATTACATTAATTATTAACATTATATCAAATTATTATATTTAAATCAAAACCATGGCATTATACATTGTTTACACCTACTTTAAATTTGATGTGTGATATAATACTTATATAATATCAAAGGGAGAGGGTAATAATGGACTTTAAACAACTTGAAGTTTTCGTTGCTGTTTCTAAGCATCAAAGCTTTTCCAAGGCTGCTAGAGAGCTATTTTTAACGCAGCCTACAGTTAGTTCTCATATTCAAAATTTAGAAAAAGAACTAGATACTATTTTAGTTAATAGAAATAATAAAAATATCACTTTAACAAAATCAGGTGAGATACTTTATGATCATGCCATATATATATTGAATAATTGTAAAAAGGCAGTATATGATATAAAAGAATATGCGGGAAAAATAGAAGGTGTAATAGATCTTGCTTGTAGCTCTATACCTGAAACTTACATACTTCCTAATTTTTTAAAAAGTTTTTCTTCAACATATCCAGACGTTAAGTTTAGTATTAGTCACTATGATTCTCAGTATGCTATATCTGAAATACTTAACGAAAGAGTAAGCTTCGGATTTGTCGGGTCTAAGATAAACAATAATCAAATAGAATATATGGACTTAGTTGATGATGAATTGGTTCTAATTACTCCTTTTGATTTAGAGTTACCTAATAAAAATGGTTTTATAGATATAAATGAATTAATAAACCTAAAGCTTATTATGAGAAAAGAAGGCTCTGGAACTAGAAATTTAATTATGAATACACTTAAAGAAAACAATTTTTCAATAGACAAGCTAAGCATTTTAGCACATGTAGAATCTAACGAATCTATAAAGGAAATGGTAAGGTTAGGATTAGGTGTGTCATTTATATCATATTCATCATGTATAGATTATTTAAATTCTAGTAAAATAAGATATTATAAAATAACTAATATGGAATTTAAAAGAAAATTCTACTTTGTTTACTCTAAGAAGAAAATTTTTAATCCTTTAGAAGATAAGTTTTTAACTAATTTATGTGAATACTTTAAACTAGAAAAAAAATAGACATTGATTAATCAATGTCTATTTTTTAATTATATATTTAAATTAAAAAATGCCTTATATCCTTTATACATTTCATAGATATCTACCTTTGAGATTATTTCATAAGGAGCATGCATATTTAAAACTCCTACTCCACAATCTATGACTTCAGCACCATAATTAGCTAATATATAGGCGATTGTTCCTCCGCCACCTTGGTCTACCTTACCAAGCTCTGCTGTTTGCCATACTACATCAGCTTTATTAAATATTCTTCTGATTTCCGCTATAAATTCAGCATTTGCATCATTACATCCACTTTTCCCTCTAACACCTGTATATTTACTAAGTACAATCCCTTGACCCATATATGCAGAATTTCTCTTTTCATATACATCTGGATAATTAGGATCATATCCTGCTGAAACATCTGCTGATAAAACTTTTGTATTTGCCATTGCTCTTCTTACTTTTAGGTCACAATAATTTCCTTCTAATGCAATAATCTCAGCTACCACATTTTCAAAGAATTTTGACTGCATTCCTGTATTTCCTTGTGATCCTACTTCTTCTTTGTCTACGCATAATGCTACTGCGCAATACTCTGGATTTTCAGTTTCTATTATAGCTTTTACTGCACCATAAGAACATACTCTATCATCATGACCATATGCAAGCACCATAGATCTATCAAATCCTAAGTCACGAGCCTTACCTGCTGGTACTATTTCTATTTCAGCACTTAGAAAATCTTCTTCAATCATTCCATACTTTTCATTTAACATTTTTAATATATTTTGCTCTATAGCCTCTTTTTCAGCACCTTCTAGCGGCATATGTCCTATTAGTAAGTTTAAACCTTCTCCTGTTATACCATCAGCTAGTTTCTTTTGCATTTGATCTCCTGCTAAATGAACTAAAAGGTCTGTTATACAAAATACTGGATCAGAATCTTCTTCTCCAATACAAATATCTACTTTTTTACCATCATTTAAAATAACTACTCCATGTATAGCAAGTGGTGTTGCCGTCCATTGGTATTTCTTTATACCACCATAGTAATGAGTTTTGAAAAATCCTAAATTAGCTTCTTGATATAAAGGATTTGGTTTTAAATCAATTCTAGGAGCATCTATATGCCCTCCTACAATTCTCATTCCTTTTTCTAAATTATTTTTACCTATTACAAATAAGGCAACACCTTTATCTTTGTTAACCGCATAAATTTTTTCTCCAGGGCTTATACTACCTTTTTCTATAGCATCTTCTATTGATATGTACCCATTTTGTTGAGCTATTTTTACTATTTCTCTTGCTGAAGTTCTTTCAGTTTTCCCATTATCTAAGAAAGTCATATACTCTTTTGAATAAGCCATAACATTTTCTATTTGATTATTTTTTCTTTCTACTTCCCATGCATTTCTAAATTCATGTTTAAGTTCCATGTTACCCCTCCAAAAACTTTATTATTTTTATATTTTTTCTTAAGTCAATATTATAAAAATTACTTATTAGTCTTTCTTTATTATTGGTTCTACAGGTTGTGCTTGAGGATTATTTTTCATGTACTCATCATATTCTTCTTGAGAATGAACAACCTTAACATTATCTAATCTTGATTTAAAATGAGCTCTAAAATGTTGTAAATACTCTTTTCTTAATTCTTCTCTTTCTTTTAATTCAACTTGTGTTAATCCCTCTTCTTTATTTTTTTTCGCTAATTCATTTATTCTATCTAATTTTTTCTTATCAAACATTTTTAGTTCTACTTAAAATATACTAGTTATCTTAAGTAATCTCCTTTCTTATTTTTGCATTTAATAAAATAATTTATTACTTTTTATTTTTGCTATATTTTTATATTCTGTAAAAAATTCATCTAAATTATCACTTATTATAGATATTCCCTTTTCTAAATCTTGTATACTTGACTTTGCTATATTTATCCTAAAAAATCTATCATCAATTATATTATCAAAAAAATATGTTCCTGGAAGAATTGATACTCCTTTATCTAGCATAAAATCAGTAAAATCTTGTGATAAATATCCTCTAGGTAGTTCTAAGAAAAAGTTAATACCACCATCACTATTTCGAACTTTCAATCTACCTTCCAGTTTATCTTTTATTAATTTTTTTGTTAATTTATACTTTTCTAAATATACATTTTCTACAGATTTTAGATATTCATTCCAATCAAAATATTTCATATAGTAATACATAGATTTTTGTATTAATCCTGGAGTTGATATATCTGAAGAATACTTTGCCCAAAGCACTTTTTTTAATAATTCATTTGGAACTTCTACCATACCAATTCTAAGACCAGGCATTAAAATTTTTGAAAAACTTTTTATATAAATGACTCTATTTTTATCATCATAACTTTTCAATGGTTTGTTATCAATAGATTCAAATTTAAAATCACTAATAAAATCATCTTCTACAATATAAAAATCATATTCTTCTGCTAGTTCAATTAATTTTTTCTTTTTATATTTAGAGTATGAAATTCCAGTTGGATTTTGAAAATTAGGCATTGTATAAATTAACTTAGGTTTAACTTTGTCTAACTTTAATTTAAGTATACCTATATCTATTCCATCATCTAGCATTGGTATTGATATTATTTTAGCTCCCCTACTTTTAAATACTTGTATTGCTCCATTATACGTTGGCTCTTCTACAAATACTACATCAGAGTAGTTTATAAGGCCTTTGCAAACAATGTCTATTCCCTGCTGAGCCCCTGATATTATTTGAATATTATCCTTAGTTGTACTAATTTCTTTTTCTTTTAAGTAATCAACTAACTTTTCCCTTAAATCATCAAAACCTAAACCTTCATCATATTCAAATATAGAGCTTCCTTCATTTGTAAGAGCCATATTAACTGCACTTTTAAAATCTTCTATTGGAAACATATCTGTTGACGGATTTCCACTATCTAAATGTATTAAGCCTTCTTTTTTTATTACCTTAGCTTCCTTTTCACTTTTCATAGGAGATACAAATGTACCACTACCAACAGTTTTATATATATATCCTTCTTTTTCTAAAAGTTCATACACTTTAACTATAGTGGTATTGTTTACTCCTATCAAATGAGATAACTTCCTTATTGGAGGAAGTTTTTCATTCTCAATGATTTTTTTATCTCCAATCATACTTTTTATATGATTATAAATTTGTAAATATTTTGCGGTATCTTTTTTTAATTCTATATTATATTTTTCCATTTTATCACCACTTGTATTTTTCATTAATTCCTTGATGGTTATATTTATATTTGCTAATATGTAGTATGTATATATAATACCAAAATTTGATAAAAAGGGGAAATATTTATGTTTTATGACTATCACATGCACTCTAGTTTCTCTAATGACAGTAAAACTGATATGGAGGAAATGGTTAAAAGATCTATCGAACTAGGATTAAAGGAAATTTGTTTTACAGATCATGTTGATTATGATCTTGATACTGATTTTGATTGGGGAATTGACTATGATAAGTATTTTGAAAAACTAAACTTTTTACAAAACAAATATCATAAACAAATTTCTATAAAAAAAGGAATTGAACTTGGACTACAAAAACAAATTACTCAAAAATGCAGTGAGGATGCATGTAAATATCCTTTTGATTTTATAATTTGTTCAATTCATGCTATAAACAAATTAGATTTATATTTTGGTGAATTTTTTAAAAACAAAACTCAGCACGAAGCTTATGAAACTTATTTTAAAGAACTTTATACAGTTGTTAAAAATTATAAAGACTATTCGGTTTTAGGTCACCTTGATTTGATTAAACGTTACGGTAACTATGATAAATTATTGGATGATAGCTTATTTTCAGATATAATAGAAGCCATCTTAAAACAAGTAATTTATGATGGTAAAGGTATAGAAATAAACACATCTTGTTATAGATATAATCTCCCTGATTTAACACCATCTAGAAATATTATATCTTTATATAAAGATTTAGGTGGGGAGATAATAACTACAGGGTCTGACTCTCATAATCCGTCTCAGGTTGCTTATCAATTTGACTATATATATACATATTTAAAAGAGTCTGGGTTTAAATATGTATCAACATTTAATAAAATGAAACCCGAATTTAAAAAGATATAATTATTTTTTCACCCCCTTATGAATATATTTAAACATAAGGGGGTGATTTATTGAGGGTTCCCAACCTTGTATTCTCTACAATAATACTTTTTTTATCAAATTTAATAGTAAGAGTTCTCGGTTTTTTGTACAAAATATTTTTATCAAAAGTTATAGGTGATACAGGACTTGGAATTTATCATATTCTTTTTAATTTTTTAATGATATGTCTTGCTTTTACTACAACCGGAATTCCCACTACCCTCAGCTGCCTTGTTGCAAATAAAAAGGCTATAAATGATAAACATAGTAGTAATGTTTTATTTATTTCAACATTATATGTTGCTTTTTTCATCTCTTTAGTTGTATCATTATTTATTTCATTAAATTCAAATTTTATAGCATTTAAATTATTGCATAATTCAAATTTAAGTCTATTAGTTTTAGCTATATGTCCTGCTATAGTAGTTATAACAATATCTAATATTTTAAGAGGCTATTACTACGGATTGAAGGATGTCTGTGTACCTGCTATAGGGCAAGTATTAGAACAAGTAAGTAGAATTATTTTTGTATATTTAATAATTATGTATTTAAATGATAAATCACAAAATTGCTATATTGCACTTTTAGGAATTTCAATTGGTGAAACAATAAATATACTCTTTATAGTATTGTGTCTATATAAAAATTCTAACTTATTTAATAGATATACTATAAATTTAAGAGATTTTTATAACGCATCTTTAGAAACATTAAAAATGTCTATACCCATAACTTGCAATAAAATGTCAAATATATTATTACATTCTTTAAGTTCATTAATTGTACCTTCAAGACTTGTACTATCTGGAATTAGTTATTCACAATCTTTGAGCATGTATGGGATTATAAGTGGTATGGTAATGCCTTTTGTTTACTTACCTTTTACTCTTGGATCTGCTTTAGTTGTTAATTTGATTCCTAGTATCTCCCAAGAATTATCTTTGGGTAAATATAAAAACATTATAAAAAAAATAAACTACGCTTTATCACTTACATTTTTTGTTGGAATTATATCATCTATCTTTTTTTATATATTCGGAGAGAAACTTTGTTTGATTATATTTGATAATATTTTAGCTGGTACTTACTTGAAGGCTATGTTTTTAGTTCCTTTATTTATGTCATTGAATCAGACTTTATCTGGAATCTTACATTCTATAAGAAAAGAGGTTTCATCAAGTGTTATAACAATTATTGGTATGTTAATACAATTAATAGCTTTATATATTTTACTACCTATGCCAGATTTAAATATTTATGCTTATATTTATACAATGACAATAGTTTCATTTTTTACGTGTTTATTACATATTATAGTTCTTGTTAGAACATTAAAAAATTTAAACATTAGGAGGCTAAAATGAAAAATAATAAAGATATAAAACCATTTTATATATATGCAGATAAGAATTCTCTTTATATAAAAAATATAAATGAACAAACTGAAAAATTAGCAAATAATATCCATACTTATTGTGCAAATATTGATGATAATCAAAGTATCCATATTTGTGCATTAGACCTTAAGGGAAAACTATCTCATTTTATTAATGTAAATGGATCATGGAAAAGAAAAATGATTTGTAAAGTTTTTAATAATTTAAAAAATATTAAAGATATGAGATTGTATATAATTAAAGGTATATTAAATATATTTGTAGTTGAGAAATATTCTATTTCAGATAGCCTTTATAAAGTTTCTCATTTTAATTTTTCTCCCTCAAACTATAAAGTTTCTAAGTACCCTATCAATAATATATATAAAGAAGATGAGCATATTTATAAATTGAATATTGATGAAACTTCAAATATAGTCTTTGAATATAATAAATTTAATCCTTCTACTAGAGGTACATTAAGCGAAGCAATAGTATTTGATACAAATTGTAACAAATGGATATTGGATAATAACTTTTCACGTAGTGCTAATCTTGATACTTCTAGCAATGAAACATATGAATTGCCTATCAATAGCATAGAGCATGATATATTTGAATATTGCTATAGTATAAAATATAAATTTTAGTGTCTAGCATAAAAATAAGAAGGCTATCAATTGATAGCCTTCTCCATTAATTAAAATTTAAATTAACGGCTGCATCCGCATCCTTTATTATTATTATTATTATTATTGTCTTGTGTTCCTGGGCAAGTAGTGAAATCACAAACTTTATTAAACGTATCTACTATTCTAGGTCTTATAGCATTAGGTGATCCTAAAACAACTATTTGTTCATTTATTAATGTGCTAACTGTAAGTTGTAAGCATAATATTAAGTCTATTCCATTTGGTACACATAAATCATAATAGCATTCACATCCATCATGATCTACAAATCTTAATAATGCTTTTCCTATACAATCTACTGTTAAATTAGTTTGATAATCTTGTCTTAAAGTTACAGCTCTGCCATCTGATGGTAAACAAATTGGTGCAGATAATGTATTATATATAAACTCTACATCACAGCATCTTTTTATTTGTCCGCCCATTCCTCTTACAGCTGGATATGCAAATGCTACAAATGTAGTACATCCACATCTTCCTCTTAATTCTAATACTAAATCTTCTACAGTTACATTTAATCCTCTTTGTTTATATACTACACTAGTACCTTTTCCTTTTTTACAGCATTCAGAATTTTTTTCTCCACAAACTGCATATTCGAAATTAGTTTCACATGGTTTTCCAACTACTGGTTCTAAAGGTTGTATATCAAAATCTTCTAATGTTGTAACACCTGCATCGATTACTATACCACTATAGTTCAAGCATACTTTATCTATAGTTACATTTACTTGACTTGATCTTGGTATTGGACCATTTACTTCTACTACATCAAAATCAAATATTAAAGCTTCTCCATTTGGAGCTACTGCATCTGTAAATGTTTGGAATGCCATAGTATCAAAAACTCTATTAGCTTCTATTGCAAATGGTACACTATTTGCAGGTGAGAAGTTTGGTGATGTTATAGGATTACAACATTCTGGCCCACAGATAGCCTTATTGTCTATACATTCCTTCGCTTCTGGCTCACATGGCTCACACTCTTGGTTTGGCTTTTTACAAACACATACGCAGTCAAATTCTTCAGTGTTTGAATTGCATCCACAACCATGATGACAATTGTTATTACCTTGATTATTACAAGAATTATTGCAAGAGTTATTACAGTGATTTTCATGTTTTGGTTTACTGTTACATCCTCTATTTAACTCTTCTTTCACTTCTTGTTCTTTTATCATGTTAACATCTTCGTTTAATTTGTTTTGCATTTGAGCCATTTGTTGGTTCATTACTCTTTTTTTACTTCTTTTTAAGTCTTGCATAATTTGAGTCCTCCCCTTAAATGAATAATTATTATAAATGTCTCGGCTTTTTTGTAGCCTAATTAATATTATGCATTTTTATTGATATTTGTTACTTAAGTTGTACTTTAGTTTATATATTCTCGAATAAATATTTTTTGTTGGTAATATACATTTACTATAAACAATTCTTAAGGAGGTATATATGAGCTTTTCTAATAACAGTTCTACAATAATTAGACGTTCTAATAAAGATATATTTAGTATTTATTGTAATGAAAAAGATCAGAGATTAATTTGTAATTGCTTTGATAAAGATTATAATTTTTATAATTCTATTACTATATTAAATAAATTTGTAGACTTTACAAATTATTCGGTTTCTCTAGGAATAGATGATACTATATATGGAGTTTATAAAGATAATGGTATAAAGTATTTTGAAATCTCAAAGGATAATACTCTTTCATTTAATGAAATTTTTACTTTTAATGATGAAAAATTTGATTTGCTATTTCCTTACATAAAAAAAGTTGATAATAACCTACATTTATTTTATTATGTCTTTAATAATGAAGCACCAGGTACATGTGCTTTATTTCATCATCATAATAAAAATAATATTTGGACTGAAAATAAAATTGATTTTTTAACACATTCTATTTTAAATAACTATTGTATTTCATGGGTCAATAATTCTCCAATTGTATTCTACCTTAATGTAGTAGATGGGTATGAAGAAGTATTTTTATCTAGATTTAATTGTAACTCTTTAACATGGTCTACTCCTTTGCAAATAACTCATTCAAAAAAAAATAAAGTATATTTATCAGTATTAAAAGATGCTATGAATTTCTATCACTTAACTTTTTGCGAAAATGAAGATAATGCTTATTCAGTTAAATACATAAATGGATATTTAATGGATGATGGTCTAGATATACGTAATGCTAAAAACATATCAATTCCTTGCGCTTGCATGTATCCTAATTTAATAAAACATCAATCTAATATTTATTTAATGTGGGTTGAATATAATAGACTTAAAACTTGCTCTTCTAATGATTTAGGAAGTTCATGGACAAATCAAACAACAGATGAGTTTAGTATTAAAGAAGACTTTATAAAAGCTACTTTCCTTTCAAATTATAAAGAAGACTTAGTATATAATTCTACATCTGTCTTTACAACATCCAATGATATAGCACTTTTAGGATTTTAGATTTATTAAAAACTTTCAAATAAAAAAAGTGTTGCTAAAATAGCAACACTTTTTTAAATGAAAATCCCGAAACACCGGTGGCCCAATAAATTCAGACCCGAGATACTCCCAGGTGGGTGACCTGCTAATAGCTTTTAACTTCCCATAAAAATGTACAGGCATGTTATCTGTTATTAGACTCAGTCTCCCGAACAACATTTGTCGGTTGAATTTAAATAAGCCGTGTCGTATGTTTCAGGATTTTATATTTTTATTATATAACAAATTCAAGTATTTTTAAAGTGGTTTTATATACTAATTACTATAAATTTTTGACTTTTTTCCACATTAATCATCATGTTTTTCTATGTAATCTGTATTTTCATCATCTTCGTAATCATATTCATCTTCAAAGTCATTATATTCTTCATCTTCATACTCTTCATATTCTTCATCATCTTCGTAATCATATTCTTCATATTCATCTTCTTCACTATCATCTTCTGTTCTTAATAAACTTCCTAATAATTTTAAATTATTCATACTTCCTAAGTTATTAATGTTAGCTAAAGAACTTATGCTAAATCCACCTTCTCCAAAATCATCAGGCAGGAATAGCTCTGCAAATAAATCTATTTTTTTCTTCATATCAATTGCTTTTTCAATTGATTCTTTTCTTTTTTCTGGAAATACCTCTAAAATTTCTTTTATCATCATATTTTTTTTATCTTCTTCTTCCATACTTCTAAAAAAGTTTGTCTCTTCTTCTTCTATATCATCTATGCTACTAAGTTTTTTAATTCCTCTAACTAAATCCAATAGACTTTCTACTTTTACTAAAATCTTTTTTTCATCTCTTGACATATACTTTTTAGTTCGTGTTATAATTTCCATTCCACGTTCTAAATCCTCATCACTTAATTCCATTAACTTCATACCTTTATTTATATCATTTATATTAAATCCAAGCATGTTATCACTTCTCTTTGTCTCCCTTTTCTTTTTTACTTTCTTTTTAACCTTAGGTTTTTCATTAGCATCAATTTTAGGTTTTGGCTTTTTCTGTTGTAAATTTCGCTTTGGTTTTGGTGATACTTTCTTTGCTTTTGATTTATTTTTATTATCAAATAACGGTAAATCTGATAATGATATATTTCCGTTACTTAATGCTATCATTCCAAGTATTAATAGTATATTATTCAATTTTCGTCACCCCTTAAAATATACTCTCCCTCATATATAAAGTATGTTTTATTTGCTATTATTGTTACTTTTTTTTATCTAATTTGCATATACATTATCTATAAGAAAATTTATTTTTTATCAATAGATATCTTTCACAATTTATAGATTATTCCTATATATAAATAATATGAGGTAAGTTCAATATATATTATAGAAAGGGGCATTTTTATGAAAAAACTAAACACTGATGCTTTAGAAAAAATGGCAAAGGAGAAAAATATAGATAAAGATAAAATAGAGAATATAGCTAATAGCTATAAAGGTAAATCTGAAAATGAACTTATGGATGAGTTGGTAAAAATAGGCCAAAATTTAAAGGGTAGAGAGGAAGTTGTGTCTAAGTTTAAAGCATTCTTAGATGATGATCAAAGAAAAAAACTAGATGTTATAATGAACAAAATATCTGACGCAGAAGTTCAAAATAAAATAGATAATAAAAAATCTAAACAAAAAAAATCTTCACATAAAACTTCAAAGGATACAAATCAACCGGACAAAGCTACTAAAAAATCTTCACATAGTAAAAATAATACGTCTTCACCTGAAACTCACCAAGACTCTCCTCATAGTAGCAAAAAAGTAAAAAAAGTTGTTAAAAAAGTAAAAAGAGGTTCTGATAAATAATTTTTTTACCACGTAAGGTATATTGATCTATTTTATAATAAAAAAATGCCTTAAAGTAATTTCTATTACTTTAAGGCATTTACATATTTTAGGCTTCTAATTTAGAATGTACTTCATCAATTATGTTATCTTTTATTTGTTTTGCTTTACTTAAAATTTCCTTACAACTTTCACTATAGCTGTCATGTACTTCTTTATTTTCAATACCCATTAAATTAACTTTTACATTTAGTATAGCACCTTCTAATCCTGTATATAGCATTAAAGTACCTACTCCAATATCTGTTATTGCATTTTGATTTCCATTATCAACCACAAAATCTAATAACTCTAGTGCTTTAAGAGATAATTTAGCTGTTTTAAATGGAACATCAATCGAAAATAATGTAGCATCTTGAATAGCATTTTTTCTAGCCTTCTTTTCTAATTCAGTTTCTTTAGGCATTTTCATAGCTTTCATAACTTCATTAAAAGATTCTGTATCTTTATCTATTAATACAACTAGCTCTTGTCTTATATCTGCTAATTTATTAAATCTATTTACAAACTCTTGTCTTATAGATTCATCTAATCCTTCATATTTTTTCTTTCCAAAACTTAAATGTGCCATCATTCTCGCTAATCCTACACCTATGTTACTAGCAAGTGCTGCAACTGACCCACCTCCTGGGGCAGGTGAATTAGAATCTACTTCATCAGAAAATTCAATTATACTCATATCAACCAACTTCATATCATATCCTCCTTTAATTTTTAATTATTATAAATAACATGTTTATTATCCACGACTAATGTTCCATTTTTATAAACTTGATTAACATGATTTATTCCAAAATGATACATTAAGTATTCTACATTAGGAGCATCAAATACTACAAAATCAGCTTTTTTACCAATTTCAATTGATCCTACTTCATTTTGTCTATCTATACAGTAAGCTGCATTAATTGTCACTGCATTTAAAACTTCATATGGAGTCATTTTTAATCCTAAACAACCTAATTGCATTACAAATTGTAGGTTTTCACTAGGGCAGCTTCCTGGATTGTAATCACTAGATAATGAAACACCAACATTTAAATCTATCATTTTTCTCGCATTTGCATATGCTTTATTTAAATTGAAAGATGTTCCTGGAAGTATATTTGCTATAACATTATTTTTTGCCATCATTTTTAGCCCATCTTCGCTTGCCGCCATTAAATGATCAGCTGATGTACAATTTAATTTAGCTGCTAGTTCAGCTCCTCCTAAAGATACTATTTCATCTGCATGTATTTTTAATTTGTAACCCATTTGTTTTGCTTTTGAAAGTATATACTCCGTTTCCTCTATTGTAAACACACCTTCTTCACAAAATACATCACAAAATTCAGCTAAACCTAGCTCTTTAACTTTAGGCATCATTTTATTTACAACTTCATCTATAAATGGCTTATGGTTAGTTTTATATTCTACAGGTACTGCATGAGCACCTAGAAAAGTATGTACTAAATCAATCGGATGCTCTTTACCTAGCTTATTAGATACTTTAAGTTGTTTTAACTCTGTTTCTAATTCTAGCCCATATCCACTTTTTGACTCAGCTGTTGTTACACCTAACTCTAACATTCTATCTAAGCTTTTTTTTGCTTTGTCATAAAGCTGTTGTTCTGTAGCATTTTTAGTTGCATTTACTGTACTTAATATTCCTCCTCCTTCATTAAGGATTTCTATATAAGGAACACTCGCTAATTTTTTAGAGAATTCATTTTCTCTAGACCCACCATGCACTAAGTGAGTATGTGAATCTATAAGTCCCGGTGTAACCAAAAGCCCCTTTGCATCTTCTATTTTTGTATAATTATTTGCTATTGATTTATAACCATCCTCTACGCCTATTTCAATAACTTTTCCATCTCTTATAGCTATATATGCATTTTCAATTATTTCAAGTTCGTTCATTTCTTTTCCAATTTTAGGTCTTCCTAAATCTTTACATGTAACTAGTTTCCCTATATTTTTTATAATTAGATCTACTCTCATAATTTTACTCCATTAAACTAGTCTCTAAAACTTTTCCTAAATCAAAGTTTTCTAGACCTAAATAGTAAGATGCTACATCTATTAGAGCTTCCATTGGGCAAAGTCCTACAACTTCACTACCTGTAACATTAACGCCATATCTTCTAGCTTCCATCTTAACAGCTTCAAAAGCTCTATACATACTTGTTTTTGTATAATCTGTTAAATTCATAGTAACTTGAGTTATTTTTCTTTCTGGAATTTCAACAGGACCAGCTTTTATAAATCTATAGCCTCCACTTGAGTGTCGTATAGTCTTTGCTATATTGCTAGCTATATTTATATCTTGTGTATCTAAATTTATATTGTACGCTATTAGAGGTCTTCTTGCTCCTATAGCTATAGCACCAGCAGTTGGATGTTTCTTAGCTACTCCGAAATCAGGTGCCCAATTTGGATCTTCAAACTTTTTATCAAGTCCTTCATATTCACCTTTTCTAACTGTTGCTAGATTTTCTCTTTCTTGTTTACTAGCTGCTTTTTCATATAAAAATACTGGTATATTATATTTTTTAGATACTTCTTGTCCTAATTCTTTTGCTATTTGAACAGCATCATCCATTGTCATTCCCTTTATAGGAATAAATGGGCATACATCTGTAGCTCCAAATCTAGAGTGTTGTCCTTCATGAACATTCATATCTATAACATCCATAGCTACACCTATAGCTTCTAATACTGCATTTTTAACTTTTTGAGGTTCTCCTATTACTGTTACTACTAGTCTATTATAATTTGGATCTGGTTCATAATTTAAAAGTTTTACACCTTCTTTACCTCTTAAAGGACTTACTATTTTTTCTACCTTTTCTAAATCTCTACCTTCACTAAAATTAGGTACACATTGTACTATTGCCATATTTAGCCCCCCTATCAAATACTGTTTGTTGTTGAATTTTATAAGTAAAAGTTTAATAAAACTTTATACGCTTTTAATATTTAACTATTAGGTTGAATTAATAAAATAATTCAACCTAATATATCTACTTTATATCATATTATTTTCTATTACTTCATTTATTAACTCATCATTTACTATATATGGAAGAGTTATATGATCTTTTCCTTCACACATTTTGTTATATTCTATAACAGTAGTTATAGAGTTTTCATTTCTAGCCCATGCACGTCTAGCAACACCACTCATAACATCCCAAGGCATAGATGTTCTTAATATATCATCTACCCTTTGAGAACCATCAAGAACCATACCAAATCCACCATTTATAGATTTACCTATACCTACACCTCCACCATTATGAAGTGCTACTAAGCTCATTCCTCTTGCACAGTTTCCTGCAAAACAGTGTGTAGCCATATCTGCCATTATATTACTTCCATCTTTTATATTAGAAGTTTCTCTAAAAGGAGAGTCCGTTCCTGATACATCATGATGGTCTCTTCCTAACATTACTGGTCCTATTTCACCTTTTCTTACCATTTCATTAAACTTAAGAGCTATATTAGTTCTTCCCATAGCATCTTGGTAAAGTATTCTAGCTTGAGTACCTACTACTAGTGCATTTTTCTTAGCATCTCTTATCCAAGCCCAATTATCTCTATCTTGATATCTTCTATTAGGATCTATAATATCCATTGCTGCTTTATCTGTTTTCTCTAAATCTTCTTCTTTGCCTGATAAACAAACCCATCTAAATGGTCCATATCCATAATCAAATAATTGAGGTCCTAAAATATCTTCAACATATGATGGGAATATAAATCCATCTTTTTCATCAACTTTATTTTTTGATATTTCCATGCAACCTGCATCATATACAGCTTTCATAAAACTATTTCCATAGTCAAAGAAATAAACGCCTCTGTTGTGTAATTCTTTAATTAATTCAAAGTGTTTTATAAGAGTTTTGTCTACTAGCTTTACAAACTCATCTTTATCTTCAGCTAGTAATCTTGTTCTTTCTTCAAAAGTTACCCCTTGTGGACAATATCCTCCATCATATACAGCATGGCAAGATGTTTGGTCTGAAAGTAGATCTATATGTATATTATTTTCAACTGCATATTCTAATAAATCTACTATGTTACCATGATATGCAATTGCACATGCTTTTTTATTTTCCATATTTTCTTTAGCTATTTCAAATGCCTCTTTGCTCGTTTTAGCAACTTTGCTAACCCATCCTTGAGTGAATCTAGTTTCTATTCTAGAATAATCAACTTCAGCAATTATACCTACTCCTCCAGCTATTTCCACTGCTTTTCCTTGTGCTCCACTCATTCCTCCTAAGCCTGAAGTTACAAATAACTTCCCTGCTAAATCTGAATGTTGGTCTATTCCAAGCATTAACCTTCCTGCATTTAAAAGTGTTGAATATGTTCCATGAACAATTCCTTGAGGACCAATATACATCCATCCTCCAGCTGTCATTTGACCATAATTAGAAACACCTATTGCAGCTGCTCTTTTCCATTCTTCTTGATTATCAAATAATCCTACCATAAGGCCATTAGTTAATATTACTCTTGGTGCATCTGGCTTAGATTTAAATAACCCAACAGGATGTCCTGATTGTAATACTAAAGTTTGGTCTTGTGTTAAAACTTTTAAATATTCTTTTACTACTAAATATTGCATCCAGTTTTGAAATACTTGCCCTGTTTCTCCATAAGTTACTAACTCATATGGATATAATGCTATATCAAAATCAAGGTTATTATCTATCATAACTTGAAATGCTTTTCCCTCGATGCATTTTCCTTCATATTCATCTATAGATTTACCTTTTAAATTTCCTTCTGGTCTAAATCTATATCCATAAATTCTTCCCATAGTCATTAATTCATTTAAAAATTCAGGTGCCAACTCTTCATGATATTGCTCCGGTATATATCTTAAGGCATTTCTTAGAGCTAATTTAATATCATTTTGAGATAATTTTGCTTCTCTTTTAGGAGCTCTTCTTATTCCTTCTATAAAACTTGGTATTTCATTTGGTATATTATTTATTTTTATGCTCATTGCATCTTCTATTTCTCTATTTAAATTATTTAGTACCTTTTCCATTTCTATTTCCTCCTACGCTATATTATATTGTGCTTTCTGCTAAAGCTTCTTCATCTACCAATAAATTGCTACCTAAAGCCTTTTCAACTGCAGTAACTAATAAATTTTGTTTTATTATATCTTCAGATATATTTATATCTTTGTACATTACTCTATCTTTATCAACAAAAGGAGTATGTTCCCTCACAACTTTATAAGCAGCTTCAGTTCCTACTCCTAAAGCTTTTTTCCCTCTTAAATCTATTGCTTGTACTGCTCCTAAAATTTCCATTGATAAAACTTTACGAGCATTTTCCATTATTTCTCTTGCCTTTCTTGCTGCTATAGTACCCATCGATACATGATCTTCCTGATTTGCTGATGATGGTATTGAATCTACACTTGCTGGATGTGCTAAAACTTTATTTTCTGATACTAATGATGCTGCGCTATACTGAACTATCATAAATCCTGAGTTTAAGCCACCTTTATTTACTAAAAATGCTGGCAGTCCATGACTTAATGCTGGGTTAACTAGTTTTTCTAATCTTCTTTCTGATATATTTGCTATTTCTGATAAAGCAATTCCTAAAAAGTCAAAACTTAATGCCATTGGTTGTCCATGGAAATTACCTCCAGATATTACTTGCTCTACGTCTGGGAATATTATTGGATTATCTGTTACTGAGTTTATTTCTATATTTATTTTATTTTTTACATATTCTATAGCATCTTTACTAGCTCCATGAATTTGTGGAGAACATCTTAAAGAATATGCATCTTGCACCCTCATATCCCCTTGCTTAGTTACCATTTCACTATCTCTTAATATATCTAATATATTTTTAGCTGTATTTATTTGGCCTTTATGCGGTCTAACACTATGAACCTTTTCATCCATAGCACATGTTATTCCATTTAAAGCTTCCATAGTAAGACCTAATGCTATATCTGCAGTTTTCAATAAATTTATTGAATCATATACTGTTAACAAACCAACTGCAGTCATAACCTGTGTTCCATTTATAAGTGCTAAACCTTCTTTTGAAGATAAATATTCTAGCACATTTATACCAGCTTTTTGCATTGCTTCTTTAGAACTTAATCTTTCACCATCATAGACTGCTTCTCCCTCTCCTATCATCGTTAAGACCATATGTGATAGTGGTGCTAAATCTCCTGATGCTCCTAGAGATCCTTTTTCAGGTATAATAGGATGTACTCCTTTATTTATCATTTCAACTAATGTTTGTAATGTCTCTATTCTAATCCCTGAATGTCCTTTTGAAAGAGCATTTACTCTAAGTAACATTATAGCCCTTACTATATCTTCATCTAGTGGTTCCCCTACTCCACAAGCATGGCTTATAATTAAATTTCTCTGCAATTGCTTAGCATCATCTTTTGATATTGCTATATCAGAAAATTTTCCAAAACCTGTAGTAATTCCATAAGATATTTTTTCACTATCCACTAAATTATCCACTAGATCTCTAGCTACCTTAACTTTACTTAAAGCTTGATCTGTTAATTCAACTTGATATCCATTTCTAGATACATTAACTACCTCTTCTATAGTTAAACTATTCCCATCAATTAATACTTTTTTCATAACTTATCCCCCTTACTATTATCTATTTAATTGTATAAAACAAATAAATCTAACCATGATATATTGCAACTTCACCTACTATATTTCTATTATCTACACCCATAATCCTTCTCGTACTGTATTAAATTTTTAATATTATTTTTAATATATGTTTAATGACTTCTAACGAGTTAAATACTTAATATAAAATAAAAAAAGTAGCATATTATCTATATAGATAATATGCTACTTATGTATTAAAAATTATATTATTTTTTACTTATAACACTTTCTCTTTCTACTATTCTATATGGTAGCTCTATTTTTTTACTCTCTAATGGTTCTTTATTTATCATCTTTATTACCATTCTCATAGCTACGGCTCCCATATCGTATAATGGTTGATATACAGTAGTTAATTTAGGTCTATACATTTTAGCTATTTTTACATCATTGAAACCTGCAACAGATATATCTTCAGGTACTTTATATCCTGCATCACATATAGCATTTATAGCTCCTATAGCAGCCTCATCTCCAGTTACAAATGCTGCATCTGGTATTATACCTTCATCTAATAATTCTTTCATACTTTCATATCCAGCTTCGTAAGTAGTATCTCCGTACTTTATAAGATCTTTATCTAAAGTTATGTTACTTTCTGTTAAAGCTTCTTCATATCCAGATAATCTTTCCATTTCAAGTACAGTATCATCTTTACTAGTCATTACAAATGCTATTTTTTCATGACCTTTATCAACTAAATATTTAGTCATATCATGAGTAGCTTCTTTATTACTAGTACTTACAGTATGAATATCATAATCTCTAGCAGTTTTACTTATATATGTAGCTGGTATTCCGCAGTTTTGTATGTAATTTATATGATCTTCTTCTACTTTCCAACATATCATTACTATACCTTCTACCTGTTTTGCTCTTAAAAGGTTGATACTTTTTAATTCTTGTTCTTTATCTGAGTAAGTGTTTGCTAAAAGTATATCATAATCATACATTTTAGCTATTTCTTCTACTCCATTTAATATTTCATTTACAAATGAATCCGATACTTCAGGAACTATTACACCTATTAATTGGCTTTTCTTAGTAACTAAACTTCTAGCTAATGGATTTGGAATATATCCTGTTTCCTTTATAACATCTAAAACTTTTTGCTTTACTTCGTCCGTCACTGGTTTTGAATCATTTATAACTCTTGACACCGTAGATATAGATACTCCTGCACGTTTGGCTACATCTTTGATAGTTATATTGCTCTTCATGTCAAAGCCCTCCTCATATTGATTTTAGTTAATTTATTTTAATTTATCGTCTCTATTATTAAACTATAATTTTATCATACATTTGAGATTATATAAATAGATTATTCAATATTATGTAAATGTTTCTTATTTTAAGTATGTATTTTATTTATTATTTTTATTCAATTAATAAATATATTCTTAGATTTAATATGTAAGATTTTTTATCAAAATAAAAAGCATCGGTTATATAACCGATGCTTTTAACTAATGAATCGCTTTATTAGCAACCGCATCCTCCATCATCAAGTAATCCGCCACAAGAGCAAGTTATTAATAATAGTATTAAGAAAGGTATCCATGCCATTATATCTATATCACACCAACTGTCTCCAAATGCTAAGAATAAGAAGAACAATACTATTATCCACCAAGCTCCTCCACCAAAGCATCCACCTTCTCCGAAAAATCTACTTAACATAATTAAGTCCTCCCTTTAAATAAAAGATATTAATTGATATGCTAGCTGTATAATATCAATTAGCTAGCATTACTAATACTAACTTTTTACATAGTATATACTATGAGCTTTTTTAAATTTTGTTACTCAAAACATGCTCCACAACTGCAAAGTATTAATAATACTATTAAGAAAGGTATCCATGCCATTATATCTATGTCTACCCAACTTTCTCCAAATGCTAGGAATAAGAAGAATAATATTATTATCCACCAAGCTCCTCCACCAAAACATCCACATTCACCAAATAATCTGTCTAACATATTGCTACCTCCTGTTGATATTTAATTTATTGAGCTTTCGCTCTTAACATATAATATGCATCAGGCTCAAATTGTGATAGTAATTTTATATTAATTTTTTTATAGTTATAATAAATTCTGCTATATATAAGTATTTTCAGTTATTCAACTATCTAAAAAATATTTAATACAAAAAAACAAAAAGGGTGTAAATTACACCCTTTTTGCTTAATAGTTTTTAATTAATTAACACCCGCAGTCAAAGTTGTTATCTAAGCATCCACAATCCCCATCATCAAATCCATTACATGAACACACTATTAATAATAATATTAAGAATGGAATCCAATCTGTTATGCATATTTCACTCCAACATTCTTGGAAAGCTAGGAATAGGAAGAATAGTACTATTATCCACCATCCACCTCCACCAAAACAATCAAACATTCTAGTTAATTTGCTACTCACACAAATCCCCTCCTAAAATATAAATATGCTATTGTGCACGAACTAAGCTGTCATATAGGACCTTTGCCCTCTCCTTAATATAGTATGTAGTTTTTCAAAAAGTGTTATTGTTTTTTTTTATTTTTTTATTTTTAATTTTATATTTTATAAAAAGGGGCTAATTGGAGCCCCTTTTTATTTTTTAACAACAGCATCCATCAAAATCAAAGCTAGTTAAAAGTAAAATAATCAATACTATCCATATTAATGCCATATCATCACAGAAGATCCATTCTAAAAGATCGTCACCTAATAAAAGTATTGCACCTAGTATTACAAGTATTATCATTCCACCTCCACCAAATCCACATCCAAATAAACGAGATAAAGTTTGGTTATCTGACATTTTTATGCCCCCTTTTTAGTTTATAGGTATATCCTGTTAATACCTATTTACTAAATATTATGTAATAATGTGTAAAATTGTTACATTTTATTGATTTTTAGTTAAAAAAACTTCATAAAACTTATAAAATTTCAAAAAACAAAAAAAGAAATCTAAAAGATTTCTTTAAAATGATTATATTAGCAGCAGCTATCATCAAAATTAAATAATAGAAGTATTACTAGTATAATCCATATCCATGCACTATCATTTTCTAAGAAGTTATCTAATATATCTGTACATAATACTAGAAATACTAATGCTATTATTATCAACATTCCATTACTAAAAAGGCCATTATTACCACCAAAAAAACGGGATAATGTATCTTCTAATTTTGCCATGACATTCCCCCCCTAAGCTTAAAATGCCTTTTATATTTATATATGTTTTAAACTTAATAAGTTGCTAAACAAATATTATTACTTAATTATTATCAATTTGTCTATTTCTTTATCACATAACTCATTGTATTTATTTACATCATCTAATTGTATTTTATTTATATTTTCTTCTGATATGTTATCTATTAAGCTATCAATAGATTTAAGTTTGTATTCTTTATAGTCTTTTATTAAAAAAGTTGTTTTAGTGTTATTAATTCCTTTCTTTAGTGTCAATAATCTTGATATGTATTCATCCTTATTTTCAATAACAGTATCTTCTTTTTTAACTACATCTTCTAATATAATATTACTTTCAACTACATACTCTTTTATCCTTTGCATATCTAGTGTTACTGAATTGTAGTAAAAGTTTGCTAATATTATTAAGAATGCTCCAATAGATGATACTAGTAAACCTACATATTTCATAACAATTCCTCCTATGTATAAAAACTTATATAGTAATTTATATTCATAGGAAAAAACTTTATTACTTTTTATTAATATAATGTTGAAAAATTTTCAATATTATATTAAACTACAATTAAATTTATAAAACCGTTTTAGGAGGGTGCAATAATGTTTGAAAAAATAAAATCAATCATCGCTGATCAATTAAGCATAGATGATGAAAGTAAAATAACTATGAACACATCTTTAATAGATGATCTAGAAGCAGATTCTTTAGATGCTGTTGAAGTTATAATGGCTCTTGAAGATGAATTTGGTATAGAAATACCTGATGAAGAAGCTGAGCACTTCAAGACTATAGGTGATATTTATAAATTTATAGAAGAAAATAAATAAATCTACACATAAAAACCGAGCTATATAAGCTCGGTTTTAAGTTTTTGATTAACAACAAAAATCATCATCGTCACAGCAACAGCAGTCATTGTTATTATTAAACATAAATAATAAAAATACAATTAAGATAATCCATACTAATGAATTGTTTTGCTCAAAAAAGCACTCCAAACCTCCACCATTTCCAAGCATTAACAATACTACTGCTCCTATTATTATAAACAACAACATTGGATTATCATCTATACAATCAAATCCTCTAAAAAGTCCCTTTAGTTGTTCCACACACGCCCCCCCTTAATATATGTAGCACAAATTTAAAATTCTTCTTATTTACTTATATGATTACATTTTCGTTATAGTGCCTGTCTAAGAGTAAAAAAATACAAGAGCATTATACTCTTGTATTTAAGATCTATTTTTCTTCATAAAATTTTACATTTTTAATCGTTATATCTATAGAACCATCAGGATTTTGTTTTACATTATATTTCATTGGGTCTTCAAAATCTTCTAAATTTCCTTTTAAATCAAATCCATTATCAGTCTTTATACTTCTCTTTTTTAATTTTTTCTCTACCCAAGTTTTATCTATACTAAATCCTTCATCTAGTCCTTTATCTTCCATATGTTCTTTAAAGCTTTCTTTTAAATCATCTTCTTTTATAGTATTTTCTACAAATTCTTGTATATCTATAGATTCTTTTTCTTTTAGTGTATAGTTTAATAAACTTCTTACATCTTCAGCTTGCTTAATATTATCACTTAGTGCATTAGTTATCCATGTTTCTGCCGAATTTTTAAATACTTTTGTTTTATATTTATCATCATCAATTCTCTCTGCATTTAAAAATTCTTTTATAAACTTTGATTCTAATTCTTCCTTTTCTGCATCTTTATCTAAAAGTCTTAAATGGTATTCATCATTTATTCCACTGATTCCAACTATAGCACACTGCTTTTGTCTACCAGTTTCAGGTATGCCTATTTCATTTGCAACCATTTGTATATTAAATTTGTCATCTATAAACTCAATTGAATGAGTATATAATTTTTTATAATCTAACTTTAATATGGCTACATACTTTTCATCCTTTACAGTATATAAACAAATTGCTAAGTCACCAGAGTCTATTTCAGCATTAATTTTCATTATGTCAAATAAATATGATGCAATTTCTTTAGAATTTTCTAAAAAAGTACTTTCATCATATATCATCTGCTCACAACAATTTTTTACTATATTATTATTATAATCTTTAAAGTACCCTTTTCTTAAATCATCATCTTTAGTAACTCTTTTAATTACTTTTTGAAAAAATTTATCTACTTCTGGATTTATCTTCCCTTCATAATCATTTAAAATCGGAACATCACTATTTTTATCTAGTACATGTATTATAAATTTATGTATTATCATACTCTCACCTCTAATTTAATTATTTTAATTTTTCTATTAATATTTTTATATCCTCTGGCAATTGCGCCTCAAATTTTAACTTTTCTTTAGTTCTAGGCTGATTGAATTCTAAGCTATATGCATGAAGAGCCTGTCTATTTATAAGATTTTCATCAACATATCCATACAGTTCGTCGCCTATTATTCCATGCCCTATATGATTCATATGAACACGTATTTGATGAGTTCTTCCAGTTTCAAGTTTTACTTCTAATAAAGTAGCATCATTTAGTCTTTCTAATACTTTGTAATGTGTAATTGAAGCTTGACCTCTATCATCCACTACTCTTTTTATACTATCTTCTGTTGGTCTATATATAGGTTCGTCTATAGTTCCATAGTCATCCTTTACGATACCTTTTACTACAGTTATATATTTTTTTTCAACTTTATCTTCTTTCATATCAACTGATAATGTATGATGAGCATAAGCATTTTTAGCAATAATAACAAGACCTGATGTATTCATATCCAATCTATTTACAAATCTAACTTTTACTTTTTCATTTTTCTTTATTATATAGTCATTTACTGCATTTGCTATAGTTTTGTCGCTATGACTTTTAGTTGGATGAACTACCATAAATGGCGGTTTATTCACCATTATTATATCAAAATCATCATGTAATACTTTTAAATCTAAATCTTGAGGTTCAAAACCAGCCATATCTTCTTCTATTTTTACTTCTATTAAATCACCTTTTTTTATTTTAGTGCTAGGCTTTTTAAATTCACCATTAACTGATACAGTTTGATCTCTTTTCATTTTAGATAATGATCTTACAGAGAAGTTTAACCTATCTAGTAGAATTTCCTTTAGCGTTGACTCTTCATCACTTGTATATGATATAAGATTATATGTTTGACTTTCTTTTTTAAACAAGTCTGCACCTACCTTCTTTTGCAATAATAACATTATCTATTTTACACTATTATTTAAAAATAGATAATAGTTTTTATCTCTTTATATTTTTTATAGTTTATTATTTCAAATTTGTATTAAATCTATCTATTTATTCTAAAACCTACGTTTCAATTACATATCGATATTTTATAAAATTATGCTATAATACAAAGTATAAAGGGGTGGAAAAATGAGAAGAATTATAACTATAAATTCAAACCAAGTAGTAAAGTCTCTTGAGACTAGAAAACTACTAACCAAAAAATTGCAATCTATGGGATTTGAAGTAAGATATGATTTCCATCCAGATACGGAATTAATTATATCAATAGGTGGGGATGGATCTTTCTTAAAAACTATTCACGATTTTGATTTTCCTGACGTACCTGTTGTTGGAATTAATACAGGACATCTTGGTTTTTTCCCAGATATTTCTCCCGATAATATAGATACATTTATAGATGCTTATTTAAATGGAGATTTTATTGTACAAAATATACCACTTCTTGGTGCAAGTATTTGTACAGATAAGCATTGTTTTGATATGTTTGCAATAAATGAGGTTGTTGTAAAAGGCGATAAATCTAGAACTATACATATAAATTTAAAAGTAAATGATAAACATGTAGAAAAGTTTAGTGGAGATGGAATGATTATATCTACACCTACTGGTTCTACAGCTTACAATTATGCTGCAGGGGGTAGTATAGTTGATTCAAGTTTAAGTCTTATGCAGCTTACTCCACTATATCCTATAAATACAAATGCTTATAGAAGTTTTACTTCAAGTATAATTTTTTCTAGAGATTCAGTAATAAATATCGAGCCCGAGTATAGATTTGATAATTCTATACTTATAGTTGTTGATGGTGTTGAACACCGATATAATCAAATATCTGATATTAGAATTTATACCTCTGATATCTATATTAAACTAGTTAGAATGTCTAATTATGAGTTTTGGAGTAGGGTTTCTGAAAAGTTTTTATAATATATAATACAGGAGGAATTAATATGAAAATAGGTGTGATGAGTGATACTCATGGAAGTTTATTATATTTTGAAAAAGCACTAAATATACTAGAAGAATGCGATGTTATATTACATTGTGGTGATGTTCTATATCATGGTCCTAGAAATGATATTCCCGAAGGATATAATCCTAAAGGATTAATATCTAAAATAAATGAAATAACTAATATACTTATAGCTAGAGGGAACTGTGATGCTGATGTAGATCAAATGGTTATAAATCATCCTATACAAAGTCCTTATGTTATGAGCCAATTTGGAGAAGTTAGAATCGTTATGAATCATGGATATATTGATTCTAAAGAAGATACTATAAAAAAAGCTAAAAATATGGGGGCTGATATACTTATATTAGGACATACTCATATTAAAGAATTATACTGTAATGAAAATTTAATTATTTTAAATCCAGGAAGTACTTCTATCCCGAAAGATGGAACTCATTCTGTTGCAATTATAGATATAATTCAAACTGAAGATGAGCTTGATATGAATTTAGATTTATTTGATATAAATACTGGTCAGATAATACATCTTGATGAAAATTAATTTTATATAAATTATAAAAAGAGTGTTTACTTGATAAACACTCTTTTTATTTGAATTTTAATTATCTTTCAGCATATTTTTGAGCTATTTTAACTATAAGCTCTGCACATTTTTCCATAGATCTAACAGGTATACATTCATTTTTACTATGGAAATTTAGTCCCCCTGTAAATATATTTGGACAAGGTAGACCCATAAATGATAATCTAGCTCCATCTGTACCTCCTCTTATAGGTAGTACTAAAGGATTTATTCCTACTTCATTCATAGCATCTTGTGCTATATCTACAATAAATTTAACAGGTTCTACTTTTTCTTTCATATTAAAGTATTGATCATTTAAATCTAATGTTATTCTTCCATCATATTTTTCATTTAACTTGCTTATAGTTTCTTGCATATAAGCTTTTCTTGATTCGAATTTTTCATTGTCATGATCTCTTATTATATAAACCATAGAAGCCTTCTCAACGTTACCATTTATATCATTTAAATGATAAAATCCTTCATAACCTTCTGTAGTTTCAGGTCTCTCATTAGCTGGGAACTTTTCACTTATCTCAGCTGCTATATGTAATGCATTTATCATTTTATTTTTAGAAGCACCTGGATGAACATTTCTTCCTTGTATAGTTATTGTAGCTCCAGCAGCATTGAAGTTTTCATATTGAAGTTCTCCTTCTATGCCTCCATCTATAGTATATGCATATTTAGCTCCAAACTTTTCTACATCAAATAAGTTTGCTCCTCTTCCTATTTCTTCATCTGGAGTAAATCCTATTTTTATATCTCCATGTTTTATTTCTGGATTGCTTACTAAATATTCTATTGCAGTAACGATTTCCGCTATACCAGCTTTATCATCTGCACCTAGTAAAGTTGTTCCATCTGTAACTATTAAATCTTCACCTACAAACTTTGCAATCTCTGGATAATCAGATACTTTAGTTACTATATTTAATTCTTCATTTAAAACTATGTCTTTTCCATCATAATTTTCAACTATTCTAGCCTTAACATCTTTTCCTGTAACATCTGGAGCTGTATCTAAGTGAGATATAAATCCTATTGTATCTACTCCCTCTGTATTTCCTTTTAAAGTTGCCATTACATAACTATTTTCATCTACATTTGCATCCGTTAATCCTAATCCTTTTAACTCTTCTACTAAATAATTTGCAAATACTCTTTGGCCTTCGCTTGATGGACAATTTGAATTTTTAGGGTCTGCAGTTGTATCAAATGCAACATATTTTAAAAATCTTTCTACTACTTTTTGTTTCATTTTATTATTTTCCTTCCTTCATTTGTTTTATATTAATTTGTTATGATGTGTTTATTTATATAATTCCATTATATTACATATTTTAGTTAAAGTATATCTACCTTTTTTAATATTTGATGCATCATAACTAATCCTAAAAAGAAAATGATCCCTATTATTCCTTTAACTTGAATTCCTATAAATATTGCAGCTAAAGTTGCCAACGGACTTAATCCTATATTTATTGAGACTAATTTAGGTTCTAATATTTGTCTCAGAAGTGATAATCCGACAAAAACTATACTTATAGTTATTACTAAAAAATAATTTTCTATTATCCAGTAATAAATTATAGTAGGGACATAAATAACAGTTATTCCCAGAAATGGTATTAAATCTAGTATTGCAGCTATAAATCCTAATATTGATGAATATGGAATTTTTAATATAGCAAAACTTATCCATGTAATTAAAAAAGTTATTCCCATTAAAATAGTATATGCTCTTATATATCCTACAATAGATGATAATATTTCTTTCTTTACATTTTTTACTTTTACCTTAGTGCTTTCTGCAAACATATTATAAAAAGATCTTTCTATTATATCTATGTCTTTAGCTATAAAATATGTAGCTATAAAAAGTGTTATAGTAAATATAGCAATGTAAGGTATAGAACTTGCTAGACCAATTATACTTGCTAATAAATTTTTAGTTATATTCATTAAGCTTCCACTATATTTAGTTATTAGAGATTCTATATTTATATTTGAAGCATCTTGTATATACTCTATATAAGAACTAGCCTTACTTGCTAAATCCATTGCAATTTGATTTATGTAGTCTGAATTTTGGCTAATATTATTCAATAAATTTACAAGATGTTTTGTTCCAAATACTATAAATGCACTTGCTAATCCTATGACTATTGCTACACCTAAAAAACTTAAAATTAAAGTTGATATTCCTGTATTTATTTTAAATTTCTTTTTTAATTTTTGTGAAATAGGGCTAATTACAAATGCTATCATGCCTCCTATCAAAAAAGGTGCTATATATGGAAATGTTTCATACATTAAGATAAATGCCATAGTATATATAACAACAAAAATAATATTAGATTTTAATTTGTGTAAAAAATGTTTATCTAATACTGCCATATGATCCCCCCTTAAATTTTATATTCATCCTATAATTATTGCCATTTATTATAAAAAATAAAACACTGCTTTAAACAGTGTTTTTATCTAAGTGAAAATTCTTATTTTCTTTATTCTATTTTTATCTAAGCTCTCTATACAAAACTTTATATTGTCAACTTCTAAAACCTCTTCTTCTTCTGGTAATCTTCTTAGGTGACCTATTATAAATCCACCTATAGAATCAAACTCCTCTGATTCTAACTTAACACCTATTAGTTCGTTCACATCAGAGATTTTTGTACTACCTTCAACTATATATTCATCTTCTTTTATTACAATTATTTCTTCTTCCTCTTCATCAAACTCATCTTCTATATCACCAACTATTACTTCTATTAGATCTTCAATAGTTATAAGCCCAGCTGTTCCACCATATTCATCTACAACTATGGCCATTTGAACTTTGTTTATTTTCATCTCTTCTAAAAGTTGAGTGATTTTTTTAAACTCATAAGTAAAGAATGGTTCTCTTATATATTTGTTTATATCAAAATTAGATATTTCTTCATCATTTAAAAATATTACATCTTTTATATTAAGAATACCTATAATATCATCTACAGAATCATTATAAACTGGCATTCTGCTTAATTTTTCATTCTTAAATAATTCTATAATCTCATCATAATTATCTTCTGAATTTATAGCTATCATATCAAGCCTTTGTACCATTGCTTCTTTGGCTTGCATATCTCCAAATTGAAATACATTATTTATTATTTCTCGTTCCTCTACTTGAAGAACTCCTTCTTCATGACTTACATTAACCATAGTTTTTAGCTCTTCTTCTGTTATATATGGTTGTGAGCTTTTTGTTTGTATCCCAAATATTTTAAATATAACTTTTGTAATTATATCAAATACCCATACTACAGGTGTCAATATAAATATAATAAATTTAATTGGTTTTGACACTAAAAGAGCTACCTTTTCAGAACTATTTGCAGCAATTGTCTTTGGCGTAATTTCACCAAATATCAATACTAATATAGTCATAAATGCTGTTGCAACAGGAACTCCTTTTGACCCTAATAGTGTTATAAATAAAGATGTTGATATAGATGTTGCAGCTATATTAACTACGTTGTTACCAACTAATATAGAACTTAATAACTTATTTGGACTTTCTATTAATTTACTTACTAATTTAGCACCTTTTATACCCTCATCTTTCATATGTCTTATTCTAATTTTACTTAACGACATTAATGCTGTTTCAGATGCTGAGAAAAACCCTGATCCTATTAATAGGATTACTAAAATTACGATTTGAATCAAAATACTGGCCGATTCCAACCTTTACCACGCTCCTAAATTTTATGATTTTTATGTTAATATATTATAGCATATTTAAATATTATTGGGAAATAATTCAATTAACTAATAGGTTTTATTTTATATTAGTATCTCTAATGTTCTAATAAATATTTACACCTTTATATGTTATCTTATGTTGTAAATATTTAATTAATTATTTATATGTATTTTTGTTTTGTATTATTATTTAATTTATAATTTTCAAATATCTCCATATAATAATACAAAATGTACGATGGAGGTATTTTTATGAATGATTTATTAGATAAAGGTGCGGTTCTTCAAAGAGATAAAGAAACTTATGCTATAGCTCCTCATATTCCAGCTGGACTTATAACATCTGATCAGCTTAGAAAATTAGCTGATGTAGCTGATAAATATAAAGTTTCTGCTATAAAAATTACTGCAGCTCAACGTATTGCTTTAGTCGGACTAAAAGAAAAAGATATAGATAGCGCTTGGAGTGATTTAGGTATGTCTCCTGGTGCTGCTATAGGCTTATGTGTTCGTAGTATAAAAACTTGCCCAGGTACAACTTTTTGTAAAAGAGGATTTAGAGATTCAGTTTCTCTTGGATTAAAACTAGATGATAGATATCATGGTATGAATTTACCTAATAAATTAAAAATAGGTGTAAGTGGATGTGCTAATAGCTGTTCTGATAATCATACTAGAGATATAGGTCTGATGGGAATGCCTAAAGGCTGGGCTGTTTTTGTTGGAGGAAAAGGTGGTACAAAACCTAGATTAGGAGATAGACTAGCAATAAATATCCCTGACGATAAAGTTTTAGACTTAGTTGATGATATAGTTAAAGTTTATGCTAATAATGCAGATGGTAAAGAGCGTTTAGGTTCTTATATAGATAGGATAGGATTTGAAGAATTCAAGTCTATGATAGATTTAGATAAATACATCAAATAATTTTTTTGGATTTTTTTAATATATTGTGTCACTTTTTAGTATTTTTTCATATGTTATATTAAGAGAAACAAAATATAAATAAGCGTTTCTCTTAAAGAATATCAAACTCCTGTTAATATTCTAATTAAATGATCGGATATAAAAAAATTTTCCCCCAAATATTCTTAAGCCACCTATTCTCCCCCCCTGTTTAGGTGGCTTTTTTTTATTTAAATCATAATATTACATATTTTTATTTTTTTATTTTTTTTTCATTTTTTTGTGTCATTTTTCGTCACTAAAACATACTTTATATTAAGAGAAGCAAAATATAAATAATTGTTTCTCTTAAAGAATATCAAACTCCTGTTAATATTCTAATTAATGATCGGATATAAAAAATTCTTTTCCCCCCAAATATTCTTAAGCCACCTATTCTCCCCCCCTGTTTAGGTGGCTTTTTTTATATATAAATAAATTATTTATATATATGTGTATATTAAATGAAAAAATGTAAATACTTATATATGAGAGCGGAAATTATATATCTCTCCCCCTAATAAGTATATATATGACGTCTACATGTTCCCCCTTGTAGGCGTCACTTTTTTGCAAAAAATAAGTATCTAACTTTTTAAAGTTAGATACTTATTTTTAACTATATTCTATTTTTACTTTAGATCCACTTCCAGCTTCACTTG
The DNA here is from genome assembly GCF_900103615.1 of Romboutsia lituseburensis DSM 797. Taxonomy (GTDB): domain Bacteria; phylum Bacillota; class Clostridia; order Peptostreptococcales; family Peptostreptococcaceae; genus Romboutsia_F; species Romboutsia_F lituseburensis. The sequence continues at coordinate 31,933 of NZ_FNGW01000004.1, read as the reverse complement.
GTGAAACTACTAATTTAATAGGAACCCTATTTTTTAGTTCTTCAACGTGACTTATTATACCAACACTTAATTTATCACTATGTAATTTTTCTAGAGACTCCATAACTACTTCTAATAATTCATTATCTAATGATCCAAATCCTTCATCTAAGAAGAAGAATTCTAATGGCGCACTTCCTTTTAGCTGGATCTGAGATGACAATGCTAAAGCAAGAGATAAAGATGTTAGGAATGTCTCACCTCCTGAAAGTGTATCTACACTTCTTCTTTGACCACCATTAAAGTTATCCCTCATAACAAAATTTAATGTTGAATCTATTTCTAAGGCATATCTTCCCTTCGTAATACCTTCTAATCTTTTAGACGCTTCTAAAGCAATATACTTTAGTTGATTAGTAGCTACATATTCTACAAACCTATTACCTTGAACTATTTTATCTAAATCTTCTAATAAGTCTACATTATGCTGCACAACTTTAAGCTCTTTATTTAATTCTTTTACTTTTTCAATTGATTCTCTTAAAGTATTAAGTGTATTTTGCTTAGCACCAATGTTTTTAGCAATTGTTCCTACTTCTACTTTTAAATTATAAATTTTATTTTTAAGCTCTTCAAATACTTCCGGTTTTACCGTTCTTCCGCATAAATATTCTATTAATCCTTCTATTTTCAATGTTAATATCTTTTGTTCTTCATCATATTCAGCTATCTCATCATGAAGCCTTCTCTTGTGATCCGGCTCTAATAAAGCTCTTTTAACTGCGTATATACTTTCAAACTTATAGTCAATTAACAGTTGATTTAATATATCTGATTGACTTTCAAATTGTTCTTTAGCTATTTTTAGTCTTCCATCTACATTTGATTTTTCTGTACTATATTTATCATATTCTATTTTTTGTTCTTCTAATTTTTTCTTAGTCGATTCTTCTTGCGTTATTAATTTATTTATAGATAACTCTAAACTTTCTAATAGATATTTAGATGACTCGCCTTTAGTTATCGCTATTATATCATTATATTTTTCTTCTCTTACTTTTCTTTTTTCTGTATATATTTCCCTAGCCTTCATTAATTCCAACTCTGTCTTATGTAAGCTATCTTGATATTTTTTAATCTCATTATCTATAGTATCTTTAGTTTGAGCAACTTCTTGATATTGCTTATTTAAATCCTCAGTAATTTTTTCATTTTTATTTATTTCAATAACTTTAGATCCTAAATCTTGTATTTTTACAACTGCTTTTAATCCCATGTACTCTTCTTTTACTTTTTTTAACTTAACATCAATTACTTCAATTTCTTCTTTTAATTCTTTTGATAACTTCTTGTATGTATTTATATTTTCCTGTAACTTAAGTTCTTCTTTCTCTATTAAATTCTTTTCTTCTTTTAGCTTTTTAAGTTTATTATCTGTATCTTCTTTATCTTGTTGCCATCTTTGAACATTTATTTTAAGTATTTCTAATTTTTTACTTTCCTCATCTAATCTACTTGATAATTCACTAGATTTTAATTCACCAATTTTAGATTTTACTTCCTCCATTTCTTTTAATTTTATTTTTTCTGCTGATACGTATTCACTATTTTTGTTATTTAAATCATCTATATTGTTTTTTATCAAATGTTCTTCTTGTTTTAATTTTTCTAATTTAGACTTTGTAAATGCTATTTGTTCATCTTGGTTTACTTTATCTAAAGTTTCATGATGTCTAGATCCACAAACTGGGCAGGGCATATTTTCCTTTAGTTCTTTTCTAAGTTCTAAAGCCAAATTTAGATAACGTAATTTATCAACTTCCTTTTCTAAGTCATCTACATGTCTTTTTGTGCTATCTAGTCTATCATTTAAAACAACTAATTCTCTTTCTACATGGTGTTTTTGCTCTAATATTTTATTTAAATCTGATTGTAATTCATCTTTCTTAACTTCATTTTCTTTTATAATATCTATTTTTAATCTTAGGCTTGTTACATACTCCGTCTTTGATACAATATCTTCATTTTCACCAGGTGATTTTTTATTTAAACAATCTTGGTGTATCTGTAATTCATTTAATTTACCTTCAACTAGATTTTTATCTCTTTGAACATATTTTATTTTTAGATTTACATCATCTAACTTTTTAGATATTTCATCTAGCCTATCTAATTTAGCACTTTTCTCATTAGATATTGTATTATTTTCTTTTTCTTTTTCATATGCTAAAAATATTTTGTGTTTTAAGTCAGCACCGATTTTTAATTTACTAATCTTACTTTCTAAATCTTTTACTGATTTTGTTATTATGTCTTTTTTAGATTCTAAATCTAATTTTTCTTTTTCTAATATGTCTTTTTCTTTATTTAAACTAGTGCCTTTTTCTTTTATTTCTTTTAATTCTTTATCTAAGTTTACTAACTCTTGTTCTAATTGAAAAGCCCTTTGAAGCTTTGTTTTTTCTTCACTTAACTTAGGCATACTTTCATTTTTATTTTGATAAGCTTCTTCATATTTATTTTTAGATAATAAAAGTTCTTTACTTAATATATCTAATTTTTTCTCTAGCATTTCGCTATGTGAATTATCTTCATTAATTTTTTTATCTAGCTTTTGAACTTCAAATATATATGGATTAATTTTTTCAGCATTTATTGCGTTCTCTAATTGAACTGCTTTGTCTCTAATTTCTTGATTTTTTAAATCTAATTCTTTTTTTCTTTTTTCATAGTTTTCTTTTTGTACTTGTTTTTCATATATTTCATTACTCTCTGTATACTTTTGTTGGGCTGATTCAAATTCATTATTCTTAATCTTTTCTAGTTCTTTTAATTCTTCTAATTCCTTTTCTATCCCATCATAAACTTGTTCATTAACTCCATCATATTGACTAAGTTTAGAAGTTATATCCCTTAAACTTTGATTTTGTATATTTTTTCTTTTTCTTACTTTATCAATTAATCCTCTACCATATTTTTCTAAATTAAATATTCTTTCTAACATGTCTCTTCTTTCAGATCCTGTTAACTTTAAAAAATCATTAAACTTACCTTGTGGTAGAACTACTGATCTTGTAAAATCATTTGCCGTTAATCCTACAATTTGTGTTACTTTAGTGTTTACATCTCCAACTTTATCAGCAAGTACTGTTTCTGTTTCATCATTTTTAATTTCTACAAGTCTTGCATAAGATGTTTTTGTACCTGTGTTCGTTCTAACTATAGTTCTATCCACTTTATATCTTCTTTTAGTATTTTTACTTCCTATTTCAAATTCATATGAAATAATTGCTTTATCGCAGCTACTATTTATAAATTCCTTTGTATTTCTTGATATATTTCCATACATTGCTATTGTTATTGCATCTAATATTGTAGATTTACCACTTCCAGTATTTCCAAATATACCGAATAACCCTCTATCTGTTAATTTTTCAAAATCAACTGTAGCTTTATCTATATAACTATTTAATCCACTTAATTCTAATTTAATTGGTCTCATCTACTATATCACCTTCTTCATTTATTATATCTAAGAATAAATCCATAAGCTCTCCTTTTGGTTCTAACCCTCTGCTAAATGTATAAAATTCTTTAAACATCTCTGCCATAGATTTTTCTTTAATATCTACGTGTTCATATTCATTTTGAGATGTTATTATAGGTTTTATTTCTATAATATCTTTTAATGTATCTTTCATCTTTTTTATATTTGACTGAGATATTACCTCTTCTGTTTTTATTTCAAAATAAGACCAAATATCTCTATCCTTATTTTCCTCACATACCTTTAAAGCTTCTTCTATTCCATCACATTTAAATACTTCTATTGGCTTATAGTTACTAAAATATATTTCTTCTATTTGTGGTTTTGTTTCAGGATGTATATCAACTATATATGCCCCTTTTGTGTATGCTCTTTCATCTTTACTATATTGTAAAGGCGACCCTGAATAATATGCATTTAATCTCTGTGATGCTTTCTGTGGCTTATGCAAATGACCTAAGGCTATATATTGTGCTTTACTTGGTAAATGCTTTTTCTCAACTAATAAACTTCCACCTAATTCTATAGGTCTTTCTGAATCAGTACCTTCTCCACCAGCTACAAATATATGAGACACAGCTAGATTTATAGAGTCCTTATCAAAATTGTCTTCTAATTTATTAAATATTTCTCCTATTTTTTGCGAATAAGTAACTTGTCTTTCTTTATCTTCATCATTTTGAAGTATAACTTCATTAAGCCTTTTTTCACTTGGATACGGTAATGTTATAACTGAAACTTTTTCATCATCTATTTTTAATTTTACACAACCTTCTTTAGCATCTATTATTTCAAATCCATCGAACTTCCCTACTTCAGTTTTACTCAAAGGATTTCCAAGTATAATTATTCCTTGTTCATGTGCTAGTGGTGTTACAGCAGATAACCTTTCTGGGTTATCATGATTTCCACTTATAACCAGAACACATCTTTCACCATTATTAGCTAATTTTGATACAGTTTTATAAAATAATTTTTCAGCTAATGCTGGAGGATTTGATGTATCATATATATCTCCTGCTATAATTACCATATCAATATTATTTTCGTTTACTATGTTTATAAAGTCTTCACAAAACTTTATTTGTTCTTCTATCCTAGAGTGACCCTCTAAACTTTTGCCTAGATGCCAGTCCGATGTATGAATAAATCTCATTTTAACCTCCATTTTTAATCTACCTTATAAATTTATATAAATTATTTGTTTTGTAATAAAGTTAAATAAATCTTGCTTAATACAGATCAAGCAAGATTTATGGTAAATTTATCATATTATGTATATTTTGATTATATCACAAAAGGAAGAGGTCTAAACATCTTCCTTTTATACTTAAATTTAACGGTTTAAATTTGATTGTTTATTTTCTATCAAATATAGCAAATTTAATCATTTTTATAAGCTGAATTGCAACTATAATAAATGAAATAATAATTAAAATAGAGCAATTTTTTAGAGTTACTATCTCTACTTTACTAGCAAATAAACCTATTACTACTAAGATTGCGGTAATTGCTATATAAGCAAAAATAATTAACAAATCAAATTTTTTATTACGTGTCTTAGTTGTTGGTATTTTACAAACATTTTCAATAACTATAATAGCTATTATAGCAGCTATTACTGAATTTAATATCGGTGCTAATGAAAGAGTATATTTTAATGTCCAAAAATTATTAAATATACTTTTACCATATTCTAAAATTGATGATACCATATCTATTGCTATAAAGAATATTAATGAATATAAAATAGTCGGAATATAGTCTAAAACTTTTTTAAATATATATGTTTTTGTTACTATTTTATATGATTCTACTATCTCTTTACAAAATTGTTCATAATCACCTACAACTGTAAAAATATCTTCCCCTCTCTCTTGTGCTCCTAATAATATTTCATTTATATCATTTATTGCTTCCTCTGCATCTTTTTGAGTTAACTCTCCTCTTATATAACAAACAATATCTGTGACTAAATCTTGGTATTTATCATCTATTTTCATCATATTTTCATAATTAATTTTTAATAATTTTTTAATACTTGTCATAATTTACACCCCTTCATAATTTTTAAATATGCTATCTACAAAATCCTTAAATTCTGTCCACGTATCATAAAATTCTTTTAATTCTTCTTCCCCTTGATCAGTAAGTGAGTAATATTTTCTTTGAGGACCAAATGGTGACTGTTTCTTTTCTGATTTTAAGCTATTTTTCTTTTCCAATCTTGTTAACAATGGATATATAGTACCTTCTGTACATTGACCAAATCCAAATGTCCTCATTTCTGTTACTACCTCATATCCATAAGTTTCTTTTTTATGTTTCACTATATTTAGTATACATCCTTCAAGTACCCCTTTTAATAACTGTGATTTATCTTTCATTTTTACTCCTTCATTACTATTATTACTATGTTAAACATAGTAGCAACTTTTTTAAATAGGTACTATGTTTAACATAATACCTATTTACATATTATTCCTACATCTATTTATTGTCAACCATATTTTAAATTTTTATATGCAAAAAGAGCTATATTAGATATTATATAGCTCTTTTTTGCAATGTTTATATTACTTTTGATTATAATCTGCTAAAAACTTTTCTATTCCTATATCAGTTAAAGGATGCTTAGCCATTTGTTTTAATACTCCAAATGGTATTGTAGCTATATCAGACCCTGCTAATGCACATTCTGATACATGTATAGGATTTCTTATACTTGCTGCTATTATTTCAGTTGATATGTTATGTATTTTAAATATACTAGATATTTCAGTTATTAATTCTATACCTCTAGCACCTATATCATCAACTCTTCCTACAAAAGGACTTACATATGTAGCACCTGATTTAGCAGCTAATAAAGCTTGTTGAGATGAGAATATTAAAGTCACATTAGTTTTTATTCCTTTATCCGCTAATACTTTAACTGCTTTTAATCCTTCTATACACATAGGTATTTTTATAACTATGTTCTTGTGTAATTTTACTAATTCCATAGCTTCTTCAACCATTTTATCAGCTTCTAGACTTATAACTTCTGCACTTATTGGTCCATCTACTATAGAACATATTTCATTTATAACTTCTTGTAAATCTCTTCCTTCTTTAGCTATAAGAGATGGATTTGTTGTAACACCATCTATTATTCCCCAACTATTTGCTTCTACTATTTCGCTCACATTTGCTGTATCTATAAATATTTTCATCTTTTATATCCTCCCTATTTTAAATCACTACCTGTAAATGAGTGTGGTAATAAATCTTTTATTGTAAATTCTTTTATGTCGCCTTTAGAGTAACCTAATATTACTTTTATATCTAATCCAAATTCTCCAATTACTTGTCTGCATATTCCGCATGGTGCTGTTATTTCATTTTTTTCAGAGTTATCACTTGCTATTGCTATTTTTTCTATATCTTTATGCCCTTCCGATACAGCTTTAAATATGGCTGTTCTCTCTGCGCAGTTAGTTCCTCCATACGATGCACATTCTATATTACATCCAGTATATACTTTACCTGATTTAGTAACTAAAGCTGCCCCTACATGAAATTTTGAATATGGAACATATGCATTTTCTCTAGCTTTTTCAGCTAGTTCTAATAATTGTTTGTTATCCATAAGTTAAATCTCTCCTTTGCGACAAATATTTATAATATAAATTATTTCTTGTAATTTTCTTTTATTAATCTAACTATATTTTCACTAGTCAATCCATGCTTTTCTAATAATTCTTTTGGAGTTGCTGATTCTCCAAATACGTCATTCACGCCTAGTTTAATAACTTTAGTTGGGACTGTTTCTGATGTAACAGATGCTACTATTTGTCCTAATCCTCCAACAACAGAATGCTCTTCACAAGTTAATATAAAATCAGTTTCTTTTGCTGCGCATTCTATAATTTCCCTATCAATTGGCTTTATTGTAGGCATATGTATAAGTCTTACATCTATACCTTCTTCTTTTAATGTTTCACAAGCTGACTTTGCCATAGCTGTCATAAGCCCTGTAGCTATTATAGTACAGTCTTTTCCTTCTTTTACACATACACCTTTACCATATTCAAACTTATAATCGTCACCAAATATATCTTCACTATTTAATCTGCCTAATCTTATGTAAACAGGTCCGTTGTGCTTAGCTGCATATTTTATTATTTCATTTGTCTCTTTTGCATCTGCTGGAACTAATACACTCATATTTGGAAGAGAGTTCATTATTGCTATATCCTCTATAGATTGGTGAGATCCTCCATCTTCCCCAACTGTTATTCCTGCATGAGTTGCTGCTATTTTTACATTAGCGTTTGGATAACATACTGAATTTCTTATTATTTCGAAAGCTCTTCCTGATGCAAACACTGCAAATGTACTTGCAAAAGGAATTTTACCATATCTAGCAAGACCTGCACTCATACCTAATAAATTTTGTTCCGCTATACCTGCATTTATAAATCTCTCAGGGTATGCTTTTTTAAAATCTGCTGTCTTAGTAGATTTTGAAAGGTCTGCGTCTAATACAACTATATCCTTGTTTTCTGCTCCTAATTCAACTAATGCCTTTCCATATGCTTCTCTTGTTGCTAATCCCATTATAAGCACCCCTTTCTCATCTCTTCTAATTCATTTATTGCCATATCTCTTTGTTCTATGCTTGGTGCAGTTCCATGCCATCCTGCATTATTTTCCATAAACGAAACACCTTTTCCTTTTACAGTATTAGCTATTATTACAGTTGGCTTTCCTTTTATTTCTTTAGCTTGATTTAATGCACATTCTATTTCTTTAAAGTCATGTCCATCTATAATTAACACATTCCATCCAAAGCTTTCAAATTTCTTATCTAATGGTTTTATTCCCATTACATCATCATTATTTCCATCTATTTGAAGTTTGTTATAATCTACAAATGCTACTAAGTTATCTAATTTATAATGAGCTGCACTCATAGCAGCTTCCCATACTAAACCTTCTTGTAGTTCTCCATCTCCTAACAACGTATATACTCTAGAGTTATCATTATCTATCTTAGACCCAATTGCAAGACCTACTGCATTAGATATACCTTGTCCTAATGAACCTGTTGCTATATCTACAACTTTTATCTTTTTACTATCTGGATGCCCTTGTAATTTAGATCCTAATTTTCTTAAAGTCATTAAGTCTTCTTGAGGTATAAATCCTTTTTCACTTAATGTTGCATATAGTACTGGCGCTGCATGACCTTTGCTAAGTACAAAATAATCTCTTTCTTTGTTATCTATATTCGCTTCATTTATATTCATTTCTTCAAAATATAAATATGTAAGTATTTCGACTGCTGATAATGATCCTCCTGGATGTCCTGATTTTGATTCAGTTATCATCTCTACTATATTTTTTCTTATGTTTATAGCATGATTTTGTAAATTTTTATACATATGGCTTCTCCTTTTAATATTCGATTTTAAATTTATATATGTTTTTAAATAAAATTCCCCACATATTTCTTAGACCAAATCAATACGTGGGGAAAATAGTTCTTAATTAAATTATTAATTATAGTAAATATTAATTATATAGCTATTATTAAACCTACTATTAAAGAACTTAATAAACTTACACAGAATCCACCTATCATTCCTCTAAATGCTAGTTTTGATAATATACCTCTTTTGTCTGGACAGAATACTGATATTCCTGATATACATATCCCCATACTAGAGATATTTGCAAATCCAGCTAAAGATATTGATAACATTAAACCTGTTCTATAATCTAAAGTATTTAATATTTTACCTAATTCACCGAAAGCAACAAATTCATTTAATATTAACTTACTTCCAAGTAATTGACCTGCAGTAAGCATATGTTCTGTACCAATACCCATGAATAATCCTATAGGCGCAAATATATATGATAATATTTGTTCTAAAGATAAACCAACTACTCCTAATATACCATTAACTAAAGCTACTAAAGATATTATTGCAATTAATGATGCACCTATACCTAAAGCCATTTGAAGACCTTCATTAGCACCTTGAGATATTGCTGATATAAGGTTTGCATTATCACCTTTATTATCCATTTTTACTTCTTCTATCACTGCAGCTGCAGCACATTCAGAAGATTCTAAAGAATCATCACTAGTAGTGACAACTTCTTGTGAAATTTCTGGAAGTATAAGTTTTGACACTATTATACTACCTAATGGAACTAATGCTCCAGCTATTAAAAGGTTTTGCATAGGTATCCCCATTGCTGTATATCCCATAAGTACAGTTGCAGACATACTACCCATACCTGATATTAAAACTAACATTATTTCACTTTCAGTCATACGATCTAAATACTTAGATACAAGTATTGGAGATTCTGTTTGACCTAAAAATACGTTTGCAACAGCAACGAAACTTTCTACATTACTAGTTCCTAAAGTTTTACCTATTATTCCACCAATCACTTTAACTATGGCACCAAGAACTCCAAGATAGTATAAAGCAGCTACTAATGCTGATATAAATATTATATTTCCTAAAACCTGAATACCAAATATAAATCCTGTTGGAGCTCCTGCATTTTCTAATGAACCAAATATAAATGTTAATCCTTGTGCTCCATAATTTAAAATACTTGTTACACCATCAGATACTTTTTCTAACGCTAGTCTACCTAATGGGAATTTAACTAATAAAAATGCTACTACAAACTGAATTATAAGTGCTTTTAATATCATTTTTTTCTTAACATTTTTTTTATTAGACGATACTAGATATAATCCACCTAATAATATCATTATTCCTATTATGTTTAATATTATTGCCATCTTATCACCCTCTGCTTTTTAGATTAACTACTATATTTCACTAACTATTTTTTTAACTAAGCTTAAAAATTGTTGTTTTACTCTTTGAGTTGTTTCTATAACTTCTTCATGATTTAATGGTTGATCAAGTATTCCTGATGCCATATTAGTTATACAAGATATACCTACTACTTTAAGACCACTATGTGATGCTACTATAACTTCTGGAACTGTAGACATACCTACTGCATCTGATCCCATTATTCTTGCCATTCTTACTTCAGCTGGTGTTTCATATGTTGGACCTGTAAAGAATGTATAAACACCTTCTTTTACATCTATACCTAATTCTTTAGCACACTTTCTAGTTAATTCTATATATTCTGGAGTATATGCTGTTGACATATCAGGGAATCTAACACCTAATCTATCATCATTTTTTCCTATTAATGGATTATATCCTCCGAAGTTTATATGATCTTTTATTATCATTAAATCCCCTGGTTTAAATTCTGTATTAACTCCACCTGCTGCATTTGTTACGAATACAGTTTCTACACCTAATGCTTTCATAACTCTTACTGGGAATGTTGTTTCTTGCATTGCATATCCTTCATAATAGTGGAATCTACCTTGCATAGCTACTACATTTTTGCCTTGTAATTTACCTATAACTAGTTGACCTTTATGGCCCTCTACAGTTGATACTGGGAAGTTTGGTATATCATGATAGCTTATTTCTACAGGGTTTTCTATTTCATCTGCTAAAACACCTAATCCTGATCCTAGTATTAATCCTATAGTTGGTACTACATCTATTTTAGATTTTATATATTCTGCGCTTTCATTTATTCTATCAAATAAGTTATTCATACTATCCACCTCAAATTATTTTATATTTTGTAAGAATGATTTTCCTATCTCAAAATCATACTTCTTGTCATTATCATTAAAATTATCTAATATTGTTAATCCTATATCTGCCATACTTTCTAATATAGGCATTTTATTACATTCTTTTATTTGCTTATTGTAAACTAATACCGGAACATACTCTCTAGTATGATCAGTCCCTTTAAAAGTAGGATCATTTCCATGATCTGCAGTTATTATTAAAAGATCATCATCTTTAAGTTCTTCGATAAGAGTTCCTAATTGAGAATCAAATTTTTCTAATGCTTCCTTATATCCTTCAGCATTTCTTCTATGACCATATAGAGCATCAAAATCTACTAGGTTTAGGAATATTAAACCTTTGTGAGATCCATCTTTTGCAATTTCTATGGTTTTATTCATTCCATCTTCATTACTCTTTGTCTTTATACTCTTTGTTATACCTTGGTAAGAATATATATCACCTATTTTACCAATCCCAACTACATCTAAATCGTTTTCATGAAGTTCATCTAAAATTGTTTTAGTAGGTGGTTTTAAGGCATAATCTTTTCTATTTGAAGTTCTTGTGAAGTTTTCTTTGTCAGTTCCAATAAATGGTCTTGCTATTATTCTAGCAACTTTATATTCTTCCTTTAAAGTGACTTCTCTTGCTACTTCACAAACTCTATATAATTCTTCAAGTGGTATTATCTCTTCATTAGCAGCTATTTGTAAAACGCTATCTGCAGATGTATAAAGTATTAAACTTTTAGTTTGTAAATGTTCTTCGCCTAAGTTTTTTATTATTTCTGTACCTGATGCTGAAATATTTCCTATAAATTTATGCCCACTTTTTTGTTCAAGTTCATCTATAAGTTCCTTTGGAAACCCTGTTTCTGTAAATACTTTAAATGGTTCTTTGATAAGTATTCCTGCCATTTCCCAGTGTCCTGTTATTGTATCTTTTCCTTTAGATAACTCTCTACATTTAGTTGTATATGCTGTTTGACTACTTGTTGAATTAACGCCTTCTATACTTGCTATATTTCCTAGACCCATTTTTTGTAGGTTAGGAAGGCTAAGCCCTCCTGTTGATTTAGCTATATTACAAAGAGTATTAGCTCCTAAATCACCATACTCATTTGCATCTTCTAGCGCTCCTATACCTACTGAGTCTAATACAGTTAAAAATACTCTATTAAACTTTTTCATTTTTAGTACCCCGTTACTTCTTCATTATTTATTATTTTTATTATAGAACTTGTTCCAAGTCTTGAAGATCCTTTTGTTATAAAGTCTCTAGCTGTATCTAAATCTTTTATTCCTCCAGCTGCTTTTATTGAAACATGTTCTCCTACGTTTTCTTTAAATAAAACTATATCTTCAGCAGTTGCTCCACCTGTACTAAATCCTGTAGATGTTTTTATAAAATCAGCTTTTGCATCAGTTACACACTTGCACATCTTGATTTTTTCATCTTCATTTAAAAGACAAGTTTCTATTATAACCTTTAATATATTTTCACCACAAGCTTCTTTTATTTCTTTTATTTCTTCTGTTATTTCTTTATATTTTTTATCTTTTAACATACTTAAGTTTATAACCATATCTATTTCATCTGCACCATTTTGTATAGCATCCTTAGTTTCAAATACTTTTACTTTAGTTGTATTGTAACCATTAGGGAATCCTATTACTGTACAAACTTTCATTTTATCCCCTACATATTCTTTTGCTTGCTTTACAAATGATGGTGGTATACAAACAGATGCTACATCATATTTAATTGCATCATCACATATTATTTTTATATCACTCCATGTTGCTGTTTGCTTTAATAAAGTATGATCTACTGCTTTTAAAATTGTTTTGTTATCCATAATTCCTATCTCCTTATTTATAACCATTTAAATATATGATTTAGATTTTTAGCTATGTTTAAACTATAAGTATCGTTTATTTATTATCTTATTATTTTGTGTATTATTGGGCTCTTTTCTGGCTTTTGAGATTGTATGCTATAAGCTTTTTGTAATTCTTCCTCTGCTTTTTCAAACTTAGCTTCATCACTTGAGTATAGTGTAGCTAATACATCTCCAACCTTTACATAATCTCCCATTTTTTTCTTAAGAATTATACCTGCTCCATAATCTAATGCATCATCTTTAGTATGTCTTCCAGCTCCTGTAAGTAATGAAGATACTCCAACACCTTCAGCATTTAACTCATATACATATCCCTCTTTAGTAGCTTTAACTTCATGAGTTAAAGGTGATATTGTAAATAATTCAGAGTTATCTATAACTTTTGGATCTCCACCTTGAAGTACTACTAATTCTCTTAACTTAGCTAATGCACTTCCATCTTTTAATATCGCTTCTAATTTAGCTCTTCCTTTTTCAACATCTGTTTCTATATTACCTAATCTAAGCATTTGTGCTCCTAATTGTAAGCATAACTCTCTTAAATCTTCTGGTCCTTCACCTTTTAATACTTCTATAACTTCTTTTAATTCAAGTGCATTTCCTATTGCATAACCTAATGGTTCTCCATTTAAAGTTATTGCCGCTGATGTATTTCTGCCTACACTCTTACCTATATTAACCATAGCAGTTGCTAATTTTTCAGCATCCTCTGCTGTTTTCATAAATGCACCTTCACCATATTTAACATCTAGTACTATTGCATCTGATCCTGATGCTATTTTCTTACTCATTATACTTGCTGCTATTAGAGGTATACTGTCTACTGTTGCAGTAACATCTCTTAATGCATATATTTTTTTATCTGCTGGAACTAAGTTTTGAGTTTGACCTGCTATAACTAGTCCTGCATTTTTTACCATATCTATAAATTTATCTTCTTCTACTGATATATTAAATCCTGGGATTGATTCTAGCTTATCAAGAGTTCCCCCTGTATGACCAAGTCCTCTACCTGATAATTTAGCTACTTTTCCTCCTGCAGCTGCAACCATAGGAACTAATATAAGAGATGTCTTATCTCCAACTCCTCCAGTACTATGTTTATCAAGTTTTACTCCTTCTATCATACTAAGATCTACAACGTCTCCTGAATTTACCATTGCCATTGTAAGATTTGCAGTTTCTTCTTTAGTAAATCCATTTAAGTATATAGCCATTAATAATGCTGATGCTTGATAATCAGGTACTTCACCATTAGTATATTTTTCTATGAAAAATTCTATTTCTTCTTTAGATAATTCCTTTTTATCTCTTTTTTTAGCTATAATATCGTATAATCTCATGATACTCTCTCCCTTATATTTTAATTTTTATATTGATTTTCTTTGACCCATTTTTCTAACTCAATCTTACTTGAAGGTATTTTTATTTTTCCTTCTATTATTTGAGTTTTGATGTCTTCAACTACTTCTATTATTCTTGGTGGTATATCAACATTTGAACCCTCTGTTGTATATCCGATAATGTTTTCCTTAATTCCAAATTTATGCACACCATCTTTCCAAGTCTTATTAGTAATAGATTTAATTTCATTGTATACAATTTCATTTGCATATCTTGTTGCTGTAGATACTATATGGTTTGGTTCAAATAAATTTTGATTATCATCTATCCCAAATGCATATTTATCTGCTTCTTTAGCTGCAGCAAAAACTCCAAGCCCAGACTCTCCAGCTATGTGTTGTATATACCTTACACCTTTGTTATACATTGAAAGAGCTATCTCTTTTGCTTTTGCTGGATTTGCAAAATCATCTACAACACCTACTATTATATTTATATCTGGATTTACATACTTAGCTCCTGCTTCAAATCCAATTGCGCCTTCATTAAGATGCTGCATATCTCTTCCTAATATTACACCTAATGAATTACTTTTATTTAAACTATTGTTTTCGTATTTTGTAATCAAACCAGCCATAACACCATTTAAAAATGTTTGCTCGGGCCAATTTGTATAAATTGAGCTTACATTTGGTAATTCTATTTTAGAGTCTATTATTGAAAATTTCTGATCTAGAAATTCTTTTGAAACCTTACTAACAGATGCTTCATGATCTAGTCCAATTGAAATTATCAATTCATAATTTTGGCTTTGTGCATATTCTCTACAGATTTTCTCATAATCATCTTCAGATTTAGGTTCTGAATAATCAAATTCAACACCTAACTCTTCTTGAGCCTTTAATGCACCATCGTAACATAAATCATTAAATGACTTATCACCTAATCCGGGTGTGCTAAAGATTATAGCCACCTTTTTATTTTCAGATGTGGAATTTGTAAATAAATTATTTAACGTTACTTCATTGTATTTAGTAGAACTTGTTATTATAAATACAGCTATTATCGAAATTAAAATTATCGTAGCTATTTTTTTGTAATGACTCAACATATTGTGCCCCCTATGTTTCTTCATAGTAAAGCAGCTTTCGTCAATTTTTTCTTTCTACTTTACTAACATTATATTAAATAAAACGTTTTCTTTCTATGAATTATATTGATAACTCTCTCAATAATATTGATGTATATTTCTTAAAAGAGTTATCTCTAAGGTAATTTTTTGACATTTGTGAAATATATTGATTTTAATATCTATCTTCATCAGGAGAAACACCTTTATACTTTTTATATGATTTAGAAAAATATCCTGAATTTGAATATCCTACTTCATTTGAAATTTGAGAAATCTTCATATCAGTGTTCTTTATAAGATATTCAGCTTTTTTCATTCTATATAAAGTTAAATATGTTATAAAATTTTCTCCTACTTCTTCCTTAAAAAGGCGTGAAAAATACTCTGGCGACAAATATACATATTTAGATATACTTCCTAATGAAATATGCTCTTTATAGTTTGAATCAATATATTTCATAGCTTTTTCTATAGCCTTTGAATAAACTTTGCTATTGGTTTGAATATTCTTTTCTCCTATTTTATCTACAAATAGTTGTTCCTGATTTTCAAATTTAATATTTTTATTTATACCTTCTAATAATTCTTTTAGTTCTTTTGGTCTGATTTCAGATTTTACTAAGTATTCGTATACGCCGCAACTAATTGCTTGTTTTGCGTATGAAAACTCTGCATAATTAGTTAGCAGAACTACTATAGTCTCAGGCATAATTTTTTTTATTTGCTTTGTTAGTTCTATACCATCCATTATCGGCATTTTTATATCACTGATTATGACTTGTGGCTTAAGCTTTATTGCTAAATCATATGCTTCTTTTCCATTAGATGCACTTGCCAACACATTAAACTCTTTTGATATATTTGAAATTGTGTACACAACCCAATCTCTTATTGGAGCTTCATCTTCTACTATTAATATATTTAACATATTAATTCCCCCTAATTTGGCAGTATAAATGTAATTTTACTTCCTTCTCCTTCTGCACTTTCTATCTTTAGTCCATAATTTGATCCATAATTTAATTGAATTCTTTCTTGAACATTTATTAAACCGACTCTATTTATGCTAGCTTCCTTATTTAACACTGTTTCTAATTTATTTCTTGACATTCCAATTCCATTGTCTTCTATAACAATCTTTATACAACCTTTTTGCTTATATCCTGAAACGCTTATTTCGCCTAGGTTATCTTCCTTTTCCATACTATATAAAATAGCATTTTCTACTATTGGTTGTAATATGAATGATGGAACTTCAAAATCATTAATTTCAGGATCTATATCATATACAACTTCAAAGCAATCTGGATATCTAAGTTTTTGAAGTTCTGTGTAATTTTTTATGTTTTCTATTTCTTCTTCCAGCCTAATCATTTCACTTGCTTTTGGTAATAAGCTTCTAAGTAATTTTGTAAACCTATAAAGCATTTCTTCCGCTTCTTCTGTTTTGTTCATAGATACTAAAAATCTTATTCCACTTAATGTGTTATAAAGAAAATGAGGATTTATCTGAGCTTGTAAAAAACTTAATTCAGCAGTTCTTTTTTGCTTTTCTTGATTTTTTATTTCTTGTATAGATTCTTCTAGCCAGCTTACCATGCCATTAAATGACTTTTCTAATTGACCTATTTCATCGAAACGTTCATCAATAATTTTTGTATTTAAATTTCCTTCCATTACTTCATTCATACTATTTTTGATATTTAGTATTGGCTTTGTTATTCCAACGGATAATCTATAAGACACTATTATAGATACTATACTTACTAATAGAAGAACCAATATCGCTTTTTCTGTTAAAGCTTCTACAGGTTGTCTTATAATACTAAGTGGTATCTCTTCTACAATTGCCCATCCATATTCATTAAGCCTTGAGGCTACTTGCATATTTTTCACATTATCTCTTGTAATTCTGTGGTTTTTTTTATTTAATAGATGATTTGTATTTTTTATCCCTAAACCATAATTTGTACCAATAAGTCTTTTATCTTTTGTTGATATTATATTGCCTTCTTCATCAACAATATAGATACAGCTTCCTTCTGTTAATACTTCTGAATATCTATCATATAAAATAGTTTCACTTATATCTATAATCAACACTCCCAAAGGTTTTCCTGTGAACAAATCTTTGATTAATCTTCCCATCTTAAAAACACATTTATAAGGCCCTACTGCATTATCATCTTTATATGTGTTTATTAATATAGTTTTTCCATCAGCCTTAACAATTTTCTCATACCAATTATTTTGTTTTATATCTTCCATAGTGTATTTAGTTTTTGAGTAGGTATCATAAACTAACCCATTTTCACCTAACACATAGAGTTCAGGTTTCATATTAAAATTTCCATATTTCCAGACTTCATCGGTTAAAAGTCCTTCAGCATACGAATTCATATTTTTCTTTTCAGATTCATAATTTTTTAGTTCATCTTTAGGTATAGATAAAATTTCTATGAGTTTACTATCTATAGAAATTCTTTTTGCTATACTTTCTACATTTGATAATAGTATGGATATATTATTGCTAATTTGATTTAACGTTTGACTGCTCATATTATACATTTCAGTTTCTATAGTCCTATTAGTATCGTTTATAAACCATATGCCTAATATCATAGAAACCGACGCTGAAAGTCCAAATAATACTAAAAACAATTTATATGTTATGCTTTTCTTCTCTAACTTTATATTTACCATCTCCCTATTTAACAAATATAGTGTCTAATTTATAATTTTAATCTATTATTTTTTTAAAATCAATCTAAAATAGTAATAGCATTTAATAGTTTTTGTATTATTTTGTAATTTTTAATTAAATAAAATTATTATTTTTAACATTTTTTTAATATTTTTATTGCATTATCTTTTATTTGAATATAAAAAAGCATAGGATAATTTATAAGTCCCATGCTTTTTTATTCTCTAATTTATATACATTAAAACTAATAACAATAGCTATTTATAGCTTTTAGTATATTAAATTCCTTTATATGTTATTATATTGAAATATCTTCATCTATACCAAATAAATAAATATATTTTTCTTTTACTTCCTTACCTGTAAGCTCTTTTAATACATCGCAATATAAATCTAATTGTTTTTTATATCTATTTACAACTTCTTCTTTATTTTCATCATTTACAAAGTCTGTTTTGTAATCAACTAAAACTAATTTATCATCCTCTTCAAAGTATGCATCTATAATACCTCTAAGCATAATACTTTCATCATCATACATTTCACTATTCTCATCCATAACTAAGTCTTCATAAACATATACATCTTTTAGTTTTATCTGAGTATATATAGCTTGCTCTCTCTTTATAAACTTAGCTGCTAACATTCTCTTTCCTAAACCAGATTTAAAAAATTTATATATTTTAAATGGATTGACTACTGTTGCTTGTTTTTCAGTAATTATTTCTTTTTTAATAAATGAATTTATTTGTTCTTTTATTTCATCTATTGTGTTTATCTTATTAAAATCAATAATTTCCATTATTAAGTGAATAATCGTACCTCTTTCAGCTCCAGTAATTTTTTCTTTATCTTCACTTTCTTGCATAAATAGAGGTTTTTTCAATGTTATTTGATTATTATTAAACATATTAGCTGAAGAATCATCCTCTTCATGAGCATTCTGAATTTTTTTTATTTCTGTAACTGATATACTTGCCGGTTTTGTAATACAAGCTTGACAAGGATATTTAAAATCCAATTTATCTTTGATTACATCGTAGTACTGTGTATCAGGCTGTTCTAGATTAATATTTAATAATACATCACTTATATTCTCTTTTTCCTCTTCTTCTTTTGCTTCTAGTATAACATCTTCTTTAAACCAAAGCTTACCTAACCATTTTGATTTATGATTATCAATGCTATCTAAATCTATTTCAGCTGCTTCTCTTAGATTTTCTAAATCTTTATGTTTTAACACAGATGGCATTATCCAATCTAAAAATGTTTTACCTTTTAATACCTTATATTGTGATATTGGCTTATTTCCTTCAACACCATTTTCCCAAGTTCTTAGACTTTTTTCTATGTTTCTCGTAGAACCTGTTATTATAAGCTTTTCTTTGGGTCTGGTAAATGCAACATATAAAACTCTCATTTCTTCTGATAGATTTTCTATATTTATTTTACTCTTTAATGCTTCTTTAGCTATACTTGGATAAGATATTTTTCTCTCATAATCAACTATTTGAGGTCCATATCCTAAATTATGATGGTATAAGATATTTTTTTTAAAATCTTGAGTGTTGAAATTTTTTCCCATACCAGAACATATTACAACTGGGAATTCTAATCCCTTACTTTTATGTATACTCATAATTCTAACTACGTCAGCATTTTCTCCAAGAGTTTTTGCACTCCCCATATCTGTATTAGATTTTTTCAATTTACTTACAAAGTTAATAAAATTAAATATCCCCTTAAAACTTGTTTCTTCAAATTGTTTTGCTCTTTCAAACAAAATTTTTAAATTAGCTTGCCTTTGTGATCCACCAGGAAGAGCTCCTACATAAGCATAATATCCTGTTTTGGTATACAGATACCATAAAAACTCGTCTGTACTCATATATAAAGATTTTTCTTTATAGTCATTTAGCCTTTGTATAAATTCAAAGCATTTTTTGCCTCTTTCATCTTCATATTGGCTAAACATCTCTAAAGCCTCATAAAAACTTTTATGACCATCTTCTACTCTGATATCTATTAAATCTTCTGGTGTAAAGCCACATATAGGAGATTTTAATACTGCTAAAAGAGGTATATCTTGCATTGGATTATCTATAACTTGTATTAAACTCATTATAGTTTTTATTTCTATCGTATCAAAATATCCTACACCTATATCTGCATAAGTAGGTATATCCATATTCATAAGCTCATCAGCAAATACCGGCGCCCATACAGAAGTTGCTCTAAGCAATATTACAATATCTTTAAATTGAACAGGTCTATAATCATCCATTTTTTTATCATAAATCATTTGAACTTGTCCATTTTCGTTAGGAGTTCTTAAATCCTTAATTATTTTTCCTACCATTCTAGCTTCAAGTTGTATATTGTCTATTTCCTCTTGTTCTTCATTTTCATCATGTTCTTTTTCTTCACTCTTTTCTACATCTTTTGACTTAGCCTTAGTTTGCATTATATGTATTTCAGATGGTCCGCCTATAATAGCTTCTTCATTAGTATTATCTTTGAATACCGCTCCTAGATTTAATCTTTCTTCTTCTGTGTATTCTATTTCTCCTATATTTTTACTCATTACATTTTCAAATATATAGTTTGCACAATCTACAACTTCTTCTCTACTTCTAAAATTTTTATATAGCATTATTTTTCTATATAAACATCCTTTTTCAGTTTCATAATTAGCATATTTTTGTAAGAATATTTCAGGTTTTGCTTGTCTAAATCTATAAATACTTTGCTTTACATCTCCAACCATGAATCTATTTGGTGTTTTTATTTTAGCTATAGTACTAAGTAAAACTTCTTGTACTAAATTACTATCTTGATATTCATCTATAAATATTTCATAAAACTTCTCTCTATAAGTTAATGCAATATCGGATGGTATATCTTTACCCTCTTCATCTTTTGTAGTCAATATTTTAAGTGCAAAATGTTCTATATCATTAAAGTCAATTATTCCTTTTTCTCGTTTTCTTGCATCATATGCTTCTTCAAATTTTATTACCACTTCAGAAATAGATTTAACAACTTGATATAAATATCTTATTTGATCCTTAATTTCACCAGTTTCTTGGCTAAATGTAGAATCTTTCATGTCCTCTACTGATTTTTTTACTTTCTTTCTAATATCATCAGCTCTATCTTTTATATCTCTTATATAAGATGGAGTATCTTTTGCTAATCTTTTTACTCCTTTTACATAGTTTTCAAACTTCATTGATAACATTGCCTCAAAAGCTTTATCCCAAGATTCATTACAGCCATTTAAAATTCTTTTTATTCCACTGTAATCACTTTTAAATTTATCTGTATACGTTTCAAGCTCTTCTATACCTTCTAATTCTTCTAAAGCTTTTGCCATACTTACTTCCATACCACTAATTTCTATTTTTACTGTTTCAAGTATGGATTCTGCCCATATAGAACTTGAAAACTCAAAGCTATCATCTATGTTAAACAACTCTGATGAAAATTCTAACCATTGTTTAGGATCTGGTGATGCCATTGCGAAATTATATATACTTAATATAATTTCTTGTAAATTATTATCTCCTCTTTTTTCAGCATAGCTTTCTACTAAATTTAAAAATCCCTTATCTCTATCTACATATAATTGCTCAAAAACATCTTCTATGGCTTCTTGTTTTAGCAATGTACACTCTGTTGTATCTCCTATCCTAAAGTTAGGATCTAAGTTTATTTTATGAAAGTTTGATTTTATTACTTCTAAACAAAATGAGTGTATTGTTGTAATACTTGCTTTATTTAAAAGTATTAGTTGACTTTGAAGATGCTTATTTTCTGGATCCTTATCTAATGCTTTACCTATGGCATCTCCTACTCTTTCTCTCATTTCTGATGCTGCTGCATTTGTAAAAGTGACTACAAGTAATTTATCTATATCTATAGGATCATCTTTATCTGTTATCATCTGTATTATACGCTCAACTAGTACAGCAGTTTTTCCCGATCCTGCCGCTGCCGCTACTAATAAATTGCAGTTTCTACTATCTATAACTGCTTGTTGTTCATCTGTCCATTTAGGAGAACTCATTATTTCACCTCTTCTCTCATTTGAGTTATTATATCATCGTCACTTTTTTTATTTATAATTTTATATTTATTATCTTTTAAAGTAGTATCAAATTGGCATATAGCTGAATAATTACAAAAGGCACAAGAGTTCTGATCTTTATTTTTGTACGGTGATATACTTATGTTTCCACCAAGCATGTCTTCACATATATCTTTTATAATACCTTTAACATATTTTCTTATAATATCAAATTCTTCTTTAGTAACACCTTTAGTATATCTGCCTAGTGTTCCATCTTTATTTAAGTTTGCAGGTATTATTAATGATGTACTTCTTTCACCTGTTGCTAATGACTTGTCCATTTGTTTAATTATATCTGAGTCCTTAATTAAAAGACCCTGCATCTTTAAGCTTTTTAATATGTCTTCTCTTATGTCTTCGTCATCTTTATTTTCATCAAACTTAGCTATTGGATCATCAATTCTAGAGTATAATATTGCGGCTGGATTTACATCTTCACCTCTTAGGGCTCCACTTTCTAGTATAGCGTCTAAATATACTAATAGTTGCAACTGAAGTCCATGATAAATGTCAGTTAAACTTAAATCTTTTTTTCCAGATTTATAGTCTATTATTCTTATATATTTTCCATTTTCGCTATCATACTCATCTATCCTATCAATTTGTCCTCTTAGATTTATTTCTTCTCCACTTTGTAAAATTATCTTTATAGGAGGATATTTACCATTTACTCCAAAGTCAACTTCATAATCCACTGGCTCAAATTCACCCTGTTTTATTTGTTCACTAATTATACTTATCGCTGATATAAGCATATTTTTTAATCTATATGCTAAATACTTATATCTTTCTGAACTCTCTAATATATATCCAGGTATTTTCCCTACTATATCATCTACTATTTGTGACACTCTATCTGAGATGTAATTATAATCTATATCTCTCCAATCTAAACTATCTATAATTAGTTGCTTTGAGAATCTATCCAAAATATTATGTATAAATGTCCCTAAATCTGGAGCAGTAAAAGAATATTCTTTCCTTTCTTTAGCTTTTAGACCATATTGAATAAAATATGCAAATGGACATTGAGCATATCGTTCTAATCTAGATACACTTAAGTTAGTGTCATATAAACTTCTTATTTTTTGTTCCTCTACCCTTTGAACTTGATTAGTATAATTTAATCCACTTATTACTTTTTTAGCTATATCACTATACTCATTATCATTTAAATAATATCTATATACATCTAGCCAAATATTATTTATTTCTTTTCCATCATCGCATTCTTTTATTTCTTTTATTAATTCATTAAATGTTGGAGATTTGACAGTTATCTTATTTATTATTTCTTCATCTGTCTTAGCTTCTATATCTACTAAATAACTTTGATTATCAATATTTGGGAATATTTTTTTAAGCCTTGATATAATCACTGAAGGTCTAACTGTTTTTCCTTCATGATCAGCAATTGGGTATGTAACTATTAAATTTTCACTTGTTGATGTTAATGCTTTATAAACTAAATATTGTTCTTCAAATGTTTTAGTCTTACTATCTATATCAACTTCTACACCATTTTTGCCTAAGTTTTCCCTATCGCTATCACTTAACAAACCACTGTCCTTTGCTATAAGTGGAAAGGTTCCATCAGTTGTTCCTATTAAATACAAATATTTTGTATTAGGATTTTTAACCCTATCTACACTACTTACAAGTACCTGATCGATACTAGGAGGAACTAGTCCTAATTCATATTCATCAAATCCTAAACTTATAAGTTTAATAAATTTATCTAAGGATACTTTTTCTTCACCCATTATTTCAACCATTTGATCAAATATATCTACAACTATATTCCATACTTGAGAATACTGATTTGCTACGTCTAACTCACCTTTATCTTTAAAGCTCATTATTAAATTTTCTATAGTTGATGGCATATCTATATCTATTAAAAATTCATATATATATGTGCAAATATCTTTTACTTTATTCTTTCCAACTATTTTTTCTTGTAATTTTATTATAGGTTGCAACACTCTATTTTTTATTTCATTTACTCTATTTCTTATTTGGACTTCTTCTTCTTTTTCTTCGGCTGAGATATTGTGGTTTATTCTGTATTCCCATGTTTCTTCAAACCATTTTTTACCCTTTATTCCATTCGCTAGAACATAGTTTTCTAATAAACTTATATCCTCATTGCTTATGCCTATAAGTCCGCTTTTTAAATATCTAAACATAGTTTCATAACTATATCTTCTATTTCTCATCTCTAAGGCTGATATTATAAGTACTATTATTGGATTACTTTTAGCTTCTCTTTTTTTATCTATAAAGTTTGGTATTTCATATTCATTAAATATAGAATGGACTAAAAAGTCATATTTATTTAAATCTCTTGTGGTTATAGTTATATCTCTATATCTAACATTTTTATCTCTAACTAAACTTACTATCTCCTTAGCTATTTCTTCAACTTCTGAATATAAATTATTAAATTCTTTTATTTTTATATTTTTAGTTGGCTTATCATAAACTTTATAGGGATATGAATGATAATATTTTTCTAAATGCTGAAGTTCTTCACTATCTTTAAATCTTGGTATAACATCACTATTTAAATTTACTGAAGGATATAATTTTACACCTTCTTCATTACATAACTTTACTAGTTTTTGATATGTAAATTTTGTCCTTGAAAATGCATCTGCTTTGTTATAACTTATATTCATAGGATTATCTACGGTTAAAGATATACTTACTTCTTTTGCTTTATGAAATATGCTATTTAAAGCTCTATACTGATTTGGTGTAAAACCTGTAAACTCATCTATATAAATATATGCATCATTAAAATAATCACATAAACTTAATTTATCTGCTAATGATTTTAGCATATCTTGAGAATCAACATAATTTTCATGCAACTGATCTTCAAATTCCTTATATATTTTACTTACATCCTTTAACTTTAAACTCAAAGTCTCACTATGTACATCAGAAGATATATGTTCTAGCATTTCAGCACTAATATTGTACTGCTTAAATTCTGAAATCATATCAGATATAGAGCTTACAAAGCCAGATTGAGATGCAGATTTTGAGAATATATCTAAATTATCACTTACTTTTTCTATTGCTCTGTAAGTCATCATAGCCTTACCACTTGAGTTTATATTAACATCGGTTAACCCACCTACATGAGAAAAAACTATACTACTCATAGTTTTAAAACTTAAAACTCTAGCTCTTAAATATTTATCTTTTTGTTCACCTAAAAAAAGTTTACTCATTCTTTTTTCCATCTCAAATGTATACTGTTCTGGTACTAGGAGTATAACAGGAGATGTTTCATTATCTTGTACTCTTTTTTTTATTTCATTAAGTATGTAAGTAGATTTTCCACTACCTCCTCTACCTAATATAAACTTAACACCCATAAACTTCCTCCTCTAAAATACTGTAGTCTATGTCTTGGTTATTACATAACTTATTAAATTCACAATATGTGCAATGCTTTTTGTTTTTAACTAATTCATATTTATATTTTTTTTGATTTTCATCATACTTAGTATAATTAATAGTATCTATATATGAAATTATTTTATTTCTACTTTGATTATACTTTTCTTCACTATATAAAATGGTTATTTCTTCTTCATCAAATTCAGGTTGATAATACTTCATCTTTATATTTTTGAACTCTATACTTAAATTAAATAATTTAGTAACTACTTCTTTTGCTAAAAACATATAAACTATAGTCTGTATTCTACTTTCAACATTTTTATAATCTATTTTTTTATTTTCAGTCTTCCAATCCCAAATTTCAATACTATTTTCTTTTATTATTAATAAATCATATTTAGCTATTATTGTATTTCCATTTAAATTATATCTAACTTCATATTCTGGTAAGTATATATTTTCATGTATTATAGGTACTAATTTTTTAACTTTTTCTATCCATCTTATAAAGTTTAAATTAGTATTTGAATTTATGCCTAATGGTATATTACTAAAATATCTTTCACATAATAAATGAAATTCAGTACCTGTTTTAAGACTTTCATAATATTGCCTGCTTTCTAAATCATCATGTTTCCAATTTATTTTTTCAATATATTTGTATTTAAATTTTAAAGGACATGATTTATATGTATTTATAGAGTTTTGACTATATTTAAATTTCTCTAAATTTTTATGCATTATTATTTACATCCTTTTTCTTTTGATTTATATATCTTTCAATCTCATTTATATATATACACGGTCTTTGTTCTTTATTTTTCTTTCCTATATCACTTTTATCTTTATATGCACTACATGATAATATAAGCATTTCTTTTGCTCTAGTAATTCCAACATATAATAATCTAATTTTTTCATTTATTAAATCTATTTTGCTTTTATACATATAATTCATAGGTATCTCGCCTGTAAAAATAGCTTCTATTTCTGATTTAACCACAGCTACTGGGTTTTTGTATTTATCTTTTAAATACCATTTATCACTTTGGAATTTTTGATTTATATTATCTGGAAAATTAAATTCTACTAAACCTAATAAAAACACACAATCCCACTCTAACCCTTTTGATTTATGATAGTTACAAACAGTTATACTTCCTGGTTCAGGTTCATAGCCATTCATTTCGTATGCAACCTCAATTATATGGTTAAAAACTTTATTTTTATTATTAGATAATAAATTGTATATATCAATTAGATTTGTATTTATATTATCGCTTGATATAAATTTTACATAAAAAGATAGATAGTTAACTATCGATTTATCCTCTTTTTCTAAGTTCAACTTATCACCTATAAATAATAGTAATACATCTAATCTTACTGTAGAAAACTCTAATATTTCTTTTAAAGTAGTTATACCTTCTAAAAAACCTTTATAAACATCACTATGAATATCTATTATTATATCTTTAATTTTCTCATTATCATAAACTAAATCTTCAACAGTATATTTTCTAAGTATTGCTATAAAATCACTCTTACCTTGTTCATTATCACTATGAATAAATACTTTATCTAATACCTCTATAAGTTTTTCAATATCATCGCAGTTTATTAAAAAATCAATTATATAAGATAAATAATTCAATATCTTCCTTTTACTTAATGCATTTGGACCTAGTTCTTCAAAATCCATACCTTCTTCCATTAACTCTTTTGCTACTTGGGTTATTTGATCATTAAACGGTACTAAGATCCCTATACTCTTATCTGGGTATTTTTTCTTTATTCCTTTTATATATCTGATAGTCATCTTTAATTCATCTGACCACGTTTGATATCTTTTTGTATTTATGCTATATACATCAGGGTTTGGATTTTCTTTGTACCCCATTCCATTTGGAACAGTTCTAATTTCCATATCTTCCAAAGCATCTCTGCATTCTGTTTGTTTAAATTCACTGGTTACATATCTCACTAACCTATTGGCTAAATCTAATATATCTTTTGAACTTCTATTTGACATATCCATTCTATAGCAGTTATCAGCTTCCATTATAAATTCTTTAAAGAACTTAGGATCTGATGATGAAAATGTACCTGTTATACTTTGATTTATATCGCCAACTCTAACTAAGTTATTACTTTCTTGACATATCAATTTAATAATTTTACCTTGTATTTCATTTGAATCTTGGCACTCATCTTCAAATATATATTTATATTTATTTTGAAACTTAGCTCTTAAATTCTCATCTACTCTTAATGCCCTATATGCAAGTATCAAAATATCATCATAATCTAATAGACCATTTTGTTTAAGCTTTCTATCATATTCCTTATAGATAGGTAGTACTATTTTTAATATTCCTTTATATCCTACTGATACAATATCTTCTAATTGTTCTGGAGAAATTTCCTTATACTTTAAATCTCCTATTGCGTTTCCTATAAGATCATAGAATCCATTTTCCCAAGCATCTACCATCCTATCTCGCCACTCACCATCTTTTTGCTCTTTTAAAAACCATTGAAAAGCTCGTTCTCCACCATTCATTCTAAATTTATATATACATTCATTTAGTATAATATTTTTTTGCAAGTCATCTGCAATACTAAACTCTTCATTTAACATAACTACTTCAGGCTTTTCTTTGATTATTTTTACTGCTAAGCTATGTATAGTCATAACTTCATATGAATTTTCTTCTTTTATTCCTTCTTCTTGTAATATACTTTTTATTCGTCCTTTAAAATTATTTACAGCACTATTCATATAGGTAAGTATTAATATTTTTGAATTACCATGCTTTTTTTCTCTTAGTAGTTTTGCTACTAAATTAGTAACTATAAAAGTTTTACCAGCACCAGGAACTGCTGGAACTGCCATAGTTCCACTTTCATATGATATTATAGGTAATT
Organism: Romboutsia lituseburensis DSM 797; assembly: GCF_900103615.1. GTDB lineage: Bacteria > Bacillota > Clostridia > Peptostreptococcales > Peptostreptococcaceae > Romboutsia_F > Romboutsia_F lituseburensis. The sequence goes on along the minus strand of NZ_FNGW01000004.1, from coordinate 3,153 downwards.
GGTCTTCTCTATAGTTTATTTTCGCCATACTACTTGTCCCCTTTATCTAACATCTTTAATATCAAACTGTACAAGATACTTTCTTGTATATATCCGTTAACTGTATATTCACTTTTATATGCATATACAGTTTTTGCTCCTAAAAGTAAATTATAGACCATATTATATAAATAATACTTTTTATACTGTTCTTCCATTGTATCTGTATATATTCTATTTTCTTTAAATGATTTCCTAAGTACTATAACATTACTTATATCTTTTTCAATCTTCATATTCCATGAATTACTACCTATATCCACCCAAATCTGAATCGGTCTATCCATATTATATGATATATATGAATACGGAGTAGATATAACTACTTGATTTGCATCATTTAATTGTTGCAACTCTGCTACAGCATAATAATCATTTATTGAACTTTTTAATGCCTCAATAAATATTTGCTCTTTCTCTTTTTCATAATCTAGTCCTAATTTAGAAATATTATCGGTAAAAACATCACTTTCATGTATTATATTTTTGCATATATTTACGTTTTCTCTACCATATTTTAAATTAAGCATTTTATCTATGTAAAATTGAATTAAGAACTCACTTATCTTTAATCCTTTAGATCTTTTATTTTCTATATAATCTATAAGTTCCTTTAGATCTTCATTTTCTTCTTTGTTCTTATATATCTTAAATGCTTTTACTCTATTTACATTTAAAAGTATTTCTATAAAACTTATATACTCTTCTTCCTTTATATATTGCATGTATTCATAAAAAATACAGGTTGCTACTAAAAGTGCATTCGAGTATGGGTAATCGATTATTTTTCTATCTTTCTTCACATTAAACACATTTATATTATTATCTTTTAATTTATTAGTTATTTGATAATCTAATATAGTGTTATTTATAGGAGATATAATGGCTATATCATTCAAATTTATACCTTTTTCATAAAGATTTATAATCTTATTTGATACTTCATCTATCATCTCACCATATAATTGACTTGAATCATTTAATTCTAATTTAACATCTAGTGAGTATAAATCCTCAATTTCTATATTATTTTTTACTATGTTCATATCTTCTTCATATTTACTTATTAGATTCTCTTGTATATATTCCATATCTATATTGTTAAAAACAGAATAATCTCTTGTTTTGTTAAAGAATAAATAAGTGTCTTTTGAATAACCTTGAACTAAATTTATAAAATCTACTTCTGCTGTTGAGCAACTTTCTAAACTTTCTACCACTAAATATTCGATTTGTAATTTTAGGTATTCTCTATATTCTTCATCTTGTAAAAGATATTTATTATATAAATAAATACTCAAAGAATTATCTAGCATTGCATTGTGTAGTAAAGTATTTATATAATAATTTATTATTTCATTCATTTGGCTGTAGGAAAATCTCATTATACTATCTCTATTTTTCTTTGATAAATAAATTTTTTCTCCTATTGTATTGAAGTCTATTAAACTTAAAGCTGCTTTATTTATATTAGTACTTATACTCATTGATATATTTTTGTTTGTACAAGTTAAATCTTCAAAATATCCTTCTAAATTTCTTTTTTGCTTTATATTATTGCTTAGTATATAGTCAGTTAAACTACTTGATATAAACGCAGGCGATACCACTTCTTTCTTTATTTTATTGCACTTATCAAAAACTATAGGCCAAAATTTCACTAATTCTTTTTTTATAAAACTAGCATATGTAGTTATATTTAACTCTTCACTAAACTTAAAATCGATTTTACTTTCATAGTTTAATTTTGTTGCATTATTAGGTACTAAAAGCATTATATTTTTAGATCTAAAGTTATTATCTATTAATAACTGTTGATACAAGTTTAAAACTTTAGAGAACTTATTCTTATTATTTGTTTCATTAAATAATTTTTTCATATTTACCCTTTCTACTTCAATTTATATATATTTATAAATATAAAATTATTATATGTAAGTTTAATTGTTATATATTTATTGATGCCCTTATTATGATTATATCATAATGATTATATTGATTTTTTAATACAAAAATGCAGCCCTTTGGGGCTGCTTAATTTATTTTTATCAAAGCTATATCTTCATCATTAACTTCTAAATAACTTATTATAAAATTATCAATAAATACATTTTCAAATCTATAATAGTTATTTCTTATATTAAATTTTTCACATCTAAAACTAAAAGGACTTTTATTGATTTCAAAATCAATATATCTCATTTGTACTTCATACATATAATCACCAATCCATTCTTAATACCTAGTTTTATACCATATTATAAGTATTAAGACTTATTGATTAATCTATTCACTATATTTTTAATAAATGATCCAGATATAACCAACAATATATTAATTAACATTATTTGAAATGCATATAAAATGGTTAAATCTTTATTAAAAAAATCAATAATTGGTATTGTTGAAATAAAATACGGCATTAAGATCCAAACTGCAGTATTTGGACAGTTTAACACAACTTGCACATAAATTGCAAAAAAGGATAGAAATAAACCTACTCCACATCCCATAATTCCAACAATTAATGCTTCTGATGCTTTTAAATTATTTTTATATCCCATATAAAAATTTATTCCAAAATATATTAAACACATTATACTACCTATAAAAAAGGTTATATTATTCATAGGCACTGTTTTAAAATATACAAATGAAATAAGGCATATAATTAATACGTCAAAGAATAATCTTTCTCCTACATTAAATGCTTTTTGCATGTGCTCACCCCAAATTCCTTTATTTTATTATATTTTAATCAAAGGAAAAAGGTGATTGAAATTATATTTATCAAAATTTGCAATAAAAAAAGATTACGTGGCTACGTCTTACTCTCCCAGGGGGTCGCCCCCCAAGTACCATCAGCGCTAAAGAGCTTAACTTCTGTGTTCGGAATGGGAACAGGTGTATCCTCTTTGCTATAATAACCACATAATCTTTATTTTTAGAGTTAGTACTCTGAAAACTGTATATCATTTAGAAAAATTCACTTCGTTCATTTCGCCAACGATATATCTTCGCTCTCGCTTCAGCTATATCCGTTGCTCAAAGTTCATCATTTTATTATTGGTCAAGTCCTCGACCTATTAGTATCGATAAGCTAAATACATTACT
>NZ_FNGW01000023.1 GCF_900103615.1 Romboutsia lituseburensis DSM 797 | reverse complement strand
GGTTGTTTGTGTTTAATTCTATAAAGAATTATGTTTGTTTCTATAAATTAACCTACTGTTTAATTTTCAAAGTTCATTTTTTCAACTTCTTTAGTTTACCAAAGCTCTTTTGCTTTGTCAACATTTTTCTACAAGTTATTTTCCTTTTTCTTAAGGACAAGTAATACTATACCAACTTATTTCACTTTGGTCAATACTTTTTTAACATTTTTTAAAATAAATTTTAATTTATATTTTACTATTTCCCCATTATCCACATTATCAACAATCTGTTATAACTGATTTAACTAGATTTTCTTTTTTTTATCCACATTATTAACATAGTTATCAACATTTATTATTGATATTTTTACTTATATATCTCTTTTAATTCACTTGTATTTATAATATATTTTCTTTTTTAACTTAATAAAAATATATGTTTAACTATAAATATACCCTAATTTAAAGATCTTTACTCCTAAAATTACTTAATTATTACATAAATTCTCAATTATAACTTTAAATAGGTTTAATTATAGTTTATTTCAATAAAAAACACCTTTGAGATTAACCCAAAGGTGTTTTTTATTTTATTTAGCTTCACATAATTCATCTTGCATGTATTCTTCAACTAATACTACTTTTTTTAATTTCAATGTTTTTTGAACATCTATAATTCTTTGATTAGAAGATCCTCTAAATTTAAGCATAAAATCTTTTTTACTTATCTCAAATTTACCATCTACTAATATATCTATCTGCTTTAATAAATTTAAATTTTTAAATCTAGAAGGATTATTTTTATCTAGTAACTGTTCTATTGTAAACCCAGTATAAGACCATACATCTAAATTATTTTGTTTAGCTTCTCTAGCTATCTCTTCTAATGCTTCTGGTTGTAAAAATGGTTCTCCTCCAGACAGCGTAATACCTCTTTGTAATTTCAACGTTTTTATTTTATCTATAATATCCTGAGTATCTACCTCATGTCCACCGCATAAATCATGTGTTTGAGGGTTGTGGCATTCTTTGCAATTATGAATACACCCTTGTGTCCAAACTACCATTCTTAGTCCTGGCCCATCTACAATACTATCAAATGTTGTAGAAGATGATATTCTTATTTTCATAACCATTCCCCCTTGTTTCATTTATCTATGTTTTACTCTGTCACGAACTTCAGCTTGCTTAGCATTATTAAATCTGTCTACTGTTCCTACTAAGTATCCAGTTATTCTTCTTATTCTTTCAAATTTTATATCACTTTCGTCTTCATCTCTTCCGCATATAGGGCATATATTACCTTCTATAACTCCCGAAAATCCACATATAGGATCTCTATCTACCGGATGATTCACACTTCCATATCCGATTCCTTGTTCTTTCATAGCTTTTATTATAGTTTCAAAAGCTTCTAAGTTATCTGATGGATTACCATCTAATTCTATATATGTTATATGACCTGCATTAGTAAGTTCATGGTAAGGAGCTTCTATTCTTATCTTATCAAAAGCACTTATCTTATGATATACAGGTACATGGAATGAGTTAGTGTAATATTCTTTATCTGTTATTCCTTCTATTTCACCATATGCTTTTTTGTCCATTCTTGTAAATCTACCTGACAGACCTTCAGCTGGTGTTGCTATTACTGAGAAATTCAGTTCATATTGATCACTTGCTTGTTCCATTCTCTCTCTCATGTGTGATATTATCTTTATCCCTAAATCTTGAGCTTCTTCACTTTCACCATGATGCTTACCTATAAGCCCTATAAGACATTCAGCTAACCCTATAAATCCTACAGTTAACGTTCCTTCTTTGATAACATCTTTTAAAGTATCTTCTGGACCTAGTGTTTCAGATCCTTTCCATACTCCTTGACCCATTAAGAATGGGAAGTTTTTCATTTTTTTATTACCTTGAACTTCCATTCTCTCTAATAGTTGATCTATAACTAAGTCTATTTTTTCATCTAACTCTTCAAAGAATCCATCTAAATCAACATCTTCATTTTTTAATATACCATGTTTAATTCCTAACCTAGGTAAGTTTATAGTAGTAAAAGATAAATTACCTCTTCCACTTACTATTTCTTCTCCACATACATTTCCAAGTACTCTAGTTCTACATCCCATATATGTAGCCTCAGTCTCTGGCTTACCATCAACATAATATTTAGCATTAAATGGAGCATCTAAGAAACTAAAATTAGGGAATAATCTTTTTGCTGAAACCCTACATGCTAATTTAAATAAATCATAATTTGGATCTCCTTGATTTAAACTTATCCCTTCTTTAACTTTAAATATTAATATTGGGAATATAGGAGTTTCACCATTACCTAATCCTTTTTCTAATGATAACAGAAGATTTTTAGTTACCATCCTACCTTCTTCAGTTGTGTCTGTTCCAAAATTTACGCTAGAAAAAGGAACTTGAGCCCCTGCTCTTGAGTGCATTGTATTTAAATTATGTATAAATGCCTCCATAGCCTGGTAAGTTCTTCTATCAGTCTCTTTATATGCTTCTTCATATGCAAAATTCTGTATATTTATTATAAATTCATTATCTAGTTCAAATTTATCAGCTAATTCCTTAGCCTCTCTAGATAGGTATTCTTTATTTTTAATTAATCCTAATTTAACTTCCATAGATTTTTCTAATGAATCCACTATAGATTTTATCTCTTCTTTAACGTCTTTTCCTTTAAACAATTTTATGGCTTTAGTTATATTACTTATATAGAATTTCTTGAAAGTTTTATATACACCTTCAGCTAATCCATAATCAAAGAAAGGAATACTTTGTCCACCATGTTGATCATTTTGATTACTTTGTATAGCTATAGCTGCTAAAGCTGCGTAACTTATAATATCATTTGGTTCTCTTAAGAAACCATGTCCTGTTGAGAATCCACCTTTAAATAACTTAGCTATATCAATTTGACAACAAGTTAATGTTCCCATATTTAAAAAATCCATATCATGTATATGTATATCTCCATTGTCATGTGCAAATGAATGCTCTGGTTTTAATAAATGTGTTTTACAAAACTCTTTAGATACAGTACTTCCATATTGAAGCATTGTTCCCATTGCTGTGTTTCCATTTATATTGGCATTTTCTCTTTTTATATCAGCGTCATTTGCATCCTCAAATGTTATTTCTTCTATAGCCTTCATAAGTCTAGTCTTAGAATTTCTTATCCTACTTCTTTCAGTTCTATAAATTATATATTCTTCACTAGTTTTTGCATGCCCAGTTTCTATAAGAATTTTAACAACTGAGTTTTGCACATCTTCTACACTTGGTATTGAATCATTAAACTTAGAATTTAAGAACTTTATAACCTCTTGAGTCAATTCCTCTGAAAGCTTATAATCAGGCACCGTATGCTCTTTTTCTGCTACATTACTAGCAGCTAAAAATATCGCTCTTGTTATCCTATCCTCATTAAAAGGTATTATTCTTCCATCTCTTTTCTTAACAAAATTAATCATTTGAAAACGCCCCCTATTACTATATATTGTATTTCATTTATCTTCCAACCACTACATGTAGTGTATTAAGTTTAAAAAAATCCCCTTTAACGTTGTTAAAGGGACTGTCTAAATGTCACCTAACTAGATTACCAAATTTGTACATAATAGTCAAACCGACTGAAAACATTGCAAATACTATGTGGATAATTTCAACCTAAGTATTTGTAATAGTTTTAAAACAAAAAATATTTTTGATATTTTTTATTAATTTTAATATTTTGCTGTTTAAGTATTGAGAATTAAGATTCGCATCTAAGAATTTGGTATGGATAAAAAAATTTATTGTCTCTTTTATTAAATTATCCAAATTTTGATTAGTAATGTAAAATTATTTTATAACATATATAATAGTAATTCGACTTAAATACTTAATCTCCTTTATATACATTAAGTGAATATTTTTAGTTAAAAATTTCATATATAATTTAATAAATTGTATATATTTTAAGTTCCATAATTAATACAATTATATTGTATCATATTTATTTTTATGAAAAAAAGGAGGATTTTCTATGTTATCAAATAGATTATCAGATATAACACCATCATATACAATATCGATAAGTTCCAAAATTAACGATCTAAAATCTTTAGGTATTAATATAATAGATTTAAGTATTGGAGAACCTGATTTTAATGTACCCAGAAAAGCTAAGTTAAGCGGTATAAATTCCTTAAATGAAAATTTAACTAAATATGACTTAGTTCCTGGACTTAAGCATCTAAGAGAAGAAATATGTAAAAAACTAAAACTTGAAAATGATTTAGATTACTCCATAGATGAAATAGTGGTATCAAGCGGTGCTAAACATAGTATTACTAATACTATTTTAGCTTTAACCAATCCTGAAGATGAAATTTTAATACCAACCCCTTATTGGGTTAGCTATCCACAAATTACAAAGCTATTAAATTGCAGACCTATCTTTATTGAAACTAAAAAAGTTAACAACTTTAAAATAACTTCTGATGATATATTAAAAAATATGACAAGTAAAACAAAATTAATTATCATAAATAATCCATCTAATCCTACAGGTAGTGTATATACTAAGAAAGAACTAAGTGAAATTGTAGAAATTTGTTATAATAATAATATATATATATTAGCAGATGAAATCTATGAAAAAATTTGTTATAATGAAAATTTTGTATCTGTTGCTTCATTAAATGAAAATGCAAAATTTATTACAATTACTATAAATGGACTTTCTAAATCATGTGCAATGACAGGATTGCGTATAGGATACACTGCATCAAATAAAACTATTGCTAAGGCAATAACAACTATTCAAGGTCATTTAGTCTCTCATCCTAGTTTAACATCTCAATACATAGCTTATGAAGCTTTAAAAAGTTGTTCTGATGATATAGATAACATGGTAAGTATTTATAAAAGTAGACGTGATTTAATATGTAAAAAATTAAATTCAATTAATAATATTGATTATATTTATCCTGATGGAGCATTTTATACTTTTATCTATATAGGTAATTTAAAAAGAAATATAAAATATGACACAAGCCTTTCTATAGCATTTTGCAATAAACTTTTAGACGATTATCATGTAGCTGTTGTACCTGGTATAGCATTCGGAATGGATGAATATATAAGAATCTCATTCGCTTGCAATGAAAGTATCTTTTTAGAAGGCTTATCTAGAATAGAAAATTTCATAAATGAAATAAATTAATTTGTTATAAAATAAAAAGACTCTATGTAATTATTACATAAAGTCTTTTAGATACAATTTTTTTAAATATAAAAAAAGATTACGTGGCTACGTCTTACTCTCCCAGGGGGTCGCCCCCCAAGTACCATCAGCGCTAAAGAGCTTAACTTCTGTGT
>NZ_FNGW01000024.1 GCF_900103615.1 Romboutsia lituseburensis DSM 797 | reverse complement strand
TGTTATCCCGTATTAGCATACCTTTCGGTATGTTATCCGTGTGTACAGGGCAGGTTACCCACGCGTTACTCACCCGTCCGCCGCTCTCTTCCGAAGAAGATCGCTCGACTTGCATGTGTTAGGCACGCCGCCAGCGTTCATCCTGAGCCAGGATCAAACTCTCAAATAAAAGTTGTCCATTGCTCAGCTAATCATTATCTGAATATCTGGCTTGGTTGTTTGTGTTTAATTCTATAAAGAATTATGTTTGTTTCTATAAATTAACCTACTGTTTAATTTTCAAAGTTCATTTTTTCAACTTCCTTAGTTTAACAAAGTATTTTTTCTTTGTCAACTCTTTTTTTAAGTTGTTTTGTCTTTCGTGTTTGCCCTTTTCTTAAGGACAAGTATAACTATACCACCATAAATTTATATCGTCAATACTTTTTTTACTTTTTTTTTGAACTATATAATATTTTTTCTTATTAATTGTATAATCCACAAGCTAGATGTTGCTTATTTTAATGCTTTATAATAGTTATACACATTTTAACATTTTGTTTTCTATTTTCCATTAATTAGTTAGTATAAATTCTATATTGCTCATTATTTTATAATAAAAAAATACTCAAATTATAATTTGAGTATTTTAAATAACATATAACGTTTTTGGCACCATTAATAAATCAATTTTTTTATTTTAAATCTGCTATTTTCCAACTACATATTATATATATTTGATCATCTATAAGATAAGCATCAATATCCCCTTTCATTTTTTCTATCAATGTCTTTGTTATTGATAAACCAAGTCCACTGCTTTTACTACTATTTCTAGAAATATCTTGTTTATAAAATCTGTTGAATAATAATTTTACATCTTCTTTCCTTAAATTTTCGACTTTATTTGATATAATCAACATACCTTTCCCGTCTACTTTTTTCAACTCAATTTGTTCATTTCCTTTAGAGTACTTAACTAAATTTGTCATTAGATTTTCAATTATTCTAACAATATCCGTTTTGTTTCCCAATACAATTAAATTTTCCTCTTTTATATCTATATTTAAATCCATTCCATTACTTTTAAATTCATCATAAAATGAAGCTATTAATTCATATAAAATATCATTTAAATTTATATATTCCAGCTCAATAATATATTCTGGCGATTCTACAATAGAAAATATGAATAATTTTTCTAATATTTTTTTTAAGGTATTAGCTTTGCTTTCAGCTATATTTATACACTCTAATTGTTTTTCATGTGATGTACCTTCTCTTTTTGACATTTGTATATATCCTAATATAGATGTTAGTGGCGTCCTTATATCATGAGATATATTAGCAATAGCCCTTTTTAGCTCATCCTCCGTATTTTTTTGTTTGATAACAGCATTTATACTTATATTTATATGATCATTTATAACCCTCACCAAATTTTCTATATCCCTATCAAATAAACTTATATCTATTTTTTTCCTCGTATATCCTCTATTATATTCATTTAGCTGCTTATATATATTCTTTATTTCTTTTTTTATAAAATATAAATAGGTAAGTAAAATGATAACCGATATACTTAAAATTATTATTACACCCATTTTACTCACCTCTTTCTTTTATTTTATATCTTGGTTCTTAAATATATAAATACCTAGTATAGTAAATACTCCTATCATTGATACAGAACTTATTATTATCTTGTAAATAGTATCTAAATCTGCTGATTGTGAACAAATATCCATCAACATAAATATTGGATGATATTCTAATATTTCAAATGGAATCATATTAGTCAAAAACATTGGAGATATTAAAAAAACTATTCCTATAGTTACTATAAGTGCTTTATTTTTTATTATAGTAGCTAATAACATAAATAAACTCACTATGCCCATAAATATAACTATAATTAAACCTAACGTTTTAACCATTTGAATAATAATGTTTATTTTTAATGATACTCCAAATCCATACATCATAGTACCTATGAATAATGTAATAATTGGTAGTGCACATATTAGTACAGATATCCCTATATATACAGTAAGTAATTTAGCAATATATACATTACTTCTTTCATGACCATAAGTTAATATATTTTTATATGTTCCTATACCATATTCATCACATGTAATAAAGCTGATTAAATACATTACCCCTACAACTAATATAGGTGTCCATCCTAATCCAGACATAAAAAACTCTATGCCTTTTAAGCTCTGAGGATTAGTAAATGTATTTATTATAAATCCATATGATCTATTATTAAAAGTTCCAGACATAAGTTCTAAGTGAACCGTATCTGAATTAATAGATACTATTATTGTCATAAGTGCACACCATAAAGAAAATATTATTAAACCTTTGTAAGTTTTTCCATATCTTAACTTATATAGTTCTGATTTAACTAGATTATACATTTTTACATCCTCCTATTAAATTTACATAGTAATCCTCTAAATCTTCTCCATTAGTCATAATTTGTTGAATTTCTATGTTATTTTTTACAAGGACAGAAGAAACTTTTCCTGGTTGATTTATATAATCAAATAATTTTATAGTATTATCCTTTATAACCTTAAAGTTATTTGTATTTAACTGCTCTTCTATAATAATTACAGCTCGGTTTATATCATCTACCTTTATATCTAAACTTAATTTACATCTTTGTTCTAAATCTTGAGAACTAAATTCATCTATTAATTTGCCATTACTTATCACGCCATAAGTAGTAGCTAATTGATTTAATTCTTTTAATATATGGCTTGATATTAGTATTGTAGTATCTTTATCTTTATTAATTTTTTTTAATAGTTCTCTTATTTCTACTATAGATACTGGATCTAATCCATTTATAGGTTCATCAAGAATTAAAAATTCAGGATCTCCTAAAAGTGCTATTGCTATAGCTAGTTTTTGCTTCATTCCTAAAGAAAAATTTTTAACTTTTTTATTTTTAGTATTTTTTAAATTTACTAAATCAAGAACTCTATCTATCTCCTGTTTTCCTGAAATACCCCTTTGTAGTCTTATAGCTTCTAAATTTTGATATGCCGTCATTTCTGGATATAAGGCAGGACTTTCTATCAACGATCCAATTCTTTTTCTTTGAGTTTTAATATTTTCTTCTATATCACTATTAAATAATATTATATTTCCTGAAGTAATTTTTACTAATCCAGTTATAAGTCTAATTACACTCGTCTTACCCGCTCCATTTTCACCTATAAACCCGTAAATATCCCCCCTCCTTATATTCATATTAACATTATCTACAATTAGTTTATCCTTATATTTTTTGCTTAAATTTATAGTCCTTAATATGTATTCTTCCATAATTATCTCCCTTCTTATTGATTTACTTTTATTATATATAGCAATTAATAATAAACATTAAAGAAATCATTAAGAAAGTCTTAAGTTTTATACCTCTAGTTTATATCCAATTCCCCATATAGTTTGTATATACTCATTTTCAGCATACTTAGATATTTTATTTCTCAAATTACTTATATGTACATTTATAGTATTATCATCACCCATATAATCTTCCTCCCATACACTCTCAAATATATTAGACTTTGTAAATACCTTTTTAGGATTATGTATAAGTAACTGTAATATATCAAACTCTCTAGATGTAAGGCATATATCTTTTCCGTTTATCGTTATTTCTCTTGTATCTATGTTTAAATTTATCTCTCTAAAAATTATTTCATTAGTTTTACAGTATATATTTTTTTCACTACTATACCTTCTAAGATTACTTTCTACTCTTGCAAGTACTTCATCTACATCAAAAGGCTTAGATATAAAATCATCTGCACCATTTTTAAGCATATCAATTTTTGTATGCTTGTCATCTTTTGCAGATATTATTATAACTGGCATATTTTTATTTTGTCTTATCTTTAAAAGCAATTCCTCTCCGCTTAAACCAGGAATCATTAGGTCTAATAGTACTACATCGAAATTTTGCATTTCTAAATAAATAAGAGCTTCTGTACCTGAATATGCAGATTTAGTTGTATATCCATCGCTATTCATTATTTCATTAAGTAATTTATTTATATCGTTATCATCCTCAACTATTAATATATTCATCTCTATATCCCCTATTAATTTTATTCTTTATTATATTTTATACTTATCTCGATATATTTTCCATATACAACAAAAAAAGTCTAGAATATAAAATTCTAGACTTTAATTAAAGTAAAAAAAGATTACGTGGCTACGTCTTACTCTCCCAGGGGGTCGCCCCCCAAGTACCATCAGCGCTAAAGAGCTTAACTTCTGTGTTCGGAATGGGAACAGGTGTATCCTCTTTGCTATAATAACCACATAATCTTTATTTGGAGCGGGTGAAGGGGATCGAACCCTCACAGCCGGCTTGGAAGGCCGGAACTCTACCATTGAGCTACACCCGCATGTTTTTAGAGTTAATACTCTGAAAACTGTATACCATTTAGAGATGAAAATTCATTTCATTCATGTCGCCAACGATATTCCTTCGCTCTCGCTTCAGTCATATCCGTTGCTCAAACATTTATTGGTCAAGTCCTCGACCTATTAGTATCGATAAGCTAAATACATTACTGCACTTACACCTTCGACCTATCAACCAGGTAGTCTTCCTGGGGTCTTACCCTTACGGTGGGAAATCTTATCTTGAAGTTGGCTTCGCGCTTAGATGCTTTCAGCGCTTATCCATTCCGTACATAGCTACCCAGCCATGCCCTTGGCAGAACAACTGGTACACCAGAGGTACGTCCATCCCGGTCCTCTCGTACTAAGGACAGGTCTCCTCAAATTTCCTACGCCTGCGACGGATAGGGACCGAACTGTCTCACGACGTTCTGAAC
>NZ_FNGW01000025.1 GCF_900103615.1 Romboutsia lituseburensis DSM 797 | reverse complement strand
TGCTAGTGTGGCTCAACGGTAGAGCAGCTGACTTGTAATCAGCAGGTTGTAGGTTCGATTCCTATCACTAGCTCCAATCAAAACTCTTAGTTTATCTAAGAGTTTTTTTTATTTTCAAATTATGTTATATTTAAAAAGTAAAAAAATTAATTAAGAACGGATGATGAAAATATGGCTAAAAAAATAAAAATTCAAAGCCCTAAAATCCCAAAGGAATTAGAAATAACAAATGATATAATAGATGAAATTTGGGAAGAAGAAAAAATAGAAGATAAAATTATAGAAAATGCAACAATACAATCAATTTCAGATATTAGAGTTAGATTTAATACATGCATATTTAGAAATGTAAATTTTGATGATTGTGATTTTAGAAAAATAGACATGGTTGATGTAATATTTGACAATTGTAATTTATCTAATATTAATTTTGGAGATAGTGGAATATATAGAGTTGAATTTATAAATTGCAAATTAACAGGTGCAAGATTTGATGACTCTGTTTTAAAAAGCGTAGTATTTAAAGAAACTAAAGGACTTTATTCTAATTTTTCATTTTCAAAGATAAAAGGTGTTAGTTTTATAGAATCTGATTTTCAAGGGTCTGTATTTCAAGATATAGAAAATGAAACTTTAATAGTGGAGTCTACAAACTTTAATAGCTCTGTGTTTAGTGGGATTTCTTTGGATGGAGTTGATTTTTCAACATGCAGTATAGAAGGAATAGAAGTTGGGCTAAAAGACCTTTATGGAGGAAAATTTACAGTAGCTCAGGCTTTAGAATTAAGTAAATTAATGGGGATAACTATTGTATAGATTTAAAAACATGTTATCCACAGGTAAAATCCGAATTTTTAAAAACTTAACCTGTGTATAAAAATTTGATTAGTTCATACTCTCAAATTATATGATAGTTGTTAACAATATATAGAAGTGTTAAAAAAATAAGTAGAAGAAAATAAAGAGTTATTTCTTCTACTTATATCTTTCCCATCTTAAATCATTACCAACGAATTTAGTTATTCTAAATTTGTCCAAAATCCTAGATAAAGTTCTTTGTGTATAAACTTTTCCAAGTTGGGCAGGTGTTAGATTCGTTGATATTATTATTTTTTTGCCAGCAACTAAGCGAGTATTAACAATATTAAATATTTCACCACTTGTAAATGAATTATTAAGTTCAGTTCCTAAGTCATCTATAATAAGCAAATCACAGTCAAATAAATTTTTATAATTTTGATCAGCTAATTTATTATTAGGATCTTTTCTAAATTTATAATCCTCTATAATTTCTAGTATTCTAAAAGAAGTTTGATAAATAACAACATAACCTCTATCTAATAAATCTTTAGCTATACAGTTGCACATATAAGTTTTTCCTAAACCTGTAGAACCATAGAATAATAAATTTTCTTCGTTATCTTTATCAAAATCAAGTACAAATTTCTCACAAATAGAGAATATATCTAACATATTTTCTCTAGGGGACATTTTAGCACCTTCAGGTCTAATAGGTGAAAATATATCAAAATTAAAATTAGCGAAATTTTCGTTATTTAAAACCCTATCTAGATTAGACATCCTATATGCTTCATTAATAATTTCTTGTTTGAAGCATTTACATTTTTGGCCATTTGTTAAAAAACCAGTATCTTTACAGTTATCACAAGAATATTTAATTTCTAGATAATCTGAAGGAACACCATATTTAATAAGTAGCTCATCTTTTTTAGATTTAAGTTCATTTATCTTTTCTCTGGATTCATTAACTATTTTTTCTCTAGAATTAGGATCTAGTAATACCGCTTTAGCAAGTTTTAATCCAATTTTAGATATTTCATCTTCGATATTTTGTATCTCAGGTATTCTTGCGTATACTTCTTTTTTTCTGTTTTCTAATTCAAGTTCATCTTGATCTCTTCTTTGTTCATATTTTAGAAGTATATCTCTAATCTTGCCATCATTCATTTAATTCACCTACCTAAACTTCTCTTTCTGACTTTTTTCTATTATTTCATCTAATTCCTCAGATGTATATTGTGTAAAGGTCTCATTAAAATTATGGAACTTAGTTTTTTTATAAGTATCTCCATTTGTACTAGAAGTAGATACATGTTTAGGAGATGTTTCTTTAGGTTTTTGAGATTCCTCAGAAATTTTTAAATCATCTAAGTTTCTTATATTCTTAGTGTTCCAGCTTTTTATAATACCATTTATATAAGAAACTGATGGATTTGAAACATTTTTAGACTTCGAACAAGCCTCTAGTATAAGCTCAATATCCATATTAAATTTATCAAACCACTCATCTATTAATTGTTTTTCAGCTCTAGAAGGTTGTCTAGAAAAACCTAATTCATTGAATATAGTTTTATATAACATGTAACGTTCACTTCTAACAGCAAAACTATCTTTAACTTCTTCAGGAGTATATAAATTAGCATCATACCAATTTCTAATGATACCTTCTATATATTTTACAGGCTTAGAAGAACCAGTTTTAGCTTTAACATGTTCATAAGCGCACATTATCATGTCACTACTCATATTGTACTTGTTCATCATTTCTAAAATACTAAGCTTTTCTCCTTGATCAAGATATCTTCCTACAGTTTGATTTATAGAATTAAACATTTTTCTAATGTTTTCATTTTCTCCAACTTGAACAATACTGTCAGAGTTTGACTTAATAGATTTTGTATTAACTGAAATATTTTCTGTGTAGATTCTTTTTAAGTCTAAAAACTCTATAGAAAAATCAAAATCATCATAGCCTTCATTTTTATGCATTTTAACTATTTTTT
>NZ_FNGW01000028.1 GCF_900103615.1 Romboutsia lituseburensis DSM 797 | reverse complement strand
GAGTTCGACTCTCATTATCCACCCCATAAAGTGATCCATTAGCTCAGTCGGTAGAGCACCTGACTTTTAATCAGGGTGTCCCGCGTTCGAGTCGCGGATGGATCACCATTTTATTATAATTTAAAATAAGGCGACATAGCCAAGTGGTAAGGCAGTGGACTGCAACTCCTTGATCCCCAGTTCGAATCTGGGTGTCGCCTCCATAAAATGTGCGCCCATAGCTCAACTGGATAGAGTGTCTGACTACGAATCAGAAGGTTAGGGGTTCGAGTCCCTTTGGGCGCACCATACAAATAAATGCTAAATGCGGGATTATAGCTCAGCTGGGAGAGCACCTGCCTTACAAGCAGGGGGTCACAGGTTCGAGCCCTGTTAATCCCACCAGTAACCTCTAGTGATATTCACTAGAGGTTTTTTATATTTAATATTTGATAAGTTTATATTTTCATAATTGAATTTATTTAATAAAGTATTTATTAAATTTACATAAAGTGGTATATTGATTTTAGAAAATGTCAAAGTTCTTAATAAATATGAAAATTATTAGGGAGGATGACTATGTCTAAAATAAGCAAAATAATAAATAAAGAGAAAGATAAACAAAAACTCATAAAGGAAATAAATAGAGCTAAACTGGATGTAGAAACTGCAGAACACTTTTTTCAAATTGTAAGTGATCCAGAGTTGGTAGATGTAGCTATCTATGAACTAGAAGCGAAAAAATCCAGATATAGATATTTAATAA
Organism: Romboutsia lituseburensis DSM 797; assembly: GCF_900103615.1. GTDB lineage: Bacteria > Bacillota > Clostridia > Peptostreptococcales > Peptostreptococcaceae > Romboutsia_F > Romboutsia_F lituseburensis. Next base: position 736 of record NZ_FNGW01000028.1, on the reverse strand, counting down.
AGGTGGCTAAAGATAAAGGTATAAAGAAAACTTTACAAGAGTCATTAATAGAGGCATTGGCTAAATAGATTAAGGAGAGAATAGTATGTATATAGTTTTCGGGAATGAAATAATAGACAGTAGTGAAATAAAAGATATGATAGAGTCTAATAGTAATTTTAAAGTAGATAAAGATATGACTAAAGGAACGAAGAGAGAAGATGCTCTAGCATATCAAATAAGTATAAGTATAGATGAATTAAATCAAATAATAAAAGAAGAGTATGAAATAGAAGAATTAGAAAGTGAAGATTTATTTGATGAATATATGACTTTATCTGATGAATTAGCAATGGAATTAGAAGAATTAATGCCAGAAGAGGTAATAATGAATGCTAGAGCATATAAATGGGATAACTCAGAAGATAGAATAAGGGTTATTATAGCAATGGCTCATAGTGAACTAGGTGAGCTTAAGGTATCAGATTTAACTAAGAGATTACTTTCTCAAGTAGACTAGGAATAAATAATATAAATTGATTATATTTAAAAATTATGTAAAATTGATTAAATTAATGAAAAAATGAATAAAATAATCAATTTTACATAATATAATATTGTTGATTAAAGTGAGTATTTTAGCTATATACAATAATTTTTTTAAAATAAATAAAAAAATATATAAAAAAGTATTGACGATATATTATAAAGATGATATAGTATTACTTGTCCTTAAGAAAAGGGCAAACAAGAAAAA
>NZ_FNGW01000026.1 GCF_900103615.1 Romboutsia lituseburensis DSM 797 | reverse complement strand
ATTCCGAACACAGAAGTTAAGCTCTTTAGCGCTGATGGTACTTGGGGGGCGACCCCCTGGGAGAGTAAGACGTAGCCACGTAATCTTTTTTTATGTTTAAATTCATAATAGTTATTTTATTAAATTATAAAATAACTATTATGATCTTATATCTTAATGTTTTTTTATATAAGTCTATACATAAAAAGAAGTGTGCATAAGCACACTTCTTGTTTTATTTATTTAATTTTAAATAAGTTTCCAAACCTATTTTTAATATTTTAGCAGCATTAGCCAAATCATCTTTATTTAATACATAGGCAAGTCTTATTTCATCAACGCCAAGCCCTTTAGTAGCATAGAAACCTTCAGCAGGGCAAGGCATAACTGTTTGTCCATCTATGTCAAAATTGCTTAATAACCATTTTACAAAATGATCAGAACTCTTAACTGGTAACTTTGCAACTATATAAAAAGCTCCAGCAGGCTTTTTACATACGACACCAGGAACTTTTATAAGTTCATTATACAATACATCTCTTCTTTCTCTATATTCTTTGTTTACCTTTGCAAGATAAGTACTTGGTGTTTTATAAAGCTCAATAGCACCAATCTGCTCTAAAGTAGGAACTGATAATCTTGCTTGGCATAGTTTTAGTATTTGATTCATAAATACTTTATTCTTAGAAGCTATAGAACCAATTCTAGCTCCGCATGCACTATATCTTTTAGATACACTGTCTATTATCACAACTCTATCAGCTACTTCATCTATATTACCTAAACTAGTATAATCACCTTCATAAACAAATTCTCTATAAACTTCATCAGCTATTATCCATAAATCGTTTTCCTTAGCTATATCAGATATCATTTGAATTTCTTCCTTAGTATAAACAACTCCAGTTGGATTTCCTGGGTTTGAAAATAATATAGCACGAGTTTTAGAATCTATTTTGGATACGATTTCTTCCTTTGAAGGGAAGTGGAATCCATTTTCTGCCACCGTAGTAATAGGTTTTATCTCGACACCCACTGCTTTAGCAAAGCTATTGTAATTTGAATAAAATGGCTCAGGTATTAATATATTGTCTCCCTCATTGCATGTAGCTATCATAGAAAATAATAGAGCTTCACTACCACCATTTAATATTAATATGTCATCATTATTAAAATTGATGTTATATCCTTTATAGTATTTTTGTATAGCTTCTATAAGTTCAGGCATTCCTTCTGATAAAGCATATTCTAAAACATCATCCTTGTAATCTTTTACTGCATTGAAAAATTCATCTGGGGTTTTTATATCAGGTTGTCCAATATTTAGATGGTAAACTTTTTTTCCACCTTTTTTAGCTTCTGTAGCATAAGTTAATAGTTCCATTATAGTAGAAGCTGGAACAGCTTGTATTCTAGATGATATATTCATATCTATAATTCCTCCTAGTATAAAGTTTATTTATTGCAGTGTATAAAATAGAATATATTGAAACTTTAGTAATTATATATACTTTTATAGAGAATTTAACAAAGTATATGTGCTATCTTTAAATATATCTTAACATAAAAAAAACGAATTCCTAATTAACTATATATTTAGAAAATTTAGTAATAGTAGATTGGAATTTAAGTTGAAGGATAAGAGATATGAAAAAAAGCTATGAAAAGATGAAGTATATTGGTAAATATAACGATATATACGGATTATAATTTAATTTTAAAGATGTCTATACTAAGCGTTTAAGGTGGTTTAGAGAATGAAAATTAAAAATATAATTATAATTTTAAAAAAAATTAAAAAAAGTATTGACGATATTATTTTAAGATGGTATAGTTATACTTGTCCTTAAGAAAAGGGCAAACAAGAAAAAACAACTTAAGAAAAAAGTTGAC